>NZ_AOCN01000028.1 GCF_000350525.1 Leucobacter salsicius M1-8 | reverse complement strand
TTTTAGTGGGGGTTGGTTCACGATTATGTGAACTAGCCCCCTTTTTATGCCCAAAAACAAGCAACACAGTGGCTGCCCCGCAGCGCTCCACGTCACGCGTTTTTCGCGACTCTTG
Source organism: Leucobacter salsicius M1-8 (assembly GCF_000350525.1). Lineage (GTDB taxonomy): Bacteria > Actinomycetota > Actinomycetes > Actinomycetales > Microbacteriaceae > Leucobacter > Leucobacter salsicius. Next base: position 116,640 of record NZ_AOCN01000028.1, on the reverse strand, counting down.
CCTGCCCCGGCAAGCCCCAAGCAAGCCTCTCCGTGCGCCCGATAGGATGAACGAAGACCATACGACGAACCAAGAGAAAGCAGGCAGCCTATGGGTGCAATGACCAGCATGCTGCTCGTCCTCGCACTCTGCGCTCTCTGTATTCACCCCGTCGTAGCAAAGCTCGGGCCTAAAGCATTTCTGCTTCTCGCGGGCCTCATGGCTGGCATGTTTGCCTGGGTCCTGGGACTCAGCCTGCCCGTCTTTCAGGGCGGCACGCTCGTCGAGACGCACGAGTGGGTGCCACAGCTCTCCATGACGATCGGATTGCGGCTCGATGCGGTCAGCGCGGTGTTCGCGCTGCTGGTCACGGGGGCCGGCGCCCTCGTGCTGTTCTACTGTGCGTACTACTTTGAAGTGGGGGAGGCTGGCCTCGCCCGCTTCTCGGCTGTGTTCATGGGCTTCACCGCCTCCATGCTTGGCCTGGTGCTCGCCGACAACGTGTACCTGCTCTTTATCTTCTGGGAAGCCACTACGGTCTTCTCGTTCCTGCTGATTGGCCACGTCACGAGGCTGAGAACCGCCAACGCCGCAGCTCTCCAGGCCCTCATCGTCACTACCTTCGGTGGCCTCTCAATGCTCGTCGGCCTCGTCCTGCTCGTCAACGCGACCGGCACGAGCTCGCTCGCGGGAATCATCGATGCGGCCCCCACCGGCACCGTCTCGACCGTCGCCGTCTACCTCGTGCTGCTCGGCGCACTCTCGAAGTCCGCCATCTTCCCCTTCCACTTCTGGCTCCCCGGCGCCATGTCGGCCCCCACCCCGGTCAGCGCCTACCTGCACGCCGCCGCAATGGTGAAAGCCGGCGTCTACCTGATCGCTCGACTCGCCCCCGGGTTCGCCGACGTCCCGGGCTTTCGGGTCACGCTCGTCACACTCGGCGCGATCACTATGCTCGGGGGAGGGATCCGGGCGCTGCGCCAGTTCGACATCAAGCTCCTGGTCGCGCACGGCACTGTGAGCCAGCTGGGTCTGCTCGTCATGGTGATTGGCATCGGCACACCTGCCACCACATTCGCCGGTATCGCGCTGCTACTCGCACACGCGGCAGCCAAGGCCCCACTCTTTCTCACGGTCGGAGTCATCGACCACGCCACGGGCACCCGCGATCTGCGCGAGCTCAGCGGGCTCGCGCGGTCGCTGCCCACCCTGGCCGTGATCTCGGCCTTCGCCGTGGCATCCATGGCCGGGCTGCCCCCATTCGTCGGATTTATCGCAAAAGAATCGGCGTTCACTGAGATGCTTGACGGCGATCCGATCGCGCTCACGGCGTTCTGGGTCGCGCTCGCTGGCAGCATCCTCACCGTGGCATACATGGGCCGCTTCTACTGGGGGGCCTTCTTTACGAAGCGCGGGGCCACAGCCTCGCCCATCCTGCACGCACAACCCCGTGGTATTTATGTCGCTCCGGCAATATTCGCGGCACTCGCGCTCGCGCTGGGCGTCTGCGCACCCTGGCTGGACGCGCTACTCACCGCCGGCTGGCCCAGCGATGCCGAGTCCCTGGCGCTGTGGCACGGCTGGACGCCGGCCCTTGCTGCCTCGGCAGTTGCCATTGCGGGCGGGTTGCTGCTTTTCGTCCTCCTCGCACGGCGCTCACGTCCGCTGCCGGCTCCTCCCGAGCGCTTCACCGCAGCCCACGTCTACTGGGCCATCACCCAGTGGGTCGACACGATCGCCGTGCGCACCACGTCCATCACGCAGCGCGGCTCCCTGCCCTTCTACCTCTCGGTCATTCTGATCGTTGCGGCCGGTACCATCGGGGGTGTTGTGCTGTGGGCCGACATCTGGCCCGGTGAGTACGCACTGATCACGTCGCCCGCGCAGTTGCCGATTGCGATTCTGATGATCGTGGCCGCGTGCTTCGCGCTGCGCGCCCGCACACGGTTCCAGGCCGTCGTGCTTGTGGGCGTCACCGGTTACGGGATGGCAGCGCTCTTCGCCACCCACGGCGCCCCCGATCTCGCGCTCACACAGGCCCTTGTCGAAACGGTCACTCTGATCGCGTTCGTGCTCGTGATTCGGCGCCTGCCACAGCGACTCAACATTACGGTGAAGCGGCCCGCGCGCTGGGCCCGTGCCGCGATTGGAATTGGCACCGGGCTCGCGCTGGGAGGCGCAGCGGTGATCTCACTCGGCGCGCGCGTTGCCGACCCCATCTCCCTCGAACTCCCAGAGCTCGCGTATCTCGGCGGGCACGGCAGCAATGTCGTCAACGTGATGCTCGTCGACATTCGCGGTTGGGACACGATGGGCGAGCTCTCGGTGATTCTCGCCGCGGCGACCGGCGTCGCCTCGCTCGTGTTCCTCAGCACCCGGGCCGACCTGCGCCCCAAGATCTCGCGCAGGGACGCGCGCACCGTGGTGCGCGACAACCTGCGTCGCGTTGCCGACCCCAACGATCCTGCGAAGCGCACCTCATGGCTGCTCGCGGGCCGCACCCTGGATCCCGCGAACCGGTCGATCCTGCTCGAGGTCGTCGTGCGCCTGATCTTCCACGGCCTGATCATCCTGTCGGTGTTCCTGCTCCTGTCCGGTCACAACTCCCCGGGCGGCGGGTTCGCGGGCGGGCTTGTGGCGGGCCTCGCGCTCGTCGCGCGCTACCTCGCGGGCGGCCGGTACGAACTCAGCGCCACGGTTCCCCTCGACGCGGGCCGGATCCTCGGCACGGGCCTCGCGCTCGCACTGAGCATGGCGCTGCTGCCCATGTTCTTCGGGCAAGCGGCCCTCGCCTCGTCATGGATTGACATCGACTTGGGCTGGTTCGGCTCGATCCCGCTCGTGACCTCCACGCTCTTTGACGTGGGCGTCTATCTGGTCGTATTCGGGCTCGTGCTCGACGTGCTGCGCAGCCTCGGCTCCGAAATCGACGTGCACGAAGAAATTGATAACGCTGCGGCGCAACAGGAGGAGGCGAAGACATCGTGACCACGCCACTGATACTGGTACTTGTAATGGTGACTCTGATCTCCTGCGGCATTTACCTCATGCTCGACCGCACCCTGACCCGCATTCTGCTGGGCTTTCTGCTCGTGGGTAACGGCGTGAATCTGCTTATCTTTCTGATGTCCGGATCATTTGGCCGCGCCCCCATTGTCGGTGGGGGTGATGGCGACATGAGCGATCCCTTGCCGCAGGCGTTTATCCTCACCGCAATCGTGATCACGTTCGGGGTCAGCGCCTTCCTGCTGGCGCTGATCTACCGCTCCTGGCGGCTCGCGCAAGACCGCAGCGATGTCGTGCGCGATGACGAGTCCGATCTCGATCTGGGCTCGACCGAAGCGCTTGCGACCGACGAGGTCACCGATGAGGACGTGGCCGAGACGCCTGAGACCTCAGACGACAACGACATTTCTGACGACTCCGACACATCCGGCTATGAAGCCGGGCCGTCAGCAGGGAAGGCACGCTCATGACCGCGCTCGTCCCTATGATTGTCCTTGTGCCGCTCGTGGCTGCGGCGATCACGCTCGCCCTGCCCGGGCGCCGGCGTCTGCAGCAGGGCATCACGCTCACCGCGCTGATCGCCGCCGTTGCCATCTCGGGCACCCTGATGTGGGTCGTGGACACACAGGGCACGCTCGTGATGGAGGTCGGTGGCTGGGCCGCCCCGTTCGGTATCGCGCTCGTAGTCGACCGTGTTTCGGCGCTGATGCTCACCGTCTCGGCGATTGTGCTGCTGGGGGTGTTCCTCTTCTCCATCGGGCAGGGTCTCGCAGACGGTGACGATGAGACGCCCGTCTCCATTTACTACCCGACCTACCTGGTGCTGGGCGCTGGTGTGTTTAACGCGTTCGTCGCGGGCGACCTGTTCAACCTCTACGTGGGATTCGAGATCTTGCTCGTAGCGAGCTACGTGCTCATCACGCTAGGGGGAACAGCGCAGCGCATTCGCGCGGGCGTTACGTACGTCGTCGTCTCGCTCGTGTCTTCGCTCCTGTTCCTCGCCACGATCGGCCTGATCTACGGTGCCACGGGCACGGTCAACATGGCGCAGCTCACGGTGCGGATCGCCGAGCTGCCGAGCGAGTTGCAGCTGCTACTCAACCTGGCGCTGTTGATCGCCTTCGGCATCAAGGCCGCGGTCTTCCCGCTGTCCTTCTGGCTGCCCGATTCTTACCCCACGGCCCCCGCCCCCGTCACCGCGGTATTTGCCGGTCTGCTGACCAAGGTGGGCGTGTACGCCATCATTCGAAGTCAGACCCAGCTGTTTCCGCAGTCCAGCGTCGACCCTGTGCTCATGGTGGTCGCCGGGCTCACGCTCATCGTCGGGATCCTGGGAGCGGTGTCACAACTCGACGTGAAGCGGCTGTTGTCATTCACGCTCATTAGCCACATCGGTTACATGATCTTCGGCATCAGCATGGCGAATGCGGCCGGATTCGCCGCCACGATCTACTACATCGCGCACCACATCATCGTCCAGACGACCCTGTTCCTCGCGGTGGGGTTGATCGAGCGCGAGGGCGGCACAACGTCTCTTGCCGAGCTCGGCGGTCTCATGCGACGCTCACCGATCATCGCGGTGCTGTTCTTCATTCCCATGCTGAACCTGGGGGGCATCCCGCCCTTCTCGGGATTCATCGGCAAGGTGGGCCTCTTCACCTCCGCCGCCGACCTGGCAAGCCCTGGCGCCTACTGGCTGATGGGGGTCGGGGCGCTCGTCTCGCTACTCACGCTGTATGCGCTGGCCCGTGCCTGGGTGCTGGCCTTCTGGCGGCCTCGGCGCACGCTGGCCGCCAAGACGGTCACCCCCAACACCGAGGCCATGGTGCTGCGCGCCCGCGAGGACGCGATGATCGAGAAGCTGCAGGATGCCCCCGATGCCGGCCCACTGCAGGATCGCAAGGACATTCCGAAGCTTATGCTGACGGCCACGACCGGCATGGTCGCCGTCAGCATCGCGCTCACCGTGTTCGCGGGCCCGCTGTATGCCTACGCGACCCGCGCGGGTGAGACAATGGCAGAGCCCAGCAAGCTGGTCGGCCTGGTGCTCGGGGATACCCCCGGTCAAGGTGGCGGGGGGAGCGGCCAGACGGAACCCGCAGGAGGTGCAGATGAGTGAGCTTCGACGTCTCGAGCGCGCGGTGCGCGTCCACGAGTGGCCGCTCATGATCGGACTCGTCGCGCTGTGGGCCTTGATGTGGGGTGAACTGTCACCCCTGTCGATCGTGAGCGGCGTGATCGTCGCGATCGTCGTGATGCGTGTCTTCTACCTGCCGCCCGTCGAACTTGCGGGTCGGATCCATGTCTTGCACGGCCTGCATTACCTGGTGTACTTTCTGTGGCACGTCGCCAAAGCTTCGTGGCAGGTCGCCTGGCTCGCTGTGCGCCCGGGCCCCACTCCACCGGTGGCGATCATTGGGGTGCGACTACACACCAAATCTGACTTCATCCTCACGACGGTGGGTCTGACGATTTCGCTGATTCCCGGATCGTTCGTCGCCGATGTTGACCGCTACGAGTCCGTGTTGTACCTGCACGTGCTGAACACCCCGAGCCAGCGCGAGATTACCGCCATGCGGCGCGAGGTGCTGCGCATCGAGCGGCTGCTCGTGCGCACCTTTGGCACCCTTCGGCCGGCGAACGAAACCGAACACGAGGGGAGCCAGGGATGAGCCTCACACTGCTGGTGCTCGCGATCACAGCGGGAGTCGGGCTCTCTATCACCGCGATGTTGACGGTCGTGCGCATCATCGCGGGGCCCACGCTCCTCGATCGCATGATCGCCTCTGACGTCTTGCTGACCACGCTAATGCTGGCTCTCGGCCTCGACATGGTCGTACGCGGGCACACCGACTCCATTCCCCTCATGACCGCCATCGCGGCCACGGCCACGTTCGCCACGATCGTGGTTGCACGATACGTGCGCAGGCAACGCGTCACGCCGGTCGCCCAGCCCGAGACGGGGAACAATGTTTGAGGCCGAGGTCGCCGAGGCGCTGCGTGACGGCAGCGTGCTCGCGAACATCATGGATGTGACCGCGCTCGTGTGCGTCGTGCTCGCTGCGGTGCTGTCTGTCGCTGCCGGGATTGGGCTCATGCGGTTTCCCGACGCGCTGACCCGGCTGCACGCCGCCACCAAGCCTCAAATCTTCGGTCTGTTGCTGACGATTACCGCCGTGGCGCTTGACCAGCGGTCATTTGCGACTCTCGCGGCGCTCGTGCCGGTATTTGTGTTCCAATCGCTCACCGCGCCCGTGGCGGCCCACATGGTGGGTCGCGCGGCGTACCGCGCCGGACAGGTCGACGACGCCACGATGGTGCTCGATGAGCTCGGCCCCGCGATCGACCGCAGCGATACGCTCTACCGCTAGCGGCGCTGCCGTTCGCCCGAGAGGCACAATGCCCCGGATCACTGATGTGATCCGGGGCATTGTGCCTCTCTCCAGCCGCTTATGCGTCTATGAGATACCTGCTGTAGGCGGGCACGGTGAGGAAAGTGGGGAACTGATCGCCGAGTGCGACGTCCGAGAACAGGTCAACCGCGTCCTCGAAGCGGTCACCCTCGCGCCGGTCGAATCCGGCCACGGCCTCGGCGACCAGCTCGGCCACCCACGAAGCCGTGATGCGGGTGCCCTCTGCGGTGCGCTGATCCTGATGGATCCACTGCCAGATCTGCGAGCGGCTGATCTCGGCTGTGGCGGCATCCTCCATGAGATTGTCGATCGCGACAGCACCGTGGCCGCGCAGCCAGGCCTCGATGTAGCGCAGGCCGATCGACACGTTCTCGCGCACGCCAGCCTCGGTGATGTCGCGGCCGATGTGCACATCGAGCAGCTGAGCGGCCGTCACGTTGACGTCTTCACGCTGGCGGTCGACCTGGTTGGGGCGATCGCCCAGCACCGCGTCGAACTCTGCCTGCGCCACCCCGATGAGGTCGGGGTGAGCGACCCAAGTGCCGTCGAAACCGTCGGCGGCCTCGCGGCTCTTGTCGGCACGCACCTTCTCCTCGGCGCGGGCCGTGACCTCGGGGTCGCGGCGGTTCGGGATGAATGCGCTCATGCCGCCGATGGCGTGCGCGCCGCGCTTGTGGCACGTCTTCACGAGCAGTTCGGTGTAGGCGCGCATGAAGGGCACCGTCATGGTGACCTCACTGCGATCCGGCATCACGAACCGGGCGCCGCGGCCACGGTAGTTCTTGATGATCGAGAAAATGTAGTCCCAGCGGCCCGCGTTGAGTCCCGCGATGTGGTCGCGCATGACGTAGAGGATCTCTTCCATCTCGAACGCGGCGGGCAGGGTCTCGATGAGCACCGTCGCACGGATCGTACCGTGCGCGAGGCCGAGGGCCTGTTCGGTGTAGGTGAAGATGTCGTCCCACAGCTTGGCTTCTTCGCTCGACTCGATCTTGGCGATGTAGAAGTAAGGGCCGCGGCCGCGTGCGACGAGTTCGCGGGCGTTGTGGAACGCGTAGAGGCCGAAATCGACGAGGCTGGCGGAGGCCGCGCCGGCCTGCCCCTGCGCATCGACGAAGCGCAGGTGCTTCTCAACGAGGTGCCAGCCGCGGGGGCGCATCACGATCGTTGGCGTGTGCTCAGCAGTGACTCGGTACTGTTTGCCCTCGGGGCTCGTGTACTCGAGCTGCTCGCGAATTGCGTCAAACAAGGACAGTTGGCCGCCGATGACATTCGTCCAGGTCGGGCTCGTGGCATCCTCCTGGTCGGCAAGCCACACGCGGGCACCCGAGTTGAGGGCGTTGATGGTCATCTTGGGGTCGGTCGGGCCGGTAATCTCGACGCGGCGGTCCTCGAGGCCGGGGCCGGGGCCGGCTACGCGCCAGTTCGCATCTTCGCGAATGTGGCGGGTGTCGGCGCGAAACTTGGGGTCGCGGCCATTGCCGATCTCGTAGCGGCGGCGCTGACGATCGGCAAGGCGCTCATGGCGCGTGGTGGCAAAGCGACTGTGCAGCTCGGTGAGGAACGCGAGCGCCTCGGGGGTGAGGATCTCGTCGCTGCGATGGAACGGCCGTCCGAGAATCTCGATGCTCGGGCTCGGGGCTGGGGCGGCGAATCGGGTGGACTGCGGGGCCGCCTGCGTCATGGTCATGATGTCTTCCTTTGGGTGTGATGCGAAACGTGTGGGGTGAATGTTGCGGTGTAGTTCCATGATGGGGGAGGAACAGGGCGCCCCACGCGCCAAATTGGGGGTGAAGATTCGCGATATTTCTACTTGTCAGAAAAACGAGGACCTGGCAGCATGGAGGCATGACAGCGCTAACCGGGGTGTACGAGCCAGTGACGAGTGACGCGGGCGATGCATTGACGCTGGGGCGGCGGGTCCGCGAGCGCCGCACCAAGCTCGGAATGACCCTCGAACAGCTCGCAGCGGCGGTGGATCGCGCGCCCTCGCAGCTCTCGGGGATCGAGAACGGCAAGCGCGAGCCGAGGTTGCCGCTCCTGCGCGCGATCGCGTTGGCGCTCGGCTCAACCGTGGACGAACTGCTCGTCGAGGAGGCCCCGAGCGAGCGAGCCGCGCTCGAGATCGCCGTCGAGCGGGCACAGCGCGGCGCAGTGTTCAGGTCGCTGGGGCTCGCCCCCATCCGCGTGTCCAAGGCCACCAGCGACGAAACACTGCAGGCGCTGCACGGGCTGCACCAGGAGGTCGAGCGATTGCACCGCGAGCGGGCCGCGACCCCCGAGGAAGCGCGGCGGGCCAACACCGAACTGCGCGGCGAGATGCGGGTCGTGGGCAACTACTATCCGGATCTCGAGCGAGCAGCCCAGGGGCTGCTGGGGACGGTCGGGTACGCGGGTGGGCCCGTCTCCCAGCAGGCAATCTCAAACATCGCCGCCAAACTCGGATTCAGCCTGCACTACGTGTCGGATATTCCACACTCCACGCGCTCGGTGATTGACCGCAGGAATGGGCGCATCTACCTGGGGGCGAACCTGCCGTCGCGTGATGCTCGGGCGCCGGTGCTGCGGGCGATCGCGAGCGTGGTGTGCGGGCACGAGGAGCCGCGCAACTACGGTGAGTTTCTGCGCCAGCGAGTGGAAGCAAACTATCTTGCTGGAGCAGTGCTGCTGCCTGAGGACGCGGCCGCCGACCATCTGCGCACGGCCAAGAGCGAGCGCCACATTTCGATGGAGGATCTGCGCGACGCGTTTGGTGTGTCGTACGAGATGGCCGCTCACCGGTTCACAAACCTCGCCACCGAAAAGCTCGACCTGCGGGTGCACTTCATGAAGGCCCACGAGTCAGGCACCCTCATTAAGGCGTACGAAAACGATGGCGTACGGTTTCCATCTGATGCGCTTGGCAACTTCGAGGGAGCCTACGTCTGCCGTAACTGGACCGCGCGCACCGTGTTCGACCAGCCCGACCGGTTTAACCCCTGGTACCAGTACACCGACATGGCTGCGGGCGGCACCTACTGGTGCACGTCCCGCGTTGAGAAGGCCAAGGAGGGGCTGTACTCGGTGAGTGTGGGCGTAAAATTCGAGGACGTGAGGTGGTTCCGCGGCCGCGAGACCCCCAACCGCACGAGCTCGAACTGCCCCGACGACCGCTGCTGCCGGCGCGCATCAGGAGACCTCACCCGCAAGTGGGAGGCCTCCGCGTGGCCCGAGGCCTCGACCCCCACGAGCCTGCTGGCGGCGCTTCCTACGGGCACCTTCCCCGGCGTGGACACCAACGAGGTGTATGCCTTCTTGGAACGTCACGAGTCGGAATGGTGACACCGCCACGCGCGGCCCCATTTTCTCAGCCCGAATCCGGGGCACGAGGTGCATAAGCGCAGCCCGCTGCGATAGCGTAGAAGAACATCAAGGGCGCAAGCCCAACCGTCACGAGTTTGGAAGTGAGTGGGACATGAACGCTGAATTTCATCCCCGGCGATCCGACCACACTGAGGCGCGCGCTACCCAGCAGTTTCGCGATGACCTGGGTGCCATGATCCGATCCCACGCGACGGATCTTTCGGTAGACGAACGGGAAGCCGTTGAGTCGCTGCCCTCGGGTGCGGCACTGCTAGTCGTGCGGCGCGGACCCGATTTGGGAGCGAGATTTCTGCTCGACCGCGATCTCACGATCGCTGGCCGCCACCCCGCAGTCGACATCTTTCTGGACGACGTCACCGTGTCGCGCCGCCACTCAGAGTTTCGCCGCAACGGCACGACGTTCTCAGTGGTAGATCGCGGGTCATTGAACGGCACCTTCTGCAATGGTTCGCGCATCGACGGTGAGCTCGAGCTCACCGACGGCGCAGAGGTGCAGATTGGCAAGTACCGCTTCACCTTCTTCGCCTCGCGGTTCGATCTCGAGAGCGTCTAGGGTGGCTTCACCCCAACCCGCGAGGTCGTCGCGTGAGCTGCTGAGCATCGGCCAGGTGCTCTCCCTGCTCCACGACGACTTTTCGGATCTCACCCCGTCCAAGCTGCGCTTCCTCGAAGAGCAGGGGCTTGTCACGCCCGAGCGCACGAAGTCGGGTTATCGCAAGTTCGCACAGTCACACATTGAGCGCCTGCGCATGATCCTGTCGCTGCAGCGCGATCACTACCTGCCGCTCAAGGTCATCGCGGAGGTGCTCGAGGAGGTCGACGCGGGCCGCGACCCCGTGATTCCCGGGGCCGCTCCGCGCAGCGTCTCCAGCATCTTCACGCCGCGTCGGGTACTGAGCGGCGAGGAGCTGTGCCGGATCACGGGCGCCTCCAAACGATTCTTGGGCGAGACCATTGCGGCGGGACTCATGCCCGCCGCTGAGGTGTTTCCTCGCGACGCAGCACCGCAGCTCACGTCGCTTCTGCATCTCGCCGAGTGCGGCATCACCCCGCAGCATCTGCGGGCGCTGCGGGTTGCGGCCGAGCGCGAGGCCGAGCTCATTGCTCACGCGGTCACGAGCCGCGGCGTGAAAAGCGCGACCCCGCGCGGTGTCGAAGACTCTCTCGAGCTCGCCGCGCATCTCGACACGGTGCGCTCCGGCGTGTTGCGCCGCCGGTTCGGCGCGAGCTAATCGGCAGCCAAACCGCACCAACTCAACGCTCTCCCGCGGCCGTTCGCCGACACGCACAAACTGGGGTGCGGAGGTCGTTGCCTCGGGGGTGTCTGGTGGGTAGCGTTGTGTGAGTTCGGGGCCACCGTGGTGTCGACGAGGGAAAGGGACGTGATGGAGAACTCTGAGCCGCGCGATACGCACGCGCAGCCAAGCTCGATCGCACCTGATCTGCTCTTTGACGACGGACTGCCCCGCCCCAACGCGAACGGTTACAAGGGCAACACCGCTGCCCGCGCCGCCGGAATTAGCTATCGCCAGCTCGATTACTGGGCACGCACGGGGCTCGTCGAGCCCACCGTGCGCAGTGCCCAGGGATCCGGATCACAGCGACTCTACGGGTTTCGCGACATCCTCGTGCTGAAGCTCGTCAAACGCCTGCTGGACACGGGAATCTCGCTGCAGCAGATTCGCACCGCTATCGCGCAGCTGCACGAGGCTGGCGTGCACGATCTGTCACAGACGACGCTGATGAGCGACGGGGCAAGCGTGTACCTGTGCACGTCGAGCGACGAGGTGATCGACCTGGTCAGCCGCGGGCAGGGCGTGTTCGGCATCGCCGTGGGTAAGGTGCTGCGCGAGGTCGAGTCGTCGCTCATCGATATGGACGAGCACCGCGAGGTGGGCGAATCGATCAGCCACGTGGACGAGTTGGCGCACCGCCGCACGAGCAAGAAGAAAACGTCCTAGGCCTTTCGCCTTTCGCGGCTTCAGCCACACACAGAAATGCCCCGCCTCTCTCTCGGAGAAGCGGGGCATTTCTGTGTGTGCAGTGCTGTGTTTAGCGGTCGGTATTCATGTTTGCCGAGCGCAGCACACGGTCGAGGATCGTGTCAAAGTTGGCGGCCATCTCCTGCGAGGCCTCGCCGGGCCACATGTGCACGGGCTTCGCGGCACCGGTGGCCTGCTGCAGCGAGGTGCGCTCGGGCAGCTGGGGGTTGAGCACGAGCGGTCCAAACATCTCGCGCAGCTCACGAATGCGGAACTGGTGCTCAGGCGACTGGGGCTGGGTGCGGTTGATCAGAATGCCCAGTGGCTGGAGGCGGGGGCTGACTCCGCGGCGAATCTCCTCGATGGCGCGCAGTGCACGGTCCGTTGCGGCGACCGCGAACAGGCTGGGCTCGGCGACGACCAGTACTCGGTCGCTCGCGGCCCAGGCGGTGCGGGTCAGTGCATTCAGAGAGGGGGCGCAATCGATGAGCACGAGGTCATACTCGGTCTCGAGGATCGCGAGCGCTTCCTCAAGCTTCCAGATGTCGCGCGTCGACGGGTGCGGGCCGTCAAAGTTGATGGAGGAGGGGCTGCCGACCATGAGGTCGATGACGCCGCCCTCGTGGTAGTCGTTCCAGCCGCTGTGTGCGATTGCGGCGCGCACAGTCTTCTCCTTGGGGCTCTCCAAAACGTCTGCGACGTTGGCAAAACCCTCGGGATTGACGGCTAGGCCGGTCGACACGTCGGACTGCGGGTCGAAGTCAACGACCAGGGTTCGAAGGCCGCGTGAAAACGCAGCGGACGCAAGGCCGAGCGTCACAGTGGTTTTGCCGACGCCGCCCTTAAGGGAGCTCACACTCAATACATGCACGTCATGAGTGTAGTCGATTCGCCCCGCCAAAGAGCTGCAGAATCTGCGGCGTGGCATGCCTCGGGTGAAAAGATGCCGCAGGGATCGCCGTACATGTCGGTGGATCTGCGCGGAACATGTATCTTGATATCGAACAAGTTCACTGGCCTGGGCAGCCGAAGACGAAGAAGTAAAACAGAGGAGTTTTTCGCATGTTCAAGAAGGTACTTGTTGCGAACCGGGGCGAGATCGCTATCCGCGCATTCCGCGCGGCTCACGAACTTGGCGCGCTCACGGTGGCCGTGTTCCCCTACGAAGACCGAAACTCGCTGCACCGGCTGAAGGCCGACGAGGCGTACCTCATCGGCGAGGTGGGGCACCCCGTGCGTGCCTACCTCAGCGTTGACGAGATTGTTCGCGTCGCACAGGAGTCCGGCGCAGACGCGATTTACCCCGGCTACGGTTTCCTTTCTGAGAACCCCGAGCTCGCTGCCGCCGCAGATGCCGCGGGGATCCGGTTCATTGGCCCCGGCCGCCTCGCGCTCGAGATGGCGGGCAACAAGGTCGCCGCGAAGCAGCACGCGATTGCTGCCGGCGTTCCCGTGCTGCAGTCGACACCCCCGTCGACCGACCTCGACGCGCTGATCGCGGGCGCCGCGGAGATTGGGTACCCGCTGTTCGCGAAGGCAGTCGCCGGCGGCGGCGGTCGCGGCATGCGCCGCGTGGAGCGTGCCGAGGATCTGCGCGAGGCGCTCGTGTCGGCGATGCACGAGGCCGAGAACGCGTTTGGTGACGCCACCATGTTCATCGAACAGGCCGTGCTGCGCCCGCGCCACATCGAGGTGCAGGTGCTCGCCGATAAGACGGGTGCCACCGTGCACCTGTTCGAGCGCGACTGCTCGGTGCAGCGTCGCCACCAGAAGGTCGTGGAGATTGCACCCGCCCCCAACCTCGACCAGGCCACGCGCGACGCACTCACGCGCGACGCCGTCGCATTCGCGAAGTCGATTGGCTACGAGAACGCCGGCACCGTCGAGTTTCTCCTCGACACCGAGGGTGAGCGCAAAGGCCAGCACGTCTTCATCGAGATGAACCCGCGCATCCAGGTAGAGCACACGGTCACCGAAGAGGTCACCGACATCGACCTCGTGCGCGCACAGATGCTCATCGCATCGGGCTCCACACTCGCAGAGCTCGAGCTCACGCAAGATCGCATCCAGCTGCGCGGTGTCGCGCTGCAGTGCCGCATCACGACGGAGGACCCCGCCAACGGGTTCCGCCCCGACCTGGGCCGGATCACGGCATATCGTTCGCCGGGCGGCGGCGGCGTGCGCCTCGACGGCGGCACGATCGACGTGGGTGCGCAGATCAGTCCCCACTTCGATTCGATGCTCGCGAAGCTCACCTGCCGAGGCCGCACCTTTGGTGATGCCGTGGCGCGCGAATTGCGTGCGCTCGCCGAGTTCCGCATCCGCGGCGTCTCCACGAACATCCCGTTTCTGCAGGCCGTGCTCGCCGATCCGGCTTTCCAAGCCGGTGACGTATCGACCGCGTTCATCGAGGAGCGCCCCGAGCTGCTCGCGATGAACAAGCCCAAGGATCGCGCAACCCGCATGCTGCAGCACGTCGCGAATGTGACGGTGAACCAGCCCAACGGCGTACGCCCGGTGCACATCGATCCGGCGTCGAAGCTGCCCCAGATTGACCTGGCTGCCGCTGCCCCCGCGGGCGCCCGTCAGCAGCTCCTCGAACTAGGCCCCGAAGGCTACGCGCAGGCGCTGCGCAAGCAGCGTGCGCTCGCCGTCACCGAGACCACGTTCCGTGACGCGCATCAGTCGCTCCTCGCGACGCGCGTGCGCACCCGGGACCTCGCCCGCGTTGCACCGTACGTGGCGCGTATGACGCCCGAGCTGTGGTCGGTGGAGGCCTGGGGTGGCGCGACGTACGATGTCGCGCTGCGATTCCTGGGGGAGGACCCGTGGGAGCGACTCGCCACGCTGCGCGAGGCCATGCCGAACATTCCGATCCAGATGCTGCTGCGCGGCCAGAACACCGTCGGGTACACCCCGTACCCGGCGAGTGTGGCGCGCGGCTTCGTCGCCGAGGCAGCGCAGACCGGTGTCGACGTGTTCCGCATCTTTGACGCGCTCAATGACGTCAACCAGATGCGCGTCGCGATCGACGCGGTGCGCGAAACCGGTACGGCGGTCGCCGAGGTCGCGATGGCCTACACGGGCAACCTCGCCAGCCCGGCCGAGACGAAGTACACACTCGACTACTACCTGCGCCTCGCCGACGAGATCGTCGAGGCTGGCGCGCACGTGCTCGCGATTAAGGACATGGCAGGGCTGCTGCGCCCGCAGGCCGCCGCGACGCTCGTGACCGCGCTGCGTGAACGATTCGATCTGCCGGTGCACTTGCACACGCACGACACCCCGGGTGGCCAGCTCGCAACCCTGCTCGCGGCTTCGAACGCGGGCGTCGACGCCGTCGATGTCGCCTCGGCCCCGATGTCGGGCACGACGAGCCAGCCGTCGATGTCGGCGCTCGTGGCGGCACTCGCCGACACCGATCGCGACACGGGCATCTCGCAGGACGCCGTGTTTGCGCTCGAGCCGTACTGGGACGCGGTGCGGTCGCTGTACAAGCCCTTCGAATCGGGCCTGCCGTCGCCCACGGGGCGCGTGTACACGCACGAGATCCCCGGCGGCCAGCTGTCCAACCTGCGCCAGCAGGCGATCGCGCTGGGACTGTCGGAGAACTTCGAGAAGATCGAGGACATGTACGCGGCGGCCGACCGGATCCTCGGACGTATTCCCAAGGTGACGCCGTCCTCCAAGGTCGTGGGCGACCTGGCCCTGCACCTCGCCGCCGTTGACGCCGACCCGGCCGACTTCGAGGCGAACCCGGGCAGCTATGACGTGCCTGATTCGGTCGTCGGCTTCCTCGCGGGCGAGCTCGGCGAGATTCCGGGCGGCTGGCCCGAGCCGTTCCGCTCCAAGGTCCTCGCGGGGCGGCAAGTGAACCGTGAGGTGGCGCCGGTAAGTACCGCAGACGAGGCGCTGCTGCTCGCACCGGGCGCGACGCGCCAGGCCACGCTGAACCGTCTGCTGTTCCCCGGCCCCACGGCCCAGTTCGACGAGGTCCGCGAGAAGTACGGCGACCTCTCGGTACTCGACACGGCGGACTACCTGTACGGCCTCGAGCCGGGCACGGAGCGCATCTTCGAGCTGGCGCGGGGCGTGAGCCTGTACGTGGGCCTCGAAGCCATCGGTGCCGCCGACGACAAGGGTGTGCGCACAGTCATGGTGCGCATGAACGGTCAGCTGCGGCAGGTCTACGTAAAGGACGACTCGGCCGCGGTGCAGACGCCCGCGGCCGAAAAGGCCGACCGCACCTTGCCCGGCCACACGGCGGCCCCGTTCTCGGGCACCGTAACGGTGAACGTCTCGGTGGGCGACGAGGTCGAGGTCGGTCAGCCGATCGCGACGATCGAGGCGATGAAGATGGAGGCCGCGATCACCTCGCAGGTGGCTGGCACGATCGAACGCCTCGTGTTCACGGGCACCCGTGGCCTCGAATCGGGCGATCTCATCGCGGTGATCGGCTAGGCGCTAAGCTCGGAAGCTATGGCGATTCGAGATATTCGACTGTTCGGTGATCCGGTGCTGCGCACAGCGTGCGAGCCGATCGAAACCATCGATGATGGAGTGCGCGCCCTCGTGGCCGACCTGTGCGACACCGTCGCATTTGACGGCCGCGCGGGGCTCGCCTCCACGCAGATTGGGTACCACCAGCGGGCGTTTAGCCTGCACATTGACGGCGAGGTGAGCTACGTGCTCAACCCCGAGATCGTCGAGCTTGCGGGGGAGCCCGTGCCCACGGGCGAGGGCTGCCTGTCGGTGCCCGACCTGTGGTTCGACGTCTTGCGGTACCCGCGAGCGACCGTACGCGGCATCGATCTCGATGGCCGTGAGGTCGTGATCTCCGGATCGGGCCTGCTGGCGCAGGCCCTGCAGCACGAATGCGATCACCTCGACGGCAAGCTCTACATCTCAAGGCTCGACCGCGAGGCGCGTGGCGAGGCGATGCGCCAGATCCGCACCTCGACCTGGTTCTAGCGAGAAGGCGCCCGCAGGCCCCGCGGCCGGGGGATAACCCCCGGCCGGATTCGGGGGGTCTGCGGGCTTTCTTGCTCCCACGCCGGCCGAAAGAATTGAAGCATGAACGAAGTCTCTTCACGCCCGTCGCTGATCGTTGACCTGTGGCGACGCATGCCCGGGGAACTGGGATACCTGTTACTCGGGCTGCCGATCGCGATGGCGGGCATGACCGTGTTCATCACGCTTGTGGCACTCGGCGTCTCGCTTGTAGTGTTTACCGTCGGCCTCTTCGTGCTCGTCGGCGCGCTACTCGCGGCCCGCGCATTCGGGCGGTTGGAACGCGAACGGCTGCGGCGCGCGGGTCGGCCCGCGATCGCCTCGCCGGTGTGGCCCGTGCCCGACCCCGCGCGGGGGTTCATCTCTCGCACGCTCACGCCGCTGCGCGACGGCGCGTCGTAGCGGTACTTGCTGCACGCGGGGCTCGTGCAGCCCGTGCTCGCCATCGTGAGTTGGAGTGTGGCGCTGACCTGGGCCGTGCTGGGACTCAGTGGCACCACGTACTGGTTCTGGATCCGCTTCATTCCGATGACGGGTGAGAACATCTTGCTGCACCGCGTGATTCTTGACGCCTCGTTCCCCGGAAACACCTGGGTCATTGATCCCGTGGTCGGTGAGAACGTGCTGTACTTCGTGGTGGGCGTGGTCGCGCTCGTCACGCTGCCGCTGGTGACCCGCAGCCTGACCCTTGCGCACTGGGCCGCCGCGGCCGCGCTGCTCAGCCCAGGGCGCACCGCGCTGCTGCGCGAGGAGGTCGCGGCGCTCGCCGCGTCGCGCGGGGCTGCGGTGCAGGCCGAGGACCGGTCGCTGCGCAGGCTCGAGCGCGACATCCACGACGGCCCGCAGCAGCGGCTCGTCCGGCTGCAGATGGACCTTGCCGCGGCAGAGCGCCGACTCGAGCGTGACCCGCAGGCCGCGGGCGAGATGCTCGCAGAGGCGCGCACGCAGGCCCACGACGCGCTCGAGGAACTTCGTGCGCTGTCGCGCGGCTTCGCCCCGCCGATCCTGCAGGATCGCGGCCTGATCGCAGGCCTCACTTCGCTCGCCGAGCGCAGCCCCGTCCCGGTGATGCTCGACGTCACGATCGATGAGGGAAGGGAATTTGCGCCCGAGATTGAGCGCAGCACCTATTTTGTGGCAGCGGAGCTGCTCACGAACGCGGCGAAACACTCGGACGCGCAGACGGTCACAGTGCACCTCGAGGCGCCGAGCGACACCGAACTCGTGCTGCGCGTGCAGGACACGGGGAAAGGCGGGGCGGTGTTCCGTGACGGCCATGGGCTCGCGGGACTCGCCGAGCGACTGCACGGACTCGGCGGCACCTTAGAATTCGACAGCCCGGTGGGCGGGCCCACGACGGTCACCGCTCGCATTCCGCTGACAGCGGGGTAGCGTAGACGAGTGACTGCAGACATCGCATCTCCGCTCAGGCTCGTCATTGCCGAAGACTCGCTGCTTTTGCGCGAGGGACTCGTGCGGCTGTTTCAAGAAGCCGGGTGTGACGTCGTCGGCGTTTACGGCGACGCCATCTCGCTGCTCGACGAGCTTGACGCGACGCGGCCCGAGCTCGTCGTGTTCGACGTGCGTATGCCACCCACGTTTCGCGACGAGTGGGTGCAGGCCGCCCTCGAGCTGCGTCGGCGCGCCCCCTCCGTCGGGATACTGCTGCTGAGCCAGTACGTCGAGGGCAGCTACACGCGCGAGCTCGTGGCCGCGAGCCCCGGCGACGGTGTGACGGGCGGCCTGGGCTATCTACTCAAGGACCGGGTGGCCTTGCTTGCAGAGCTCGAGGATGCGGTGGCCCGGGTACGTGCGGGCGGCACCGTGCTCGACCCGCAGGTTGTGCGCGAGATGCTCACCCAGCGGGCCCACCCGCTGGCAACGCTCACCCCGCGCGAGCGCGAGGTTTTGGGTCTGATGGCCGAGGGGCGCACGAACACGGGCATCGCCGAGCGTCTGTTCGTCGGTACGGGGGCGGTGGAGAAGCACGTCACCTCGGTGTTTCAGAAGCTCGAGCTGCAGTACTCGGGTTCTGAGCACCGGCGCGTGCTCGCGGTACTCACCTACCTGCAGAACGCACGGTAACGCGCAGTAAAGCGGTGTCGTGCCCGATTCGCTCAGACGACTTCGGCGCTCGCCCCGGCGAACCCGTGAAATTGCGCCCACTGTGTAACCGGCTCAGTGAGATCTTCGGGTAGGAGCTCGCAGCCCGGCATCGGAGTCGCGACGATGCGGGCCGAGGTACCGTTGGAGCCGGAGCTGCGGGCTCGCTGCCATGTGCCGTGCACCACCCCACGCGATGCGGGGCCGCCAGCGACCACCGTGGCACGGAATACCCCGTTGCGGCCGGGTACGATGCGATCGAAGTGTGCGGGGTCCAGTTGCGGCGAGCGATCCGTATATCCCAGAAGATGCTCGTCGAACGCGGGGAGCAGCAGGCTGGAGCTGGGGACGGCGTCAGGGTCGGAACCCACGCCCACTGCGCCGCCCAAGAGTTCCCCGGCACACCAGTGCGGTGCGAGGGATCCTGCCACCGCGACCTGCTGGAGGGCTCCAGACTCAGCTGCGAGCGCCAACCCTCGCTTGCTGTCGCCCATCGTGAGGCCAGCCCACCAGGCCAAGTCTTTTGCCGTCACCGGGCCACGGGCGGCCGCGTACCGGGCCGCGAGCTCGCACAAGGCCTCGTCGCCGCTCAGCCGACGGGGTGCGCTGATCCAATCTTCGGCGCGCACAATGAGCGGCTCGCTCGAGGCAGTTTCGCGGGCGGCGCCTGCTTGCGACACCGGTCCCAGCACCGCGAGACCGTTCTGACACAGCCACCACACGAGATGATATCGCCAGCTGCTCTGCCACTCGATCCCAGCCGCCGTCCACGCGTCCGAAAGCTCCTCGCGGGTGAGTCTCGCGCCACCCGCGAGCGCGGTGAGCGACGCCTCGACGACGCGCTCAAGCGTAGCGTCATCGAGGCCCAGGAACTCTCGCCGCTTTGCCGCGCCGCGTAGCACCCGCGCCGAGGTGAGCTCCTGCATCCACCCGATGTCCTCCGCCGCGACCACGTGCACCGTGCCGCGCATTGGCCACGACCTTACGATCAACCCCTCGTCAAACGCCGCGTGGACGTCAGCGACACCCGTGCCGGGGGCTCGCACCCCGAGCGCCCAGCGGGACGACGGCCAATCCTGCCCTTGGAGTGCAAGCATGTGTCTCGTGACCGCGGCAATGCGCTGTGGTCCGCTGAACTGACCGGGATCCGGATCAGCAGTGGCTAACGCGCCCAGCCCGCTGGAGGCACCGGAGGCCTCACGGGAACGCGAAAGCAGCTGCGCACGCATGCGCAGCTGCAGGAGCTCGGATGGGGTGAGCGCGGTGGTCATGCGGCAAGTGTATGCGCCGACCCGAGCACCGCGCTCAACTCCGGGCCGGCTAGCCGATGACCGTGACGCCGAGCGCTGCCAGCGTGCCGAACACGGTACCCCAGAGAATGATCGAAATGACCTGCCACAGGATCACCGTGTTCTTTGACGCGCCAAAGGAGACCATGGCCGCCGACGTGATCTGGCTCGGCAGCAAGAGCTGACCCAGCAGGCTCACTCCGGGAACGCCCCAGCGGTCGAAGCGCTCGCGCAGCTTCTCGCGGCGCGGCGACAGCGGCTTCAGATCGCCCGCCTGGACAGCGCCTGCCCGGGCCTGGACCTTGGTGCGCACGCTGTGTGAACTCAGCACGAAGGCGAGCATCGAAAGGATATTGCCGACGATCGCGGCGCCCACCGCCACGATGGGGTTGATGCCGGCGATCACGCCGATGGCCGAGCCGAAGTAGGACTCGACAAATGGAATGGCCGAGATGAGCAGCACGCCGAACCACTGGAAGAACTCGGGGAGCGAAGTGGTGAAGTTCTGCAGTGCGTCAATCATGATGGGCCTTTCGATGGTGGGGCAGGTCGGGCGGAGTGCCGCGGTGATGATTCAAGTTTCTCGGGAATCAACCGGGCCGAGTAGTGCCGCAGTGTCATGACTCCGCGTGCGCTCACGCACTGAATTCTCGTGACATTTGTCACGGGTGTCGGTTTGGGAGGCTGGCCTAGACTGGGTGAAATGGCCAGCCCCTCTGCACATGAACGCTCTGCACCTGGAACCGTGTCGCCTGAATCCGCGGCACGCGAACCGCAAGCCGCCGGGCCCGACGCCGGGGTCAATGCGACCTGGGCGTTCACCCTCGGGTCGATCGTGTTCTTCTTCGTTGTGATCGACGCGCTGCTCGTGCTCGACCTGACGGCGGCGTACCGTGCCACGGGTAGCGCGGCAGCGTTGGTACTGGTGCTGGCAGTCCTCGTCGCGTCGGCGGTACAGATTCGATTTTGCTGGTTCCTTCGCCTGCAGGCCTCACCAGGAAACGCTTGGTTTGCCGCGCTCGTCGCCCCCGCGATGCTCGCCTGGGTCATCGGCTTCACGCAGCCCGCCTCGAGCCTGCTGGCGGCGATCCCGCTCTGGCTCGCTGGCTCACTCCTGACCTGTTTCGCCCCCAAGTCACGTCAGTGGCTGCTCATCGCGCTCGCCGCAGCGATCACGCTCGCCCCCATCGTGGTGCACTGGCCCGCGGGCTTCACCATTCCCGACAACATGTACGGCAGCAACCTGTGGCTGGTGGCGGTGTATTCGGCCGCAATGCCGTTCATGCTGCGTGCGAGCCTGTGGTGGTGGGGCGTGGTGACCCGGCTCGACGAGAGCCGGCGAGTCGCCGCAGAACTCGCGGTCGCGCAGGAGCGGCTGCGCTTCGCCTCCGACCTCCACGACATTCAAGGGCACCACCTGCAGGTCATCGCCCTCAAGTCCGAGCTCGCCGAACGCATGCTTGACCTCGACCCCGCGGCGGCTGCCGCGCAGGTCCACGAGATCCGGTTGATCGCCAAGCAGGCGCTCGAAGAGACCCGATCCCTCGTAGCCGGGCTGCGCGAGGTGGCGCTCGAGGACGAGCTCGAGAACGCCCGCGAGGTGCTCAGCCTCGCGGGCACCGAATGCACCCTGCAACTGGAGTCGGCACCGTCCGATGCGCGCG
Source organism: Leucobacter salsicius M1-8 (assembly GCF_000350525.1). Lineage (GTDB taxonomy): Bacteria > Actinomycetota > Actinomycetes > Actinomycetales > Microbacteriaceae > Leucobacter > Leucobacter salsicius. The sequence goes on along the minus strand of NZ_AOCN01000028.1, from coordinate 94,831 downwards.
TGCAGCGCGCCCTGGCGCTCACGGTGCGCGAGGGCACCACGAACATCCTGCGTCACAGCAACGCCTCGCGCGCCGCGATAACGCTACGCCACACCAACGGTGCCTGCGAGCTCGAGCTCACGAACAACGGCGCCATGGGATCCGGATCAGCCACCGCCGGATCGGGCCTCGCCGGGTCGGGTCTCGCCGGGCTCACGAGCCGCGTCGAGGAGATTGGCGGCACGCTGAGCCACGAGTTACGGGCCGACGAATTTAGCCTGCGCGTGCGAGTTCCGGCCCGCGTGACGAACGTATCGACGCTCGGAGGAGTGAACGCATGAACGACCAGACGAGCAAGATTCGACTGCTCATTGCCGACGACGAACACCTGATTCGAGGGGCCCTCGAGGCGCTGCTCGGGCTCGAGCCCGACATCGAGGTGGTCGCGAGCGCAGACAATGGCGTGACCGCGGCAGAACTGGCGCGTGAGGTGCAGCCCGACATCTGCCTGCTCGACCTCGAGATGCCGCAGGCCGATGGGCTCGACGCAGCCAAAGCGATTCTTGAGCACGGTAGCCCGCGCATCATCATCGTGACGCGGCACGCACGCCCCGGGGTGCTGCGCCGTGCGCTCGCCGAGCAGGTCGCGGGCTTCGTACCGAAGTCGACCCCCGCTGGAGAGCTGGCGAACGTGATTCGCGACGTTGCCGCGGGTAAGCGCTACATTGACCCGGAGATCGCGGCGGCGGCGCTCACGGCAGAGCGTTGCCCGCTCACGGACCGAGAGCTCGACGCGCTGCGCTCGAGTAGGTCGACCAAGAGTGTGCAGGAGATCGCCGAGCAGCTGTTTCTCTCGCCCGGCACCGTGCGCAACTATCTATCGTCCGCCATGGCGAAGCTCGGGGCGAGCTCGCGGCACGAGGCCGCCGACCAGGCCTGGCAACAGGGGTGGATCTAGCGAGGTTCAGCTGGAGCTGGTGTCTGCTCAGCCGATGAGGCGGTACTTCCCGTCCGACTCGAAGATGCTCCCGTCACCGCGCGTGATCTTCACGCTTGTGCCGAGGTCCTCACCCGCGAGGAAACGCTGCTCGTAGGCCTGCGCCTTCGCAAGCAACTCCTCGAGCTCCGCCGGGGTGCCGCCAAACCGCGATGCGGATTTGAGGTCCGTGAGGGCGTAGAGAAACGCGCCAATGTACGCCGGGTCGACCTGCTCGCCACCCGGCACGAGGTCATAGATCGTGCCGTCGCGCTGCGCCTCCAGGTATCCGTCGGCCAGCTGTTGAAGTTCGACGGCAGGCCCTCCGGAGGCGGGGGAGTCGGGCACGAACTCACCGTCGGGCGGTAGCAGGCGAGACTCGGAGTCGTCTGGCGCGCCGGGGTCAGTCCCTGAACGAACCTCGCTCTGCCCGGCAGCCGCCGCCACGAGCAGTGGGGCCTGAACGGTCAGCCACAACAGCGAGCCGGCAAAGCCCAGCAGTAGCACAAAGGACAGCACGGCCCCCGCCACCGCGGTGGGAATAACCCATCGCGGGAGCGGGGAATGCGGGCCAGGCTGCTGCGGCATGCTCACCGGTTATGACGAGACGTTCGTCAGCTCGGTTTGCGGGTTATCGCCGTAGAGCTCGGCAATCTCGCTTGAGAAGTCGCGCAGGATGTTGGCGCGGCGAATGCTCATCTTCGGGGTGAGGTGGCCGTTGTCCTCGGTGAACTCGAGCGGCAGAATCACGAACTTGCGAATGGACTCTGCACGCGACACGTAGCGATTGCCCGCGTCGATCGCCGACTGCACCTCGGCGAGCACCTTCGGGTGGCTAGCTGCCTCCGACAACGACATCGTCGGGTCTTCGCCCGCGTTGTTCAGCCACACCGGCAGCATCTCGGGATCCAGGGTGATGAGCGCTGAAATAAATGGCTTCTGGTCACCGACCACGACAACCTGACCGATGATCGTGTTCGACCGAATTGGATCCTCGAGCGCGGCGGGGGCGACGTTCTTACCGCCCGCCGTCACGATGATCTCCTTCTTGCGGCCCGTGATCGTGAGGTAGCCGTCTGCGTCGAGCGAGCCGAGGTCGCCGGTCGCGAAGAAGCCGTCCTCGGTGAACGTCTCCTTGGTCGCCGCAGGGTTGTTCCAGTACTCCTTAAAGACGTCGATGCCCTTGACCTGGATCTCGCCGTCCTCTGCAATGCGCACGGTGTGACCGGGGAGCGCCGGTCCGACGGTGCCGATTTTAAACTTGTTGGGCAGGTTGACCGTGACCGGGGCGGTGGTCTCGGTGAGGCCATAGCCCTCGAGAATCTTGACGCCGAGGCTGCGGTAGAAATGACCGAGGTAGTGGCTCAGCGGCGCCGAGCCCGAAACGGCGTACTTCACGCGGCCGCCGAGCTTCTGGCGCAGCTTCGCGTAGACCAGCTTGTCAAAGATCTTGAACTGCAGGCCCAGCATGAACGGCACCTTGCCCGCGTCGAGCGCCTCGGAATGCGCGACCGCGACCTTTGCCGCCTTGCGGAAGATGTTGCCCTTGCCCTCCGCCTCGGTGCTTTGCTCAGCAGAGTTGTAGACCTTCTCGAACACGCGCGGCACAGCGAGCAGGAACGACGGATTGAACGACCCGAGCGCGGGCAGCAACTTCGAAGTGTCTCCTTGGTGGCCCACACGTACGCCCGAGTGCACCGCGAGAATCGAAATGAACCGCGCAAACACGTGTGCAAGCGTCACAAACAGCAGCGTCGATGCGCCGGGCTCCTGCACGACCTCGTCGAGCGCGGCCGCAGAGTTGCGCGACAGATCAACAAAGTTTGAGTGGGTGAGCACGCAGCCCTTGGGGCGACCGGTCGAACCCGAGGTGTAGATAATCGTGGCCATGTCGCTGCCGACCGCAATCGACCGGCGACGCTCGATCTCCTCGTCAGCAATACCGGCACCGCTCGTGCGAAGCTCCGCGAGTGCGCCAGTGTCGAGGCGCCATGCGAGCTCGATCGAAGCGACGTCGCCACGCACCTCCTCGAACCGTTTGGCGTGATCGGCGGTTTCAGTCATCATGGCGCGCGCACCCGAGTCTTCGAGGATCCAGTGGATCTGCATCGGTGACGAGGTTTCGTAGACGGGCACCATGACGGCCCCCGCATACAGCAGCGCGAAGTCCACGAGTGTCCACTCGAAGCGCGTGGTGCACATGAACGCGACGCGATCTCCCGGGGCGATCCCGGCCGCGGCGAAGCCCTTCGCGAGGGCTATGACGTCTCGGTGAAAGTCGGTCGCGCTCAGATCGCGCCAGCCGTCCCCCTCGGGAAGAGCAAAAAGTATGCGGTCTGGCGTCTTTGCCACCCGCTGTTCGAGCAGATCAGTGATGTTGTCGGCGGGGATCGCGGGGATCAGGATGGGAGTTTCTGACTGTTTCACGGCAGCTCCTTTGATACCTTCACAGGTCGTAGGCGTGCGGCGAAAGATGCCGCCCAGGTGTGGTTCCAGAGTATACGCACCGCCGCGCATACCGACGTTGCGACTCGGCTCGGCTATTCTGAGAATGACGAGAGGAAACCTCACCCCGTGCTCTACTGGATTTTCAAACACCTGATTATCGGGCCGCTCTTGAAGACGATCTATCGCCCCTGGGTGGAAGGTTCCGAGAACCTCCCCGCGACCGGGCCCGTGATTCTCGTTGGCAACCACCTTTCGGTGATTGACTCATTCTTTATGCCCGTAATGGTTGATCGGCGCGTCTATTTTCTCGCCAAGAGCGACTACTTCACCGGCAAAGGGGTGAAGGGGTGGCTCGTCAAGAACTTCATGCTGGGCGTGGGGCAGCTGCCCATCGACCGATCCGGCGGCAAGGCTTCTGAGGCCTCGCTCACCACGGGACTCTCGGTGCTCGATCGCGGCGACGTGCTCGGCATCTATCCCGAGGGTACGCGCAGCCCCGACGGGCAGCTCTATCGCGGCCGCACGGGCGTCGCCCGACTCGTGCTCGAGTCGGGCGCGACCGTCGTTCCCGTGGTTATGATCGACACGGAGAAAGCCATGCCGATCGGTGTCAAGATCCCGCGCATTCGCCGGATCGGCACGGTCATTGGCAAGCCACTCGATTTCAGCCGCTTCAGTGGCATGAGTGCAGACCGTTTCGTGCTGCGCAGCGTGACCGATGAAATCATGTTGGAAATTCAGAAGCTTAGCGGGCAAAAGTACGTCGACGTGTACGCGTCGAGCGTACGCGCACGCGGCTAATCTCCACAGCACAAGTAGTAAGCTGGATGAGGCGTGGCGAGTGATTGCCACGCCTTTTCCACAACGTAGAGGACGTAGATATGACGAGCCAAGCCACAAAGACTGCTGAACAGGTATTTGCCGAGCTTGATGCGTATCGCGTGCTCGACGCCAAGCAGCAGCCGAGTTGGCCGGATCAGGCAGCAGCGAGTGCCGCATCGGCTTCACTCGCAACGCAGCCCCCGCTCGTGTTCGCGGGCGAGGCTGACCAGTTGCGTGAGCGGCTTGCCGCCGCGGCACAGGGTAAGGCCTTTCTGCTGCAGGGCGGCGACTGCGCCGAGACCTTTGACGCCGCGACGGCCGACAAGATTCGCGACCGTGTGAAGACGATGCTGCAGATGGCGGTTGTGCTCACCTACGGTGCCTCGATGCCCGTCATCAAGGTGGGTCGCATGGCCGGCCAGTTCGCAAAGCCGCGCTCCAGCGACACGGAGACCCGTGAGGGCGTCACACTGCCCGCGTACCGTGGCGACATCGTCAACGGCTACGATTTCACGCCCGAGTCGCGCACTCCCAACCCCGAGCGCCTCGTGCAGGGCTACCACGTGTCGGCTTCGACGCTGAACCTCATTCGCGCGTTCACGCAGGGCGGCTTCGCTGACCTGCGCCAGGTGCACGAATGGAACAAGGGCTTCGTATCAAACCCCGCACGAAGCCGCTACGAGTCGCTTGCCGCCGAGATCGACCGCGCCCTCAAGTTCATGGATGCGTGCGGTGTCGATCACTCGGCGCTCACGCAGACCGAGTTCTACGTCAGCCACGAGGCGCTGCTGCTCGACTACGAGCGGCCCCTGACGCGCATCGACTCGCGTACCGGCAACCTGTACGACACCTCCGGCCACATGCTGTGGATCGGCGAGCGCACCCGCGACATCGACGGCGCACACGTTGAGTTCCTGTCGCACGTGCAGAACCCGATCGGGGTCAAGCTCGGGCCGACAACGAAGGTGGACGACGCGCTGCGTCTCATCGACAAGCTCGACCCCGAGCGCACGCCGGGCCGCCTGACCTTCATCACGCGCATGGGTGCTGGCAAGATCCGCGACGTGCTCCCGGGCCTGCTCGAGGGTGTGCGCGACGCGGGGGCGACCCCGCTGTGGGTCACCGACCCGATGCACGGCAACGGCATCACGACTGCCAACGGCTACAAGTCGCGTCGTTTCGACGACGTGATGGACGAGCTCATGGGCTTCTTCGAGGCGCACCGCGCGGTGGGCACGTTCCCCGGCGGCATCCACGTGGAGCTCACCGGTGACGATGTCACCGAGTGCCTCGGCGGCTCGGAGAACATTGACGAAGAGGCGCTGGAGAACCGCTACGAGTCGCTGTGTGACCCGCGCCTCAACCACATGCAGTCGCTCGAGCTGGCCTTCCAGGTCGCTCAGGAGCTCAAGCAGACGCGCTAGATCGTCTGCACCGGCTGGACGCGGCGAGGGGTGTGCCCCCGCCGCCCGCTTAAGAACGGGGTACCCCCGCGTGTCGCTTCGCGCCACGCGGCCCCGAAGCGCGGGCGGCAGGGGCACACCCCTCGCCGCTTTTGTGTTCCTCGGTGACAGGAGCCTACGGGTGGTGGCCGTGACGGGTGCGCCACGCTAGAGCGAGATGGTGCTCTTGACGCGAATCTCGGCGCCCGCGGGGAGCTCGGCGCCGGCCTCCGGGTCGGTGCCGGTCGCCTTCGCCAGGTTGCGTAGGGCATCGGGCACGAGGGTGGTTGGGGCGAAGCCCGCCGCCGCGAGCGCATCCATCGCCTCCTGCAAACCCATCCCTGCGACGTCCGGCACAGGGAACAGCTCGGGGCCGATCGACACGGTCAGCCCGACGGTGTCGCCGGGGCGCACCGGGTCGGTCGTGTACACGACCGCGATCACGCTGCCCTTGGGGATCTCGGGGTCGTGAGCCTCACCGATCTGTGCCTCGTCGACGATGAGCCCGGCGGACTTGAGTGTCGCCGTGGCCTTGCCCTGCTTCTGGCCGACCACATCGGGGAGTGCACCCGCCGAGACGACGAGGTCCACTGTGCCCTGTTCGGGGTACGTCTCACCGAGCGGTTCACCGTTCTCACCGAGGGCCGCGAGCACGAGGCCCGCCTCCTCGCTTGAGAAGCGTTCCTCTACCACCGAGCCGAAGGTGAAGCGAGCGCGCTCGATCTCGGTCTGAGCATCGTCCTGTGACAACCCGACCAGGGTGGGGACGCTCAACAACTCGGGCCCCGAGGATTCGCACAGCTGCACGGTAGTGCCCCGGTCGACCCGCGATCCGGCCTCGGGATCGGTATTCACCGCCAAACCCACCTCGATATCGAGGCTCGAGCACTGGGTGACCTCGCCCGTCAGATCCATGGCGCTCAGGGTGGTGAGGGCTTCCTCGATGCTCGCGCCGGCCACATCGGGCACCGTGGCCTGGGATCCGGGTCCCTGCCCAAACCACCAGCCCGCGCCAGCAGCCAAGGCGATCGCGACCACCGCGATCGCCGCGAGCCACAGGCCGCGTCGCTTGCGGCGGTGCGCGGCGTCGGCAGCGCGGTCGATGGGGGTCTCGGCGGCTTCGGACTCGCCAGCATCAAGCGTGGTGGTGTCACCGGGGCTTCCGGCGAGCGCATCGAGTTGAGCGTCGTCCAGCACCGCCGTCGAGGGGGTGAACCTCGTGGTTGCGGCGAGGCTGGGAAGCACCGTCGTGGCGGCGGGGGGCGCGATTGCCGTCGCCGTGCCGTCAATAATGGCGCGCACCTGCACGAGTGCGGCACCCGCGTCGAGGGGACGGTCCTCGGGGTCGCGCCGAGTCAGCCACCGCACAAAGTCATCGAGCTCGGGAGTGGACTCATCGCTCACGAGCGAGGGCACCGGCACATCGGAGTGCGCATGCTGGTAGGCGATCTGCATGGGCTGCTCGCCCGTGAACGGTTGCACCCCCGTGAGCATTTCGTACAGCATGATGCCGAACGCGTAGAGGTCGCTACGCGCGCCCGCGATGCCGCGCGTGACGAGCTCGGGGGAGAGATACGCAATCGTGCCGAGCAGCGCCTGCCCCGTTGTGGTGTTGGCACTCACCGACCGGGCCAGGCCGAAGTCGCCCAGCTTGATGCGCCCGTCGTCGGCAAGTAGTACGTTCTCGGGCTTCAGATCGCGGTGCACAATGCCCGCGTGATGTGCGGCCGACAGTCCCGCGAGAATTGCTTCACTGATTTCGAGCGTCTGCTCGCGCGTGAGCGAGTGCTGCTGCTTGAGGAGATCGCGCAGCGTGATGCTGGGCAGATACTCCATCACGAGATAGTTGCGATCGGCGTCGAAACCCTGGTCGAAGACATTCACCAGATTCGGGTGGGACAGCCGCGCCGCGCTGCGGGCCTCCTGATCGAAGCGGCGCCGAAAGTTTTCGTCGTCGGCGAGGTGCGCGTGCATGATCTTGACCGCGACGCGACGCTCCAACCGCAGGTCATTGGCGAGGTACACCATCGCCATGCCGCCACGGGCGATGCGCGACCGGATCGCGTAACGGCCGTCGAGCGTGTGCCCGATCATCGGGTCGGTAGGCGCTTGGGTCACCCCAAGAGTCTACGAAACAAACTTGACCTCGCGCCCGGCGCGCGCCGCAGCCCATCGGAATCGGACATTCTCAGCGGATCTTTTCGGCCTGCCGATTGCGCGGGTACGCCCGCCCTGGCAGAGTTGGGGGCGTGTCAGACAGCAACGCTTCAGAAACCGAAATGCTCACCATCGCCGATCTGGTGGAGCTCTTCGACGCTTCCCCCGGCCGAATCCACCGCCTGATCGAGGATCACTACCTCGCAGCGGTGCGCGTCAACGGCGTGCTCAGCGTCCCCGCTGTGTTCGTACAGGGCAACGAACCGCTGCCTGCCCTGCGCGGCACCATTCTGGTGCTGCTGGACGCGGGCCTCTCAGAAGAGCAGGCGTTCGACTGGATCATGAGCAACAACGAGGAACTCGGCGAACGCCCGATCGACTCACTGCTGCGCGGCCACAAGGCCGCCGTTCGCCGCGCCACCCAGGCTCTCGCCTTCTAGACTCCGCCGCGATCCGGATCACGCCCGGGCTCTGGAAAATTCCAGAGCCCGGGCGTTTTATGTTGCTGCGCGGTGTTTTTGCTGGGCGAGCTAGGCGCTGCGCTGCGCAGCGCGCTCGGCCAGCTGCGCCAGGAGGTGCGCGGCATCGGGCCGGATCGGCGCGCCCTTGAGAGCGGTCACCGCGCGATCGACGTTGCGCGTAATCATGGTTTCGAGCTCTTCGACGGCACCGCTGTCGCGAATCGTGCGCTGCAGCATGCGCACCTCCTCCTCGTCGAGGTCGGTGCCGAGCATGTCATCAAAGATGTTGCGCTGTGTCTGTGGCAGCGTGTCACGGGTTAGCGTCACGAGCACCGTGCGCTTGCCCTCAATAAGATCGTCGCCCGAGGGCTTGCCGGTCACCTGCTCATTGCCAAACACGCCCAGGAGATCGTCGCGCAGCTGGAACGCTACGCCCACCGGTAAGCCGAAGGCGGCCAGGGGTGCCTCGTGCTCGGCCTGCGCGCCCGCGAGAGCGGCACCCACGAGCATCGGGGCCTCGACACTATACTTCGCAGACTTGTACACCAGCACCCGAGTGGAGCGTTCGAGCTGCTCGTTGTGGTCAGCAAAGCTGGGCTGCTGCTCTTCCAGCACATCGAGGTACTGGCCGAGCGCTACCTCGCTGCGCATTCTGTTGAAGTGGGTGCGCGCGCGGTCGCCGCGCTCCCGGTCGACGGCTGCGCAGGCGGCCTGCATGAGCTCGTCGGCCCACGACTGCAGCAGGTCGCCGACGAGTAGCGCTGAGGCGACGCCGAAGTGATCGGGATCGCCCCTGAGGCCCCCGTCCCGGTGGCGGGCCGCAAAGCTGCGGTGGGTTGACGGACGACCGCGTCGCGTGTCCGAGCGGTCAATGATGTCATCGTGAATGAGCGCCGCGGCGTGAAACAGCTCGAGAGCACAGGCCGCATCGAGAATTGCACCGAACTCGGCGTCCACCTCGCCGGCAACATCGAGCGGCTGTACGGCACGGTAGCCGAGGAGTGCAAACTGGGCGCGGAACCGCTTGCCGCCCTGCAAAAATTGAGATGCCTCATCGAGCATGGCGGCGGCATCTGGGCCGAGAGGGGCGAGAGCTACGCGATGTTGCTCCAGCGTGTCGTTAATGCGCTCCTGAAGAAGCCCTGCGAGTCGAGTCGTTTCGTGCACGCAGCTAGCCTACTTCGGCGCGAGCAACGTAGACTGTACATAGAAAATATTGTCACGGTCGGGAGGGTCGTCATGGCGCTGTCAGAACACGAGCAGCGGCTGCTTGACGAGATGGAGCGAGGGCTCTATCAAAGCGAGGCCGACGTTATGCAAACGGCCTCGGGCAGTCGTCGCCGAGTGAATTATCGATCGCTAGTGCTGGGCATCATCCTCGCGCTAGTGGGCATTGGTGTGCTGGTGGGAGGAGTCGCTGCACAGCAGCTGTGGCTCGGGCTCATCGGCTTTGCAGCGATGCTGGGAGGGGTGTTGCTGATGTTCACCCCGGGCGCGGCTGACTCAGCTGAGCCCTCTGCGCGGCCGACCGGGAAATCGGGCGGCTCGCACAAGGAGCGTACTCCGCGCGAGTCATTCAGTGAGCGCATGGAGCGACGCTGGGATGAGCGAATGGAGGGCGACCGCTAGACGGTCGCTGAGCGAGTACTCCTCGAAGACGAAGGCTTAAGGGTCGCGGTGCACTGCACCGCGGCCCTTTTTCGTGCCCAAAACTCGCGTGTGCATTGAATTGTCGGCGGGGCTGCACCGGCACGGGTCTTCCTCCACTCGCGTGTCCCTGGCGCTCCCTTTCCCTCCCCGAGCCCTTGTTTCGTACGTGATCCGCTGAATTATGCGGAAGTTGGGGTGAATCCGGGGCGGCCAGTGAGGCGGCATGCGGCCGCTTTGCGCGGCCGCGCGCGCGATAGTGTGCGAATGTTGGTGAAATTTGGCGTGAAGTGGATGAAAGTGGAGTAATGTGTGAATCCAAGTCGAGCCGATGGGAGGATCCGTGTTACTTGGAACCTTTACGCCCCGGCTCGACGAGAAAGGGCGACTGATACTCCCCGCGAAGTTTCGCGGGGAACTCGCCGAGGGGCTCGTGATCACCCGTGGTCAGGAACGCTGTCTCTACGTGTTTAGCGAGGGCGACTTCGCAGAAATGCACGAGCGTGTGCGACTTGCACCTGTTTCCTCGAAGCAGGTGCGCGACTACATGCGCGTGTTCCTTTCTGGTGCTCACGCCGAGACACCAGACAAGCAGCACCGAGTCACTATTCCGCAAGCGCTGCGTGAGTACGCAGGGCTTGACCGCGAGCTCGCCGTGATCGGAGCGGGATCCCGAGCCGAAATTTGGGATGCCGAAGCCTGGCAGCGATACCTGAGTGAGCAAGAGGCGGCATTCGCCGCGATCGAGGAGGAGGTGATTCCGGGACTGTTCTAGCCCGGGACCACATGACCACACACGAAACTAGGGATCCGAGTGCGCTGCACACTCCCGTACTACTCGAGCGGTGCCTCGAGCTGCTCGCTCCGGTCGCCTCGCGCGACGGCGCGGTGGTCGTTGACGCCACCCTCGGAATGGGCGGGCACAGCGAGGCTCTGTTGGCGGCGCACCCCGGCCTGACCCTTATCGGGCTTGACCGCGACACCGAGGCCCTCGGGCTTGCGGGGGAGCGACTGAAACGCTTTGGCGACCGTGCGATTCGCGTGCACGCCGTGTACGACGAGATCGCAGAAGCGGTCGCAGACGCGGGTTTCCCCCGAGTCGACGGCGTGCTCTTCGACCTGGGCGTGTCCTCGCTGCAGCTGGACGATGCCGACCGGGGCTTCGCATACGCTCAAGATGCACCGCTCGATATGCGCATGGATCAGACGCGTGGTGAAACAGCCGCCGATGTGATCGCGAGCGCGAGCGAAGGACGCCTCCGCGCGATCTTTGAGCGCTACGGCGAGGAACCCCTTGCCGGCAGATACGCCCGCGCCATCATCGCGGCACGGAACGAGCAGCCGATCACACGGAGCGGCCAGCTGGTCGATGTGCTCCAAGAGGCCACCCCCGCGGCAGTGCGCGACCAGCGTCACCCGGCGAAGCGCGTGTTTCAAGCGCTCCGGATCGAGATCAACGGCGAACTCACGGTGCTTGAGCGCGCAATTCCCGCGGCACTGGGGGCCCTCAAGGTCGGCGGGCGGGCGGTCGTAATGTCGTACCAGTCCCTCGAGGACCGTGCGATCAAGCGTGAGCTCGTGCGGCGCAGCAAGTCCACCGCTCCAGCCGGGCTGCCGGTTGAGCTCCCCGAGCATCGACCCGAGTTTAAGCTCCTCACCCGCGGTGCCGAGCTTGCGAACGAAGAAGAGCGCGCCCGCAACCCGCGCGCCATCCCTGTCCGGCTGCGCGCCGCAGAGCGGCTGCGGGACACCCAATGAGTGCGCAGACCGCCACGATCCAGCGCATTTCCAGTTCGGTCTCGCCGGGACCGCTGAGTGACGAGCAGTCACAGCCGCGCCACTTGCGGCTTGCACCCGCCGCGCGACGCAAGCTGGGCCGCAGCCCGGTCGTGGCTTCCCTCGTCGCAGTGGGCGTGGTTCTCGTGATTCTCGCGACACAGCTGGGCCTCAGTATCGCCATCTCTCAGGGGGCGTACGAGGCGCGCGCACTTGAGGTGGAGCAGCGGGATCTGAGCCGCGTGGAGCGCGTGCTGTCGCAGAACGTCGGCAAGCTCTCCTCGCCCCAGAACCTTGCTGAGAACGCCGCCGCGCTGGGGATGGTGCAGAACGCTCGTCCCGCTACCCTCCGGCTGAGCGATGGTGTCGTGCTCGGGGCCCTGGAATCGGTGACGAGCGACCCGCGCGGCAACATCGTTCCTAACTCCTCCCTCGACGCAATGCCCGTCGTAGACGCTGAGGGCCTCCTCGTGCCCCGAGGCGCGAATACTCAGGCTGCATCGAGTGCCGCGCCAGTACGGTGGAAGGGCAAGTTGCCTGCCCCGAACACCCACTAGGAGACGCACGAATGGGAACAACGGGATGCTGAGCGCACGCGGCAATCGGCTGCGCCGCACGGTAGCACTCGGGATCATCATCATCATGAGCCTGGTGTTCTTGGTACGCCTCGTCGACGTGCAGGTGGCCTCGGCCGCTGAACTCAATTCAGATGCGCTCGCAAAGCGTGCTGTTCCGGTCACCGTTCCCAGCCTGCGAGGCGACATTGTTGACCGCAACGGGGTCGTGCTCGCCACGACTGATGAGCGGTACGACGTCAATCTGTCGCCTAAGAACACCACCCTCAACGGGGGCGTGTTCTGGGGCCCCGATATTGAACGCGGCGCAGGCACGATCGAGGTCACGACCGCCGAGGCGTTCGCGCAGATCGGCAAAGTGACGGGGCAATCCGCCGCTGAGATTCAGAAGATCGTCGACGACGCGCTTGCCAAAGACAAGAAGTCGGACTTCGCCTCCGTCAAGCGCTCAATCGATCTGGTGCAGCTCAACAAGCTCAAGGCACTCAACATCCCGTGGGTAACGTTCGAGTACAACCACAAACGCACCTATCCGAACGGGGCGGTGGCCGGCAATCTCATCGGGTTCTCAGGCGTGGATCAGGTACCGCAGGCCGGCATCGAGGTTTCCCAGACGGACTGCCTCACCGGTATCGACGGCATGGAAACCTACGAGCGAAGTGCCGACGGCGTCGCCCTGCCGGGAAGCGTGGTGGTGACCCGCAAGGCCGTCAACGGCGGCGACGTCGAACTCACGATTGACCGCGACCTGCAGTGGGAAGCGCAGCAGTCGATCAACGCGCAGGTGCAGGACGTGGGCGCCGCCTGGGGACTCACCGTGGTCATGAATGTGAAGACCGGGGAGCTCGTCGCGGTGGCTGAGGACGGTTCGGTAGACCCCAACGACGTTGACGCCTCCGATCCCGCGAAGCGCGAGGCGCGATCCTTTGTGGCCCCGTATGAGCCGGGCTCGACCTTTAAGATGATCACCGCGGCGTCGCTCATCGACCAGGGCATTGCCTCGCCCGCGACCCAGAACATGACGCCCGACTACCTGGAGCCCGAGCCCGGGGTCCGCTTTGGTGACTCGTTCTCGCACGCACCCATGCCGTGGACGCTCACCGGGATCCTGACGCAGTCCTCGAACGTGGGCACCGCGATGCTGGGCACACAGCTGAGCGCAGACGTTCGTTATGACTACCTGCAGCGCTTCGGCATCGGTGTCGGCACCACTGCGGGGCTCCCGGTGGAAGACACCGGACTCCTTTATCCACCCGACCAGTGGGACCGCCAAACCTCCTACAACACCACCTTCGGCCAGGGCCTTTCCTCCACCATTGTGCAGACCGCGGGCGCCTACCAGGCGATTGCGAACGGAGGCGTGCGGGTGCCCCCGACGCTGGTGAAGGGCTGCGAAGCCGCCGACGGCAAACTCACCACACCGGATGCGCCAGATACCGTGACCGCCGTCAGTAAGGACACGTCCGCCCAGGTGATGCAGATGCTCGAAACCGTGGTTGACCAGGGCTGGTTCCACGACATCGTGGCAATACCGGGCTACCGGATCGCGGGCAAAACGGGCACCGCCGAGCAGTCGGACGGCCAGGGCGGGTACCGCGGCGACTTTGTCCACAGCTTCGCCGGGGTCTTTCCTGCCGACGATCCCCAGTACGTCGCGGTAACATCGATTGCGTACCCCACCGCTGGCGACGGAGGCGTCGCAGCGCTCACCACTTTCCGAGAAGTGGCCGAGGCCACTATTCGAACGTTCCAAATCCCGCCCTCCACAGGGGAGTTCACTCCCCTTCCCACGGAGTATTGATTCAGCCTGCAGGAGGCACACCTTCGTGAGTAACGCGCTCAGTATCCGACCGCACGAACCGTCGCCCGTTCCCCTTGGGGACTTGGCGCAGCGCTTCGAGCTGCGCGGCCCAGCCGACACGGCGTGGATGAGCACCACCGCCACGGGCGTCTCGCTCAACTCTCGCGACGTGCGCGAGGGCGATTTGTACATCGGGATGCCGGGCGCGAACCGCCACGGTGCCGAGTTTGCTCAGGCCGCAGCCGACAGCGGCGCGGTGGCCATGCTCACCGACGCCCGTGGCGCAGAGCTCGCTGCTGGCGTGGCACTTCCAGTGCTCGTGACGGAGCGCCATCCCCGCGAAATTATGGGCTACGTCTCTGCCGTCGTTTACGGCACGGACAACTATCCGGGCAGCGTGTTTGGCATCACCGGCACCAACGGCAAGACCAGCGTGGTCTATGTACTCGCGGAACTGATGCGCGCGGCGGGCCTCGTGCCCGGGCTGAGCTCGACCGCAGAGCGCCGTGTCGGCGACGAGGTCATACCTGCAGACCTGACGAGCCCCGAGTCGTGTGAGCTGCACGGCCTCTTGGGTCGCATGGCCGAGCGCGATGTCAACGCAGTGGCCATCGAGGTCTCCGCGCAGGCGGTCGTGCGGCATCGACTTGACGGCGTGCACTTTGACGTCGTGGCCTTCAACAACTTCTCGCAGGACCACCTCGACGAGTTCGGCGACCTCGAGACCTACTTTGCCGCGAAGCTCGCGCTCTTCACTCCCGAACACGCGAAGCGTGGCGTCGTGGTCGTTGATTCGCCCTACGGCCAGCGCCTCGCCAGGGAGTCACAGATCCCCGTGACCAAGCTCGCCACCGAGTTTGGCCAGGAGGCCGACTGGCACCTCGCGGTCACGCGGGAGACGCTTGATGCGGTGTCGTTTGTGCTGCAGGGCCCGAGCGGTGCCCACTTCCGCGGCAGCGTGCCGCTGTTCGGTAAGTTCATGGCCGAGAACGCGGCCCTCGCGCTCATCATGCTGCACGAGGCCGGAGTGCCGCTCGCACAGATCGAGGCGGGGCTGGCCAAGGGCCGGATCCCGGTGTACATTCCCGGCCGTCTCGAGGAGATGACGACGCCCGAGAGCACGGGACCGCGCTTCTTCGTCGACTACGGGCACACCCCCGGAGCCTTCGAGGCGATGCTCGACGCGCTTGGGGAGGTGGCCCCGGGCAAGGTGATCTTCATGTTTGGCGCCGACGGCGACCGGGACACCACGAAGCGTGAGGAGATGGGGCGCATTGCCGCCGCAGGATCCGACACGCTCATCGTGTGTGATTACCACCCCCGCTCAGAACCACCGGAGGCGATCCGGGCCCAGCTCATTGCGGGCGCGCGCACCGCGCACCGCGCGGAGATCATCGAAGAGGGAGATCCCCGTGCGGCTGTGCGGCTCGCCATTTCGCTCGCGGGGCCCGACGACGTTATCCTGTATGCCGGTCCCGGACACGAGGACTATCAAGAAGTAGCGGGCCAGAAACTACCGTATTCGGCCCGCGACGAGGTACGCGCGGCACTCCGCGAGGCAGGACTGCTCAAGTGATTCAACTTACGCTTCAGGAGATCGCTGAAGCGATCGATGGACGACTGATCGCGGGTGACAGTGGGGCAACCCCCGCAACTGTCGTGAGCGGGGAGTCGCAGACCGACTCGCGGGAGGTCACCGAGGGCAACATCTTCTTCGCCCGTCGCGGCGAAGACACCGACGGGCACCTGTTCGCGGGCAAGGCCGTCGACGCGGGGGCAGCGCTCCTCGTGGTCGAACGCGAGGTGGACTCGCGCGTGCCGCAGATTGTCGTGGCTGAGGCCACGGAGGCGCTCGGCGCACTCGCCACCGAGGTCGTGCGACGCGTCCGCGAGGCGGGCGATCTCACGATCGTCGGGATCACGGGCTCCAACGGCAAGACCACCACGAAGAATCTCGTCGCGGTCATGGCCGAGCGCGTGGGTGCAACGGTCGCCTCGGCGAAATCCTTTAACAACGAGGTCGGCGGCCCGCTCACGATGCTCCGCGTCGATGCTGACACGCGCACGCTCGTCGCCGAAATGGGAGCGAGCGCCGAGGGCGAGATTGCCAGGCTCACGGCCATGGCGCCGCCCCAGATCGGGGTCGTGCTGTCGGTGGGGCTGGCGCACGCCGGTGAGTTTGGCGGCATCGACGCGACGTTCCGCACCAAGAGCGAAATGGTGCGCGACCTGCCCGAGACGGCTGTGGCAGTGCTCAATCGCGATGATCCGCGCGTCGCCAAGATGGCGGAGCTCACGAGCGCCCGCGTGCGCTGGTTTGGGCTGCACCCCGAGGCCGAGGTGCGCGCCACCGACATCGATTCGTCGGCCGCGGGCACCCGCTTCACCCTGAACATCGCCGGCGAGAGCCAGCCCGTCTTCTTCCGAGTGCTCGGAGAGCACCACGTTATGAACGCCCTCGCCGCGGCTGCCGTCGGCACCGAGCTGGGGCTGTCGCTGGCAGACATCGTTGCGGCGCTCGAGGCTGCGACGCTTGCGGCGCCAGGTCGCATGGAGGTGCTGGGCGGGCGCGACGGCATCACAATCATCAACGATGCATACAACGCGAGCCCGGATTCGATGAGCGCCGCCCTACGCACGCTCGCACAGATCCGCAAGCCCGAGGGCCGCACGGTGGCCGTGCTGGGTGCCATGAGTGAGCTGGGCGAGTACACGATCCAGGAGCACATCCAGGTGGGGCTGCAGGCGGTTCGCCTGCGCATCTCGGAGCTGGTGGTGGTGGGGAAGGAAGCCCGCCACCTGCACATCAGCGCCATCAACGAGGGTTCGTGGGACGGCGAAAGCGTGTTCTTCGAGACCCAGGACGAAGCCTTTGACTACCTCAGCAGCTCGCTGCGCGCCGACGACACGGTTATCGTGAAATCATCAAACGCCGCGGGCCTCCAACGCCTGGGTGACCGACTGGGGGAGACCTACGCATGATCGCGCTACTAATCGCGGGTGGCTTCTCCCTGCTGTACTCGCTGCTGCTGACGCCGCTCTTTGTGCGCGGCTTCAACCGGCTCAAGTGGGGTCAGCCGATTCGCGTCGACGGCCCCAAGAACCACGAGGTCAAGCGGGGAACGCCCACGATGGGCGGCCTGATTTTTCTCTCCGGATCAGTGCTGGCGTACTTCGTCGGCAAGTTCGTGATGGGGGAGACCCCCACTCCGTCAGCGTTGCTCGTCATCTTGATGGCGGTCGGCGCGGGCCTGGTCGGCTTCCTTGACGACTTCATGAAGGCGCGGCAGCAGAACTCGGCTGGCCTCAACGGCTGGGCCAAGATCGTGGGCCAGGTGGCGATCGCCGTGGCTTTCGCACTGCTCGGCATCCAGTTTGCGAATGACGCAGGAGTGACTCCGGTCTCCACGCACATCTCGGCGTTCCGTGACCTGTCCATCGACTTCATGGTGCTGGGTCCCATTGTCGGAATCACGCTCTTCATCATCTGGATCATGGTGATCGTGACATCGACGACCAACGCGGTCAACGTCACCGACGGCTTGGATGGTCTCGCCACTGGAGCCGCGATCTTCGCGTTCGGTGCCTACCTTGTTATCGGGTTCTGGCAGGCGGCCCAGAGCTGTTTCGCGACCGCCTACGAGGCGGGCTGCTACGAGGTGCGCGACCCGATGGACCTCGCGGTCATCGCGGCGGCATTCCTCGGCGGGCTCGCCGGGTTCCTGTGGTGGAACACGAACCCCGCCCAGGTGTTCATGGGCGACACCGGATCGATGGCGATCGGCGGCGCGATCGCCGCGCTTGCAATCCTGACGAAGACGGAGCTGCTGCTGCTGCTCATCGGCGGCCTCTTTATCATCGAAGCGGGCTCCGTGATTACGCAGCGCATCTACTTCAAACTCACCAAAGGTCGTCGCATCTTCTTGATGAGCCCGATCCACCACCACTTCGAGCTCAAGGGATGGGCCGAGGTGACGGTGGTCGTGCGCTTCTGGATGATCGCCGGACTCTTTGTCGTGGTCGGCGTGGGCGCCTTCTACGCTGAATGGCTGCTGCAGCAGTGATGGAGCACAATATGACATCGCAAATTCCCTTCTCTGACGTGACGCGGGAGCGCGTGGCGCAGCTCACCAGCTGGCACCACGACTGGAGCGAGCTGCGCGTTGCTGTACTCGGCCTGGGGGTGACCGGGTTCTCGGTCGCAGACACCCTGGTCGAGCTCGGTGCGCGGGTACGCGTGATCTATGGCGCTCCCGATTCCGATCGCGAACGGCTGCTCGACGTAATCGGAGCTGAACGCTTCGTCGCCAGCGACAACGAGGCACAGCTCGCCGACCTGCGGGCGTTTGATCCGGAGCTGGTCATCGTGTCGCCGGGCTACCGCCCGGACCACCCGCTCACCTCGTGGGCGATCGAGCGTGGTGCGCCTGTGTGGGGTGACATCGAGCTCGGTTGGCGCCTGCGGGACAAGACCGCGCGCGTGGCGGATTGGATCTGCATCACGGGCACGAACGGCAAGACCACCACCACCCAGCTCACCGCACATATGCTGCAGGCGGCCGGGTTGCGGGTGACCCCCGCGGGCAACATCGGAACCCCGATCCTTGACGCCCTGCGCGACCCTCAGGGGTACGACGTGCTGGTCGTCGAGCTCTCAAGCTTTCAGCTGGAGCGCATGGGCGAGATTTCTCCCTACGCGAGCGCCTGCCTGAACTTTGCAGACGATCACCTCGACTGGCACGGCAGCGCCGAAGCGTACTGGGCCGCTAAGGCTCGCGTGTACGAACACACGCAGGTGGCGTGCGTGTACAACCGCGCCGATGCCGAGACCGAACGCATGGTCGAGAATGCCGACGTCATCGACGGCGCGCGTGCCATTAGCTTTGGCCTCGACGCCCCGCCGATCAGCGGGTTCGGCGTCGTCGACGGTATTCTCCTCGACCGCGGCTACCACGCAGAACGACGCGAGGAGGCCTTCGAATTGGTGACGCTCGAAGAGCTTGCGGGCAGA
This sequence comes from Leucobacter salsicius M1-8, assembly GCF_000350525.1. GTDB lineage: Bacteria > Actinomycetota > Actinomycetes > Actinomycetales > Microbacteriaceae > Leucobacter > Leucobacter salsicius. Next base: position 75,736 of record NZ_AOCN01000028.1, on the reverse strand, counting down.
CACATCGCCCAGCCGCACATGGTGCAGAACATGCTTGCCGCCAGCGCGCTCGCGCGTGCACGCGGTGCCGAGCCCGCCGAGATCGCCAGCGCCATCTTGAGCTTCACCCCCGACCAGCACCGCGCCGAGCGGCTCGGCGAGGTCGCCGGTGTGACCTACATCGACGACTCGAAGGCGACGAATGCGCATGCCGCCGACGCGTCGCTGCGCGCCCACGAGGGCGTCGTCTGGATCGTGGGCGGCTTGCTCAAGGGCGTCGACATTGACGCGCTGGTCGCGACACACGCGCATCGCCTGCGCGGGGCCGTCGTCATTGGGGCCGAACGCGACGAGGTGCTCGCGGCGCTTGCCCGGCACCTCGGGCAGAAGCCGGTGGTTGAGATCACCGAGCCCTCCGGGGACCCGGTGATGACCGCCGCAGTGCAGGCAGCTGCCAAGCTCGCTGAGCCCGGTGACATCGTGCTGCTCTCGCCGGCGGCAGCCTCAATGGACCAGTTCACCGACTACGCGGCGCGCGGCAACAGCTTCCAAGCTGCCGTGCGCGCCCTGGGATAGTTCGTCATGTCGACCACGGAGTCCGCCGGCTGGCGCGCGCGCATCCATCTGGGTGCGGCGCTCAAGCCCGGCTCCGACCGGACGGTGGCTGCGCTCTACGGGCTCACACTGCTGCTCGTGGGCATTGGCCTCATCATGGTGCTGTCCTCGTCGTCGATCACCTCGTATCTCAGCGATCAGGGATTCTTCGGCGGGTTCTGGAAGCAGGCCACCTTCGCCCTGATCGGGTTGCCGATGATGCTGCTCGCCGCGGCGTTGCCCATCTCGTTCTGGAAGAAGTGGGCCTGGGGATTTCTCGGGCTTGGAATTGTGCTCCAGCTGCTGGTATTCACCCCGCTCGGCATTGAGGAGTACGGCAACCGAAACTGGGTGCAGATCGGCTCGATTAGCGGTCAGCCCTCTGAAGCGCTCAAGCTTGCGCTTATCGTCTGGATCGGCGCGGTGTTGCAGCGCAAGGAGCCACTGCTGCACCAGATGAAACACGAGCTGATCCCCGTGGTGGTTCCGGGTGCCCTCGTGGTGCTCGGAATCGTGCTCGCGGGCCGCGATCTCGGCACCGTGCTCATCATGGCGGGCATCGTCATCGGCGCGTTGTTCTTCGGTGGGATCAGTGGCAAGTCGCTCGGCGTCGTCGCCGCGGGAGGCCTGCTCGGCGTCATCTTGTTCGTGGTCACGAGCTCCAACCGGATGGAGCGCCTGCTCGGGCACGCTGGCGGCAACGCCGACTACAGTGGACTCGGCTGGCAGCCCCTGCACGGGCTCTGGGCCCTCGCGGGCGGTGGCGTGTTCGGGGTGGGGCTCGGCGGTTCCAAGGCCAAATGGTCGTGGCTGCCCGCGGCAGACAACGACTACATCTTCGCGATTATTGGCGAGGAACTCGGGCTGATCGGTGCGATGCTCGTGATCGTGCTGTTCGTGGCCCTCACCGTGGTGATGCTGCGGGTCATCGCTCGCGCACGCGACCGGTTCGGCAAGGCCGTCGTCGGCGGCATCCTCGTGTGGATCGTCGGCCAGGCGTTCGTAAACATTGGTGTTGTGATCGGGGTGTTCCCGGTACTGGGCGTCCCGCTGCCCCTCATCAGCGCCGGTGGCACCGCGCTGATCGCGTGTCTCATCGCCATCGGCGTTGTTATTTCAATCGCTCGTGATGCCGCTGTGTATCAGGACGAGCTCGCTCAGACCAACGGAAGGACCTAACGGCCCGATGACGAACTACCTGCTCGCTGGCGGTGGCACCGCGGGTCACGTGAACCCGCTGCTCGCGCTCGCTGATCTGATCCGCGCGACCGAACCCGATGCCACCATCACCGTGCTCGGCACGCGCGAGGGGCTCGAGGCCCGGCTCGTTCCCGAACGCGGCTTTGAACTCGTGACGATTGAACGGCTGCCGTTTCCGCGCCGCCCCAACGCGGCAGCGCTCAAGTTTCCAGCCCGGTTCGCACGCGCGGTGCGCCAGGCACGCGCGCTCATTCGGGAACGAAACATCGACGTAGTCGTGGGCGTCGGCGGCTATGCCGCCGCCCCCGCCTATCGTGCGGGCGCCAAGGAAGGCACGCCCGTGGTGATCCACGAGGCCAACGCGAAGCCGGGCCTCGCCAACAAGCTGGGCGCCCGGTCCACCCGGTACGTGGGCGTCACGTTCCCGGGCACCCCGATCCGGCACGCGCGAGTGACCGGCATGCCGTTGCGCCCCGAGATTACCGGGCTCGATCGCGCCGGGCTCGCGGCAAGCGCGCGGGAGCACTTCGGGCTCAACCCGGCGAAGCGCACGCTGCTCGTGACGGGCGGCTCGCTCGGCGCCCGCGCGATCAATCGCGGCATCTCTGGCTCGGCGCGCGAGCTGACGAGCGCGGGGCTGCAGGTGCTGCATATCTGGGGTGGCCTAACCGAGATCGAGGACCCCGGGGTCGATGGGTACCGGGTGCTGGAGTACTGCGACCGCATGGATCTCGCGCTGGCGGCCTGCGATCTCGCCGTGTCTCGCGCCGGATCCACGACCGTGAGCGAGCTGGCCGGTCTCGGTGTGCCCGCGGTGTTCGTGCCCTACAGCCACGGCAACGGCGAGCAGCGCTTCAACGCGGCGAGCGTCGTCGAAGCTGGGGGTGCGCTGCTCGTGGAGGACGACGAGCTCACGCCGGCCTGGGTGCGCAACACCCTGATCCCGCTCGTGACCGACGACGCGAAGCTCGCCCAGATGGCCGAGCGTGCCCGCGGCGCGGGATCGCTCGACGGCACCGAGCGGCTGCTCGCCCTGGTGCACGAGGCGGTTCGCGGCTAGCGGGACAAATCTGCCCGTGGCTGAACGGACTCGCGGGGTGAGCGCGGTACGCTGGAGTGTCAGCCGACCCGCTAGGAGCGCACATGATCTACCCCGATCTCGAAATGGAAATTCCCGACGAACTTGGTCGGGTGCACTTCGTTGGGATCGGCGGCTCGGGCATGAGCGGCATCGCCCGCATGATGCACCAGGCCGGCGTCACCGTTACGGGCTCTGACCGCAGCGCCAACTACTCGACCGAAGCACTCGAAGCCATTGGCATCAAGGTGTTCATCGGGCACGACGCCGCCCACGTCGACGACGCAGACTCACTCGTCGTCACGGGCGCGCTGTGGCAGGACAACCCCGAGTACCAGTACGCGCTCGCCCACGGGCTGCCCGTGCTGCACCGCTCGCAGGCGCTCGCCTGGCTCGCCAGGGGCAAGCGCGTCGTCTCCGTCGCCGGGGCCCACGGCAAGACCACCTCGACCGGACTCGTCGTGACGGGTCTGCTCGGCGCGGGCGCCGACCCCTCGTTCGTGAACGGCGGCATCATCGAGAGCCTCGGCGTCTCGGCGGGGCCGGGCACCGACGATCTGTTCGTGATCGAAGCAGACGAATCCGACAAGTCCTTTCTGCTGTACGACACGTCGATCGCGCTCATCACGAACGTCGACCCCGAGCACCTCGACTTTTACGGCTCGCGCGAAGCGTTCATGCAGGCTTTCGTTGACTTTGCCGAGGGCGCGCGCGAGCAGATCGTGATCTCGAGCGACGATCCGGGCGCGCAGGAAGTGCTCGCGGCGCTGCGGGCGAAGGGCACAAAGGTTCCCGTGCGCACCTTTGGCGAGGACCCAACAGCCGACGTGCGCCTGGTCGCCGTGGACGACTCGGGCCCCGTGAAGTTCACGGTCGAGCTCGTGGGCGCCGGGGGCGAGCTCGAGCGCCACGAAGCGCAGCTGTCCGTGTACGGCCGGTACAACGCGATCAACGCGGTGGGCGCGCTCGCCGTGCTGACGGGCCTCGGGTTCGACGCGGGCCAAGCCCTCGCCGCCATCGCAGAGTTCGGCGGCACCAAGCGCCGTTTCGAGTTTCACGCAGACGTCGCTGGCGTGCGCGTCTACGACGACTACGCACACCACCCGACCGAGGTCGCGGCGCTGCTCAGTGGTGCCCGCGCGGTCGTGGGCGAGGGGCGCTTGATCGCGATTCACCAGCCGCACCTGTACAGCCGCACGAGCCTCTTCCACCGCGAGTTCGCCGAGGCGCTCGAGGCCGGCGCAGACCATACGGTCGTGCTCGCCGTTGACGGCGCGCGCGAGGACCCGGTCGAGGGCATCACCGGCGCTCTCGTCTCGAATGACTTTGCCAACCCGGATCACGTGGCCTACGTCCCCGAGTGGGACGACGCAGCCGCGTACCTCGCGCAGATCGCGCGCCCCGGCGATGTTATGGTCACGATGAGCTGTGGTTCGGTCTACCGCATCATTCCGCAGGTGGTCGAGGCGCTACGCGCGCGATTTGAGCCCGAGGGCGCGTGAAACGCCCGGGCGGCTTCGACCGCGAGGCCGATCACGCCCCCGAGCCCGAGGCTGCCTCGCGGGTCGATCCGGCGCATCGTGCTGATCAGGCATCGCAGGCTGATTCAGCACCGCGCGGCAACTCGGTGCCCCGGATTGATCCGGCGGCACGCATCGCGCGTGCGCTTCGCGTCGATCCGACGGCGGACGCGGCAGCAGGCGCAGTGGCGGGCAGTTTGCCCGAGGGGTTTGGTGCCCCCGCTCACGACCCCGACGTGCAACTCACCGACGTTATTGACGATGCCGCGCTCGCGGGCGCCGCAAACGCCAAATCGGCGGGCAACGCTTTGGCGGTGCCGCGCGCCGCGATGACGCGCGCACTCGCCTGGGCCGGGGTGGGGGCGCCGAAGGACCCGGTGCGTGCCGCCGACCGCCGGGTACGGCGGGCCGCGAACTCACGGCGTCGCCGCGAGCGTGGCGAGCGGCTTCGCTTCGCCGCCCAGTTGCGCAGGCAGCGCCGCGGCTGGCTGATCGCCGGGGGTGCAGTCCTAGCCCTGGCGATGTTTGTCGCGGTAACCGCATTCACCCCGCTCACCGCCGTGCGCGATGTGCGGATCGAGGGGGCGCAGGCCGTTCCCGAGGACGAACTCGTGCGCGCACTCCAGCGGTTTGAAGGCGTGCCCCTCGCGCTCGTTGAGGACACCCAGGTGCATCGCGCCCTCGAGGTGTTTCCGCTCATCCAGCGCTACCAGGTCGAGCGGATCCCGCCCCACACCCTGGTCGTGCAGATCGCCGAGCGCGTGCCGGTCATCGCGATCGAACGCAACGGAACGTTCGAGCAGTTTGACGCAGCCGGGGTGCGTGTTGGTGCGGGAGACGCGGCGCCCGCCGGCGTGCCGGTCGGCACGGGATCGGTCGCCGACCTCGCCTCGCCAGCGTTTGCGTCCGCGGCTCGCACGGTGCGCGACATGCCACAGGAGCTACGCGCCCGTGTGGCCGGGGTGACCGCGACGAGCGCCCAGGATGTCACACTGACCCTCGATAACGGGCTTCAGGTGCTGTGGGGTGGCGACGTCGATATCGCGCGAAAGTCGGTCGTGCTGCAGTCGATGCTGTCGGCGCTGGGGGAGCGGCCACTCGAGCGCATTGACGTCTCGTCGCCAGACGCGCCCGTGTTTCAGTGAGCTTGGGCCTAAAAGTCTCGATAATGTCACGCGTCGCGGCGTGTCTGGAGCGGTGGAGCGGCGGAAAGCCATACCGTTAGGCCAGAAACGTATACGGCTATACTAACTCTGAACTTCAGGTTGAGGTTGAGGGTTGGAGGGGATTCACGTGTCAGCGAACCAGAACTACCTCGCGGTGATCAAGGTCGTCGGTGTGGGTGGCGGCGGCGTGAACGCCGTCAACCGCATGATCGAGCTCGGCCTGCGCGGCGTTGAATTCATCGCCGTCAACACCGACGCTCAGGCGCTCCTCGCGAGCGACGCCGATGTCAAGCTCGACGTCGGGCGCGAACTTACCCGCGGCCTCGGCGCCGGCGCCGACCCTGAGGTGGGTCGCCGCGCGGCAGAGGACCACGCGGAGGAGATTGAGGAGGCGCTCGCGGGCGCCGACATGGTCTTCGTGACCGCAGGTGAGGGCGGAGGCACCGGTACTGGCGCCGCGCCCGTGGTGGCCCGGATCGCAAAGTCGATTGGCGCGCTGACCATCGGTGTCGTCACTCGCCCCTTCAGCTTTGAGGGCAAGCGCCGTGCGGCACAGGCCGACGCGGGCGTGCACACGCTGCGCGAGGCGGTCGACACGCTCATCGTGGTTCCCAACGACCGACTGCTCGACATCAGTGAGCCGGGCATTAGCATGATCGAAGCGTTTGCCGCGGCAGACCAGGTGCTGCTTGCGGGTGTCTCGGGTATCACCGACCTCATTACCACTCCCGGTCTCATCAACCTGGACTTCGCCGACGTGAAGTCAGTGATGCAGGGTGCGGGCTCGGCTCTCATGGGTATCGGCTCGGCGCGCGGTGCAGACCGCGCGATCAAGGCGGCCGAGCTCGCTGTTGCCTCGCCGCTGCTTGAGGCCTCGGTCGAGGGCGCGCACGGCGTTCTGCTCTCGATTCAGGGCTCCTCCAACCTCGCGCTGAGTGAGATCTACGAGGCTTCGACCCTCGTGCAAGACGTCGTACACCCCGAAGCCAACATCATCTTCGGAACCGTCATCGATGACACCCTGGGCGACGAGGTGCGCGTCACCGTCATCGCCGCAGGGTTTGATGATGACGGATCGCCCCAGCCCGTGGCAGTGCCCGAGCGTGGTCGCCGCGGCAGCCACGTCGAGCGTCTCGAGGATGTGCCGGCCGCGGTCGGTAGCGAGGCAACCGGACTCGGCTTCCCCGGGTTTAAGGCGAGCCAGCAGCGCGACAGTGATGCCAAGGCGCCCGCAACCGGCCAGTTCGGTGAGGTGCTGTCGAACCCGCCCGTCGAGGCCCAGCTGCCCGACCCCGCGTTTGACGGCGATGACGACGACGATCTCGACATCCCCGAATTCCTGAGGTAAGCCAGCGATGACCGAACTGGTTTCGCCCGCATACCCGGGGCTGGGTGATCGGCTTGCGCAGATCCGGAGCGACATTGCTGAGGCATGTCGCGCCGCAGATCGTAAGCCAGAGAGCACCACGCTCATTGTCGTGACCAAGTTTCATCCCGCAAGCTTGGTGCGCGAACTCGCCGCCCTGGGTGTGCGTGATGTGGGTGAAAACCGGCATCAGGAGGCGCAGGACAAGGCCGCCGAGTTGACCGATCTGGACCTGAACTGGCACTTCATCGGCCAGTTGCAGACGAAGAAGGCGCGTCAGGCGGCACGCTACGCGAGCGCGATCCACTCGATCGACCGCGAGCGGCTGGTCGACGCGCTCGCCGAGGGCGACCGAGCTATTGACGCCTTCGTTCAGGTGAATATGACCGACGATCCGGGTCGAGGTGGGGTCGCCCCCGCAGAGCTCGAACGGCTCGCTGAGCGCGTCGCCGCCGCGCCCGCGCTGCGACTGCGAGGCGTCATGGCCGTTGCGCCGCTTGAGGAAGAACCGGCGCGCGCCTTTGCGCGGCTCGCCGATTATTCCGCGCAGGTGCGCGCGATCGACCCCGCCGCCACGGACATCTCTGCCGGAATGACCCACGACTTCGCCGAGGCTATCGCAGCCGGAGCGACACACCTGAGGATCGGCAGCGCAATCACAGGGAAACGACCGGAGCCCCGGTAGTCTCGAACCATCGCACCGTTGGGAGATAAAAATGAGTAACCCCCTAAAGAAGACCATGGTGTTCCTTGGCCTCGCTGAGGAGGACCTCGAGGAGCAGAACGCCGCTGCGCCGGTGCAGCGCGCCACGACGCCCGCGGCGGTCTCGAATCCCGCTGCCGAGGCAGCGCGCCCGGCACAGCCGCGCGCCGCAGCGGTGACACCGCTGCGCCGGGTCACCCCAACACGCCAGGCCGCTCCGCAGCCGCTCAGTGAGATTTTCACGATGCGGCCCACCGCATACAGCGACGCTACGGTGATCGCTGAAAACTTTCGCGAGGGAGTCCCCGTCATCATGAACCTTTCGGCCATGGTCGAGGGCGACGCGAAGCGCCTCATTGACTTTGCGAGCGGCCTCACCCTGGGGTTGCACGGACGCATCGAACGCGTCACGAGCAAGGTGTTTCTGCTCACGCCCGAGCACATCGAAATTGCGGGGGAGGAGACCGTTCGCGATGAGAACGGCTCGTTCTTCGTGACCCCCACGGCGTAATCTGTGGAGGTAATTTACGCGATAACCACCATCATTCGGTTGGCTATCCGCCTGTACATCTTGGTGCTCTGGGCGCGGCTCATCATCGACTGGGTGATGGTGTTCAAACGGGACTTCAGGCCGCGCAACGGTCTGGCAGTGGCGGTGGAACTCGTCTTCAGTCTTACAGATCCACCGATTAAGATGTTCCGTAAGCTGCTGCCTCCCATTAGGATCGGGCAGATCGCCATTGATCTGGGCTGGATCCTCACGCTCGTGTGCTGCTGGATTTTGCTCGCGATCATCCCAGGCTTCTGATAGCGCACCGTACGCAATCGGTGTTTTGTTTGCTAGCGTAGTTTTAGACCACGCGGGTGGTCCCGAATCGAAAGAGACGTAACGATGGCCTTGACTCCAGAAGATGTCGTGAATCAGAAATTCACGATTACCAAGTTCCGCGACGGCTACGATCTCGACCAGGTCGATGATTTCCTCGATCAGATCGTTGAGATGCTGCGCGAGCACGACGAAGAAACGTCGGCGCTCAAGCAAGAAATCGCCGAGCTGACCGCGAAGCTGGCCGAGTGCGAGGGTGGCAACTCGGCCCCCGCCGTCGAGGCTTCCGAGCAGACCATTGTAGTCGAAGCTCCTGTCGTCGCGGCTCCCGTCCCGGCAGCAGAGGTAGCCCCGGCTCAGCCCGACGCCATCAAGTCGAGCGCCATGCTGCAGCTCGCGCTCGAGCTGCACGACAAGCACGTGCACGAGGGTGAGACCACCCGTGATCGCCTCATCAACGAGGCCGAGGGCAAGCGCGACCAGATGATCGGTGACGCCGAGCGTACGGCCAAGCAGCTCGTGCAGGACGCACAGGAGCAGCGCGCTGAAGAGCTGCGCGTGCTCGGCGACGAGCGTAGCGACCTGCAGTTCAAGATCAAGGATCTGCGTCAGTTCGAGGGCGAGTACCGCTCGACCCTGCGTTCGTACATTCAGTCACAGCTGCGCGGCCTTGACGGCTCGCCCGAGCCCGCGGGTGCTCCCGAGGGCCTGCAGTAGCCCGGAGAGTGACCGAAACTCAGCCGACCACGCGGTCGTGGCGAGGATGGGCGGTTCCGCTCGTTCTCGTCGCGATAGCGGGTGGAGTGCTTCTCGCTGACCAGCTCGCGAAGAACTGGGTCGTCGCAAACCTCGTCGAGGGGCAGACCGTGCCCGTGCTCGGCGATTTTTTGCGGTGGCATTTTGTGCGCAACCCCGGCGCAGCGTTCTCGATGGCCAGCGGGTCAACCTGGATCTTCACGATCCTGGCGGCCGCGGTGGTCGTCGTCATCCTGACGCAGCTGCGTCGGCTTCGCTCGGTGCCGTGGGCGGTGTTTCTGGGACTGTTGCTCGGCGGCGTCCTCGGAAACCTGACTGATCGCCTGACGCGCGCACCCGGCTTCCCCGAGGGCCACGTCATCGACTACATCTCGACACCGTGGATGTGGCTGTGGTTCCCCGAGGCGATTTACAACATTGCTGACATTGCAATTGTTACCGGCATGATCCTCTTCATCGTGATCACGCTCGTGGATATTCCCATCAATGGGTCGGGTCGTAAGAAGTCTTCTGAATCCGTACACACGGGCGACGATGCAGGCGAATTTCCAGAAGGAACTCATGCAACACCGTAGCCTCCCCGTCCCCGACGGACTCGCGGGAGAACGCGCGGACGCCGCCCTCGCCAAACTGCTCGGCTTCTCGCGAAGCTTCGCGGTCGAGATCGTGCAGGCGGGCGGAGTTCTGCTCGATGGTCGCGAACTCGCGAAGTCAGACCGGCTCTCGGCCGGCAGCTGGCTCGAGGTGTCGTGGGAAGAAAAGCGCGGCCCCGAAGTGGTCCCCGTGCACCTCCCCGAACTCGGCATCGTGCATGACGACGAAGACATCGTCGTCATCGATAAGCCCGCGGGTGTGGCAGCGCACCCCTCGCTGGGTTGGGATGGTCCGACCGTGCTCGGCGCACTCGCCGGGGCCGGGTTCCGGATCGCCACCTCGGGCCCGCCCGAGCGCCAGGGCATCGTGCACCGGCTTGACGCCGGCACGAGCGGCCTGATGGTCGTCGCGAAGAGCGAGCGCGCATACTCGGCCCTCAAGCGCGCGTTCAAGGCGCGCGAGGTCGACAAGATTTATCACACGGTCGTCCAGGGACACCCCGACCCGTTCGCGGGCACGATCGAGGGCGCGATTGGCCGTCACCCCGGCCACGAATGGAAGTTTGCGGTCGTCAGCGACGGCAAGCACTCGATCACGCACTACGAAACGCTCGAGGCGTTTCCCTACGCGACACTGCTCGAAGTCCAGCTCGAGACCGGCCGCACGCACCAGATTCGCGTGCACATGTCGGCGCAGCGACACCCCTGTGTCGGCGATGCGATGTACGGTGCAGACCCGAAGCTGACCGAGCGCCTTGGGCTTACCCGGCAGTGGCTGCACGCCATGCGCCTGGGCTTCCGGCACCCCGGCACGGGAGCGCTCGTGGAGTACGAAAGCGTGTATCCCGCCGACTTGCAGCACGCGCTCGACATTCTCGACGCCTAATGTAACTTGAGTGTCCGGATCCGGAATCACCCCCTGGATCCGGGCGCGAAGCTCGACACTTGGCGCGTGTTGACAGCGTGCTCGCGGTACCCTGGAGTATCGGCGAGAGGGGCTCAAGTAGTGGCGGTTGATGACGGCTTCGTGCACCTGCACGTGCACAGCGAGTATTCGATGCTGGACGGCGCAGCACGCGTCGGGCAGCTCATGAAGGCGACTGCCGCCCAGGGCATGCCTGCGGTCGCAATGACCGACCACGGCAATATTTTCGGGGCGTTCGACTTCTGGCGCACCGCGCAAGATAACGGCGTGAAGCCGATTATTGGCATCGAGGCATATGTCACCCCGGGCACGCACCGCGGTGATCGCTCGCGCGTGCGCTGGGGCTCCGGTGGTGGCGACGACGTCTCCGGTGGTGGCGCGTACACTCACATGACGCTGCTGAGCGAGACGACGCAGGGCATGCACAACCTGTTTCGCCTCTCGAGCCTCGCCTCGATGGAGGGGCAATACTTCAAGCCCCGCATGGACCGCGAACTGCTGCAGACTTACAGCAAGGGCCTCATCGCGACGACGGGTTGCCCCTCGGGCGAGATCCAAACCCGCATACGCCTGGGCCAGTTGAAGGAGGCCCGCGAGGCGGCCGCCGAGTTCCAGGACCTATTCGGTAAAGAGAACTTTTACTGCGAGATTATGGACCACGGCCTCGACATCGAGCGCCGGGTCAAGAAGGACCTGCTCGACATCGCGAAGGATCTCAAGATCCCGCTCGTCGCGACCAACGACCTGCATTACGTGCACGAGGCCGACGCTGAAGCACACTCGGCGCTGCTGTGCGTGCAGTCGGGTTCTCGCCTCGACGACCCCAACCGATTCCAGTTCAGTGGATCCGGCTACTACCTCAAGAGCGCCGCAGAAATGCGGCATATCTTCCGTGAGCTTCCCGAGGCCTGCGATAACACGTTGCTCATTGCTGAGCGCTGCGACGTCGAGTTCAACACCTCGGCCAACTACATGCCGCGCTACCCGGTACCCGCCGGGGAGAGCGAGGACAGCTGGTTCGTCAAGGAGGTCGAGAAGGGGCTGCACTACCGCTACCCGCGCGGCATCCCCGACGACGTGCGCAAGCAGGCCGAGTACGAGATCGGCGTGATCACCCAGATGGGGTTCCCCGGCTACTTCCTCGTCGTGGCCGACTTCATCAACTGGTCGAAGGAGAACGGCATTCGCGTCGGCCCGGGCCGCGGTTCGGGCGCCGGATCGATGGTTGCATACGCCATGCGCATCACCGACCTCGACCCGCTGCAGCACGGCCTCATCTTCGAGCGCTTCCTCAACCCCGATCGTGTCTCCATGCCCGACTTCGATGTCGACTTCGATGATCGTCGCCGCGGCGAGGTCATCAAGTATGTGACCGACAAGTACGGCGACGAGCGCGTGGCGCAGATTGTGACCTACGGCACGATTAAGTCGAAGCAGGCGCTGAAGGATGCGTCGCGGGTGCTCGGGTTCCCATTTGGGATGGGTGAGAAGCTCACGAAGGCGATGCCCCCGGCCGTGATGGCCAAGGACATCCCGCTCTCGGGGATTACCGACCCGAAGCATGCTCGATACAAGGAAGCGGCCGAGTTCCGCGCCGTCATTGACACCGACCCCGAGGCGAAGCAGGTCTACGACACCGCGCTCGGTCTCGAGGGACTGAAGCGTCAGTGGGGCGTGCACGCCGCCGGCGTCATCATGTCGAGCGACCCGCTCATCGACATTATCCCGCTCATGAAGCGTGAGCAGGACGGCCAGATCGTCACCCAGTTTGATTACCCCACGTGTGAAAACCTGGGCCTGATCAAGATGGACTTCCTGGGCTTGCGCAACCTGACGATCATTTCTGATGCGCTCGAGAACATTCGTCTCAATAAGGGCATCGAGCTCGATCTCGAGCGGCTCGAACTCGATGATGCCCCCTCTTATGAGCTGCTCGCTCGTGGCGACACGCTGGGCGTGTTCCAGCTCGACGGCGGCCCCATGCGTGGCCTCTTGCGCCTCATGAAGCCTGACAACTTCGAGGATATTTCGGCTGTGCTGGCGCTGTACCGACCGGGCCCCATGGGTGCCGACTCACATACAAACTATGCGCTGCGTAAGAACGGGCTGCAGCCGATCACGCCGATTCACCCGGAGCTTGAGGAACCGCTCAAGGAAGTCCTCAGCACCACCTACGGCCTCATCATTTACCAGGAGCAGGTGATGTCGATTGCCCAGAAGGTGGCCGGCTTCTCGCTGGGCCAGGCCGATATTTTGCGCCGCGCCATGGGTAAGAAGAAGAAGTCGGAGCTCGACAAGCAGTACGAAGGCTTCGCCGGGGGTATGCACGAGCGGGGCTTCTCCGACGCCGCCGTGAAGGCGCTGTGGGAAATTCTGCTGCCGTTCTCGGACTACGCGTTTAACAAGGCCCACTCGGCAGCGTACGGCGTGATTAGCTACTGGACCGCCTACCTCAAGGCCCACTACCCGGCCGAGTACATGGCGGCGCTGCTCACGAGTGTGGGTGACTCCAAGGACAAGCTTGCGCTGTACCTCAACGAGTGCCGCCACATGGGCATCAAGGTGCTGCCGCCCGCCGTCAACGACTCATTCGCCGACTTCTCGGCGGTGGGGGAGGACATCCGCTTCGGGCTGGGCGCGATCCGCAACGTCGGGACACACGTGGTCGAGGCGATTCGCAACGCGCGCGAGGCCGACGGCGCGTTTGAAAGCTTCCACGACTTCCTCAAAAAGGTTGCGATCCCGGCGCTCAACAAACGCACGATCGAGTCGCTGATCAAGGCTGGCGCGTTCGACGGGCTCGGCGGTACGCGGCGCGCGCTCGTCGAGATTCACGAGCCCGCCATTGAGAGCGCCGTCAAGGAGAAGCGCGATGCTGAAAAGGGCAACGTCGGCTTCGACTTTGACAGCCTCTTCGCGGAGGTTGCAGAGGAGAGTGGCGAGCCCGAGCCGGTTTCGCAGGTGCCCGATCGCCCGGAGTGGACGAAGAAGGACAAGCTGGCTTTCGAGCGCGAGATGCTCGGACTGTACGTCTCTGACCATCCGCTGCGCGGCCTTGAGCAGGCGATCGCCAAGGAGGCCTCGGCCACCGTTGCCCAGATCACGAACCCCGATGCCGCTGCCGCGATGGACGGCGAGATTGTGACGGTCGCGGGCCTGCTCACGAGTGTTGAGCACCGCACGGCGAAGTCGGGCAATCTCTACGGCATGGCCACGGTCGAGGACTTCTCGGGCGAGATTCAGGCGCTGTTCATGGGCAAGTCGTACCAGGAGTTTGGCAGCCTGCTGCAGGCCGACACCATCGTCGCGCTGCGGGGCAAGCTGAAATCCCGCGACGACGGCATGTCGATGCACGCCTACGGTGTGCGTCCCATCGATGCCGCGGTGCACGACGACGCCACCATGCTCACGTTGACGCTGTCGGACACGAAGGCCACCGAAGATCTGATGGAGGAACTCAAGCGCACCCTCGCCCGTCACCGCGGCGACAGCGAGGTGCGGCTGAACCTGCTGACCTCGACGTCGGTGCGCGTGTTTGAAGTGCCGCTGCAGGTGCGCATCACGGGCGATCTCTTCGGCGAGCTTAAAGGGCTCCTCGGGCCGCGCTGCCTGCTGCCGCTCGCGGAGCTCATCGCGTAGCGATGTGCGCGGTGCGGTGGTGGTAGCGGTGTGTGCTGCAGCTCTGTGCCGCACACACCGCTGCGTGCTTCGCTCGCGCCGCTCCCGGCCGGTTTTGCCGCACCGGGAGTAGAGTGAGAATCGTGACTACGCGGCAGCAGGACATCATGAACACTCTCGGCGTACGGGCGAGCATCGACCCGGCCGCCGAGATCGAACGCAGAGTGACTTTTCTGTGTGACTACGCCCAGAGTATCCCGGGCGTGCGCGGCTTCGTGCTGGGCATCTCGGGTGGCCAGGACTCCTCACTCGCGGGCCGTCTCGTGCAGCTCGCCGTCGAGCGGCTGCGCGCGGCCGGGCACGACGCCACCTTCGTGGCGGTGCGGTTGCCGCACGGCGTGCAGCACGACGAGGACGACGCCCAGCTCGCGCTCGAATTCATCGCGCCCGACGAGAGCTTCACCGTCGACATTGCGCCGGCCACCGACGCGCTTGCCACCTCGGTGGCCACCTCGGGAGCCGTCGATGCCCGCGGAGGCAACCTCAGCGACTTCAATCGGGGAAACGTGAAGGCGCGCATGCGCATGATCGCGCAGTACGCGATTGCTGGCGACCGTGGGCTGCTTGTCGTCGGCACGGATCACGCCGCGGAGGCAGTCACCGGCTTCTTCACGAAGTTCGGTGACGGGGCTGCCGACCTGATCCCGCTCGCGGGACTCACCAAGGGGCAGGGTGCCGCGCTCTTGCGAGAGCTCGGCGCACCGGATCGCCTGTGGGAGAAAGTACCGACCGCCGACCTGCTCGACGATCAGCCGGGGCAGTCGGACGAGGACAGCCTGGGAGTGAGCTACCCCGAGCTCGATGCGTACTTGCAGGGTGACCCGGTGTCGGGCGAGACCCGTGAAAACGTAGAGCGACGATACCTGGGGAGCGAACACAAGCGCAGGCCCCCGGTGTCGCCCGATGATCTGTGGTGGAAGGAAACACGATGAAGCACACATTTGTTTTGGCGGGCGGCTGCTTTTGGTGTCTGGACGCGGCATACCGAGCGCTGCGTGGGGTGAGTGACGTGCTCTCGTGCTACACCGGCGGCAGCACGACCGACCCCAGCTATGCGTCGGTCTGCACCGGCCATACCGGTCACGCCGAGGCGGTGGCCGTCACCTTCGACGACGACGTGGTGCCCACCGAGATCATTCTCGATGCGTTCTTCACGATGCACGATCCCACCCAGCTCAACCGGCAGGGCAACGATGTGGGCACCCAATATCGGTCGGCCATGTTCTACGCCGACGAAGAGCAGCGCACCCTGTTTGAGGCGGCCCTAGAACGAGCCCGGGACTGGTGGCCCGGCGACATCGTGACCACTGTGCAGCCGCTCGGCACGGTTTACCCGGCCGAAGAACAGCACCAGGATTTCTTCGCGAAGAATCCGACCCAGGGCTACTGCCTCGCCGTCGCGGTGCCCAAGGTCAACAAGATCCGAGCGAAGTTCGCAACGTACCTCGACGTGTAGGCTGCGCTCGCCTCGCCTCGCCTCGCCACGCCACGTCTGGCGTGGCTCACGACTGACTAAGCGGCCGAGTACGCCTGTTCCGGGGTGAAGCCGTCCGCACCGAATGCACTGCCGCTGGGCGCCGCAGCGTCGAACGCGACGCTTTGTTCGGTGTCTACTTGCTCAGCGTCGGCCCCGTCACCAGTCTCTGATGTCGGCTGCGGATCGGACTCCTCCGGCGACTGCGCGACGGTCAACTTAGTGAACACGCTCGTGCCCCAGCGCAGATCATGTCCGAGCGCTTCGGCCTCAACGACGGTCGAGGTGCCGGTCTTCTCGCCGTTCGTCCAATCACGTACGCGAAGCCGGCCGGTGACCATCACTCGGTCACCCTTGGCGAACGAGGCCACCGCATGATCAGCGAGCCCGCGAAACGAATTGATTGTGTACCAATTCGTGTCCGAATCCACCCAATCTTGCTTCTCCGTGTCGTACCGACGCTCGTTGCAGGCCAATCTGAACGAGCAGAATGCGGCTCGCCCTGCGGACTTGGTGAGTTTGGGGTCGGTGGCCACCGTGCCAACAACGCAGACTTGAGTGTGCATGACTATCGCTCCCTTGCGATCATTGTTGATCCGGGACACCCAGCAGCGGCCCGGTGAGCGGAAAACCCGGGCCGTGCGTGTGCCGGGTTCTCCGCTCACCCCCAGCCTGAGCCAGAGGCGTCCCGTTCGGGGCTGGAAAAGCGAATCTGTGGATGAAATTGGGAAATGGCTGAAATTGGTGACCTGTGGACGAGTCGCGGCGGAAGGCACAGGAGACCCTGCATAGACTGGCTCCCGTGACTTATCGCATCGCATCGTCGACGCCCCGGCGCTGGCCGCGAGCCGCCGCCCTCGCCGTGCTTGCCCTCAGTACCCTCGCGCTCTCGGGATGCGCCATCCTTGAGGGGCCGACTCCCGAGATTCCGCAGCGCGAGGCTCCCGCCATCCCCGAGGTCGCGCCTGAGCTGATCGCCGGAGGTACCGCAGAAGAAAACCTGCCGTACTTCACCGAGGTGCTGCGCGGCTATACCGCAGGTGAGGGAGCGATCAAGGGCGAGCCCGTGTCGCGCGCCGTCATAGATGCCGGGTTCGACAAATCATTGATGCAGGTGAGCTTCGACCGTTCTGAGACCGGGCTCGAGGCCGACAACATTTTTGTCTCAGTACTGCTGGGGGAGAACTGCCTGCTCGGTCAGGTGGTGACCTCGGACCGCAGCTTTGTTGCAGAAACGGCCGCCGCAGTCGGTCCCGAGAACAACATCTGCCTCATCGGCGAGACGGTGCCGATTACCTGGTGACGGAACCCCGTCAGCTCAGGTCCCAGAGCAGACGGTAGTACGCGATGCGATCGTGATCCGGAGCCACCCCATAGCCCGCGTACACCTCGGCCTCGAATCCGGGCCCGAAATTCCATTCCGTGCTCCAGGCTGCGATCGCGAGATCAGCCCAGGGGTCTGCGACACCCAACTCGCCCAGATCGACGTGCGCCGCGAAGCCGCCCGTGTGCGTTAGCAACGTGTTGGGGGCGCACGCATCTCCGTGGCATACGACCGGGCTGGTCATCGGCGGCGCATCGGCGAGCAGCGCAAACGCGTGCTCCGGGGACAGCCCGCGGTACTCGGGTGACCAGGTTTCAGGCCCGTCGCCCCTGCGAAAGCGTTCGTGCACCTGTTCCAAACGGTCCTCGACGGACCAGCTGAACGGGCACTCCGCAACGGGGAGTCGCTCGTGCAGCTCCCGCAACCCCTCACCCAGGACGCGGGCCGCCCGTCGCGGAGAATCGCGCCACCGGTCCGACACCGCGGATTGTGCAGCGAATTGTGCCGGGCCCGGAGCGCCGTCACCGACGGCGCGAGTGACCAGCCAGGATCCGGCATCGCTTGACGCGTAATCGATGACCTCGGGCACGCGAGCGCCGTGGGCACGCGCCCATGCAAGCCGCTGCGCCTCGTCGGCGAGTTCGAGCTCGGGCGTGCCCGCGGGCACCCATTTCACAAACCGGTCGATGTCGCCGGGTCCACCGCCCGAAGCCGCGAGCTGAAAGGTGGTGCCGCCCAGTGAATTTTGCCAGACGGGCGTGATTGCATCGTTCGCCGCGATGTGTCGCACGGCGGCGGGGACCGATACTGGCCCCGTGGGGGCCGCGGCAAGTGGGGCGCGGGAGGCAGACATGGCGTGCCGTTCTCGTTTCTCGGGTGCTGCTGTAGGCCTGGGCAGACTACAGTAGAGGTAACTGCAACACACCGTCTTTGCAAAGGGAGTTCTGGGCGCCTCGGCGCTCGAAAAAAGTATATGGCTGAGTACATTTACCAGATGGTTCGCGCGCGCAAGGCGCACGGCGACAAGGTGATCCTCGACGACGTTACGATGGCGTTCCTGCCGGGCGCCAAGATCGGCGTCGTCGGCCCGAACGGTGCCGGTAAGTCCACGATCCTCAAGATCATGGCAGGCCTCGACACCCCGTCGAACGGCGACGCGATTCTGACCCCGGGCTACACCGTGGGCATCCTGATGCAGGAGCCCGAGCTCGACGAAGAAAAGACCGTGCTCGAGAACGTCGAGCAGGGCGTTGCCGAGATCAAGGGCAAGCTTGATCGCTTCAACGAGATCTCGGCCGAGATGGCGAACCCCGACGCCGACTACGACAAGCTGCTGCCCGAAATGGGCGAACTCCAGGAAGCCATCGACGCGGTCGACGGCTGGGAGCTCGAAGGCCAGCTCGAGCAGGCCATGGATGCGCTGCGTTGCCCGCCGTCTGACGCCATCGTCTCGAACCTCTCGGGCGGCGAGAAGCGCCGCGTGGCGCTTTGCAAGTTGCTGCTCGAGAAGCCCGACCTGCTGCTGCTCGACGAGCCCACGAACCACCTGGACGCCGAGAGCGTGCTGTGGCTCGAGCAGCACCTCGCCAAGTACCCGGGCGCCGTCATGGCCGTTACGCACGACCGGTATTTCCTCGACCACGTTGCCACCTGGATCTGCGAGGTCGACCGCGGTCGTCTCTACCCCTACGAGGGCAACTACTCGACCTACCTGGAGCAGAAGGCTGCGCGCCTCGAGGTGCAGGGCAAGAAGGACCAGAAGCTGCAGAAGCGGTTGAAGGAAGAGCTCGAGTGGGTGCGCTCGAACACGAAGGGTCGCCAGGCCAAGTCGAAGGCGCGTCTGGCGCGCTACGAGGAAATGGCGACCGAGGCTGAGCGCACCAAGAAGCTCGACTTCGAAGACATCCAGATCCCCGCAGGCCCCCGCCTCGGCAACGTCGTACTCGAGGCGAAGGACCTGAAGAAGGGCTTCGGCGATCGTGTGCTCATCGACGGCCTGTCGTTCACGCTGCCCCGCAACGGCATCGTCGGCATCATCGGCCCGAACGGTGTCGGTAAGACGACCCTGTTCAAGACGATCGTTGGCATCGAGGAGCTCGACGGTGGTGAGCTGAAGGTCGGCGAGACCGTCAAGCTCAGCTACGTCGATCAGACGCGTGGCGGCATCGACCCCGAGAAGAACGTGTGGGAGGTCGTCTCTGAGGGCCTCGACTACATGAAGGTCGGCAACGTCGAGATCCCGTCGCGTGCGTATGTTTCGACGTTCGGCTTCAAGGGGCCGGATCAGCAAAAGAAGGCTGGCGTGCTTTCGGGTGGTGAGCGCAACCGACTGAATCTCGCGCTCACGCTGAAGCAGGGCGGCAACCTGCTGCTGCTTGATGAGCCCACGAACGACCTGGACGTCGAGACGCTGACGAGCCTCGAGAACGCGCTGCTTGAGTACCCCGGCTGTGCCGTGGTCATCACGCACGATCGTTGGTTCCTGGACCGGATCGCGACGCACATCCTTTCCTACGAGGGCACCGAAGAGAACCCGGCGAACTGGTACTGGTTCGAGGGCAACTTCGAGGCATACGAGGAGAACAAGGTCGAGCGGCTTGGGCCCGACGCTGCAAAGCCGTCGCGGGCAACGTACCGCAAGCTCACGCGCGACTAGTCACGTCTTGAAGGCGCGGCTCCCTCGCGGGGGAGCCGCGCCTTTGGCGTTGGTGGAACAAGTTTTTTAGGAGATACATATGGCCCGCACTCACGTTGACATGGAGCTGCGCTGGAGCGACCAGGATGCCTACGGGCACGTCAACAACGTCACGTTCGCCCGATTCCTTGAAGAGGCGCGCGTGCGCACGTTCTGGCTGGGCACCGGCCGCGAGAAGACGGGTATGGAACAGCACTTCCGGGGCAGCGACCCCACGGGGCCGAAGATGCTCGTTGCGGGACTACAGATTGAATACACCCGGGTGCTGGAGTACTCGGATCAGCCGATCACGGTCGAGCTGTGGATCGCGAAGGTCGGCGGCTCGAGCCTCGAAGTGCACTACGAAATCGTTGACGGTGCCGCGTCGGCACTCGCGGGTGAGCCCGTGGTGGTTGCGAAGGCCGTGTCGCACATCGTGATCGTCGACGGCACGACTATGCGTCCGATGCGCCTGTCTGAGGAAGGCCGCGCCGCGGTCGAGCCGTGGATGGACGAGCCCGTAAAGCTGCGCCGCAGCTAGTTTGATGATGGAGCCCGCTGGCGCCTCGAAAGGTGGTCAGCGGGCGTCATTCAACGGCCTAGGCCTCGGGAACCCTAAACATGCTCTCCTGCGAGACGCTCGCCACGAGCGCCCCGTCGCGATCGTAGAAGCGGCCGTGCGCGAGCCCGCGGCCACCCTGAGAAGTGGGGGACTCGAGCTCGTAGAGCAGCCACTCGTCGACCCGGAACGGCCGGTGGAACCACATCGAGTGGTCGAGGCTCGCGGCGCGCATGCCGGGCGTCGCCCACGGAACACCGTGCTGTCGGGCGACCGGCTCGAGCAGCATGTAGTCGCTTGCAAACGCGAGCGCCGCCGCGTTCAGCAGCGCTGACGAGTCAAAATTGTCGCGGCTGCGCATCCACACGCGCTGCTTATTTGTGCGTTCGGCGACCGAAAGTATGATGTCCGATTCGACGTAGCGAAAGTCGAACGGCCGGTTCATCACCCAGGAGGCGCGCCCGTCGCCCGCCAGGTGGCCGTACTTCTCCCACACGCTCGGCAACGATTCGGGATCAGGCACATCAGAAAGATCGACCGGATCCTGGTGCTCGACACCGGGATCGTTGGCCTGGAACGACGAGATCATCGACATCAGCACCTCGCCGTCCTGATACGCCTGCACGCGTCGCGTCGAGAATGAGCGGCCGTCGTGCAGCCTGGCCACCTCGAACGTCATGCGCTCCTCGCTATTGCCCGGTCGCAAGAAGTATCCGTGCATGGAGTGAATCTGGCGCTCCTCGTCGACCGTCGTGCCGGCGGCGGCAATCGCCTGGCCGAGCACCTGGCCGCCAAACGAGCGCCCGTGGGGCGTCGGAAACGCGGGCCCTGTGAGGATGTCTTCGCGTGTGCGGGCACCCGAATCGAGCACCGACAGCATGGCGATGAGGTCTGGAAACGCGGTCATAGGGTCCTCCTGAGGGTCGCACCAGATGTGACTCCACACTAGCGCGCGGGGGCCACGCCCGGGCGAACGAGTCGCGGCGCGCTGCCTGAATGGTCGACTCATCGGACCCGGGTACGCTCGAGGAATGGCCGCCACTCTCGCCCTTCTTGACCATGCCACCCGCGACGATCTGCGCATCTTCCTCGAACGGCTGCAGCGCGTCGGGAAACCCGAGGTGCGGCTCGTATCGCGCGGCACAACGCTCGCGGTCTACGGCTGCACGCAGGCGCCGCAGGGGATCACCGATGCGGTGCCGGTGGTGCTGGTGATGCGCGCGTTTGGGTTGACCACCGAGCCCGAGACGCCCGTCGACGTGACCGTTCAGGGGCGGGCGCTGCTGGACCGAATCGCCCGGCTTGGCATTATCGGGCTTGGTCTCGAGCTGCCCGACGTGCCCGCGATGGCCGCGTGGACCGGAGTACTGCCGCCCACGACCGGCTGGGAGGCTGTTGGTGAGATCGATGCGCCCTCGCTCGGGGCCGTTGCCGAGGCCGGAATCGCCCGGGTTGCCGAGGCGCTCCCGCAAGATCCGGGTGAGGCTCTCGTGCACAAGGTGCGCACTGCTGTGTGGGGCGCCGAGATTGCGCCAGGGGTGCCCGCCGCTGCGGCGTTTGCCGCCGAGGCGCTCGGGTTCTTGGGGGAGGAGCCCGCGCGCGTGGCGCGCTCGCTCACCTGGACGAGGCTTACGACAGCCCGCGGCCACGTCATCGTGCGGGCGCTGCTCGGCTAGTCGCTGCGCTGTCAACCGGCCCAGCACGGGCGTGCGTATTGAGCTGCTCCGGATCATTGGGGAACTGCCTAAAACCGGTGTGGGCCCCACGGCCAGGTTTCCTCAGGTAAGATAGACAGGTCTACTAGAGGAGTGTGTACATGGCCAACCCCAACGGCATCATCGACCCGCCTATCGACGATCTGCTCGAAAAGGTGGATTCGAAGTACGCGCTGGTGGTTTTCGCTTCGCAGCGTGCCCGCCAGATCAACGACTACTACACGGATCTGCACGACGGCAATCTGTTCGACAACGTCGGACCGCTCGTCGATTCGTCGGTCGACGACAAGCCGCTGTCGATCGCGCTGCACGAGATCGTCGAAGGCAAGCTCGAGATGAAGCCCAAGGAGGCGACTGAGCTGCCCGAGCTTGACGACGAGGCTGGCGAAGACGCGTAACGCGTAAAGCCCGTTTGTTACGGCAGCACGGTTGTGCGGCGGTAACACTTCGCAGTGAAAGCTGTGATGTCGGTGGCGTCGGATACCCTTATGAGGGATCCGGCGCCATTGTCGTTTTCACCTGTATATTGTTTCGCTCGCACTGCTAGGAGCCCCCGTGTCACTGCGCCAGTTCACCTCAGAGTCCGTTACTGAAGGGCACCCCGACAAGATTTGCGACCGCATCTCTGATTCGATCTTGGATGCCATGCTTGCACAAGATCCGGGTGCTCGCGTGGCCGTTGAGACCCTTGTCACGACGGGCCTCGTGCACGTAGCCGGCGAGGTGTCGACCACCGGCTACGTCGAGATTCCGCAGATCGTGCGCGAGGCCGTGCGTGACATCGGATACACGAGCTCTGAGATGGGCTTTGACGCCGCATCGTGTGGCGTATCGGTCTCGATCGGGCAGCAGTCTCCCGACATTGCCGGCGGCGTGGACGCCTCGCTCGAGGTGCGCACCTCGACAGAGAAAGTCGACCCGCTGAGCGCGCAGGGCGCGGGCGACCAGGGCATCATGTTTGGCTACGCCACAGATGAAACCCCCGAGCTGCACCCGCTGCCCAGCTGGATTGCACACCGCATGGCGGAGCGCCTCACCGAGGTGCGCAAGTCGGGCCTCATCCCCGAGCTGCGCCCCGACGGCAAGACCCAGGTCACGATTGGCTACGACGGTGATCGTGCCGCGAGCGTCGAGGCTGTCGTCCTGTCCACTCAGCACCACGCCAGCATCTCGCAGCCCGCGCTGCGCGAGGTGATTGAGCGTGAGGTGATTCGCCCCGTGCTCGGCCGGGTCGACCTCAAGAGCGATCACGCCGACATCTTCATCAACCCGGCAGGCCCCTTCGTCGTGGGCGGCCCTATGGGTGACGCCGGACTCACCGGCCGCAAGATCATCATCGACACGTACGGTGGATCGAGCCGCCACGGCGGCGGCGCGTTCAGCGGCAAGGACCCGTCAAAGGTCGACCGTTCGGCGGCCTACGCAATGCGTTGGGTCGCCAAGCACGTCGTGCGCGCGGGCCTCGCTAAGCGTGCCGAGCTGCAGGTGGCGTATGCCATCGGCCGCGCGCACCCCGTCGGGCTCTATGTCGAAACGTTTGGCACCGAGACCGTGCCGCGCGAGCGGATTGAGGCTGCCGTGCGTGAGGTCTTTGACCTGCGCCCGCTCGCGATCATTCGCGACCTCGCACTGCTTCGCCCGATCTATGCCGCGACGAGCGCGTACGGTCACTTCGGCCGCGAACTGCCTGAGTTCACGTGGGAGGCAACTCCCCGCGTAGCCGAGCTGCGCGCAGCGGCAGGGATCTAACCTGCCGCAGCAAGCACACGCTGTAGGAACAAACGCAGGGGACCATTGAGCGCGGGTATTGAGGAAGCCGAGGGGCCGGGAGCACGAACGGTTGCACGGGTACTCCTCGACTCCGCGCTGCCCCAGCTGGACCACCTGTTCGACTACGCGGTGCCCCCCGAGCTGCAAGATTCGCTACGGGTCGGGCACCGCGTGCGCGTGCCGTTCCGCTCGAAGGACCGCAAAAGCTTCGGCTATGTGATCGAGTTCGTCGATCGGAGTGAGTTCGGCGGAGAGCTGTCTCCCATCGCCGACATCGTCACGCAGGTGCCGTTGCTCACCCCCGAGGTGTGGCGGCTCGCCCGCGCCGTCGCTGACCGGGCGGGTGGGTCCGCAGGCGACATCTTGCGGCTCGCGATCCCCGCGCGCATGGTGCGAGTCGAGAAGCAACACCTTGCGGCGGAGGCCGGCACCTCGGGTGCCGGTGCTGGTGGTGACACTGGTGCAGGCACGCAGACGGAGGCTGAGACGGTCGATCCGGAGCTGGGTGATTCCGAGCAGCCAGCCCCAGAACAGCTTGGTGTGGCGCCGATCGATCCCGCGCAAGCCGCGACTCCCGAGGCCGCGGTTGCGGCCGAGCTGATCGCGGGTGGTCGGCTCGCCCTCACCGCATCACACGGCCCCGAACGGTTGCACACGGGGGAGTGGGTGGGCGGTTGGGCCGCCCAGCTCGCTCGTATTGCGATTGCTGTTTTTGAGACCGGTCACAGTGTGATCTGTGCGGTGCCCGACTGGCGTGATCTCGATCAGTTGCGCGATGCGCTTGCCGCGTTTGGACACGACGGTGTGGTGCGGGTGGATTCGCGGCAGTCGAATGGCGAACGCTATGCCGGGTTCCTGCGTGCACTCGATCATGAGCCCCGCATCATCATTGGCAACCGCTCGGCGGTCTACGCCCCGGCGCATGCCCTCGGCGCGATTCTGATGTGGGACGACGGCGATTCGGTGTTCGCCGAACCGCTTGCACCATATGTGCACGCGCGCGATTCGGCGCTCGTACGCGCGGGCCAGGCGCAGGCAGGTCTTTTCTTTGCGGCGCATGCGCGCAGTGCTGAGGTGCAGCGGCTCATCGATATTGGCTATGTGCACGCCCAACAGAATCCGCCTCGTCGCACAAAGGTATTGCACGCCGATGCCTCGATGACGCCTGACGTGTTTGCGGGGCGGGTGCCCGAGATTGCCGCGCGCACCATTCGTGAGGCACTCAAGAGTGGACCCGTGCTGGTGCAGGTGGCGACCCCCGGCTACTCGCCGATCTCGGTCTGCGGCGACTGCGGGGAACTGGCACGCTGCACGGCATGCGCGGGCCCGATCGGATTCCGTTCGGCGCAGCGCGCGGCGTGCCGCTGGTGCGGCACGAACGCCGTGAACTGGCACTGTAGCGAGTGTGACGGCCGCCACCTCGCTGAGCGAGGCATGGGGTCGGAGCGCACCGTCGAACAGTTCGAACGGCAGTTCTCGGGTGCCCGGGTACTGCTGAGCGACGGCGATCACGCTCGTGAACGAGTCGACGCGCGCCCCGCCCTCGTCGTGGCTACGCGCGGAGCCGAACCGATTGCGGCGGGCGGGTACCGCGCCGTCGTGCTGCTCGACGCCGAGCGCTTGCTCGCGCGGGAGTCACTGCGCTCGGCCGAGGACTGCGTACGGTGGTGGGAAAATGCGGCCGCGCTTGCGGCTCCCGACGGACACTGTCTGCTCGCTTCGGGCGGCGGCCCTGCCGTGCGTGCGTTTTTGACCGGGCGCACCGAGGAGTGGCTGCGCGGTGAGCTCGGCGACCGTCACGAGCTGCGATATCCGCCCGCCGTGCGGGTCGCGAGTGTTACCGGAGGGCATACCGAGGTCAACCGTGCGCTCGACACGCTTGCCGGCCTGCCCGGGGTTGACCATCTGGGCCCAACGCCGTTGCCTGCGGGCGGCCCCGCGAAGACGCCCGCCGGGCTTGTGCGGGCGATCGTGCGCTTTGATTACGCGCGCGGCGGCGAGGTTGCTTCGCGGTTGCGCGGGGCACTAGTCGCCGACGCAGCAGGGGCCTCGTCGCGCACCAAGGCGCGTGCTCCGGGGCGTGCTCGGCCCGAGGCGCTCCGGTTGCGTTTTGACGACCGCGGGGTGTTCGAGTACTGAGCCGGGTTTGGCGGGCCATGTTACTGCTGTTCGGCCGACACCCTTGCGCTGTTTGGTTGGCGCGGCACTCGCTCTGAGCTGTTAATTCGCGCCGTCAAACGGTTGGTGATGGGGTGCGGGGCACCCATCAAAAGCTCAATGTCGGTGGTCCCTGGGACACGTTCGAGTATGAGACATTCACCGTTGAATCCAGCTGCCGAGCTCCTTGCGGTGCTCGATTCGGGTCGGGTGATCGCACAGAAAATGGGGCGTGCCACCGAGCTCGTGGAGCAGTATCCGGCGGTCTATCGGGCGCCTACTCGGGGAAACCTGTCGGGGGCGCACGCGAACGCGATTGTTGATGCGGGCGAGATCATCGCCGATGAGGCAGCGCGCGGGGCATCAGCAAGCCGTCTCCGTTCTCGGTGCAGATCGGTGTTTAGGCGCAGACCTGAGCGCAGCTGTAGTGCCCGGTCGTGGTCGCGAGCGCGCGTTCCGGAACGCACCTCATGCCTTGGCGCCAGAAAAGTTCCGAGCCTCGATCCGGATCGGGGCGCGCGGCCCCGATCCGGATCAAGACTGCTAGGCCGTGGCAGCCTGCTTCAGCAGCTCCGCGACATAGTCGACATCCTTATCGCCGCGACCCGACAGATTCGCGATGATGATCGCGTCCTGGGGCATCGTGGGGGCGACCTTGATGACCTGTGCGAGCGCGTGCGATGACTCGAGGGCAGGAATGATGCCCTCGATGCGCGACAGCGCCTGGAACGCGGCGAGCGTCTCGGCGTCAGACACCGACACGTACTCGGCGCGGCCGAGGCTCTCGAGATGCGCGTGCTGCGGGCCAACACCGGGGTAGTCCAGTCCCGACGCGATCGAGTGCACGGGCGACGGCTCGCCCTCGGCGTCCTGCAGCACCTTGGTCTGCATGCCGTGGAGCATTCCGGGGGTACCGAGCGTCATCGTTGCCGCGTGGCGCGTGCCTTCGAGCCCCTCACCACCGGGCTCCACGCCCATCACGCGAACCGACTCGTCATTCAGGAATGCATCGAAGAGTCCCATTGCGTTCGAGCCACCGCCGACCGCGGCAATGAGCAGGTCGGGCAGGCGTCCCTCTGCCTCAAGGATCTGGGCGCGTGCTTCACGGCCCACGACCGACTGGAAATCGCGCACCATCGAGGGGAACGGATGGGGGCCCACGACCGAACCGATCGCAAAGAAGTACTCTTCGGGAGCGGCTGCGTAGACACCAAATGCAGAGTCGACGGCTTCCTTCAGCGAACGACCGCCCTCCTCGACCGCGACGACCTTCGCACCAAGCAGTTCCATCCGAATGACGTTGGGGTGCTGCTTCTCGATATCGATCGCGCCCATGTGGATCTCGCACTCGAGGCCCACCAGTGCCGCGGCAGTCGCGAGGGCCACGCCGTGCTGGCCAGCCCCGGTCTCGGCGATCAGCTTCTTCTTGCCCATGCGCTTGGCGAGCAACGCCTCGCCCAGGCAGTGGTTAATCTTGTGCGCGCCCGTGTGGTTGAGATCCTCGCGCTTCAGGTAGACGCGTGCGCCGCCGAGCTCACGGGTCAGATTCTCAGCAAAGTAGAGCAGCGACGGGCGACCCACGTACTTGGAAAGCAGCGCCTGTAGCTCGTCCTGGAACTTCGGGTCGGCAGATGCCTCCTCGTAGGCCACGGCTACGTCAGCCATGGGGCCCGCGAGATGCGGCGGCAACACCGCGCCACCAAAATCACCGAAGAATCCCTCGGCGTTGGCCCGGTAGGGAGAGTGCGAATCAGAGTGTGTCATAGGGATCCTTTGCTTCATTGCGCCACTCGAGACGAAAAAACACCGCCCCTCGCGGAGCGGTGTCGAAAATGCAGTTGCGAGTCGAGACCGTCCCTAGACGGTCCACCAACGATTCATGGTGTTGAACTGAGCAGCGTGCATGAGGCTGAGTGTAGCAGCACGGTGAGCCGCCGCGGTGCTGAGAGAATAGACGAATGCGGATAATTTTTGCCGGAACCCCAGAGTTCGCCGTGCCGAGCCTGCGCGCGCTTGTCGCGCACGGGCATGAGGTCGCTGGCGTCATCACGCGTGAAGACGCCCCGCTCGGGCGCAAGCGCGTACTTACCCCTTCACCCGTCGCGGTCGCCGCCACAGAGCTTGGGCTCGAGGTGCACAAAGCGAATCGCCTCGACGATTCCGCCGTCGCCTGGGCCGAAGGGCTCAACGCTGAACTCGGCGTGATTGTCGCCTACGGCGGGCTCGTACGCGAGCCACTGCTGAGCCTGCCCACTCACGGCTGGATCAACCTGCACTTCTCGGACCTTCCGCGCTGGCGCGGGGCCGCCCCCGTGCAGCGCGCCCTCGCCGCGGGGGAGCAGACGCTCTCGGTCACTGCGTTCAGGCTCGTCGCTGCGCTAGATGCAGGAGATGTGTTGAGCCGCGATTCTCACGAGTTCGCGCCGGGTACGAGCGCGGGCGAGGCGCTCACCCACCTTTCAGATTTCGGCACAGGTGCGCTGCTCGCGGCGATCGACCGCCTCGCAACAGATCCGGAAGCGGGGGAGCCGCAGGTCGGCGACACCAGCTACGCGCACAAACTCACCCGCGAGGACGGCAAGCTCGATTTGACTCGCAGCACCGCCGACGTGCTTGCCCAGTGGGCCGGTATGACCCCCGAGCCCGGCGCGTACGCGCTGCACGACGACGCGCCGCTCAAGCTGCACGAGGTGCGTGCGGTGGAGCTGGATCCGGCTGCCGCCGACGAGCGCTCTGCAGATGATCCCGCTGCAGACGCAGGATCAGTGACGCTCGCGGCCGGCCGAGTGCTGCTGCAGCTGAGCGATGGCCAACTCGAACTCGTACGCGTGCAGCCGGCGGGCAAACCCGCCATGGCTGCCGCCGATTGGCTGCGTGGACGCGGCGGAAACACGGTGCTGTCATGAGTAGCGAATCGAACAACAATGGAAACCGCGCTGGCGCCAGCGGGCGCGGTAACCGGCGTGGTGGCCAACAGCGCAACCAGCACCAGGGCCAGCAGCGCGATCAGCGCAGCCCGGCGAGGCCGCGGGTGTCAGCCGCCCGCCTCGCGGCCTACGACGTGTTGCGCGACGTGACCGAACGCGAGGCCTTCGCAAACCTCGCACTCCCGGCCCGCATTCGCGAGGCAGGCATCGACCACCGTGACGCGGGCCTCGTGACCGAACTGGTCGCCGGGACCCTGCGCTGGCGCGGACGCTACGACCGCATCATCGAGATTGCGGCGGGACGCCCCGCCTCCGAGCTCGATGCACGCACCCTCAACGTGCTTCGCCTCGGCGTGCACCAGCTCCTGAGCATGCGCACCGCCTCGCACGCCGCCGTCAACGAAAGCGTCGAGCTGCAACGGTTGGTGGCAAACCAGGGCGGATCGGGCTTCGTCAACGGCGTGCTGCGCGCGATCGGTCGCGTCGATCCCGAGGAATGGGACGACCGGATCGCCGAGAACGCAAAGTCGAAGGACGATGCGCTCGCTGCCCAAACTTCACACCCCACCTGGGTGCTGCGCGCGTTTCGTGCGGCACTGAAGAGCGAGGGGCGCGAGGCGGAGCTCGAGGAGCTGCTTGCCGCCGACAACGCGGCCCCGCGCGTCAACCTCGCGCTTCTGCCGGGCTTCGCGCCGGATCAAGAGTTCGCGGTATCCACCCCGGCCGACCTAGAGGAGCCGGCCGACTCCGCTTGGATCGCGGCAGAGGGTCCCTCTTCCATCGGATACACGCTCAGTGGGGGCGATCCGGCGCGTGCGATCGAAGCCGCCGGGCTCCCCTCGGGTGCGCTGCGCGTCCAGGATCAAGGATCGCAGCTTGCGGCCCTCGCCCTCACCCGGGTGGTGCGGCCCGCGCGTGAGGGCGAGCGTTGGCTCGACCTGTGCGCAGGACCCGGCGGCAAGAGCGCGCTGTTGGGAGCCGAGGCACGCATTGCGGGAGCGACCGTGCGTGCGAACGAGGTCGCACCGCACCGCGCTGAGCTCGTGCGCGACTCGGTGCGGGCCGTCCAAGACACCGTTCGGGTGGTCTCCCACGACGGGCGCGAGGCCGCGGCCTATGACGGTCAACTCTACGACCGGATCCTGGTGGATGCGCCCTGCTCAGGGCTCGGAGCGTTGCGACGACGGCCCGAGGCGCGTTGGCGTAAGTCCCCGGCGGATCTGCCCGAGCTGACCCAGCTGCAGGCCGAACTGCTCGACGCGGCCGTGACCCACCTCGCTCCTGGCGGTGTGCTCGCGTACGTGACTTGCTCGCCGCACCTGGCGGAGACTCGCGCCGGGGTAGACCGTTTGCTCGCCCGGCACGAGGGTCTGCGCGAGCTCGACACCCGGGACATCATCAGTCAAGTGGCGCGCGGGCCGATCGACCTCGCGGGCGACGCCCTCAGTGTGCAGCTGTGGCCACACCGCCACGGCACCGACGCGATGTTCATCGCATTGTTCGAACGCGCCTAGCCGGATCAGTCTCCAGAGGCCGCGGGAGCAGCGGCAGTAAGCGCGTGAGTAGCTACGACGATGGGCCCGGCATTTCTGCCGGGCCCATCGTCGTAGCGTGTGCGGAGTTACTCCCAGGTCACCGTCGGCTTCGCCTCGGAGAAGTCGACCGTGGGGGTTCGCAGCAGACCGCTGCCGCCGATGAGCTGGCCAGATTCGCGCGTGCCAGCATTGTCGACCTCCGCGGACGTCGAGACGCTGACGTAGTCGTAGGTGTTTACGATCGCCGGCGTGCCATAGCTGATCTCGGGCTTCAGGCGCTTCAGCGTAGCCTCGCCCTCGGCGCTGATCGTGCGAGTGATGGTGCCGTCGATGACCTTCTCGCCGCCGCGGAGCACCGCGTCTACCTCGAGCCCGCAGGGCGTTACGAAGGTCTTCAAGGCGAGGCACTCATTGAGCGAAGCGGCTACGAGCGTGCGGTACTCCTCGGTAGCGGCCTCGGTGAGCTGAGGCCTGACCTCGTAGAACACCTCGGCGTCGTCGCGGGTTGCCAAGACAAACGTGTCGGTCTTGCTGTCGAGTTCGAAAGGCTCGAGGCCCAATGTGAGCTGGTAGGCGCCCGGGAACACCGAGATGGAGGACGTCTTGCTGAGCTCGATACCGTTCACGGTGGGATCGAGTCCCTCGAACGACGTGAGCGAGACTGACACGAGGCCGTCGAATAGCTCCCAGGAATCGGAGGCATTCCACAGCTTGAAATCGCGGCTCACGGTCGTGTCGCCGATGTCGAACGTGGCCGATACGGTCGCCTCATAGTCCGCAACCTGCGAGGCGTCCTTATCGATCACGATGTTCGTGATCGGCGCGATCTTGAGCGAATTCGCGAGGGCCTCATCGGTGAGAAGCTCATCTGAAGTCGCGCCGCCCGCGATCTTGCGGGCGGTCGTGGCATCACCGGTGGCCACGGAGTTTAAGAACAGTTCAACGGTTCCCTCCGCCGTCTTGGGTGCATTGAAGCCCTTGCCGCCGGAGTTGCTCGACGTTGCTCCTGTCGAGCTGCCCGACGGTGCCGAAAACACGCCCAGCGCAAAAATACTGCCGACAATGAGGATGATGACGAGCGCGACTGAGCCGCCGACGATTCCCACGATGGCTCCGGTCGACAGCCCCTTCTTGGGGGCTCCCGGGGCGCCGGGGCCACCCGGGGCGCCGGGACCACTCGGGCCTGCAGGACCGCCGGGTACTCCGGGCGCTTGCGCGTACTGTGCCGCTGCCGGATCCTGGCTGTACTGCTGGCCGTATTGCTGCTGCTGATCAAACTGCTGCTGGGCCGGATTCTGGCCATACGTCTGCTCGGGGAACTGAGGAGTGGCCGCATCGGGCACCGTGTACTGGGGAGCAACAGTGTCGGGCTGGGTGAACTCGGGCTGTTCGAACTGAGGCTGTGTGAACTCGGGTTGAGTGAACTCGGGTTGAGTGAAGACGGGCTGAGCAAAATCAGGCTGCGACAGCTCGGGGGCGGGCATCCCGGCAGGGGGTGCAATGCCGGGGGAAGGGGCCAAGCCCTCGGGTGCGGCAGAGGTGGGTGCAGGCTCGGAAGCGGTGAGCGTCGGTTCTGCTCCGGCTGGGGACTGCCGCTCCTGCGGCACCTGTGGTTCCTGCGGCTCCTGTGGATCGGTTTGAGGGGAGTTGGGGTGCACGGGCAAATCACTCATACCTACTAATCTAGGCGGTGCTTTACCCCTCGCGTGCCCGATGCGAAATTTCGGGGTGGACGCCGTAGGCTACAAGGGTGAGCGCGCAGCGAATTAACCCGAGCATTCTTTCCGCAGACTTCGTGAACCTCGAAGCAGAGTTGCAGGCGATTGCCACCGCCGATCTCGTGCATGTCGACGTTATGGATAACCATTTTGTGCCAAACCTGACGATGGGCCCGCCGATCGTGGAACGCATCCAGGCGGTTTCGCCGGTGCCGCTCGATATGCACCTCATGATCTCGGACGCTGATCGCTGGGCGCCCGGCTACGCGGAGCAAGGCGCCTATTCGGTCACCTTCCACGCTGAGGCCGCGGCTGACCCGGTGCGGCTCGCCCGACGATTGCGCGATATGGGAGCCCGCGCGGGCCTGGCGCTGAAGCCCGGCACCGATCCCGAGCCCTACCTGGAACTGCTGCCCGAGTTCGACCAGATTCTCGTTATGACCGTCGAGCCTGGCTTTGGCGGCCAGTCCTTCATGCCCGACATGATGCCGAAGCTGCGACGCTTCGCCGAGGCGCGAGCCAAGCTGGGTCTTGACGTTTGGTTGCAGGTGGATGGCGGTATTACTGTCGACACCATCGGAATTGCCGCTGAGGCCGGCGCAGACACGTTCGTTGCGGGATCGGCGGTGTACGGGGGTATTCCCGAGGATCGCATTGCCGATCTTCGCAAGGCCGCTGCCGCGCACGTGCACGGCGCCTGAGCTGCGCACGATAGGGTAGAAGTGTGAAGACGTTCGAAACGCTGTTTGCTGAGCTGAGCGAGAAGGCGGCTAGCCGCCCCGAGGGGAGCGACACTGTCGCCAGGCTCGACGCTGGAGTGCACGCAATTGGCAAGAAGATCGTGGAAGAGGCCGCCGAGGTATGGATGGCCGCCGAACACGAGTCCGACGAAGCCTGCGCTGAAGAAATCAGCCAGCTGCTGTACCACCTGCAGGTGCTCATGCTTGCTAAGGGGCTCTCGCTCGAGGACGTGTACACGCATCTCTAGCGTCAGCGCCTCACCCGTGCGCTGACGCTCTCCGGCCAATTCATCGAAATCATCAATGGCCGGCGTGATGCCGCGTCGGCCGTACCCGTGAGGAACCAACTCTTATGCTCCGTATCGCCGTCCCGAATAAGGGCTCGCTGTCCGAAATCGCCGCAGAGATGCTCGCCGAGGCCGGATACTCCGGTCGCCGCGACAGCCGCAAGCTGGTCCACGCAGACGTTCGCAACGATGTTGAGTTCTTCTACCTGCGACCCCGCGACATCGCAACCTACGTCGGCTCGGGTGCGCTCGACGTCGGCATTACCGGCCGCGACCTGCTGCTTGATTCAGGCTCGGCCGCGAGCGAAGTTGAGACCCTCGACTTTGCCGACTCGACGTTCCGCTTCGCGGCCCCCTCTGGTGGCGATATCTCCGAACTGGCACACCTTGCGGGTAAGCGCGTAGCGACGAGTTACCCCACGCTCGTCGATAACTTCCTGCGGGAGCGCGGCATCATCTCGTCGCTCGTGAAGCTCGACGGTGCCGTCGAGTCAGCGGTGCAGCTGGGGGTCGCCGATGCGGTCGCAGATGTCGTTTCGACCGGCGCAACGCTGCGCGCTGCGGGGCTCGATATCTTCGGTCCCGTGATTCTTGAGTCAACGGCCGTGCTCATTGGTGGGCCGACCGATCACCCCGGAATCGACCGCCTCATGCGGCGCCTACGTGGCGTGCTGGTCGCCCGCAAGTACGTCATGGTCGAGTACGACCTGCCACACGAAAAGCTGGAGCTCGCGACGCAGATCGCCAGCGGCAGCGAGTCGCCCACGGTGTCGCCTCTGAAAGACCCCGACTGGGTCGCCGTGCGCGTCATGGTCTGCGCCGATGAGGCGAACGATGTCATGGATCAGCTCTATGACCTCGGTGCCAAGGCCATCATCGTCACCGCCATCCACGCTGCGCGCCTCTAGGGAGCACCGATCATGAGTGTTGCAACCCGTGTTATTCCCTGCCTCGACGTCGCAGCCGGTCGTGTGGTCAAGGGCGTCAACTTCTTGAACCTGCGCGATGCGGGCGACCCCGTCGAACTCGCAGCCCGCTACGCCGACCAGGGCGCAGACGAACTCACGTTCCTCGACGTCACCGCGACCGTCGATGACCGCTCGACTACGTACGACGTCGTGAGCCGCACCGCCGAACAGGTGTTCATTCCACTCACCGTAGGGGGCGGCGTGCGCTCAAGCGAGGACGTCGCGAAGCTGCTCGGCGTCGGTGCCGACAAGATTGGGATCAATAGCGCGGCGATCGCCCGCCCCGAGGTGATCGGCGAGATCGCGGATCGCTTTGGGTCGCAGGTCATCGTGCTGTCGCTCGACGTGAAGCGCAGCGATCGCACCCCGAGCGGATTCGTCGTGACGACGCACGGCGGCAAGCGCGAGACCGACCTGGACGCGTTGGTCTGGTGTCGCGAGGCTGTCGAGCGCGGTGCCGGCGAACTCCTCGTCAACTCCATGGACGCGGACGGCACACTTGCCGGCTTCGACCTGGAGCTGACTCGCCTTGTGCGCGAGATCTCGAACGTACCCATCATTGCCTCCGGCGGCGCGGGCAAGGTCGAGCATTTCGCTCCCGCGGTCGAAGCGGGAGCCGACGCGGTGTTGGCCGCCTCGGTGTTCCACGATGGACACTTCACCATCGGTGACGTGAAGCGCGCGCTCGCGGAGGCTGGACACACGGTACGCCTCGGTGAGGCCGCCGAATCCAGCATCAACTCCGCCACCAACCTCGACGGTTCACCAGCAGGAGCGCAGGCATGAGCGAATTTGAGTCCTCGGCCCCGGCCATTGTCTACGGCGAGAACGGCCTCGTGCCCGCGATCATCCAGGATGATGCTCAAGGCGACGTCTTGATGCTCGCATGGATGGACGAGGAAGCGGTGCGGCGCACCCTTACGACCGGACGGGTCACCTTCTGGTCACGCTCGCGCCAGGAATACTGGCGCAAGGGCGACACCTCAGGACACCGCCAGTACGTAAAAAGCGTCGCGATGGACTGCGACGGCGACACGCTGCTCGTGCGAGTGACACAGCTGGGGGCGGCCTGCCACACGGGCACGCGCAGCTGCTTCACCGACCGCGCCATCGATGCCGTCGTGGGGGATCCGAGCCTCGACGCGCCAGAACCGACTGACGCATAGGGTACTAGCGGTAGGCTGAAACGGTGACTTTGACGACGACGCGTGCGGCCTTTGACGCCGCACGGGCGACCAACGCTGTGATCCCGGTCTGCCGCGAGGTATTTGCTGATGCAGATACCCCGGTGAGCATTTACCGCAAGGTCGCTGCCTCGCGCCCCGGAACCTTCTTGCTTGAATCGGCGGAGCAGGGGGGCGTCTGGACGCGCTTCAGCTTTGTCGGGGCGGGCAGCTTCGGCGTGCTGGGCGAGCGCGACGGTCGTGCCCACTGGGCCCCCGCCGAGGGGCGAGGTCTGAACGAAGAGCGGCTGCTGCCCGGCGGCATCGCGCAGCTCGCACCCGTCGAAGCGCTGCGCGCCGTGTACGAGTACTGGCGCACCCCCGAGGTGCCCGGTCTGCCGCCGCTCGCGAGTGGCTTTGTGGGTTACCTCGGTTGGGAAACCGTGCGGCAGTTCGAGAAGCTCGAGCACGGCCCCGTCGCGGGCCCCGGGCTTCCCACGCAGTCGCTGAGCTTTGTCTCTGAGCTCGTAGTCATCGACCACCGCGAGGGCAGCGTCGTGCTGCTGGCGAACGTGCTCAACGACGCGTCGGCGGGCGCTAACACGCCCGAGCGTGCTGATGAGCAGTGGGCTGATGCGCAGCGACGCCTCGACGCGCTGCAGGCGGACTTTGCCCGGGCTGCGCCCTCGCCGCTCGGCACGCTCGATCGTGAGACGCTTCCCGCTCCGGATCGCCTCACGTCGACCCCCGAATTCATTGAGTCGACGCTGCGCGCCAAGCAGTACATCGTTGACGGTGACATCTTCCAGGTGGTGCCCTCGCAACGATTTGACCAGGTCTGCACCGCAGATCCGCTCGATGTGTACCGAGTGCTGCGGCATCTGAACCCCAGTCCGTACCTCTACCTGCTGCAGCTGGAAGACGCCGACGGCACGCCGTTTTCGGTCGTCGGCTCGAGCCCCGAGGCGCTGGTCACGGTGCAGAGCGACGGTCACGTGATGACCCACCCGATCGCGGGCTCACGGCCCCGAGGTGCCACGACTCCCGAGGATCAGCGGCACGAGCGCGAGCTCCTGGCCGATGAGAAGGAACGCGCCGAGCACCTCATGCTCGTGGACCTCGCCCGCAACGACCTGCTGCGCGTCTGCGAACCGGGCAGCGTCGAGGTGACGGAGTTCATGCGGATCGAGCGCTTCAGCCACATCATGCACATTGTGTCGACGGTGGAGGGACGCACGCGTGCAGCCGAGAACCCGGTCGACGTGTTTCGCGCGACGTTCCCCGCGGGCACGCTGTCGGGGGCGCCGAAGCCTCGCGCACTTGAGATCATCGACGAACTCGAGCCTGTTCAGCGCGGCGTCTACGGTGGCGTCGTTGGATACTTCGGGCTGGGTGGTGCCGCAGATCTCGCGATCGCTATCCGCACCGCAACCATCAAGGACGGCATCGCAATGGTGCAGGCGGGCGCCGGTATCGTGGCCGACTCGGTGCCCGAAAGCGAGGACGCCGAGTGCCTGAGCAAGGCGGCCGCGCCGCTGCGCGCCATCGCCATCGCCAACTCGCTCGCGGCTCTGCCCGAACCTGCTCTACCCAACAGCAGTGAAGCGGAGGCTGAAGATGCGCGTTAAGCCGCTTACCCTCGGGGTGATCGCCATCGCCGGGGCGGTCGCACTCGGCGCCGGGTCGCAGGCCTGGATCACCTTCTCACTCGACGGCAACACCGGCGAACAGTCGACCGGGCACGACCTGAACGCGGCCCTGTCGCCCATTGCTATCGCGATCGTCGCGGCGGCGCTCGCGCTCTCGATTGCCGGCCCCGTCTTTCGACGGGTGCTCGGGGTATTGGTCGCCGGGCTGGGAGGCGGCGTCGCCGCCCTCGCCGCGATCGTGATCGCGGATCCCGAGGCCGCGCTGACCGCCCGGGTCACCGAGCTCACCGGCCTCGCCGGGCACGCGGGGTTCGCCGCGGTGTCCTCCGAAAGTCTCACCGTGTGGTCGTGGGTCACTCTCGCCGCCGGTGTGATTGCCGCACTCGCCGGGCTGTTCGTGGCCGTGGCAAGCGGGCGCTGGGGGACAGCGGGCCGCAAGTACGAATCATCGTCCGCCAAAGATCCGGCGCGTTCGCATGATCGGATCTCCGATTGGGATTCGCTGAGCGACGGCGATGATCCGACGGACGACGACGGTCGCGGCGACAGCGATGGCGATGACGCCTCGCCGGGCACGGCCCGCGCGTGAATCGCGGGGGCCGTGCTGCGGTGCGAAGGCGCCCCCAATTTCAGGTAGGCTTGATGTGTTCACACCCATTCAGAGGAGATTCATGAGTACCCAGCACGAAGAACCTGGTCACGGCGATTCGCCCGCCGCATGGACAGCGGTAGTAGTGATGCTGATCGGCGTCGCCGCAGGCACCGTCTTCTTCTTCCTGCACAACCCCACCATGGTGTGGGTCTCGGCAGGAATTGTGGCACTGGGCGCGATCCTCGGCTGGGTCCTTGCTAAGGCCGGCTACGGGGTCAACGGTCCCAAGTACAGCCCGAAGACCACCGACTAAAGTGCTCGAACAGTTGCTGGCGGGCTCCCTTGAGGACGCCCGCCAGCGCCGTGCACGGCAGTCGTACAGCGAGCTCGAGCAGCTTGCTCTCGCACGCACGCCAGCGCTTGACGCGCTCGCTGCGCTCGCGCCTGAGGATCACATGAAGGTCATCGCCGAGGTGAAGCGCGCGAGCCCTTCGCGCGGCGACCTCGCCGCGATCGCCGAGCCGCAGTCTCTCGCCGCTCAGTACGAAGCAGGCGGAGCCAGCGTCGTGAGCGTGCTCACCGAGGAGCGCAAATTTAAGGGATCGCTCGCCGATCTCGAGGCTGTGCGCAAGGCCGTGAGTATTCCCGTGCTGCGCAAAGACTTTATCGGCGACGAGTACCAGGTGCTCGAGGCCCGTGCCGCGGGCGCCGACCTTGTGCTGTTGATTGTGGCGGCCCTGCCGCAGGAGCGCCTCGAAGCGCTCTACGCGTTGATCCGAGAGCTCGGTATGACCGCGCTCGTCGAAGCGCACACCGCCGAAGAGGTCGCTCGAGCTGTAGACCTGGGCGCCCAGCTCATCGGCGTCAACGCGCGCAACCTCAGCACCTTTGAACTTGATCGCGAACTGTTCGGCCGCGTCGCCGACCAGATCCCGGCGGGCGTTATTCGCGTCGCCGAGTCTGCCGTGCAGAGCGTCGCCGATGTCGAGCGCTACCGCGAAGCGGGCGCCGATGCGGTGCTCGTGGGCGAGGCCCTCGTGACCGGCGGAGATCCGATTTCGACGCTGAAGTCTTACTTGAGCGTCTGACCCGACAGGGAGACCATGACACACAACGATGTGGGGGCGGTGAGCCTCCGAGAGGCTCACGGGCCCTTCTTCGGTGAATTCGGTGGGCGCTTCATGCCCGAGTCGCTGATTGCGGCAATCGATGAGCTCACTGAGGCGTACGAAGCAGCGAAGGCTGACCCCGAATTTGGCGCGGAGCTCACTGAGCTGCTGATGACCTATGCGGGGCGGCCGTCGCCGATCACCGAGGTTCCCCGGTTTGCCGCGCACGCCGGTGGGGCGCGCGTGTTCCTCAAGCGCGAGGATCTCAATCACACCGGATCGCACAAGATCAACAACGTGCTCGGCCAGGCGCTGCTCACCAAGCGTCTCGGTAAGTCGCGCGTGATCGCCGAGACCGGCGCGGGGCAGCACGGTGTGGCCACTGCGACCGCCGCCGCCCTATTCGGGCTCAAGTGCACCATCTACATGGGCGAGGTTGACACGGAGCGCCAGGCGCTCAACGTCGCGCGCATGCGGCTGCTCGGTGCCGAGGTTATTGCTGTGAAGGCGGGCTCACGCACGCTGAAGGACGCCATCAACGAGGCCTATCGCGACTGGGTTGCCTCGGTGGAGCGCACCAACTACATCTTCGGTACGGCGGCAGGCCCGCACCCGTTCCCCGCCATGGTGCGTGACTTCCAGAAGATCATTTCTGAGGAAGCGCGCGCGCAACTGCTCGAGCGCGTGGGCCGGTTGCCCGACGCCGTCGTGGCGTGTGTGGGTGGCGGCTCAAACGCGATCGGCATGTTCGACGCGTTCCTCGACGATGCCGATGTGAAGCTCTTCGGTGTCGAGGCGGCCGGCGACGGTGTGGACACCGACCGCCACGCGGCCTCGATCGAGCGCGGGCGCCCCGGCGTTCTGCACGGCTCGCGGACCTACGTGCTGCAGGACGAAGACGGCCAGACGATCGAGTCGCACTCGATTTCGGCCGGACTCGACTATCCGGGCGTCGGGCCCGAGCACGCGTGGCTGTCAGATATTGGCCGCGCCAAGTACATTCCCGCGACCGACGACGAGGCAATGCAAGCGCTGCGGCTCCTGAGCCAGACCGAGGGCATTATTCCCGCGATCGAGTCTGCGCACGCGCTTGCCGGCGCGCTCCGGATCGGCCGCGAGCTGGGCGAGGGAGCCGTGATTGCGGTGAACCTGTCTGGCCGGGGCGATAAGGACATGGCGACTGCCGGGCGTTACTTTGACCTGTTTGATGCTGAGTCGGAGGTGACCGAGTGACCACGCAAGAGTCGTCAGTCTCCCTGGCAATCAAGCGGTCGATGATCGATCGCAAGGGCGCTCTCATCGGCTACCTGCCGGTCGCGTTTCCCGACCTCGATACGAGCGTCGAGGCGGCCATCGCCCTCGCCGAGAACGGTGCCGACGTCATTGAGTTTGGCGTTCCGTACTCTGATCCCGTGATGGATGGCGCCGTGATCCAGGAAGCCACGCAGACCGCGCTTGCGGGTGGCTTCAAGCTGGGTCAGCTGTTCGAAGCGATTCGCCGAGTCCGCGCCGCGGTCGACGTACCCGTCCTCGTGATGACCTACTGGAACCCGGTGATGCAGTACGGCGTCGAACGGTTTGCTAACGATCTCGCAGCAGCCGGGGGAGCAGGGCTGATCACGCCCGACATCACCCCCGAAGCCGCTGGCGAGTGGATCGAGGTGAGCAAGCGCATCGGGCTCGACCGCGTGTTCCTTGCTGCGCCGAGCTCGAGCGACGCCCGGTTGCGGCTCGTCTCTGAGTCGACGACCGGATTCGTGTACACGGTTTCCACGATGGGTATCACGGGTGAGCGCGCCCAGCTCGACCAGGCAGCGCGTACCCTGACGGCTCGGCTGCGTGAGGTGGGCGCCCCGCTGGCGTGTGTGGGCATCGGCATTTCGACGCCCGAACAGGTGTCGGCGGCGCTCGATTACGCAGACGGCGCGATCGTCGGAACCGCATTTGTGCGTGCGCTGCGCGACGGGGGAGTGCCCGCACTCGCCGAGGTTGTGCGGCACATTGCCAGCGGTACGCATCGAGCATCCACTGATCCTGACCGCGCCGCGCGCTAGGATTATTTCCATACCGCCGCATCTGCGGCAAGACCAGTCGGACGGCGTTACCGCCCGTGCTATGAGGGCGGCCCTGCCGCCAGTGAAAGAGGAGTGAATGATTCTCCCGCTCAGCATCCCCAGCCCGGACATGCAGTTTCTGCAGATCGGCCCGCTGCGCATCTACTTCTACGCGCTCTGCATCATCCTCGGCATCATTTTGGCCGCAGTATGGACGGCGCGCAGGCTCGGTAAGCGCGGCGGCGAGCAGGGGGCGGTCTTCGACTTCCTCGTCTGGTCGCTCGTGCTCGGCATCATCGGTGCACGCCTGTACCACGTGGTCACCCACTGGGGCGACTACTTTGGCCCGGGAAAAAACCCGCTTGATGCGTTTGCATTCTGGCAGGGTGGCATCGCCATCTTCGGTTCGCTGCTGGGCGGCGCCGTAGGCGTTCTGATCGCCTCGCGCATCACCGGGATCCGGTTCTGGTCGTTCGCAGATGCGCTCGTTCCCGGTCTACTGCTGGCTCAGGCCGTCGGCCGCCTCGGGAACTGGTTCAACCATGAACTCTTCGGCGGCCCCACCACGCTGCCCTGGGGCCTCGAAATTGCTGCGAGCAACCCGGCCTTCCCCATCGGCCTGCCCGAGGGAACGCTGTTCCACCCCACATTCCTGTACGAGGCGCTGTGGAACATCCTCGGCATCGTTGTGCTGCTCGCGATCGAGCGTAAGTTCAAGCCGCGCTGGGGCACCTTCTTCGCGATGTACCTCATCTGGTACGGCATCGGACGTGCGTTCACCGAGTCGCTGCGCGTTGACCCGAGCCTGCTCTTTCTGGGCATCCGCACCAACGTGCTCGCCGCGCTGCTTGCCATCGTCGTAGGCATTGCACTGTTCATCGTGCAGCGCAAGCGCCACGTTGGCCTGGAGCGCTCGGTATACCTGCTCGGCCGCATCAACCCGGCCGATGGCACGCTCGCCGCGACGGCCAACTCCGAGGAGTTCTTCCATATTCTTCCGCACGCGGGGGACCGCGCGGAAGCCGCGAGCGACATCGACCTGGCAACACCCGCCAACAAGTAAAGGGAGCTTACATGCGCCACGCCAAGATCGTAGCCACCTGGGGGCCTGCGGTTTCCAGTTACGACCGAACGCTCGAACTGATCCAGGCTGGCGTGAACGTTGCGCGCCTCAATATGTCGCACGGCACCTACAACGTGCACGAGGGCATCTACCGCAACATTCGGCGGGCCGAGGAGGAGGTCGGTCGCCCGATCGCCGTGCTGGCAGACCTCCAGGGCCCTAAGATTCGTTTGGGCAAATTCGAGGGTGGCCCCTACAACCTCGAGGTCGGCGACGAGTTTGCGATCACGACGCGCGACATCGTCGGCGACGCATCCATTTGTGGCACCACCCATAAGGGGCTGCCCGGCGATGTGAACGTGGGCGACCCGCTCCTGGTCGACGACGGCAAGGTCGGTCTGCGCGCGGTCCGCGTGACCGAGGACACCGTCTATACGGTCGTCGAGATCCCCGGCAAGGTGTCGAACAACAAGGGCATCAATCTGCCGGGCGTCGCGGTCAACGTGCCCGCACTGTCGGAGAAGGACGAGCAGGATCTGCGCTGGGCGATCGCCCTTGGCGCCGACTACATCGCTCTCTCGTTTGTGCGCGACGCTGCTGACATCGTGCGCGTGCACGAGATCATGGACGAGGAAGGCGTACGCCTGCCCGTTATCGCCAAGATCGAGAAGCCCCAGGCTGTTGAACATCTCGAAGAGATTGTTGCGGCCTTTGACGGCATCATGGTTGCGCGTGGTGACCTGGGCGTCGAGCTGCCGCTCGAGCGCGTTCCGCTCGTACAGACCGAGGCCGTGGCGCTCGCGCGCCGCAACGCGAAGCCCGTCATCGTGGCAACGCAGGTGCTCGAGTCCATGATCGAGAACCCGCGCCCGACCCGCGCTGAAGCCTCCGACTGCGCCAACGCCGTGCTCGACGGGGCAGACGCGGTCATGCTCTCAGGCGAGACCAGCGTCGGCGAGTACCCGGTCGAAGCTGTTGCGACGATGGCCCGCATCATTGAGGCGACCGAGGAACATGCGCTGGACCGCATCGATCCGCTCGGCGTTGAGCCGCGCACACAGGGTGGCGTTCTGACGCTCGCTGCCGCAGAAGTCGCAGAGTTCATCGGCGCACGCTACATCTGCGTGTTTACCGAGTCGGGCGACACTGTCCGCCGGATGTCGCGTCTGCGCAAGCCGATTCCCATTTTGGGCTTCACGCCCGACGCTGAGACGCGGCGCCGCATGGAGCTGACGTGGGGCGCGCGCAGCTACGAGGTGCCGCGCGTTGACAGCACCGACGAGATGTTTATCCAGGTCGACGAGGTGCTGCTCAAGCACGGTCGTGTCGAGCTCGGCGACAAGGTGCTCGTCATCGCAGGATCCCCTCCCGGGGTGGTTGGCACGACCAACACGCTGCGTATTCACCGCATCGGCGAGGCCACGGGCCAGCTGCCCGAGGCGGGCCCGCGCAAGCACACGATTGGGCGTCGCACGCTCGATTCCTAGGCTCCGTGGTCTAGTTTTCTAGACGCCGAGTCACGCACCAGCGCCCGGTGTCGGACACGTCCAAACGTGTCCGACACCGGGCGCTGTGCTGTGTGGCTTGTCCTGTGTGATGTGCGCTGCGTGCGTGCTGAGAGCCTGCACAGGCCTCGTTACGCCGGGTGATCGGCGTTGTACCGAGTGAGCACCTCTTCGATGGCGGCGTCGAGCTGGAGCTTGCCCGAGTCAAGGTATAGACCCCTGGTGCAAAACCGCCGCAGGTCGCGCTCGTTGTGGGAGACCAAGAAGAGTGTCTTCCCCTCTGCGAGCAGCTCCTCGATGCGCTTGTAGCACCGCGCACGAAACGCCTTGTCGCCCACGGCGAGGACCTCATCGACGAGCAACACGGGCTCGTCGAGCTGCGAGATGAGCGAGAACGCGACGCGCACCTTCATGCCACTCGATAGGTGTTTGAAGGGCGTGTCAATCACATCGGCCGCCCCCGCGAAGTCGATGATGTCGTCGAAGCGGCGCGCGATCTCTGCCTTCGAGAGCCCGTGGAGGCCCGCGGTCAGTTGCACGTTGTCCCGCACGGTGAGGTCGCCCACGAAGCCTCCGGTGATCTCAATCAGCGGCGCGACGCCACCGTGGACCCGCACGTGCCCCTCGTCGGGGAAGAGGACACCCGCGACGAGCTTCAGCAGGGTCGACTTGCCCTGGCCGTTACGCCCCACGACGCCGATCGCTTCACCGGGTTGCACGGCAAAGGAGACGTCTCGGAGGGCCCAAAAGTCGCCCGGGCGGTTGCGTCGCTTTCCCCCGGAGAAGAGGTCCTTAAAGCTGCGCCGAGCCCCTCGGTTGCGCCGAAAACGCACGCCGAGGCCGGCCGCGGTGATGATCGGATCGGTCGTCGACGGGGCGACCGAGGAGTTTTCGGGGGTGGTCACGCTAGAGCTCCTTGAGAACGCCGCCGATAGCGCGACGGAAGACGATGATGCCAACGATGAGCGTGACGACGGTGATGGCCGCCGAACTCAGCACGAGCGCGGGGTCGAACTGGTTCGGAAAGAATCCAGCCCGAAACAGCGAGAAGATTCCCGACAGCGGATTCAGCCAGGCGAGCGGCTGTGCAAACTCGGGCAGATCGGCCGCGCCATAAATGATCGGTGATGCGTAGAACAGCACGCGAAGCACCAGCTTTACGGCTCGTTCGAGATCCCGGAAGAACACGACGAGCGGGGCGATGATCAGGCCCAGACCCAGGGTCAGAACGCCCAACATGAGTGTTGCGACGGGGAACCAGAGGAGCCCCGGTCCCACCTGAGCGCCCGAGAATATGGCAAACAGGGCCAA
The DNA here is from genome assembly GCF_000350525.1 of Leucobacter salsicius M1-8. Lineage (GTDB taxonomy): Bacteria > Actinomycetota > Actinomycetes > Actinomycetales > Microbacteriaceae > Leucobacter > Leucobacter salsicius. The sequence continues at coordinate 31,058 of NZ_AOCN01000028.1, read as the reverse complement.
CACGGGCAAGCTCAGCAAGAACTCGACGCCCTTTGAGCAGACGATGCGCCCGACCCAGATCCAGTGCGGTAGTGCTACCGAGCGCACCAGCTTCATGTCGCGCAGGAAGGCGCGCGTGGAGTCTGAGACCGCACCATTCAGCCACATCCAGGGCAGCATCGCAGTGAGGAGAAACACGATGTAAGGCGATTCGCCCACTCCGCGAGAAAAGACCTGGGTGAAAATGAACCAGTAGATCAGGCTCATGAGAAGTGGATCGAGTATCGACCACAGGTATCCGAGCATCGAGGTGGAGTAACGCACCTTGAGGTCTCGCCTGGTCAGGAGCCACAGCGCCGACCAGGCGCGAGAGCGCGGACGGGGGGTGGCAGCGGGGGTGTTCACCCCTCTATTCTGCCGTGTCCCTGTGTGAGTCGGCGCGCGGGGCACCGGGTGCGTCTGAATTTGGTAGGTTAGAGCTTGTGCCGCCACTGAGTTCTTCCGCCATGCCCGCCCCGCAGACAGGGGGAGGTGAGGTGTCGGTTGAGCCCTCGGTCGATTCCTCCGATGTAGGTGGCTCGCAGGCCACAAGCCCCGCCGCGGATCAGGCGGCAGCCGAACGTGCCCGTGCCCCGCGCACCGGCCGGATCCAGGTCCCCGTGCCCTCGATCGTGCGTGCGCGTGAGCGTGGCAAGATCGCCGCACAGAACCCGGTCGTGTTGAGCACCGAGGTGCTCACGAAGACCTACGGTTCGCTCGTCGCGGCCAACGAGGTCACGATGAACGTGCACGCCGGGTCGTTCACCGGCGTGGTGGGCCCGAACGGTGCGGGTAAGACGACGACGCTGTCGATGATTAGCGGATTGCTGCGTCCGACGTCCGGTCGCGTGACCGTGGGCAGCGTTGACGTATGGCGCGATGGCCCCGCTGCCAAGCGGCTCATCGGCACGCTGCCCGACCGACTGCGTCTGTTTGACCGCCTCACCGGCGCGCAGCTCTTGTACTACTCGGGTGTGCTGCACGGCGTCCCCGAGGCATCGGTGGCACAGCGTGCGGGCGAATTGGCTGCAGCATTCGGCCTCGAGTCGGCGCTTGGCCGACTCGTCTCCGACTACTCAGCGGGCATGCAGAAGAAGATTGCGCTCGCCTGCTCCATGATTCACGCCCCCGAGGTGCTCGTGCTCGATGAGCCGTTTGAGGCTATCGACCCGGTGTCTGCCTCGAACGTGACTGACATTCTTGAGAAGTACGTTGCGGGCGGCGGCAGTGTCGTCATGTCCAGCCACAGCCTCGATCTGATTCAGCGCGTGTGTGACCACGTTTCGATCATCGTAGACGGCAGCATTATTGCGCAGGGCACCGTCGATGATGTGCGCGACGGCCAGAGCCTGGAGGAGCGCTTTGTGCAGCTCACCGGCGGCGGCGAGACACGAAAGGGACTCGAATGGCTGCACGGCTCTTCCGACTCAGAGTAGCGCTGCTTGGCGCCATCTTCCGGGGTTCGGTGGGTCGTGCATTTCGAGCGAGCCTCGGTCTCTTGGTGGCTTTCGCAGCGGTGATCGTTGCGGCCGCGGCACCGTCGTACCTGGCGGTCTCTGACACGCAGCGCGCGATGATCGACGTGCTGGTCGGTGCCGTGGTGCTCGCGGCAACGTTTGTGGTGCCCTTCTTCTCGAACCAGCGCAACCTGTCGCCCGCTCAGCTTGCACAGTTTCCGGTGACTCCCGGATCTGTCGGCTTCGGGCTGTTCATTACGACTGTGGTGAGCTGGCCGTTCTTGATCTTCGCCGCCTGGCTCATCGCGCTTGGCGTGTTTCGCGCCGAGTGGAGCGGAGCGGGCTGGATGCTGATCGCCGGGCTCGCGCTTGCCGCGCTGCTGGGTATTGCCTGCGTGCGCGTGATGGCTGCGCTGTCGCAGCGCATGACCGGTGTGCGTTACGCGGGCGCTCTGCGCACCGTGGGCGTGGTGCTGCTCGTGGCGTGCGTCCCGTTTGTGGTGCTCGCGGCGTCGGTGACGCTCACCTCTGCCGGTGAAGCCGGCGCGGCCGAGGCCGCACGCATCGCGGGATGGACCCCCTTCGGGGCGCCGTTCGCCGCCATCGGCCTGGCCGCTTCGGGCGATGTTGATGCCGCGCTGTTGCGGTTGGGGGTGGCCGCGGCCACGATTATCGTGTTGCTGCTGCTCTGGATCCCGATCGTGCGCGTGTCCCTGCACCGCATCGACCGTCCCGCCGACCCGGGTATTGCGCGCCGCGGACTGGGCTGGTTCGAGCGCTTCTCGGCGCGGCCCGCCCAGGTGATTGCCGCCCGCAGTCTCACCTACTGGTCGCGAGACCCCCGGTATCGTGTCGCGCTGTTCGCGATCCCCATCGCCCCCATCGTGATGCTGGCGGCATTCGCCGTCGCGGGTGCCGACATGCGCAGCCTGGCCCTCGTGCCGCTGCCGGTGGTGCTGCTGTTGCTCGCCTGGTCGCAGCACAACGACGTCGCCATGGACTCGACGGCGATCTGGGAACACGTTGCCAGCGGCATTCGCGGCAGCGCCGACCGCGCGGGCCGCCTGGCCCCGGTGCTCATGATTGGCGTGCCCCTCGCGGTGATCGGCTCCAGCATCACGGTGACGCTCGCGGGCGAATGGCGCATCCTGCCCGCCGTCTTGGGGCTCAACCTCGCCGTGCTGTTCGTTGCCGCCGGTGTTACGAGTGTGTTCTCCGTCGCGATGCCCTACCCGGCAACGCGGCCCGGCGACAGCCCGTTCGTGCAGCCGCAGTGGTCGGGCTCCGGCTCGGGGCTGGCCCAGACGCTCTCAATGATTGTGTCGCTCGTCGTAGCGGTGCCGCCCGTGTGGTTCGCGATCGTCGCGGTGATCGACGTGTCGTTCCTGCAGAACATGTGGGCGCTCGCCTTTGGTGTCGGCTACGGGCTTCTCGTGCTGCTGCTCGGCATCTTCGTGGGCGGCAAGCTGTTCGAGCGCAACGGCCCCGAGCTGATCGCGGTCACTCAGATCTTCGACTAACCCCGCAACATCTTCGCGAGCGTTACTAAGCGAGGCGCGGTAGAATTGCGTTATGGGTATCTTCACGCGTGACGACAAATCTACCGGGGGCGGCACTGACCTGCTCGACCGCGAACTCGAGAAGCTGCTCGAGGACGCGCAGATCGAAGACGGCGACCACGAGCGCTTCTCGCACTACGTGCCGAAGGACAAGATCCTGCAGTCGGCCATGACCGGCAAGGCCGTGCGCGCACTGTGCGGCAAGAAATGGACGCCCTCGCGCGACCCCGAGAAGTTCCCCGTATGCCCCGACTGCAAAAAGGTCTACGAGAACATGAAGAAGTAGCGAAACGAAAAGGCCCGGGTGCTCAGCACCCGGGCCTTTTTGATCCGGATCTCGTTTCAGCCGCGCGATCCGGTCGTCATTCAGAGGTACTGCGTGGGGATTGCGGGGTCGCCGCGGGTGAGACTCATCGCGACGGGCGGAAGCTCGGCGACGCAGATGCGGTGGCGCTCGCGCGCGGCCGCGATGCCGTCCGTGCCGGTGTTGCCGGGCACTACGGCACCCGCGCGCATGAGCGGGACGAGCACGCTGCGGCCCTGGTGGCCCGCGAACTGGGCGGTGCTGGCGAACTCGTCGGCACCCTCGGGGCCGTCTCCGACCGCGATCAGCTCAGCGGTAGCGACACCGTAGTCATCGAGTGCGCGGCGCACTGACTTGCGACCGCCGACGGAGGCCTTGCCCTCCGAGTTCTTCGCGACCGAGACCCAGTCGCCCGCATCGTTCTGGCGGGCGACGAGCTTGTAGACCATGCTCATCGTGGGGGTGCCGGATCCGGTAACCACGGAGGTGCCGACGCCAAAGCTGTCGACGGGGGAGGCCGCGAGCGCGGCGACCGTGTGCTCATCGAGATCGTTGGTGACGGTAATGCGAGTGTTTGTGGCGCCCAGATCGTCGAGCAGGCGACGCACCTGCGCCACGACGACGGGCAGATCGCCCGAGTCGATGCGCACGGCGCCGAGGTCGGTGCCCGCGATATCGATGGCGTTGCGCACGCCGCGCTCGATGTTGTAGGTGTCGACGAGCAGGGTCGTGTCGACGCCGAGGGCTGCGACCTGCGCCGCAAAGGCGTCGCGCTCGGAGTCGTGCAGCAGCGTGAACGCGTGTGCAGCGGTGCCCATGGTGGGCACACCGTAGCTGCGCCCCGCCTCAAGGTTTGAAGTCGCGTTGAAGCCGGCAATGTACGCGGCACGCGCGGCGGTGACCGCTGCGTGCTCGCCCGTGCGGCGCGATCCCATCTCGGCGAGCGGCTTGCCCGCGGCGGCGTTGACCATGCGCGAGGCGGCAGTAGCGATCGCCGAGTCCGAGTTCAGGATGCTGAGGGCCAGCGTTTCGAGGAGCACGCCCTCGGCAAAGGTCGACTCGACTGTGAGCACGGGGGATCCGGGGAAGAACACCTCGCCCTCGGGGTATCCCCAGATGTCGCCCGAGAACTTATAGTTGGCGAGCCAGTCGATAGTCTCAGGGCGCACAACCTGCGTGTCGCTCAGAAACGTGAGCTCGGCGTCGGTGAAACGAAAGCGTTCGATGGCTTCGAGCAGCCGCCCGGTTCCGGCGACGACGCCGTAACGGCGGGCCCCCGAGAGTCGGCGCGCGAAGAGTTCAAAGACGCTTTGACGGTTCGCTGTGCCTGCTTGCAGGGCGGCATCGACCATCGTGAGTTCGTAGTGATCGGTGAACAGGGCTGTAGACGTGTGCACCTGGCCAGTGTATCTGCGTGCGCCCGGCCGGGGTGCCACAGGCTCACCGAAAGTCGCGTGAGCTCACCCCGCCCGGCGATGCGAGCGGTTCGAAGGTTTCGGCGATCACATTGCCGACGCCCTCGGGGGAGCGCTCGTAGACGCCGTGCACCACGAGCGCGGGGGACGACCGAGCCACGAGCCGGTTGCGCTCCCACACCCGCGCCCACACGACGATGTTGACCGTGCCTGTCTCGTCCTCGAGCGAGATAAACGTGACCCCGCTGGCGGTGGCCGGGCGCTGCCGGTGCGTCACGATGCCGGCCACCGTGATGCGTGCTCCCGGGCGCGCCCGCGGCAGCCCATCCGAGCGCACGATGCGGCGCTGGTCGAGCTCGCCGCGCAGATGCGCCATGGGGTGCACACCCGTCGTGATGCCCGTCGCCCATAGATCGAGCGCGCTCTGCTCGGCCGGGCTCAACACGGGCAGCAGCGGCGGCTGCATCTCGAGCGCGCTGCCCGCCAGAAACTCCTCGCGGTGCTCGGCAGCCGGGGCAGCCGCCCACAGTGCGGCCCGCCGGTCGAGTCCGAGCCCCGCGAGCGCACCCGCCGCGGCCAGCGCCTCGAGCTGGGTGCGGTCGAGGTTTGCTCGCCTGGCCAGGTCGGGCAGCCCGGCAAACGGGCCGCGCTCGCGCGCTGCCACGACGCGCTCCGCGGCCGCGCGTTCGATGCCGCGCACGCCCGTGAGCCCGAGCCGCACCGCGAAGCCCCGGTCGAGGCGGTGCGCTCCGCTCGTGTCGGGGGCGGCAGGGTCGAACGGCGGTACGGGAGCGGGGTCGGGGGCGGAGTCAGGGCCTGTGGTGGGCCTGCCACCCGAGGTTGCCCCGCTGGCCGCGGTGCAGTCGGGGGCAGATGCACCCGAGCCCGTGCCCTCCAGCGGTTCGAGCCCCGTGTCGACCCCCGAAGTCTGCACGTCGGCGGGCAGCACCGCCACGCCGTGCCGACGGGCGTCCTCGACGAGCGTGCGGGGCGCGTAGAAGCCCATCGGTTGCGCGTTGAGCAGCGACGCGAGAAACGCGCCGGGGTAGTGCAGCTTGAACCATGCGCTCACATAGACGAGCAGCGCGAAGCTGATCGAGTGGCTCTCGGCGAAGCCGAAGCTCGCGAACGCCTCGATCTGGTCGTAGATGCGCTGCGCGTCCTCCTGCGTGAGGCCGTTCGCGCGCATGCCGGTGAACAGCTTTTCGCGCAGGGTGACGACGTGCTCCTCTCCGCGTTTCGAGCCCATCGAGCGGCGCAGCAGGTCGGCGTCCTCGGCGCTGCAGCCGCCCACGGCCATCGCCATCTGCATCAGTTGCTCCTGAAACAGTGGCACGCCCAGGGTGCGCTTCAGTACGGGTTCGAGCGCGGGGTGCGGGTACGTGACGGGCTCCTCGCCGCCGCGGCGTCTGAGATAGGGGTGAATGGCACCGCCCTGAATGGGCCCCGGGCGAATCAGCGCGATCTCGATCACGAGGTCGTAGAAGCTGCGGGGCCTGAGCCTGGGCAGCGTGTTGAGTTGCGCGCGGCTCTCCACCTGAAACACGCCGATCGCGTCGGCGTGGCACAGCATGTCGTAGACGCCCGGCTCCTCCTTGGGGATCGTGCTCATTTCCCACCGCACACCCGTGTGCTCGGCGACGAGATCCATGGCCTGCTGCAGGGCGCTGAGCATGCCGAGGCCCAGAAGGTCGAACTTCACGAGCCCCATCCATGCGCACGACTCCTTGTCCCACTGCAGCACGGTGCGGCCCTCCATGCGCGCATGCTCGATGGGGCATACTTCTCCGACCGGGCGCTCGGTGAGCACCATGCCGCCCGAGTGGATGCCCAGGTGGCGCGGCAGCTTGAGCATCTGCGTCGCGAGGTCGCGCACCTGCGGTGGAATCTGGCCGTTCTCGATTGCGCCCCGTCGTTCGACCTGGCGCGCCCAAGCGAGCTGCTGCCCCGCGCTGTAGCCGAGGGCCTTTGCCGCGTCCCTGATCGCGGCCTTGGGGCGGTAGCTGATGACGTTCGCGACCTGGGCGGCGTTTCTGCGACCGTAGCGCCGGTAGACGTACTGGATCGCCTCTTCGCGGCGGCCCGCATCGAAGTCGACGTCGATATCGGGCTCTTCGTCGCGCATACTCGAGAGGAACCGTTCGAACGGCAGATCGTAGAGGATCGAGTCGACGGCGGTGATGCCCAGCACGTAGCAGACGGCCGAATTCGCAGCCGATCCCCGGCCCTGGCACAGGATGCCGCGGCCCTTCGCGAACTGCACGATGTCGTGCACGATCAGAAAATAGCCGGGAAAATCCTTCGCCTCGATGACCTCGAGTTCGCGTTCGAGGCGCTCCCGCGTGCTGCGCGAGAGCTCGCCGTAGCGCCGCTCGGCGCCCTCCCACGTGAGCCTCCTGAGCCAGCTCATCTGCGTGTGCCCCTCGGGCACCTCGAGCTTCGGCAACTTCGGGGTCGCCGCGCGCAGCGAGAATGCGAGCTCGCGGGCGAGCGGCACGGTGCGGGAAACGGCGCCCGGGAACCGTGCGAATCTGCGCGCCATCGCTGCGCCGGATCGGAGCCTCGCCGCCCCCGTCGCGGCGAGGTACGGGTCCATCTCGGTGAGGCTGCGCCGGGCGCGCACCGCGGCGAGGGCCTCGGCGAGGGGGGCCTCGGCGCCGGTCGCGTAGTGCACACCGCCCGTTGCGATCGTGGGGAGGCCCTGCTGGGCCGCCAGGGAGGCGAGCGCCAGATTGCTGGCGTCGTCACCGGGGTGCCCGTGGTGCGTGAGCTCAACATAGACGTTGTCTGGACCAAACAGATCGCTCAGCGACTGGAGCTCGCGGGTGGCATGGGCCTCACGGTCGGACCGGCCGGTGCCGGCAACCGTTCCAGCAGCAGTGCCGTCGAGCGCCCGTCGCACGGCACCCTTACGGCAGCCGGTCAGGACCACCCAGTCGCCCTCCGCGGCGTCGGCGAGCTGCTCGATGTCGTAGAGCGGGCGACCCTTTTCGCCGCCCGCAAGCTGCCCCTCGGTGATGGCGGCGGCGAGGCGGTGGTACCCGGCCGTGCCGCGGGCGAGCACGAGCAGGTGGGTGCCCTCCGGGTCCGCGACCCCCAGTTGCGGGGAGCTGAGCCCGATCGAGAGCTCTGCGCCGTAGACAGTAAGCAGGGGAGTGTTGTTGACGGTTGCTGCGCCTGAGACGTTCGCGGTGCGCGCGGCGAGCTGGGCCTCCTCCGCGAAGTTCGCGGCACCGTAGAGCCCGTTGTGGTCGGTGATCGCGAGACCCGTCAGCCCGAGCCGGGTGGCCTCCTCCACGAGGCCGCGGGGGCCAGTGGCGCCGTCGAGAAAACTGAAACTCGAGTGCGCGTGCAGTTCGGCGTAGGGGACCGCCGGCGCTTCGGGGCGCGACGGGGTGGCTGGCGTGGCCGGGTGCGGGGCGTCGGTGCTCGTGCTGCCGATGTTCGTGTGGCCGTCGCCCGGTGTACCTGAGTTCGGAGGCCCCGGGCGGCTCGAGAGCGTGCGCTCGAACTCCTGCCACGACAGCGGCGGGTTGTTCCATCCCATGGTCCCCTCCCTTCGACAGCTGGAACTGGGGTAGTGCGGTGGCTGGATCCGGTGGCTGGATCCGGTGGCACAAGTTGGTGGCAGAAATTGGTGGCAGCGGTTAGAGGCAGAGCCGCTAGTCGTATTTGCCCTCGGCAAACCAGCGTCCGGTGTCGTGGATGAGCAGCCAGGCGTCACCCGTTTCGAGCACCACCTGGAGTCGGACCCGAGGCGGGGCCCCCGCCCACCACCGCTCCCGCAACGGCCACGGGGCAGACCACGAGGCGACGGCCGCCGCGCGCGGCAGAGCCGAGGGGGAGAGTGGAGTTTCGGCTGCGGCATCCGGCGGACGCACGCTCAGCCGGGCCGGGGCCTCCTCGAAGAGGTCCTCCGAGTCAACACGCACCGGGCTGCCCGCCGCGTCGACGAGCGCGGCGGGCAGGGGCGGCGAGAACACGAGACTCGGGGCGGGGGCGGCGCCGGGCCAGGGTAACCCGGCGGGTCGCGTGGCGGCTGGCGCGGCTGACCCCCACGGGGCAAACTGCTGCCGGTCGGCTGAGAGCCGCCCCCCGCGCAGCGCAGCGGTACCGATGCTGTCGCGGCCGCGCGACACCTGAATGCCGCGCAAATGGTGGCGCACGCGCTCGTCGGGCTCTGCGCCCCACAAGCCTGCCTCGTGCGCACGGTCGGTATGCGTCGGCGTGATCCGGAGCTTCGCAATGCCCGCACCCCCGCGTTCCTCGCTGGGGCCCGTGCCGCCCAGCGTCCCCGACTCGGCCTGCCACTGCACGCGATCGAGCACGTCCTCCCGGGTGAATCGGGTGGGATGCGACCAGGTGCGTTCGTGGCGAATGCCGAGATCGTCGGTGAGTTCGAGGCGTAGTCCCGTACAAATGAGGGTGGTCTCGGCGAGCGCGGCGAAGAACCGGGAAACGGTGCTCTCTGCCGCCTCGGCAAGCGTGGCGCTCGCGTCGATCGGCGGCTCAAACTCCGCCTCGACCGCGAAGTCGCGCTGCGGTGTGCGGGGGCGCACCTCGGAGCCGTGCTGGGGGCCTGCCGCCGTTGCGCGGCGGTGTACGGTGAGACCTTCGCCGCCGAACCGTTGCCGCACCGCATCCTCGGGGAGCGTCGCGAACGCTCCGAGAGTGTGGATGCCGAGCCCCTGCAGGGTGGCCGCGAGTGGCCCGCTGGCGGCGCGCGTAATCGGCAGCGGCGCGAGAAAGGCCCTGGCCGTCCCTACCGGAACGGAGGTGACGCTGGTCGCCCCGGCTGTCCCGGTGGTGCCGGTGGCGCGGGCGGCCTGCTCCGCCGCAAAGAGCCCGTCGGAAATGCCAATACGGGCGTCGGAAAACCCGAGCGCCCGGAGGGTGCCGAGTATCGCCTGGGCGGCGGGCTCCTCGCCGCCGTAATAGCGTGCGGGGCCCCGCGCTCGCAGCGCAGCGAGGCCCGGGCGCCGGGCCTCCACACCCGCCACGACCTCCTCAAGCGCGCCGATGACGGGGGCGAAGCTGCGCGCGTCGCGATCCGGATCGTGCGGATGCAGCTCGAGCGCGGGACAGACCGCCTGGGCGTCGCGCTCGCGCATGCCCGCGCGCACTCCGGCCTCGCGCGCCCGTGAACAGCAGGCCACGATGCGATGGTTTGCCACGAGCGCGAGCGGGGCGGTGTGCGCCTCTGCGTCACGGAGCGTGCCGCGGAGGGCGTGCACGGGCCAATCGGGAACCCAGAGCACCATCACGCGTTCGGCACGGGAATTGGCGTCGGAGCCGTGGGGGGCCGAGCTCACCGCCTGCAGGGCGACAGTCATGGTCGCTTCGCCGTGGTGAGGGTGCCGCCTGAGAAGCGCAGAGCGTGCCGGGTGGTGCCGCGGCTGCTACGGGTAGCGACGGTGAGCTCACGGGCTTCAAGACTGCCGAAGCCTCGTTCGAGCCCCTCCCAGCGGGATTCGGTCACGCTGAGGGAGGCGGCCGTGCCCGGCCAGGCGCTGGTCACCACGAGGGCTGAGCCGTGCTCTCGGAGCCGCGCGGCGATGCGCTCGGCGACGCCGGCGGGGGTCTGCGCTGGAGTGTGGAGCAGTGTGACGGTGAGCGCCTCGCTGAGTGTTCCGGCGAGGGCCGCGGCATCAGCCCCGGGGTTGGGAATCAGTACGCAGCGATCGAGGGCGATGCCCAGGGCGGCAGCGGATTCCGCGCCGAACGCGGGGCATCCGATCACGCCGCACCACTCGCCAGCGCTTGACGCCTCCGCGAGAAACGCGAGCGCGAGTTGCCACGAGCCGTGGACCGAATAGGCCGTTCCGGCGTGGATAGCGGCCCCGGGTAAGAGTCGTCGTAGCTCCGGGTGGGTAGGGAGCTTCCGTTCGGGCAGCCGCATGGGCTGCATCTGCGAGATGCGCTGCTGCAGCGAGTGAACGGTGGGGGAGACCATGCAGCAATATTCGAACATATATTCGAATAAGTCAATCTCGCGAGGCGGCTCGCGTGGCTGGTTGCGCGCGGCCCCGCCAGTGCGCGCAAGAGAGCGTAGGATGGTGAGGATGAACGAGGATGAGCTAGACGATTACGAACGTGACGCTGAGCTGTCGCTCTTTCGCGAATACCGCGATATTGCCAGCCAGTTTCGTTACGTGGTGGAGACTGAGCGCCGCTTTTACCTGGCCAACGAGGTTGACCTGCAGCGCCAGGACGCCGGGAGCGATTTCTACTTTGAGCTCACAATGAGCGACGTGTGGGTCTGGGATGTGTATCGCTCGGATCGCTTTGTGAAGTCGGTGCGCGTGCTGACTTTCAAGGATGTGAACGTCGAGGAGCTTTCGGCGCGCGAGTTCGCACTGCCGCAGGAGCTCGCGCTCGACGAGTAGTCGCATGTGTTGACGCGTGGGCGGAGTGGGAAGGTTCCCGCGTTCGCCCATGCTGTGTTTTCGGGGGCTGGAGTGACCTGTGCCCTGATCGGGAATTTTGTCGCCCAGTTTGAACATCTGATGTTAGTAAGGCTAGGCTAACTTCTAGTTCACTGATCGACCCAAAGGAGCCCCTATCGTGACATTCCGTTCACACCGTATTGCCAGTGCGCCTCGTACGCCCCGTCTCGCGTTGGCAATGAGCACTGCCCTGCTCCTCACCGCGAGCCTCGCTGCGTGCTCTCCCGGCGGCGCAGGTGACGCTTCAGCAGCCGAGCAGCCCGCGAACAACACCGCGGCCAGCACGGTTACGATCACCGACAACCACGGTGAGGTCGAGGTGCCCGTTGCACCCGAGCGGGTGGTCGCCCTCGATAACACCGCCTTTGACACGCTCAGCGAGTGGGGTATCGAACTGGTGGCGGCCCCCAAGGGGGTGATGGGGTCGGCGTGGCCCGGTTACACCGAGGACGAGTCCGTGCTTGATGTGGGCAACCATCGCGAACCCAACCTCGAAATGATCGTCGCGGCCGAGCCCGATCTGATCATCGGGGGCTACCGCTTTGGCGACCACTACGCCGAGATCAAGAAGCAGAACCCCGACGCCGTGGTGATTGAGATCGCCCCACGCGACGGTGAGGAGCAGTTCTCAGAGCTCAAGCGCCAGACCGAGATCCTGGGACAGGTCTTCGATCACGAGGACGAAGCGGCCGAGCTCAATAGCGAACTCGACACGGCTATTGCTGACGCCCAGGCAAACTACCCGGCGGGGGAGACCGTGATGGCGGTCAACACCTCCGCGGGGCAGATCGGTTACATCGCCCCCGGCGTCGGGCGCGCGCTTGGTCCGGTCTTCGGGGCCCTGGACCTGACACCGGCACTCGAAGTGGAAGGTGCGACCAGTGACCACCAGGGTGACGACATCTCGGTCGAGGCCATCGCCGACTCGAACCCCGAGTGGATCTTCGCGCTTGACCGCGATGCGGCGTTTGCGCCCGAGGACCGCGAGGCCGGGTCGGCCCCCGCGAACGAGCTCATTCGCAACGCAGAAGCGCTGAAGCAGGTGCCCGCGGTCACGAACGATCGTGTTGTCGTGCTTGACTCCAACTTCTACCTCACCGAGGGCATTCAGGCCTACACCGCCCTGTTCAACCAAATCTCGGAGGCATTCGCCGCGGCATGAGCATCAACCCAGGCCTGAATCGCACGGGCCGAACAAGCGGGGCGCCCTCCGAACCGGAGGAGCGCCCCGCTTCGCGACCCCTGAGCCTGTGGACGACCCGGAAGCCCTGGGCGCTCATCATCGCTGCCGTCGCGGTGCTGGGCCTGCTCGCGGCCTCTCTCGCCGTGGGCGTGTATGACATCACTGGTCAGGAGTTCGGCTCCGAGATGTTTTGGATTACCCGGGTGCCGCGCACCATCGCCCTCGTGCTGGCGGGCGCCGCGATGGCTACGAGCGGGCTCGTGATGCAGATGCTCACGCAGAACCGTTTTGTGGACGCGACCACCTCGGGCACCACCGAGTGGGCCGCGCTGGGTCTGCTCGTCACCGTGCTGCTCGTACCCGACGCAAGCATGGTCACCCGCATGATCGTTTCGAGTATCTCGGCGTTCGTGGGGGTCATGCTCTTCATGCTGATCCTGCGCCGCATCGTGATTCGCACCACGCTCATCGTGCCGCTCGTGGGCATCATGCTTGGCGCCGTGGTGAGTGCCGTCACGACGTTCCTCGCCGCACAGTACAACCTGCTGCAGATGCTCGCCACCTGGTTTATGGGCAGCTTCACTGCGGTGGTGCGCGGCCGCTACGAGGTGCTCTGGATTGTGGGAATCGTCACCGTGCTCGTGTTCGTGCTCGCCGACCGTATTACGGTCGCGGGCCTCGGAAAAGACGTCGCCACGAGTGTGGGACTGAACTATGAGGCGGTGCTGTTTTTGGGCACCGGCCTCGTCGCCATCGCCGCTGGGGTGACCACCGTCGCCGTCGGATTTCTGCCGTTTCTGGGGCTTGTGGTGCCCAACATCGTGTCGATGATCCGCGGCGACAATGTGCGGTCAAACCTGCCCTGGGTGTGCCTCGGTGGGGTCGCGCTCGTCGTCACGTGTGACCTCATCGGCAGGCTCATCATCATGCCGTTTGAGATTCCCGTGTCGATGGTGCTCGGGCTCGTGGGCGCCATCGTGTTCGTCACCCTGCTGCTTCGGAGGGCCGCATGACCAGTACCGCCAGACAGGGCACCGTTCAGCTGAACAGCTTGGGCGACGCCCCCGCAGCTCCGGTGCCTCGGATGTCCCGGATCCGGCACTATGCCCCGGTGCTCACGGTGTTCGCGATCGCGGGGCTGCTCGCAATCGCAATTCTCACCTACGGCAACCCGGCAGAACCCGGATCGGCTGCCTTCCTGACGATCGTGCGCTCCAGGCTCGCGTCGCTCGGCACCATCGCGCTCGTCGCGGTGTGTCAGGCAGTGGCGACGGTGCTGTTTCACTCGGCCACCTCGAACCGCATTCTGACCCCGTCGATTCTCGGATTTGATGCGCTATATGTGCTGTCCCAGACGGCGCTCGTGTTCGTGTTTGGGGTGACGGCGCAGAGCTTTGAGGGGATCCCCAAAATCCTGGCTCAGAGCCTCCTGATGATCGTGTTTGCGACCGTGCTGTACGGCTGGCTGTTTTCGGGCAAACGTACGAATCTGCACCTGCTGCTGCTCGTGGGGCTGGTGCTGGGGATGGGCTTCGGATCGGTGTCGACGTTCATGCAGCGGCTCCTGACCCCGAGTGAGTTCGACGTGCTGAGCGCGAGACTGTTTGGCTCGATCGGCAAGGGCAATGCCGAGTATCTGCCAGTGGCCGCGGTAGTGGTGGGGGCCGTACTCGTGTGGGCGTGGCTGCGGCGACGGCGCTTCGACGTGGTGGCGCTCGGGCGCGATGTCGCGACGAGCCTGGGCGTGCAGTATCGGCGCGAGGTGATTGGCATTCTCGTAGCCGTGGCCGTGCTCATTTCGGTGTCGGTGACAATGGTGGGGCCCATGACGTTCTACGGGTTTCTCGTCGCGACCCTCGCCTACCAGCTCGCGCGGGGTGATTCCCACGCCGAAACCTTGCCGCTCGCCATTGGCATCGGACTGGTGACGCTCCTCGGAGCGACATTTATTCTCAAGAACGTGTTTGCCGCCGCGGGACTCGTGACGGTCATCATCGAGTTTGCTGGCGGGCTGCTGTTCTTGATCATGCTGTTGCGAAAGGGACTGCGTTGATTCGTTTAGAAGGTGTCACCAAGACGTACCGGGGCCGCCAAGTGCTCGGACCCATCGACCTCACGATCGAGCGCGGCGGGGTGACCGCGCTGATCGGGCCGAACGGTGCGGGGAAGTCGACGATGCTTACGATCATCGGGCGGCTGCTGCAAGCCGATGTGGGGCAGGTCGAAGTGGGCGGGCTCGACGTGCGCACCGCGCCCCCCAAGGAGCTCGCCCAGACGATCTCGATTCTCAAGCAAGAAAACCACTTCATGGCACGGCTCACGGTGCGCCAGCTCGTGACGTTCGGTCGGTTTCCCCACTCCGCCGGCCGTCTCACGCCCGCCGATGAGCGGGCGATCCACGCGGCCATCGCGTTTCTGAACCTCGCGGGCATGGAGGACCGGTTCATCGACGAGCTTTCGGGCGGGCAACGCCAGCGCGCGTTCGTCGCGATGGTGCTCGCGCAAGACACCGACTACGTGCTGCTCGACGAGCCACTCACCGGGCTCGACATGCGGCACGCGGTCGCCATGATGGGGCAGGTGCGGGCGGCCGCCGACGCGCTCGGCAAGACCGTCGTGCTCGTGATTCACGATGTGAACTTCGCGGCCGCATACGCAGACCGCATCGTCGCGATCGCGAACGGCCGCGTCGTCGCCTCGGGTACCCCTAAGGAGATCATCACACCCGAGGTGCTCGAGCGGGTGTTCGAGACGCCCGTCGAGGTGCTCGAGCACGCGGGCCGACGCGTCGCGGTCTACTACCGCGAGTAGCCTGCTCGCTCGTTCTCTGCTCTCGCTCCGGATCGCAACACGTCGTCCACAGCCGACCCGTTTGCTTGAAAACCCGCGAGATATCCACATTGGGTGTCGCCCCCTTTCGGGGAGCATGCGGCGCGGCCGATGATGGTGCACCAGGAGGTGCACCGTGAACCAGAGCAAACCCGCGTCACACAATCGCACGGTCGGGGCCCGAGGCGAGGCCATCGCGGCCGCGTATCTCGAGGGGCTCGGGTTCCACGTCCTCGACCGCAACTGGCACAGCCGGTACGGCGAGCTTGACCTCGTCGTCGTGGACGAGGGGACGCTCGTCGCAGTCGAGGTGAAGACCCGCACGGGGCTCGGCTACGGCCATCCACTCCAAGCCATCACGCAGCGCAAAGCCGACCGGCTGCGCAGGCTGCTGCTCGACTGGTGCCGCTCGAGCGAGGCCAATGCGACGGGCTTTGCCGACGACACTGGGCAGCCCGCCCGGCCGTGGTGGGAACGTCTGCGCGTCGATGCGATCGGTATCGTGTTGCGCCCCGGGGCCTCGCCCAGCATCGACCATCTGCGGGGTATTTCGTGAGCGCCCGCGTCAGCCGTGCCGCGGCAGTGTCGCTCACCGGCCTTGACGGTACCGCCGTGATGGTCGAGGCTGCC
This sequence comes from Leucobacter salsicius M1-8, assembly GCF_000350525.1. Taxonomy (GTDB): domain Bacteria; phylum Actinomycetota; class Actinomycetes; order Actinomycetales; family Microbacteriaceae; genus Leucobacter; species Leucobacter salsicius. The sequence goes on along the minus strand of NZ_AOCN01000028.1, from coordinate 15,217 downwards.
GTGTCGCAGCAGTTGCCCGGCATGGCCATCATTGGGCTGCCCGATGCGGCGTTGGCCGAGGCCAAACTCCGGGTGCGTACCGCAACCAGCCAGATTGGGCTGCCCCTATCCGATCGATTTTTGACGATCAATCTTTCGCCAGCAGCGCTACCCAAGCACGGATCCGGATTCGACCTCGCAATCGCGTTGGCCGCGCTCGCCGCATCGCGCAAGGTACCCGAGCGAGATATGCACGAGACCGTGCACCTGGGGGAGTTGGGGCTCAGCGGTGAGTTGCGTCGCCCCGCGGGCTTGCTCTCGGCGGTGGTCGCCGCGCGTGCGCAGGGGTTTGCGCGGGTCATGGTGCCTGTCGGCTGCGCGGCGGAGGCTAGGCTCGTGCCCGGCATCGAAGTGGTACCAGTGGCAGACCTCGAGGCCGCGGTGGAGTGGTATCGCGGAAGCCGGTCGGCTGCAGCGGCGGTAGTTGTAGAGACAGCGGCTGGTGCGCCACCGGAGGGGCCTGCGGCGAGCGCGGGTGGCGCGTACACCGGCGACATGTCTGACGTCATCGGCCAGCCCGAAGCCATCGAGGCGTTCGTCGTGGCCGCGGCGGGGCGGCACCATGTCTCGCTCCTGGGCCCTCCGGGGGCGGGCAAGACGCTGCTGGCGACGCGGCTCGCGACGATCCTGCCGCCGCTCTCCGACGATGAGGCGCTGCAAGCCAGCTGCATCGCCTCGCTCGGGGGCACCGCGCTGACCTCGCTCGTGCGCACGCCGCCGTTCGAGAGTCCACACCACACCGCCTCGACGGTAGCCATCATCGGTGGGGGCCACGGCAGCGAGGTGCGGCCGGGCGCGATCACGCGCGCCTGCCATGGTGTGCTGTTCATGGACGAGGCACCAGAATTCGCCCGCGATGTGCTCGAGGCGCTGCGCCAACCGCTCGAATCGGGGTCCGTTGAGATTCATCGGGCGCGGGTGCGGGCCGTGCTGCCCGCGAAGCTGCAGCTCGTGCTCGCCTCGAACCCCTGCCAGTGCGGCAACGCGGGGTCGGTGGAGACTGCGATTCAGTGCACCTGCACGCCGTCCGCGCGGATGCGGTACCAGCAGCGCATCTCGGGCCCGCTCTCTGATCGCATCGACGTGCGGCTCACCCTGCACCGGGTCTCGCGGGCCCTCGTGAATGCCGACGACGGGCGACGGGCCACGAGTACTGAACTGCGTGACCGCGTGCTCGCAGCACGTGAGCGGGCGGCCCACCGGCTACGCAGCACCCCGTGGCGGGTCAACGCCGAGGTGCCCGGCACCATGCTGCGGGGCGCGTTCAAGCTCGACCGTGCCGACACCGCCGTGCTCGATCAGGCATACGCGCGCGGAGCGATCACGATGCGCGGCTATGACCGGGCGCTGCGCCTCGCCTGGAGCATCGCGGATCTCGCGAGCAAACCCCGGCCCGGCAGAGCGGAGCTCGCGCAGGCGCTCACGCTCCGAGGAGGAGACCGATCATGACGCTTGAGCTAGACGATGACACCGCGCGACTACTGCGTGCGCTCGAGGCCAGCCCCGAGGGCGAACGGGCTGATCCGGATCACGTAGCCCGCCGAGTGGGCGAGCGATTTGCGCGAGCGGCTTGGGCCCGCCTTGCCGAACCCGGGGACGCGACGGCCGGGCGCCTGATCGAGGCCCTGGGGGCTGTGGCCGCGCTCGACGCCGTGATTCAGGGGAGCCTTCCGGTCGCGGGAGAGGCCGGCCTGCTCGACCCTGCGGCATTCGCGAAGGGGATAGCCAGATGGCAGCCGAGACTCGACAAACAGGCGACGCTCCAGGACCTGCGGCGGGCACTCGAGACCGGAACCCGCCTCATCATGCAGGGGGACCGGTGCTGGCCCGGGTCGTTCGCGGATCTCGGCCCGCACGCCCCACTGATGCTGTGGTTGCGCGGAGATCCCGCGCTACTCCAACGTACCTCCCTCGCCGTTGTGGGTGCTCGTGCCTGCACGGGGTATGGCGCCCATGTCACCGCAGAGATAACCGACGGGGTCTGCGCAGCCGACGTCGTGATTGTCTCGGGCGCAGCCTATGGAATCGACGCGGTTGCCCACCGCACGGCGCTCGCCGCAGGGGGCAAGACCATTGCGGTGTTGGCGGGCGGGGTCGATCGCCCGTACCCGAGCGGACACGCGGAGCTCCTCGCGAGCATCGGTCGGGAGGGGTTGATTTGCTCGGAGATGGTGCCGGGGTCGGCTCCGACCCGGTGGCGGTTTTTACAACGCAACAGGTCGATCGCCGCGCTCGCACGCGCCACCCTCGTCACCGAGGCGGGGGGGCGGTCGGGGTCTTTGAATACGGCGGGGCACGCGGCCGAACTCTCGCGGCCGCTCGGCGCGGTGCCCGGGCCGGTGACGAGCCCCGCCTCGAGCGGGTGCCACCGCCTGATTCGGGACTACGACGCGACCCTGGTCACGAACGCGGTCGAGGCACAGGAGCTCATGGGCATCGGCGTGGACGTCGCGCTGTTCGATCTGGAACCGGAGACCGATCGGCCGCCCCCGCTGCACCGCCGAGTGCTCGACGCCCTGCCGCTGCGCGGAGCACGCGGCCTGAACGAGATCGTGCGCGAGGCGGGGGTCACCCGCGAGGAGGCCCGCGGGGCGCTGGCCGAGCTACAGCTGTTGGGCCACGTAACGAGCGCTGAGCCCGGCGTGCAAGTCGGAGCGGAGCCGGGGTGGAAGCTGTCGCGGCAGTGCTAACGAGCCGGGGCGGTGGGAACAGCGCTTGTCTGTTCCCACCGCCCCGGCCGATGAATTGAGTTGCCGCGTGTGCCCGTTTACTCGGCGCTTGCGCGCCGGGCCCGCATACGACGCCCGGTGAGGAGCGCCCCCGCACCGAGCACGAGTGAGACGGCTCCGGCTACCAGCCAGCCGACGGCCGACTGGCCTCCGGTATTGGCGAGTCCGGGAGCCTGAGGATCTGCGGTGCCCGCTCCGGTTGCGCCCTGAGCTGCTCCGGTCGCGCCGCTGGCTGCACCCTGCGCCGAGCCGCTAGCCGTGCTGCTGCCGCCCGTGCCAGAGTTGCTCGTTCCCGGGGTTCCGTTCGCGCCTCCGTCTGCGGCACTACCTGCAGTACCGTCGGCACCGGTGTTCGAACCACCGTTTGCGGTGCCATTTGCGGTGCCACCCGCGCCACCTTCGTCGACGAGCGCTGCAAACTCGACCGATACAGCCAGTCGCTGCTGCGCGTTCTGGATGACGAGCTCGTCCCCGACCACGGCGTGGCTCTCAGCTCCTGAGACGAGGATCGCAGCGTCGTCGATCTGGAAGCCCGCGTCGGGGGCAAGCTTCAAGCGCAGCTCGCCCTGGGCGTCTGCAACGCCGTCTGCCGGGGTAACGGTGCCGTTGACTGCGGTTGCCGCGTAGGCGTAACGCACGGGCTGCGCCTCGACCTCTGCGGCAGCGGCCTTGAGCGCGACGTGCGCATCGCGCAGCGCAGACTTGCTCACCGGCGCCTGGGCGAGTGCACCCTCCGCACCCGCGACAGCCGCCGTGAGCGCATCGGTGAGGGCCTGGTCAAACACGCGCCCGTTGGCCGCGGCAACCTCGTTCGCAGCGATGACCTCATTCGCGTACTCGACGGCGCCCGACACCGCCGCGATCGCGGCGGAGCTGTCGTCTGCAGCGAACAAGCTCGCCAGTTCGGCCTCGCTGAGCGCGGAGTCCCACATGCGCAGATCGTCCATATCGAACCCAGCGCCGTATGACTTTCCCCCGTCTACTCCCACGAGCATGTTGAGGCCGCTGGTGAGGCTGCCCACACCGTTGAGGCTGGTTTCCTTCACCAGCGTGCCGTCCATGAACGTGCTGGCCATGTTGCGCGCGCGATCAACAGTGACTGCCATCTGGTGCCACGAACCACGGTAGTTCGTGACATCGCCGCTGGCATAGACGCCGTTGGTGCCGTCGCCCACGGTGAACTCGAGCTTGCCGGTGTTGGAACCTTCGGGCGCCAAGTTGATGCCGGAGCGGTACCAGTTTGCCCAGTTCTTGTTGCTGATGAACGAGCCGTAGCCGTTGACCGCGGTGACCTTGGTCCAGAAGCTGATGGTCAGATCCTTGTCGGTGCCCAAGTCGAACTCGGGGCGTGAACCGAGATCGACATAGTTGGCGCTGCCACCACCAATGCGCACGGCCTGCCCCGAAGCCCCGGTGCGGTCCGTGTCGACGTACTCCACCGCCCCAACGGGAGCGGGGGCGGGCGCCGAGCTCGCGGCCGCGCCGGTGTCGCTCAGATCGCCCTCGAACGCGAGGTTCAAGAACTCTCCGGTGGGAGCCGGTGTCTCGGTCTCGGGGAACTCGGGGAGCACGCTCGTGCCCGCGGTGCGGAAGGAACCCTCGAGGGCCTTCGACTTGTTCTGGAAATCGTCAAAGGCGTACACCTTGACCTGGTAGGTCTTCGCCGCCTTGAGTCCGTCGATGTTGAACGACATCGTGTTGGGCTTCATGTAGAACCGCGAGTAGGCCTTGAACGACCCGGTGAACGACTTGGGCTTGGTATTGCCGAAGTCGGGCATCTGGTTTGCCGTAAACGGGACCGGGCTGCCGTTTGAATCAGTGATTTCGACCTCGTAGTAGTTCACCAGTTCGTCGTCGCTGGCGTGATCGAAGCCGAGGGTGACCGCGGTTTCGGTCACCTTGCTCGGCACGATTGAAGAGGCCTGCCACCAGGGTGCCACCTTGCTGCGCTGGTCATTGGTGTAGGTGAAGCCGTCCTTGCCGTTTGACGTGTCGACCACCCACGGCATGCCCATCCAGCGGTTCTGGGTGACGTCGTAGCGGCGAATCACCGTTTCACCGGTGTCGAGCACCGTCACGAAGTTGGCGCTCTTAGTCTGGCCGATCCCGCCCTCGGGGTCACCCTGATTGCCGTCAAAGTAGCCGCCACCGATAAAGTCGCCCGGCACATCCTGGTAGATGTAGTTCATCGAGGCGTTCTCGTAGACGGTGAAGTCCTTCTGGAAGATGCTCGTCTCCGGGTTTGACGAGAAGTGGGTGTGCGCCGAACCCAGCATGGCCTGCGGGTAGTCGGAGAGAATCTTCTGCAGATCCGGCCCCGCCATGTCGTAGACGCCGTGGAACGGGCCGCCGAGCGAGGTGCCACCGTAGCCGCTATGAATGGAAACGAAGATCGGCTTCGCCGGGTCGTAGTCGGGCGCCGACGAGATGCTCTGCAGCGTGTCCTTGAGGAACTGCTGGTACCCGGTGTGCTGGCCGCCGTAGCCGTAGGTGTGCTTGCCGTTGTAATCGAGGCCGATGAAGTCGATGCCGCCGATTGTGGCGTGGAAGTTGCTGACGTACTCGGTGTCAGCGTTCGGGTAGAACCACTCGGGGCTCTTGCCAGCGCGAGCCTCCTCGAACGTCTTGCCCATAAGATCGGCGATGTCGTGGTTGCCCTGGGTGAGGAGCACCTGGGCCTCAGGGAAGCTCTCGCTCATGACCCGCTCGACCGCGCGGTACCAGCCCGCAGTCTTCTCACTGTTGCCCTTGAGATGGTCGTTGTACTCCGGGTCGTTCGCGCCGACCACGTCGCCGTTATTGATGACGGCCTCAACCGAGAAGTCCTTCGCCTTCGCCCACTCGCTGAGGCGATTGAAGTGGGGGAGAATGCCCTCGTAGGCGACCTGCTCGGCGGTCTTGTCGGCGGTGGCGGTTCCACCGAGCTCGGTGTCAGACATCGTGAGGAACTCGAGCTTCGCGTCAACCCCGTTGTATGCGTCGTTCGCCGCGTCAATGCGCTCCTGCGTCATCGCCTGCGGTGCCTGTTCGGTCGAGGAAACCGTAGCGTCTGCCGGGCCACCGACGGCCTGCGCGGGCAGCGATGGCGCGAGCAGCGCGCACACGGTGGCTGTCACTGCGACCCCTCCCCAAAAGCGACGTGTGGGTGCCGAAATGACCGCCTGTGAGGTCAGCATGGGGTAGCGCTTTCGCAGCATGAGTTCTCCCTGTGTTGTTGTTGGACGACTTCAAAGTAGGGAGATTGGATGGCCGGGAGGTGGCGCAATCATGAAGGACACGCAAACGGTGAGCCGGATTGTGATCTCGTGCTGTACCCCTGTCGACACTGATGCATTTCGCCGGGCATATGGGTGACAATAGGGAACATGCTGCTGAGCTTCGCGATCGACGAGTTTCTGGCGGCCGTGCGCCTGGAATACGGGTACTCCGAGGCCACCGTGAAGGCTTATCGAACCGACCTCGCAGACTTCGCCAGGTTTGCGCAGGGCCAACTTGCGCAGGCCCAGGGGGCCGCCACGCTTGAAAGCTGTGGCATCGAGGTCATGCGCGAATGGTTGTGGGCACGACAGCAGCGCGGCCTGTCCAAAGCGACCCTCGCGAGGGGCGTCGCCACCCTGAAATCGTTCGGAACCTGGCTAGAACGGTGCGAATACGTGCCCGCGAATCCGGCGGCAAGACTGCGCGCACCCAAACCGCCGCAGTCACTGCCCCGTGTCCTGTCCGAGAGCCACGTCGGCAGCCTGCTTGAACGGGCGGCCCGCCGAGCAGCCGAAGGGGATCCCGTGCACCTGCGAGATCACGCAGTTCTCGAACTGCTGTATGCCTCAGCACTGCGCGTCTCTGAGCTGTGCGGCCTCGAGCTGCACGGCTTCGACCGCCGAGAGCACACGGTGCGTGTGATTGGCAAGGGGAGCAAGGAGCGGGTCGTGCCCGTGGGGCTGCCGGCCACGCGCGCCATCGAACGCTATCTGCGAGAAGCGCGCCCCGTGCTGTTGGCCCGGGGGCAACATGCTGCGGCCGACACCCCACAAACGCCGGGCCGCACGGCACGGGATGAACTCTTTCTGGGGAGCCGTGGGGGAGCCCTCGGTGCATCAGTGGTGTACAAGCTCGTGGCGCACGAGCTCGAGGCCGTACCGGGCGGCGGGCCCAGCGGCCCGCACACATTTCGACACACCGCCGCCACCCACATGCTGAACGGCGGCGCAGATCTCAGAGTCGTGCAGGAAATGCTGGGCCACGCGAGCCTGGCAAGCACGCAGGTCTACACGCACGTGTCGACCGAACGGCTCGCTGCGAACTACCGCCTGGCCCACCCGCGCGCCTAGCTATTTCCGATTCAGTGCAATTTCGGCTCAGCGGCGACGAGTCACTCGCCCCAGGGCAGCAATCGCGGCTTGTCGCGGAAGAACCGCATCGGGTTCACGTACCAGTCGTCGACGCGCACGCCCAAATGCACGCATTGAGCGGCGCAGTGGCCCCCACTCGAGATCTCCCCGAGCACGTCGCCGCGCACCACCGTGTCGCCCGCCGAAAGCCCGCTCGCCACGGGCTCTAGCGACAGGACGGTTGCCTCGTTGATGCGCACCGAAATCACCTCCCGGTCAACAACCTTGCCCACAAACGTCACGGTGCCGGAGGCGGGGGAGAACGCTGCCTCGCCAGGGAGCGCCGCCAGATCAAACCCGCGATGTCCCGCCGCGTACCGGTGGGCCGGGGCACGAAACGGCGTGGCGACCTCCAACGTGTAGCCCACGGGCGGGAGCCATCGCGGCTCGCGTGACTGCTGGGCTGCGACGGCTGATCCGGATCCGGCACCCAAAGCGGCATCCCCCGCGGCCCAGAGTCCCGCGGGCAACAGCGCCAACACGGCAATGCGCGACCAGTGCCGTGCCTTCACATGCAGTGCCTTCATGTATCGAGGTTCGCATGCGGGGCGCGGGAATGGGGCGGCGAATGTGGATGCGTGGATAACTTCGACTTTTTGGCCGCGGGTGCAGGTTGTGGACGACGTAGGTGGTAGACTTTTCGCTGCACCTTTAACAAGGTGACTACGCGTGCCCGATTCAACGAGTTTCGCCACGGTCTTTGCCTCGGCAGAGCGGTGATGATCGCGGGCACCAGGATCTGATCGCAACCGCGATCGATAGTAACCAATGCGCGTTTTTTACGCGCGGAATTAGGAGAACAGCCATGGCTGTTGTAACTATGCGCCAGCTGCTCGACAGCGGCGTTCACTTCGGACACCAGACGCGTCGCTGGAACCCGAAGATGAAGCGTTTCATCTTCACCGAGCGCTCAGGCATCTACATCATTGACCTGCAGCAGTCGCTCGGTTACATCGACTCGGCTTACGAGTTCGTGAAGAACACCGTCGCACGCGGCGGCAACATTCTTTTCGTTGGCACCAAGAAGCAGGCACAGGAAGCGATTGCTGAGCAGTCGACCCGCGTGAACCAGCCCTACGTGAACCAGCGCTGGCTTGGCGGCCTCCTCACCAACTTCCAGACGGTCACCGGCCGCCTGGAGCGCATGAAGGAGCTCGAGCAGCTCGACTACGAGGGCACCACCAGCGGCTTCACCAAGAAGGAGCTGCTGCTCAAGAAGCGCGAGCTCGAGAAGCTGCAGAAGTCGCTCGGCGGCATCCGCCACATGACCAAGACGCCTTCGGCTATCTGGGTTGTGGACACCAAGAAGGAGCACCTCGCAATTGACGAGGCTGCAAAGCTTGGCATCCCCGTTATCGCGATCCTCGACACGAACTGTGATCCCGACGAGGTTGCTTACCCGATCCCGGGTAACGACGACGCAATCCGCTCGGTGGCACTGCTCACCCGCGTGATCGCTGACGCAGTTGCTGAGGGCCTCATGGAGCGCCACCAGAAGCCCGAGTCCGGCGAAGCTGCTGCTGAGCCCCTCGCTGCTTGGGAACTCGAGCTGCTGAACGCAGACAAGACCGAGGCACCCGCTGCTGAGGCTGAGGTTGTCGAGGTTGCAGTAGAGGTCGTTGAGACCCCCGCTGCTGAGACCCCGGCCGCCGAGTAATTTCGGCTCTCGAACTACCGACCTATAAGACTGTAAGGAGTCACACATGGCTGCAGTAAGCATGGCCGCTGTGAAGGAACTGCGCGAGCGCCTCGGCGCTGGCATGCTCGACAGCAAGAACGCACTCGTCGAGGCTGAGGGCGACATCGAGAAGGCGATTGAGATCTTGCGTCTCAAGGGCCTCAAGGGTGTTGCTAAGCGCGGCGACCGCGAGGCTAGCGAAGGCCTCGTTGCCGTCAAGCAGACCGAGGGCGCTGCCACGATGATCGAGCTCGTTTGCGAGACCGACTTCGTTGCAAAGAACGAGAAGTTCATTGCTCTGGCTGACCGTATCCTCGACGCGGTCGCCGCAGCAGGCGCCGCTGACGCTGAGGCTGCTCTGGCAGCCCCCGCCGAGGGCAAGACCGTTGGTGGCGTTATCACCGACGAGTCGGCTATCCTCGGCGAGCGCATCGTGCTCCGCAAGGTGACCCGCGTTGAGGCTCCGAGCACCTCGGTGTACCTGCACCAGACCTCGAAGGATCTGCCCCCGCAGATCGGCGTGGTCGTTGGCTACGAGGGTGACGACGCAGACGCAGCTCTGTCGATCGCTCGCCACATCTCTTTCGCTGACCCGCTCTACGTTTCACGCGAGGATGTCCCCGCAGAAGACGTTGCCAAGGAGCGCGACATCGTCACCGAGATCTCGAAGAACGAAGGCAAGCCCGAGGCGGCTCTGCCCAAGATCATCGAGGGTCGTCTGACGGCGTTCTTCAAGCAGGTTGCTCTCAACGAGCAGGTGCACGCTCTCGACGCTGACAAGCGCGAGGTGCAGAAGGTTGCTGAGGCAGCTGGCATCAAGGTTACGGGCTTCGCCCGCAGCAAGGTCGGCGCGTAAGCTGACTCTCCGAGGACCCGGGCCCTTGTGGCCCGGGTCCTTCGCTGTGTCAAGACTCATAATGGGATGACGCAGCCAACAACGCAAGATTGATCGGCAGGCTACCCGCCGCACCGATAGCATGGCCACGATAGAGGCTTTCGCGCGGCCGCACCCGGCCGTCCGAGGAGGCCCCGACCACGGGGCCAGTAACCGAACACTTATGTTTCCACGAACCGCGAAGGGGAACCACATGACCGAGACCGCCGCCCGCAAACGACGTGTACTGCTGAAACTCTCTGGAGAAGCATTTGGTGGTGGCACTCTCGGTGTCAACCCCGATGTGATCAGTGATATCGCCCGTGAGATCGCAGCTGCAATGGAGCATGCTGAGGTCGCGGTCGTTGTCGGTGGTGGTAACTTCTTCCGCGGTGCTGAACTGTCGCAGCGAGGCATGGACCGCGCGCGCGCCGACTACATGGGCATGCTTGGCACCGTAATGAACGCCCTCGCGCTGCAGGACTTTCTGCAGCAGGCGGGTGTCGACAGCCGCGTGCAGTCCGCAATCACGATGACGCAGGTCGCAGAGACCTACATTCCCGGCCGCGCGATCCGGCACATGGAGAAGGGTCGCGTCGTGATCTTCGGTGCGGGCGCAGGTCTCCCGTACTTCTCAACCGACACGGTTGCTGCCCAGCGCGCGCTCGAGATTCACGCCGAAGAGGTGCTGGTCGCAAAGAACGGTGTTGACGGCGTCTACACCGCCGATCCGCACAAGGATCCCACCGCCACACTGATCGAGGAGATCAGCTACAACGATGCCCTCGTGCGCGGCCTCAAGGTCGTGGACTCGACCTCGTTTAGCCTCTGCATGGACAACGGCATGCCGATGCGCGTATTCGGCATGGAGCCCGCGGGCAACGTTACTGCCGCGATCCGGGGCGAAAAGCTCGGAACGCTCGTTCACAGCTAAACCCGCATGCACCGGCGCGCGCGTCATGCACCGGTAAGCTTGAAATGTTCGCATAAGCCAGAAGGAGAACACCGTGATCGAAGAGGTCTTCGTCGATGTAAAGGACCGTATGACTCGCGCGGTCGAGTCTGCCAAGGACGGTTTCGCAACGGTTCGTACCGGCCGTGCCACCCCCGCTCTGCTGCAGAACCTGCAGGTCGACTACTACGGCACGCCCACGCCGCTGCCGCAGCTCGCCTCGGTTCAGAACCAGGATGCCCGCAGCCTCATCATCACCCCCTACGACAAGGGTGCGATGAAGGACATTGAGCAGGCGATTCGCGACATGCCCAACCTCGGCGCAAACCCGTCGAACGACGGCACCGTCATTCGCATGTCACTGCCCGACCTCACCGAGGAGCGGCGCAAGGAGTTCGTCAAGCTCGTCAAGAACCGCGCAGAGGACGCGCGCGTTGCAATTCGCAACGTGCGTCGTGCCGGCAAGGACGATCTCGACAGCCTGAAGAGCGAGGTGGGCGAAGACGACGTCGCGCGCGCCGAGAAGGAGCTCGAGGTCATCACCAAGCAGTTCATCGACCAGGTTGATGAGGCGTTCAAGCGTAAAGAAGCAGAACTGCTGGAGGTTTAACCCAGATGACGCACCCCGAGAAGCGTGACGACCTGCGTGCCCACCTCGAGTCGAGGCGCGCGCAGCTTGAAGCGACGAACGCAAAGATTGAGGCGCGGGCCGGCCGCAATCTCTTCTTTGCGGTCGGTTCGGGGTTGCTCTTTGGTGCTGTTTTCTTGGTGAGCCTGTTTGTCTTGAAGCAGGTGTTTGTCGCGCTTGTTGCCGTGCTCGTCTCGGTCGCGCTGGTCGAACTCGCCGGAGCGTTCCGCGTGGCGGGCCGGCGGGTTCCCCGTGTCGGAGTCGTGCTCGGCGGGCTCACGATCGTGGGCGGGGCCTACTTCTGGGGCTCTGCCGGCATGCTCGTCGGGCTTTTTGCCGGATCGGCGTTGCTCACCATTTGGCGGCTGATCGAAGGCCTCATGCCGCGGTACGAGACGCCGCCTCGCACCCTCGTGCGTGACGTGTTCTCAGGGCTGTTCACGCTCGTCTACGTCGCCTTTCTTGCGTCATTCGCAGTTCTGCTGGTCGAAGCTGAGGACGGCCAGTGGTGGGTGTTCGCGCTGGTTCTCGTGGTGGTCTCGGTCGATGTAGGGGCCTACGCCGCGGGCGTGACGCTCGGCAAGCACAAGATGACGCCGCGCATTAGCCCCAACAAGACCTGGGAGGGTTTCGCGGGGGCCGCCGTGGTTGCCATGGCCGCGGGAATCATCGTGTCGATTACGGCGCTCGACCAGCCCTGGTGGGTTGGGGCCGTGCTTGGTGCCGTGGTGTTGCTGACCGCGACGGGTGGCGACCTGACTGAGTCCCTCATTAAGCGAAACCTGGGAGTGAAGGACATGAGCAGCTGGATCCCCGGCCACGGTGGTTTCCTTGACCGCCTCGACTCGGTGCTACCGTCTGCCGTGGGCGTCTACGGCATCGCGCTCGCGCTGGGAGCGGCATAATGGCCGACTCTCAGAAAGCGCAGACTCGCGCGCGCGAGAATGAAAAGGTGCATACCGCCTTTCCCTTCGCCACCGGATCCGAGCCCGGCTACCGCCCCGATCAGGTCGATGAGTTTCTTGATCGCGCTCGCAGCGCGTACGAGGGCGCTCCGGATCCCGACAGCATTCTCACCTCGCGTGACGTGCGGGGTGCCTCCTTCGCGGTCAAGCGTGGGGGATACGCGGCTCGATACGTCGATGCCGCGCTCGACCGGCTTGAAGAGGTCTTCTTTGAACGTGAGCGGCGCGCGGCGCTGCGGAGCGGGGAAGAGGACGCTTGGTGGGAGGAAACGCGTGCGCTGCTGTCTGAGGTGCGCGGCCGTATCGGTCGCCCTCGCGGCCGCAAGTTTCGCAGGCGCAGCCTGTTTGCCACCGGATACCGCCGGTCGCAGGTAGACGCCTTTCTTGAACGCGTCGGTGACATGTTCGAGCGCCGGGAGCTCGATCTGAAGCCGGCCGACGTGCGCGATGTTGTGTTCCACTCGGAGCGACGCGGGTACGACGAGGACCAGGTTGACGCGCTGCTCGATGCCGTCGTTGATCTGATGCTCGCGACACGATAAGTCGTTTTCATTGACTTCGGGGCCCGTCCGCGGTTCCGCCATTGATTGCACTGACGTGCTGAGATAGAATCGTTACATTGTGCCAGTTGTTAAACCAGTCTCCCGTTGGTCGCGCCTTCGCGCCCCCGTCGCCGCAGTAGTAGCTGCTGGCTTCCTGGGTACCGCCGTCGTTGCGCCGCTTACGATGCCCAGTGCCGACGCCTCGGCAGAAGCGCTCGTCTTTCAGGCGCGCATCCATCAAGAGTTCACGCCCAACGCGAGTGCCGAGCTTGACCTGGTCTTCACCGAGGTTCCCGTCGACCTTTCGGACGCCGAGCGTGAGCGCGAAGAGGCCGCTAAGGCTGCGGAAGCCGCAGCTAAGGCGGCTGCCGAGGCCGCCGAAGCAGCGCGGGTCGCTGGTCCGCCCAAGTACACGGGTGGGGGGTCCATGGCTGAGTGGATGGCCGCCGCCGGTATTGCGGAGTCGGACTGGAGCTACGTCTACTACATCGCTGAAAAGGAAAGCAGCCTGAACCCGAATGCCACGAACGCCAGCACCGGCGCGTGCGGGCTGATTCAGGCGTACCCCTGCAGCAAGGTCCCTGGCAATGGCTACGACCCGATTGACAACCTGCGGTGGGCAAGTGGATACGCTTCTGATCGCTATGGCGGGTGGGCGAAGGCCTACGACTTCTGGACCTCCAATCACTGGTGGTGATCTGACTCAGTGGCGCGCAATCGCCGGGTCAACAAGTATGAGCGGGCCGCGCAGAACCCTCCCGCCGATGTAACTCGCCTGTCCTATGGCGGGGCTCGCAAGCAAACCCACCGCGGGGCGGAATGGTTTGTACGCGATATTCCCGCGCACCGTGCCGAGAAGCACTATCTGTGTCCGGCATGCGGCACCGAAATCCCTCCGGGGCAGGCGCACGTCGTGGCCTGGAACGCGGAGTACTTTATGGGTGAAGGCGCTGCCGTGCGAGACCGGCGTCATTACCACGCCCACTGCTGGCGGATCGGGTAGGGTCGCGGGTCCTTGGGTCCTTGTATTAGTGGGATCGCGGCGTCAGAGTTTCTCAAAAGCAATTCGAATATAGTTTCGAATTGGTGGTAAAATGGGATCATGTCCAGCAAAGATGCCGGGGTTGATGATCTCGATGTGACGGGTGCCGCAGCGCACCTCGCCGCAGACCTGGGTGGGCTCGCGGTGAGGCTGGGCATGCACGATTTTTCGGGTCTGTCTGATGATGCGTTGCTGGCGGTGACGCAGCAGCTGGAGCGGGCGTCTCGGCGCGTGCAGGCCCTGCTGGTGTTAGCGGCGGGCGCGGTGTCGGATCGGTGTCTCGGGGTGCCGTCGGAGTCGCTTTCGGTCCGTCGGGGCTGCCGTGACGGGGCCGAGTTGCTGCAGCGGGTGTCGTTGCTGCCGGGGTCGGTGGTGCGGCAGCGGGTGTCGTTTGCTGATCTGACGCGGCCGATGCCGGGCTTTTCGGCGGGAGAGATTCAGCCGCGGTATCCGGCGGTCGCGCAAGCGTTTTATGCGGGGGATCTGCCGTGGGAGTCGGCGCTGCTGCTGACGAAGTCGTTGGGGTCGGTGCCGGGCTGGGTGGATCCGGGGCGGGTCGCGGTCGCGGAGCGGTGCCTGGTGAATCAGGCAGCGGGGTATCCCGAGGGGTACGGCCTCGACACTGATGGTGCGGTGGTACTGGATCCGGGCGTGAGCAGCGCTGGCGGTGTCGACGATGGCAGTGGCGTTGGTGATGCTGCTCCGGTGGCAGGCGAGGCGAGCGTGCCGCTTGACACGGATACGCTGCGGCAGGTGTGCGCATTCTGGTGCACGTCACTCGACCAAGACGGGCCGGAGCCTGATGACGAGGGGCAGCTGGCGCGCAGATTCTTGAGGTTCGGGCGCGTACGCAACGGGTTAGTGCCCGTACGTGGGGCGCTACTGCCCGAGGTCGCGGCGCTACTGGGCAACCTCGTGACGGGCGTGAACTCCCCGAAGACGTCAACGAACCCGACTGGTCCTGGCGCAGGCGACAATGCAGTACAGGCTGACGGACCTGATAGCTCTGGCGGACCTGATAGCTCTAGCGGACCTGACAGTGGAGATGGCGCTGACAGCGCGGGTGCTCATGCTGGCCCGTCCGCTTCAGGCGTGCGGTTTGTGGAGGGGGATGACCCCGAACCGGTACTCGAGCAGGTGGCAGGGGACGCCAGGTCGTCGGGGCAGAAGATGCATGATGCGCTGATGGTGATCGCGCAGATCGCCGGACGCGCCGCTGATATGCCGATGCTCGGTGGCGCACCGGTAACGGTGTTGATCCAGACGACCCAGGCCGACCTCGCGGCGGGCCTGGCCCGCGACGTCGCCGAACCCAAATCATTAGCTGGCGCTGGCGCTGAGCCTGGAGCTTGCACAAGCACAAGCACAAGCACCGACCCT
>NZ_AOCN01000027.1 GCF_000350525.1 Leucobacter salsicius M1-8 | reverse complement strand
TGTGCCGGAGCGACCCAGAAAGTCCTCATCGACAACGACGGCCGCATCCTCGGGATATCGAGCCCCACCCGCATCTTCACACCGCATCAGCGGCGCGCGATCGCGGCCCGCGACGGCGGCTGCATCATCCCGGGGTGCACGGTGCCGGCGACATGGTGCGAGGTACACCACGTGACACCATGGGCAGAAGGTGGCCCGACGACCACCGACAACGGGGTGCTGTTGTGTTGGTGGCATCACCGCAGTATCGAGGTCAGTGGCTGGCATGTTCGCATGGTGCGGGGCAAGCCCGAGGTGTTAGCGCCGAGGTGGGTGGATCCTGAGCTGGAGTGGCGGCCGGCGCGGCCGCTGTGGGGGGCCGCGATGGCGCGCACCTCCGGGAAACCGGTGCCGGGTACGCCGGGTACGCCGGGTACGCCGGGTACGCCGGGTACGCCGAGCAAACCGAGTACGCCGCTGCGGGGACCAGAAGTGTCTCCGGCGCGGCAGCGATAGTGCAAAAACCTCCCGGGGCAGAAGTCTGCCCCGGGAGGTTTTGTGTCTTGGATCAGCTCTAGTTCAGCACTAATGCCAGTCCAGATCAGTGCTAGCTCAGATCAGTGCTAGCCCAGATCAGTGCTAGCTCAGATCGGTACTGGCTCAGATCGGTGCTGGCTCAGAACAGTGTCGGGGGAGCCTCGGGGGCTCCCACACGCACCTCGGGCGAGGGAGCAGCGCCCGCCAGGCCCGGGCCGTGATCCGGAGCTCGTCGAGCCTGGAAGGCCGTCGCAGCGGCACGCGCGCGATCATCAGCAGCCTCGTTCAGCGGGTGCCCGGCATGGCCCTTGACCCACTGAAACTTGACGTTGCGGCCCACCATGGCCTCGTCGATCTGTTCCAGCAGTTCACGATTGAGCACGGGCTTGCCGTCGGCCTTGCGCCAGCCGCGCTTCTTCCAGCCGGGCATCCACTGTGTCACCGAATTGATGACGTACTGGCTGTCGCACAGCACGGTGAGCGGCTCAGCCGCGCGTGCGCTCGTCGCGTGCAGCAGATCGAGCACCGCCATCAGCTCTCCCTGATTGTTCGTGGCACGGGGCCAACCGCCCGCACGCCACTGGTCGCCGTCAATAACCCAGGCCCAGCCGGCAGGCCCGGGGTTGCCCAGTGCCGATCCATCGGCCGCTGCAATGAGACTCATGCGCTTAGGCCTCCTGATCGTTCAAGCGCTCGATGGGCATGGTTGCATCAGCCGGGAGCTCAGACGATGCCTGTGACTGCGCCTCTGCCTCCGCCACGGGGGCATCGACGAGGCGACCGGCCACGGTGCTCATCTTCTGAGCGTTGGTGATGACCTCACCCAGGCTCTCGAAGTAGCGGGCCACCGCACCGCGCTCGACCTTCAGCTGCGTCATACGATCCTCAGCCGCAGCGAGCACCTTGGTGGCGCGCTCCTCGGCCGCGTGGAAGGTGATCTGCGCGCGACGCTCCGCCTCCAGCACGGTCGTGGCCGCATCCGCCTCAGCCTGAGCGCGCGTGGTGCGCGCGTCGTGTGCCGCCTCCGACGTGACGCGGTCGTACTCCGCGCGTGCCAGGTCGAGTTGTGACTGGAGCTCCGCGAGCTCAGCGGTAGCCGCAGCAATCTCGCGGCTGGATGCATCCTGCGCGGCGCGCTGGCGCTCTGCAAGATCCTGCTCCAGTGCATCGCGCTGCTGGCTCGATGACGTTGCAAACTCCAGCGTGTCGGCTTCTATCTGCTCCCGCAGCGCACGAGCGGCATCCTCAGCATCGGCGCGCAGCGTCGCGAGCGCGCTCTCCTCGCTATCGCGGTACTGGGCGAGCTCCGCGACGGTGTCTGCACGCAGCAGATCCGTCTCTTCGGTCACCTCGGCACGCTTCGCAGCAATCTCGCGGGCGATTGCGTCGGCCTGCTGCTCGCGTTCGATACGCAGCGTTTCCTCGTGCTGCTCGCGCGACACCGCGATCTCACGCTCGTGATCCTCGCGCTCTCGGGCGAGGTCCGATGCGAGCTTCGTGCGATCGAGTTCGAGCTGTAGCTCGGCTGCCTCGCGCTCGACCCCGATCGACGCGGCGGCTGCCTCGCGCTCGACCATATTGTGCTCGGTGGCGGCCGTGCGCTCGTCCTCGATGCGACGCGCGTGTGCCTCAAGCTGGGTGGCAATGCGCTCGCCGTGCACGGCGAGTTCATCGGAAATCTTCGCCGCATGTGTTGCGGCCTCTTCGGCAAGCGCGCGCTCCTGCGTGGTGCGTTCGGTGCTCAGCTGCGCATCGTGCGTGCGGCGCTCAGCAGCGAGACGTGAGGCGAGCGCCTCGGACTCGTCGATGATGCGATCCTGGTGCTCGGCGAGATCCCGGCCGATCTTCTCCTCGTGTGCCTCACGCTCGGTCGCCAGCACGGTGTGCAGTGACTCACGCTCGCTCTGCAAGAGGGCATCCTGCTCCGTCCGCTCAGCAGAGAGGGCGGCCGCCTGATCATCACGCTGCGCGAGCAGGGTCGCATCGTGCGTCTCGCGTTCGACGGTCAGCTCGACGAACTGCGCCTCTCGTTCGCTGGCGAGAGCGGCCACATGTGCTGCGAGCTCTGACGCGAGGGAATCATCGTGCCCGGTGCGCTCACTCAGCAGCGCTGCGGCGTGCTCTGCGAGTTCAGCAGCAAGCTGCGTGTGCTGCTCCGCAGACTCCGCCGCAAGCGTCGCATCGTGCTTAGCACGCTCTGTCGCGAGCGTCGTGTTGTGAGCCTCACGCTCAGCGCCGAGGGTCGTGTCGTGGGCTTCGCGTTCAGCAGTCAGCGTGGAATCGTGTGCGTTGCGCTCCGCGTCGATGCGCGCCTCGTGTGCCTCGCGCTCGGACGCAATCTTGGTGAGGTGGGCCTCACGCTCATTGCCCAGCCGTGCCTCATGGGACACAATCTGGCTGCGAATCCGGTCGTCGTGGTCTTCCCGTTCCTGTGCGATGCTTGCGGCGTGCGCTTCGCTCTCAGCGGCGATGCGTGCAACGTGCGACGCGAGCTCCTGGGCGAGAGCCGATTCCTGGTCCGACCGTTCCGCGGTGATGCGCGCCTCGTGCGCGGCCCGCTCGCTCGTGAGCGCCGCCTGGTGGGCGGCGAGCTCAGCGGCGATGGCCTCGTCGTGGGCGGCACGCTCCGCGCTGATGGCGGCGTCGTGGGCTGAACGTTCGGACGACAGCGTAAATTCTTGGTCCGCGCGCTCGGTGCTCAGCGCTTCGTCGTGCGCGCTGCGTGCAGCAGCGAGCTCGGCCTGATGCGATTCCCGCTCCATCGCGATGCGTGCGCTGTGCTCAGTGGCAAGCCGCTCGATCTCCTCGGTGGCGTGAGCGTGTGCGCGCTCGCGCTCGCGCTCGGCCTGCTGAGCGAGCGTGGCTGCCTCGGCCTGGGCGGCGTCGGCCTCGCGCACGAGGGCTGCCGCCTGTGCGGCAAGCTCTTGCGCGATACGGCTATCGTGCGCGGCGACCTCTGCGCCCAGCCGTTTCGCCTGCGCGTCACGTTCCGCAGCGATGCTCGCGTCGTGGTCGGCCCGTTCCTGCGCGATCAGCGCACGCAGCGACTCCATCTCGGTGGTGAGCTCGCGGCGTTCCTGGTCGCTCCGAGCCTCGAGCTCGCGCGAGCGCTCTGTGAACCGCTCCTCAAGCTCGGCCTCTTCGCGCTGGCGCTTGGCCTCGAACTCGGCACGGGCGCGCTCGCCCTCCTGCACCAGGCGTGCTCGCTCGAGTTGGGCCTGGCGCTCGCTTTCAGCGCGTTCGCGCGCAAACGTGTCTGCCTGGCGTTCGGTTTCCTCGCGCAGTTCGTTCGCCGCGGCCTGCGCTTCGCCGCGCACCCGTGCTGCCTCGGCGCGCGCCGCCGCGAGCTCTGCTTCGGCGTCGCGGTGAGCGGTCTCGCGCTCCGCGGTGGCCTCGCGCGTCGCCGAGCTCCGGGTGAGTTCGGCATGTCGGTCTGACTCCGCGCGCAACTGCTCACGTTCGGCGTTGGCGTGCGCGGTCTGCTCTGCAAGGTCGGTGCGTGCGCCAGCGATCAAGGTTTCAGCCTGCTCGGCGGCGGCGGCGAGCAGTTCGTCGGCGCGCGACTGCGCCGACGACAACACGCGAGACGCCTCGTCCTCAGACGACCGGCGCAGTTTCTCTGCATCAAGATCAGCCTGCGCCATGAGGCGCTGTGCGTGATCCTCTGCAACCTGCAGGCTTTTTTCAACGCGCAGCCCCAGACCTGAGTATCCGGTGGCGCCCAGCTCAGACACCTGATCCTGCAAGTCGGCGATCAGCTCTCGCTGCTCCTGGCCGACCTGCGCCGCCTGCTGGTGCGCCTGTTGGAGCGATTCCAGATGCGACTGCAGCGTGCCGATGTGGCCAGTTAGCGACCCGATCCGCTCATCGACCTCGTCGCGATTGTAGCCGCGAAACGCAGGAGTGAACTGTGGGGATGAGTCGGACACGGGTCCTCCGAAATACCTAAAAACGGTCGCCCATGAAATGGGCGCCGTCGCGCGGGCACGTACCGCATCATGATAGTTGAAACGCAGCTCCGTTGCCCGTGAGCTCGCCCCGCGGGCGAGCTGCCCGCGCACCTCCCTCACTAAATCCGACGACAGTGACGCATGGGAATATCGGGAAGCTCCGGTAGCGTTGGGAGGTACCGTATTTCCTGAAGCGAGGAGCACCCCGTGCGACACGTGCTTGCAATCGTGGCCCTGGTGGCCGCCGGGCTGCTTTTGCTGCTCGGAATCGGCCAACGCACCTTTCTGGCTGGCCCCGCAGAGATCCGCTTTCCAGTGGACACCCAATCGGACACCGGTTACGCGATCATCGATGCGGCCGAGCTCGCAAAGGTCGAGGGTCAGGCCAACGTCGTAGTGCGCGGTGACACCGCGTTTGTGGCTACGGGCGCGACCCGAGATGTGCGCGGCTGGGTCGAACCCTACTCACACGCCGAGCTCACGGTCGACGCCTCCACGAAGACGCTGCAGACCGCGCTGGTGGCCCCCGCAATCGTCAACGAGGATACGGGGGAGGAACAAACCGCGCCGCTCGATCCGCGAGGCTCTGACCTGTGGCTCGAGGAGCGTGCCGTGACCGCGGTCGGAGGCGAACAGACCGCGAACGAGACTGACGCGCTGCGCGTACCGGTAGCGTTGCGCTCTGACCAGTCGGTCATCATCGCCTCCAACGGCACCGATCCGGTGCCCGCCGATGTCGCGCTCGTGTGGGCGCAAGACCGCAACACGCCCTGGGCCGGGCCGCTGCTCGCGGCCGGCGGCCTGCTCGCGCTCGCGGGCGGCGTGCTGTACCTGCTCGCGGTCGATCACGATCGCCGAGGCCTCGGGCCGCGTCGCGGTCGCCGCGGCCCGCTGCAGGGCCTACGCAACTCGTTCTCGCGCGGCCGTGCGGGCACGGCCGAAGCACCCGCATCGCCTGCAGCAACGCCGACTGAGCTTTCAGCTGCACCCCCAGCCTCAGAACCTACCTCGGAAGCGACTGTGACTCCTGACGCGCCAGCATCGCCCACGACGGAAACCACCCCGGGCGAAGGCGCCGGATCCGGCACCCGCGCACGCACCGCGCATTCGCGCCGCTTGGCGCTTCTGCCCGCGGTGGGCGTGACGCTTGCGCTCGGACTTTCGGGATGTTCGGCGAGCTACTGGCCGCAGCTGGGCGAGCAGCCGACGACCGAGAAGACTCAGGTTGAGTCGCCGGCATCTGGCATTGCGCCGGTTCCCGTCACGGCCGAGCAGGTGAGCCGCATCATCAAGAGCGTGTCGGAATCGGCCACCAGTGCCGACGAGGCGCTCGACCCGCAACGGCTCGAGACGCGGTTCGCGGGTGACGCCCTCGCGCAGCGAAAAGCAAACTATACGATTCGCGCGGCGATGCCGGACTACCCGGTGATCCCGCCCATCGTGACGAGCGAGGAGCTCGACTACCAGCTGATTCAGAGCACTGAAGGCTGGCCCCGCACGATTTTCGCCACGGTGGCCTCGAAGGCCGGCGACGGGTCAGAAGAGGCCTCGCCCTCGCTCGCCCTCATTCTGCGTCAGGAAAGCCCGCACGAGAATTACCAGGTGTTCCGCGTGATTGCGCTGCAGGGCGGCATTTCGATGCCGCAGGCGGCCCCGGCGGAGGAGGGCACCGCGGTGCTCGCGGATGACCTCGAAACGCTCATCATGCCCCCCGGAGAGGTGGGCGCCGCCTACGCCAAGCTGCTGCAGGACGGGACCGAGATCCCCGAGGCCGAGCTGTTTGCTGTGGAAGGCGACACGCTGCTCGAGAACTACGGCCGGGCGCGTGCGGCGAAGGCTCAGGCCGATTCTGACGGCAAGGGCCAGACGATGAAGTTCAGCGCGCTGGCCTACCAGAGTGACCAGCCGATCACCGCGCTGTCGACCGGCGCCGGTGGCGCACTCGTCGCCACCACCGTGATCGAAGAGCAAATCGTCGATTCGGCCGGAGGCCGCTACAAGCCGCAGGCACAGGACGCGGTCACCGCACTGTCTGGCCTGTCGGGTGAACAAGACAAGCTCGTGCAGAAGGTGGCTCACCAGCTGCTCTTCTTCGTGCCGAGCAAATCAGATCAGCAGAACGCCAAGATCGAACTTCTCGGCGTCACCAGCGAGCTCGTCGCCGCCACGAACTAGTCGCACTGACTGGTTGCACTGGTTGACCCGCACGAGCTGTACCGAACTACCTTGGAGGACCCCACGATGAGTAACCCGATGCCAGAGCGCCTGCCCGGAGGCGGCGTCGATCTCAGCCACCTGGCCGCACGCCACCAGGCCCAGGCGCAGGCCGCCGCCACCGGCCAAGCCGCACCCGGCGGCGCAGCTGGCCCCGGGGCTTCCGGCGCGTCCCACCAGACCGTCGACGTGCCCTCGCTCGTGCTCGACGTCACCGACGACACGTTCGAGCAGGTTGCCCAGCTCTCGGCTGTCGTCCCCGTTGTGATCGACCTGTGGGCCGAATGGTGCCAGCCGTGCAAGACGCTCGGCCCCATCCTCGAGCAGCTCACCCGCGAGTTCGGCGGTCAGCTGCTGCTCGCCAAGGTTGACGTCGACTCGAACCCCGGTATCGCGCAGGCGTTCCAGGCACAGAGCATTCCCACCGTGGTGGCGCTCGTGGCGGGCCGCCCAGTACCGCTCTT
Organism: Leucobacter salsicius M1-8; assembly: GCF_000350525.1. GTDB lineage: Bacteria > Actinomycetota > Actinomycetes > Actinomycetales > Microbacteriaceae > Leucobacter > Leucobacter salsicius. The sequence continues at coordinate 83,956 of NZ_AOCN01000027.1, read as the reverse complement.
CCAGGGCGCGATGCCCGAGGCGCAGGTGCGCGAGTACTTCAACCAGCTGCTGCAGCTTGCGGCACAACAGGGCGTGACCGGTCGCGTCAGCGCCCCCGATACCCAGCAGGCCGTGGGAGGCGAGGGCGCTGAGCCCGCGGCTCCCGCCGAGCCCGAGATTCCCGAGGCACACCGCGCCGCGGTGGAGGCTGGCGAGAACGGCGACTTTGCGACCGCGATCGCCGAGTGGGAGCTGGTGTTGAAGAAGGCTCCCGCCGATGCCGTGGCCCGCGCGGCCCTCGTGCAGGTCAAGCTGCTGCACCGGCTCCAGGGCTACAGCATCGACGAGATTCGCTCGGCCGCGGGTCTCAACCCGAAGGACGTCGAAGCGCAGCTGCGCGTGGCAGACCTTGATGTCTCGGGCGGGCATATTGAGGACGGTTTCCTGCGACTGCTCGACCTCTTCGCCGAGCAGGACGCCGAAGGGCGTGCCCAGATTCGCGAGCGGCTGCTCGAGCTGTTCGAGGTCGTTGGCGTCGCGGATCCGCGCGTGATCGCGGCCCGGGGCCAGCTCGCGAACCTGATGTACTAATCCGGCACCTGCAACCCGAGGAACCACCCCCGTGCGCGCCTATCTCGATCACGCCGCCACCTCGCCCATGCCCCGCGAGGTGCGCGAGGCGTACCTCGACGCACTCGGAGTGGTGGGAAACCCGTCTTCGACGCACCAGCACGGGCAGCTCGCAAGCGAAGCGCTCGAGACCGCGCGCGACCGGATCGCCTCGGCGCTCGGTTGCGACCGGGCTGAGACGATTCTCACGGGCGGCGGCACTGAATCCATCAATCTCGCGATTAAGGGCATGTTCTGGGCGCGCAGGCGTGCCGGATCGGGCCCGGTGATCCTCGTGGCCGCAGGCGAGCACCACGCGACCTTCGAGGCCGCGCAGTGGCTCGCGGAGACGCAGGGCGCGACGCTGCTCGAGGTGCCGATCGATGCCACGGGTGGCATCACGCCCGAGGCGCTTGCGCACGCCATCGCTCAGGCTGGGCCGGATCAGGTCGCGCTCGCGACCCTGATGTGGGCGAACAACGAGGTGGGTACCGTGCAGCCCGTGGCCGAGCTCTGCGCCGTTGCGCGTACACACGGCATTCCCGTGCACGTCGACGCCGTGGCGGCCCTGGGCCAGGAGCGCATCGACTTCGCCGCGACCGGCGCCGCGGCGCTCAGCGTCTCGGCACACAAGATCGGTGGCCCGGTCGGGGTGGGCGCGCTGGTGCTGGGGCGCCGCACGGTCGCGGATCCGCTGATGCACGGAGGCACGCAGCAGCGCGCGCGATCCGGATCCCAGAATGTTGCGGGCGCCGTGGCGTTTGCGGCCGCGATCGATCTGGCGCTCGACGACCGCGGGGAACCCTGGGCGGAGCGCATCGCGCGCACCCGCGTGCTGCGCGACCGGCTGGTGTCGGGCGTGCGCGAGGTCGCACCCGAGGCCGTGATGCGCGGGCCTGGCGCCGAGTCACGGCTGGTGGGCAATGCGCACTTCACCTTCCCCGGATGCCAGGGGGACTCGCTCGTGTTTCTGCTGGATGCCGCCGGGGTCTCGGCATCGGTGGGTTCCGCGTGTCAGGCGGGCGTGCACGAAACCTCGCACGTACTCCTCGCCATGGGCGTGCCCGAGGACGAAGCCGCCGGGGCGCTGCGCTTCACAATTGGGCCAGACACGGCCGACAGCGAGATCGACGCGCTGCTCGAGGCGTTGCCCGCAGCGGTCGCGCGCGCACGCGTCGCCGGCCTGTCCTAGGTGTCCCGTCGTAACAGGCTGGTCTGGAGTGAGCGACGCGCCTGTCAATTGCTCGAATGTGGGTCGTACACAGACCGAGGCGAGTAGACTATCCTGATGAAAATCTTGGCGGCTATGAGCGGTGGCGTGGACTCCGCAGTGGCGGCAGCGCGCGCCGTTGAAGCGGGGCACGAAGTCGTTGGCGTACACCTCGCCCTGAGCCGAATGCCGGGCACAATTCGCACCGGATCGCGCGGATGCTGCACGGTGGAAGACGCCATGGACGCGCGGCGCGCGGCGAACCTGCTGGAGATCCCCTTTTATGTGTGGGACCTCAGCGAGCGCTTCAAGGAAGACGTCGTCGACGACTTCATCGCCGAGTATGCCGCGGGGCGCACCCCCAACCCGTGCATGCGGTGCAACGAGAAGATTAAGTTTCAGGCGCTGCTCGACAAAGCCATCGCGCTCGGCTTCGACGCCGTCGCGACGGGACACTACGCCACGCTCGAACCGGGCCCCAACGGGCCGCAGCTGCACCGCGCGAGCGCGTGGGCGAAGGACCAGTCGTATGTGCTGGGCGTGCTCACTGAGAAGCAGCTCGCACACTGCTACTTCCCGCTGGGTGACACGCCCTCGAAGCAGCTCATTCGAGCCGAGGCGGCCGAGCGCGGGCTCCAGGTCGCGCAAAAGCCCGACAGCCACGACATCTGCTTTATTCCCGATGGCGACACACGTGGTTGGCTCTCCGACCACTTGAACCGCACCCCGGGTGACATCGTGGACGAGACGGGCGACGTGGTCGGCCAGCACGACGGCGCGCACGGTTACACGGTAGGGCAACGGCGTGGACTCGCGATCGGCAGACCCGCGGCCGACGGCAAGCCGCGGTTTGTGCTGTCGATTCGCCCGGTGTCCAACCAGGTGGTCGTGGGGCCACGCGAGAGCCTCGCGATTACTCGGATCGCCGGCGGACGCTATAGCTGGGCGGGTGAGCCCGGGTTTGACGTGGCTGAGCAGTTCAACTGCGAGGTGCAGATTCGCGCCCACGCCGATCCGGTACCCGGGTTTGCGCGGTTGATTCCCATTCTGGAGTCGGAGCGCACCGAGGAGCACCGTGCGGACGCGACCCACGAGCTCGTCGTAGACATTGATCTCGAGCATGCCGAGCCGCTGCTCGGGGTGGCTCCCGGCCAGACGGCCGTCGTCTACGTGGGCACGCGAGTGCTGGGCCAGTTCACGATCGACCGCGCGGTGCCCGCGGAGGCGGCCGGATCGGACGACGCGGCGACTGATGCACTCGCTGATGAGTTTGTCGGGGCACACTAGCCCCGCACAATCTACACTTGAGGGGTGACGAACGACTTCTCTCAAGCGCCCGATGTGTACACCCTCGACTTCGCCGACGCGCGTCGCGAAGCAGAGCGCCTGACCGTCGAGATCGACCGGCTACGCGTCGCGTACTACTCCGAAGGCACCGGACTCGCGTCCGACGCCGAGTACGACGCGATGTTCCACCGACTCGAGGCCATTGAGCAGGCGTTTCCTGAGCTCGCCGGGCAGGACAGCCCGACCCGCGAGGTCGGCGCGCAAATTGTGTCGGCCGGGTTTCCCGAACACGAACACGCCGAACGCATGCTGAGCCTGGACAACGTGTTCTCGATTGAAGAATTTCGGGAATGGACGGAGAAGACCCGTCTCGCGGCGGGGCGGCCGGTGAAGTGGCTGAGTGAGCTGAAGATCGATGGCCTCGCCATTAACCTGGCCTACCGCAACGGCGTCCTGGAGACTGCGACGACCCGTGGCGATGGTCGGGTGGGGGAGGACATCACCGAGAACGTCGACATGATCCCCGTGATTCCTCGTCAGCTTGCCGGGTCCAACATTCCCGAGTTCTTTGAAGCGCGGGGCGAGGTCTTTCTGCGCGGTGAGGACTTCACCTGGCTCAACGAGCGCCAGCACCAGTTGCAAGCACAGTACGCCGACGAGCAGCGCGCCCGCGGCCGCGGCGAGGATCAGATCCCCGTGAAATACCCCGAGTTTGCGAACGCCCGCAACACCGCCGCGGGCAGCCTGCGGCAGCGCTCCGACAACAAGAACGACGCAGAGCTCGCGCTCATGCGCGAACGGCTCGGCAGGCTCTCAATGTACGTGCACGGGATCGGTGCCTGGTCTCACCCGGAATTTGCCAACCAGTCCGACGCATACCGGCTGCTGGGGAGCTGGGGTCTGCCCGTCTCACCCCACTCGCGAGTCTTCGACGAGGTCGAAGAGATCGAGGCATTCATCGCCGATCGCGGTGCCCACCGGCACGACGTCGAGCACGAGATCGACGGCATCGTCGTCAAGATCGATGAGCTCGCACTGCACGCCGAGCTGGGCGAGACGAGCCGTGCGCCGCGCTGGGCGATCGCGTACAAGTACCCGCCCGAGGAGGTGCACACCCAGCTGCTCGAGATTCGAGTGGGGGTAGGGCGCACCGGGCGGGCAACACCGTACGCCGTCATGGCACCCGTGAAGGTCGCCGGGTCGACTGTGAGCCAGGCCACGCTGCACAACCAGGAAGTCGTGAAGGCAAAGGGGGTGCTCATCGGAGACACCGTTGTGTTGCGCAAAGCTGGCGACGTGATCCCCGAGGTGCTCGGCGCGGTCACTGAGCTGCGTGACGGCAGCGAGATCGAGTGGCACATGCCCGAGGGCTGCCCCGAGTGCGGTGCAACGCTGCGTGCGATGAAGGAGGGCGACATTGACCTGCGTTGCCCGAACGCCCGCGCGTGCCCCGCGCAGGTGCGCGGCCGCGTCGAACATATCGGCTCGCGCGGGGCACTCGACGTTGAGGTGCTCGGCGAGATTACGGCAGCCGCACTGACCGGCCCCGAGGTGCCCGAGCGCCCGCCGCTCGAAACCGAGGCCGGCCTGTTCGACCTCACCCTTGAGGAGCTCGTGCCCATCGTCGTGATCGTGCGTGACCCCGAGACCGGCGAGCCGAAACGTGACGAAGAGACGGGCGAGCTCACGCGCCGCACCCCGTTCCAGAAGCTGGGCCCCGCCACCTACCCGCCCGGGTGGGAAAATGCGACGCCGGCCGAGCGCCGGGCCGCGGGCATCAAGAAGAACCACCGCGAGCTACAGCCGGCGAAGGACGCGGGCAAGCTGCTCGAAGAGCTCGAAAAGGCCAAGACGAAGCCCCTCTGGCGTCTCCTCGTGTCGCTCAACATTCGCCATGTCGGGCCAGTCGCCGCGCGCGCGCTCGCCGACTGGTTTGGGTCGCTCGACGCGATCCGGGCCGCGAGCCAGGAAGAGCTCGCCGAGGTCGAGGGTGTCGGCGGCATCATCGCCGAGTCCCTCAAAGCCTGGTTCGACGTTGACTGGCACGTCGACATCGTTGATCGCTGGACCGCGGCCGGGGTCCAGTGGGCCACGCCGGGCCACCCCGGCCCCGGTGCTCAGGTGCCCGAGGGCGGCGTGCTCGAGGGGCTCACGATCGTTGCAACCGGTTCGCTCGACGGGTTCACCCGGGACGGCGCGAAGGAAGCAATCATCCAGGCCGGCGGCAAGGCCGCCTCTGGCGTATCGAAGAAGACGGACTATGTCGCGGCCGGACCCGGCGCCGGATCCAAGCTCGCAAAGGCCGAGGAACTGGGGATCCCGGTGCTCGACGCCGCGCAGTTCGCGATGCTCGTGACGGAGGGGCCCGCGGCGCTTGGACTCTAGCACCCGAGGCGTCCACAGCGGGCGCGATCACGCGGATCCGATGAGTTATCCACAGATTCGAATTCGGGCCCTCTTGGGGCCCGGGACGTGGTTACGCTAAATGGACTTGCCCCGCCCCGCGTGAGCTTCGGAGGAGAACCGAGATGACGAACACCGCTGCAGTGGCAGCCCCACCAACCGCAGGTGAGGTGCCGCCGGTACGCGCGGCCTGGGCGACCACAGACCCGCTGCTCACCGAGTACTACGACACGGAGTGGGGCATGCCGGTGACCACGGAGGCCGGCGTCTTTGAGCGCCTCAGCCTTGAAGCCTTCCAGTCGGGGCTGTCATGGCTCACGATCTTGCGCAAGCGCGATGCGTTTCGGCGGGCGTTTCAAGGCTTCGATCCGAAGCAGGTTGCGGCGTATGGTGAGGCCGAAGTGGCTGAACTCATGGGCAATGCCGAGATCATTCGCAACCGACGCAAGATATGGGCCACCATCACCAACGCCCGCGCCATCCTCGAGCTGCACGCGGCGGGCGGCACGCTGTCAGAGCTCGTGTGGTCGGCGATGCCCGAGCACTCGCCCGCCCCGACGACCGACGCGCAGGTCCCCTCGACCTCCGCGGAGTCGGTCGCCCTCGCGAAAGAACTCAAGCGGCGGGGGTTTTCGTTTGTGGGTCCCACGACGCTCTACGCCCTGATGTCAGCGATGGGTATCGTCGACGTGCACCTGGTGCAGAGCCACCGCAGAGGCTGTTCGGGGCTGTGGAACGCCGACGGGTCGCGGGTGTCGCTGGCCACCGTACCCGCCCAGACGTAGCGTTCGGCTGCTACTCCGCGACGGCTCGCTAGGATAGTAGGGTTCAACGAACCTATTTCGTTCCGACGTAACGATGGAGCAGCATGCCTGAAACGCCAGCGGGCGCGAGCAGCGAGATCACGGTAGAGACCGTGCAGCATCTCGCGGGCCTCGCCCAGATCGCCCTCACCGATGAAGAGGTCAACTCACTTTCGAGTGACATTGGAGCGATTCTCACGAATATCGCCAAGGTGAGCGAGGTGGCAGCACCGGAGGTGCCCGCCACCAGCCACCCCATTCCGCTGAACAACGTGACTCGTCCCGACGTGATCACCGACCAGTTGACCCGCGAAGAGGCGCTCGCCAACGCGCCCGAAGTCTACGACGGCATGTTCCGCGTGTCCTCGATTCTCGGCGAAGAGCAGTAGGGGAGAGCCATGAGTGAATTGATTACGCTGACCGCAGCTCAGCTCGCGGGCAAGATCGCCGCCGGCGATGTTTCTGCTGTCGAGGCCGCGCAGGCCCACCTCGATCAGATCTCGGCCGTCGATGGCACGCTCAACGCGTTCCTCGCAACGCGCGCGGAGGCATCGCTCGCCGCCGCGCGCGAGGTCGATGCACGCCGCACCGCAGGTGAGACCCTCGGCGCGCTCGCCGGCGTTCCGCTCGCGGTCAAGGACGTGCTGGTCACCACCGACATGCCCGCGACTGCAGGTTCCAAGATTCTCGAGGGATACCAGTCGCCGTTTGACGCGACCGCCGTGGCCAAGGCCCGCGCCGCAGGTCTTGTCTCAATCGGCAAGACCAACATGGACGAGTTCGCCATGGGTTCGGCCACCGAGAACTCGGCATACGGTCCCACCGCCAACCCCTGGGACACGACCCGTGTTCCCGGCGGATCGGGCGGTGGTTCGGCCGCAGCCGTGGCCGCATTCCAGGCGCCCCTCGCCCTCGGCAGCGACACCGGCGGCTCCATCCGTCAGCCCGCAGCGCTCACCGGCACCGTTGGTGCAAAGCCGACCTACGGTGGCGTCAGCCGTTACGGTGCCATCGCGCTCGCGTCTTCGCTCGACCAGATTGGCCCTTGCGGCCGAGACGTGCTCGACACGGCGCTGCTGCACGATGTCATCGCCGGCCACGACGCACACGACGCAACCTCGCTCAACTTCGAGTGGCCGTCAATGGCCGCGGCTGCACTGGGCGGCGCCGATCCGGCATCGCTTAAGGGCCTGCGCGTTGGCGTCGTAAAGCAGCTGATGCTCGACGGCGTGCAGCCCGGCGTGAAGGCACGCTTCGATGAAACGCTCGCCATGATCACCGCCGCAGGAGCCGAGATCGTCGAGATCGACGCGCCGCACTTCGAGTACGCGGTGGCCGCGTACTACCTGATCCTGCCCGCCGAGGCTTCGAGCAACCTTGCAAAGTACGACTCGGTTCGCTTCGGTATGCGCGTGACTCCCGACGCCGGCGGCACCGTCCAGGACGTCATGAGCGCGACGCGCGCCGCGGGCTTTGGTCCCGAGGTTAAGCGCCGCATCATCCTCGGCACCTACGCCCTGTCGGCCGGTTACTACGACGCGTACTACGGCAGCGCGCAGAAGGTCCGCACGCTGATTCAGCGCGACTTCGCGGCCGCCTTCGAGCAGGTCGACGTCATCATGTCGCCCACCGCCCCCACGACCGCATGGAACCTGGGCACGCACAACGCAGATCCGATGCAGGATTACATCAACGACGCCACCACCATTCCCGCGAACCTCGCGGGTCTGCCCGGCATTAGCCTGCCCATCGGCACGGCAGCAGAAGACGGCCTGCCCGTCGGACTGCAGATCATTGCCCCCGCCTACGAGGACGCACGCATGTATCGCGCGGGTGCCGCTGTTGAGCAGCTCATCACTGCGCGCGACGGCTCACCGTTCTGGACTCAGGCCCCCGCACTCGCAGGCAGCATGGCACGAAAGGCAGCGAACTAATGGCAAAGACCAAGCTGATGAGCTTCGAGGAAGCCCTCGAACGCTTCGAGCCGGTGATCGGCCTCGAGGTGCACGTAGAGCTCAACACGAAGACCAAGATGTTCTCTTCGGCCCCCAATACCTTCGGAGCCGAGCCGAACACGAACCTGACGCCGGTCTGCCTCGGGCTTCCGGGCGCAATGCCCGTCGTCAACGATGAGGCCGTGCGCTACTCGATCCGCCTGGGGCTCGCCCTGGGGTGCGAGATCGCAGAGGTGTCGGGCTTCGCCCGCAAGAACTACTTCTACCCCGACATGTCGAAGAACTATCAGATCTCGCAGTTCGATGATCCGATCGCTCACGACGGCGAGGTCGAGATCGAGCTCGCTTCGGGTCGCGTGATCAACGTGCCCATCGAGCGCGCGCACATGGAGGAGGACGCCGGCAAGCTGAACCACGTTGGTGGTTCGACTGGCCGCATCCAGGGCGCCGAGTACTCGCTCGTTGATTACAACCGCGCGGGCGTTCCGCTCGTCGAGATTGTGACTCGCCCCATCTTCGGCGGCGAGGCCGACACCCCCGAGGTCGCCTCGGCCTATGTCTCGGTGATCCGTGACATGGTTATCGCGCTTGGTATCTCTGACGCACGCATGGAGCGCGGTAACATTCGCTGCGACGCAAACGTTTCGCTGCGCCCCCGCGGCAACGAGGACGCCGGCATGAGCGTACTGGGCACGCGCACCGAGACGAAGAATGTGAACTCGCTGCGCTCGATCGAGCGTGCGGTGCGGTTCGAGATTCAGCGCCAGGCCGCAATTCTCGCGGAGGGTGGTTCGATCACCCAGGAGACGCGTCACTGGCATGAAGACACCGGCGAGACCTCGCCCGGCCGCCCTAAGAGCGACGCCGACGACTACCGCTACTTCCCTGAGCCCGATCTCTCGCCGCTCACGCCCTCACGCGAGCTGGTCGAGGAGCTACGAGCAACGCTTCCCGAGCATCCCACGTTGCGCACGCGTCGCCTGCGCAACGAATGGAAGTTCTCGACGCTCGAGTACCAGGACGTGGTGAACGCGGGCCTCGTCGGCGCCATCGAGAACACCGTCGCCGCCGGCGTTCCCGCCCAGACCGCACGTAAGTGGTGGACGGGCGAGATCGCACGTATCGCAAACGAGCGTTCGGTCCAGCCCATCGACCTGATCACGCCCGCGCAGATCGTGTCTGTGGTCGAGCTCGTTGACGCGGGAACGCTTAACGACAAGCTCGCCCGCCAGGTGTTGCAGGGTGTCATCGACGGCGAGGGCACCGCAGCGGAGATCGTCGAGGCCCGCGGCCTCGCGATCGTCTCCGACGACGGCCCGCTGATCGAAGCCATCGACGCTGCGCTCGCGCAGCAGCCCGACGTGCTCGAGAAGATTCGTGACGGCAAGGTCCAGGCCGCCGGTGCGGTCATCGGTTCCGTCATGAAGGCGATGCGCGGCCAGGCCGACGCGGCCCGCGTGCGCGAGCTCGTGCTGGAGCGCGCAGCACAGTAGTCCCCCTACAGTATGCAATAGAGCCCGGATCGTTATGATCCGGGCTCTATTGCATTTGGTGAGTGAGGGCTACTGTGGCCACATGAACACGTCAGCCGCTCGATCGTGACAGGTGCCGGTGCGGGGGTGGCGTGTGCTCGGCACGTTGCCATTCGCGGTCACCATCTTTGTCTTCGTGAACGGGCTCTACATCCTGCTCGTGGCGTTTGGCAACATTACCGACTACAGCACGAATTTCGCCTTCGTGCAGCATGTCCTGTCGATGGACACCACCAACTTCGGGCAGCCGCCGGGCGAAGGCCTGGACCCCGACGTGATGTGGCACGCCATCGACAACCCCGTGATGTGGAACCTGGGGTACATCGCCATCATCGTGCTCGAGACGGCCGCCGCGGTCGCACTCATCGTGGGGTTCGTGCTGCTACTCCGCGCGTGCTTTAGTTCGGCCTCGTTTGACGCAGGCCGCACCTGGGCCAGTATCGGATTGCTGCTCATCGTGCTGCTGTTCGCCGGCGGATTCATTGCAGTGGGCGGCGAATGGTTCCAGATGTGGCGCTCACAAGCTTGGAATGGACTCGACACCGCGATCCGAAACATCATGATCTCCGGTATTGGCCTCGTGCTGCTGCACCTGCCCAGTGCCCAGTGGCGGCGGGGGGAGACGCCCGTAACAGAGTGATCGCTCCGCAGCGATGAAATGCGACAAGGCCGCTACCCGCCAGTGTGAACTAGCTGGGTAGCGGCCTTGAACGTGGTACCGGATACGGGACTCGAACCCGTACACCTTTCGGCAGCGCATTTTGAGTGCGCCGTGTCTGCCAATTCCACCAATCCGGCAAATATTCTGTTGTGCTGATGATTCTAGTGCGCCCAATACGGGCGCATCACCAAAGAACACACTATCGCAGGACGGCCGCGGCGCAAGAATCGAACCGCCCAGCTTCGACACTCAAACTCCAGCCCCAATGTCAAGCGGCCTTGGGGCACACCCTGAGTATCTTCAGCAACATTCAAAGTAACAATGTCGTAAACTAGGGGGGTGAATGACCAGAGCACTGCCCCGAGCGCTTCGCGACGCGTTGTCGTCGCGGAAGACGAGTCCCTGATCCGCCTCGACATCGTTGAAACGCTTCGCGACAATGGCTTCGACGTAGTTGGTGAGGCCGGCGACGGTGAAGAGGCCGTGCGCCTCGTCGAAGAGCTGCGCCCTGACGTCGTTGTGATGGATGTCAAGATGCCCAAGCTTGACGGCATCTCTGCCGCTGAGCAGATCAACAAGGACAACATCGCTCCCGTCGTACTGCTGACTGCGTTCAGCCAGACCGAGCTCGTGAAGCGTGCCAGCGAAGCAGGCGCCCTCGCGTACGTTGTGAAGCCCTTTACCCCCGCTGACCTGATCCCCGCGATCGAAATCGCGCTCTCGCGCTTCGAGCAGATCACGACGCTCGAGAACGAGGTTGCTGACCTCGCCGAGCGCTTCGAGACCCGCAAGCTCGTTGATCGTGCCAAGGGCATCCTGAACGACAAGATGGGCCTGTCCGAGCCCGAGGCGTTTCGCTGGATCCAGAAGGCGTCGATGGATCGCCGCCTCACGATGCAGGACGTCGCGAAGACCATCATCGACCAGCTCGGCCCGAAGAAGGACGCGTAAGCGTTTCTGCCGGTTCTGAGTAAGGCGTAGAAAAGCGGCCCGGGGATTTCCCCGGGCCGCTTTCGTGTACCTGTGCTTCGAGTGCGCGCTTGGTCTGCTGGCTAGGCTGTCCGCCAGGCTGCTCGCTAGGAGATGCGCTTGTAGAAGTTCGTGATGCGCACGGTCGAGCAGCGGTTGCCCGCCTCGTCGCTGATGACGATCTCGTGCACTGCGACCGAGCGGCCCAGCTTGATTGGGGTGCACACGCCCGTGACGATGCCGGATCGGGCCGAACCCGTGTGCGTGGCATTGATCTCCAATCCCACTGCGACGTGCCCCTCGGGGGCCATGAGATTGGCGTGCATCGATCCGAGTGTTTCACCCAGCACGAGGTATGCGCCGCCGTGGAGCAGCATGATCGGCTGCGTGTTGCCCTCGACCGGCATGGTCGCTACGGCACGCTGCGACGTGAACTCGAGAAACTCGATCCCCATCTTGTCGGCGAGGGCACCGAGGCCGCGCTCGCGGATGTAGTCGAGGGCATCCGCTGCCGCAGTCGCACCTAGTGCGCCGGCCTGGTAGCTGAGAGTGGCATCTGACATCGAGAGAATAGGCCTTTCGAAAGAGCTACACCCCGCGCGCTCGTCGGCGGCGGCTTGTAGGCTGGAGTCGTGTCGAATACGCCCCAGCCTACTCTCATGATCATTGACGGCCACTCGTTGGCCTTCCGAGCCTTTTACGCGCTGCCGGTTGATAGTTTTCAAACTCAGACCGGGCAGCACACGAACGCCATTCACGGGTTCATTGCGATGTTGATCAACCTGCTGGGCAACGAAAAGCCCGACTCCCTCGCGGTCGCGTTCGATATTTCGCGCCACTCTTTCCGCACCGAAGAGTACCCCGAGTACAAGGGCACTCGCGGCGAGACTCCGGTCGAGTTCAAGGGGCAAATCCCGCTGCTGCAGGAGGCACTGCACGCGATGGGCATTACGACCATCGAAAAAGAAAACTACGAGGCTGACGACGTCCTCGCCACGCTGGCGACGCAGGGCGCCGAGGCGGGATACCGCGTGCTCGTCGTGAGCGGTGACCGCGACACGATTCAGCTCGTTGACGACCGCATCACGCTGCTCTATCCCTCAAAGCAAGGCGTAAGCGAGCTCACCCGCTACGACGGCGCAAAGGTCATGGAGCGCTACGGTGTGCGCCCCGAGCAGTACCCCGAGATCGCCGCGCTCGTTGGGGAGACTAGCGACAACCTGCCCGGTGTGCCCCGCGTGGGCGAGAAGACCGCGGTGAAGTGGATCAACCAGTTCGGATCGCTTGAGGAAATCCTGCGTCGCCAGGACGAGATCGGTGGCAAGGTCGGCGAGAGTCTGCGCGAGCACGCGCACCTCGCCGAGCGCAATCGCCGGCTCAACCGGTTGGTGCGTGACGTCGAGCTCGACGTCACCGTCGACGAACTGAAGCTTGGGCAGACCGACATGGACGCGGTCGCAGAGGTGTTCGCGCGACTCGAGTTCCGCACCCTGCTGCAGCGAGTCGCCAAGCTCTCGGGCACCGAGGTGTCGCACGATCCGGCACAGCCCGCGGCTCCGCTTGCACCCGAGCGCCCCGAGGCTAAGCACCTGATCGACGAGGAGTTGGGGGACTGGCTTGCCAAGAACCCGAGCCCCGCGGTCCTGATCCGCGAGGGGCTTGCCGGGCTCGAGGTCGGCATCGCGACCGAAACCGCCTCGGTCAGGTTTGACTGGATCGTGGGCGGCCTCGATTACGGCCAGTTCGAGGCGTGGCTTGCATCCGACTCGCCTAAGGTGTTCTTTGATGCGAAGGCCCAGCTTGAGCTGGCGCAGCGCGCGGGGGCTGCCGTGGGCGGAATCGCTGGCGACCTGCTGCTCGCGGCCTGGTTGCTGCGGCCCGCGACAGCTGAGAAGAACATCGCCGATGCGGTGTTGCGCTTCCTGGGAGAAGAGGTTCCCGAGGGCGACCCGAACCAGCTGGTGCCCGACGAAGAGAACACTGCTGATGCCGCGGCCCTCGCCTGGTACATCGTGCGGGCGCACGCCGTGGCCGTGTCGCGGTTCGAGTCGCGTACGGGCGAGATCTACACCGACATCGAGCTGCCGCTCGTTCCGGTGCTCGCGGCCCTCGAAACCCGCGGCGTCGAGATCGACCTGCCGCTGCTCGAGGCGCACCAGGCCGAGCTGAAGGATCGCGTGGCCGAGCTGCAGCAGCGCGCCTTTGACGCGATCGGTCGCGAGGTGAACCTGTCGTCGCCCAAGCAACTTCAGGAGGTGCTCTTCGAGCAGCTCGACATGCCCAAGACGCGCAAGACCAAGAGCGGGTACACGACCGACGCCGCGGCTCTCGCCGACCTGCAGCAGAAGAACCCGCACCCGTTTCTTGATGCGCTGCTGTCGCACCGCGAAGCCAACAAGATGCGGCAGATGGTCGAGACCCTCATCAAGGCCGTGGACGACGGCGGGCGCATTCACACGACGCTCGTGCAGACGGGCTCGAGCACCGGGCGGCTGTCGTCGACCGACCCGAACCTGCAAAACATTCCCGTGCGCTCGGAGGAGGGCCGCCGCATTCGCGAGGCGTTCATCCACGCGCCCGAGTTCGACACGCTCATGACGGCCGACTACTCGCAGATCGAAATGCGCATCATGGCTGACCTGTCGCAGGACGAGGGACTGATCGAGGCGTTCAACGCGGGCGAGGACCTGCACCGCTTCGTCGGTTCGCGCATCTTCGGCGTGGAACCCGCCGACGTCACGAACGAGATGCGCTCGAAGGTCAAGGCCATGAGCTACGGCCTGGCATACGGGCTCTCTGCTTTTGGTCTGTCAAAGCAGCTGGGTATCTCGGCGGCCGAGGCCAAGCAGCTCATGATGGACTACTTCGAGCGCTTCGGCGGCGTGCGCGACTACCTGCGTTCGGTCGTGGAGCAGGCGAAGCGTGACAACTTCACCGAGACGATCTTTGGTCGCCGCCGTCCCTTCCCCGATCTCGCGAGCCCCAACCGGATCCTGCGCGAGAACGCCGAGCGCGCGGCATTGAATGCGCCCATTCAGGGGTCGGCCGCCGACATCATCAAGATCGCCATGATTGCGGTCGAGCGTCGCATGCGTGCGGCGGGCCTGCAGTCGCGCATGCTGCTTCAGATCCACGATGAGCTGATGTTCGAGGTCTCGGCGGGCGAGTGGGACGAGCTTGAGGCGATTGTGCGCGAGGAGATGGCCGGGGCGGCGAATCTCGCTGTGCCGCTCGAGGTGCAGGTCGGGCACGGCGCGAACTGGAACGCCGCGGCACACTAGCGAGCGCGCTGAGTCACGCGCGAGCGCACGCGCGCACAGCGGAGCGGGGCGACGGTTCTTCTGAACCGTCGCCCCGCTCGTGTGTCTCCCGGACGCTAAGCCGGCCTAAACCCGGTGGTTGGGGGCGGCGGCGCGTGCCGGATCATAAGATGCCGCGTGACGGAGTAATCGAGCAGCGGCTCGATCGACATGTCCTTGCCGAACCCCGATCCCTTGACCCCGCCGTGCGGCGCCTCGGACGCGATCGGGAGGTGATCATTGATCCAGGTCACCCCGACATCGAGCTGGTGGCTCACGCGCACCGCGCGGGCCACGTCGCTCGTCCAGATCGACGACGCCAGCCCGTAGGCATTGTCGTTGGCGAGCGCAACGGCCTCGTCCTCGGTATCGAACGGCAGCACTACGAGCACCGGGCCAAAGACCTCGCCCTGCACGATCCCAGAGCGCTGTTCGGCCCCGACGATGAGCGTGGGCGGGTAGAAGTAGCCCGGCCCGTCGAGCGGGGCGCCACCGAAGAGCACCTCTGCACCCGCGTCGACCGCGCCAGCGACGAAGCCGTGCACGCGATTGCGGTGCTCGGCCGAGATGAGCGGACCGATGTGGGTTGACGGGTCGCTCGGCACCCCGACCACAATCTGGCCGAGCTGCGCGCGCAGCGCGGCTACGGCGTCGTCATACCTGCTGCGGTGTACGTAGACGCGGGTGGCCGCCGTGCAGTCCTGGCCCGTGTTGTAGGTGCCGCCCAGCGCGATGGCGTGCGCCATATGCGAGAGGTCGGCGTCCTCGAACACGAGCACCGGGGCCTTGCCCCCGAGTTCGAGGTGCACGCGCTTCACCCGGTCGACGGCCCCCGCCATGACGGCCTTGCCCGTGCGGGTGGAGCCGGTCACACTCACCATATCGATGTGGGACGACGCGACCAGCTGCTCCCCGGCGGCCGCCCCTCCGGTGATGACTGAGAGGGCGCCATCGGGTAGACCGGCCGCCGTCGCCAGCTCGGCGAGCATGAGCGTCGTACGCGGCGTCTGCTGCGACGGTTTCAGCACGACTGCGTTGCCTGCGGCGAGGGCGGGCCCCGCCTTCCACAGCGCCATGATGAGTGGAAAGTTCCACGGCGTGATGCCGCCGACGGTGCCCACGGGCCGACGCGTCAGCACCGAGGTGTAACCCTCGCTGAATGTGCCGGCACCGGTGCCATCGAGCGAGCGCGCGGCGCCCGCGAAGAACCGGAGGTTGTCGGCCGCAAACGGGATCTCGCCGTCGTGGATGGTGGTGAGGGGCACACCCCGCTCGGCAACCTCGAGTTCCGACAGCTCCACCGCGTGCTCCTCGATCGCGTCCGCGAGGCGCAGCAACACCCGGGCACGGGCCCCGGGCGTCTGCCCAGCCCACAGGGGCTGCGCGGCGCGCGCGGCCGCGGTTGCCCGCTCAATATCTGCGGGAGTCGATTCGCGTACGGACGCAATGGGCTCGCCCGTCGCCGGATCAATGAGTTCGCGCACATTGCCGTCGGCGGACGACCCGGGGGACCCGGCAATATAGCTGCCGTTGATCATCAGGCGATCACTTTGATGCTGGCGGTGGCGGGATTGCTCTGCCGGCCCGACAGCGCGAGCTCTTCGAGGAGGTCCGCGGCCCGGCGCAGCCCATCACGGGAGCGAATCCGCTCGCCCGCGGCCTGGACGCGTGCCAACAGCTCGTCGTCGCCCAGCACATCGGTGATCGCGTGCTTGAGATCCTCATCGGTGAACGCGTAGGTGGGGAGCCTGCGGCCGTACCCCTTTTCGTGCACGCGCTGCGCGTTGTCGTACTGGTCCCAGAACAGGGGCAGCAGCACCATGGGCTTACCGAAGTGCATGGACTCGGTTACCGTGTTGTTGCCGCCGTGGGTGATCACGAGATCCGAGCGCGGAATCAGCTTGGTCTGTGGCAGAAACTCGGCCCCGAACATGTTGTCGGCGAGCGTGATCTCGTCGTGCAGTGGGCCCTTCGACACAATGACGTACACGTCCATGGTGGCTAGCACCGAGAGGATGCGGTTCATGAGGGCGACGTCGGCGCTGCCGAGGGAGCCCAGCGAGAAGTAAATCAGGGGGCGCTCGCCTGAGGTAAACGCCTCGGGCAGTTCGATGTTGACGTCGGTCTCGCGCACCGACGAATCAATGCGGTGCCACGCACTGGCACGGGTAGTCGATCGCGTGAGCGTCGAATCCTTGACGCGAGCAGCCGGGCGTGTCGCCGCTTGTCTAAGTGGACCTGGGCGGGGTAAGCTGGGGTGTCACATTTGTGGCGACCAACCAAGTCCAATGTGGGAGTGCCTAGCGGGTTTCGACGTGTCGAAATTCGGCCCAAAGAGTGGTGCACACCCGCCTGAATATCCTGTCCATCTGGAGACCAATTTCATGACGAACGTAACGACTGCTAGCAAGCAGGTTGCAGTAAACGACATCGGCTCGGCCGAAGATTTCCTTGCAGCAGTCGAACTGACTATTAAGTCCTTCAACGACGGCGACCTCATCGAGGGCACCGTTGTGAAGATTGACCGCGACGAGGTGCTCCTCGACGTCGGATTCAAGACCGAGGGCGTCATTCCCTCGCGCGAGCTGTCCATCAAGCATGACGTGAACCCCGACGAGGTCGTTCAGGTCGGCGACGCCGTTGAGGCACTCGTGCTCCAGAAGGAGGACAAGGAAGGCCGTCTGATCCTGTCCAAGAAGCGCGCTCAGTACGAGCGTGCCTGGGGCGACGTGGAGAAGATCAAGGAGACCGAGGGTGTCGTCACCGGCACCGTCATTGAGGTTGTCAAGGGCGGCCTCATCGTTGACATCGGCCTGCGTGGCTTCCTCCCCGCATCGCTCATCGAGCTGCGTCGTGTACGCGACCTGACCCCGTACCTGGGCCAGGAGATCGAGGCGAAGATCCTCGAGCTCGACAAGAACCGCAACAACGTGGTGCTCTCGCGCCGCGCGCTGCTCGAGGAGACGCAGTCGGCAACGCGCTCGTCGTTCCTCGCAGAGCTCAAGCCCGGCCAGGTTCGCAAGGGTGTTATCTCGTCGATCGTCAACTTCGGTGCGTTCGTCGACCTGGGTGGCGTGGACGGCCTCGTGCACGTCTCCGAGCTCTCCTGGAAGCACATCGAGCACGCATCTGACGTGGTCGAGGTTGGCCAGGAAGTTACCGTCGAGGTTCTCTCGGTGGAGCTGGACCGCGAGCGCGTTTCGCTCTCGCTCAAGGCTACGCAGGAAGATCCCTGGCAGGTATTCGCCCGCACCCACGCGATCGGCCAGATCGCACCGGGTCAGGTCACCAAGCTCGTTCCCTTCGGCGCGTTCGTTCGCGTTGCAGACGGCATCGAGGGCCTCGTGCACATCTCCGAGCTCTCGGATCAGCACGTTGAGCTCGCCGAGCAGGTTGTGTCCGCAGGACAGAACGTGTTCGTCAAGATCATCGACATCGATCTCGAGCGCCGCCGCATCTCGCTCAGCCTCAAGCAGGCTAACGAGGGCGTCGACCCCGAGGGCACCGAGTTCGATCCGGCTCTCTACGGTATGACCACCGAGTACGACGAGAACGGTGAGTACAAGTACCCCGAGGGCTTCGATCCCGAGACGCAGGAGTGGAAGGACGGCTTCGAGTCGCAGCGCGAGAAGTGGGAGCAGGAGTACGCTGCTGCCCAGGATCGCTGGGAGGCTCACAAGAAGCAGGTCGCCGAGATGGCTGCCGAGGCAGCTGCGGCTCCCGCAGCTCCCGCACCCTCCTCGACGTTCTCGAGCGATTCGGCAACGACCGGCGCACTCGCCGACGACGCCGCGCTTGCAGCACTCAAGGCGCAGCTCGAGGGCAACTAATTGCCCCCTACTGCCTGAGCGCGGCCACCGTGCTCAGGCAGTAGAGCTGTAACGCAGTAACACGAAGGCCCGGGCCCCGAAAGGGGACCGGGCCTTCGGTGTTTGTGGCGCTAGTGGCGACCGGGTGGAGCAGGCCTTATGCGATGCGCGTGCGACGCGCGCGTCGCTCAGCGAGAGCCCGGCGCAGCCTGCGTGCAAGCCACACGATCGCCGCAACAAGCGCGATCAGCGCGAGCACAGGCACCACGACCGCGAGCACGGTCAAGGCCACCGCACCAATGTCCTCAAGCGTGCTGACCGCCGCGGCGCCAGCGCCAGCGGTCACCAGATTGAGCGCCGGCCTCGCGATGGCCTTGAGGAGGTGCGGCACAAGCGCGACGAGAATCCCCAGCGCAAACGGCCAAACCTGGGCCGACGTGATAAACGCTGCGGGATCCGATACTGCCACGGTCTCGCTCGCCGAGCCTGCGCTGAAGGCAAGCCCGCCGGCGGCGGGCCGAATAGCGGTCTGCACGACGTCATTGACGGTGTCGAGTGCGGGCACCTTGTCCACGATGATCTCGATTACGAGCAGTACGGCGACGATGCCGAGGCTCCACTCGTTCGCGAGCCACGACCAGCCGTCGGGAAGATCGACGAGCGAGGTGAATCGGGCCATCAGGCCGAGCCCCAGCAGCGGGATGTAGGCGTTGAGGCCTGCCGACGCGGCGAGCACCGTGCCGGTGATGAGTTCAAGCATGAGGTTCCTCCCGCTGCAACTCTAATCGTCGCGCACGCATTCCCAATAGCGCACCCGATAAGGTGTGGGCATGTTTATTGTCGCACTCACAGGCGGAATTGCCGCGGGTAAATCGACGATCGGTGACCAGCTTGCCGAGTTGGGAGCGATCCGGATCGATGCGGATCAGCTCGCGCGCGAGGCCGTCGAACCCGGCTCGCCAGGGCTCGCGCGCATCGTCGAGCGGTTTGGTGCGGGGGTGCTTGCCCAGGGCGGTGGACTCAACCGACCCGAGCTGGGCAAGGTCGTGTTTGCGGACCCGGAGGCACTGGCTGATCTCAACGGGATCGTGCACCCCGAGGTGCAGCGCCTGCTCGACGAGCGCATTGATGCGGTGCGGGGTACGGCTGACATCGTGGTCTATGAGGTCCCGCTCCTCGCCGAGTCGGGAGCGCACGGTGCGCGTCGGTGGGATCTCGTCGTGACGGCCGAGGCGCCCATCGAGACACGGGTTGCCCGCATGCGCGAGCTGCGTGGAATGAGTGAGGTCGAGGCTCGCGCGCGCATCGCGAACCAGGCCGATGAAGCGAAGCGACGGTCGATCGCCGACGTCGTCATCGAGACCGGGGGGACGCCCGAAGAAACGCGCGCGCAGGTAGCCGATCTGTGGGCGAGCATCCAGGGCCGGACGTTTGCCGCTCCTGAGTAGGAACCGCAGGGAGCGCCTAGGCGCGGGAGAACTCCGCGATCCAGTCGAGCTGTACCTGGGCCAGGAAGGCGATTGCGATGACGCAGATCAGCACGAGTACCCAGGCCCACGACCGCAGCTGCGTGAACAGTGCCCGAGTGCGCGGGCTCACGGCTACCTCGCCTGACGCGTACGGGTGCGGCAGCGTGAACCAGAACAACGGAATCGTCACGCTCCAGACAACCATGCACCACGGGCAGAGGGTGCCCAGCACGAACACACTTTGGCTAAACAGCCAGAACACGAAGACGATGCCGAGTAGCAAGCCGACTTGGTAGGTCACCCAGAACCAGCGTGAGAACCGAGCTCCCGCAAGCAACGCGGCGCCCACAAACATTGGCGCCATGAAAGCGGCTACACCGATGATTGTGTTGCTGAACCCGAGGATCGACCCCTGCCACGAATCCATGTTGGGGCCGCACGTCACCAGAATACTGACGTTGCAGTTCGGAACGTAGTCGGTCAGCTGCAGCGTTTTGATGTACTCGGTGAGGAGCTCAAACGAGGCGAACCACCCCACCGCACCAGCGACCAGGGAGAAAATGGCAAATGCAACCGGGCGCGAGTTTCGACGTGATTCGACGTGCATGAGGCGAGCTTACTGCGCTGGGCTGCGCAAACCTTTGAAGGCACCCCGCGGCGCCGCGAAGTCTCCCCGTAGAGAACTCACGTGGCAATCATGCGCCGCGCAGCTGTCCCGTGACATAATGGATGCGGTGTGAAGCGTGCAGATAGCGCCGAACACGCACAGTCTTTTGGCGGTCTCCTGACCGCCACCGGTCCCAGAGCGACCGAGCGCGAGTGCCGCGGCCTCGCGGGGAACAACATGAGCGGCACCCACCGCACGAAAAGGTTGCCGGGGCGTATCAGCTTCCGGAATAGAGGAGACACCAGTAATGGTGAAGAACACAACAGAAGAACCCGTAGTTTCAGAGCATCACGAGCCGGAGGAAACGTCCGGCTCGCTCGAGAGCGCTGCTGCCACCGAACAGGCTGAGGCCTCTGGCGAGGCCCAGCCAGTCGAGGGCGTTGCCGAGAGCAACGAGCCCGCGCCTGCCGCCCCCGTGGTGAAGTCGCTGGCCGAGATGACGCCCGAGGAGCGCTTCCGCGCGACCACGAAGCTCATCTTCCTGGCTCCCGACGTGCCGCCGATCCCGCCGCGCCCGCGTCGCAGCGAGATCTTCCGCAGTGACGCACAGCGTGCAGAGGAGCACGAACCGCGTCGCAGCGAGGGCCGTCGCAGTGAGGGCTACCGCAACGACAGTAACCGCGGGGACTCCTTCCGTGGCGACTCGTTCCGTGCCGACTCCTACCGAGGCGATTCGTTCCGCGGGGATGCTCGCCGCAGCGAGCCGCGCCGCGACGCCCACGTGAGCGACTTCCGTCAGCTCGACGAGCTGCTCGACGATCATGCGCCGCAGGATCACGAGGCGCACGATGCCGATAGCGACCGATCCGGATCGCGTCGCACGCGCCGCCGTGACATCGATGAAGATGCGCCGCGCCGTGAGCGTCGTCAGGCCCCAGTCATCACCGAGCCGCAGAAGGTGCGGGGTTCGACCCGCCTGGAGGCGAAGAAGCAGCGTCGCCGCGACGGCCGTGACGCCGGCCGCCGCCGCAGCGTGATCACGGAGTCAGAGTTCCTCGCACGCCGCGAGGCAGTGGACCGCGAGATGATCGTGCGCACCACGGCCGACCGCGTGCAGATTGGTGTGCTCGAAGACAAGGTGCTCGTGGAGCACTACGTCGCGCGCTCGAGCGAGAGCTCGCTCATCGGCAACGTCTACCTCGGTCGTGTGCAGAACGTGCTGCCCAGCATGGAAGCCGCCTTCGTTGACATCGGCCGCGGCCGCAATGCCGTGCTCTACTCGGGCGAGGTTGACTGGTCTGAGTTCGAGGGTGGCAACACCGCTCGCAAGATCGAGAACGCACTCAAGCCCGGTGACCAGGTCCTCGTGCAGGTTACGAAGGATCCGGTGGGCCACAAGGGTGCCCGGCTCACGAGCCAGATCTCGCTGCCCGGCCGCTTCCTGGTCTACGTACCTGGCGGGGCCATGAACGGCATCTCGCGGAAGCTCCCCGACACCGAGCGTGCGCGCCTGAAGAAGATCCTCAAGGAGGTGCTGCCCGGCGGCGCCGGTGTCATCGTGCGCACCGCTGCCGAGGGTGCGACCGAGGATCAGCTGACGCACGACGTCGAGCGTCTCACCCGTCAGTGGGAGTCGATTCAGCAGCGCGTGGCCAAGGGCGGCGGGCCCGTCCTGCTGCACGCCGAGCCCGATGTCCTCATCAAGATCGTGCGTGACGTCTTCAATGAGGACTTCCACCGCATGCGCATCTCGGGTGACGAGACCTACATGGTGATCGAGAACTACCTGGGTCAGGTAGCGCCCGATCTGCTCCAGCGCGTGGATCGCTTCGAGAGCGAACGCGATATTTTTGACGAGTACCGCGTGACCGAGCAGATCTCAAAGGCGCTCGATCGCAAGGTCTGGCTGCCCTCGGGCGGATCGCTCGTGATCGATCGCACCGAAGCAATGACCGTGATCGATGTCAACACGGGTAAGTTCGTCGGTTCGGGCGGCAACCTCGAGGAGACCGTCACGAAGAACAACCTGGAGTCGGCCGAGGAGATCGTGCGCCAGCTGCGCCTGCGCGATATTGGCGGCATCATCGTGATCGACTTCATCGACATGGTGCTCGAGTCCAACCGCGACCTCGTGCTGCGTCGGCTCGTCGAATGCCTCAGCCGGGATCGTACGAAGCACCAGGTTGCCGAGGTGACCTCGCTTGGACTCGTGCAGATGACGCGTAAGAAGCTTGGCCTGGGCCTGCTGGAGTCCTTCAGTGAAGCCTGCGAGGCCTGTGCAGGCCGCGGTGTAATCGTGCAGCACGATCCGATTTCGCGCCATCGCAGCGAGGGTAACCCGCGCAACCAAAAGCGTGGCCGCAACGGCAACCAGTCGCAGCAGCAGACGCAACAGCAGCACCCGCAGCCCGCACTGCAGCACGACGCGAAGAACCAGACTCACGCGATCACCGATGGCGCGAAGAACATGCTGGCGCAGGTCGCTGCTTCAACGCTCCCCGTGAAGCACGAGGAAAGCACAGACGCGGTGGCAGAGCAGCTCGCCGCGGCAGTCGATGCCGCTGCAGCCCGCAAGGCCCGGCGTGGGAACGGTGGCGGCGCATCCGAGTCGCGTCAGGCTCAGGCACCCGCGCAGGCTCCTGCCCAGGCTCCTGCCCAGGCCCCCGCTCAGACCCAGCCCAAGGCGCAGGTGACCACGGGGCGCGTGCGCTCGGGCGCATCCGCTCAGGCCGAACGCGGCGCAGCGCAGGAGCGCGTGAGCGCCCCGGCAGCTTCTCCCGAGCCGTCAGGCTCGACTCCAGTGTCAGCTTCGACGCCCGTGTCAGCGAACGCGGCGCCAGCTGCGAATCTGCTGGATTCTGTGCTGTCTGCGCTGCCCGACGCGCCGGCCGCCGGACACGGTCGTGCCCGGCGACGCGTTTCGACGGCGCAGACGCAGGGTGGCACGGTTGCTGCGCCCCAACAGGGGGCATCTGCCCAGTCAACGCCTGCCGCAGAACCTGATCCGGCGCAGGCTGCGCAGCTCGCGCTCGCGCAGGCTCTGGACGCGACCGCAAAGCGGCGCGACGCGGCGCGTGAATAATCAGCGTGCCGCATTTGACCCGAGCCGCGACTGTGGGATAATATTGACCGTTGGTGCCACCCTTTTCTGGGCGGTAGACAGACTTCGAGCGCGACTTGGTCGCGATTCGGTATGGATGACAAACCTTAAGAAGAGGGTGTGAAGTGGTTTACGCAGTAGTTCGCGCAAGCGGCCGGCAGGAGAAGGTCGAGATTGGCTCGATCATCACGGTGAATCGTGTTGAGGGCGACGACAATGGCAAGCTTGAGCTTCCCGCTGTCCTGCTCGTCGACGGCGACAAGGTAACGACCGATGCGGCTGAGCTCGCCAAGGTTACCGTCACCGCTGAGGTGCTCAATGACCTTCGTGGCCCGAAGATCATCATTCAGCGCTACAAGAACAAGACCGGCTACAAGCGCCGCCAGGGGCACCGTCAGGATCTGACGCGCCTCAAAGTCACCGGCATTAAGTAAGCGTTTTACGCTACTACCTAAGGAGTAGAGACTCATGGCATCCAAGAAGGGCGTCGGCTCAAGCAAGAACGGCCGCGACTCAAATGCACAGCGCCTCGGCGTAAAGCGCTTCGGTGGACAGGAAGTCAACGCAGGCGAGATCATCGTCCGCCAGCGTGGCACTCGTTTCCACCCCGGCGCAAACGTCGGCCGCGGTAAGGACGACACGCTGTTCGCACTCGCTGCGGGCGCGGTTGAGTTTGGCGCGAAGGGCGGCCGCAAGGTCGTCAACATCGTGACGGCCGCCTAACCACATTAGGCAACTCACGGCGAGGCGGGCTTCGGCTCGCCTTTTGCCGTATATAGCGAGGGAATTTTTTCAGCATGGTAACGTTCGTGGACCGCGTCCAGCTCTTTTTGCAGGCGGGGCGCGGTGGTAATGGCTGCGTCTCGATTCACCGCGAAAAGTTTAAGCCAATGGCTGGGCCGGACGGTGGCGCGGGCGGGCACGGTGGCGACATCGTGCTGCTCGCAGACCCGCAGGTCACGACGCTGCTGGAGTACCACCGCCGGCCGCACATCGCAGCGAAGAACGGTGGCTACGGCGCCGGTGACTGGCGCTCCGGTGAAAACGGCGGCGAACTTGTGCTACCGGTGCCCGTCGGCACCGTGGTGAAGGACGCAGCGGGGGAGACCCTGATTGACTTCACCGAACCCGGCATGCGCTACGTCGCTGCCAAGGGTGGTGTCGGTGGCCTCGGAAATATGGATCTCGCCAGCACGAAGCGCAAAGCCCCCGGCTTTGCGCTGCTCGGCACCGCGGGTTGGACTGGTGAGGTCACCCTCGAGCTCAAGACGATCGCCGATGTTGCGTTTGTTGGCTATCCTTCAGCGGGAAAGTCGAGCTTGATTGCTGCGATGAGTGCTGCAAAGCCGAAGATCGCCGACTACCCATTCACCACGCTGCACCCCAACCTGGGTGTCGTGCAGTCGGGTGAGTACCGCTACACAGTTGCCGACGTTCCCGGGCTGATCGAGGGCGCGAGCGAGGGGCGCGGGCTGGGGCTCGACTTTCTCCGCCACGTCGAGCGCTGCAGCGCACTGCTGCACGTTCTCGACTGTGCCACGCTCGAACCCGGGCGCGATCCCATCTCTGATCTCGACGTGATTTTGGGAGAGCTCGGCGCATACCCGGTGCCCGAGGGGCAGATCCCGTTGCTCGAGCGCCCGCAGTTCATCGCGTTGAACAAGATCGATGTGCCCGAGGCACGCGAGCTCGCCGAAATGGTGCGCCCCGACCTCGAGGCACGCGGCTACCGCGTGTTCGAGATTTCCACCGCGTCGCACGAGGGACTGCGCGAGCTCGGCTTCGCGCTCGGAGCCCTCGTCGAAAGCGAGCGGGTCGCCCGTGAAGCTGAGGCCGTTGCCCAGCCCCGGATCGTGCTGACGCCCAAGCCGGTCGATCGCGTCAACTTCCGCATCAAGACTGAGGGTGGAACGTACGGCACGATCTACCGCATCTTGGGTGAGAAGCCCGAGCGCTGGGTCGAACAGACCGACTTCAAGAACGACGAGGCGATCGGATACCTCGCCGACCGTCTGCAGAAGATCGGCATCGAAGACGGCCTCGTCAAGGCGGGAGCCGTTGCCGGCTCGACCGTCGTGATTGGTCCCGGCGCTGGCGTCATCTTCGACTGGGAGCCTACCGTTACCAGTGCGGCCGAGGTGCAGACGGGCGTGCGCGGTAGCGATGACCGACTCGACCCGGTCGTGCGACGCACCAACAAGGAGCGCCGCGCTGACTACTACGAGATGATGGATGCCAAGGCGGAGGCTCGTGCCCAGCTGGAGCGGGAGCGCGAGTCGGGCATGTGGGGAGCGGATGAATGAGCGGGGACGCATCCCTGCTGCAGGCCCGCAGGGTCGTCGTCAAGGTCGGCTCTTCGTCGGTCAGTGGCGATAACGCCGGTCAGATTCCCCGGCTCGTAGCCTCGCTCGCGCGGCTGCACGCCGCCGGCGCCGAGGTGATTCTCGTCTCGAGTGGGGCGATTGCAACCGGCGTACCCTTTCTGAAGCTTGACGCGCGTCCTGATGACCTCGCGACACAGCAGGCAGCTGCAGCGGTTGGCCAGAATATTCTGGTCAACCGCTACCAGCGGGCTCTCACGACTCACGAAATCGTGGCCGGTCAGGTGCTCCTGACCGCACAAGACTTTGAGAACCCCACGCACCGAGGTAACGCGCGGCGATCGCTCGAACGCCTGTTGCAGCTCGGCATTCTGCCGATCATCAATGAGAACGATACGGTCGCAACTCACGAGATCCGGTTCGGCGATAATGACCGACTGGCCGCGCTGGTTGCACGCCTGATCTGTGCCGATCAGCTCGTGCTGCTCTCAGATGTCGATGCGCTCTACACCGCTCCGCCCAACATCGTTGGAGCCGAGCGGGTTGCACATGTGCCATACGGCGACCCGCTCGACGGCATCACGATCGGCGAAAGCCAGTCTGGCTGGGGCACCGGGGGTGCATCCACGAAGGTTCAGGCTGCCCGATTGGCAGCCGAGGCGGGAGCCGCCGTGCTACTCACCGAGACTGGCCTGTTGGCTGCAGTGCTCGACGGCGAGGACCACGGCACCGTGTTTGATGCGGCGCCGGGAGCCTACCCGGCGGCGCCACCGGTGCCAGCTGCTTCAGCGGCTCCATCGGCATAGCCGAACACGCCTCGTACTACTCCTTACGTTTCCTTAGAATCCCCACGCCCGAGCCAGTGTCGCCGGGCGCGAGATAGGCTGACCCCATGTCACACGAAGATCGGTTTTTGACTACCCTTGACCGTGCACGCGTCGCGGCGAAGTCGCTTGCTACGGTGTCGACCGCGGCAAAGAACGCCGCGCTCGCCTCGATCGCTGATGCGTTGGTGGCCAATGTCGACGATATTGTCGCGGCCAATGCGCTCGACCTCGCCCGCGGCGAGGAGCAGCAGATCGGGGCCGGTCTGCTCGACCGACTCACGCTCGATGCCGCGCGCGTTGCCGCGCTGAGCGACGCCGTGCGCGACATCATTGGCCTGCCCGACCCTGTGGGCCAGGTGGTGCGTGGGGGCACCCTCGAAAACGGGGTCGCCATCAGTCAGGTACGCGTCCCGTTTGGCGTTGTGGGCGCGATCTACGAGGCGCGCCCCAACGTGACCGTTGATATTGCGGCGCTCGCGCTTAAGAGTGGCAACGGCGCCGTGCTGCGCGGCGGCAGCGCCGCAGAGCAGACAAACCGGGTGCTCGTGCGCGTCATCCAGGACGCCGTGACGAGCGCTGGTCTCGCGGGCGACGCGATCCAGACGATCGACGAATTCGGTCGCGAGGGCGCCAGCCGGCTGATGCGTGCCCGCGGCTACGTCGACGTCTTGATTCCCCGCGGGAGCGCGGGACTCATCTCAACCGTTGTCCAAGAGTCCACGGTGCCGGTCATCGAGACCGGATCCGGCGTGGTACACGTGTTCGTCGATGAAACCGCCGACAAAGACATGGCCGTGTCCATCGTGCGCAACGCCAAGACACACCGTCCCAGCGTCTGCAACGCCGCAGAGACGCTGCTCGTGCACCGCGCTGCGGCACAGCGGCTGTTGCCGCCCATCATCGCCGCGCTGCGCGAGAAGGACGTGCGCATCGAAGCCGACGCGCGTACCCTCACGCTCGTGGGCGGCGCGCCCGGTAGCGACACGGCGGAGCCGGGATCCGGATCGATCCAAGCTGCGACAGATGCCACCTGGGAAACGGAGCATCACGCGCTCGAGATGGGCGTCAAGATTGTGGACTCGCTCGAGGATGCACTTGCGCACATCGAGCGCTACTCCACGCGACACACAGATGCGATCGTCACCGCTAACTACCGTAACGCTGAGCAGTTCCTTGCTCGGGTCGACTCCGCCGTGGTGATGGTGAACGCATCAACCCGGTTCACGGACGGCGGCGAGTTTGGCTTCGGTGCAGAGGTGGGTATTTCGACCCAGAAACTGCACGCGCGAGGGCCCATGGGTCTTGCTGAGCTGACAAGCACCAAGTGGCTTGTGCGCGGCGCGGGCCAGATTCGCTAGCCAAACCCGGTAGACTTAATCCGATTATCCAATTCGCCATGAATGCAGAGGTCTCAATGTCTGTTCTCGCCACGCTTGCTGTTGCAGCAGAAGAGGGAGGGCACGTTCTTAAGGAACTGCCGATGCCCCCAGTTATGTACGGCGTGATCGTATTTTCGATTTTCGTGGTGCTCGCTGCCGTGACTTTTTCCTTCCGTGATGTGGCGAACCGTCACTCGGCCAAGGCTGAGGCGTACGCTCGCGAGCACGGCACCCAGCAGCCCACGCACTAGTAGGTTCGGCAACCGGTGGCTACGCGGCGACGTATTGGGGTAATGGGCGGAACGTTCGACCCGATCCACAATGGTCACCTCGTCGCCGCGAGCGAGGTTGCGCAGAGCTTTGACCTCGATGAGGTCGTGTTTGTGCCGACTGGGCGACCGTGGCAGAAGAGCGGCGTGTCGCCCAGCGAGCACCGCTATCTCATGACGGTGATTGCGACGGCATCAAACCCCAGGTTCACCGTGAGTCGCGTCGATATCGACCGGAGCGGTGCCACGTACACCGTGGACACCCTGCGGGATCTGCGCAAGCAGTGGCCAGACGCCGAGTTGTTCTTCATCTCCGGTGCTGACGCGGTCGAGCAGATCGTGAGCTGGAAAGATGTCGAGCAGCTGTGGAATCTTGCACATTTTATTGCCGTTTCGCGCCCCGGGCACGAACTGTCACTGTCGGGGCTCTCGGGCAAACACATAAGCTTGTTGGAAGTTCCCGCGTTGGCGATATCATCAACCGACTGTAGGGCACGAGTAGGCCGGGGCGATCCGGTCTGGTATTTGGTCCCAGATGGTGTGGTGCAGTACATCGCCAAGTACGGGTTGTACACCGAGGAAGCGACGGAAAATGAGTGAGAACGAAGAGCAGGTACCGCTGACACGGCGGGAACGCCGTCTGCGTGAGCAGGGCGAAACCGGCGCGCTGGACCTTTCCGAGCTGGCCGCAGCCGCCGCTGAAGCGGATGCCGCGCCCGTTGTCGACCCCGAGCCCAGCATTGTTGCCGACGACATCGAGATTTCGCCGCTCAACGCTGACGGCACGCCTCGCAGCCGTCGCGAGATTCGCACCCTGCGTGAGCAGGCTCTTGCGGCCCGAACTGCGGCCCAGGAGGCGGCGGTCACCGCTGCGCCTGAGACAGAAGCAGAGTCAGAGTCTCCCGCCGAGCCGGCTGCGGCCGGGGCAGGCGAAGAGGCAGACACCGAGTCCGCGGCCGAGGTTGCTGACGTCGCTGTAGCCGACATCGATGTTGCTGACGCTGACGCTGACGTAGAGGTCGTTGACCTAGAAGTCGTCGACGCAGAGGCAGACGTCACTGTCGCACCCGAAGACGATGAGCCCGTCGAAGATTTTGATTCCCTGATTTCTCCGCCAACCGAGCCCTTCACTGTCGAAGAGCTGCGCGCAGCGGAAGCCCTGGCCGAGACCCAGGAGCCCGAGGCGGATGCCTCGCAGGATGAGTCGGAAGACGCACCGGTCGTTGCCGATACGGCCACTCCGGCGTCAGGCGGCAAGTCGCGCCTCAAATTTTGGAAGCGTGACAAGGCTGCCGAAGCCGTGGTTCCGGAGCCTGCTGAGGTTGAAGCAGTCGAAGCTCAGGCTGTCGAGCCTGAGGTTGTTGAACTCGCGGCTGTCGAGCCCGAGATCACTGAGGCCGAGTCTGCTGAGGCAAGCGCCGAGGCAGTCGAAGGTGAGCCCGAGGCTCCCGCGGTAGACGACGTCAACGAAGACGCCGCCGAAACAGCTCCCGAGGAGCTCCCGGTAGCGGTAGGGGCCGCTGACGCGGAACTCGCCGACGCGGAACTCGCTGACGCGGACACCGCTGATACAGAGTCTGCTCCTGAAGAGCCGGTTGCCGAGACGGTCGCCTTTGACGCTCCTGTGGTCGACGCGCCCACGGTCGAAGAGGCCGTTGTCGTAGTCGAGGAACCAGAGCAGCAGCCGAAAGAGACGTACTCGTTTCCTGACATCGCGCCCCCCGAAGAGTGGCGCTCGGTGTTTGACGATCCGGCGACCCGCAACGTGCCCTCACCCGCCGAGGAGCCCCAGGGCGACTTCGACGACCTGATCTCGCGTGCGGTGGCACAGGAGGGCTCGACCAACGGCACTTCTGCGCTGATCCTGCCCACGATGCCCGAAGACACCGGTGGGCTCACGGGCCCGCTCGGTGCTACCGGAGAGCTCTACGTCACCGGATCACTGCGACTGCCGAAGTCGCTCGGTGAAACGGGCGGTCACGTATCGCTCCACGACTCGGCCGAGATTGATCCGATCACGGGCGCCGAGACCGTCGACGAGCACGGCACGGTAGCGGGCCCCGCTCCCGTGTCAGCGCGTCACGCGGTGAGCGCGCGCGTGGTGTCGGGCGTTCCTGCAGTGGCCAAGCCGACGAAGGAGCGCACTAAGTTGCCGCTCGTTCTGGGACTGACCGGCGGTGGACTCCTCGTCGTGGTCGTCGGACTCGGCATCTGGGGCGCCTCGAACGGCATGTTCGGTTAATTCGCCGCCACATCATCCGGCAGCAATGTCATCATCACTACTACGGGAGCACCCCCTGAATAACGAAGCAAGCCACAGCCAGCAGGTCCGAGAGGCGCTGGGCGTTGCCCTGCGCGCCGCCGACTCTAAGGGCGCCACCGAGCCGGTCGCGCTCGACGTGGCAGAGCACTTCGGCCTCGCCGACGTGTTTCTCGTCCTCACGGGTAGCGTTGAGCGCAACGTGCAGGCCATCTCAGACGAGATCGAAGACGAGATGAATGCCGCTGGCATTCGCACCATCCGGCGCGAGGGTCGGGCAACCGGCCGCTGGGTGCTGCTCGACTTCGGCGACATTATGGTGCACATCTTCCACAACGAAGAACGCGACTTCTACCAGCTCGAGCGTCTGTGGCAGGACTGCCCGGTCATGGAAATCGAAAGCCTGATGACTGCTCAGTAAGTCCCCACGCACAATACACGCGCGGCCTCCCTTCGGGGAGGCCGCGCGTTGTCGTTTAGTTGGCCAATCCGACCTTCGGCTTCGCCCAGGATCGACCCTGGGTGTCCTTGAGAATGGCATATTCGACGTCCACGTGTGGCTCGATGGCGCTGTACTTGTCGTTGGGTGCACCGATCACGAGTTGGAAGCCCAGCCCGCGCCAAGCCCCAATGGCGCGCTTCGTGAAGTGCGCGTCAGCCTTGATGAGTGCCTCGTCGAGGAACACCGGTGCGTACCGTGGGCGTTCCGAGCCAGCGTCACCCAGCTGGTATCGCAGCGCGGCGCCCACAATGAACGCGATCAGCTCTTGGGACTCGCCGCCCGACTTCTCACCGATGTGATCGTAGAGCGCCGCATGGGCTCCAGTTACGGCATGCACCTTCTCGGCACTCACGCGCACGTGATTGCGCACGTCAATAAGTTCGGAGAAATCGGGTGAGCTGCGCCGGATCCGCCCGATCAAGCGCTCCATGCGGCCGTAGGCGCGCTCGCGCTCCTCTTCGGTGGCAGCCGAAACGATGAGCCCGCGCACGTCGCGCAGTTCACGGCGGAAGCGGCGACGTGCGTCACTCTGGTGCTCCCGCGGCGTGATCTGCAGGCGGTGATCGTCGTCGTAGAACGGGAGATCGCGCATGATCTGGTTGATGGGCTCGATACGCTCGCGGATCTCGCGCAGCGCCCGCCCCAGGGAAGAATCGAGGCTTGTCAGGTCATTGCCCGAGAGATTGAGGAGACTATCTTTCCACTCCGCCTCAAGCTCGTGCAATCCGCTCGCCTCGAGTTCGGCCAGGATCCGCTCGAAGTCGGGCAGCGACGAATCGGGGTCTGCCCGCAGGTTCGGGTTGGGCCAGTTCTCGAGGAAGCGCTCGAGCGTGCGGCTGAGGGCCTCGCGCTGATCGACGAGGGACTCCTTGGCCGTGCGGCGGTCGTCAGACAGCTGCCGTGAGGCGGCCTCCAGCGCGGCGTCGAAGCGTGCGAGGGTACGGGTGCTCGGCACACCGTCGGCCGCTGCATCGGTCTCGGGGGTGAAGCGGTCACCGAGATAGGCCGCCTGGGCGGGGGAGAGCTTGCGCCCGTCATCCTCGGCTGCATCGACGAGGCCCTGGGCGAGGTCGACCTCGTCGGTAATGTCGGCCCACTGGGATGCAGCCCGCTCCTGGTCGCTGTGCGCGCGGCCGATCGCCTGCTGGAGCTTGGCTACCTTGCGCTTTGCGGCCGCGATCTGCTGCTGGAGGCCCGAGATCTCGGAGCTTCCGGCAGCGGCCTCGGCGATGATGCCGGTCCAGCGCTCGCGCTCGGCTTCAACGCTGGCTTCGTCGATGTCGTCCCACGACGTCTCTGCGAGCTTCGCGAACGCTGCCTGACGCTCGTCGAGGCGGTCGAGGGCGGCCGCCGCCGCGCGCTCGCGTTCGACAGCCTCGGCCTGGTCGGCCCGAGCCGACAGGATCTCGTCGGTGAGCTCTTCGATCCGGCGCTGATTCGAGAACCCCAGCACGCTCGCGCGCCCGTGCCCGCCGTGCGAGCCGCGGCGGCCGCGGGTGAGCTGGCCCGTGATGGTGATGGCTTGCGCGTGCTTGCCCAGTTCACCGGGTTCGGTGACGCACACGAACCCGAACTGCTGTTCGAGTCGCTCCTGCAGCCAGCCGGTGAAGGTGGAATCGCGGTAGTCGAGGCGCCCCGGCAAAGAGACGGGGTCGAGGCCCGTGCGACGGGGCTGCTCGGTGGGGACCCCCTCGTAGCGCACACGGACGCGAGTTTGGACGTCGTTGATCGCGCCGCGGAACGCGGGTACCCGATCCTGGTCGACGAGAATGGTCGTGGCGAAGCCGCCCAGGGCGAGCCCGAAGGCATCACGCCACGGCTCGTACTCGGCACGCACCTCGACGAGCTCGCCCACGAAGGGGAGATCGCCAGGGTCGATCCCGGCGGCCTGCGCGAGCACGGCGCGCGCCTCGTGCAGTGCGGGCGGAATATTGTCGTTCTGGCCGGCCAGTTGGGTCAGGTCGGCCTCGAGAGCCGCCACGAGCGTCTCAGCGGCGCGGGAGGCCGCGCGTGCCTCGGCGTAGGTGTCGCGGGCGGCCGACTTCGCATCGTCGCTCGTGAGGGCGGTGCGGGCGCGCTTCACGAGCTTCTCGAAGCTGGCGCGAGTGGCCACGTCTTCACCCAGGGCCTCGCACAGCGCCCGCACGCGCACGCGTGCCTGCTGTACGGACGCGAGGCGGCGTTCCACGTCGCGTAGCTCGCGCTCGGCGGATTCGAGGCGTTCGCCGCCCGCCCCGCGCAGCACCTCCACGAGTCCGTCGCGCTCGGCCTCTGCGGCGTCCGCGAGTGCCTGCTGCTCGCGGACGGCTGCGTCGGCGGTGCTTTTCGCGCGCTGCAGCGCCGCCTCGGTCTCGCGCAGCAGCCGGAGGCGGTGCTCGGCGCGCCAGAGGGAGGCGAGCGACGCGGGGTCGGTGAGCTGACCGACCTCGTCGAGAATGCGCAGCCGGTCGAAGGCCTCGTCGATGCGGGTGCGAATGGTGCGGATCGGGCGCAGCGCGTGCACCTGCCGCTGCGCGGTGACCATGCGCGTGCGGGTGCCCTCGAGCTCGTCGAAGTGCGCGACGACCGCGTCCGCCGCAGCCATGGTCTCGGGCTCCTCGAGCACCATGCGCTTGTAGAGTTCGTCGACCGTGGTGATCTGCTGGCCGGCCTGGATACGGGCGAGCAAGCTCATCGCCTTCGCACCCGCACCAGCTGCCCCGATGCCGAGCACTGAGTGAAGCTTGGCGGTGAACTCGCGGTCGGTCGCCACGGTCTCGAGTCCGCAGGCGCGCACCTGGGCGTCGCTGAGGCGCTGCGCGGCCGCGGGGGCGAGATCTGCGAGGTCGAACGCGCCGTCGACGCTCGCGCGCACCCGCACGGTGTCCTCGACGACGCGTGCGCCAGCGGGAATGTACCAGGCGCGCACTGCGGTGAACTTCGAGCCGTCGTGGTCGACCCAGGTCATCGCAATCGCGGTCCACGTGTCGGTGTCATCACCGCGCATGACGCGTACCCGCGTGCCCTGCTCGGTGCGGGTCTCATCGATCTTGCCGCGCCCGTAGGAGAGGATGTTGCGCTGGTCTTCGCCGCGCGGGCGGCCCGTGACGCCACCGTTTGATGCGCCGTTGAAAGGGGTGGTGTGCGGCATCATGAGGGCGATGTACGCGTCCATGAGCGTCGACTTGCCCGATCCGGAGCCGCCGCACAGCAGCGTCGCGCCGGGGGAGAAGCGCACCCGGTGCGCGCCGTCGTAGCCGCCCCAGTTGACGAGCTGCAGCTCGTGCGCGAGCCACTGCTGGCCCCGTGAAGCCGCGGGAATCAGGCCGAAGAGGGTGTCGAGCATGGTCACAGTGTGTGGTCTCCTCGGGGATCAAGCAGGGGCGCGGAGGGGGTGTCCGCGGAGTTCGAATCTGCGGAGGCCGTGGTGGGGCGCTGGGCGGCCGCGGTCTGCTGCCGCAGCCAGTCTGAGAGCTCGCGCAGGCGATCGGCGCTCAGCACGATCTCCACGAGCGAGCTGACCAGATAGCGGCCCTCGGATTCCTCGGTGACGATGCCCTCCTGCCGCAGCCGGGCGAGCGCGGCGCGCACCGCCTTCTGGCGCCGCGCAATGTCGCCGTCTGCCGCGGTGAAGTAAGTGAGCACGGTCTGCTCGATCTCCTCGACGTCGATGCGCACCGATGGCTCGCCCGCGGTCGACTCGCGCTGAAACACCGTCCGCAGGTAGACGAGTACGAGCGTCTCGGCCCGGGTGTACGCCTCGTCCCGCAGCAAGATCGGCACGTCGAGCTCCTCGGAGCGCACCTGCTGCTTGTACGCGACGCCGCGTGCAGGGTCTACGACCAGGCGCACGAACAGGTCGTGCAGGCGCGACTCGATGATCTGCTGATGTTCGAGCAGCACGGCCCAGTCCTCGCTATTGCGATCCGCGAGCAAGAACCGGCGCTGCAGCAGACGCACGAGTACGCGACGCACCTCGGGAGCGAGCGAGCCGCGGTCGCCGGCAAAGGCCTGATCCGGATCCTGTTCCATCGACACCGGGGTGACGAACGGATCGGTGCTGTCCGTGAGATCAATGCCGGGCGTCGTGGTGTTGGAAGCCTCGCTGTCGAGCGCCTCGACTGGGGGCGTCGCGGGGGTGGGTTCAAACATGCGAGGGGCCCTTCGGGGAGTTCGGTGTTGCGGAGTCAGAGTCTGCGGTGTCTGCCGGTGTGTTGTCGGCCTGCACCGCAACGAAGGCGAACTTGCGGGTGGTGCCGTCGGGGCGCTGGGCGGTGACCACCGAGATGTCCTCGCGCTCGGTCATCCCGCCGCGATGCACGATCTCGAGGAGCCCGAGTAGGTCCACGGGGCGACGGGTGCCCGAGGAACCGAACGCGTCACCGAGGTCGAACGAGTCGCCGAGGCCCGCCACGTGAGCTTCGAGCTCCGGGTAATCGGGTCCGCCCCAGGCACGCGCGTCTCCCTCGCTCACGCTCGCGGCGTCGAGGACATCGGCGGCGTGTACCAGGGGGGCCGGGCCGCGAGGCGGCCGCGGATCGCTCAGCGTCTGCCGTAGATGGCCGATGTGGGCGGTGGGGAAGTGTTCGAGCGGGGTCACCCGGTCGGCGGGCTTGGACACTCGCATCCAGGACTGGAGCCCTGACATGACGCCGCGGAGCAGATCGTCGACCTCGCGATCTCGGGCGGGGTCGTGGGTGCGCACCTGGGCGGTGATGACGTGGGAGGCGCGGCGCTGGGCCGTGAGTACCTCCTGGACGCCCTGCTCCACGCGTTTGGCGATCGCGCTGAGTTCCTCGCGCTGCGCCGCATCGAGGAGCCGTGAGAACGGCTTGGCGAGCAGCTCGTGTACCTGATCGGTGAGCTCGTCGATGTGCTCGGGGTCGCCGATAAGCCTGAGTGCGCCGGCGAACGCGCGCCCCTCGGGCGTGGCCTGCATGACGTGTTGGCCGCGGTGCAGGTACTCGCGCAGCACCTCACCAGCCGGGCGCACGTCGCGGCGCAGGTCTGCGACGACGTCGCGCTGCATCGCGTTGATGGACTCGGCCACACGGGAGAAGTCTGCGGGGAGCTCGCGCGCAAGGTGCAGCACGTTCTCGGCCTCCTCGAGCAGCAGCTCGTCGTCGGCCTCCTCCACTTCGCCAGCCTGCAGGCGATCCATCTCGGCATCAAGCTCGGCCCGCTGAGCGGCGAGGTGAGCGAGGCGCAGATCCGGATCGGTCTCTGCGTGCTGGGCCAACTGATCCACCGATTCGAGCAGAGTGCGCACGCGCGAGCGCGATACGCGCCCGCCGCCGGCGCGGCCGGCGATCTCGAGGGCACCAACAGCCTGAGCTGAAAGCCGGTAGACCTCGGCCCCGTCTTCGATCTGGGGCACGAGCCAGCCCACCCGCACCCAGTAGCGGCAGATCTCCCGCCCGCTGCCTGCGGGTAGCCCTGGCTCGAGGTCGGCATAGCCGCCCACCCGCAGTTCGTCGATCATCTCGCCGACCTCGACGTGGGCGTCGGCGACCGCCACGGCGGTGCGATCGGCGGTGAACACCAGCGAGAGCGCGGCCACGACGAACGGGGCGTAGCGGCCGTGCAGCAGATCGAGCGTAGGGTTCTTGAACGCGGCGGTGGCCCGCTGATAGGCGGCGTGGGCACGCACGTTCGACATCACCTCGATGATTCAGGGGGAAACAAAAAACTCCCGGTTGAGGGCAAAAGCTCTGCAACCGGGAGTTGATGGTGGATCTGAGGGGATTCGAACCCCTGACCCCCTGCATGCCATGCAGGTGCGCTACCAACTGCGCCACAGACCCGTTGAAGTCGAAGGAATGCTCCCGCGACAACTCCTTTACTGTACACCAGGGCGGGGTGGCTGACGCAAATCGGAGGCGGTGATTGAGTGACCCCGGGCGTGCCGCCTACTCCTCGGTGAAGCGGGTGCCCTGCCCGAGTCGCTGCCTCGGGGACGAGGAGTTCTCACCGGGTATTTTGCTGTTCTCGACGCCGCTCACCCGGCGCACGAGCGTGTCGTGCCCCGTCATTCCCAAGATCTCGGTGCGCGTCTCTCGTTCGAAGGCGTGACGCTGGTGGGTGTTGCGATAGCGCAGAAAGTGGAACACGTAGAAACCGATGCCCGCGCCGGGCCCGATGAGCCACAGTGCTGAGCCGTCGCTGTCGCTGCTCCAGGGCAGCGACACATTGATCGTGGCGGTGGCCAGCCAATCGACGACGGTGGTGCTGGCGACAAAACTCGGAAACACGTTGCTCCTTTCCGCTACACAGGTAGTTGGTTACATGAAGATGCTGGCGAGGCCGCCGAGCACGGTGCCCACGATGCCAATCGCCACCGAAATGCCGATCAGTCGCCCCTGGCGAATGGGGACGCTGCCCATCGTCTCGCCGGTGCGACCGTTCACCGCGACGTAGTGGACGAGGCCCTGGCCGGCGCCTCCGCGGGGCTGGTAGTAGCTGTACAGCCATACCGGTAGGTACACGGAGACCCAGCGGGTGCCGTGCACAGTGAGCTCCTCGCGGTACCAGCGAATGCCACGGTCATAGGCCTGCGCAGCCTCGCCCGCCCGCACGCGGGCGATTGAGAGGGTCGCGTCGGCGGCCCGGGGCATGATGCCGTCGACGTCGAGGTTGCGCTTCTCCGAGGTGAACCCTCGCAGATAGTTCGCGTTGTATGCGACGGTGGCGTCGATGTCGAAGGGCTGAATCGCGTTGATCACATTGTTGGTGTTGCGAAACATGGACATGTCTGCGCGCTCGGACGAAGACTCGAGCACCAGATCGTCAACGAGTAGATCGAAACTGCGGCTCATGTCGTACACGTCGGCGTCGTACAGGGTCACCGAGTCGTTGTCGCCCCGCGACACCCTGCGGCGGCCGGTCTCGATCTCGGCTTCACCGTGCAACTCGGCATGCGCGTTCGCGTCGACCACCAGGTAGGGCAGGTAGACGCCCACCACCTCGGTCGGTTCGAACCCGCGCACGAAGGCGGGATGCGCGAAGAACTTGCGGCTCTTGACGAACGCGGAGATGTTTTCAATGGCCGTTTCGCGCGTCACACTAAAGGGCAGCACGCCGTCGGGCACCGCGCCGTTGGGGAGTTGCTCCGAGGCGGAGAGCGTGTTGCGGCACCAGTGGCAGCGCGCCTGCATCGCCTCGCCCGTGTTCACGACAACCTCGGCCCCGCAGGCCCCGCACCGTAGCGTGAGCACCTCGGATACGTCCTCGGAAATGGTGCCGGCGCCCGTGCCGATGACGCGCCCGCGCAGGTCGCCGATGGGGGAGTTGAGCGCGAACGCCTCATCAATGCGGGCCTCGTGCCACTCATAGCGACAGAAGTGGCAGGTCAGCATGCCAGTTTGGGTGCGCAGGGAAATCTCCGTGGATCCGCAGCGGGGGCATTTATCGAGGCCATCGCTCTTGCCGCTCGAGGTATCGATGTAGGCGGGCCCGTCCGGCTCCTCAAACTGCGGCGGTGGGAACTGATCCGGGGTCGTTGGCTGGTGCGGGATCGGTGACTGGCCTGGGGCCTGCTGTTGCGTCGGATCGATGGGCGGCTGCGCCGGATCAAAGCCTGGCTGTGGCTGTGGCTGTGGCTGTGGCTGCTGCGGCTGGGGCGGAGGTGCCTGTGCCCCAGGATCGCCCCAGGTGGCGTTATCGTTCATGCTTCACCCCTGAAACCTTGACGTGTCGCCCGCGGGCAATTACCCGCGGGCGTGACCGCGTGCGGCTTACAGCCCGAGCGTCTTCTTTTTGGCCGCCTCGAAATCTTCGGCGGTGATGAGCCCCTGATCGAGCATCTGCTTGTACTGGGCGAGCTTCGCGACCGGATCCTCGGCCGCTGCCGGTGCTGCTGCCGCCTCAGTCTGGGTTGCGGCGGGAGCCGCGGCCGGGGGTTGCTGCTGCTGGAAGTTCAGCGCCTGGCCCGTCATGCCGAGCCCCATGCCCATCATGGCCATGTTGCCGCCGCCCCCCTCGCCCGCGGCCTCAAAGCCGCGCGCCACCGACTGCTGCAGGAACGACCCGCCGCGATTGCCCGAAAGCGCATCGGCCTTCTTCACATCGCTCAGCAGCTTGCGGGTATCTTCGTCATACTCGACCGCCTGAATGGCGACACTGACGATCTCGAGCCCTCGCGTTGAGCGCCACTGATACCCAGCCTCAACCGCCGCCGAAAGCGACTGTGCGAATCCGAGCGAGTCGCTCTGGATGCGGGCCATACGGTTGCCCTTGGTGGGATCATTCGTATAGGCGGAGAAGGCGGGCGCGAGCGACGACACGACCTCGTTGAACAGCTGGGCGGCAGCGTCGTTATCGAGATCCGTGAAATCAAAGATCCGCGCATCGGCGCTGTAGTAGGTGTAGGGCACGAACTGCTTGACGAACAGGATCGGGTCGACGATGCGGGCCGTATAGCTGCCGCGCGTGAGTGCGCCCACCTGCGTGCCGAGAAACGCGTCATCCCAGTAAATTTCGGACTGGGTGCCAAAGCGGTTGTTAGGAAGTTCCTTGAGGCTGACGTAGAAGCCGAGCTGCTGCGCTGCCGGCTGGCCACCAAACTTGAAGCGCTCCCAAGACTGCTTAACCACGGGGGCAACGAAACCGTCGCCCGCGAACATCGACTGTGACTGGGGGTCATCGGGGCGATACTCGTACCCGCCCGGGTCAGCAATGAAACCGGTGAGCTGGCCGTCCTGAAACGTCATGAGGGCGTAGCCCTCGGGCACGATGATCTTCGAACCGTTCGTGATGATGTTCTCTGATCCGCGGGTATT
Source organism: Leucobacter salsicius M1-8 (assembly GCF_000350525.1). Classification (GTDB taxonomy): domain Bacteria; phylum Actinomycetota; class Actinomycetes; order Actinomycetales; family Microbacteriaceae; genus Leucobacter; species Leucobacter salsicius. The sequence continues at coordinate 43,949 of NZ_AOCN01000027.1, read as the reverse complement.
GGACCCGCGCCCCGCGTTCTGACCCTTCGCGACGGCGGGAAAGAGAGCCGCAGTCGGGGCCAAGTTCTCTGGCGGCAGTAGAAAATCAAGCCACTGGTCTGCGAGCATGCCGCCCACGGCGCCGGTAAATGCCTGGATGAATCCCATGATGCCCCCTTGCAGTGCTTCGGCCGATTCTCGGCCAAAGGATTCCTGTACACCAGCCTAGCGTCACCCGGGGGTATTGCAACAGGGTGCAACTGCTGAGCGGCATAGAGTGGCTGTCATGCTCATGACAGGGATCCGGCACAGCATCGCCCGCCTATTTTGGCGGCTCTCGAAGTGGCGCCTCCAGCGCGAGGCTCCCGCGGTCACCGGGCCGCGCATCCTCCTCGGAGCGCCGCACACGTCGAACCTTGACTTCGTGTTCATGCTCGCGATCGCCTGGGATGCCCGGCTCCGCATTCACTGGCTCGGTAAGCAGGAACTGTTTCGGTGGATTGCTGGCCCCGTGATGCGAGCGCTGGGAGGCATCGCGGTCAACCGCGCGCACCCCGAGCGCGTTGTAGATCAGGTCGTGGCGCGGGTGCGAGCCGATCCGCAGTTTATGTTGGTCGTGACGCCGGAGGGCACCCGACGGGGGTCGGGATGGCGCAGCGGCTTCTATCGCATTGCATATGCGGCCGAGCTCCCGGTCAGCCTCGGCTTCGTCGACCGCACCACCCGCACCGCAGGGCTCGGCCCCACGCTCCACCTCACGGGCGACGTCGAGGCCGACATGAACCTGATCCGCGAGTTCTATCGCGACAAGGCGGGCGTGCGACCCGAGCTCCGAACCGAACCTCGGCTGCATGACGAGCCGGGGCTGACTCGGCTGCTCGCACAGACTGACTAACGCCCGAGTAGGGTAAAAAGAGGCGCCGGAGCCTCAGGTCGCCGCGATCAAGTTTCAGACGGCCGCCGCAGCGAACGACTGCTGGCGCTAACCCACACTCAAGGAGTAACGAACATGGCAGCGCCCGCGCTCACACAGGACCAGGTCGCCGACATTCTCGCCCGGTCACAAGCCGGAGAAGGCCGCGCCGCGCTCGCCGCGGCCTTCGGCGTCTCGGTCTACACGATCGATTCGGTGCGGCGGGGACGCACGACGGGCGCGACGCCCGTGGCGACGCGCGCGCTCACCACCGAGCAGGCTGAGTCGATCCGGCAGCGTCACGCCGCTGGTGAGTCGCAGACCGCGCTCGCCGCCGAGTTCGGCACGAGCCAGCAGGCCGTGAGCCAGATCGTGCGCGGCATCACGTACCGAAACTAACCGGCGCTGACCGGCCCGGGGGCGTGCGCCCCCGGGATCGCGAGAATATGGGCTGCGGCGTGTGAACCCGCGAGCGCAGCAGCGACCGGATCCGGATCCCGGGCGTACGCCGCCAAGAAGCCCGCCGCGAAGTGGTCGCCCGCGCCCGTCGTGTCAATGATCTCGGGCACGCGCGGCACCGGCACCTCCCGGGTTGCCGAAGCCGTGCGCAGCAGTATCGGGTCCCCGCCCCGCTTCACCACCCAGGTGCATGCGCGCGGCGGCGCGGATCCACCCTCGAGACCGAGCACCTCGGCCTCCTCGGCGTTGGCGAACAGCACGGTCGGGGCAATGCGGCGCAGCAAATCGAGCACCCGCCCGCGCCCCATCCCCCGAATGAGGCCGACCGACGACACGTCAACGCTCAGCGGAATGCCTCGCGCCGTGGCCTGCGCGCAGAGCCGTTCAAACACCGCCGATTCGCGCGTCGAGTCGAAGCCGTAGAGCGGCACGTGGAGCCAGTCGAGCCCGTCGAGCCACAAAGGATCGAACGGGGTTACCGCGCGGGCGGTTGAGCGATCCGGCATCATGGTGCGCTCGCCAGAGGCGTCAATCAGAATCACGATCGTGTCGCTGCGCTCGCCGCGTTGAGCCCGCACGTCGACCCCCGAGTCGGCGAGATCGCGCACGAGTCCGTCGCCCACCGCATCGCTCCCGACGCGAGTGATGAGGCGTGAACCGCAGTCGTGCACGGCGAGTGCGTGGGCCACGTTGGCTGCACTGCCGCCGCGCACGCGAAAGATCTGCGAGGGGGTGTCGGTGCCGTAGGCGACCTCGCCGCCGAGCCACACGATGACGTCCTCAACGAGGTCACCCGCGACTCCCACGGTGGGAACTGATGCTGTGGAGGTTGGCGCGCCGGGATGCTGGGTCACGGCCGCCCGCCCGCGCCGCCCGTGAGCTCGGCCGCGATCAGGGCGCCAAGCGCAACATTGCCGCGATACGCGGCGAGGTTCGCGCGCATGCTCTCGCCCTGCGTGTGTGTCGCGATGTAGTCGAGCAGGAACGGGGTCGTGTCGTTGCCCGCGATGCCCCGGTTCTCGGCCTCGGCCCAGGCCTGCGCGAGGATCGCGTCGTGCATCTCGGGGTCGAGCTGCTCGGACTCGGGGACCGGGTTCGCCACGAGCAGGGTCGAATTGATGTGGAGCGCATCGCGGGCCTCGGCCATGCGCGCGACCTCGCTCGGTGAGTCCGCCGAATACTCGAGGTTATATCCCGAATCAGCGACGTAAAACCCGGGGTAGTGGGTGGTGCGATATCCGACCACCGCGAGGTTGAGGGTTTCCAATCGCTCGAGCGTGAGCCCGATATCGAGAATCGATTTAACGCCCGCGCTGACGACCACGATGGGCAGCGTTGCAAGCGTACCGAGGTCGGCTGACTCGTCGAAGCTGGTCTCGGCGCCGCGATGTACCCCGCCCAGCCCGCCGGTCGAGAACACTCGCACCCCCGCGAGGTGCGCCAAGTAACCAGTGGCGGCGACGGTGGTGCCTGCGCTCAGTCGTTTGCCCGCGACAATGGGCAGGTCGCGCAGGCTCGCCTTCACCGCCGAGTCATCACGTGAGAGCTGCACGATCTCATCGCTCGACAGCCCCACGGTCGGGCGCCCCTCGACGACCCCGATGGTGGCCGGCACGACTCCCGCCTCGCGCACCTGTTGCTCGGTTGCGAGGGCCAGCTCTTCGTTGTGCGGGCGTGGCAGGCCGTGCGTGAAAATCGTGGACTCGAGGGCGAGCACGGGCTTGCCCGCGGCGACGGCGTCACGCACTTCATCTGACACGTGTAGCAGACCTTGAGACATGTTGGGGTTGCCTTTCCAAGCGATCGCACCGTTGCGATGACGCGTGCGGCCACCATACGCCGCAAAACCCGCGCCGGGCAAGTGGTGTTTGCGTGGCGCCGTTCATCACAACTCGGTCACGAAGCTTGTTGGTGGGGTTTACGTCAGGGTGTGTCGTGGCGATACTTGACGACACACGAAACCCGGGTTTCGGGACGGTGGTCACCGCTGACCGCCGAGCATCAGAACACAAGGACGTGAATCAGATGGTGGGACGAGTAGACGTTGCGCGCAGGGCTGGAGTCAGCCCCGCCGTGGTGTCGTATGTGCTCAACGGTTCCCATCCGGTGTCAGACGAGACGCGGTTGCGTGTTGAAGCGGCCATTCTCGAGCTCGACTACCGTCCCAATGCGCTCGCTCGCAGCCTGGCGACCTCCCGCTCGCACACGCTGGGGCTCCTCATCCCCGACTCGTCGAACCCCTACTTCGCCGAGCTCGCCTCTGCGGTCGAGGACGCCGCCCTCGCGTCGAACCTGGTGGTGCTGCTGGGCAACGGGGCCGACGATGCCGGCCGAGAGCTCGGGTACCTGCGCGCGTTTCGGGATCGCCAGGTCGACGGCGTGATCGCCGTGTTCGGGGCCGGCTTCGAAGAGGGTTGGCGTGAGATCAGCAAACGGCGAATGCCCGCAGTGTCACTTGACCGTCTGCCGCCGGGCCTCGATGTTCCCTCCGTGGTCGTCGACAACATCGGCGGCGCCCGCGTCGCCACGGAACACCTCGTCGAGCACGGTCGGCGCCGGATCGCCTGCATCACCGGCGGGGCTGAGCTCTCGTCGGCGAGGGACAGGGCCCGGGGCTGGAGCGAGGCGCTCGCTGACGCGGGGCTCGTGGGCGGAGGAGTTGCCGCCGGAACCCGGGTCGGGGAGGCACAGCCGGTATCACCGCTGCTCAGCTACGGGGCGTTCACGGTGGACTCGGGGTACACGGCGGCCACGGAGCTGCTGCGCAGGGATCCCTCGGTCGACGCCATCTTCGTCGCCTCCGACATGCAGGCGATGGGCGTGCTGCGCGCGGTGGCGGATGTCGGCCGAACCCCGGGCGCAGACCTCGCGATCGTCGGGTTCGACGGCACGAAACTCAGCGAATACACGACTCCCCGCCTCACCACGATAACGCAGCCCTACGCGCAGCTCGCCACCGAAGCGGTGGGCATGCTCGGCCGGATCATTGCCGATCCGGCGAGCGATCGGGCCGCGATGCACCTCGTGCTTCCGACGGAACTGACGCGCCGCGACACCTGCGGGTGCGGGCCGCCCTAGGAGCATTCTCACCGGCGGTCACCGGCTCACACAACCCTCAGCAGCACACGAACATCAGTACACGAACAAAGGAGTTCTCATGAAGAAGAAGCACTTACTCAGCGGCCTGGCTCTCGCCGCGACCGCGGCGCTCGCCCTCTCGGGCTGCAGCGGCGGTGGCTCTGGCGGTGGAGGCGATGCCGGATCGGGTGACGCCGGCGGCGATGCCCCGTTCAAGATCGCGAACGTGGTCAACGGCAACCTGGGCGACCAGGGTTTCTTCGATGACGCCGAGCGCGGCATCGAGGAGCTGAAGGGCGAAGGCAACGAGACGAAGACGCTGCAGGCCGACGTCAACAACCCGGCCCAGTGGAAGGCGAACCTCGAGTCGGTGTCGACGGGCGACTGGGACATTGTCGTGACGGGCACCACCCAGATGACCGACATCCTCGCCGAGGCCGCACCGAAGTTCCCTGACCAGCAGTACGTCTACTACGACGCCGTGGTTGAGGCTCCCAATGTGGCGTCGATCGTTTACAAGCAGAACGAGGGCTCGTACCTCGCGGGCGTGCTTGCCGCCCTCGCGGTGACGAACCCCGACACGTTCCCGCTCGCCGAGGGATCCACGAAGGTCGGTGTCGTCGGCGGCATGGACATTCCGGTCATTAACGACTTCGTGGTCGGATTCGAGAAGGGCGTCGAATCGGTCGACCCCAAGATTGAGGTGCTCGTGAGCTACGTCGGTGACTTTGCCGACTCGGCCAAGGGCTACGACCTCGGCAAGGGCATGTTCGACGACGGCGCGGGCGTCGTCTTCCAGGTCGCGGGTGGCGCGGGCGTGGGCGCGTTGCAAGCCGCAAAGGACGCCAACAAGTATGGCATTGGCGTCGACAGCAACCAAAACACGCTGCAAGAGGGCCACATCCTCGCATCGATGCTCAAGAACATTGGCAACTCGATCGTGCTCGCGGTCAATGATGCCAAGGACGGCAAGCTCAAGTTCGGCGAGACCACGGCCTACGGTCTGGCAAACGACGGCGTCGGCCTCACATTCGACGACAACGGTGGGCTCGTGCCCGACGACATGATCGCCCAGATTGAGGAGTACAAGCAGAAGGTGATCTCGGGCGAGATCGAGGTGCCCACGGCGAGCGAGTAGCCGCCTCAGTACCTCACCGGGTGGTGGCCTCACGGGGCCACCACCCGAATCACCCCGAAGGGACTCACGGGAATGGATCTCACATGAACACCGCGGTGAAAGCGAACGCTCCGATCCTCGAGCTGAAGGGCATTACGAAAACCTTTGGTGAGAAGATCGCCAACGAAAATGTCTCGGTCTCGTTCTGGCCGGGGCGCGTACACGCGATCGTGGGCGAGAACGGCGCAGGCAAGACGACGCTGATGAACATGATCTCGGGCAACCTGCAGCCCAACGCAGGTCAGATCCTGTTTGACGGCACTCCGGTGACCGTAGACGACCCCAATCAGGCGGACGCCCTCGGTATCGGCATGGTGCATCAACACTTTAAGCTTGTGCCCTCCCTGTCGGTCGCCTCAAACGTCTTCCTCGGCAAGGAACTCACCACCCCGCTCGGCAGACTCGACCAGCAGGCGATGGCCGCTCGTGTCACCGAGCTCTCCGAACGATTTGGGCTCGCAATCGACCCGACCGAGATCGTGCAAGACCTCTCGGTGGGCGAACGCCAGCGCGTAGAAATCCTGAAGGCGCTGTCGCACGACACCCGGCTCCTCATTCTCGACGAGCCCACGGCCGTGCTCACCCCGGCAGAGGCCGACGAGCTCTTTGTCGTCGTGCACGATCTCGCCGCCAAGGGCTGTGCCGTCGTGTTTATCTCACACAAGCTGGGGGAGGTGCTCGCCGTCGCCGACGACATCACGGTGATTCGCGATGGCAAACACATCGCGACCCAGCTGGCGGCAGGCCTCAGCCAGTCCGACATCGCCACTATGATGGTCGGGCGCGAAGTACTGCTGCGCATCAAACACACCGAGGCACACCCGGTCGACGAGGTGCTCAACCTCGACGGGGTGTCAGCCGTCGACTCCCGCGGCATCATCGCCGTCAACAACGTCTCGCTCACGGTACGCCGCGGTGAAATCGTAGGCATCGCCGGAGTCGAGGGGAACGGGCAATCCGAGCTGGCCGGCATGGTCGCCGGTATGCACGAGGTACCGCGCGGCTCGATCCGGATCGCGGGCAAGGATATGACGCGCGCGAGCGTGCATGCCCGCCGCGAGGCTGGCCTTGCCTACGTACCGGAGGACCGGCACGACGAGGGGGCAGGGCCCGCGCTCTCCATTACCGAGAACATTGCCGCGACCAATCTGTCGCCCCAGGACGTATCGCCCCCGCTCACCCGGGCCGGATGGCTGTCGCTCGCACGTGCCCGCGATTACGCAAAGAAGCTGATCGCCAAGTTTGACGTGCGCGGAGCCGAACCGGCCACCGCGATCGGTGAGCTGTCGGGCGGCAACATGCAGAAGGTCATCATCGCGCGCGAGTTCAGCGCGGACCCCGATCTGCTCGTGATCTCGCAACCGACCCGCGGCGTCGACGTGGGAGCCATGGAGTTCGTGCACAACTCGATCGTGGCGGCACGCGACCGCGGGGCGGGCGTGCTGCTCGTCTCGGCCGACCTCAACGAGGTCATGAGCCTGTCGGACCGGCTGTTCGTGATGTTCCGCGGGGAGCTGGTGGCCGAGTTCACGCAGGAAAACATGAGCGAGGTCGCGGTGGGCCTGGCGATGGCCGGCACTACCCCGACGCCCGAGGCGCTGGCCGAGGCTGAAGCAGAGCACGCGCGCGTGCAGCAGGAGCTCGAGGCCTCGGGTGCCGGGCAGGCGATGACCCAGCTGGTGACCGACAGCGTCACGGTAGCGGGCCCCGAATTCGATACGACCGCCGTCACCATTCCCGTCGATCGCCAGCCCAGGTTCTTCGCGAACCTCGCGACTCGAGCGTTTACGGGGGCGGCGCAGCCCGTGCTCGCCGTGCTCGTCGCACTCGTGATCGGCGCCTTCGTGATTCTCGCAATCGGTAAGAATCCGATCGAGGCGTACATCGAACTCTTCACCTCGGGGTGGCGCACCCCCTTCGGCGTCGCGAACACCATCGCCATGTTCGTGCCGCTGGCCATTGTGTCGGCCGCGACGATCGTCTCGTTCAGGGCCGGCTTCTTCAACATTGGTGCCGAGGGGCAAATGTACTTCGGCGCCTTCTTCGGCGCCTACGCCGGGTTTACGTTTACCGACCTCCCGCCCCTCACCCTCACCATCCTCGTGCTCGGCTTCGGCACGCTCGCGGGTGCACTGTGGGGACTCCTGCCCGGCTGGCTGTACGGCTTCTGGCGGGTTGACATCATCGTCACCACGCTGCTCCTGAGCGAGGTCGCGATGCTCATCACGAACTTCTTCGTGACGGGCCCGTTCCAGGACAAGTCGGCCGGCATTGCAGGCTCGGCCAAGATCGCCCCCGAGGCGCGGCTCACGATGTTCGATGCGGCCTATGGCATCGGCCCCGACCTGATCATCGCGATCGTCGTCGCCGTGATCATCGCGCTCGTGCTGAACCGCTCGGCGTGGGGGCTCAAGGTCAAGCAGCTCGGCGAGATGAACCGGTTCGCCGAGTACACGGGCGTCTCGGTGAAGCGCATGTCGATCCAGGTGATGGTGCTCTCAGGCGCCGTCGCAGGATTCGCCGGCGCGCTGTATGTGATCGGCCCGAACGGCGGCAGGTTCCTGCAGCAGTTCTCGCCCGGCTTCGGATTCCTCGCCATCACGGTCGCGCTGCTCGCTCGGCTCAACCCATGGGCTTCGATGGTCGCAGCACTGTTCTACGCGACCATGATGGCCGGATCCACCGGCATCCAAGCCATCGGGGTTCCGTTCCCGATCGTCAACGTGCTCCAGGGCCTCATCATCATCGCGATCACCGCCACGATCGCGTGGAACTGGAAGAAACTCAAGCGAGGCTCGGCAAGCAATGGGCTCGCAGACACCACCAAGTTTGAAAAACTCGAGGGGAGCGCTGCCTGATGGAACTCATCGGCAATATTTTCACGCTCGGCATGCTCGGCGTGATCCTGCTCAAGGTCACCCCGATTCTGCTGGCCGCCATCGGCGGCGCATTCACACAGACCGGCAACATCCTCAACATCGGCCTCGAAGGCATGATGCTCACCGGGGCATTTACCGCCATCGCGGTGGGATCCGTCACGAACCCCTACGTCGGAATCCTCGCGGCAATGGGTGCGGGCCTCTTCATGGCCGTGATCTTCGCGGTCGCGGCCCTCGTGTTCAAGGCCGACTTCATCGTCGTCGGTATCGGCATCAACCTGCTCGCAGTGGGCCTGACGGTGCTCATGCTCACTGTGCTCTACGGCAATGCGGGAGCGACCCCGGGCGAGGTGAAGGCCATTCTGCCACGGATCGACCTCGGCCCGATCGGCGACATCCCCGTGCTCGGCAGCGCGCTGAACAACCAGACCCTGCTCGTGTGGTTCGCCATCATCGCGGTGCCCGTGTACTCCTACGTGCTGTACCGCACGAGATACGGAGTGCACCTGCGCGCGGTGGGCGAGGACGAGCCCGCCGCCGTCGCTGCTGGCATCAACGTGTTTCGCGTGAAGTTCATCTCGATCCTCATCTCGGGAGCGCTCTCGGGTATCGCGGGCGCACAGCTCGCGATGGCGACTGTCGGGTCCTTCACCTCGGGCATGACGGCATCGCGCGGGTTTATCGCCGTCGCGGCGCTCACCTTCGGGCTGGCGCGCCCGTACCGCACGATGATCGCCTGCCTCATCTTCGGTGCAGCCGACGCGCTCGCCGATCGGCTCGGTCTGCTCGGCGCGAACTCCTCACTCTCGCTGACGGTGCCCTACATCATCACGATCGTCGCGCTGGTCTTCGCCTCCGTACGAGTGCGCTCGGCACTCAAGGCCCGCACGAAGAAGGCGCTCGCCGCAAAGGACCGAGAAACCTCGGATGCGGGTGTGGGGACGGTGACAGCATGACCAACGCCAGCCCAGCCCGCAAAATCATCCTCGATTGTGATCCGGGGCACGACGACGCAATCGCGATCCTGCTCGCCGCGGGAAGCCCCGCCATCGACCTGCTCGCGATCACCACGGTGGCGGGGAACCACTCGCTCGACAACGTCACCCGCAACGCACAGGCTGTGTGTCAGATCGCGGGCATCGACGTACCGATCGCCCAGGGAGCCGACCGGCCCCTCGTGACCCCGCAGATCGTGTCCGAAGACATCCACGGCAACAGCGGCATGGATGGCCCGGTGCTGCCCGAGGTGACCGGACAGCTCGACGCACGCCACGCGGTCGACCTGATCATCGACACGGTCATGGCGCACGAACCCGGGACGGTCACCCTCGTACCCACGGGGCCGCTCACGAACATCGCGCTCGCCATGCGCAAGGCCCCAGAAATCGTGGACCGCGTGCGGCAGGTGGTGCTGATGGGCGGCTCCTATACACGCGGCAACGTGACCCCCGCCGCCGAGTACAACATCTACGTCGATCCCGAGGCCGCCGAGGTCGTGTTTCGCGGGGCATGGGAGGTCGTCATGGTGGGCCTCGATCTCACCCACCAGGCACTCGCCACCGATGCGCTGCAGCAGCGGGTGCGCCAGGCAGGGGAAGAAGCGGGCGAACGCGGCCGGGAGGTCGCCCAGTTCATGCTCGACATCTGGGAGTTCTTTGGCAAGACCTACCGCGAGGTCTTCGACTTCGAGGCACCCCCGGTGCACGACGCCTGCTGCGTCGCGATGCTCATTGATCCGGATCTCGTGCGCACGGAACGAGCGCACGTCAGTGTCGAACTCCACGGGGAATGGACCAAAGGCCAAACCGTCGTGAACTTCGAGACCAAGCCGGGCATGAGGCACTCAACCGGGGTCGCGGAGCGCATGAGCGACCTGCGCACACTCGTCGCCACCGAGCTCAACTGGGAACGATTCGCGGCACTCGTTGTGGAATCGGTGCGCCAGCTGGGCGACGGGAACACCGGCGCCGGGCATGATCCGGAGCCGCGATCATGACCGGCCTCGAAGCACGCACCCCGCTCATTATTGATACCGACCCGGGGATCGATGACGCGCTCGCCATCATGCTCGCCGTGGCGAGCCCCGAGGTGGAGGTGCTGGGCATGACCGCGGTCGCCGGCAACGTGGGACTCGACAAGACCGCCCCCAACCTCGCGGCGCTCGCTGACCTCGTAGGGTTTGCTGGGCCCATAGGGATTGGAGCAGCCGGGCCGCTGTGGCGGCAAGACACGCTGCCCGCCTGGGACGTGCACGGTGAGAACGGACTGGGTGGGTACGAGTTGCCCGCGACAGAACGGATCCTCGAACCCGCGCTCCCGCTGCTCGCTCGGCTCATCGAAGGGAGTGAGCGGCCCGTGACCGTGGCCGCGATCGGACCGCTCACCAATATTGCGGGACTCATTACGCACTTTCCGCGCGCCGCTGCCAGAGTTGCTCGCTTTGTCATTATGGGAGGGGCCACGCTCGACAGGCCGGGCAACACGACGCCCGCTGCGGAGTTCAACATTTACTACGACCCCGACGCGGCCGCCCGGCTCTTCGCCTTCGGGAGCGAGACGGGGGTCCCCATCACCATGGTGGGACTCAACGTCACCGACCACGCGCTCGTCGGACCGGCGCACCTCCCCGCACTCTTCGCCTCGGACGGGCCCTGCGCGCAAATGGTCGGACACATCATGGCGAACTACGCGACGGACCGGTCAGGCGATGGCACCGCGCAACACGACGCCGTCGCGCTCGCCGCAGTCATCGACCCCGATATCCTGGAGACACGTTCGCTCTTCGTCGATGTCGAGAACATCGGGCGGCTCACGAGCGGCATGACGGTCGTTGACCACCTGGGGCTCAGCGGCAACGCGCCGAACTGCGACGTCGCGCTAAGCGTCGACGTGGCGCGCCTCAGAACACTATTGAACACACGAATTGCCGCGCTCGATGAGCGGCTCAAGGAGGCCTAAACATGGCGACCAAAATGATCCTCGACTGTGACACCGGTGTCGATGACACGATGGCGATCATGTACGCGGCGCTGCACCCCGACATCGACCTGCTCGCGGTCGGAACCGTGTGGGGCAACGTTGAGGTGGAGCGCGGTACGCGCAACACGCTGCGTGTGCTCGACATCGTGGGCCGTGGCGAGGTGCCGGTCGCGCAGGGTGCAGCCGGGCCGCTGCTGGGTGGGCCGACGGAGTACGCGTACCACGTGCACGGTGACGACGGCCAGGGCAATGCAGGCGACGCCGAGCCCGTGCGCGCGGCCGAGCCGACCACAGCCGCGCAGCAGATCATCGACATCGTGCGACAGCACCCGGGTGAGGTCTGGCTCGTACCGGTAGGCCCGCTCACGAACATCGCGACGGCGCTCGCGCTCGATCCGGAGCTGCCAAAGCTCGTGGCGGGCGTGTCATTGATGGGTGGATCGGCGTCGGCTCCGGGCAACGTGTCCTTTGTGGCCGAGGCCAACATCTGGCACGACGCCGAGGCCGCACAGGCCGTGTTCGCGGCGAAGTGGCCCGTCGTGATGGCCGGTCTCGACGTCACCATGAAGGTGCTGATCACCGCCGAGCATCGCGACCAGATGTTGGCGGGTGGCCCGGCTGGCCAGTACATGGGCCGCATCATCGAGTTCTACGGAGAGTTTTACCGCGACATGGTGTTTGGTGACTGGAGCTGTGCGATGCACGACTCGATCGCCGTCGCGGCGGCGGCCGGGCACCTCGACGTGCAGCTTGCCCCCGTGGTGAACGTGGAGGTTGATACGACGGGCGGTCCCGGACATGGCCAGACGCTCGTCGACCTGCGCGGCAAGTACCGCGGGTACCCCGAACAGGAGGGCGCGCACACGACCGTGCTGATGGAGATCTCTGACTCCATCGCCGACACCGTGGTGAGCCTGATCACCGACTTTCAGGGCGCGTAGTCGTGCCTGACGTGGCGGGGAATGCCCGCGTCGCGGTCGTCGGCAGCGCTAATGCCGACCTAGTCGTGGAGGTGCCGCGCCGTCCCGGCGGCGGGGAGACCCTGCTCGGCGGTGACCTCGCGCTGTTGCCCGGTGGCAAGGGTGCGAATCAGGCAGCTGCGGCGGCCAGGTGTGGAGCCGACGTGTCGTTTGTGGCGTGCGTGGGTGCCGATGCGAACGGTGGGTTCTTGCTGTCGGAGCTCGCGGCTGCCGGGGTGAACGTCGATCACGTGGCGCAGGTGGATCGCCCCACGGGCACCGCCATCATTTTCCTGACTCCCGATGGTGAGAACTCAATCGTGGTGTCGCCCGGTGCGAATCATGCGCTCGACGTGGCGACCGTGGAAGCAAGGGCTGGTGCTGCCGCCGATGCTGACGCCGATGCTGACGCTGCTACGGCCAGTGCCGCAAGTCATGACGCGCGTCCGGGCGGTGTGTGGCGCGACGCGCGTGTGGTGGTGCTGAGCCTCGAGATTCCCCTCGAGACTGCGTTGCATGTTGCGGCTGAGGCGCGCTCGGCGGGCGCTCGCGTCGTGCTTAATGCGGCCCCCTCGGTGCAGCTCCCGGGCTCGGTGCTTGAGCTGTGCGATCCGCTGATTGTGAATGAGCACGAGGCACTGGAGGTGCTGGGCGCGGCGTCAGACGACCCCGAGGCCGAGATCTACGGGCGACTTGCCGAACGCCTGCTGGAAGCCGGTGCGCAGTCGGTCGTGGTGACGCTCGGTGCTGACGGTGCGATCGTCGCGGAGCGCGCGGGTTCGGTAGCCGTGCCGGCGTACCGGGTGCGCGCGGTCGACACCACTGGTGCAGGCGATGCTTTTGTGGGAGCGGTGGCGGGTGAGCTTGCCGCTGGCGAGACGCTGACCGATGCCGTTCGTTTTGCTACGGCGGTTTCGGCGGTTTCGGTGCAGCGGGTCGGCGCGCAGTCGTCGTATGCGAACCGTGAGGAGATCGAGACGTTTATTGCGAACGAAAGCACTGTATTACGCGAGTCTGAGATCGCGGGCGGGGCCGCCGCAAACTAGCCGAATCTCGCACGGACCCGACGGCTTGAGCCACCCGCTCGCGTCGGGTTCGTGCGTAGCGGTGGGCGCGTCTTTCGCCAGAGCTGGTGCGGATCGATCCATGGCGGGGCGAGCACCTCGGGGAGCCCTTCCATCATGCGAATGTGCCAGTCGTTGCTGTCAATATTTCGATGGTGGTACCAACAGAGCAATACCCCGTTGTCGGTAGACGTTGGCCCGCCCTGTGCCCATTCGACGACGTGGTGCACCTCACACCAGAGCGCGGGAACCGTGCAGCCTGGAATGATGCACCCGCCGTCTCGCGCTGTGATTGCCCGGCGCTGATGCGGCGTAAACGTTCGCGTGGGGCTCTCGATCCCGAGGATCTCGCCGTGAGGCCCCGTGATCACGCGCTGGGTGGCACCGGTGCAGATGCCGTGGCGAGCTACCGCCATGCTGACGGGGGTCGGGAGCCCATCGTGGCCGTGCAACCAGGCGGTGCCGGCAGCGCCACTGCTCGCTGTGTTGGCGGCTGTGTTTACGCTAGCGGCGAGTGGGAACTCCGCCGCCAGCTCGAGGTCCCGCTGGAGGCTGTCTGTAAGCTCCTCCTGGGTGGTCTGAATGAGCACCGTGACCGGGGCGCCGCCGAGCTGCGGTGTCTCCGCGGCTCGAGCCGCGATCTCGGCGACGATGCGCAGGGCGTCGTGCACCTTTTGTCCGTAGGAGCGGCCATCGGACGGGATTTCGGGGGCAAACCTGCTGCTGTCGCTGAGCGCGCTGCTGGGATCTCCCTGGGCCGACTCAGGGAGGAGTGCCGTGGGGCCGGATTCAACGAACCGAACACGAGACTGATCCGCGCCCGCGCCCGCGCCCGCGCCCGCGTCTAGATTGGTGCTGGTCAACGGCGAATTGATCGAGGAGAACAGGCTGCCCATGAGCGCCGCGGTGTCCGGGGTGAGGAGTCCGTGCGCGGGCACAAGCCCGTTCTTCTCGCGGCCGAGCTTGAAGTATCGATTCGCCAGCGCTTCTTCCTCGGCAGGCTCCGAGCCGTCCTGGTCAAGGTATGCGCACCAGCGCTCGCAAATGAGCCGAACCGTGTCACTGTCTTGGGGAAGCGGGGCATCGGCGGACTGATCGTCGGCGGCATCAAGATCTGTGTCATCGTCGGCATCGTCAAATGGGTACCCGGCGGCCTGCGCGACGATGCTGCGCTCCGCCACCCAGACGCGCTCCGGGTCGACGTGGTGGGGGAGTCGCGTGAGCGCTTGAATAATCTGAAATGCGGAGTCCTCGGGCAGATGCCCTGCGTCGAGCGCTGCCGCCACCGCCGGGAACCGCGGCGAAAGCGGCGAGCCTGAGATGCCCACCTCTGCTCGCGTGGCGCGAGCAATCTTGAGTCGGCGGCCGATAGCGGAGGCGGGGCGCTGCGAAAGTTGCTGCAGAAGCTCAGTGACGTTGCGGCACCCGGCCTTCTTCGCGAGGGAATCTTCGAGTTGTGGTGCCGATCGAACGTCGAGCGCACCCGAGAGTCGAACAAGCAGCGCATCGAGCAGATGAGCAGCCTTCTCGAACTGGTGGGTGAGTGACAGGAGATCGTCGTCTGACATGAACGAGATCTCTTGAGCATCTAGCTGGCTGACGCACTCCGCGAGACTCGCCTGCATTTGCGTGACCAGGCCCGCGGCACTCGAACCAGCGGCACTCAATCCCGCGGCACTCGAGCCAAACCCGGCAGGCCAAGCGGCCTGAAGGCTGGGGTGGAGTGGGGCAAAAGGGGCGCCCGCGTTGTTGCTGGACATGGTCTCATTTTATCACGATTCGAACATTTGTTCTAATGGTTTATGAGACCGAATTCAGGACCGAATTCAGGACCGAATTCAAGACCGAATTCAAGACCGAATTCAGCCGAGCCACCCAAATGAGGTGCGGAGCCTGAGTGCCCATCCTGTCCCCACCCTGTCGCCAACCGCGAGTCAGGCGTATGGTCGAAGTGAGGCACCACGAAAGCTCGCGCCTCACCGAAGTGGCGTGTGAGAGGAAGGGCCGTGATGAACCGACGAGATTCTGAATCGCGTGGCCACGCCGGGAAGGAATCCGACCACGAAGAACCCGTGGTGGGGGGACTCTACCTAGATGAGGCGGGGGAGCATCCGCCCGACTACGGCGAGCCGATCACCTACGACGAACGACGGTGGGGTGGGCCGCACCGCGACGCGACCAGGGGCGGGATGCCCACAATCAGTATTTGTCGCGTGGCAGTGCTGCGTCTGCTTGCGAAGGGCGAGGGCTCGGCCCACGATGCGCTTCAGGCGATCGTGCACGAGTTTGAGCTCGGTGCCGCCGTGGTTGAGCAGCACACGCGCTCGGGGGAGAACCGGCTCGAGGTGAGAGTGCATTGGGCGCTCGCCACGCTGCGGCAGATGGGATTCATTGAGCAGTCCGGATCCGGATCTGAATCAGCAGTGACCCAGCATGCCCCGAACGCCTCGAAGCGGAATGAGTCGCTCGAATCCTTCATGATCACGACGAAGGGGCTGGCGATGCTCGCGAACGACCCGGTGCGCATTGACGAAAACGGCACCGGGTCGATCAGAACCAAAGCTCACGGGGGCCCTGCGGAGGCTCATGCCTAGTAACCCCAGGGGAAATTACTCCGCGTCGTCCGCGTGGAATACCTCGCCACCAAAGCGGGCCGCGAGCTCGGAATCGAGCTCATCGCAGGTCGAAGCGATGCCAGCGACGACGAACCCGAGCTCGTCGGCCTCAAGGTGATCGGCCAGAAGGTTGTGCTTCATGAGCAGGTCAACCTTGGTACCCTCGCGCTCGACGAGCAGGAAGTTGCCAAAGACATAGTCGGCTCCGGCAAACGCGACGAAGTCGCGCAGCTCGGCCGTGTTCTCGGCGTTGGTGAGCACAGGGGAGAAGACCATTGCGAGGGCCGAGTTCTCTGCGAACTCGTGCACACGCACGAATACGCGGCTCGAGCCGTAGCGAATTGAAAAATCACCGTCGGTGTCGATCTCCACGCCTTCAAACAGCGAACCCATGTGGGCCTTGACGAGTTCCTTCTGGGCGGTGATGTCGTTCATGTCTTGCTCGATTCTGTAAGGTCCAGTGGCCAGCCACCAGCCTATCGAGGTGACAGTATTGAAGGCATGCCACACCCGTACCTCGCAGGGGCCCGCCGACCCCGCATCCTCGCGCACCGGGGACTCACGACCCCAGCGATGCACGACGCCGGTCAGGTCGAAAACTCCCGGGCCGCGATTGAGGCCGCCATCAGCGCGGGCTGCGACATGGTCGAGACCGACTGCCATCTCACCCGCGACGGCAGGGTCGTGCTGTTTCACGACGCCGATCTCATGCGCGTCACTGGCGACCCGCGCAAGGTCGCCGACGTCACACTCGACGAACTGGTCGGCATCATGCGCGCGCGCGGCGGAGTCATCACGCTCGACGAGGCGCTCACGGCGTACCCCGAGACCCGCTTCAACGTCGACATCAAGGCGTTAGCGGCGGCCGATCCCGCGGGACGCATCCTCGCCGAGCATGCGCACCGCGTGCTCGTCACGAGTTTCTCCGACACATACCGCGAACGCGCCCTCGCGGCTGCTGCCCCGGGGCGGCCCGCGGCCTCCCCTGGGCAGCGGGGAGTGATCCGGATCGTAGCCTCGCTGCTCTTGGGCCTCGGGGTCGCGAAGGCCCTGCGTGGGTTCGATGCGCTGCAGATTCCCGAGCGACAGGGCCCGCTGCGGGTGCTCACGCCGCGCCTCATCGCGGCGGCGCATCGCCATGGCGTCGAGGTGCACGTGTGGACCGTGAATGATCCGGATCGCATGCGCGAGCTCGTCGCGATGGGCGTTGACGGCATCGTGACCGATCGTGCCGATCTCGCGATTGAGGCTCTGCGGCCTCAATAACCGCGATTGTGTGCGCGTCGGGCGCGGGGCCTGTCACACTAGGGGTGTGGCAGACAACCAGAACGGCCGAGTCGCGGTCTATCTAGACTTCGACAACATTGTGCTCTCGTGGTACGACCGCGTGCACGGGCGAAACTCGTTCGGGCGCGACCGGCACCGGATCGCGGAGACTCCGGACGACCCAGAAATCGTGGCACGGCTCGAGGCCGCGGCCATCGATGTGGGGGCCATTATCGACTATGCCTCGTCGTTTGGCACCCTGGTGTTGACCCGCGGGTACGCCGACTGGTCATCCCAAATCAACGCGCAGTACCGCACGCAGCTGGTGGCCCGCGCCATTGACCTGGTGCAGTTGTTTCCCGCTGCCGCCTACGCCAAGAACGGTGCCGATATTCGGCTCGCGGTCGACACGGTCGAAGACATGTTCCGGCTGGACGACCTGACCCACGTGGTAATTGTGGGTGGCGACTCCGACTACGTGCCGCTCGCACAGCGCTGCAAGCGGCTCGGGCGATACGTCGTCGGCATCGGAGTCGCGGGCTCGACCGCGAAGTCGCTGACGGCGGCCTGCGATGAGTTCGCGTCGTACGACACGCTGCCCGGAGTGGAACGGCCGCGGCGCGAGGAGGCCCCTGCGCGCGGGGGTCGGGGTGGGCGCGGCCGCAGGGCCGCGACTGAGCCGACTGCAGCTGCTGAGGGTACTGGGGTGCCTGTGAGTGCTGAGGCTTCTGCGAAGGCAGGTTCGGCTGGATCTGCCGATGCTGCCGGAGCCGCCTCGACCGAAGCATCAGCGTACTCGAAGCAGGATGTGGCTGCCGACACTGGGATAGCACCCGTGAAGTCGGCGGGTGGCCGCGGATCCCGCGGGGCGGGTGGGCGAGCCTCAGCGGCCAAGAACGCACGCACCGAAGCAGGGGTGTCAGGCGATTCAACGGTCTCGACGGGGCCCGCCGCCTCGACGTCTGCGGTCGGACCCGACGAGTCAGCGGGGAAGGAGGCGGCTGCAACGTCCGCCGATGGGGCCGAGAGCGTGGCCCCGGCAAAGTCCCGGTCCCGGAGGCCCGCGCGAGCATCGCGCGACGCCACTGCGAATGCCGCAGCGACAGCTGTTGACGCCACGACCGCCGCAGAGCTTGCAGAAGCCGCCGCGGAGGCCAACGAGCCGGCACGCCACAGCCTTCTCGACAGCATCTTTGGTGATGACTACGACGACATCGAGTTTGATCACGACCTCGACGGCGACGACGAGAACTCTGATGACAATGACATCGAGATCACGGGTCTTCTGATTCGTGCGCTGTGGCTCGGCCAAGAAAAGGACGACTCCGAATGGCTCCACAGCTCTGCGGTGAAGCAGCAGATGCGCCGCATGGATCCTTCATTCAACGAGAAGGCGCTCGGGTTTCGGTCGTTTTCTGACTTCTTGAAGTCTCGATCCGACATCGCCGAGCTAGAGGAGACGGGCCACGAGCGCCTCGTGCGCCTGCGCGATCAGTCGGAGTAGCGCACTTAGCGCGAGGGGCGTCTACGGCGACGACCTCGCAATAAAGCGTCACTCACCTGTCGCGTAAGGCTCGAAACTCGATAGTCTCAACCGGGTGTGCCATGACGGTCTGGCACATGCACGATGTCAGCGAGGACACCCCGGTTACATGACTATTCAGCACGCGCACTCACGTGCTCTCGCGCGACCCGCAGGTCGCCGGTGCAGGCCACTAATCGCAGTCGCGGCGGCGGCGCTCGCGCTACCACTGGCGCTGCAGGGCACGGTCGCGCATGCCGAGAGCTTCGCACCGATCGACGCGGTCGAGGCGATTTCGAACGGCACGACCCTGCCCGGTTTTCAACAGGAATTTTTGGGCGCGGTGAACTCCCAGAACATTTGGAACCACGACGTCCATTTTGCCGACACCATCGGCCCGCGAGTGGCGGGTACCTCGGGGGAGCTCGCAGCTGCGGACTATGTCGAGTCGACGCTCACATCGTACGGTTTTGACACCTCACGTGAGAAATTTGCGGCCACCCCGCAGACGTTCGCTGACGTGACGCCGAGTCGCACCCAGCCGGGCTATGCGAGCTGGCAGTTCAAGCCGGCATCCAATGCGGTGTTCACCGGTGCTGACGCCCCCGGTGTCTGGAGACCTGATCGACATCGGCAGCACCCTGACCGGGCTCGATTCCCGCACGGATCTCGCGGGTAAGTTTGTGCTCGCCGACTGGAATGTCTCCGTGGCCACCCGGACAGCACTGCTGCAGGATCTGGCGGCAGTTGGCGTGAGCGCCGTAGTGTTCACGAAGGTGGCAGGAATGAGTAGCCCGGAGGCCCTGCCCAACCCGGGCACGGTACCAGCAGCAGCCCAGGGAATGGTCGTCGTCGGATCGGCGGTCAACCAGGGCGCTCGCATGCGTGCGCTGCTCAAGGATGGGCCGCTGTCGCTCACAATCACGACCCAGACCGGTGCGAACGAGAGCACAAACGTGATTGGGGTGCGGAAGGCCGCGAACGGCAACCCCAACGCGCCCATCGTGTACATCGGCGCGCATATCGACTCGGTGGTGGGCAGCCACGGCGCGAGTGACAACGGTTCGGGCGCGAGCATCATGCTCGAACTCGCACGCATCTTGACCTCCTACTCGCTCGACACTGAGGTGCGTGTGGGGGCTTGGGGCGCTGAAGAGCAAGGAATTCGGGGCTCGAAGCACCACGCAACCAACGTGATGACGCAGGCGGAGCGCGATCGCACGGTCGGCGCCTGGAACATGGACATGGCTGGTACCAGCTATGAGGGGACGGCCGCCCAGCCGTTTGGCTTCTGGGCGCTCACCGTTGACGGTGCGAAGAAGGAAGACAACCCGGTGCTCTGGCTCGCCAACATCGTCTCGAAGCTCGCTGGCGAAGGCGATCTCCATATCGGCCAGGTCGGCCGCAGCGATCACCAGTCATTCCATGAAGTCGGCATTCCGGCGGTCGTATTCAGTTGGATGTTCTGGGCCGGCGGCTCAAATATCGTGCTGGAGCCGGCCTACCATCAGACGACGGACACCCTCGAGTTTGTGTCTGAGGAGCGCATGGCAATTGCCGCCCGAATCCTCGGTGGTTCGGTGTTCCGTGCGGCCCTCGAAGAAGTCACAGTGGAGGTGACCGACGAGGTCGGTCAGCCGTCGGAGGCTGCGAGCATTGCGCTCAGTTGCGAGGGCGACGCTGGCTGGCGCGACGCCGGTGACACCGACACCGCGGGTGCTGTCGTGACCAACACTCCAGCTTCCACCTGCGACGTCGTCGCGGTTGGAGCTGACGGTGCGCGCGGTTCGGCCAAGGCCGTCAAAATGTCGGGCGACCCCACCGTCAAGATCCAGCTCCAGCGCGATGCCGAGGCGCCTGTGGTGAGCCTGGGTTCAGCTGCTGCGGAAGAATCGGGTTGGCACCGCGCAGTACCGGTGGCCGTGACCGCGCAGGCCACCGATAACGCCGACGACGCACCGGCGGTCGAGTTCTCGCTCGACGGCGCGACGTGGGCAGCCTACGCGGCCCCGGTCGAACTCACGACCGACGGTAGCCACACCGTCCGGGCGCGTGCGACGGACGACTTTGGCAACGTTGGCGAGGTCGCACAGCGCCGGGTCGACATCGACACCGTTGCCCCTACGCTCACGGCTCAGGCCGCGGCCCAGCGCGGGCACATCAGCTTCGAGGCACAGGACGCGACCTCGGGTGTTGCGCGCGTCGAGTTCCGGATCGGCGATGCCCAGACGTGGCAGCAACTCGTAGGCGCTGGAGACCTAGGTGCTGGAGACCTAGGCGCTGGTGACCGGGGTGCTGGCGCCTCCACGGCCGAGGTTTCGCTCGGCAAGGAAGCCACAACGGTACAGCTACGGGCGGTCGACGTAGCAGGGAACACCGGTGCAGGTGTCGCTGTGCAATTTGCTGCGGGTGCGCCGACGACCGGGACGACGCCGGAGGCGCCCGGAACAAAAACAGGGTCATCGCTGTCGAATACCGGCGGTTCGCCGATGATCGCGGTGGGCGTGGCAGCGGGTGCGATGCTCGCGGCGGGCGGTCTCTTGCTCGCGCTGCGCACACGACGCCGGATCTAGGCGATATAGATGCGGCCCGTTGTCGTCTTCTTTGGGGTTCGTCGAAATCCGAAATTCAAAAGAGGGCGAGAACGGGCCGCGCGCTGTAATGCTTGACCCATGGACGTGCTGAACGATTTTATGCTGCTCGCTGGTGACCGGCTGTGGACCTGGATTGTGCTGCCCGTGCTCCTCGGGCTCGGGCTGTACTTCACGATCAGGTCAGGAGTCGTGCAGCTACGGTGGTTCCCTGAAATGCTCCGCACACTCACGAACAAGACGCCCACCGACGAGCACGGTAAACCACAGTCGGTCTCGGCGTTTCAGGCATTCACGATCTCGGCCGCCTCGCGCGTCGGAGTGGGCAACATTGCGGGCGTGGGCACGGCCATCGCGATCGGAGGCCCCGGCGCGGTCTTCTGGATGTGGACGATGGCGCTTGTCGGTGGCGCCTCCAGCTTTGTCGAGTCGACCCTGGGCCAGCTCTTCAAGGTGAGGGATAAGAGCGGGTTTCGCGGCGGCCCGGCGTATTACATGTGGAAGGGGCTGAATGCCCGTTGGATGGGCACGCTGTTTGCGGGCATCCTGATCATCTGCTTCCCCTTCGCGTTTAGCTCGCTGCAAGCCAACACCATCACGGCCACGGTGTCCTCGAGCTTTGGTGGCAAGCTTGAATGGCTGCCCGTCGTAATTGGCATCGTGCTGGCGATCCTCACGGCCCTTGTCGTGTTTGGCGGCGTGCGCCGCATCGCGAGCGTCACGCAGGCCGTTGTGCCGGCGATGGCGCTGCTCTACCTGCTGCTCGGTCTCGTGATCGTGGGTCTCAACATCGAGCGCCTGCCCGAGGTGTTCGCCTCGATCTACACGAGCGCGTTCGGTGCCAACCAGGTCGTTGGGGCCGCGTTTGGAACGGTGCTCATGACCGGCATCAAGCGCGGCATGTTCTCGAACGAGGCTGGCCTCGGCTCTGCCCCGAACGCGGGTGCGAGCGCCGCGGTCACCCACCCGGTCAAGCAGGGTCTCGTGCAGACCCTGGGCGTCTACTTCGACACGTTCCTGGTGTGCTCGATCACGGCGTTCATTATTCTCGTGTCGACCCCCGACTTGGCGAATGCTGCCAAGGGCATCGACCTCACTCAGGATGCGATCGTGGGGGCGCTGGGACCTTGGTCAAACGTGCTGCTCTCGGTGATCATCTTCTTGCTCGCGTTCAGCTCGATCCTCGGCAACTACTACTACGGCGAATCGAACATCGAGTTCATCTCGACGCGCCCCGCGGTGCTCCTCGGCTATCGCCTGCTCGCGGTCGCCGCGATCTTTGTGGGCTCGATCGCCTCGGCTGACGTGATCTGGAATTCGGCCGACACGATCATGGGCGTCATGGCCCTCGTCAACCTGATCGCGATCGGTCTGCTCTCGGGCATCGCATTCAAACTGATGCGCGATTACTCCCGCCAACGCAAGCTCGGACTCGATCCCGTATTCACGCGCGCGCTCCTCCCCGAGGTGAGTGGCATCGAGTGCTGGGAGAACGAGCACAGCGTCACCGGCAACCTACCGGTCGTCAAGGGCGAGACCCGCTAGCACCGGTCCGGCTGACGTTAGTCGTGGCGCTGGCAGCCACAGGCCGTGGCTGGCTCGGCCACCGCTCCCTCGCGGATCGTGACGCAGCAGTACCCGGCCTCGGGTTCGAGACTCGCGTGCGCGCACCGGCACCCGAGGCCGTCGACCACACCCTGAATGTAGTTTTGATTGACGCCGCACACGAGCTGCGTGTGGTCCTTGGCGAGATGGTCGAACGGGCAATTGCGCAGTCGCACCACGTCGTCGGCGATCACCGGTTCAAACTCGTGGTCCGCGAGCGCATCAGCGATTTCGAAGAGCGCGGATTCCGGGGCGGGAAACGCTGCGCGATGTTCCTCGCCCGCGCTCAGCCCCGCGGCGTGCGCGACCGACTTGAGAGCGTCCTGCATCGCCGGGGAGTCGTTGCGCTCGACGGCGGCGGCAAGGATTCCGCCCATGAGGTCGTACTGGCGGCCCGGCAGGGACACCTCGATCTGCGCACCCGAACGTCGGTAGAGCTTGGAGGGGCGGCCGGCCCCCGGGCCGGTCTTGCCGGAGAGCCTGCGATACTCCACAGCGAGCAACCCTTCCTCCACTAGGCGGTCGAGGTGAAACTTCGCGGTGTGCTGCGGTGTGCCGACGGCCTCGGCGGCTTGTTTGCGGCCGACGGCTTCATGCTGCGCCACAACGTACTCATACAGGTTCCTGCGAACCGGGTCCGCGAGGGCCCCCACTGCGTGAATGCTGTCGAATTCGTCCATGCCAATAGTCTATCGGCGAAACTTGTTGACACTAGAGCGGCGGCTCCATAGAGTGCGAAGTGACGGCGAAGTCTCAGCGCGGTAACGCAAAGAAAGAGGTGGCGCAAATGAATGCAATGGTGATCATCGGCGGCGGATTTGCTGGAGCAAGTGCAGCGCAGCAGCTGCGACACGAAGGCTTTGCGGGCAGCATCACCATCGTCGCGAAGGAGCCGCACCTGCCCTACGAACGCCCGGGGCTCTCCAAGGGATTTCTGCAGGGCAACGAGGATGAGGCGTCGCTTTTCTCCCACCCGTCTGAGTGGTACGAGAAACATGACATTGTCGTCCGCACGGGTGTCACCGCGGACGCCATCGACGCGGTGGCCCACACGGTGTCACTGACAAGCGGCGAATCACTGGGCTACGACAAACTCCTACTCGCCACGGGATCGCGTGCGCGCACGCTTCCGATTCCCGGGGCCAAACTCGCAGGAGTACACACCCTCCGCACCCTCGAGGACTCCCAGGCGCTGCGTGAGGTGTTCGCCGCGGGGGACAAGAACATCGTGTTGATTGGATCCGGCTGGATCGGCATGGAGGCCGCCGCTGCCGCACGGGAGAAGGGCAACACCGTCACCGTGCTCGAGCGCGGGAATGCGCCACTGGAGGCGGTTCTCGGAGAATCGCTCGGCCACAACTTTCAGCAACTACACGAGGCCCACGGGACGGTATTTCGGATGCAAGCGGGGGTCGAAGGAATCGTCGGCACGGACAACCGGGTCACGGGGGTAACCGTGGACGGGGAGACGCTGCCCGCTGATCTCGTGCTGGTGGGGGTCGGCGCGATTCCCAACGTCGAGCTCGCGGAGGCTGCCGGGATGCGGGTGGACAACGGCGTCCTCGTCGATGCCTCCCTGCGCACGAGCGCGCCCGACGTGTTTGCCGCCGGTGACATCGCGAACATCGACCATGCGGGCGCGGGCGTCCGCGTGCGGAGCGAACACTGGGCGGTCGCGCTCGCGACGGGCCAGGCTGCTGCGAAGGCGATGCTGGGCCAAGAGGTGAGATACGACGTGATTCCGTTCTTTTTCACCGACCAGTGGGACCTCGGGATGGAACTCGCCGGCTACCCGCACCTCATGCGAGACGCCGAGATCGTGGTGCGGGGCGACCTCGCAACGCGCGAATACCTAGCCTTCTGGGTGAAGGATGGTCGGGTGGGCGGCGGCATGAACGTCAACGTGTGGGACGTGAACGAGCAGATCCAGGAGCTCGTGCGCAGCGGCACACAGGTCGACATAGCAAAGCTCAGCGATCCGAGCGTGCCGCTTATTGACGTGGCCGTATAAGGGGGAACAGCTGAGCTGGGGCCCGCTGCGCCGGGCTACTCCGTGGCGGGATCGTCTGATTTTGGTGCGTCTGGTGCACCCTTATCTGCGGGCTGCGTCTCACCCGACTTCTTCGCATCCTGTGCGGTCTTGGTGAGCGGGGCGAGTTGGGTGATCGCGAACGCCGCACCATCCTGCTGCATGCCGTTGTCGAAGTACTCGACGTGGCCGGCCTCGTCGAGACCGGCCGTGGTCGCCTGGCAGATGAAGTCGTCGCTCACACAGTAGTCGCGCAGGCGGTCTGCGAACTCCTCGAGTGACCCGGCGGGGCGGGGCAGCAGCCCGTCGCGAGTTTCGTCGTAGCTGCCGTCGTTGAAGGGCTCCGCCCCCACAAACCGAGGGTCGCCGTAAAACACGATCGCGCTCACGGCCGCCGCGGCCTCGGGCCGCAACTCATCGGCCTTGGTGCCCACGAACCGGGCGGCCGGCTCCGACAGCGCATCTCCCACGACCATCGCACCCTGTGAGTAGCCCAACAGCACAAACTTCTGCTCGGGGCACGTCTGAGCCTGCAGGTTCAGCATGGTCACGAGCGTGCGCACCCCGAGGCTGGCGCCCCCGTTGATATCGGTGTCGGCGGGATAATCAAGGTCGGTGCGCACGGCCTGATCCGGCCTTGCTTCTGCAATCGCGCGCGAGACCGGCGAGAGCAGCTGGCCGCGGTGGGGCTCGCCCGTGCCGCGCGCGGTGATGACAAGGTAGGGCAGGCACTCGAGCGGCTCGAGCTCGAGCGGCTCGGCCTCTGCCTCGTCGGCCTTGGCCTCGTGCTCAGGGGCGGGTGCCTGGGCTGCCTCCTGCAGCGCGTCGCGTGCGACTCCCGGATCGGCGGGCGCGGCGCATCCCGCGAGCGTTACCGCGAAGAAGACCGCTGCAATGGCTGCGCGGGCGAGGCGGTGAGCGGGGCGAGAAGAGGCGTGCGGCACGGTAGTTTCTTTCTGCTGACGGGGTGTCATTCGAGCGTACGCCTCTAGCGGTCGAGCCCCCCGGCGAACACGCCAGGGCATGGTGGGGAATCGTCTGCGGTTACGGCGTTGCGGGCTGTGCGATCCGGTGCTGGTGCAACTTGCTGAGCAGTCCATGCCGAGGTGCGAACACGTACGCAAGTCCAAAAGCGCAGCCCTGCACAACAACGACGAGGCCCCCAGACGCGGCATCGAGCCAGTAGCTCAGGTAGATGCCGGTGATCGCGCTGGCGACTGAGAGGGCCGGGGCGATCACGAGCATGCGACTGAACCGGTCGGTGAGTAGGTACGCCGTTGCCCCCGGAATGATGAGCATCGCAACGACCAGAATCACACCGACGACCTGCAGCGCGACGACCGAGGTGAGCGCGAGCAGGCCGAGCAGCAGGGCGCCCAGGAACTTGGGGTTCAGGCCGATGGCGTGCGCGTGCGTGGGGTCGAACGCGTAGAGCGTGAGGTCTCGGCGCTTGATGACGAGCACCGCGAACGCGATCGCGGCGAGCAGCGCGATCTGTGCGAGCTCGGCGTTGGAGACTCCCAGAATGTTGCCGAAGATGATGTGGTTCAGGTCGGTCTGGCTGGGCGTGGCCGAGATCAGCACGAGCCCCAGCGCAAACAAGGTCGTGAATACGATGCCAATCGCGGCGTCTTCCTTCACGCGGGTGGTCGAGCGAATTGCGCCGATCAGCGAGACCGCGATAAAGCCGAACACGAGTGCGCCGAGCGCGAAGGGCGCGCCAAATACGTACGCGAGTACGACGCCCGGCAGCACGGCGTGTGACACTGCGTCGCCCATCAGTGACCAGCCGATCAGCACGAGCCAGCACGACAGCAGCGCACACAGGATCGCCGCGATCGACGTGGTGATCAGCGCGTGGGTCATGAACTCGTACTGCAGCGGCTCGAGGAATAGGTCGAGGGGGTTCATGCGAGGGGCTCCGGATCCGTGGGGTGCGCAGGTTTGTCGGTGGTGGTGTTGGAGCTGAGGTTGGTGCTGTGCGTCGTGCCGAGGGTGCTGCCCGGCGGGAGTCCGAACGCGAGCGCGAGCCGCTCGGGCGCGAGTGCTTCGCGCACGTCGCCGTGGAACAGGATCCGGCGCAGCAGCAACGCTGCTTCGTCGGCGAGCCCCGGCAGCGCGTGCAGATCATGCGTGGATACCAGAATCGTGCGACCGCCTGCCGCGAGCTCGCGCAGTAGCCGCACGATGGTCGCTTCGGAGCGTTTATCGACGCCCGCGAACGGCTCGTCGAGGAGCAGCACATCGGCTTCTTGCGCAATTCCGCGTGCGACGAAGGCACGCTTCTTTTGGCCACCCGAAAGTTGCCCGATCTGGCGGCCGGCAAGCTCAGTAAGTTCGACGCGCTCGAGGGCCTCCTCGACGGCACGATGGTCCGTGGCGCGGGCCCGCCTGGTGACCCCCATGTGGCCGTATCGACCCATCATGACGACGTCGCGCACGCTCACGGGAAATGCCCAGTCGACGGCTTCGGACTGGGGCACGTAGCCGATGAGCCCGAGTCGCCGGGCCCGCGACGGGTCCTCGCCCGCAATGCGTACGGTTCCAGCCTGTGGCTTCACCGCCCCCATGATGGATTTGAAGAGCGTGGACTTTCCAGAGCCGTTCATGCCGATGAGCCCTGTGACGCGGCCTGCCGAGACCCGCAGGATGGCCCCCTCGAGCGCTGTGACTTCGCCGTAGCGCACCGTGATGTCGTCGACGACGATACGGTGCTCCGTGCCGGTGACGCCGTGCATCATGCATCCTTCTTGGGTACGAGGGCTGCGACGATGGTGTCGGCGTCGTATTGCAGCAGCTTCAGGTAGGTGGGCACGGGGCCATCGGGCTCCGAGAGTGAATCGACGTAGAGCGTTCCCCCATACTGTGCACCGGTGGCCACCACCACCTGTCGCATGGGCTTGTCGGAGACGGTGGACTCGCAGAACACAGCCGGGATGCTGTGCCCCTGCACGAACTCTATGGCGTTGGAGATCTGTCGCGGCGTCGCCTGTTGCTCGGCGTTCACCGGCCAGATGAATCGCTCGGTCAGCCCGACGTCGCGGGCGAGGTAGGAAAACGCACCCTCGCAGGTGACGAGCGCCCGCTGTGTCTCGGGAATACGTGCGAGCTCGGCTTTCAGGGCGTCGCCCACTCGATTGATCTCAGCGGTGTAGTCGTCACCGCGCTGCGCAAAGCCGTCGGCGTGCTCGGGGTCGAGCTCACTAAACGCGGCCACCATGTTCTCGATGTAGATCGCGCCAGCGTCGGGGCTCATCCAAGCGTGCGGGTTGGGCTTGCCTGCGTACGCGTCTGAGCTGATATCGATGGGGTCAATGCCCTCGGTGACGACGACGTGAGGCACGTCGATTTGGTCGACGAACTGCGAGAACCAGGCCTCGAGCCCAAACCCGTTGTCGAGGATCAAGTCGGCCTCCGTGGCCTTGGCGATGTCGAGCGGGGTGGGCTCGTAGCAGTGAATCTCTGCGCCCGGCTTGGTGATCGAGCGCACCTCGAGGTCGTCCCCCGCGACGTTCTCCGCCATGTCAGCAAGCACCGTGAACGTGGTGAGCACGATGGGCCGATCAGCCTCCTCGTCGCTCGCGGTCCCGGTGGTAGTCGTTGTGCATCCCGCGAGGGCGATGGCTGCGGTGCATGAAAGGGCCACGAGGCCGACGAATTTCAATGGTCGTGGGTGGCGTGTGATCCGAATCAAGATTGCCTGGCTCCCTTTTGATGGTGGGCGACGTTTGATGGTGGGCGACTCACCGCCTCTATCGTGCAGCCTAACCTAAAAGTTCGGCATCACGAACTTTAATGATGATCTTGCCTAAGCTCCCCGTGTCTGGCCCCGCCGGGGTCGTTACCGCAGTGCGTGTTCTGCGAACGCTACGGCCCGCGCTACCCCGGCGGCATCCCACCGCGCCTCCGAGGACGCGGACACTGCGCAGAGTCGATGGTCGCGAGCCCCGCGCGTTCTCCCGGGTCTAGGATTGAGCCGAAAGGCGGGTGTATGAGCGTGTCAGGCGAGTTGAGTCCGGGGCGAGCGGTTCGATTGCGGACGCCACTCAACGATCTTGGCCTGGTGGCGCTCGGCGGCACCCTCGGAACGCTCGCCCGCTACGGCATCGGCGCGGCCTTGCGCACCCATGAGGTCGAGGGGTGGTTCCCCGTAGCAACGTTCACGGTCAATGTCGTTGGGGCGCTCCTGCTCGGTGTCGTCGTAGCAGTGATCGGACGAATGCCCGGCACCGCACGATTTGGCGGTGCGAGGATGCGCGACATCCGCTTGTTCATGGGAACAGGCATACTCGGTGGATTCACGACCTATAGCGGCTTGGCGACCGAGACGGGGCAGCTGCTGCTCGGCGACCAGGCAGGCTTAGGGCTCGTGTATGCCGGTATGACGATCGTCACGGGTCTTACCGCGAGTGCTTTGGGCCTGTGGCTCGGCGGGCGGATTGTTCCCGGCCAGGCTGCTGAGCCGGGCGAGGGCGCGCCGTGACCGGCGCCTGGCTCGCGCTGGCGGTCGCTCTCGCGGGGGGAGCGGGGGCCGCGCTGCGGCACCTCGTCGACCAGGCGGTTCCCAAGGGCAAGCCGATCTTTCCGTGGGGGCTCTTCGTCGTGAACCTCACCGGGTCGTTCGTGCTCGGGCTGCTCATCGGTCTCGCGCTGGGAGACCCGGTGCACACGATCCTCGCCACGGGACTGCTCGGCGGATACACGACCTTTAGCTCCGCGAGCCTCGACACCGTCAAGCTGCTCGGTGAACGCCGCTTCGGGGCGGCCCTCGCGAATGGCGCCGGGGTGCTCGTGGCCGGGGTGGCCTGCGCCGTGGGCGGCATCGCACTGGGGGCAGCGCTGGTGGCCTAGCGGGGCTCTAGCGATCGCGCGCTACCGCACGCGTCGCACCGAGAACCGCTCGTCGGGGTGGGCATAGGCCTCCTGCGCTGCGACGAGCTGCAGTTCGCGCGTACCCGCGGCGAGCGTGGTTTCAAGCAGTGAGAACACACTCGCGGTCGTGCGCGACAGGGCAGCGGCCGCGTCGCTCGTGCGCAGTAGGTGGGCGGTGAACAGCGCGGCGGTGACGTCACCCGAGCCGTTGGCCTTGATCGGCAGCCGAGGCGTCGAAATGAGCCAGGCGTCGTCGCCCTGCACCGCGAGCATCTCGAGAGAATCGGGGGCCGCCTCGGGGCGATCGACGCTCGTGACGAGCACGGTGCGCGGGCCGCGCTCGCGGGCAAGGTCGACCGACTCGAGAATCTCCTCGAGTGACTCTGGCGAGGTGCCCGTAATGAAGCCGAGCTCAAACTGGTTCGGGGTAATGAGATCTGCCGCGGGCACCACGCGGTCACGAATGAGGTTCTGTACCTCCGGCGCGACATGGCAGCCCGACTTCGCGTTGCCGAGCACCGGATCGCAGGCGTAGATCGCCTCGGAGCTGTGCCGCTTGACCCGCGCTACGGCGTCAAGGATCGCGTCTCCAATGCTGTCGCCGCCTTGGTATCCCGAGAGTACGGCATCGACCCCAGCGAGTCCGCCGCGCTCCTCGATACCCGTGATGATCTCGGTGATATCGCTGCCCGAGATGAGCGGGCCGCGCCAGGCTCCATAGCCAGTGTGGTTCGAGAAGCAGACGGTGTGCACGGGCATTACATCGACGCCGATGCGCTGCAGCGGGAAGACCGCGGCAGAATTACCGACATGACCGTACGCGACCGATGACTGGATCGAGAGGATTCGCATGGTTCGATCCTGCCATTGGCCCCCAGTGCGGTCCAAGCATGCTTGGTTCGACTGAACCAAGCATGCTTGCCCCTAGATCGCGCGCCCGGGGGTGAGCGTGCCGCGCGGATCGAGCGCGAGCTTGATCGCCACCTGGGTCGCGCGGGCCACCTCGTCGAGCTGCCACGACAGCTCGTGTCGCTTCACCGAGCCGATGCCGTGTTCACCCGTGATCGTGCCACCGAGGGACAGCGCGAGCTTGGTGACGTCGTCGAGCAAGGCGTCTGCCGCGATCTCGTCATCGTCGGCGCAGTCGACGGTGCAGTGCAGATTGCCGTCGCCCGCGTGCGCGACGGTCGACACGAGCCGGTCGTGACGTCGCGATATCTCGGTGATGCCGTGAAAGATCTCGGCGAGGCGCGCCACGGGCACGCCCACGTCGCACGAGATCTTGAGTCCGCGCGCGGTGAGCGCCGGGTTTGAGAGCCGGCGCGCCTCGATCAGTGCATCGGAGTCTGACAGCTCGGTCTCGGTTGCGCCGTGCGCGGTGCACACCTCGGCGATTGCGGCGGCCTCGGCGGCGGCCGCTGGTCCCACCGTCTGCCCCACGAGGATGGCTCCCTTCGGCACGGTGATGCCGCTGGGGCGGTATGCCTCAATGATCTCGACGCTCGCGGCGTCCATGAGCTCGAGGATCTCGGGGGAGTGCAGCCCGCCCACGATCGCCGTGACGGCGCGCCCCGCCGACTCGAGGTCATCGAATGAGGCGCGAAAGCTGCAGGCCGTGCCCTCGGGTACAGGCTTGAGGCGCAGGGTCGCCTCGGTGACCACGCCGAGCGTGCCTTCCGACCCGACGATGAGGCTCGTGAGGTCGTAGCCGACGACGTCCTTGCGGGTGCGGGAGCCGGTGCGCATGACGCGTCCGTCTGCAAGCACTACCTCGAGCGCCGCCACGGCGTCGCGGGTGACACCGTGCGCCACGCAGCGCAGCCCGCCCGCGTTCGTCGCGATGTTGCCGCCGATAGTGCAGCTGCGGGCGCTGGCGGGGTCGGGCGGATAGAAGAGCCCCTGCAGCCGCGCCTCGGCATCGAGTTCGGCGGTGATGACTCCAGGCTGCACGACCGCGAGCCGGTCGTCGGCGTTGATGTCGATGATCCGGTTCATGCGTGCGAGTGACAAGATGAGCCCGCCGTCATAGGCGTTGGCGCCGCCGGCGAGGCCGGTGCCAGCGCCGCGCACGCTCACTCGCACGCCCCGCTCGTTTGCCCAGGCAAGGGCCGCTGAAACGTCCGCGGTGTCCCTCGCCTCGACAACGGCCAGCGCAGCTCCGCGGGGCTCATCGCGCGAGGAATCGTGCGCGTATGCGGAGATATCGCGCGCATCGGTGAGTAACCGATCGCCCAGCTGTTCGCGTAAAGTCTGCAGGCTCGCTTGTGCGTCCTCGGGTGTGTGTCGATCGTCCATTGATGCCTCCTGCCTCAGCGTATCGTGGCGACCACGCGTGCGTGCCAGAATTGGAGCCATGTCTGCGCGCGGCCCCGGTGGCGAACTCCCCGTACCTCTCGAGCCCGCCACGGGCGCGGGCCGCTATGCGCCCAGCCCCTCGGGCGATCTGCACCTCGGCAACCTGCGCACGGCACTGCTGGCCTGGCTGTTTGCGCGGGCCACGGGGCGCGCATTTCTGATGCGCATTGAGGACCTCGACCGCGCACGCGATGCCGGATCAGCTGCTGCGCAGCTCGAAGACCTAGCGCGGCTCGGCCTCGACTGGGATGGCGAGCCCGTGTTGCAGACCGACCGAGGGGCGGCGCACGAGGCCGCCATTGCGCGGCTTGCGGCCGCCGGCCTGGTCTATGAGTGCACGTGCACGCGCAAGGATATTCTCGCGGCGGTCTCGGCGCCACATGCCCCGCCGGGGGCCTACCCGGGCACCTGCCGCGACCGTACTTCGGCGGAGCGAGAGGCCGTGCGGGCAGCGATCGCACCGCGCACCCCGGCGCTGCGACTGCGGGTGCCAGACGATGCTTTGGCCCCGGCGTTCACCGACCTGGTGCTCGGCGAGGTCCACGGCGACATCGACGATCTCGTGCTGCGCCGCGGCGATGGAACCGTCGCGTACAACCTCGCGGTCGTCGTGGATGACGCCGAGATGGGCGTCGATCAGATCGTGCGCGGCGCTGACCTCGCCTCGTCAACACCGCGTCAGATCCTGTTGCAGCGCCTGCTCGACTTCTCGTCGCCGCCCAGGGTGAGCTACGCTCACGTACCCCTCGTGCTGGGGCCCACGGGAGCTCGCCTCGCCAAGCGCGACGGCGCCGTCACACTGCGCGAACTCGAAGCCGTAGGAACCAGCGCCCAGACGGTGCTTACGCAACTCGCCCGCTCGCTCAACCTCGCAACTGAAACAGAACGAGTCACGCCAACGCAACTCATCACGCGCTTTGACCCGTCCCAACTCCCCAGGGACCCCTGGGTCTGGCATCCCTAGGCGTCAACGCGCCAAGGCATCCGGGCGTCTAAGCGCATCAACTGAGAGCGGATTGCGGCGAAACCTACCGCTTCAACGCCCGAATCACCCGAGCCAACGCGCGCCCAGCGACACACACGAACGGCACGCCAACAACGAGCAGCGCAATGATGTTCGGCTCGAACCGCGTCACACCATCGCGTGAGACGTATGCGCCGACGGGGACAGCCATGCCGCCCCCGCCCCCGCCTGAACCTTCGCCCTCGGTACCGGCGCCGGCCTCACCGGCACCGAAGCCGTACGAGGTGCATGCCACGGGCATGATCGTGGCGTCGCCGAGCTGAACCGGATCGCCGTAGGCGGAGTGGACGCCCACCTGGGTGAGCGTGTCTGCAATTTCCTTCGTGAGGTGTGCCATAGCCTCAGCCTATCCGTTGGGGCCACAGCTGTCAGCTGAGTTCTTACTCCGAAGAGCGGCGTGACCCGTTGACGTATTCGGGCACGGGCCGCTTGGCGGTGATCCCGTCGCCCGAGGAAACGTGTTTGATGCGCCGAATGACCCAGGGCACGAGGTATTCGCGCGCCCAGACGACGTCCTCCTTGCGGGCTGCACGCCAGGTGTGGAGGGGCTGTAGGGGCGGGTTGAGCGGGGTGAGGTGGTGCGGGACTCCGAGCGCATCGAGCGCGGTGCGCGCGATGGTGTGGTGCCCCAGCGCGTTCAGGTGAAGTCGGTCGTCGGCCCAGTAGCGCGGGTCCTGAAGCTCCTCGATCGCCCACTGGTCGACCACGATGCAGTCGTGCTTGAGCGCGACCTTGCGGACGTTTTCGTTGAAAATCGCGACTTTGCCGCGGATCGTGCGAAAGACCGGCTGAAAGGCCGTGTCCACGCCGGTAAACAGGATCACGGTGGCGCCGGATTCCTTGAGCCGGGTGACGGCGGCGTCGAGCCGGGCGGCGACCTCGTCGGGGTCTGATCCGGGGCGAATCACATCGTTGCCGCCCGCGCAGATGCTGATGAGATCGGGGCGCAGGTCGAGCGCAACTCCGATTTGCTCGTCAGAAATCTGTTGAATCAGGCGGCCGCGCACCGCGAGGTTAGCGTAGGAAAAATCGTCGTCGTAGCTCGCGAGCACCTCGGCGAAGCGGTCGGCCCAGCCGCGCAGCCCGCCCGGGCTGTCGGCGTCGGGGTCACCGACTCCCTCCGTGAAGGAGTCGCCCAGGGCGACAAAGCGCGACCAGGGCAGCTCAATGCTGGCGCCCCCACTGACTGCTGTTTCGTCAACCGATGTCATCTGAACTGCTCCCGTGTCACTCGTGGCGCACCGTACCTGAACGTGCGCTCCGGTTCTCCGAGCTAGTCTAGAGCGTTGTGACAGATTCGGATCCAGGCTTACATCTTCCCGGTACGAGTGCCGCCGAACTGCTCCCTCCCGCTTACCCCGAGCGCGCCGCGCACGGTACCGCAGGCACCCTGCGAGCGTGGCAGGAGGAAGCGATTCGGCAGTACCTCGAGGCTTCGCCGCGCGACTTTCTGGCCTCGGCTACCCCCGGGGCCGGTAAGACGACCTTTGCGCTCAGATTGGCGGCCATTCTGCGCTCCAACCATACGGTGAGCCAGATCGTCGTGGTGGCGCCCACCGAGCACCTGAAGAATCAGTGGGCCGACGCCGCAGCCCGTGCCGGAATCCGTCTCAATCCTGATTACTCGAACGCCGATGGACTCGGGTACGGCCTTCACTATCACGGCGTGGTCGTCACCTACGCCCAGGTGGCGATGAAGCCGATTCAGCACCGGCTGCTGACCGAAAACGCAGACACGCTCGTGATCATGGACGAGGTGCACCACGGCGGCGACGCGCTCAGCTGGGGAGACGCGATTCGAGAGGCGTACGGCTCGGCGCGTCGCAGGCTGTCGCTCACCGGCACGCCGTTTCGCTCAGACGAGGCCCCCATTCCCTTTGTGCAGTACGCACCCCAGGGGGATGGCTCGCGCGTCTCGCTCACCGACTACGACTACGGCTACGGCCGCGCCCTCGCGGACGGCATCGTGCGCCCCGTGATCTTCATGGTCTACGCGGGCAAGATGCGCTGGCAGACCTCCGCGGGCGAGGAGATGGAAGCCTCGCTGGGCGAGGGCAACACGAAGGACGTCACGAGCCAGGCATGGCGCACCGCGCTGGATCCGGCGGGCGATTGGATCTCGAAGGTGCTGCGCGCCGCAGATAAGCGCCTCAGCGAGGTGCGGCTGCAGATTCCCGACGCCGGCGGCCTCGTGATCGCGACGGATCACGCCGCGGCGAAAGCGTATGCGTTTCAGCTGCGCGAAATTACCGGCGAGAATGTCGCCCTGATTCTGTCCGATGAAGACGGATCGTCGGCGCGCATCGACGAGTTCTCGCAGGGCACCTCACGCTGGATGGTCGCCGTGCGCATGGTGTCTGAAGGCGTCGACGTGCCCCGGCTCGCGGTCGGTGTGTACGCAACGAGTTCGGCGACGCCGCTGTTCTTTGCGCAGGCCATTGGGCGCTTCGTGCGGTCGAGGCGCCGCGGCGAGGTCGCCTCGGTATTCATTCCGAACGTGCCCGGCCTGATGCAACTGGCGGCAGAGCTCGAGAAGGAGCGCAACCACGTGCTCGAGGGCCCGAAGAGCGCCGAGGAGATGTGGGACGCCGAGGCCGCGATGATGGCCGAGGCTGAGCGCGGTGACCAGGCCTCGTCTGAGCTGCTAGAACAGGAGTTCAAGTATCAGGCGCTCGGCTCCGACGCGCACTTTGATCGTGCGGTGTTTGATGGCGTCGAGTTTGGCGGCTACGCCGAGGTCGATAGCGAGGAGGAGCTCGACTTTCTTGGGTTCCCCGGTCTGCTCGAGCCGCAGGAGGTGAAGGCGCTGCTGCAGGCGAGGCAGTCGCGCCAGGCCAAACGCAGCGCGTCGAAGCAGGGCATCCTCGAGCACGCCCCCGAGAAGGCCGAGGCGCCCGAGGCGCTGCACCGCACCCTCGGCGAGCAGCGCAAGCTGCTGTCCCAGCTCGTCGGAATGTACTCGCGGGTATCGGGGGAGCCCCACAAGGACGTGCACACCGAACTGCGCCGCGTCTGCGGCGGCCCCGCGGTGGCGCAAGCATCGGTGACGCAGCTTCAGAAGCGTATCGAGTTGCTGCGCAGGCGCCTGCGGCCGTAGGCGGCCGGGGCAGGCGCGGGCCGCAATACACTGGAGGGATGGCAAAGAAGGCTCGAAAAGGATCCGGATCAGCGGGCACGCCCGCGACGGTCGCGCTCGCGAGCGCCGGGATCGCGTTTGAAGCGCGCAGTTACGCGCACGATCCCGCAGAGACCGACTTCGGGGGCGAAGCCGCCCGCGAGCTCGGCATCGCTCCGGAGCGCGTGTACAAGACACTGCTCGTGGATGTCGACGGCGCGCTCGCGGTGGGCGTCGTGCCAGTGAGCGGCATGCTCGACCTGAAGGCGATCGCCGCAGCGCGTGGCGGAAAGCGCGCCGTGATGGCCGACCCCGCGCTCGCAGAGCGCAAGACCGGGTACGTCGTGGGCGGCATTAGTCCGCTGGGGCAGCGCACGCCGCTGCCGACCGTGATTGACGAGTCCGCACGGGCTCACGAGACCGTGTTGGTGTCGGGTGGCAAGCGCGGATTCGACATTGAACTCGCCCCCGAGGACCTGGCGCGCGCATGCGATGCGACGTGGGCCCCGATCGGTCGGGCCTAGGCCCTTTCCGAAAATTGGCGTGATTCCGCGCGACACACGCGAGATCACCGGGGGATTCGAAGGGAGCTTTAAAGCCGTGCTAAATTATTACTTGTTCGGCCGGTGAGTGCGAGAGCGAGACGGGCAAGAATGATTCGCGCGGGTGGCGGAATGGCAGACGCGCTAGCTTGAGGTGCTAGTGCCCGTATTAGGGCGTGGGGGTTCAAGTCCCCCTCCGCGCACGTGGATCGAAAACCCCCGGGTGAGAGAAATCTCACCCGGGGGTTTTCTGCATTCTCGGCCAGATCTTCTACGATGGGCAGGACGATGAACTCAGCACAGCCAGCCAGCGAAGCCCCCGTGCCGCCCACCCTTGGCTGGCGGGAGCGGCTCGGTCAGCTGATTGCACCAGATGCTCGCACTGGGGCCGTGGCTTCAGATTCGGCATCGAGTGAGACGCCCGATGCGGGCGGCGTTACCCCCCTCGCGTTGCAGTTCGAGGTGCGCGAGCTGATTCCGCGCACGTCTGAGCTGTGGAACGGCCCCATCTCGCGCGCGCTGAAGCCGGGCCAAGAAGTGGGGAGCGGTCTGTACCGGCTCGGGACCCGGCCGGCAATGCAAACCCAGCGGGGCTGGGCGCGCGGCACCCTCACCTGGTCCAACATCGGTCACCAGGGCGGGCGGCTCCACCTCGATGCCACCCAGCAGCGGTGGTTTCGACAGGTGTTCGCACTGCACCGGGCCGCCGCGACCATCACGGTCGGCCAGGACGCCAACTGGGTGTTTCTCGATGAGTTCGTGAGCCCGGCGCTCTGGACGATGCTGGGACAGGCCGAGGGCCTGGGCATCAAACTGATCGTTTCGGGGACGCACGCGCCGGTGCAGCTGCACACGGAGGCTCAGCTGAGCCTCGATGCAGTAGCCACAACCGGGGGTGGGGTTGAGCTGCGCCCGCGGCTACGGTTGGACGGGGTCGACGTGCCGCTGCGTGACAGCGGCGTCATTGGCGATCACGGGCTGTACCTGGCGCAGCGCGACGCGGGGCGCGAGGTCCATCTTGCCCCGGTGGCGGGGAGACTGAGCGCCGCGGCGGTTGCCTTGCTCGGGGGCCGGGAAGACGCGGCTCCGGTGACGCTGCCCGCGACAGAGCGCGAGGCGTTTCTCGCCGACGGCATTCCGGAGCTGCGCGCGGGGTTCACCGTGGAGAGTACCGATGGGTCCGTCGTGCTGCCGGCACCCCGACAGCCGCTCGCAGTGCTGACCGCGGCCTGGCAGCAGGGTCACTGCCTCACGCTCACATGGGCGGCAGAACGCGTGCCCGGGGCGCTGGGGTCGCCCGGTCCCGTGGTCGCACGGCTGCTCCCGCAGGGGGTACTCGATGAGGAAGTCGTTCCCGCGGCTTGGGCCGATGAGTCACCCGCGCTGCCCGCGGCGACCGAGCTGCGCGGCGCCGACGCGGCAGAGTTCTTGCACAGCGTTGCGCCCCTGCTCCACTCCGCCCCGGGCATCGAGGTGCGACAGACCGGACCCGCCCCGAGGTATCGTGCCGCCCAGGGCACGCCACAGCTCTCAGTCACGACCGTACCGAGCGAGACCGCAGACTGGTTCGACCTCGGCGTGCTCGTCACCGTCGAGGGCAAGACCGTGCCGTTTGCGCCGCTGTTTCGCGCCCTCGCAAAGGGAGCGAAGAAGCTGCTCCTGATCGACAACTCGTACCTGTACCTCAATCACCCCGCCTTGGCCCCGCTGGCCGAGCTCATCGCTGAGGGGCAAGAACTCGACGAGTGGGAGACCGGGCTGCGTATCAGCCGGCACCAGGCAGCCTTCTTTGCCGACTTTGAGGACCTGGCCGAGGAAACCGAGGCTGCGGTCGACTGGCGCGCGCTCGTGCGCGATATCGGCCGGGCTCACCCGGTGCAGGTGCAGGTGCCGCAGGGCATCCAGGCAGAGCTTCGGCCCTACCAGCGCGAGGGGTTTCACTGGCTCGCGTTTCTGTGGCGCCACCGGCTCGGCGGAATCCTCGCCGACGACATGGGGCTGGGCAAGACGCTGCAGTGCCTCACCTTGATTGCGTGGGCCAAGCAGAGCGACCCCGCGCCCGCTGAGGGGCCGCCGCGTGCCGCCGAGCGCCGCCCGTTTCTCGTCGTCGCCCCGACCTCGGTCATGGGCAACTGGGCGTCGGAGGCTGCCCGATTCGCCCCGGGGCTGCGGGTGCGCGTGCGCACCGCGACCGCGGCGACGTCGGGGCGACCGGTGGCGAACGATGCTGCTGAAGCCGACATTATTGTGACGAGCTACGCGCTCTTTCGGCTCGACTTCGAGCAGTATCGCGCGATCGCGCAAGATCCGGATCGTGGCCTTGCCGGCCTCATTCTCGACGAGGCGCAGTTCGTCAAGAACGCGCGCGCGATGAGTAACGAGCTGTCGGCGGAGCTGCCGGTGGCTTGGAAGCTCGCGGTCACTGGCACGCCGATGGAGAATTCGCTACGCGAGCTCCACGCGATCGCGGGAGTTGTCGCGCCGGGGCTCTTTCCCTCCGCACGCCGGTTCGAGGAAGAGTACGTGCGCACCATCGAGCAGGTGGCCCCGGGCATCTCAGCTGGCAAGGGTGCCGGCAGCGGGCCTGAGACGCAAGCTGGGCTTCGCGCCCAGCGGCTCCAGCAGCTGCGCCGCAAGCTGCGGCCCTTCATGCTGCGGCGCACAAAGGCACTGGTCGCCACCGAGTTGCCCGAGAAACAGGAGCAGGTGCTCGAGATCGAGCTCGCCCCAGCGCACAGGCAGCTCTACGACGCGTTCCTACAGCGGGAGCGTCAGAAGCTCTACGGGCTCATCGCAGATCTCGATCGCCATCGATTTACGGTGTTTCGCTCGCTCACGCTGTTGCGCATGCTCGCACTCGATGCCTCGCTCATCGACGAACAGTATGCGGAGTTGCCCTCGGCGAAGCTTGAGGCGCTCGCCGAGCACGCCACCGAGCTTGCGGGGGAGGGTCGGCGGGCGCTCGTCTTCAGCCAGTTCACCTCGTTTCTCGATCGGGCGAGGGAGCGGCTGCATTCAGCCGGTCTTCGAACCGTCACCCTCGACGGCAGCACGCGCAACCGCGCTGCGGTCATCGAGCAATTTCGGCGCGGCGAGGTCGACGTGTTTCTCATCAGTCTGAAGGCCGGGGGATTCGGCCTGAACCTTACCGAGGCGGACACCGTGCTGCTGCTCGACCCGTGGTGGAACCCGGCGAGCGAGGCGCAGGCCATTGACCGCACCCACCGTATTGGGCAGCGCAACCCGGTGCACGTGCTCCGCATGATCGCGCTCGGCACCATCGAGGAAAAGGTGCTCGAGCTGCAGCAGCGCAAGCGAGCCCTCTTCGATGCCGTGGTTGATGACGAGGAGCTATTTGCGCGGGCGCTGACCGCCGAGGATGTGCGCGAACTGCTGGGTTGAGTCGGGTCGGGAAGTGTCGGGAGGACGGCGTACTGCAGGGCGCGCAGGTGTCCGCCTCACCCGCAAGTGAGAAGTATTGTGCGTGTGAGCCACGCTTCATAGTCGGGTTGGCTCCACTTGGCACCTAACACAAGTTGGTTATACCCCTCGGGCGACAGGATAAACGAGACAGTGTCCGCGATCGTTTCCCGTGCCTGGGCTCTGTCGGCGAGGCCGCGACTGCGAAGCTCATCAACCAGCACCAGCATGTCCGCCCGGCGACGCCGCTGGAGTTCGTCGAGTTCGTTGCTTAGCAGAGCGTCAGAAGCGGCAGCCGACAGGAGCGTGGTCCAGAGGAGACTGCTGCGCCGGTTTGACTCGGCGACAAAATGTGCAATACCTGCTAGGTAGCGAGTGTTGTCGAGTTCAGCGGTAATGTCGGCGACCGGACCATGGCTCGCGAGCGATTCAAGTCCCTCGCGTCCGGCAAAGGTGTGTGTAAAAGCGTTGAGTAGCAGGCGGCGCTTAGGGCCGCCGAGCTTCACTGTTTCGACCGAGACGCCCGCTGCTTGTGCAACGTCGGCGAGAGAAGTGCCGGTGTAACCCGCGACGGTGAATCGCTCAGCCGCTGCATCCAAGATTCGGAATCGTGTTGCGGCGGCTTGACTCGTGCGCAGCTCCGACTGATATCTGCGGCCGCGAGGTCGAGTATTCTCGCCTGACATATTGACTTGCCCCCAAGGTTAGTGAATACTTTTCACTGGTCAGGCTACCTTGGTTTGTCACCTAATGAAAGTCGCGCATGAAATCGTTCCTCGTTTGCAGCACTCCCGTCCACGGTCACGTC
This sequence comes from Leucobacter salsicius M1-8, assembly GCF_000350525.1. Taxonomy (GTDB): domain Bacteria; phylum Actinomycetota; class Actinomycetes; order Actinomycetales; family Microbacteriaceae; genus Leucobacter; species Leucobacter salsicius. Next base: position 2,698 of record NZ_AOCN01000027.1, on the reverse strand, counting down.
ACGCCCCTATTGACGGTTTCGCGTCATCTCGTGCGGCAGGGCCACCGGGTGCGCTTCATGACCGGGCAGCGCTACGCTGACGCTGTGCGTGGCACCGGGGCTGAATTCGTGGCGCTACCCGCAGAAGCGGACTACGACGACACCGACATGAACGTCGCGTTCCCCGGCAGGGTCGGCAAGACCGGGGTGGCGGGGATCCGCTGGGATGTGAGCAATATTTTTCTGAAGCCGGCGCCGGCTCAGATTCGCGCGGTCGATGACGCGATCGCGCAGGAGCCTGTCGACGCGATCCTCGTTGAGAGCATGTTCATCGGAGCGGTGGGGCTGCTGGCAAGACCCCGTGCAGAGCGCCCCGCGATTGTGAACCTCGGGATCATCCCGCTCGGGGTAGAAAGCAAAGACACCGCACCGTTCGGCCTGGGTGTCCTCCCGAAGCCCGGAACGCTCGGTCGGATTCGCAACTCAATGCTTGACGTGCTCACCAAAAAGGTCATCTTTGGTGGGGTGCAGAAGCAGGCCGAGCAGATGATGCTTGAGACGACCGGGAAGAAGCTCAATGGGTTCTTCATGTCGGGCGCATCGCAGGCTGACGCGATTGTGCAGTTCACTGTTCCGGGCTTTGAGTACGAGCGAAGCGACCTGCCAGACACGGTGCACTTCGTGGGCCCAATGTCGCGCGCGACGATGAGTGACGGCCCGCTACCCGAGTGGTGGGCTGAGCTTGATGGGCCGCGGCCGGTGGTCCATGTGAGTCAGGGTACGGTCGCAAACACTGATTTTGACGAGCTCATCGCCCCGACTATGGCCGCGCTCGCGGATGATGACGTGCTTGTTGTGGTGAGCACGGGTGGGCGGCCGCTGTCGACGCTGCCGTCGCCGCTTCCCGCGAATGTGCGTGTTGCCGAGTATTTGCCGCACGACCGACTGCTGCCTCTCACCGATGTGTATGTGAGTAACGGCGGGTACGGCGGAGTGCATTATGCGCTCGAGCACGGCGTACCGCTTGTGGTCGCGGGTATGACAGAAGACAAAGCTGAGGTTGCCGCGCGTGCGCAGTGGACGGGGGTTGGGGTGAGCCTCCGCACGAGCAAGCCGACGCCCGAGCGGGTCGGGGCTGCGGTGCGGCGGGTGCTCGCTGACCCGGGCTATGCCGAACGCAGCCGGAAGGTGGGCGCGGAGATCGAAGTGTCGAGTGGGCTCGCGGGTCTTGAATCAGTGATTGAGGCGCTCACGCCGAAGCCTGCGCAGGGGTGGGGGCCGCAGTGAGCGCAGCGCTGACTCCTGCGAGCGGGCCACTAATAGGAAGCACCGAGGTCATTATCGCCCCCTCCCGGGGTGACGTTTGCGCAGGTGAGTGCAGGCGCGTAGTTCTCGGTCGAGTTGGCTGTGGACGATACCGCGTATTCCTGGGGACACAACGGCTACGGGCGGCTGGGCGGTAGCACTTAGGCTACGAGGCCTGTGTCGATTCCGATTCCTACGCATGTGACAGTAACTGGGGCTTCGTTTGGGGGACCAGTGCGACCGACCTCATAGATAACGGCGGCGGATCGTGGACGGTCACTACTGCGCTCCACACTGCTGGCCCCGTTGATGTCGTGGTGTCGTGGGCGCGTTCACCGATGTTGTTCCCCATACTGCGCCGACGAAAGCGTTGCCTGGGTTCCAGTACCGCGTATCCGCCCCGAAGCGATTTTCGCGCCTCATGGTCGACTTCGCCGAAATGAGCTATGACCACGGTGCCAGAGCTGTGGGACCACAACGGCCGCACCGGTCAAGTCCCGTGGAGTGGTGTAACGAACATTCTTCGAGAATGAGCTTGGCTACGCAGTCAACGTGAGGGGTAGTTCCACAGCCACCTCCTCAGCAACGTTGTCCGTGATGAGGCGAACCCTGCAACGAGCCAACACCTCGAGTCCGAGGTATCGGCGGCCCTCCGCCCACTCGTCAGATTGCTCTGCCAGGACCGCTCCAACGAGCCGGGTGATCGCGTCTCGATTCGGGAAAATACCGACAACGTCAGTGCGACGTCTGATTTCTTTGTTGAGACGTTCGTTGGGATTGTTCGACCAGATCTGCTGCCACACATCTTTCGGGAACGCCGTGAATGCGAGGATATCGGCGCGGGCAGCATCGAGATGATCGTGCACGCCAGGCAGTTTCTCGCCGACGTAGTCCAGGAGCCGGTCGAACTGTGCCTCGACAGCTGCAACGTCGGGCTGGTCATAGACGGAATGCAGCATTGCTTTCACGGCAGGCCACATCTGCTTCGGGCAGGCCGACATGAGGTTCGCGGCGTAGTGGGTGCGGCAACGCTGCCAACTGGTGCCGGGAAAGTTGGCCCGCATGGCCTCGACCAGGCCAGCGTGTGCGTCTGACGTGATGAGCTGCACTCCGGTCAGTCCTCTCGCGACGAGGTCCGCGAAGAACATGTTCCACGCCGCCCCGGTCTCGCTCGTCGCGACCTGCATGCCGAGCACTTCACGATGCCCATCGGCGTTGACGCCGGTCGCGACGAGCACGACCGTGTTGATCACTCGCCCGCCCTCACGTACTTTCATGGTGAGGGCGTCACACGCGACGAACGTGAACGGGCCGGCATCGCTGAGCGGTCGGGTGCGGAACTCGGTGACGTGTTCGTCGAGATCAGTGGCCATGCGAGAGACCTGCGATTTCGACAGTGAGTGAATGCCGAGCG
>NZ_AOCN01000026.1 GCF_000350525.1 Leucobacter salsicius M1-8 | reverse complement strand
GCCGCACCGAATCCGACAGACCTTTCCGGTCGTTCCGTCGACACAGCTGCCCGCCAGCTCCAGGCAGCTAACCGCCCATGAAGGTCCACAAGGATGAAGTCACTGGCGAAGGTGGTGCCCATCAAATCCGTACCGTGGCTGGGCACCCGACGTGTGGGGCTATTCCGCGCACGGAACCTTCCCTCCAATAGGTGCAGGGAAATGCAGAGCCGCGCTGTCGAGTTTTGTAACGCGCTGTCGAGTCGGCCGCTGCCATCGATTGGCTTCCTATCAGAACGATAGTTCGCCACTCACTGCTTTAGAATCAGCCCAAGCAAAAGGAGGAGTCGTGGGCAACGTAGTGATGTACGCCTCGGCGTCGGTGGATGGCTTCATTGCGGACGAAAACGACCAGCCCGGGCCGCTGTTCGACTGGCTCGTGAGCGGTGATGTGCCATTAGATGAGAGTGGCCTCTTGAAAGTCTCTCAGGCGTCATATGATTACGTCCGGTCATATTGGGATCAGATCGGGGTAACCGTTGTCGGGCGCCAGGTCTTCGACCAGACGGACGGCTGGGACGGGATCCCTCCAAGCGGGATCGACCATGTTGTCGTGGTGACCCACAGGCCGGCACCTGTGGGCTGGGACTCCGCGGCGCCATTCCACTTCGTTAATGGCATCGAGGCCGCTGTGGTCAAGGCGCAGGAACTCGCAGGCAATCGACTTGTCGAGGTCTCCGCCGGTGACGTGGGTGGCCAGATGCTCGCCGCTGGTCTCATCGATGAGGTGCGCATGGACATTGCGCCGGTGGTGTTCGGTTCTGGCAAGCGCTTTTTCGGTGCGGTCGCCGCGCAGCACCTGCTGAAAGATCCAGACGTGGTGATTCAGGGAAACCGCGTGCTTCACCTGCGTTTTCAGGTGCGCTGAGTGAGCCAGTTGGTGTTAGGGACTCCTGCGTTCACCTTGTACATCTTGTACACAGAAGTACACTAGGGGCACAGCTAGTCATAGGAGCGGCCGTGATCAATCAGCGAACAACGCAGAACCCCTTTCGTCCCACCGCAGGGGCCGAGCCGCCACAGCTCATTGGCCGAGCTGGACTGTTGGACGAGTTCTCCTACGGTCTACACATCCGATCCGGCGCCCCGGGCCTGCTCACCATTTTCACCGGAGCCCGCGGCATAGGCAAGACCGTCATGCTCGGGGAGGCCGAAGATATCGCGCGCACCCAGGGTTGGTTTGTGGTCTCGGAGACGGCCACGACTGGTTTCTTGGGTCGAATTGGTGAAGCCATGCGCTCGGCCTCTGAAGAGCTCGGGGTGGGGCCCGCAAGCCGGCGGATTACGGGCATCGGAGCTGCGGGATTCTCAATCACTTCTCAGTTGCCTCCGGCGCAGCAGTTGGGGTGGCGGCAACTCGGAGAACAACTGCTGCACCTGCTGGAGGAGAAACGCACCGGGTTGGTCATCACCCTGGATGAGATTCATGGTGCCAACCGAGACGAGCTTGCGCAGTTGGCCGCCTTCGTGCAGCACTTCATCCGTGATGGGCTCCCCATCGCCCTGCTGTTTGCGGGTCTGCCGGCCGCAGTCTCTGATCTGCTCAATGAGGGAGTCGCAACATTCCTGCGCCGAGCCGATCGAATTGATTTGCACGCCGCCGCTGTCCGCGAGGTTGCAGATTCCTACCTGGAAACGTTCGCAAGTCTTGAGCATCCAATTCCTCGGGAGTTTCTACGGAAAGCAGCCAAATCCACAGGGGGGTACCCCTTCCTGATCCAGCTGGTGGGATACCACTTGTGGCAGATGGCCGAGGCGAAAGGTCGCCCCCTGGAAGAGGTAGACGTAGATCTCGCATTGGCCGCCGCGCACCGGAGGAACACTCGTGTGGTGCTTGCTGCGGCATTGGCTACGGCGTCACCCAAGGATCTCGACTTCCTGCGCGCGATGTCCGAAGATGAGGGCCCGTCGAACACTGCGGACATCGGGCGACGCCTCGGGGATGCCAGGAACACGGTCGGTAACTATCGGGCCCGACTTATCGATGCGGGGCTCGTGCAGCCGGCGGGACGAGGACTCCTCGAGTTTGCCGTCCCCGGCCTCCGGGAGTTTGTCTCCGGAATGTGACGGAGAATGGTGACAGGCGCTGACCCCGATGGCCGCGTCATCTCGACCTTTCCACCTCTGAAGAATTACGGTGGCACATGAGTACTTCAACGTTTCGGCAAACCGTCATTCTCCTTGCCATCTTGCTGTCGCTCGCGTCATGTGCCACCGCCCCTGACGCGAAGCTGCCTCCCGAAGAACACAGTAGCCCACGGGACTCTCAGGCGGCCATCGTGGCCGAAGACCTGAATGTCCCTTGGTCGATCACGTTCTACGGCCAGACGCCGCTCGTGAGTGAGCGCGATTCGGCCCGCATCATTGAGCTCGACAATCAGGGAGCTGCGCGTGTGGTGGCCGTAATTGGTGACGTCAAACCGTCGGGTGAGGGCGGGTTGCTGGGTCTTGCAGTGCACGATGATTACCTTTACGCCTATTTCACCACCAGGGGCGACAACCGGATCGAGCGGTACCCACTGTCGGGAGCGGCAGGCGCGGTGGGTCTCGGGGTGCCCGAGACCGTGCTGGCCGGGATCCCCGTGGCGAGCAATCACAATGGTGGCCGAATCGGGTTCGGTCCAGACGGGATGCTGTACGCGACCGTTGGTGACGCGGGCAACCCACGGTCGGCCCAGAGCTTCGCATCGCTCTCAGGGAAGATCTTGCGCATGACGCCGGACGGTGACATTCCAACAGACAACCCCTTCGAAGGCTCATATGTATTCAGTCTCGGCCACCGCAACCCTCAAGGTCTCGTGTGGGACGACGAGGGCACGATGTACGCCTCAGAGTTTGGGCAAAACGACTGGGACGAGCTCAACATCATTGAAGCGGGGGCAAACTACGGTTGGCCCACGGTCGAGGGAATGGCGGGCGAGGCCGGGTTTGTCGATCCGGTTCAGCAGTGGCGGCCCGCCGACGCCAGCCCGAGCGGCATGGTGATTTCGGCGGGCAGTATCTGGATCGCGAACCTACGGGGCGAGCGGCTCCGAGAGATCCCGCTCGACGACCTCACCGCTTCGACCGAACACTGGGTGGCCGAGTACGGCCGGCTACGCGACGCAGCCCTAGCCCCGGACGGTGCGCTGTGGGTGCTCACCAACAACACCGATGGGCGCGGTAGCCCCGGCACGAACGACGACCGCATCCTCAGTTTTGTGCCGAGCCGATGAATCGCGACGCCAGTAACTTGCGACCGCATTGGCCGTTTTGTTCAAGACCCAGACGCCGGCGCCTCGTACAGTGAAGACATGACACTCAAACTCGGATTCATCGGCATCGTCACCAAAGACATGGCCGCCTCGCTCGCCTTCTACCGCACCCTCGGAGTGCCGATCGCGGAGGGCCTCGACGATGCGCCGCACGTCGACGTGCAGCTCGGCGACGGCACGACGCTCGCCTGGGACACGGTCGAAACGATTCGCGGGTTCGACGCCGGCTACGTTTCGCCGACCGGCGGTCACCACATTGCGTTGGCGTTCGACAAGGGAAGTGCGGCGGCCGTCGACGCGGCGTTCGCCGAGCTCACGGCCGCGGGCTATACGGCCCACGTCGAGCCCTGGGACGCGCTCTGGGGTCAGCGCTACGCCACGCTGCTCGACCCCGACGGCAACTCGATCGATCTCTTCGCCGAGCTCGACCAGAACTGACCGGGCGTTGCGCCGACCAGTCGCCGAAACTCACGTGAGAGATGCGCCTGGTCGGCGTAACCGGCAGCACCCGCCGCTTCGATCGGACTCACCCCTGTCGCCAGCAGCTGTTGCGCTCGGGATGCGCGATTGATGCGCACCAGCGTGAGGTAGGGGTACCCGAAATGCGCCAGCAGTCGGCGCCGAAACGTGCGCTCAGACCAGCCCAACTGTGTGGCCACCTCGCCAGGGGGAGTGGCGCGGATCGCGTGTCGCCGCACGAGGGGAATCCACCGTGAATCCAGGCTCAGATCCGGAGCAAGCGCCGTGGCGAGATCTGGCCCCGACGGCCCAGAATCTCGAGCCCGCATTAGCGCCGCGCGCGTGTGCCGGGTCGCATCGCGGCCCACGACTTCGGCCAGTGCCACGACCTGATCGCTGATCTCGTGCAGGTCGAGGCCGAGCACACCGTGCGCGGTGCCGGGCAGCAGCCTCAGCCCGAGTGACCCGCCCGCGTCGTCGGCCAGGGTCTCAATGTGTGTGGTAGAGGGGCCCGACACGAAGACCTCATCGCCTCGCAGGATGACGTCCACGCAGCCGTCGGCTGGAATCGTCGCACCCAGGGATCCGCTCGATCGCCACAGGATCAGCCCTCCTGCAAGGGCTGATTCCGTGTACACCTTGCCATTATCCCAACTGCCGCGCCGCGACACGTCGCGCGGCGCGCATCTCACCGACCTTCACGGTGACGACGCCCGCCAGGATCAGCCCGGCCCCGAGCCACTGCGTACCCGTGGGCACGATTGCGAGCAGCACGATCGTCCACACGATGCCAAACAACGGCTCGGAGTACCCGGTAAAGCTCGCGACGGTGGCGCCGAGCTTGCGCGAGGCCGAGACCCCGAGCACGTACGCGAGCACGGTCGAGATCAACGCCATGCCGGCGACCACGAGCGCGGGGGAGAGTTCGTGCCCCGCAATCACCGGGTGCACGCTCGTCACAGTGAAGGGCAGGATACCGAGCGCGCTCACGATGCCCAGGCTGACCGCGGCGACCGCGAGCCCGAGCCCCACAAACGGGAGCGGCGGGATACCGTGATCGGAAGCCGCCCCGGCCGCGTAGTATGCGGCGTTGCCGACCGCGGCGATCAGGGCAAATGCGATGCCCAGGGGGTGCAGGGCGCCACCCGCGGCGAGGCCCGAGATCGTGACGAGCCCGAGCACGGCGACTGCGGCCCCCACGAGGGTGAGCGGAGGCGGCGAGACTCGGCTCCGGGCCCAGAGCCAGAGCATGAGCAGCACCGGGCCCATAAATTCGATGAGCAGGGCGAGGCTGGGGGCGATGAACTGCACCGCGAAAAAGAACGCGAGCTGACAGGCGACGACCGCGAGCAGCCCAAACATCAGAATCGGCTGCCAGGCGCGCAGCACCTGGCGCCACTGACCGCGCAGCGCGAGCACCGTGGGTGCCGCGAGCACAAGGGCCGCGACGCAGATGCGGGCCGTGGCCGCCGCACCCGCCGACCAGCCGGCCGAGATGAGAGAGCTCGCGAAGATCCCCGAGAGCGCAAAGGTAGCCGCCGATCCCACCGCAAGAAGAAACCCCGAAATGGTCGCCTGCCGCACCGCGCTCGTCATCGCTGTCGCTCCTTCACCCGGGCGGCTGCCGTAAACGCCCGCAGCTGCGAGCGTAGCGCGTTTGCTCACCGCCCCGAGGGGCTTGCCCGATACGCTGGGAGCATGAGTGAAGACACGAGCGCGCTGGAGCTCTCTGAGACCGCCCGTATCGCGCGCGATTTGATCCGGATCGACACCTCAAACCGTGGCGGGGGTGATGCGAACCCCGAGCGGCCGGCCGCCGATTACGTGGCGGCCTATCTACAGGAGCTGGGGCTCGAACCGCAGATCTTCGAGTCTGCCCCCGGACGCGCGAGCGTCGTGGCGCGAGTCGTGGGCGAAGACCGCGAGCTGCCCGCGCTCGTGCTGCACGGCCACCTCGATGTCGTGCCCGCAGACCCCGCGGGCTGGAGCGTTGATCCGTTCGCCGGCGTCATTAAGGACGGCATGCTGTGGGGCCGCGGCGCCGTCGACATGAAGGACATGGACGCCATGATCCTGACCGCGATGGCTGAGATTCTGCGCGCGGGCGGCACACCACGCCGCGACGTTATTCTGGCGTTCTTTGCTGATGAGGAGAACGGCGGCGAGTACGGCGCAAGCTACCTCGTCGATAACCACCCCGAGCTGTTTGCGGGCGCAGGTACCGCGATTAGTGAGGTCGGCGGGTACTCCATCGACGTTGAGGGCCAGCGCGCCTACCTCATTCAGACGGGGGAGAAGGCCCTCGACTGGATCAGGCTGCGAGCCCGCGGCACAGCCGCGCACGGCTCTCGAGTGTGGCACGACAACGCGGTGACGCGCCTCGCCGAGGCCATTGCAGCGCTCGGACGCCACGAATGGCCGCTCGCGCTATGCGACACGACCCGAGATCTGATCGACGAGCTTGCGCGCATTCTGGGCGAGGACCCGCGCACCGTTGACCCCGAGACGCTCGTGCTGCGACTCGGCAAGGGCGGCGGGTTCATCCAGGCGAGCCTGCGCAACACGAGCAACCCGACGGTGCTCGACGCGGGATACAAGCACAACGTGATTCCCGACACGGCGGAGGCCCTCGTCGATGTGCGGTCGCTGCCGGGCGAGCAGAGCGGAATCCTCGAGCGGGTGCAGCGCATCGTCGGCGACGACATCGAGATCGAGATCGTCCACTCCGATGTGGGCCTCGAAGTGCCATTCTCGGGCGAGCTCATCGAAGCGATGACGGCGAGCCTCACGCGCCACGATCCCGAGGCCCGCGTGCTGCCGTACCTGCTCTCGGGAGGCACCGACAACAAGTCGCTGTCGCGGCTTGGCATCACGGGCTACGGCTTCGCCCCGCTGCGTCTCCCCGCCGATCTCGACTTTCCCGGGATGTTCCACGGGGTCGACGAGCGCGTGCCACTCGACGCGCTCGACTTCGGTCACCGCGTGCTCGTAGATCTGCTGCGCAGCTACTAACGATCGGCCCACCCACGCCGCAGCTGTCACTCGGCACACTGCGCGGGTGGGCTATTCTGGTGCGCGGCCGCAATGCCCGCGGAAGGCGCACACCGCGTCCTGAAAGGAAACCATGGGAATATTCGAGGCGATCCTGCTCGGAATTATTCAGGGACTCACCGAGTTCCTGCCCGTCTCCTCGAGCGCACACCTGCGCATATCGAGTGAGCTGATGGGCATCGGCGACGCCGGGGCCGCGTTTACCGCGATCACCCAGCTCGGCACCGAGGCCGCGGTGGTGGTCTTCTTCTGGCGCGATATCACCCGAATTATTGGGCGTTGGTACCAGTCGCTCATGGGCAAACTTCCGCGCAAGGATCCCGATGCCCTCATGGGCTGGTGGATCATCATCGGCACGGTGCCGATCGTTGTGCTCGGACTCGTGTTCCAGGACCAGATCGAGACGACGCTGCGCTCACTTTGGTTTACAGCGATCACCCTCATCGTGTTTGGCCTGCTGCTTGGGCTTGCCGACCGTGTCGGCCGCAAGCAGCGTGACATCAAGGACATGACGTGGAAGCGCGGCCTTGCATACGGCTTCGCGCAGGCCCTCGCACTGATCCCCGGTGTCTCGCGTTCGGGCGGCACCATCACCGCCGGCCTGCTGATGGGATACACCCGCGAGGCTGCGGCACGCTACTCATTCCTGCTGGCAATCCCGGCCGTGTTTGGCTCGGGTTTCTACCAGCTGGTGAAGGCGATCAAGGCGCCTGTGAGCCCCACCCCCATGGGCCTCACCGCCCTCGCAACGGTCGTCGCGTTCCTCATCGCGCTCGTCGTCATTGGCCTCTTCATGAAGTACATCTCGAAGCGCAGCTTCATGCCGTTCGTGGTGTACCGCGTGCTACTTGGAATTGTCATTATCGTGTTGCTCGTCACCGGTGTGCTCACCGCTGATGGCGGCACGGCCATCGCTCAGACCGCAGGAGGAGCACAGTGAGAACCTGGACCCCGCCCGTAATCCCCGCACTGCCCGGCGAGGGCACCGTGCCCAAGCTGTTTAACACCGCGACGGGGCGGCTGGAACACCCCGCCATGTCTGACGATAAGGCGCTGCTGTACGTGTGCGGCATCACCCCGTACGACGCGACCCACCTGGGCCACGCCTTCACCTACTTGGCGTTCGACATCATGCAGCGGGCCTGGCGCGACGCCGGTATTGAGACCGTGTATGCCCAGAACATCACCGACATCGATGATCCGCTGCTCGAGCGAGCTAACGCGACGGGCGTCGACTGGCGCCACCTCGCTGACGATCAGATCGGCCTGTTCCGGTCTGACATGCACCGCATGGGCATGATTCCGCCCGAGCACTACATCGCAGTCACCGAGCATATTGACGAGATCGCCCAGGCGGTCTTGGAGCTCCGCGAACGCGGCCTCGCCTACACGGTGCCCACCGAGGATGCGCTGCACGCCGGCAGCGAGGACTTGTACTTCGACTCGGCCGCTGCCGAGCGCGACTCGCAGTGGCGTCTCGGCGACGTGGCACCCTACGACCGCGCCCTGATGCTCGAGCTCAGCGCGGAGCGCGGCGGCGACCCCGAGCGCGCGGGCAAGCGTGGCCCGCTCGATCCGCTGCTGTGGCGGGTTGCCCGCGCGGGCGAGCCCAGCTGGGAGAGCCCCGTGGGCATCGGCCGCCCCGGCTGGCACATCGAATGCTCGGTCATCGCGACCGCTGCGCTCGGGGGCGTATTCACGGTGCAGGGCGGCGGCAGCGACCTCATCTTCCCGCACCACGAGTTCACGGCCGCCCACGCGACCGCGCTCACGGGCACCCCGCTCGCGCACGCCTATTGCCACGCCGGACTCGTGGGCTACCACGGCCACAAGATGTCGAAATCGCGCGGCAACCTGGTGTTCGTGTCGAAGCTGCTCGACGGGGGCGCATGCCCCTCGGCGATTCGGCTCGGCCTGCTCGCGCACCACTACCGCTCGGAGTGGGAGTGGCACGACGGCGACCTCGAGACCGCTACGCGGCGCCTCGAAGCCTGGCGCGCCGGGCTTGAGCGCACGGGCAGCGATCCTGCCAGTGCCGAGACGGTACTGCAGCAGCTGCGAGCCGCCCTCGCAAACGACCTCGACACGACCGTGATGCTCGCGACCCTCGACGCAGCTCTCGACCGCGGCGTCGACGACCCCGCCCTCATCAAGGACGCGGTGCTCGCCCTGCTGGGCGTCGAGCTCTAGGGAGCCTCGGACGCCGCCGGGCCCTGATCTTGATCCGGATCCTGGCCCACATCCTGGCCCAGATTGAGATCGCGCGGATGCGGCGGCCCGGGGAGTGTCTCCCCGGGCGCAGCACCCAGCAGCTTCTCGAACTCGAGGGCGATCGCGTCACCCGTGGTGCCCGCCGCGAGCGCCTCATCGCGGGCGCGCTCGAGCGTACGAATGTACTGCGACATCTCGTCGTCGCCCTCGGCGATGCGGTTGATGTTCGACTCCCACTCGTTTGACTGCTCGAGCAGAGCGCCGCGGGGGATCACCACGTCGAGCAGCTCCTCGAGCTTGTCGAGGAGCGCGAGCGTCGCCTTGGGCGAGGGCGCGGAATGCACGTAGTGCGGCACCTGCGCCCACAGTGACAGCGTGGGCACGTCGGCCGCCGCGAGCGCGAGCTCGATGACCGTGGAAATGCCGATGGGGCCCTCGTAGTCGCTCTCCTCGGCGCCCGCGGTCTCCCGCAGCGCGGCGTTTTCGGAGGTGATCGTCGTCGCGATCTGGCGCGAGTGCGGGGCCTCGGCATACAGCGAGCCGATGAGAATGACGGTATCGATGGCCCAGGTGTCGACGAGGTCGACGATTTCGTCGGCGAAATCCTGCCAGTGATGAGCTGGCTCGTACCCCGCGAGTAGGTAAAGCTCGGTTACGGGGGAGCCGTCGATGCGGCTCACGCGCTCGGGCTGCACCGGCTGGTGCCCCTGCTCGGCGGGGTCGGCCTGTTCGGCCTGTTCGGTGCTCGGCGGTTCGGGCGTTGGCTGCTCGTTCGCTGGCCGGGCCACGGGCCCAAACAGGCGAGTATCGGGCCAGTCGAGCGAGCGAACGCCGTTCGCATCGCGGGTGAGCTTGGGGCGATGGGCCTGGAAATCGATGAATCCCGACGCGCCGATGGTGTGCAGCGGCTCAGCACCCAGGAGCAGCGACAGGTGCTGCAGCGTGTCAGTGGCGGCCTCACCTGCATCTCCCCAGCCCTGAAAAGCGGCCAGCAGCACGCGCGGGGTGGGGCGGGGGGAATCAGGCACTCGAGGCTCCTTGACAGTTAAACGGGTCGACCCTCACAGCAGCGAGCGGGCCCTAACCAGGATATCGGCTTGAGATCGGTAGACTGGTGCGGATGAGCCAGACACGTATTGACAACGCACCCGCCGCGGTGCTGTGGGACATGGACGGCACCCTGATTGACTCCGAGCCGCTCTGGCTTGACGTCGAGGTCGCGATGCTGAGCCGCTTCAACATCGAACTCACCGACGAAGTGCGCGATCAGCTGATCGGGTCGGGGCTGCGTGCCGCCGCCCAGCTCTTCCAAGGCTTGGGCGTCGAGATGAGCGTCGACGAGATTCTTGACGAGTGGACGCGCGGCGTGATTGCAGGCCTGCAGGAGCTCGGCCCCGAGTGGCGCCCCGGCGCCCTCGAGCTCCTCGCGGATCTGCGTGAGCAAGGTGTGCCCAGCGCGCTCGTCACGATGTCGGTGCGCCCTATCGCCGATGCAGTGCTCGCGTTGCTCCCCGAGGAGACGTTCGTTGCCGTTGTTGCGGGCGACGAGGTGACCCATGAGAAGCCCCATCCCGAGCCCTACCTGCGGGGCGCCGCCGCCGTGGGCGTTCCGATTGAGGCCTGCGTAGCGCTCGAGGACTCGCGCCCCGGCGTCACCTCGGCGCGCGCCTCGGGCGCCGTCGCAATCGGCATCCCGAATCTGCTCGGCCTCGAGGATTCCCCGGCGCACGAGATCTGGCCGACGCTCTCTGGCCACACCACCCATACACTTGCGGAGCGCTTTCGCGCGATCCGCGCCACCCACCCGTACGATGCCGGCGACCTCGCCGGGACTGGAGTAACCGCGTGAGCGATTCGACCCTCAACGCCCCTGACACCGCGACCACCGATGCGGAGACCACCGACGCCGCCCCCGCGCTGCGCGGCCCCCTCGGCTTCGGTGACCGCGTGCAGCTGACCGGCCCCAAGGGGCGGCTCAACACCATTACGCTCGTGCCCAGTGGGGAGTTCCACAGTCACAAGGGCATGATCAAGCACGAGGAGATCGTCGGCCTGCCCGATGCCTCGGTGGTCGTGAACAACACGGGCGAAGAGTACCTCGCCATGCGCCCCCTGCTGTCGGACTTCGTCATGTCGATGCCGCGCGGCGCGGCCATCGTCTACCCGAAGGATGCGGCGCAGATTCTGTCGCTGGCAGACATCTTCCCCGGCGCTCGCGTCGTTGAGGCCGGCGTCGGCTCGGGGGCGCTCTCGCTGCACCTGCTCCGCGGCATCGGCGCAACGGGCCGACTCTTCTCCTTTGAGCGCCGCGAGGAATTTGCGGATGTCGCACGCGCGAATGCCGCGGCTTTCACCGGCGCCGCTCCAGAGAACTGGACCGTGACGGTGGGCGACCTCCAAGAGACGCTGCCCAGCTCGTGCGAGGCAGGCAGCATCGACCGCGTTGTGCTCGACATGCTCGCCCCCTGGGAGTGCGTGGATGTTGCCGCCGATGCGCTTGCCCCCGGCGGCGTGCTGATCTGTTACGTCGCAACCGTGACCCAGCTGTCGCGCACCGCCGAGGAGATCCGCCGCAGCGGCCTCTTCACCCATCCGCAATCCTCCGAGACCATGGTGCGTGGATGGCACGTCGAGGGCCTCGCCGTGCGCCCCGATCACCGGATGGTCGCCCACACCGGCTTCCTCATTACTGCGCGCAGGCTCGCGCCGGACACGAAGCTCCCGTCGCTCAAGCGTCGTGCCTCAAAGTCCGAGTTCTCGGACGCCGATATGGGCACCTGGCTGCCCGATCTGGCGGGCGACGAGGCGGCCGCAGAGCACACTTGGACTCCCGAGGCCGTCGGCCAGTGGTCCAAGAGCGACAAGATTCTGCGCAAGAAGGCGCGTGAGGCTACCAAACTTGCCGAGCAGCGGGGTGCCCTACCCAGCGAGCCCGACGCGCAAGCCTAAACAGCGCGCGCGTCAAATTCATCAGGCTCGGTTCGATAGGATGGCCGAGTTCCCACAGGTTTCCCCGAGAGGTGCCCATGCTTCGTCGAGTTCTTCCCGCCACTGCAGTCTCAGCGCTGCTCATCGCCGGGATCACCGGCTGCAGCGCGCAGCAGGCCGCTGCCGACTGCACGCCCCTGATGCAGCCGGGCGCGCTGAGTGACAGTGTGGAGGTCGGGGGCGGTTTTCAGGCCGACCCCGCCATTTCGGTGCCCGACGACGTGGTGATCAACACCTCGCAGCGCACTGTGGTCGACGAGGCCGCCGACCGCCAGGTCGTTGCCGTCGAGCAGTCGCTGGTGGGCGTCAACATGGCATTCTTCGATGCAGCGACGGGCGATCAGGTCTACCAGAGCCCCGCGTTCGGCACGTCCGATTCGCCCGAGTTTCTGCTCATCGATGAGGAGCAGCCGAACCCGCTGAGCGAGTCGGTGCGCTGCCTCGCGGCGGGCGATCGCGCCGTGCTCGCGCTCGGCCCCGCCGAAAGTGCCCAGCTCGCGACGCAGCTCGGCGGCAAGGGTGAGACCGGTGTCATCGGTGTCATTGATGTTGAGTCGGTCAGCCCGCTCGCGGTGCAGGGCAAGGTTAAGGGCCTGCCCAACGGCTACCCCGCAGTGGTCACGAACGACGAGGGTCGCCCGGGCGTCGTGCTGCCCCCGCGTGATGCACCGGCGGGCACCACTGCCGCCGTGCGCATCCAGGGCGAGGGCGCCACGGTGACCGAGGCGAACAACATCATCGCGCAGGTGCTCGAGGTGGGCTGGGACGGCACCGAGCGCACGAACTCCTGGAACACCGGCCTGATGGGTCTCGGCAACGAGGACCAGATCGAACAGTCGGGCTTCACCTACCGCACCGCGTTGACCGGGCAGCAGGTGGGCTCGCAGGTTGTCGTTGTCGAGAACGTAAAGGGCGGTACGCCCCGCGTGCTCGTCATTGACATTCTCGGCGTGAACTAGGCCCGAAACGTGTCGGCTCGTTCGCGGGTTCCGAGCGAGCAGCGGCTGTTCAGCCTCGTACTCGCTCTCGTCGTGAGCCCCAAGGGGGCGACCAAGCGAGACCTGCTGCGCTCGGTCTACGGCTACTCGGACCGCTACGAGGTCGGGGGCGAGAACACCGCGCTCGATCGGCAGTTCGAGCGCGACAAGGAGCAGCTGCGCGCTCTCGGCATCCAGGTGGAGACGCGAGATTCGCCGCTCGAGCCGGGTAATAATCAACTCACGCGGTACCGGATCTCCAAGGATCGGCTCCAGTTTCCCGCCGATCTGCGCTTCGATGCCGACGAGCTGACGCTGCTGCGGCTCGCTGCCATCGCTTGGAGCGACGGCAGCATGAGCGAGGGATCGCGTCACGCAGTGCTCAAGCTTGAGGCGCTCGGCTCGGGCCTCGACGTGCAGCACCTGGGCGTCGCCCCAAAGCTCGGGCCCATTGAGCCCGGGGCGGGCGACCTGCAGCGCGCGATCGATGACGGCCGGGTGGTCACGTTCGCGTACACGAACCCGGATCGGGACACTCCGCACCCGCGACGCGTCGCCCCGCTCGCGCTGCACCGAGCCCAGGGCCGCTGGCATTTGATGGGCTGGGATCTGGACCGCGACGCGGGCCGCGTGTTTCTACTCGCTCGCATCTCGGGCGCGGTGCGCACCGAACGCGCGACCATCCCGGCTGAGCTGCGCGAGCGCGCTCCGGATCTCGCTGGCGCACTCGTCACCCAGCTGGGCGAGCTCGCCGCACAGCAGAAAGCGGTGTTGCGCGTGCGATCCGGATCGGTCGCCGAGGCCCGGTTCACGCCGTACTCCGATGCCCCCGGTAGCGAGGCAGCGCCCGCGGGCGACGTGAGCGTCGAACTGCCGTACCTGGACGCCCACGTATTGGCGGCTCAGCTCGTCGAGTTTGGCCCTGACGTTGCTGTCGTGTCGCCCCCTGAGCTACGCGAGCTCGTCATGTCGGCGCTACGCGCGATCGCGGCGGGGCACGCCCCCGACGCGCACGATCCGATTGACGATGATGGGGGAGACGCATGAGCGCACACGCACGCCCAGCCGCACGCCCGAAGGCGAGCTCGGCCGACCGAGTCGTCATGCTGCTCTCACTCGTGGGGTACCTGCGCGAACGCGATGCGGTGCCCGTTGCCGAGCTGGCGGAACGCTTCGCGACCACCCCCGAGGAGGTGCGCGAGCTGATCGGGTTTCTCGGTACGGCGGGCGTGCCGGGTGACACGCAGCGCTACCAGCACGAGGATCTCTTCGACATCGACTGGGATGCGCTCGAGCTGCGCGATGAGGCGCGCCTCACCCAGATGATCGCCGTCGATGCGGCGCCGCGGTTTGCCCC
This sequence comes from Leucobacter salsicius M1-8, assembly GCF_000350525.1. Classification (GTDB taxonomy): domain Bacteria; phylum Actinomycetota; class Actinomycetes; order Actinomycetales; family Microbacteriaceae; genus Leucobacter; species Leucobacter salsicius. Next base: position 268,027 of record NZ_AOCN01000026.1, on the reverse strand, counting down.
GGCGGAAACCGCGGCGCTGCTCGCTGGGCTGCACGCATTCACTCCGCTGCTTCCCGCCGCGGATGCGGTGCGCGCCGAGGCCCTGGCCAACAAGCTCGCGAACGCGCTCGGCGGCCCGACGCCCGCGCTGTCGCTCGAACAGGATGCCGCCGACTCGCGCGTCGCGGTGCTCGTCGATGCACTCCGCGACGGGCGCGAAGCACGGTTCGGCTATCGCGACGCCGCGGGGGTGGCAACCGAGCGCCGGGTGCGGCCGTTGGGGCTCACCCAGGACGGCGACGCCTGGTATCTGCGTGCCCACTGCTTCGACCGCCAGGCCGAGCGCAGCTTTCGCGTGGCACAGATCACCGAATTGAGGCTCGGCGCAATGAACGCTGCCGAGTCAACCGCCGAAGCAACTGCGGAGGCACCCACCGACGTGCGGGCCCCGCAGCCGGGTGGGTACTCCGAACTGATTGCCACGGTGCCCGCGACGAGCCTTCCCGCACTGGCGGGGTTTGCGCCGCGCGTGCTGGAGGAATCCAGCCCGGGATATCTGCGCGTCGCCATCGACGCGTGGCACGGCGCATTGGCGCTGCAGCTCATGCGCGTTGCCCCCGGACGCATCGTCATTGAATCGCCTCCGCAAGCTCGCGCCGACGTGTACGACTGGGCGAGCCGCGCGCTCGCAGCGTACGACGCGTGAGTGACTCGACCCGCGTGCGCGCCTGGCACGTCCACAGCGGACGCTGAGATACACTGAGCCAATGGCAAAACAGGCGCGCCAGGGGCGCAATTCCGAGGGGCGCATGAGCCTCGGGCAGCACCTTGTTGAACTTCGCAAACGCCTGATGTATGCGGCGATCGCCATCGCGGTCGGGCTCGTGGCGGGCTGGTTCCTGTCGCCCATGGTTTGGGAGATCCTGCGCAAGCCCATCGAGTCGCTCGGTGAGCAGGGCCGAGAAGCAATGATCACCTATGGTGACATCACCGGCGCGTTCGATACCAAGGTACAGATCTCGCTCTTCATCGCGGTGCTGCTCGCGTCGCCGGTGTGGCTATACCAAATCTGGGCGTTCCTTGCGCCCGGTCTGACCCGACGCGAGAAGCTCTACGGTGTCGGATTTCTGGGTGCAGCCGTGCCCCTTTTCCTTGGGGGTGCCTACGCGGGCTGGATGGTGCTGCCCAACATCGTGCGTCTGATGGCGAGCTTCCAGCCAGATCAGGACGCATTCTTCCTCAACGCGCGCAGCTACCTCGATTTCGCGATCAAGCTGCTCCTCGCGGTCGGCATCGGGTTCGTCATGCCGGTGCTACTGGTGCTGCTGAACTTCATTGGAGTCGTGCGCGGGCAGTCCATTCTGAAGAGCTGGCGCGTGGCCATTCTGCTCATCATCTTGTTCGCGGGCATCGCCACGCCCGCGGCCGACCTGATGAGCATGTTCCTGCTCGCCGCGCCCATGGTGGTGCTGTACTTCCTTGCGGCGGGAGTGGCCGTTCTACACGACCGGAGGGTCGACAAGCGAACAGCGAAGGAATTCGCCGAGTACGGCCTCGACGAATTCAATGACAACTCACGCACCGAGGGCGCAGCGTGAGCGAGGTCGCGCCCGTGACGCGCGAGCTGCCGCCGGCCGAATCGGCACTCGAACAGTTTGAACGACGACTGCCCTACGGACTTGACCCGTTTCAACGGGAGGCATGCGCCAGGCTCGAAGAGGGCCGCAGCGTCCTCGTCGCCGCCCCCACGGGATCCGGCAAGACGACGATCGCGGAGTTCGCAGTGTTTCTCGCGCGCCGTGAGCGCGATGCCCGCATTATCTACACCGCCCCCATCAAGGCACTGTCGAACCAGAAGTTTCACGAGCTGTGCGCTCAGTACGGCGAGGACGAGGTGGGGCTACTTACGGGCGACGTGAATGTGCGCGGCGACGCCCCGATCGTCGTGATGACGACCGAGGTGCTGCGCAACATGATTTATGCCGAGGGCGTCGAGACGCCCCCGGCCGGTGAGCAGTCGCACGCGCGCGCCGGTAGGCTCGCTGATCTCGATTTCGTGGTACTCGACGAGGTTCACTTCCTTGGCGACAAGTTTCGCGGCGCAGTGTGGGAGGAGATCATTCTCCACCTGCCCCGCCACGTGCGGCTCGTCGGGCTGTCTGCCACCGTGTCCAACGCCGAGGAGTTTGGTGACTGGATGCACGCGGTGCGCGGCGGCACCGATGTGATCCTGTCGGAGCACCGCCCGGTGCCGCTCTACCAGCACGTGCTCACGAGCAAGCAGCTCGCGCCGCTGTTCGTCGGCCGCGACGGGGAGATCGCCGCACGCGGCCGCATCAACCCGGAGCTGCGCGAACTCGAGGGCTCGGGCGGTCGCGGGCGTGGGCGCGGCGGCCGGGGCGACCGTTCGCGCGGCCGGGCTCCAGTGCGGCGCACGCGCCGAATCTCGCGCGCCGACATTGCTCGTGCGCTCGACGAGACGAGCCTGCTGCCCGCCATCGTGTTTATTTTCAGCCGCAATGGGTGTGACCAGGCCGTGCGCCAGTGCCTGTTTGAGGGCATCTCGCTCACGACCCGAGAAGAGCGTGCCGAGATCCGGGCCCGCGCGAGCGAGGCCGTGCGCGACATGAGCGAGGAAGAGCGGCGCGTGCTCGGCGTGCGCGAGTGGCTCGCGGGGCTGGAGCGAGGCGTCGCGGCCCACCACGCGGGGCTGCTCCCTACCTTCAAATCCGTCGTCGAAGAGCTGTTTCAGCGACGCCTCGTCAAGCTCGTGTTTGCGACCGAGACGCTCGCCCTCGGCATCAACATGCCGGCGCGCGCCGTGGTGATCGAACGGCTCGATAAGTTCAACGGCGTCGACCGGGTGCCGCTCACCTCGGGGGAGTACACGCAGCTCACCGGCCGGGCAGGCCGCCGGGGCATCGACGTCGAGGGCCACTCCGTGGTCGTGTGGAGCGACGGGATCGAGCTGGAGGAGCTCGCTCAGCTTGCCGGCGCTCGCTCGTTCCCCGTGCGCTCCAGCTTCCGCCCCACCCCCAACATGGCCGTGAACCTGCTCGAACGCATGAGCGCCGATCGCGTGCGCGAAACCCTCGAGCTCTCGTTCGCACAGTTTCAAACCGACCGCGCGGTGGTCGGCGAAGCACGCGAGCTGCGGGCGATGCAGGACTCGCTCAGAGGGTACGATGAGGCAGTGGCACGCGCGACTGGTGCTGACCTGCAGCGCTGGGAGGACCGGGCCCGCAAGATGCGGCGCAAGCTCGAACGGGGCCGGCGCCAGATCGCGGCCCGCACGGGCACGATCTCGCGCACGTTCGACCGCGTGGTCTCGATGCTCACCGAACTCGGCTACCTGCAGGGCACCCTGGCTGATCCCGAGGTCACCCACTGGGGCCAATTGCTGCGCCGGATCTACGGCGACCGCGACCTGCTCGTGGCCGAGGCGCTGCGGGAGGAGGCGTTCGCCGGCCTCGACGCTCAGGGCCTCGCCGCCATGTGTTGCGTGCTGAGCTACGAGCCCCGTCGCGATGATGAGGGTGAAAACAGGCTCCCGGGCGGTGCCGTGTTCGCCCGTGCGTTCGATCGTGTCATCGACATTTGGGCGCGCCTCGACGACCTTGCCGACGGGCACCGTCTGCCGCGCACCGAGATGCCGCACGCCGGCCTCGCCGCGACCATGCACGGCTGGTCCAGCGGAGAAGCGATCGAGAACCTGCTCGAGTCGGCAGGAATCGGCGCGGGCGACTTCGTGCGCTGGGCCAAGCAAACGATCGACCTGCTCGATCAGATCGCCCAGGCGTGCGAAAACGCGGTGGGAGACGATTACGATCGGCTCACCGCGCTGGGCACGACGGCCCGGGCCGCAAAGCGGTCGATCCGGCGCGGCATCGTGGAATCCTCGAGCGGCGCGTGACTGGCAACGTACGCAGGCCACTGCCCTGGTGGCTGGCCTGGCCAGCCGCGGTCGCGGGCGGCCTGCTGCTCGACGCCGCAACCCCGAGCCTCGCCTGGTGGTGGGCCGCGTTTCCCGCCGTCGCGTTGGTGCTCGCGGCGCTGTGGCGGCAGCGAGGGTGGGCATCCGTAGGGCTTGGTGCCGCGGCAGGTGCCGGGTTCTGGTTGCCGCAGATCTCGTGGCTCACCTTGTACCTCGGCCCCGTGCCGTGGCTCGCGCTGAGCATCCTCATGATCGCCTGGTACGCCCTGTTCGGTCTGTGCGCGGCGTTCGTCACCCGCAGACTCCCGGGCATCACGTGGCTCGCGTTCGCGGTCGCAGGGCTGTGGGTCGCGCGCGAACAGCTGCAGGGACTCGTGCCCTACGGTGGGTTTGCGTGGGGCAGGCTCGCGCACACGCAGGCGGACGGCCCGCTGCTGCAGTCGGTCTCGTGGCTGGGATTCGCCGGGCTCTCGGGGCTCGTGGCGCTCGTCAGCGCAGTGTGCGTGGCGGCGTGGTTCGCGCGCCCCTCACGTCAGCGGCTCGTGACCTGCTGTGCCAGCGCGCTCGCGCTGGCGCTGGTCGCGGCGCTCGTGCCGCCGGCACCGGTGGCCCGTGAGGGCGAGCTGCGAGTCGCGGCGGTGCAGGGGAACTCGAAGTCCGCGATCTTTGATGATCGCGAGTCGGGGGCGGTGCTGGCAGGCCACATCGAGGCGACCGACGCGCTCCTCACCGACCTCGAGGAGCGTGGCGAACGCGTCGACGTGATCGTCTGGCCCGAGAACAGTGCCGAGTTTGCGCTGTCCGACAACGTACTGGGGAGCCAGCGCGTAGCGCGGCTGTCCCAGCGGGCGCAGGCGCCCATCGTAGTCGGGTCGATTCTGCGCGATCCGGGCGACATCTTCACGAATAGCACCCTGGTGTGGGGCCCCGAGGGGCCTCTTACCGAGCGCTACGACAAGCGGTACCCCGTGCCCTTTGCTGAGTACATGCCCAACCGTGAATTCTTCCGCGCGCTCGTGCCCGATCTCGTCGACCTCGTCCAACTGGACTACACGCCCGGGCAACGACCCGCGGCGTTCGACGTCGATACGGCCGCGGGCGTCACTCGCGCCGGGCTCGCCATTTGCTTCGACATTATTTTTGACCAGCAGGCCGTGGCGATGATGGGTGACGGCGCAGAGATCATCTTTGCGCAGACCAACAACGCAGATTTTGGTCGCACCGACGAAAGTGCCCAGCAGTTGGCCATCGCCCGGCTGCGGGGCGTCGAAACGGGGCGCGCGCTCGTCAACATCTCCACGGTGGGCACGAGTGCGATCGTGCTGCCCGACGGCTCGGACGCGGCGACCATCACACCGTACACCGCGGGTGCTATGGTCGCGACGGTCCCGCTCACCCAGGGAAGTACGCCCGCCACTGAGCTGGGCGCCTGGATCGCGGCGCTGTGGTGTGTGGCGGGCGCTGCCGGGCTCGTGCGGGCGATGCTTGCGGGCCGGATCACGCGGCGAAATTAGCCCAACCGGCACGCCACACGGTGCGCAAGGCTGCTCGGGATAGTGCTCGCTGTGTACGCTAGCTGAGGAGCCACGAATAGGCGCGCATGAGTGATGCGCGCAGATCACCGCGCAGGCGCGACGATCTGCGCCAGCGAACGAGGACAGCTCGGGGAGCAGACATGAGCACTGATACTGAAGCGGTTATGAAACAGTCAGAGCAAGTGATACCCGCCGCAGAGCTGAACGGCCCCGAGATGCCAGCCAGTGCCGCGCCAGTGCCGCGCAAGGTGAAGCCGTGGGTGCGTGTGCTCGTGGGGTTGGCAACGATCCTCACCGCCTGGCAGGTGTTCGCCTCATTCCTGTGGATCGCACCCTACTCGCCGCTGCGCGAGGTCGTTCCCGGCAACATGCTCACCTCGTACATGATTCCGTTCTTCGGGCAGTCATGGAGTGTGTTTGCCCCCGAGCCCATCAACGGCGACTACCACTTCAACGTGCGCGCGGTGATCGAGGAAGACGGGCAAGACATTGAAACCGGGTGGGTGAGTACCACCGACGTCGAGCTTTCCATGATCCAGTACAACCTCTTTCCGCCGCGCGCTGGTATCCAGTCGTCTGAGGTCGCGTCGAACTTTAAGGGCGCCTACGATTCGCTCGGCGAGAGCCAGCGCAACACGGTCGCACAGGCATTCACCGGCGAGACCTGGGAGGCGGACCTCTACAACGCGCTGTTGCAGGGGTCGGTGGCCGGCGATGGATCGGATCTGCTGGGCGACGAGGCCGATGAGACCGCAGTGGCTGAGCAGCTCGCGCAGGAGCGCCTGTCTACCCTGTACGCCACCCAGGTCGCACGTGCGATTTGGGGCGATGGGGTGAAGCAGGTGCAGTTTCGTGTGAGCCGGCAGAACATCGTTCCGTTTGCCGAGCGCCACAACCCCGACGCCGAGCGCCCCGCCCCCATGATGACCGAGTCTGGTTGGCGCGGTCTGCTCGTGGAGCCGGGCCAGAATGATGAGAACTTTGGGCGCACCTTCCGCGCGCAGTTCGAGAGGATCACCCAGTGAGCGACTCCAGAACTCCCGTAGCGCGCCTGGCTGCGTTTATTGGCCTGACCATCGTGTCAGTGTGGAACTCCATCCTCGATACCATCGGTGCCGTGGTCGAGTGGTGTGACAACTGGCTGTTTGGGGGCAAGAAGGTCCTCTACGGCCTCGCCGTGACCCGCATGGTCTTCGGCCTCGCCATGCTGGGGCTGATGCTCTCGAACTTCGGGACCAGGCTCTACACCTTTGGTTCCGGCTCCGCCTGGAACGGCGAACTGACAGCGCCCATCAGCGACTTCCCGAACATCTGGCTATTCAGCCTGTTCAACCGGGTCGCGGGCAACGATTTCTGGTTCACGGTCTGCTACATCGCCCTGATCGGTCTCGCGGTGTTGTTCATCCTCGGCTGGCGATTCCGGATCGTGCTGCCGCTGTTCTTTATCGGCTGGGTGAGTTTCATCGAGATGAACGACATGGTCGGCGATCAAAGCGACAACATGCAGCGCATCGCCATGATCCTCATGTTCTTCGCCGATCCGGCCGCGCGCTGGTCCCTCGACGCCCGCCGACGCGCGAAGCGCGGGGAGTGGTTCCCCGATGGCTCGGCAACCAAGCAGCTGGGCACGGCGCTGCACAACCTCGCGCTCATCGCGCTTGTCGCGCAGGTCTCCTTCGTTTACGTCTCGGGAGGCCTGTACAAGGCGCAGGGCGCGCCGTGGGCGGGCGGCTGGGCCGTCTACGATCCGCTGCAGACCATGCGCTTTGGTAACTGGCCGGTTCTTTCGGATCTACTCACCACGTGGGGGCCGATGGTCACCATCGCCGCATGGGGTTCGATCCTGATTCAAATCGGCTTCCCGCTCATGCTGCTCACGCGCCCGACCCGGCTCATCGCGCTGGCCGGAATCCTGAGCTTCCACATTGCGATTGGCGTCGTGATGGGGCTGCCGTGGTTCTCGCTCACCATGATCGCGATTGACGCGATCTTCATTCGCGACCGTTCGTGGCAGCGGATCGCCGAAGGCACCCAGCAACGCTGGCGGGACGCCAAGGGGCGCCCACCAGTCGTCCCCGCCGCAAAGGTTGCCGACGTGGAAGTGGCGAACGCCTCGTAGTTAGAGGAGGCGCGGCATTATTTCTTGGTGCCGCGCCGCGCCCGGAGCAACTGCAGCCGCTCATCGAGGAGTTCTTCGAGCTCCTCGATGCTGCGTCGCTCGACGAGCATGTCCCACGGTGTGCGCTGAGACGAGGCCTTGTCCTCGAACTCGGTGCGCGCCGTGCGGCCCGCTTCGTCGTCGAGGAAACCGAGTTCTCCGGTCTTCTGTTCGTACCATTCTGCGGGGGGCTCAGCGTCTGCATCGAACAGTACGGTAAACCTCTCCCCGCGCTCGGTGAGATACTCCACGCCTCGCCGGGGGGAGAGCTTGACGCCCTCTTCGCCCTGCAAGCTTGTCGCGCCTATACGTGTTCCTCGGAGCGTACGATCGGCCATGTTGGACCTCCTCGCCACGTGCACACATTGTGTCCACTGCCATTTGTTGCAGCGTACCGGGATCACAGGCGAAGCGGTAGGCCCATGTGTGACGGCGTACCTGCATGGACGTTCCAGTAGGGTTGTCGTGACGTGAACCAAACGAATTGAGGAGTTCTGGTGACACAGATTCTTGAAGCTGGCAGCCTCGCTGGCAAGCGCGCCCTGGTAACCGGGTCTTCCCGTGGCGTGGGCGCCGACACCGTACGCTACTTTGCTGAGGCGGGGGCCGACGTAGTCGTGAACTTCCGCAACAAGGCCCCGCGTGCTGAAAAGCTCGCGGCGCAGCTGCGTGAACTTGGCGTGCAGGCCCTTGTGCAGGGCGCTGACCTGACCGACCCCGAGTCGGTAGCTGGCATGATGGACGCGGTGCGCGAGGCCTTCGGCGGCCTGGACGTGCTCGTGCTGAACGCCTCGGGTGGCATGGAGAGCGGCATGGCTGAGGACTACGCCCTCAAGCTCAACCGCGATGCCCAGCTCTCGGTGCTTGACGCGGCGCTGCCGCTCATGGGCGAGGGATCCCGCGTGGTGTTTGTGACGAGTCACCAGGCGCACTTCATCAACACGACGCCCACAATGCCCGAGTACGAGCCCGTGGCACGCTCCAAGCGTGCGGGTGAGGACGCGCTGCGCGAGCGCATCGCTGGCCTGGCTGAGCGCGGCATCGAGTTCGTGGTGGTGTCGGGCGACATGATCGAGGGCACGGTCACCGCGACACTGCTGAACCGCATGAACCCGGGCGCGCTCGAGGATCGTCGCGAGCAGGCCGGTCGACTCTACAACGTGGCCGAGTTCGCCGCCGAGGTTGCGCTCGCTGCGGTCGAGCCCGTCCCCGCAGATCACACGCGCCTCGTGGGCGACGTGTCGAGCTTCGGCGCAGCCGAGTAGCGTCACACCTGGCTGTCACTTCTGGCGCGTTCCCGTTTCGGGGACGCGCCAGAAGTGTTTCCGGCGTGTAAAGGTTCTTGGCGCCGTTCGGTGAACTGTCGTGAGAAATGTAGATTATTCGGTGAGGAAGTATTCAGGCGCCGCAAATGAGCGACGGTGTGGGCTAGGGCGTCAACTGACCGAATTTTCTGGTGATAGTGTGGCACTCCCGCTGACGTGCCTCGCCGCGACACCGACGTCCTGAGCGCCGCGCCAGCCCCAATGGGCCGCCGTAGTCCCACCACCAGAAGGGGGACGGCGATGACTGCCAACCCAGCACAGGCCCCACGCCAACCCACCGAACCCGTTGGGCTCTACAACCCGGCAGAGGAACGCGATGCCTGCGGTCTCGCTGCCGTCGTGTCGCTCACCGGCACAGCCACCCACGACACCGTGCGGCTCGCGTTGAACGCCCTTGCACACTTGGAGCACCGCGGCGCCGTCGGCTCTGACGCGGGAACCGGCGACGGCGCCGGCATTCTTACCGACGTGCCCGACGCCCTGATCCGGAGCGAGCTCGCAACGTCACATCCCGAAGCCACCCTGCCACCCGCGGGCGGGTACCTCGCTGGCCACGTGTTTTTGCCGGCTGGAGCGGCGGAGCGCCGGGCCACCAGATACCGGATCGAGGCGATCGCGGCCGAGGAAGGCCTCAGCCTGGTGGCCTGGCGCGAGATTCCCACGGAGGCCGCGGGCCTGGGGGCCGCGGCGGCCGACGCCGCGCCACACATCTCGCAGTTGATTCTGGCGCCCGCGCGCGTGCCGCTCGACGGGGCCGCGCTCGAACGGCACGCCTTTCGCACGCGCAAGCGCATCGGACACGAGACGGGCTGCTACCTGCCCTCGCTCAGCGCTCGCACGATCGTGTACAAGGGCATGGTCACCACGCTGCAATTGCCCGCGTTCTATCCCGAGCTGGGGGACCCGCGGTTCGCCAGCAGATTCGCCATTGTGCACTCGCGCTATTCGACCAACACGTTTCCGTCGTGGCACCTCGCGCAGCCGCTGCGCATGGTCGCACACAACGGCGAGATCAACACCGTGCGGGGCAACCGCAACTGGATGCGGGCCCGCGAGGCCCAACTCGAGTCAGAAGCGCTCGGCGACGTGCGGCAGCTTCTGCCCATCTGCTCGGCGGGCGGCAGCGACTCGGCAAGCTTTGACGAGGTGCTCGAGCTCCTGGTGCGCGCGGGCCGGTCGCTGCCGCACGCGCTCGCCATGATGGTGCCGGAGGCGTGGGAGAACGAGCCGAGCCTTGATCCCGGCCTCGTCGACTTTCTGGAGTACCACTCGCTCGTGATGGAGCCCTGGGACGGACCCGCCGCGATGATCGCCACAGACGGTGAGGAGCTGGTGGCGCTCACCGACCGCAACGGGCTGCGCCCCGGCCGCACCCTCGAAACGCACGATGGACTCCTCGTCATCGCGAGCGAGACCGGGGTGCTCGACATCGCCCCCGAGCGCGTCGCGCACCGCGGACGGTTGCGCCCGGGTCGCATGCTCGCAGTGGATCTCGCAAGCGGGCGAATTAGGGATGATGCCGAGGTAAAGGCCGAACTCGCGGCAGCGGCCCCCTGGGGAGCCTGGCTGGAGCACGGCCGGATCCGGCTGGCTGACGAACCCGAGCGAGAGCCCCTCGTGCACCCGCAGGCCTCGATCCTGCGCCGACAGCGCACGTTTGGGTATACGGAGGAGGAGGTGCGGCTGCTGCTCGAGCCGATGGCGCGCACCGGAATCGAGCCGATCGCCGCCATGGGCACCGACACCCCCATTGCGGTGTTGGCCGAGCGGCCCCGGCTGCTGTTTGACTACTTTGTGCAGCAGTTCGCGCAGGTCACCAACCCGCCGCTCGACGCGCTGCGCGAGGAACTCGTGACGAGCCTGCGCGCGGGCATGGGGCCACAACTGAACCTGCTGACCCAGTCGGCCGAGCACGCGCGCCAGGTGGTGCTCGACTTCCCGGTGATCGATGGCGACCTGCTCGCCCGCATCCAGCACTTCGGGGAGGACCCACTCACCGAGCGTGCCGTCACCATTCGGGGGCTGTACCCCGTTGACTTCGGCGCCCGCGGGCTGGCGGAGCGCGTGGACGAGATGTGCCGGGAGGCGAGCGCGGCCGTCGCCGCGGGCGCCGAGTTCGTGGTGATCTCAGACCGCGACTCGAACAAGGACCTCGCTCCCATCCCGTCGCTGCTCGCGGTGTCGGCCGTGCACCACCACCTGATCCGCGCGGGCGAGCGTATGCGGGTCGCCCTCATCGCGGAGGCGGGCGACGTGCGGGAGGTGCACCACGTCGCCGCACTCATCGGCTACGGTGCGGCGGCGGTCAACCCGTACCTCGCGATGGAAACCGTGGGGCTCGCGGTGCGCGACGGCGTGATCGAAGGGCTCACCGAGTCCGAGGCCACCGCGCGCCTGATCCGGGCCCTCGGCAAGGGCATGCTCAAGATCATGAGCAAGATGGGCATCTCAACCGTCGCTTCCTACTGCGGTGCCCAGGCGTTTGAAGCGATCGGCCTTGGCCGCGAGATCGTGGATCGATACTTCTCGGGCACCGCGACGAAACTCGGCGGCGTTGGCCTCGACGTGCTTGCGGCCGAGGTCGCGGTGCGTCATCGCGCCGCCTACCCCGACGACACCGCGCCCCGCGTCCACGAGCGGCTCGAGACGGGGGGCGAGTACCGGTTTCGGCGGGGTGAGGCGCCCCACCTGTTTGACCCCGAGACGATCTTCAAGCTGCAGCATGCAACGAGCACGGGCCGCCGCGACCTGTTCGCCCAGTACTCGGCACGGGTCAACGACCAGGCGTCTAGGCTCATGACGCTGCGCGGGCTGCTCACGCTCTCGCCGCAGCGTCCCGCGGTCGATATCGCCGAGGTCGAGCCCGCGACCGAGATCGTCAAACGGTTCGCCACGGGGGCCATGAGCTTCGGCTCGATCTCGCCCGAGGCGCACGAAACCCTTGCGATCGCCATGAACCGGATCGGCGGTAAGTCCAACACGGGAGAGGGCGGGGAGACGCCCGAGCGACTCGCCGACCCAGAGCGCTGCAGCAAGATCAAGCAGGTCGCGTCTGGCCGTTTCGGGGTGACGAGTGCCTACCTCGTGAGCGCCGAGGAGATCCAGATCAAGCTCGCGCAGGGCGCGAAGCCGGGGGAGGGCGGGCAGCTCCCGCCCACGAAGATGTACCCCTGGATCGCGCGCACCCGGCACGCGACCCCGGGGGTGGGCCTCATCTCGCCGCCTCCGCACCACGATATCTACTCGATTGAGGACTTGAAGCAGCTGATCTACGACCTGAAACGCGCCAACCCGGCCGCGCGTATTTCGACGAAGCTCGTGTCGCAGTCGGGCATCGGCCCCGTCGCCGCGGGCGTCGCCAAGGCGCTCTCAGACGTGATCCTGGTATCCGGCCACGACGGCGGCACGGGCGCGAGCCCGATGAACTCGCTGAAGCACGCGGGGTCGCCGTGGGAGCTCGGCCTCGTCGAGGCGCAGCAGACGCTGATGCTCAACGGACTGCGGGAGCGGGTCGTGTTGCAGGTCGATGGGCAGCTCAAGACGGGCCGCGACGTCGTGATCGCCGCGCTCCTCGGCGCCGAGGAGTTCGGTTTTGCGACGGCCCCGCTCGTGGTTTCGGGCTGCATCATGATGCGCGCTTGCCACTTGGACACCTGCCCGGTGGGCGTCGCCACCCAGAACCCCGAGCTGCGTGCGCGCTTCACCGGCCAGGCCGATCACATCGTCAACTTCTTCATGTTCTTGGCCGAGGAGGTGCGTGAGCTGCTCGCCTCCCTCGGCTACCGCACGCTCGACGAGGCGGTCGGCGACACGGCAGCCCTCGACGTCGACGACGCCGTGCGGCACTGGAAAGCGGACGGGCTCGACCTCACCCCACTGCTATGGGGCCCTGACACGGGCGCCGTCGGCAGGCGCCACCGGTTCGCGCAGCAACACGGGGTTGGGGAGCACTTCGACGCCGCATTGCTCGCGGACTGCGCGGGCGCACTCGACCGAGGGGAACCGCGCATCTTCGACTTGCCCGTCGGCAACACCGACCGCGCGGTCGGCACGCTGCTGGGATCGGAGGTGACCCGGCGGTGGGGTGCCGATGGACTGGCCCCCGAGACGATCGACATCTCCCTCACGGGCTCGGCCGGGCAATCGCTCGGAGCCTTTCTGCCAGCCGGCATCACGCTGCGCCTCACCGGAGACGCCAACGACTACGTTGGCAAGGGGCTCTCGGGCGGCGAGATCGTGATTCGCCCCCACCCGGCCGAGGCCGCCGCTGGGCCCGTCGGCACGATCGCAGGCAACGTGATCGGGTACGGGGCCACGAGCGGCCACCTCTGGATCTCGGGCGAGGTCGGCGAGCGCTTCCTCGTGCGCGGGTCGGGCGCGATCGCGGTCGTCGAAGGCGTCGGCGACCACGCCCTCGAGTACTTCACGGGCGGCTTCGCCCTAATCCTCGGACCCACCGGCCGCAACTTCGGCGCGGGCATGTCGGGCGGCGAGGCCGTTGTGCTCGACCTGGATACCGCGCACGTGAACGCGTCCGAACTGGGATCCGGATCCCTCTGCCTCGGGAGCCTTGCGGAGCGGCCCGCTCGCGACGTCCTCGAGGCCCGAGTGGTGAGCCTCATGAGTCGGCACCTCGAGCAAACTGGGTCACCGGTCGCGCGGCACCTGCTGGCCGAGCTCGACCGAGACCGCGAGCGCACCCTCGCGCGGTTCACCCACGTTGTCCCGAGTGGATACGCTCGCGTGCTCGAGGTGCGTGAACGCGCGCACGCCGCGGGGCAGGACCCCGACGGCGCAACCGTTTGGAACGATATCTTGGAGGCGACCCGTGGCTGACCCACATGGATTCTTGACCGTGCGCGAGCGTGAGCTCGCCCCGAAACGGCCGGTCGCGCTGCGCCTGCGTGACTGGCGGGAGGTCGTCGATCCGGCCCAGCCCGAGATCGTGGCCCGCCAGGCCTCGCGCTGTATGGACTGTGGCGTCGCCTTCTGCCACCAGGGGTGCCCGCTCGGCAACCTGATTCCCGAGTGGAACGACCTGACGCACCGCGGCCGTGGGCGTGAGGCCATCGAGCGGCTGCACGAGACCAATAACTTCCCGGAGTTCACGGGTCGGGCCTGCCCCGCCCCCTGCGAATCGGCGTGCGTGCTCGGCATCAATCAGCCCGCCGTCACAATCAAACAGATTGAGAACAGCATCATCGACGAGGCGTTCGCGCACGGCTGGGTGACGCCCCACCCGCCCGAGCGGCTCACCGGCAAGCGGGTAGCCGTCGTGGGCTCGGGCCCCGCGGGGCTGGCCGCAGCGCAGCAGCTGACGCGCGCGGGTCACACGGTTGTCGTGTTCGAGCGCGACGAGGAACCCGGCGGGCTCCTCAGGTTCGGCATCCCCGATTTCAAGCTCGACAAGCAGCTGGTAGAACGGCGCATCGGCCAGCTCAAGGCCGAGGGCACCAGGTTTCGCTGCGGGGTCGCGATCGGCCGCGACATGAGCTGGCCCGAGCTGCGGCGGCGCTTTGACGCGGTGGTCGTGGCGACCGGCGCCGCCGTGCCGCGCGAATTGCCGCTGCCGGGGCGCAACCTTGCCGGCATCGTGCACGCCATGCCCTACTTGACGGCGGCGAATCACGCCGTGGCGACGCGGGGGGACGCGCCTGACCATCTGGACGCGCGCGGCAAGCGGGTGGTCGTGATTGGCGGCGGCGACACGGGCTCGGACTGCGTAGGCACCGCCCTGCGCCAGGGGGCCACGAGCGTCACCAGTTTGGCCATCGGGCGCCAGCCGACCTCCGAGCGCACTGCGGGGCAGCCCTGGCCCACGCACCCGAACCTCTTTGAGGTCTCGAGCTCGCACGAAGAGGGCGGAGATCGCAGGTACCTGGCCTCCACGGTCGAGTTCACTGGGGATGAGCGCGGGGTCACGGGTCTGCGGGTAGCCGAAACCGGGTTCACGGCGGGCGGCCGCGAACCGCTTCCTGGCACCGAACGGCTGCTTGAGGCCGAGCTCGTGCTGCTCGCGATGGGCTTCGTGGGTGCGGAGCCGGTCACCGGTCTGGACACCGATGGGCGGGGCGCGCTGGCACGGGACGACCGGTTCGCCACGGCGGAGCCCGGCGTGTTTGTCGCGGGTGATGCGGGCCGGGGTCAGTCCCTCATCGTGTGGGCGATCGCGGAGGGGCGCTCGGCGGCCGCTTCGGCTGACGCCTATTTGATGGGCGAAATCCGACTCCCATCACCGGTGCGGGCAAGCGATCGAGGGATGCACTAGCGCGGGGCCCCGAGTGCAGGAGTATGGTGAAGGAAGAGGGCACACCCGGGCCCGCTGGGAGGTCGATGATGACGAGAATCGCAGTGATTGGTGGCAGCGGATACGCGGGCCGACACATCGTGGAGGCCGCCGTGGTGGCCGGACATGACGTCGTCAGCCTCTCGCGCCACGAGCCGGCCGAACAGATCGGAGGCGTGCACTACCTGCTCGGCACGATCGAAAATGCGGCCGATCGTGGCCGCGCGCTCGCTGGCGCAGAGGTGGCGATTGTCGCGGTGTCGGCTCGGGGAGACATGCTGGGGCGTGTGCGCCCGGCGATTGCCGAGCTCGCGGCCGAGGCCGCCGAGGCTGGCGTGCGACTCGGCGTCATTGGTGGCGCAGGAAGCCTGCTCGAACGCGCGGGCGGCGACCTACTGCTGAACTCGCCTGACTTCTCACCGGAGGCGAAGCCCGAGGCGACCGAGATGCGCGACGTGCTCGCAGACCTGAGGGCCGGCGCACCAACACTCGACTGGTTCTACGTCAGCCCTGCCGCCACATTTGGGCCCTGGGCGGCAGGGGAGTACACGGGCGACTACCGGGTGGGCGGCGATGTGCTGCTCACGGATGATGAGGGTAACTCATCAATTTCGGGCGCCGACTTCGGTGTCGCGATCGTTGACGAGATCGAAAGTGGCGAGCATCGGCGGGCGCAGCTCACCATCGCCTACTAAGGGGAGCCGCCCCTGATAGCCCACAGGGACACCGTTGCGGCGGTGCGAAATTGATGCGGCCTCGTAATAGTTACAGCCACCTACTAGTTTGGCTCCCTGTCTATTCCCCGCAACTGCCCGTAGCGGGCAACCACTACGCTTGAGCGAGTGACTGACGATCTTCTTGACCTGTTCGCGGCCGACCTCGCGCGCGCCGACTTTTCGACCGCCGCCATTGAGACGTTGCTGGGAGAATCGGCGGATCGTGCCCGTCAGGCGGGCACGATGCTGCCGGCCAAGCGCGTGCTGGGGCATCGGCAAGTCTCACCGCTCGCGACGCTGACGCGGCTGTTCTTGCTCGGCGAGAGCGTGCTCCAAGCGCTGGTTGACGAGGCCCTGCCCGGGGTAGGGAGTGCGGGGCTCATAGTCCTCGAACTTGCGAAGCTCGCCGACGGCCACCTCAGCGCAACCAGGTCACTCAACGCGGTGACGGTGCACGACGCGGTCGACGCCGCGGCTGAGCTAGCCGCGCGAGACTGGTGGATCGTTTCAGACCTTGATGACCACCTGCGCGGTGGCCCCGCGCGCACCGATCACGTCATGGGAGTCGGCGGCGCGACGCGCTCGCTCATTGCACAGCTGCCCCCGGGCGGCGTGCACGGGGCCGCCCTCGATCTCGGCACGGGCTGCGGCATCGTGGCCCTGCATCTCGCGCTGCGCAGCAACCGCGTCGTCGCCACCGACATCTCCGAGCGTGCGCTCGCGATGGCCCGACTGAACGCCCGGTTGAACGGCCTCGCTGACCGCATCGAGTTTCGTGCGGGGAGCCTATTCGAGCCGGTCGCGGGCGAGGAATTTGTGCTCATCGCGTCGAACCCGCCGTTCGTGATCACGCCCCGCATTGCTGGTGAGCCCGTCTACGAATACCGGGATGGTGGCCGCGCGGGCGACGATCTGGCCGCCGACGTCGTGCGCCAGGGCGCCCAGCACCTCGCACCCGAAGGCGTGCTCGTGTGCCTTGCGAACTGGGAGAGCCCCTGGGGCGGCAACGGCCTCGAGCGCGTGCGCGGCTGGGTCGCCGCGGCGAAGCAGGCCGGGCTCGCCGCCTGGGTGATCGAGCGCGACCGCCTCGACCCGCTCGGCTACGCGCAAATGTGGGCCCGAGACGGCGGGGAACGCCCGGGCAGCGCGGGCTACGATCGCAAGCTCGCCGCCTGGCTCGACGACTTCGAGGCTCGGCGCGTGGTGAGCATCGGGCTGGGCTCGATCCGGATCAGCCGCACGTCGAGCCCCGAGCGAGAGCCGCTCGTGCACCTCGAGCAGGCTGCCGGCGCGATCACCACGGAGCAGACCGGCCGCGCGTTCGCGGCGGCGTTCGAAGCTGGCGTGCGCGCCGCGCGCATGACTGACGCCGAGGTGCTCGAGGCGCATTGGGTGCGAGAGCCCGCCGTCGCAGAGCACCGGGAGCACGAGCCCGGTGTCGAGGCGCCGCGCGCCATCTCGCTGTCGATCGAGCGACCCATCTCGCGTCGGGTAGCGGCCGACCCGCTCCTCGCGGCGGCGCTCGGAGCGTGTGACGGCGATCTGACGCTCGTCCAGATTGCGGATGCCCTCGCCACACTGCTCGAGGTGGATGAGGCGGCTGCCCGTCAGGCACTGATCTCCAGCGTGCGTGAGCTCGCGTGGCTGGGAATGGTCGCTGCAGAGGGATAGCTGCCGCGCAGGGAGAGCCCCGCCGCCCCGGTAGACTGGACGGGTGATGCGAACGATAGATCTGCGGGGCCGAGTGCTCTCGCGAGCTGATTTGCTGGGGCTGGTTCCCCGGGCCGCTCTGAGCGCTGATGATGCGGTGGCGCGCGTGCGCCCGCTTGTTGACGACGTCGCTGCGCGCGGTGAGATTGCGCTGCGCGAGCAGGCCGAATCATTTGACGGTGTGTCGGGCCACGCGCTACGTGTGCCGGTCAAGGCCATCCAGGGATCGCTTGCCGACTGCCCGCCCGAGATCGAGGCGGCACTCACCGAACTCATCGCGCGCCTACGTCGCGGGGCGGCCGCCCAGGTGCCCGCCGCGCAGATCACCCACATGAGTGACGGCGCGACAATTACGCAGCGATGGCAGCCGGTCTCCCGGGTGGGGCTCTACGCCCCCGGCGGAAAGGCCGCCTACCCGTCTTCAGTGATCATGAACGCAGTGTCGGCACAGGTCGCTGGCGTGCCCGAGCTGGCCCTCGCGTCGCCGGCTCAGCGCGACAACGACGGGCTGCCACACCCCGCGGTATTGTGGGCAGCAGCGCTCTGCGGCATCGAAGAGGTCTACGCCATTGGCGGCGCGGGCGCGATTGCTGCCTTTGCCCACGGTGTGCCCGAAATCAATCTCGACCCCGTCGACGTCGTGACGGGCCCGGGTAACGTGTTCGTGGCCGCGGCCAAGCGCGTCGTCAGCGGGCTGTGCGGCATCGACTCCGAGGCCGGCACCACGGAGATCATGGTGATCGCCGACGCGTCGGCCGACGCGCGCTTCATCGCCGCCGACCTGATTAGCCAGGCCGAGCACGACGAGGCTGCGGCATCGGTGCTCGTGACCACTTCAACGGAGCTCGCCGAGCGGGTCGCCGCCGAGATCACCGCCCGTGCCCCGCGCACGCGCCACGCCGAGCGCGTGGCGGTCGCGCTAGCTGGCCCGCAGTCGGCCGTGATCCTCGTCGACGATCTCAAGATTGCCGCGCGGGTGAGCAACGCCTACGGCCCCGAGCACCTCGAGATTCAGACCGGCGACGACGATGCAGTGCTCGCCCGCATTACCGACGCCGGCGCGATCTTTGTGGGGAGCTACACCCCGGTGAGCCTGGGGGACTACCTCGCAGGATCCAACCACGTCCTGCCGACCGGTGGCACCGCCCGCTTCGCCTCCGGGCTCGGCGCGCACACGTTCCTCCGGCCGCAGCAGATCGTGCGCTACGACCGCGACACGCTGAAGACGCTCGAGGCTCCGCTGCTGGCGCTGGCAGGAGCCGAGGGGCTGCCCGCGCACGGCGAGGCCGTCAGCGCGCGGTTTGAAGGGGAGGCATAAGATGCATTGCCCCTTCTGCCGGCATCCCGACAGCCGCGTCATCGATTCGCGCACGGCCGACGACGGTCTCTCGATTCGCCGCCGCCGCCAGTGTCCCGAGTGTGGCCGGCGGTTCACCACGACCGAGACCGCGAGCCTCACCGTGATTAAGCGCTCAGGCGTGGTCGAGTCCTTCAGCCGCGAGAAGGTGATGGCGGGAGTGCGCAAGGCATGCCAGGGCCGCCCCGTCACCGACGCCGACCTCGCGCTGCTCGCGCAGCAGGTCGAGGAGTCCATGCGCGGCACCGGCATCGCGCAGTTTGACGCCAACGAGATTGGGCTCGCCGTGCTGCCGCACCTGCGCGAGCTCGACGAGGTCGCGTTCTTGCGCTTCGCAAGCGTCTACCAGGCCTTCGAGTCGCTCGCCGACTTCGACGCAGCGATTGCAGAGCTGCGCGCACACCCGAGCCCCACCCCCAACGATCAGGAGTAACACAGAGATGCGGTTCTACCCGGCACTGTTCAACACCGTGCTGCGGCGCGTGGATCCCGAGCGCGCGCACCACCTCGCGTTCGCAGTGATTCAGGCGGCCCCCGCGGTGCGCCCGCTGCTCGCACGCTTCTGCGCGCCCGACCCGGCACTGCGCGTGCGCACGCTCGGGCTCGTGTTTCCGAGCCCGTTCGGGCTTGCGGCGGGATTCGATAAGAATGCCGCCGCAATTCTGGGCCTCGGTGCCATCGGCTTTGGGCACGTCGAAGTGGGCACGCTCACCAAGCACGCCCAAGACGGCAACCCGAAGCCGCGCATATTCCGGCTCGTGGGCGACCGCGCCCTGATTAATCGCATGGGCTTCAACAATGGCGGCTCGGCCGCAGCGGTGCCGCGCGTGGAACGGGCAAGGATGTCGCGCCACCGTCCCGTCATCGGTGTCAATATCGGCAAGAGCCGCATCACCGAGGTCGAAGACGCCACCGCGGACTACGTGTGGAGCGCCGAACGGCTCGCGCCGATCGCTGACTACCTCGCTGTCAACGTGAGCTCGCCCAACACGCCCGGGCTGCGGGGGCTGCAAGAGGTCGAATTGCTCGAACCGCTGCTCGCCGAGGTCAAGCGCGCGGCGGGGGAGACCCCGCTGCTCGTGAAAATTGCTCCCGACATGGACGACACTCAGATCGACGGAATCGTCGAACTCGCCCTGCGCCTTGGGCTCGACGGAATCATCGCGACGAACACGACGATTTCTCGCGACGGTCTCAACGAGAGCGACGCGCGCGTCGCCGAGATGGGCGCGGGTGGCCTCTCAGGGGAGCCGCTGCGAGTCAGGTCGCTCGAGGTGCTGCGCCGGATCCGCGAGGTCGCACCCGACCCCGCCTTCTGCGTGATCTCAGTCGGGGGCGTCGCCGACGCACACGACGTGTACGAGCGGGTGGCCGCCGGTGCGACGCTGGTGCAGGGGTACACCGCGTTCATCTACGAGGGGCCGCTCTGGGCCGCACACATTAACCGTGGACTGAAGCGATTGGGCTTTCGCGGCAACGCAGCCTAACAACACGGCCTAACGAATCAGCCCCTGGTCTCGGGGCTGATTCGTTGAGCGGCTGTGGCCTACTCGGGGTACTGCCGGCGGCGCACCTGCGGCTTGGGCATGCGCAGCGGGCGGAACTGGAACGCGCGCATCGCGGCGTACCAGCGGAAGCCGGGCTGCACCTGAGCCTCGCCAAACTTGGCCGCAAGCTTCTTCTTGAGCGTGAAGCCCAGAATCACAGCGTCAATAATCGCGAGGCCAACGAAGACCCAGATTGCGAACAGGCTGACTAGCTGCATAATGCCCGGAATAAACGTCATGACGAGCACGACGAGCATCATCGGAATAAGCAGTTCGCCGAGGTTCCAGCGTGCATCGACGTAATCGCGTACGTAGCGGCGCTGCGGGCCACGGTCGCGGGGACCGAGATAGCGCTCCTCGCCCTGCATCATGCCGATGCGTGCGCGTTCGCGGGATTCGTTCTGCTGCTGACGCAGCTGCTTCTGAACGGCCTTGTCCTTTGACCCCACGATCGGGCGAGCATTGGCAGCCTGCGCCTGCTTGCGCGAGGGCGTCGGGCGTCCCTTGCCGACTGTGGCCTCGGGTTCGCCCAAGTTGCTCGCGTCTTCAGCGCCCTTCTTCACCAAGGCCTGTCCTCTCCACTGGGTGCAAATATCGCACAGTATGTAACGGTCACGCGGCTCTAGCCGCACCAGCCCAAGACTACCGTGCTTGGCCGGGCCCAATTCGCACGTCCGGGGTAGAGTGGAGGTGTTACTTGCATTGAGGGTGAGGAGTGCCCATGAGCACGGAAATTTTAGACGCTGGCGGTTCGACGCCGGTGGCCGAACACGCCCACGGCGTCACGCTGAGCGAGACTGCTCGCGACAAGGTGCGCAGCTTGCTCGCGCAGGAGGGCCGCGACGATCTTCGCCTGCGCATCGCGGTGCAGCCTGGCGGTTGTTCTGGGCTGATCTACCAGCTCTTCTTCGACGAGCGTGAGCTCGAGAATGACGCGGTCGCAAACTTCGACGGCGTTGAAGTGGTGGTTGACGCGATGAGCGTGCCCTATCTCAATGGTGCCTCCATTGACTTCGAGGATTCGATCCAGAAGCAGGGCTTCACGATCGATAACCCGAACGCTGCCGGCAGCTGCGCGTGTGGCGATAGCTTCGGCTAAACCAGAAATTGCTTCGAAATCTGCGCGCGACACCCGCGCGTGGTT
Organism: Leucobacter salsicius M1-8; assembly: GCF_000350525.1. Taxonomy (GTDB): domain Bacteria; phylum Actinomycetota; class Actinomycetes; order Actinomycetales; family Microbacteriaceae; genus Leucobacter; species Leucobacter salsicius. The sequence goes on along the minus strand of NZ_AOCN01000026.1, from coordinate 246,336 downwards.
CGGGGAACGCTCAGCTTCGCGCTAAGCTAACAGGGAGTAATCAGCTTCGCCTGCCCATAAAGAGGGGGCGAGAAATGTTTCGAAAGGTATGCGGTGCGTTCCAATCGTCGAATGAAATGGGTCGCGGCTCCGGTCGCGCTCTCGGCAGCCCTGCTGCTCGCGGGCTGTACCCCGGAGCAGCAGCGGGGATTTTTGCCTGCAGGCTCTGAGGGTGCAACCAACCACACGGACGGGATCACCGGTCTTTGGGTGACCTCCTGGATTGTGTTGCTCGTAATCGGTGCAATCACCTGGGGTCTGATCATCTGGGCGACTATCGCCTACCGTCGCCGGAAGGGCCAGACCGGCCTGCCCGTGCAGATGCGGTACAACATGCCGATCGAGACCTTCTTTACGGTTGTGCCTGTGCTTCTGGTCCTCGGCTTCTTCGCGTTCACCGCGCAGGAGCAGGCATCCATCGAGAAGCGCTACGAGAACCCCGAGAACGTTGTCGAGGTTGTTGGTAAGCGCTGGGCGTGGGACTTCAACTACGTAAATGATGATGTCTACTTCCAGGGCGTTCAGGTGCAGACCGACGCCGAGGGCGAAGCAACGGAAGAGACCATGCCGGTCCTCTACCTGCCGGTGGGCAAGACCACCGAGCTTCGTCTTGAGACGCGTGACGTCATCCACTCCTTCTGGGTCGTTGAGTACCTGTACAAGAAGGACATGATTCCGGGTCAGACGAACTACATGAGCATTACGCCGGAGAAGACCGGCACGTTCATGGGTAAGTGTGCGGAACTGTGTGGCGAGTACCACTCGATGATGCTCTTCGAGGTAAACGTCGTTGAGCAGGACGAGTACGACGCATACGTCGCTTCGCTGCGCGATGCAGGCAACACTGGGCAGGTGAGCGTGGAGTTCAACCCGAACCAGGAGGCATTCTACGGCGATGAAGCCAAGTCCCAGAACGAGAACCAGTACTAAGGGGTAAGGCAAAGCAATGAAGAAGGGCAACGTCATTGTCTCGTGGCTAACGTCCACGGACCACAAGGTGATCGGGTATATGTACCTGATCAGCTCCTTCGTGTGGTTCCTCATCGGTGGCCTGATGGCACTGGTGATCCGCGCGCAGCTGTTCGCGCCCGGCCTCGAGGTCGTCGCGACTAAGGAACAGTACAACCAGCTGTTCACCATGCACGGCACCATCATGCTGCTGATGTTTGCAACGCCGCTTTTTGCTGGCTTCGCAAACGTCCTGATGCCACTCCAGATCGGCGCTCCGGATGTCGCGTTCCCGCGACTCAACGCGTTCGCGTTCTGGCTGTACTCGTTCGGTTCGCTCATCGCTGTCGGTGGCTTCCTGACGCCCCAGGGTGCAGCATCGTTCGGTTGGTTCGCGTATGCACCGCTATCCGATGTCACGTTCTCACCGGGTGTGGGCGGTAACCTCTGGGTTCTCGGCCTCGGTGTGAGCGGCTTCGGCACGATCCTCGGTGGCGTGAACTTCATCACGACCATCATCACGATGCGTGCTCCCGGCATGACCATGTTCCGTATGTCGATCTTCACCTGGAACACGCTGATCACCTCGATCCTCGTGCTCCTCGTATTCCCCGTGCTTGCCGCGGCGATGTTCGGCCTGGCTGCTGACCGTATCTTCGGTGCACACATTTATACGGGTGAGGGTGGAGCCATGCTGTGGCAGCACCTGTTCTGGTTCTTCGGTCACCCCGAGGTGTACATCATCGCGCTGCCGTTCTTCGGCATCGTCTCCGAGATCTTCCCCGTGTTCAGCCGTAAGCCGATCTTCGGTTACAAGACGCTCGTGTACGCAACGATCTCGATCGCTGCGCTCTCGATGACGGTTTGGGCGCACCACATGTACGTCACCGGCTCCGTGCTGCTGCCGTTCTTCTCGCTGATGACCATGCTGATCGCGGTTCCCACCGGTGTGAAGATCTTCAACTGGCTCGGCACGATGTGGCGCGGCTCGATCACCTTCGAGACGCCCATGCTGTGGTCGCTCGGATTCCTCGTGACCTTCGTCTTCGGTGGACTCACGGGCGTCATCCTGGCATCGCCCCCGCTCGACTTCCACATCTCGGACACCTACTTCGTTGTGGCTCACTTCCACTACGTCGTGTTCGGTACGGTCGTCTTCGCAATGTTCGCTGGCTTCTACTTCTGGTGGCCCAAGTGGACCGGCAAGATGCTCAACGAGCGCCTTGGCAAGATTCACTTCTGGACGCTGTTTATCGGCTTCCACACCACGTTCCTCGTGCAGCACTGGCTTGGTGTCATGGCCATGCCTCGCCGTTACTACACGTACCTGCCGTCTGACGGCATCACGTGGGGTAACCAGCTCTCGACGATCGGCGCAATGATCCTCGGTGCCTCGATGATCCCGTTCCTCCTGAACGTGTACATCACGGCCCGCCGTGCTCCCAAGGTGACGGTCAACGATCCCTGGGGCTACGGTCGTTCGCTGGAGTGGGCAACATCTTGCCCGCCGCCGCGCCACAACTTCACGTCGATCCCGCGCATTCGTACCGAATCGCCCGCGTTCGACCTGAACCACCCTGAGGTCAGCGGCGTTAAGCAGCCCGAGCCCGGGCGTGAACTCGCCCCGAGCAAGTAGAGCGGAAAGGTAACGAAGTAACATGAAGGCAAATGCTGTAATCTTCACGATTCTCACGGCCTACTTCGCGGTTGTTGCAGCCACGTACATCGGTTGGAACATCATCTCCCACGGCACCATTGAGTGGGCCGGCGGAACGGCGCTCATCCTCTGCGGTGCACTGACCGGTTTCATCGCGTTCTACCTCTTCTTGGTGATCAAGAAGCAGCCGGGTGAGACCCCTCAGGATCGCCTCGAGGCCGACATTGATGACGCGGATCCTGAGCTCGGTGAGTTCAGCCCGTGGAGCTGGTGGCCCCTCGTCCTCGCGTTCGCTTGTGCGTTCACGCTGATGGGTCTGGCTATTGGATTCAACTTCTGGTTCTCGTTCTTCATGATCCCGGTGCTCTTGATTGCCGTGGTCGGTTGGGTATACGAGTACTACCGCGGCGTTTTCGCTCGCTAGGTTATCCACACCTTGAGCATCAACATTCGTCGCGGCCAGCGCGAAGACGGTTCGTCCGTCTTCGCGCTGGCGCGCCAGTTTCAGACCGGCCGCGAAGCTATTGGGCGCGACGAGTTTCTCGTCGCCTTCGATAACATTCTGCGGCGCCGCGAGCAGGAAACAAACGTCCTGTTTGTCGCCGAGCTCGATTCCCGGATAGTCGGTTACTCACTGATGACGGTCTCTCGTTTGCTCCACGCTCCGGGCCTCACCGCCCACCTGCAGGAGATCGTCGTCGACGAAGCCTCCCGCGAGCACGGAGTGGGGGATCGCCTGATGCAGGCGAACGAGCACTACTGCATGGGCCGGGGCGTTCGTCAGCTCTCGGCTTCAACGGGTCGCATCGGCTCGTTCTACAACCACCGAGGATTCGAGCCGGTGGGCGAGCACTACCGCAAGATCCTCGATCTTGGCTAGTGGCGTGACCGAGCGTCGCGCCCGCCGCAAGCCCGGCGAAAACCGGGCACTCCTCCTACAGGCCGGACTCAACGAGTTCGGCCTGTACGGCTATCACGGCACCTCCACCGCCCGCATCGCAGCGCGCGCAGGGGTGCCCCAGCCGCATGTATACGCAAACTTCAGCGGTAAGCCTGAGCTGTTCTTCGCTTGTCTCGATGGGGCGTGTGAGCTCCTGAGCTCCGCCCCGTCGGACACTGACAGTCGTGAGGCCGCCGCGCTACTGGTTTATCAGGCGATCGCGACAGCGAATGATCCGGATCATGGCCCGAAGATTCGTGAGCAGCTCGATGCCGCGGGCTATCTCGAGGGCGAGTACCGGGACCGGGTCCTGCTCTCGGCGGCAGCGCAGCTCACACGGGGGGCGCTTGTCGCGCCCGCCCGTGTGTTGGGCTAGTGAGTACTCGTCGCCTCAGCCCAGTCAGCCAGCTTGCGCTCGACCGCTCCAGAATCGATGGCGGTCGCGGCGACCTGCATCTTCGCAGCGAGACGCTCAAGCAGCGGCTGCTCAGCGCTCTCCGGCCGGGCCGCGAGATCATAGGCCACGAGGCCAGCGGCGGCGTTCAACAGCACGATATCGCGCACGGGGCCCTGCTCGCCCGCGAAGACACGCCGGACGACGAGGGCATTCTCGTCGGGGGAGCCTCCGACGAGATCCTGCATGTTCGCGCGCGCGATTCCGAGATCTCGGGGATCGATATCGTGCTCGGTCAGGCCGCCACGGGTGACCTCCCAGAGGCGGGAGTGCCCGGTGGTCGTGAGCTCGTCGAGGCCGTCATCACCACGAAAGACGAGGGCCGAGGCACCACGCAGCCGGAACACGCCGACGAAGATCGGCACTTTCTCAATGTCTGCCACGCCGACTGCCGACGCCTCGGGGCGCACGGGATTACAGAGGGGGCCGAGAAAATTGAAGACCGTCGGAATACCGAGCTCGCCGCGGGCCGGCGCCACGTGGCGAAAGCCGGGTAGGAAGTGCGCGGCGTGGACGAAGGCGATGCCGGCGCGATCAAACGCTCGCGCGAGGGCATCGGCGTCGAGCGTGAGGTCGATGCCCAGGGCGCTCAGCACGTCCGAGGAGCCCGACAGGCTGCTCGCCGCACGGTTGCCATGCTTCACAACGGGAACGCCGGTGGCGGCCGCCGTGATCGACGCCATCGTCGAAATGTTCACGGTGCCGAAGCGATCGCCGCCGGTGCCCACGATGTCGAGGGACATAGCCGGCAAGCTGAGCGGGCGTGCCTCCTGCAGGATCGCGTCACGGAAGCCAATGACCTCGTCAACGGTGGCGCCCTTCGCCTGAAGAGCGACCAGAAATGCGCCAATCTGCGCACCGGTGGCGTCACCGGTCATGAAGCGGGACATTGCCCATTCGGCCTGAGACACGCTCAAATCCTCGCGCTGGAGGAGGGTTGTGAGGACTGTAGGCCAGGTTCGCTCGTCGATCATGCGTCAATCCTATCTACGGCCCGTCATGTTATAAGCGTGGTTTGCAACGACACCCCCGCCCCGTGTTCACGGAGGGGCCCCAGACGCGGTAGGCTTGGCAGGAAACTCGCAGAAAGTTCGGCGCGCCCGCTTCAAGTGAAAACGCACACCAAACTTTCAGCCATAATGGAGGGGTGACAACGACCACTATGAATACCAAGTCAGCCGTGCCTGCGGTGAAGCGACCGAATCTCGTCGCCGTCGGCACGATCGTGTGGCTCGGCAGCGAGGTCATGTTCTTCGCGGGCCTGTTCGCGATTTACTTCACGCTGCGCGCCATGAATCCCGATCTGTGGGCTGAACAGACCGAGAAGCACAACTTCACCTTCGCCCTGATCAACACGTTGGTTCTGGTTGCGTCCTCGTTCACGGCCCAGGCGGGCGTGTTCGCGGCTGAGCGCCACCAGCCCCGTGCGATTGGACGTGGGCCCAAGAACTGGGGAACCGTTGAGTGGTTCTTCCTGACGTTCTTCATGGGTGCCATCTTCGTCTCAGGCCAGACCTACGAGTACGCTGTGTTCGTCTCTGAGGGCGTCGCCTTCAACAGTGATCCGTACGGCTCGGCGTTCTACATGACCACCGGATTCCACGGCATCCACGTGGCCCTGGGCCTCGTAGCCTTCCTCATGGTCATCGGCCGTCTTTACGCGGTGAAGAACTTCACACGCAAGGAAGAGACCACCGCGATTGTCGTGTCGTACTACTGGCACTTCGTCGACATTGTGTGGATCATTCTGTTCATCATCATTTACGTCCTCAAGTAGGGGTCAGGAGTTATCGCCAACATGGCTCGCGCTAAGAAGAACCTTCGCAAGTCTGGTCGCAGGCACCCGCTCGCGACCGCAGCACTCGTCGGAGTGGGACTGCTGGTTACCGGTGCTGCATACACCGGCATTAGCCAGACCTCTGCGACCGCAGAGATCGATCTGAATGCCCCCGCAACGATCGACGCCGGCGAGAAGCTGTTCGGTGCCAACTGCGCAACCTGCCACGGTGCAGCTGCCCAGGGCACGCCCGACGGCCCCTCGCTTGTCGGTGCTGGTGCAGCATCGGTCAATTTCCAGGTCGGCACCGGTCGTATGCCGCTCGCTTTCCAGGGCCCCCAGGGCATGGTGAAGCCGAAGCAGTTTGACGAAGAGCAGACGCTGCAGATGGCCGCATACGTTGCATCGCTGGGCCCCGGCCCCGCGCTGCCCGATTCGCGTTACCTGCAGGCAGATAGTGATGACGCCGGTATTGCAAACGGTGGCGATCTGTTCCGGATCAACTGTGCGATGTGCCACAACGTGGCAGCCGTCGGCGGCGCACTCACCGAGGGCAAGTTCGCACCTGCTCTGACCGGTGTTGCCCCGACGCACATCTACGAAGCAATGATCACCGGCCCGCAGAACATGCCGGTATTCAGCGATGCGAACATCTCATCGCAGGAGAAGGCCGACATCATCTCGTACCTCAAGTACATCGAGAACCAGCCCGCCGTTGGTGGCCTGTCACTCGGTTCAATCGGTCCGGTCGCAGAGGGTCTGTTCATCTGGATCATCGGCCTGGGGTCGATCGTTGGTCTCACCGTTTGGGTGACCGCGAAGTCGAACTAGTCGACAACGCAGACAAGAATTCATGAGTCAGGAGTCAAGGAGCAACATGGCAGAGGAAGCGAAGAACAACGGCGGCGACGCCGTTGTCGCCGCCCAGGGCCACGGAGCGGTAGATGTTTCGGCGGGAACCGCCGTTATTTCATCCGATGCCGTGCAGAATCCGGGCCTTCCCCCGCACCGCAAGCGCGTTACGGATCTCGATCCGAAGAAGGCGAAGCAGGCAGAGCGCGTCGTCTACTCGCTTTTCTACATCTCGATCGCGGGTAGCCTCGGTGCTGTTCTCGCCTACATGTTCTTCCCGATTGAAACGGGCGAACTCATGGCGATTCGGCTCCACACGCTCTTCGTGGGCCTCGGCATGGCGCTCGCGCTCCTCGCCGTAGGTATCGGTGCAGTCCACTGGGGCAAGGCACTGATGGCGGATCACGAGTCGATCGATATGCGCCACCCGGTTGCGAGTGATGAGGAAACCCGTAAGGCCGCAGTTGAGGTCTTCGAGGTATCGAACGAGGAGTCGGGCTTCTCCCGTCGCTCGCTCGTGCGTAACAGCTTGATCGGTGCACTGATTGCGTTCCCGATCCCGGGCATCACGCTGCTGCGCGGTCTCGCGCCGCAGGACGAAGATCCGGTAGAGCTGCTCAAGAACACCATGTGGACCAAGGGCCTGCGCCTGGCGCGCGACCCATCCGGTGTCCCGATCAAGGCCAGCGAGGTCACGATCGGCTCGGCATTCCACGTGATTCCCGAGAACCTGACTCACGAGGACTTCGCAACGCTCAACGCTGAAGAGCGTGGCGGTAGCGAGAACTTCCTCGATGCGAAGGCCAAGGCCATCGTGTTGCTGATGCGTCTCGATCAGTCGGAGCTCAAGGAGCTTCCCGAGCGCGAGTCGTGGTCGTACGACGGCATCGTCGCATACTCGAAGGTGTGCACGCACGTTGGTTGCCCGGTTGCGCTCTACGAGCAGCACACCCACCACCTTCTCTGCCCCTGCCACCAGTCGCAGTTCGATGTTTCCGAGCACGCCAAGGTGGTCTTCGGTCCCGCGAAGCGGCCGCTGCCTCAGCTGCCCATCACGGTGGACGAAGAGGGCTACCTCGTCGCTCAGAGCGATTTTCATGAACCTGTTGGCCCGAGCTTCTGGGAGCGCCTCAAGTGAGCAGCACCGTAACAGAGACCCCGGCGAAGAACGGCTCCAGCCGTTTCACTGCAGCCGCGGCAAACTATATCGACGAGCGCACCAGCATCAGCGGTGCCGTCAAGGAATTCGGCCGCAAGGTCTTCCCTGACCACTGGTCGTTCCTCCTGGGTGAGGTGGCGCTGTACAGCTTTGTCGTCATCCTCCTCTCGGGCACCTTCCTGACCCTGTTCTTCCAGGCGACGATGGCTGAGGTCGTGTACAACGGCCCCTACGTCCCCATGAAGGGCGTCGAGATGTCGGCGGCCATGGCCTCCACTATGGACATCTCGTTCTCGGTGCGTGGCGGTCTGCTGATGCGTCAGGTACACCACTGGGCAGCGCTGCTGTTCGTGGCGTCGATCGGCCTGCACATGCTGCGCATCTTCTTCACGGGTGCGTTCCGCAAGCCGCGTGAGCTCAACTGGGTTATCGGTTTCGTTCTCTTCATCCTTGCGATGGCCGAGGGCTTCACCGGCTACTCGCTTCCCGACGATGTGCTTTCGGGCAACGGCCTCCGCATCATCGATGGCCTGCTCAAGTCGATGCCGGTTGTGGGCACGTTCTTCTCGTTCCTGTTCTTCGGTGGCGAGTTCCCGGGCACCGACATCGTGGGTCGCCTGTACATGCTGCACATCATGCTGCTGCCTGCACTGGTTATCCTGTTTGTCGCACTGCACCTCGCGTTCGTGGTTATCCACAAGCACACCCAGTACCCTGGGCCCGGCAAGACGCAGCAGAACGTTGTTGGCTTCCCCGTCCTCCCCGTGTACGCGGCGAAGGCTGGCGGCTTCTTCTTCATCGTCTTCGGTGTCATCGTTTTGATCGCTTCGATCTTCGGGATCAACGCGATCTGGGCGTACGGTCCCTACGACCCCTCACCGGTGTCTGCTGGTACCCAGCCTGACTGGTACATCGGCTTTGCTGACGGCATGCTGCGCCTGATTCCGCCCGGGTGGGAAACCGAGTGGTTCGGCTTCACCTGGTCATGGAACATGCTGGTGCCGATGATCATCATGGGTGGCTTCATTGTCCTCGTCATGATCTACCCCTTCATCGAGGCCTGGGTCACCGGTGACAAGCGCGAGCACCACTTGCTCGACCGCCCGCGTAACGCTCCCACGCGTACCGCGATCGGTGCAGCCGGTGTCACGTTCTACGCAGTGATGTGGGCAGGCGCAAGCTCCGACATCATGGCAACCCACTTCCAGCTCTCCATGGAAGGCGTGATTCACACCCTCCAGGCGCTGCTGATTCTCGGACCGATCGTTGCGTACTTCCTTGCGAAGCGCATCTGCCTCGGCCTGCAGAAGAAGGACCGTGCGATCGCTCTGCACGGGTACGAATCGGGCCGCATTGTGCAGCTCCCCGGCGGCGAGTTCGTCGAGGTGCACAAGCCCATGGACGAGTACGAATCGTGGGAGCTCGTCAGCTACCACGACTACGCACCGCTCATGCTGCGCCCCGATGACAATGGCCGAATCTCGTTCGGCGAGCGTCTCCGTGCCGGCTTCAGCCGCTGGTTCTTCGAGGATCGCATCGTTCCCCCGAGCAAGGGTGAGATCGAGCAGGGTGGCCACGAGGGTCACTAAGACTCACTAGTAAAAGCCCCACAGGACTTCGGTCCCGTGGGGCTTTTGCGTTCCTGCAGCAGGGTACGATCCTGGCGGCGGCTTCGCCGGGCCCCCGCTCGTCGGGATGCGACAGAAAAGCGCCCTACCCCAATCGCTCGGGGTAGGGCGCTTGATCGTTGATGCGGTGGGCTAGCGGTGCCCTGCCACGGGAGGCTGGTGGAACGTCGCACCGAAGACGCGCTCGCTCGCCCCCGCACGGTCAAGGTACGGGGTTGCCCCGCCCGCCTGGAACGGCCAGCCGGCACCCAGGATCAGGCACAGATCGATGTCCTCGGCCGCCGCGACGACGCCCTCATCGAGCATGATTTTGATCTCCCCGGCGAGTTCATTCTCGACCCGTGTAAGGATCTCGGCCTCGCTGACCTGGTGATCGCCCAGCGTGATCGCCTTCTTGGCTGCCTTCGAGAGGTCCTCGATCTTGCCGTGCTTCGACTTGACGAGCGGCGCCTCGACCTCGGCGAGCTTGTGCAGGTTCTGGGACGCATAGAACCGGTCGGGGAACGCGTGTACCATCGTGTCCTGCACGTGTGCCGCCACCTTCCAGCCGACGAGATCGATCAGCTCGAACGGTCCCATCGGGAGCCCGATGGGGGCGAGTGCACGTTCGACGACGGGCATCGGCGTGCCCTCATCGAGCGCGCGTGCAGCCTCGCCCATGACCTTTGCGAGCAGGCGGTTCACGACGAAGCCGGGCCGGTCGGCCGTGATAACGGCGCTCTTACCGAGCTTGCGTGCCACCACCATGGCGGTCGACAGGGTCGAGTCGTCCGTGTCGGGCGTCTTGACGACCTCGATGAGGGGCATGACCGCGACCGGGTTGAAGAAGTGGAACCCGACAAGTCGCTCAGGGTGAGCGAGGTTTTGGCCGATCTCGTGGACCGAGAGCGACGAGGTGTTCGTCGCCAGGACCGCGGTCTCAGAAATGATGGGCTCGATCTCCGCGAAGACCTGCTGCTTCACCGAGAGCTCTTCGAACACGGCCTCGATGACCCAGTCGCAGTCGGCGTACTCGGTCTTGTCCGTCGTGCCGTGCACGAGTGCGCGCACTTGGTTGGCATCGTCGGGGGAGAGTCGCCCTTTCTGCTCGAGCTTGTCGATCTCACCGCGGATGTAGTCGAGGCCCTTGTCGACCCGTGACTGGTCGAGATCGGTAATGAGCACGGGCACCCGCAACTTGCGCGCAAACAGCAGCGCGAACTGGCTGGCCATGAGCCCTGCTCCGATGACGCCGACCTTGCGGACGGGGTTTGCGAGCGCCTTATCCGGGGCACCTGCGGGGCGCTTGGCCCGCTTCTGCACCAGATCGAACGCGTAGATCGAGGCGGCAAACTGGTCACCCGAGATGAGCTCGGCCAGCGCCTCATCTTCGCGCTCGAATCCGCGCTCGATGTCGCCGTCCTTTGCGGCCGCGAGTAGATCGAGGGCGACATACGGTGACTTGGCCGCGGTGCCGATGCGGGCGCGAAGGGTGTCGCGGGCAACCTTGATTGCCACGGGCCACTTCGTGAGACGCTCGAGCTTGCCGGGAACGTGCGGACGCGATACCTTCTCGGCGCCCGATACGACTCGGTCAGCCCAGACAATGGATTGTTCGATGAAGCTCGCGGCGCCAAACATCTGGTCGAAGAGGCCGAGTTCAAGCGCCTGCGCGGGCTTGAGCATGCGGTTGTTCTTGAGCGGATTCGTGACGATAACCTCGAGGGCGTTCTCGATCCCAATGAGGTTGGGCACGAGGGTCGCCCCGCCCCAGCCGGGGATGATGCCGAGAAACACCTCGGGAAATGCGAGTGCCGCGGCGGACGAGTCAAGCGTGCGGTAGTCGCAGTTGAGCGCGATCTCCATTGCCCCGCCGAGGGCCAGGCCATTTACAAAGGCGAACGAGGGTACGCCGATGCTGCGGAACTTGCCGAGCACGTAGTGCCCGAACTGAGCCATCAGGCGCGCATTTTCGGGGGTGGCGAGCGTGGATACCTTCGAGAGGTCTGCTCCTGCCGCAAAGATGAACGGCTTGCCGGTGATCGCGATGGCTGCGATCTCACCCGCGGCGGCGCGGGCGCTCAGCGCGTCGAGCGTTTCGGACAGGCCCTGGAGGGTTCGGGGACCCAGGGTGCTGGGGCGGGTGTGATCCCGACCGTTATCGATGGTGATGAGCGCGAGCGTGCCCCCCGAGGGGAGCGCGACGTCGCGCACGAATGATTCAGTGACGACCTCATCAGCAGAGGCCGCGATGAGCGGGCTGAAATCGATCTTGCTGTAGTCAGTCATGTCGCCTTACTTCCTCTTCTTGCCGTCAAAGTGTGGGTTCTCCCAAATGGCGGTACCACCCTGGCCGAGCCCCACGCACATTGCCGTGACGCCGTAGCGCACATCCGGGCGCTCGGCGAACTGGCGTGCCAGCTGGATCATCAGACGCACGCCGGTTGCCGCGAGTGGGTGACCGATGGCGATCGCGCCACCCCACGGGTTGACGCGGGGATCGTCGTCGGCAATGCCGAAGTGATCGGTAAAGGAGAGCACCTGAACGGCGAATGCCTCGTTCAGTTCGAAGAGCCCAATGTCGTTGATCGTGAGCCCAGCGCGTTTCAGCGCCTTCTCTGTGGAAGGGATTGGACCGAGTCCCATCACCTCGGGCTGCACGCCAGCAAAGGCGAATCCGACCATGCGCATCTTGGCGGTGAGACCGAGTTCCTTTGCGGTGTCGGCTCCCGCGAGAAGCGACATGGTGGCACCATCAGTGAGGGGCGAAGCGTTGCCCGCCGTCACACGTCCGTGCGGGCGGAACGGCGTCTTGAGCGACGCGAGGCCCTCCATCGTGGTCTGTGGCCGGCGGCCCTCGTCCTCGGTAGCGAGTCCCCAGCCCTCGGCCGAGCGCAGCGCTACGGGCACCAGGTCGGCCTGAATGTCTCCGCGATCGTAGGCGGCTTGCACCTTGTGCTGGCTCAACATTCCGAAGGTGTCGGCACGCTCCTTGGTCAGCTCAGGGAAGCGGTCGTGTAGGCGCTCGGCGGTCACACCCATGTTGAGGGCGTCGGGGCTCACGAGCTTCTCGGCGACGAACCGCGGGTTGGGGTCGGCATCGAGCCCGATCGGGTGGTGGCCCATGTGTTCCACGCCGCCAGCGACGGCGATGTCGTACTGTCCGGAACCGATCGCCGCACCCATAAAGGATGCGACAGTGAGCGCGCCCGCGCACATGCGATCGAGCGCAAAACCGGGCACGGTGACCGGCAGGCCAGCGAGAATCGACACCGTGCGGCCGAGGGTGAGCCCCTGGTCGCCCTGCTGTGTGGTCGCAGCAATACCTACGTCATCGACGCGTGCCGGATCGAGCGCGGGATTACGCTCCATAAGTCCCTGCAGCGCTTTCACGGCCAGGTCATCTGCGCGCGTTGACGCGTACATGCCCTTCTCGCCTGCGCGACCGAACGGGGTTCGCACCCCGTCTACGAATACGACATCTCTCATTGCGGCCACTTCGCCTCCATCAGGTATGTGATCTGCGTGAATCCCATCATATGAGACTAAGTCTCACGGAGGGTAACGCTACCTGAAAAGTCGCGGAATGTGGCGACTAGTGGTGAAATTCCTTATAGGGAAGCTACAAAAGTGGCGGCAAGAATTGGTGCAGTAATGCTAATCTGCCAATCCCGCGCCCCCAGCTCTTTGAGACGCCGTTCGATGTCTTCGATGGAGCCGTCGCGCGGCGGTTCCCAGGCGAGTGCGCGCACCAGGGCCGGCTTGAGCAGGTTCTCGGTGGGAATGTTGCGCTGTTCGGCTTCTTCCTCAATCGCGACACGGGCGATCGCGAGGCGGGCCGCGGCCTCGGGGTGCCGCTCGGCCCAGCCGCGATGGTGCGGGATGGAGTCGGGGTCTCGGGGTCGCGGGCCGGGAAGATCTGGAGTGGTCTTCGCCCTGAGAATCGCCTTCCACCAGCGCATGAGCTCAGTGCGGCTCTCGCGGCCCTTGAACGTTGCGAGCCGGCTCAGGTCCTCGGGGGAACGAGGATTCGCGGCAGCCGCCGCGATAATCGAGCGATCTGGAATCAGTCGCCCCGGAGCGATGTCGCGCTCCTGCGCGAGCGCATCGCGCGTGATCCAGAGCTCGCGTGCGAGCGCGAGTGACCGCGGGGTGCGCAGCGCCTGCGTGCCCGAGAGCTTGCGCCACGGATCGACCGGGGCAGGCTTCGGCTTCTGATTGAGCACCGCGGTGAACTCCTGGCTGGCAAACTCGAGCTTGCCCTGCTGCTCCAGTTCGCTCTGTACGAGGTCGCGCAGATCCGGCAGCAATACGACATCGAGCGCCGCATACTCGAGCCACGCCTCAGGCAGGGGTCGCGTGGACCAATCGGCCGCGGAGTAGGCCTTTTCGAGGTTTACGTCGAGAAGTTTCTCGGCGATCGCGCCGAGGCCCACGCGCTCGTAGCCGAGCAGCCTCGCCGCGAGTTCGGTGTCAAACAGCTGCGGGGGGTGGAGCCCGATCGCGTCGAGGCAGGGGATGTCTTGCGTGGCCGCATGAAAAATCCACTCGGTGTCGGCCAGTGCCTTCGCGAGGGGAGCAAAGTTGTCGATGCCCACTGGATCGAACAGGAACGTGCCTGAACCCCGGCGGTACATCTGCACGAGATAGGCCTCGCCGCCGTAGCGGTAGCCCGAGGCCCGCTCGGCATCCACGCCCACGGGGCCGTTGCCCGCGGCCAGCGCCGCGGCGGCCGTCTCGACGCCCGCATCATCGGTAACGAACGTCCAGTTCGCCTGGAGTTCGGATTGCGCAACCATTCGCTTTGTCATTTCCCCCGCGTCCGCGCGCGATGCGCGGCAATCGATTCGATACCTTCGTGGTGGGGGAGTCCGCCAAGCAGGCAGAGCAGTTCAGACCAGGCCTCCGCGTGGGCCGCAAAGTCTGTACCGAGCGGCGTCCACGAGGCGCGCAGCTCAATCTGTGCGGCGTCCCCCTGTTGTGCGAGCGAGCCGAAGCCGCTCGACAGGGTCTTGGTCGCCGTCCCCGAGAGATAACGATACTCGGCTCCGTGCGTATCGAGTGCGTCGACGAGCCAGGACCATGCGACATCCGAGATGAACGGGTCGACGCCGATCTCTTGTTCGAGGGGGGCCTGCGCGAAACACACGACCCGAAAGTCAGCGCCCCATTCGTCGCGTGAGGCCGGATCGTGCAGCAGCAAGAATCTGCCGGAACCGAACGGCGATGCGAGTTCGGGGACGGTGCCCGGGTGGTGGGGTCCACGGGAGATCGCTGCCGCTATCGCCACCGAATGGGGGGCGATGTGGTCTGGCGATGCGATCTCACGGGTCGTAAGCTCGCTGCGTAACCGCGCGTCGCGCACCTGCGCTGAGGCGGCTGCGAACACGGCGGGTTCGCCCGCGATCCTTGCCATCACACTCGGAACACTAGAGTTTGCTGTGAGGAACTTATCGTCGCCACGCCGGTGAAGCACGAAGCGACGGGTGGCGGAGTGATCGATATCGAATCAAGGGAGGCCAGCAATGCGTGAGCGTGCGGCAGGGAATCTTGGCGGTAACTGGGGCATGATTGCGGCGGCCGGGCTGGTGGCCGGCGGGGCAATCGCCGCGGGCGCGGTGCTCGCGGGGAGCGCGGTGTTTGCGCGGGCGGTGGCAACTCCGGTGGAGCGCCCCGCGGTCCCCACGGAAGTTGCGCGCCTCGGCCGGGTCGGCGACACCCCTGTGGTGTGGCTGCGCGGGCCAGACGTCGCGTTGCCGGGGCGGTATGGCCTGCTCTGGGACGGCGGCCACGCACGGCTCGGCCAGGTACTGGGTCGTTCGGCAGGTCTCGTCGCGCGCGAGATCATCTCGGTCGATGCGGGGCAACTGCGCGAGGGTGAGCGGTGCCGGATCACGGGCTGGTGGTATCCCTCGGCGCAGGTGCTTGCGGAGGAGAACGCCGATATCAGCGGTGTCGAGGAGGTGTCACTGCCGCTCGATGGTGGCCCTGCCCCCGCCTGGATCCTGCGGCCCGCCCGGCGTGCGCGCCCGGGGCGCAGGGGCCGCTGGGCGATCCACGTGCACGGCCGCGGCGCGCTGCCGGCGGAGACTCTGCGCGGAGTGGCGCCGCTTGCGCGGGCGGGCATCACCAGTCTGGTGGTGAGCTACCGCAATGATCCGGGCGCGCCGGCGGGGGAGAGTGGTCGCTACGGGTTTGGTGTCACGGAGGCCCAAGACGTCGACGCCGCAGTAAAGTACGCGCTCAAGCACGGGGCGAACCGTGTGACCCTCGTGGGCTGGTCGATGGGTGCGACCGCATGCCTCGTTGCGGCAGCACGGGGTGCGCACCGCGACCGGATCGACGGTCTCATCCTCGATTCACCTGCCGTTGACTGGCCGGGGCTACTCGAACACCAGGCGCGATTGCACCGCGCGCCGGGCTTCCTTGCGCGCCTGGGGATGTCGCTCATCGAGCGCGGTGTCGTGTCGACGGATGCCGCCGAGGGAATCGACCTGTCACAGGTGACGCCGGAGACCCTTGCCCGCGACCTGCGCGTACCCACCCTGATTCACGCAAGCCGAGGCGACACATTCGTTCCCTCGGCCGGCGCTGAGCGGCTGGCTGAGCTCTGCCCGGGGCTCGTGCACCTGCGTCTCGTGGACCGCGGAGAGCACGTCAAGCTCTGGAATGTTGAGCCGGAATCGTGGGAGCGCGTCACCGAGACGTTCGCGCGGGCGTTGCCTCGGCCGGCCTGGCGGGGATGAGCGGGAGGAAAGCGGCCCGGCGACCGCTAGACTGGCTCTGATGTCCGAACAGCAGCTCACGTCCGCACGCCTCGTCGACCGACGCCCGACCATTTCGGGCCCGGAGCTAGTGGCGACGCTCGTGCCCCCGCCCCAGTTCGCCCACGCCACGTTTGAGTCGTATCGACCAGACGACACGTTTGCCTCGCAGGCTCAGGCACGAGACGCCCTGAGTGCGTTCGCCGCGCCCCCTGCCCCCGTGGGACGGGGTGGATTCTTTGGGTTTGGACGCAAGAAGCAGGCCGAGGATCGCCCTGCGGCGCCAACGAAGCCGGGCATCTACCTCGACGGTGGCTTCGGCGTCGGCAAGACGCACCTGCTTGCTGCAACTTGGCACGCCACGAGCGGCCGCAAATACTTTGGCACCTTCATCGAGTACACCGCCCTTGTGGGGGCGCTTGGCTACGCGGGGGCCCTCAACGTGCTGCAGGGTGCTCGCCTCATCTGTATCGACGAGTTTGAGCTCGATGATCCGGGAGACACGATGCTCATGACGAGGCTCATTGGTGAGCTGACTGCGAGCGGCACCCGCATCGTCGCAACCTCGAACACGCCTCCGAACGCTCTGGGCGAAGGCCGCTTCGCGGCCGCCGATTTCATGCGCGAGATTCAGGCGATGTCTGATCGCTTCGAGACGATCCGGATCGACGGTACCGACTATCGCCAGCGCGATATCACCGGAGATGCGGTCGCGCTCACCGAAGACGAATACCGGTTCTCGCTCGCCGACGTTTCGGCCTCGGGTGAACGCATGAGCGACGATGATTTCTCGGAGCTCATCAAGCACCTCGCTACAGTGCACCCCTCGAGCTATTCGGGGCTGCTCGGCGGCGTGCAGTGCATCGGGCTGCGCGACGTGCACGAGTTGACGGATCAATCGGCCGCGCTGCGCTTCGTTGCGTTTATCGACCGCGTGTACGACGCGCAGATTCCGATCCGGGCGACCGGAACGTCACTGACTTCAATCTTTGGCGGCGGCATGATCGACGGTGGATACCGCAAGAAGTACCAGCGCTGCATGTCGCGCCTGAACGCGCTCACCTCGAGCGAGATCGCGTAGCGCGCCGTGGCAGCACGCGGTGTCCTGAAAGCCCTAGCGGCCGCGGTCATCGCTGCGCTGCTGCGGTCCACCAGGCAGCAGGGTGAGCCGCGTTCGCCGGGCGCGAAGCGTCCGCCATCGGGCGGCCAGCCCAGGCTTCGCGCGCAACGCACCCACGGCTCGCCGGTCGCTACGGTATCGGGCGCTACGGTATCGGGCGCTACGATCTCGCCAGCCGAGGGGAGCCCGGGCCAGTTCGGCCGAGACGCCACCCGAGACCTCACAGCGCAGGAAATCGCGAACCTGGCCCCCTCCTATGAACCCAACCCCGATGGCGATCCGGATCCCGGTGAAATCGTGTGGACCTGGGTGCCGTACGCCGAGCAAGATGGCCGCGGCAAGGACCGGCCCGTACTCATTATCGCCCGCACCTCCGACGGGGCGACCGCAGGGTGCTACCTGAGCACCAAGCAGCATCGTGGGTTCATCTCCGTGGGGCAGGGAGCCTGGGACCCACAGGGGCGCGAGAGTTTCCTGTCGCCAGAGCGCGTGCTGCGGGTGACTGAGCCGGGCATGCGGCGAGAGGGCCACGTGCTGAGCCCGGATCACTTCACCCGTGCCGTTTCGGGTCTCGCGCGCGTGCATCCCATGCGGGGCACGCGCTAGATTCGCGAGAAAGAAGTCTCGCGTGTCGTAGCGTTGCAAGACATACTGGTGGTGACGCGACTCGCGTCTCTATCGTATTGAGCGAACGGAGTAGGCAATGGGGCTGGAAGATCTGGGTAAGCAGGCGAGTGACTTCGCAAAGCAGAATGCCGAAAAGATTGATGGAGCGCTGAAGAGCGAGCAGGCCGAGGGCGTAAGCGACAAGGTTCTTGACGGAGCTGCCGGCCTCGCCAACAAGCTGACCGGTGGCAAATTCGCCGACAAGGTCGAGGGCGTGCGCGACACGCTCGACGGCAAGATCGGCAACGAGTAGCTCGCGAGTACACAGCACAAAGGCCGCGGCTCCGAAGAGCCGCGGCCTTTGTGTATCTGAGCGGATGACGAGATTCGAACTCGCGACCCCAACCTTGGCAAGGTTGTGCGCTACCAGCTGCGCCACATCCGCACTGTCTGCCCGCGGTTTTTTACAACCTCGGCGACCTGATTAAGTATATGGTGGCCCGCAGGCATCGGTTTACCGCCAGGGGTTCACCGTGCTGCCCGAATGGGGTGTCTCGCCATATGTGGCCTAGAATTTTGGGCAATCGGCGGGCTTAGGGGCGTGGGATGCTCGGGTGTGTCTTGGGGTGATCGAGTGCTTTGGGTGCCTCGCGGGGGCCTCCAAGCCCTAACCTGACCCTGCTCGCCGCCCAGGTCAGTGCACCGGCGCTGAGGAGCGCGAGCAGTAGGCCAGCGATGTGTAGCGAGAGCGACGGGAGCCCGTGCTCGGGGAGCATGAATCCGTAGGGCACCCAGCCGTCCGTGGCGCCGCGAATCAGAACCACCGTGAGCCAAACGAGGGGATACGGAAGTACGAGAGCCAGATCGTGCGCCAGGGGAGCGTGGGTCGGTCGGCCACGAGCACCCAGTCTGCCGCCACAAAGAGGGGGAGCCCGATGTGCAGCGCGATGCTCACCCACGCGGGGGCGGAGCCGGTGCCGGGCACGATGCCGTTGTAGATCGCGGACACGATCAACATGCAGGCGACGGAGACTGAGCGTGCATAGCTGAGCCAGGCGACGGGTTGGCCCCGCAGGGTCGTGACGCCCGTCGCGATCAGAATCGCGCCCGTGCCAAGGCTTGTCTGGTTGGTGAAGTAGCCAAAGAAGTCAAACGGACTACTGTTGCCGGCGGCGAGCCCATCGAGGTAGGCGTAGCCCACGACCGCAATGGCGGCCGAACCGATGGCGATCCGAATCCAAGCGATTGCGAACCGTGGGGTGCTCATCATGCGGGCCAGCCTACAGCGCAGAACAATGGGAGACTCCCTTTGCCTGGCTGGGGTCTTGTGGTGGTGGGCGCTACTGGGATCGAACCAGCGCAAGAATTTGGGGCCGACGCGAAGCGTTGGTGATTCTCGCGAGGTCACTGGTGGGATGGAAGAAGCCCCGACCGTGGTCGGGGCTTGGTGGTGGGCGATACTGGGATCGAACCAGTGACCTCTTCCGTGTGAAGGAAGCGCGCTACCGCTGCGCTAAACGCCCATTTTGTCATGCTTCCTTACGAAAGCCAACGAGTTCGATAGTACACGGATTTGGGTCGACGCTTGCGAGCCCGACAGGGAAGGCGCGAGATCCTGCGGATTCGCCACCACTAGTTCGGGCGTGTCGTTATCGGTGCGAGTGCGCTGTCGAGGTGGGCCTCGAGTTGGGTACTGACGTTACCTAGGTGCTCGAGTTCGGTGCGCATTTCGTTGTAGTGAGCGATGTCATCCTGGAGTTCAGTGAGGGTCTGGTTGAGGCCAGCACGCCGCTCCTTGAGCGATCTGTTTATTGCCTCGCCGGCTTTGGGGTTCGAGGCGAACTCGCGCTTCTTGTTTCTGCGGTTAAATTCTGCCGTATCCGCATCGAACGCGGCAACGGCCTTGTCGTATTCCACCTTGCGCTCTTCGACATCAATGCGCAGCTCTTTCATGCGAGACCTGAGGTCGCTCGCGTCGTTCTGGAGTCCCCGAAACACGCTCTGGTATCCCCGGTAGCTTTTGGTGATCTCCGCACGGTTTGTGAACCATTGCGCGTAATGCTCTTCAAGCCACTCGGGAAGATCCTCTTGTTCGCTGCCAAAGACCGAGTGGAGTTCGGCCGCAAATGCGGTGCGGGGGAGGCTGGCATACATCTCCATTCGCCGGGTAGGATCCGGTTCCTTCTGCGAACGTTCATCGTAAAGCTTGAGCAGTTTCTCGGCCAGTGCTGTGCGGTCGCCGGGCTGCATGCGCGCGTATGCGGCATGCAGAAGTTCGTGAGCGGCGGTTACCTTGACGATCCCGGATACGCGCGGATCGGCCACGTTGTACAGGTGGATGCGATCTTCGATGAAGCAGCCGAGGACGTGGCCTGCTGCACCGTGCTTCACTTCGGAGCACTGAGTGTTGAAGTACTGGGTACCGTCGAGGGTAGGGCGACTCGCGAGAAAGATGCGTGTTCCCTCATCGGTGAGTTTCAGTGAATCCTTGAGATCAATAACTGCAGCGGTGGGGGTGAAGCTTGCGGCCGAGATTTTGTCTTGAATCAGCTGTCGGTTCATCACCGCGACCACGGTTGCTGCGATGAGTGCGCACGCCAAGACGATCGCGATGATGTGCCGCACACGTGCGGCCGGCGGGCCACTCATGCCACAACCGTATCGGGGTGGAGGGCCCCGGGTCGAGGGGTGGAGGCACAAGAATCCGCATGATTTGGCGCGGCACGCCCGGGGTCGGTAGTGTGATTTGCGTGGGTGCCCGCGGCCCCCCTATAGTTATCTACGTCGCCGCAAACGGAAACGTGATCGGGTCAGACATGCGGATGTGGCGCAGCTGGTAGCGCACAACCTTGCCAAGGTTGGGGTCGCGAGTTCGAATCTCGTCATCCGCTCTAGTAGTTTTAGGTAACTAAGATTACTGCGTGGGCAACCACTTAGGTGGCGTGGCCGAGAGGATAGGCACCGGCCTGCAAAGCCGTTTACACGGGTTCGAATCCCGTCGCCACCTCTCTACAACTGAATAGCCTGAAATATATAGGCGCGATTGGCGCAGCGGTAGCGCACTTCCCTGACACGGAAGGGGTCACTGGTTCGATCCCAGTATCGCGCACTTGAGAAAAGCCTCGACTTCGGTCGGGGCTTTTCGTGTTGGATCTCCAGTGACCCGCGAGAATTGCCAACGCTTCGCGTCGGCTCTGAAATTCTCGCGCTGGTTCGATCCCAGTATCGCGCACTTGAGAAATGCCAGATCAGCCCTGGATTCCTGAAAATGGAATCCGGGGCTTTTTTGTTTTGCTTGGCAAGTGCTTGGCAAACTTAGGACACAAAGAGTGGATGGTGTGGGGCGCGTTTAGCTCCGTCTGGCCCATCCAATGCGTAGCCAGAGTCCTTCTGCCGCCTCTAGTCCTGCGTCGTAGAGACTGAGTGGGATTTCTTTGAACGTGAGGAACCATTCCGCGCCCCGCTGCATATGTCGTTCGCTCATGCCGCGAGAATTGCCAACCTGGCGGTCCCTGAGGGTCACCGTCGCAAGTTTAATTGGGCTCCGGCGCCTCAGGGGGCGTGGCCAATCGATTCGGCGATTCGGGGTCAGGCTGTGCCATCTGCGACGGGGCGCGACGTGCGGTGCCAGGATCATCAACCCGAGTTTTCCAGGGAACCGTGAACACCCCAGGGACACCGGCAAGCAGCTTGTACAGAGCCAGCGCAACGAGGATGGAAATTGCGACTGCGATTGGTACGAAGATCAGCTGAACACCCATCGGGACCTGCACAGTCACCTTGCTCAGTATGAGGGAAAGCGCGAGTAGCGGAAGGAAATGTATTAGGTAGATCGGCATTGTTCGTCGCCCTAGAAGCGCAACCCACCCGAAGCCCTTGATCCGAACGAGAAGGGACGCGAGCGCTACTCCTGCAGCGACGCCGAGAATGCAAATAATGAACCTCACGCCGACCACACTCGGAATGAGTCCGGCGCGATTGAAGACTGAAACCCCGAGGTATACGGTGATGAGAATCACCGCCGTGACCACGTTCAACTGTTCAACTTTGCGCAACGACCAGGCGCGAAGGTTAATGCCTGCAACATAAAAGAAGAAATAAGAAACGGTCTTCAACCATTCCAAGTTCGCAATTGGGAGCAGGCCAGATAGCGCCAACACTGAAATCAGTGCTGCTGCGATAAGCACGATGTTCGAGTTCACTCCACGCAGTGCCCAAATCGTGATGGCATACAGCGCAAGTGCGTAGAGAAACCAAAGACTCGTGTGCGGGCTCGTAAATAATTTGAAGGCGTCCTGCCAGTGGGGATCAAGCGCTGGCGGATGTATGAACTGGACGTACAGCGTCCTGCCCGCAACCCAGACTGCGTACAGGTAGAGGAGCAGTGACAGCCGCTTGTTCCACAGTGTCTTAAACGAATAGGTCGGTAGCTTGTACGAAACTAGCCCTGAGACGAACAGAAATAGAGGCATCCGCAGCGTTTCCAGAAGCTCCAGTGCTTTGTTCCAAAAAGGGGCGTATCCGACCAGCCCCAAGAGCAACGCCGCGTGGAAGAAGACCACAGCAATGATTGCAATGCCGCGGGCTGTGTCAATCCATAAGATACGACGAGGTATCATGCCATGAATCTACCAGGGTGCTGACCAAGTGTCATGAGCATGTTCAACGTGCTTCGGCTCGTCAATCCTGTGGACAGAAGCCAGTTCACTGATAGGCTGTCGTCGTGATCTCTTAAGTTTCGAAACACTCCCGCGCTGCGGCACTGCCCGGCGGGACCCTTCGATGCTTAAGGCTACCCATTGGCTCTATCGCCTCACGTCACCCCTCTTTCTCATGCGAGCGGGCGCACTACCTCTCCGCTGCACCTGAGCATCGATGCGATCTCGGTCGCATTCGCGACGCGCCGCGTGCTCACCAATGTCACCTTCACCGTGGCCTCAGGGGAGCGCACCGGACTTATCGGCGAAAACGGCTCGGGAAAATCCACGCTGCTGCGCGCGGCTGCGGGTCTCATCGTGCCGGATCGCGGCTTCGCGGGTCCCGTCGGCGCCGCGGCCGCGGCTGACGGTCGCGCCACCGTAGGACTCCTGCACTAGGAACCGCCATTTGCCCCTGAATCTTCGATACGAGACGCGCTCGAACAGGCCGTCGCGCCGTCGCGCAATGCTGTGGCCGAGGTCGACCTGGCCGCTGCAGCGCTCGGCGAGTCCATCGAGGGTGCCGCCGACCGCTATGCCGCTGCCCTCGACAATGCCGAACGGCTCGACGCGTGGACCATAGATGCGCGCATCGCGAGCATGTTGGCCGGGCTCGGGCTCGCGGGCATCGACGTCGACCGGGGCGCACATACCCTCTCGGGTGGCCAGCTTGCCCGACTCTCGCTGGCCTGGCTGCTCCTGCGTGCGCCAGACGTGCTGCTGCTCGATGAGCCCACCAATCACCTCGATGACTCAGCAATCGAGCATCTGCGACGCGTGCTCGACAGCTGGCGCGGCCCCGTGCTCATTGCGAGCCACGACCGCGCGTTTCTTGACGAAACGGTGACGAGCCTGGTCGACCTTGATCCCGCTCCGCGCACCGTGCGTGCCGCGGAATCGGGCAATGAGGCAGGCTCTGGGTTGGGTGTGACGCGCTTCACCGGCAGCTACAGCGAGTACCTCGCCGAGCGCGCCCAGACGCGCGCACGATGGGAGCGGCAGTACCGTGATGAACAGTCTGAACTCGCGCGGTTGCGCGCCGGCATCGGGGATAGCCAGCAGGTGGGGCACGAGGATTGGAAGCCGCGTTCTGAATCGCGGATGGCCCAAAAGTTTTACGCCGATCGCAACGCCCGAGTCGTCGCGCGTCGCGTCAACGATGTTCGTGCGCGGTTCGAGGAACTCGATGCCCGGCAGATTCGCAAACCGAGCGAGCAATTGCAGTTCCTGGGGATTGCGTCGATGGAAGACCCTGGTCGGCAGTTGGCCGATCCGGATCAAGACACGCCCGCCCCGCTCATGACCGCGACCCGAGCCGCGGTCGACGGGCGGCTCGGGCCCGTCGATCTGCAGCTCGAGGCGGGGGAGAAGCTGCTCATCACCGGCCCCAATGGCGTCGGCAAGTCCACCCTGTTGGGTCTGCTGGGCGGTTACCTCGCCCCGACCACGGGCGCGGTCGATCTCGCCCCGGGTGCGAGCGTGGGGCTTCTGACCCAGCGCGTACATATCCCTGATCCGGATCAGCGTGGGCCCGGGCGCACCGCGGCCGAGGCCTATCGCGATCGCGTGGGGATCGATCGTGCGGAGCTGGTGCCGCTCGCGACGTTCGGACTGTTGCGGGCAGAGGACGAACGGCAGCCGGTTGCCGTCCTCAGCCTCGGGCAGCAGCGTCGCCTCGCGCTCGCGATCCTGCTCGCAAGCCCGCCCGCCCTGCTCCTGCTCGACGAGCCCACGAATCACCTGTCGCTGACCCTCGTCAGTGACCTGGAACGCGCAATCGAGAGCTACCCGGGGACGGTGGTTGTGGCCTCGCATGACCGGTGGCTGCGCGAGCGTTGGCAGGGGGCGCGGCTCGCCCTCACTGAATAGGTCACGGGATTCACGCGCCGGTTCCCGATAGAATCATTGGGTTAGCATCCGACTTAAAAGGAGTGTGCCCCTGTGGCCGATGGCTTCTCGCTGTTTACCGATCGTTCGATCGTCGCCATGCGCGTCGATGGTGAGTTGAAAGATCTCGCCGCAGAGGTCACGGACACCAGCACAGTCGAGCCGGTGTCCATCGACTCCGAGGACGGCCTGAACATTCTGCGCCACTCGGCCGCGCATGTGCTTGCGCAGGCCGTGCAGCGAGTTAACCCCGAAACGAAGCTCGGCATTGGCCCGCCCATCACCGATGGGTTCTACTACGACTTTGCCCCCGAGACTGCATTCACCCCCGAGGACCTCAAGGCCCTCGAGAAGGAAATGCAGAAGATCATCAAGCAGGGCCAGCGCTTCGTGCGTCGCGTGGTGACTGAGGACGAGGCGCGGGCCGAGCTCGCCGCCGAGCCCTACAAGCTCGAACTCATCGGGCTCAAGGGGGGAGCAACCGGCGACGACAACGAGAGTGTTGAGGTCGGCGGTGCCGAGCTCACCATTTACGACAACGTCGATCCGAAGACCGGCGAGGTGTGCTGGAGCGACCTGTGCCGCGGGCCGCACGTTCCCTCAACGCGCATGATTGGCAACGGTTGGGCGCTGATGCGCTCGGCCGGTGCCTACTGGCGCGGCAGCGAGAAGAACCCGATGCTGCAGCGCATCTACGGCACAGCCTGGCCCACCAAGGACGAGCTGCGCGCCCACCAGACGCGTCTCGAGGAGGCAGCCAAGCGCGACCACCGCAAGTTGGGCGTCGAGCTCGACCTGTTCAGCTTCCCCGACGAGATCGGCTCAGGCCTCGCGGTGTTCCACCCCCGGGGCGGCATCATCCGCCACGAGATCGAAAACTTCATGCGCTCGGAGCTGATCAAGCACGGCTACGAGGTAGTGAACACCCCGCACATCACCAAGGGCAGCCTGTTCGAGACCAGCCAGCACCTGGCCTGGTACAAGGACGGCATGTTCCCGGCCATGCACCTCGATGCGGTCGTGAACGATGAGACGGGCGAGACGATCAAGCCGGGCCAGGATTACTACCTGAAGCCCATGAACTGCCCGTTCCACAACCTGATCTACCGGGCACGTGCTCGCAGCTACCGCGAGCTGCCGCTGCGCCTCGCCGAGTTCGGCACCGTCTACCGCTACGAGAAGAGCGGCACCCTCTCGGGCCTCACGCGCGTGCGCGGCCTGACTCAGGACGACGCGCACATCTACGTCACCGATGAGCAGGCCAAGGACGAAATCAAGCGCCAGCTCAACTTCGTGTTTGACACGCTGCGCGCCTACGGGCTCAACGACTTCTACCTCGAGCTCTCGACACGCGACCCTGAGAAGTCGGTGGGCACCGCAGAACAGTGGGCCGACGCCGAGCAGACGCTGCGCGAAGTGGGCGAGGAATCGGGTCTTGAGCTCGTCGCCGACCCCGGTGGCGCCGCGTTCTACGGCCCCAAGATTTCGGTCCAGGCGCGCGACGCTATTGGCCGCACCTGGCAGCTGTCGACTGTGCAGCTCGACTTCAACCAGCCTGCGCTGTTTGAGCTCGAGTACGCGGCCGCCGACGGCACGCGCAAGCAGCCCGTCATGATTCACCGCGCACTGCTTGGTTCGGTGGAGCGCTTCTTCGCCATTCTGCTCGAGCACTATGCCGGTGCATTCCCCGTGTGGCTGTCGCCTGTGCAGGTCGTGGGCATTCCCGTGGCCGAGCAGTATGGCGAGTACCTCGACGGTGTCATTGCCCAGCTGCGCGAGCAGGGTGTGCGAGCCGAGGTGGATCACTCCGACGACCGCATGCCGAAGAAGATTCGCACGCACACCAAGGCGAAGGTGCCCTTCCAGCTCATCGCTGGCGAGGACGACCGTGCGGCCGGTGCTGTGAGCTTCCGCTTCCGCGACGGCACGCAGCTCAACGGTGTGCCCGTGGCCGAGGCGATTGCGCGCATCACGGGCGCGATCGCGAGCCATGAGCAGGTGTCGACGGCGTGGACGGAGTAGAAACCCTCGCCACCACGGCCGCTGTGGGCTCGCCTGACGAGACGCAGCGGCTGTGGGTGCCGCACCGCATGGTGTACGTGGCAGACCACCATCAGCCCGATCACACCGATTGCCCGTTCTGCGCCGCACCCGCGAAGGCTGATGACGACGCGTTGATTGTCGCTCGCGGCAAGACCGCGTACGTATTGCTCAACCTGTTCCCGTACAACAGCGGGCACATGCTCGTGTGCCCATACCGGCATATTGCGAGCTATGAAGAAGCGACGCCCGAGGAGATCGCCGAGATCGGTGAACTCACCCAGCGCGCTATGCAGGCCGCCCGCGCGGCGCTCAACTGCGACGGCTTCAACATTGGCATGAACCAGGGTGAGGTTGCCGGCGCGGGAATCGCGGCTCACCTGCACCAGCACGTGGTGCCGCGGTGGGCGTCAGACGCTAATTTCTTTCCGATCATCGCAAAGACGAAGGCAATGCCGCAGTTGCTCGGTGATGTGCGCGACGCCATCGCCGCGGCCTGGCCGCACCCATAGAAGCAGCACGCACAGCCTCGCCCCCAGCGGCGAGGCGCACACCTAGACTGATATCCAACGTTTGAACTGAAGAAAGAGGAGCTCCAGTGGCAGGACACTCCAAGTGGGCAACCACTAAGCACAAGAAGGCAATCCTTGATTCGCGTCGCGCAAAGGCGTTTGCGAAGTACATCAAGGTGATCGAAGTTGCTGCACGTATCGGCGGGCCCGATATGGCAGGCAACCCAGCGCTGTCTGAGGCGGTGCACAAGGCGAAGAAGAACTCGGTACCGGGCGACAACATCGATCGCGCGATCAAGCGCGGCGCTGGTCTCGACGGTGACGCGGTCGAGTACATCACGATCATGTATGAAGCGTACGGGCCCAACGGCGTCGCGCTCATGGTCGAGTGTCTCACCGACAACAAGAACCGTGCCGCAGCAGAGGTGCGCACAGCGCTCAGCCGCAATGGTGCAACGCTCGCGGATCCGGGCAGCGTCGCGTACAACTTCGCTCGCAAGGGCGTCATTACGGTCCCCGCTGAGGGCACGACCGAGGACGACGTCATGATGGCAGTGCTCGAGGCCGGCGCCGAGGAGGTCGCGCAGACCCCCAACGGCGAGGCGTTCGAGATCATCACCGAGGCTGCCGACCTGGGCGCTGCTCGCGACGCCCTCGTCGCCGCTGGCATCGACTACGACTCGGCAGACGCTGAGTTCGTGCCGAGCATGAAGGTCGAGGTCGACGCAGACACTGCTCGCAAGGTGTTCCGCATCATCGACGCACTCGAAGACAGCGACGACGTGCAGAACGTGTTCTCCAACTTCGACCTGCCCGCTTCGGTGCAGGAGGAACTGGCGAACGACGAGTAACGTGCGCGTTATCGGAATCGATCCCGGCCTCACGCGATGTGGGGTCGGGATCGTCTCGTCTGGGGCGGGACGGCGTGTGGTGTTCGAGCACGTGGAGGTGCTGCAGAGTGCCGCGAGTGAGAGCCTGCCGCGTCGGTTACATTTGCTGGGATCCGGCATCGAACGCATTCTCGATGGTGAGCGACCAGACGCGATTGCTCTCGAGCGCGTCTTTGCGCAGCAGAACCTTCCCAGCGTGATGGGGGTCGCGCAGATTAGCGGCGTCGTGATGTTTCTCGCGGCCCAGCGCGATATTCCGGTCGCAATGTACACCCCCAACGAGGTGAAGGCGCAGGTGACCGGCTACGGCAGCGCCGAGAAAGCCCAGGTCACCACGATGGTGACGCGGCTTTTGGGGCTTGCCGCCCCGCCTCGCCCCGCTGACGCCGCCGACGCGCTCGCGCTCGCGATCACGCACGTGTGGCATCTGGGGCGCGGTGGTGCGCCGGATCGCGAGGGCCGTAGCCCGGCTCCAGGCGGGGAGACGCCCGCCCAGCGTGCGTGGCGCGAGGCTGAGGCCAGGGCCGGCGCGAAGCGTGGCGCGCGGGGCTAGTTGGGCTCCTCGAGCTTTTAGAGTGGTGCTGGTGCCTTCTGCCTGTATCGGAGGGTGAAATCGCGTCCACCCGCCTTGCTCGATCGGTTTTTGTAGGGCCCTCAACAACGAATCATTCGAAAGTTTGTATGGTGAGGCCCCGAAAATGGGGCCTGAATGTCGGAGGTATGGTCTGTACTTAGTACATGAACATCCCGGCTCCAGATTCCGTTCCCCGCGCGTCGCGTGGCGATGGTGCCGGCTCGGGTGCTGGTGATGGCTCGGCTGCGGCCGGGCCAGCTGGCGCCGACGGGATCGGGCTGGTTGAGTACTTTACTCGGCAGCAGCGGGCTCTGGACCGTGACCGGCTCGCGACCTATGCCGCGCTCCTGGGAGCTGCGGTCGAGGGTGAGGCCTCGACAGAATTTTCTTACCGCGCGTTGCGGGCCGAACTTGCGGCCGCTCAGCATGTGAGTGAGCACTCGGTTGAACGCGAACTCGATCTCGCCTGCGCCATCGATACGCGGTACCCCGGGTTGGGGGAGGTGCTCGGCGCAGGCCTGGTGAGCGTGGCTCATGTGCGCGTGATCTGTGATGCCGGCGTGGTGATCGGAACTGGCAGCGGGGCACTCCTGAACCATGCGCTCTACGAAGCAGCGGTGTTGCCCTACGCGATTGAAGAGACGCCAGCCCGACTGCGGTCGATCGCTAAGCGGCTTGCCGAAGAGTTTGCTGAGGTCTCGCTCGACGAGCGGCATGCGGCGGCGCGCAGATTACGCCGGGTCGAGGTGCACGACTGTGAAGACGGCATGGCTGAGCTCTATGCCTACTTGCCAGCCGAAGTGGCCTACGCCATCAAAGACCGATTGCATCAGATCGCGAAGACCGTGTGGCAAGCGGAACCCGGGGCGGCTCCCGACTCATCGGGGGTGGCTACCGCTGGTTTGCTGGCTGGCAGTGGCAGTGGCAGCGCGGCAGAACACGACTTGCCCCCGGCGCGGAGCCTGGACGAGGTCCGCGCCGACACCCTTGCCGAACTCCTGTTGAACGCGAACCCATATACGGACATGGACCTCAGCGACGGCGCGAAAGCGCGGGTCGCGGAGCGCGGCTACTTCGCTCATCTGCAGGTCCTGGTTCCGGTTGAGGCCCTGCAACCAGGCGATCAATTTTCGGCCGGTAGTTCTGGTTCTGGTTCTGGTTCTGGTTCTGCTTCGGGATCGGGCTTTTGCTCGGACCTCAACCTCACCGGGCGTCAGCGGCCGGTATGCGAGCTTGTCGGATACGGGCCTATCGCCACACTCCTGGCCGTCGAAATGCTCGAATCCTCCCACAACATCTACCGCGTTGATGTCAATGCGGTCGGCAACGTGTTGGCCGTCGAACGGCGGCATCCCTCAAAACGAATGAAAGACCTGCTGCGGGCTCGAGACCAGCGCTGTCGATTCGTGGGGTGTACTCGGCCCGCAGTGCGGTGTGACATTGACCACACCATTGACTGGCAAAACGGTGGACCGACCTCGACCACCAATCTTGAACACCTTTGCAAGGGGCATCACACTTTGAAGCACCACAGCGAGTGGAACCCTGAGCTCGATGAAACGGGTACGCTCACCTGGACGAGTCCTTCCAAGCGGGTCTACAGCGACAGGCCACCGGGGCGCCGCTATGGCGACCCACCGGGCCGCCCACGAACCCCTTCGTTGCGGACGGGGCGAACTGTGAGATTCACCGCCGAGTCCGACGCGGAAACCGGGACTGACGCCGAACCTTCGATACATCAGGCGCATCCATTCGGCGCAGACTTCTACAAACGTCTGGATAGTCTGGACAATCCAGATAGTTCCGACGAGCATGGCACTGATGCCTCCGCAGGCCCGTCCCCGTTCTAAAACGCTTGGAACGGCTATGCCTCCGGGGGGCGAGAATCACGAGTGTCACGAGCGTCGTGAGCGTCGTGAGCGTCGTGAGCGCTGTGGGCGTCGTGGGAATCGTGTGAGCCCCGACCAGTATCCGCATCGCTCGCGCTGGGCAGCGGTTCCGGGAGCGCGTCGAGAAGCGAGCCAGGAAGCGGCCTTGGCAGAGACTCCGGCTGCGTGCTGGGCCGCGAACCATCGTCGAGTGACTCCCCGGGCAACGAGATCGGCAGCGTGATCGCGCCGGTCGCGAGGGCTTCCTCGACGGCCTGTTCGACCTGCCGCTGCCTGCGTAGCTGAATCCGACTCAGGGTGCGCTGCTCGGGGAGGCTCCAGCCGAATCGCACCGCCAGCAACCGCAGCACAGCCGTCACCACGACGCAGACGATACCCGCAGTCATCACGGGCACGCCGAATGAGAGGAGCACTACGAGCGTCCCGACGCCCGCGAGGCTCGCGACCGCATACAGTGACCCGACGTGCATGAGCGCGATCGGAATGTTGAGCATGAGGTCGCGGAGCACGCCGCCACCCACTGCTGCCACGGTGCCGATGAAGAGCGCGGGCACGACGGGGAGCCCAAACGAGAGCGCCTTCGTGGTGCCCAGCGCGCCGAATATGCCGATGCTCACCGCGTCAAACACGGTGATGACAGGGTCAACCTTTTCGAGCAGTCGCGCGAGCAGCATGCCCATGAACGCGGCGAGTGTGCCCACGATGAGGTACAGGTTGTCGGAGAACGCGGCGGGGCTGATTCCGAGCAGCACATCGCGCAAGAATCCACCACCAATGCCCGAGAAGATGCCGATCATCGCCACACCGAGCAGATCGATGCGCTTAAACCCTGCCGCAAACATGGCGCCCTGCAGACTGCCCACGGCAGCGGCAATCAGATCAATCGGAAGGGCAATGCGGAAAGTCTCGTCAAGCACCCTTCCATTTTCCCTCATTCACATGAATGTGCAGAACCGGAGCGTGCCGTGCCAGCGCGCCGTGCCCAGCACCCGCGCACCCGGGTGCGTGATACTGGACGGGTGCCCCTCTATCGCGAAGAAGGCGTCGTCTTGCGCACGCACAAGCTCGGCGAAGCCGACCGCATCGTCACGCTGCTGACGCGCGGTCGCGGCTTGCTGCGCGCGGTTGCGAAGGGCGTGCGGCGCACAACCTCGAAGTTTGGGGCCCGACTCGAACCCTTTATGGTGGTCGACCTGCAGTGCTACGAGGGCCGCAGCCTCGACAGCGTCACCCAGGCAGAAACGCTCGGGGCCTACGGCGCGGCGATCAGCGCCGACTACGACCGCTACCGCGCGGGCAGCGCGATCGTCGAGACCGCCGAGCGGCTGGGCGAGGGAGGCCCGTCGCTGCCGCTCTACGCGTTACTCATTGGCGCGCTGCGCACGCTCGCGGCGGGCAAGATTGATCCGGAACTCGTGCGTGACGGTTACCTGTTGCGGGCGATGTCGGCGGCGGGCTGGACGCCCGGATTTGTCGACTGTGTGCGCTGCGGCGCGCCCGGACCGCACACCGTGGTGTCGGTGCAGGCGGGCGGCGTGCTGTGCGAGGCCTGCCGGGTGGCGGGGCCACCCCGACTCGACCCCGAAAGCGTCGCCCTGTTGAACGCCTTGCTCGAGGGGGACTGGGAGACCGCAGTCGCATCGAATGCGCGCCAGCGCGAGCAGGCCGCGGGGATCGCGGCGGCCTATGCGCAGTGGCATCTCGAGCGTGGGCTCCGGTCACTGGGAGTGGCGCGCCGCTGATCCGGAGACACCGGATCACGGGCCGGGCCGGGTAACGGCCTATGCTTTCAAACATGCCCGTAGCTCCACAATCCCTCGTGCCCGTCGACTGGACGGGTGAGCAGCCCCCCGTGTTTCGGGGCCCCGCGCCGGCGCACGTTGCGATCGTGATGGACGGAAATGGTCGCTGGGCGAACAAGCGTGGCTTGGCGCGTGTCGAAGGGCACCGCATGGGGGAGCAGGCACTGCTCGACGTGGTTGCCGGCGCCATCCAAGCGGGTGTGGAGCATCTCAGCGTCTACGCGTTCTCGACGGAGAACTGGCGCCGCTCGCCCGACGAGGTGCGCTTTCTCATGGGATTCAACCGCGACGTCTTGAGGCGACGGCGGGCGCAGCTTGATGCCTGGAATGTGCGCATGCGCTGGGCAGGGCGCAAGCCCCGGCTGTGGGGGTCGGTGATCAACGAGCTGCGTGCGTCTGAGCGTGCCACGGCCACCAACACGGGCCTCACCCTCACGATGTGTGTCAACTACGGTGGTCGTAACGAACTCACCGACGCAGTGCGAGCGATTGCCGCCGAGGTCGAGGCGGGAAGGCTCTCGCCCAAGGGCATCACGGAGCGCACGATCGAACGGCACTTGTACGTGCCGGAGCTGCCCGACGTCGACCTGTTCTTGCGCAGCTCGGGGGAGCAGCGCACCTCAAACTTCATGCTGTGGCAGTCGGCCTACGCCGAGATGGTGTTTCTTGACACGCTGTGGCCCGACTTTGACCGCGGTGAACTGTGGCGCGCGATCGAGATCTATCACGACCGCGACCGGCGCTTTGGCGGCGCGGTCGATACGCCTGACGACGGGAAATAGCCGGGGCCGTGGCCGGCATAAGAGCCGGGGCGCAGCGTTGGGCCGAACGTCAGTGGTCCATGCGAGAATGGACGCGATGTCTTCTCTTACGCTTTCGCAATCATCATTGACCGCGCCACGGCTGCGCATTGGCCCGATCGAGCTCGACGTACCTGTCGTGCTCGCGCCCATGGCCGGTATTACGAACACCGCGTTTCGCCGGCTCTGCCGCGAACACGGTGCCGGACTCTATGTGAGCGAAATGATCACGAGCCGTGCGCTCGTCGAGCGCACTCCCACGTCGATGCGCCTCATCAAGCACCACGAGAGCGAAACCCCGCGGTCGATTCAGCTCTACGGTGTCGATCCGAAGACGGTCGCCGAGGCCGTGAAGTTTCTGGTGGGCGAAGACCTAGCAGATCACATCGACCTGAATTTTGGTTGCCCCGTGCCCAAGGTGACGCGGCGCGGCGGCGGTTCAGCGCTGCCGTGGAAGAGTGACCTGTTTAACGCCATCGTGACCGATGCAGTGCAGGCGGCGGGCGACATTCCCCTCACGATTAAGATGCGCAAGGGCATCGACGAGGATCACCTCACGTTCCTTGACGCTGCACGCGCGGCTGAGCAGGCGGGTGTTGCCGCGATCGCGCTGCACGGCCGCACGGCAAGCCAGCACTACTCGGGCACCGCCGACTGGAACTCGATTGCAGAGCTGAAGCAGGCAATCACGAGCGTGCCGATCCTCGGCAACGGCGACATTTGGTCGGCCGAGGACGCGGTTCGCATGATGCGCGAGACCGGCTGCGACGGCGTCGTGGTCGGCCGTGGCTGCCTCGGGCGCCCGTGGCTGTTTGGTGACCTCGACGCAGCGTTTCGGGCCGAGGCCGGCGAGATCAGCCACGAGCAAGCTGCACAGCAGATGGCGAAGCCGCCGCTCGGATTCGTGTTGCAGACCATGCGCCGCCACACCGAGCTGCTCTCCGAGTTCTTCGAGGATGAGGCGCACGCGTGCCGCGACATTCGCAAGCACGTTGCCTGGTACTTCAAGGGCTACGGGCTCGGGGGCGATCTGCGTCGCTCGCTAGCGACCGTGGAATCGCTCGAACACATGGACGAAATTTTCGCCACCATGGACTCCGACATGCCGTACCCCGGTATCGGTGCCGAAGGCCAGCGTGGCCGAGCGGGCAGCCCCAAGCGCGTACACCTGCCTAACGGCTGGCTCGAGAGCCGCACCAGCGACAGCATCGACCGCGCGGCACTCGCGGAGGCCGAAATGTCGGGCGTCGGTGTCGACGGTGGCTGATCCGGCACTGCCCTCGGGCTACCGCGGCGAGGACGCCGAGCGGTTCGCCCCCGAGACCCACAGCGGTGCCCGCAGCGACTTCGCGCGCGACCGGGCCCGCGTGCTGCACTCGAGCGGCTGGCGCAGGCTCGCCGCGAAGACGCAAGTGCTGAGCCCCACGAGCGGCATCGACTTTGCGCGCAACCGCCTCACGCACTCCCTCGAGGTCGCCCAAATCGGCCGCGAGCTCGCGGTGTCGCTCGGGCTGTCGCAAGACATCGTGGACACGGCGTGCCTCGCGCACGATCTGGGGCACCCGCCGTTTGGGCACAATGGCGAGCGCGCGCTCAACGAGTGGGCCGAAGGCTTTGGCGGCTTTGAAGGCAACGCCCAAACCCTGCGCATTCTTACGCGCCTTGAGCCCAAGCGGTTCACGCCCGAGGGCGAGAGCATTGGGCTCAACCTGACCCGGGCGACGCTCGACGCGAGCTGCAAGTACCCCTGGGCGCTCGAAGAAGCTCCGGCAGGAAGCGCGAAGTTCGGGTACCTCGCCGACGATGCCGAGGTGTTCGACTGGCTGCGTGCCGGGGCTCCGGATCGGCACAAGTGTGCCGAGGCGCAGGTCATGGATCTGTCAGACGACATCGCCTATTCGGTCCACGATTTTGAAGATGCGATCGTCAGCGAACACATTGACCCGGCGATCCTGACGGCGCGATCGGGGCACGCCTCGCTGATCCGTGCCGTGGCGGAGTGGGCGGGCGGCGAATTCTCGAGCGACGAACTCGGGGCAGCGTTTGATCGGATGTCGCGCAGCGCGACCTGGCTGACGAGCTGGGACGGCTCGCGACGCGACCAGGCCAAGCTGAAGAACTTTACGAGTGACATGATTGGGCGCTTTGCCCGAGATTCGATCAAGGCGACGCTGGCGGCAACGAGCGGGCCACTCGCTCGGTACGGCGGTGATGTGGTCGTGCCACGCCACGTCGAGGCCGAGATTGCCGTGCTCAAGGGGATCGTCGCCGCGTTTGTGATGCAGGCGGGCCGACGACAGCCGACCTATCGGCGCCAACGCTCGCTGCTGACCGAGCTGCTGCACACGCTGTGGGAGTCGGGCCCCAGTCAACTCGAGCCCGCCTACGCCGCCGATTTTCGTGAGGCCGGCTCCGAAGCGGCCGCGCGTCGCGCGATCATTGACCAGGTTGCGTCGCTTACCGACCAGTCGGCGATCGCCTGGTACCAGCGGTTGTGTCAGGTACCTCTGGTCTAAAAGAAATCGCGAAGCGATTTCCGACCAGAGGTAGCGGCGCCACTGCGCCGGCTGGTTTAACCTGGTTGCCGCGCCGCGCTGCCCCGCCAGTCCGTTCACACCCGCGACTGAGTAGACTCTTGAGCTATGGCGGGGAGGATTCGCGCGAGCGACATAGAAGAGGTGAAGCGCCGCGTCAACCTTGCTGATCTGGTGGGCGATCACGTCACGTTGAAGAACGCGGGCGTTGACTCGATGAAGGGGCTCTGCCCGTTCCACGACGAGCGCAGCCCGAGCTTCCACGTGCGGCCAGCAGCGGGCTACTATCACTGCTTCGGCTGCGGCGAATCCGGCGACGCGATCACGTTCGTGCAGCGCACCGACCACCTCACGTTTTCAGAGGCGGTCGAGCGGCTCGCCGCGCGCATCCACTACGTGCTGACCTATGAAGAGGGCACGACGCGCCGCGACGACGGACCCAACCGCGCACGCTTGCTGGCTGCGAATCAGGCAGCCGCGGCCTATTTCGTCACGCAGCTCGCGAGCGACGAAGCGCAGACCGCGCGCGAATTTCTCGCCCAGCGCGGGTTTGACGCCGCCGCCTGTGAATCATTTGGAGTGGGATATGCACCCCGGGGCTGGGATGGCATGTCCAGCGCCCTGTCGCAGCAGGGATACACCGCCCCCGAGTTGATCCAGTCGGGCCTGGCCTCGGAAGGTCGTCGCGGCGCCTACGACCGGTTTCGGGGCCGCATCGTCTGGCCGATTCGAGACACGAGCGGGCAGGTGCTTGGCTTTGGTGCGCGCAAGCTCTACGAAGACGACCAAGGCCCCAAGTACCTCAACACGCCCGAGACGCCGGTGTACCACAAGTCCCAGGTGCTCTACGGCCTCGATCTCGCGAAGAAAGCGATCTCGCGCGGTAAACGCGCGGTCGTGGTTGAGGGGTACACCGACGTGATGGCGTGCCACCTTGCAGGAATTGACTCGGCGGTCGCCACCTGTGGCACCGCATTCGGCAAGGAGCACATTTCGGTGTTGCGGCGCATTATGGGCGACGACACATCGGGCGAGGTGATCTTCACCTTCGACCCGGATGAGGCCGGCCAGAAGGCGGCGCTGCGTGCGTTCGCCGAGGAGAAGCGCTTTACCGCCCAGACATACGTCGCAGTGCCACCGGAGGGTTTCGACCCGAGCGACCTGCGACAGCAGCGCGGCGACGAGGCGGTCCGTGATCTCTTCACCCAGAAGGTGCCGTTGTTCGAGTTTGCGCTGCGGCAGGCCGTGTCACGCTTCGATCTCAACAGCGTGGAGGGTCGCGCACTCGCGCTCCGGGAGTCGGCTCCCATCGTGGCCGAGATCCGCGACCCATCGCTGCGTCCCGGGTACACCCGCGAGCTCGCGCGCATGCTGGGACTTGAGCTTGCCGAGGTGGGACAGGCGATCCGGCGCGCCGAGGGTGCATCGCGACCCAGCGGGCGCCAGCAGCAGCAACGACGCCCTGACGCGCCATCTGGTGGGCAGTTTGGGCAGCAGCCGCAGTTCGCGCAGCAGAACCAGCAGGGCCAGCACAGCCAGCAGGGGCAAGGAAGCTATCAGGGCCAGTTCGGCGCAGAGGCGGCCCCGGCCCGGCGCATTGCCATGTCGACGCTGCGTCAGCAGCCGACGACCTGGCTGGAGCGTGACGCCCTCATGGCGATGCTGCAGCACCCCGACGACGTCGGCAGTGACCTCCTGCTGCAGGCTTCCACGGCACAGATGTTTGATCCGGATCTGGCCGTCGTGCGCGACGCGATCGGAGCGGCGCTCGCATCGACTGGAGCCTGCACGCTTGAATCCGTGCTCAGCGGCGCGCCCGAGACTCATCACGGTCTGATCCGTGAGTTGTCGATCGCGCCGATCCCAGAGCGGCGTGCCGACCAGGTCGCAATTTATGCCCGCGATGTCGTAATTTCGCTTCTGGACCGCGATCTGCTGTCACTCGGGCGCGAACTGCGCGCGCGGTTGCAGCGGATTCCGGATCCATCCGACCCCGGCTCCCGGCGCATTCAGGAGCAGCTGGTTGCGCTCGAGGCAGCCCGCCGAGGGCTGCGCGCGGAGTAGCCTACTAGGGTACTTTCCCCGATCAAGGAGTTTTAGATGGCACACCCGATACCTGAAGCGGACCCCTGCGTCAGCGTGTCTGACCTGTCGCTCGCGTATCCCGCGCACGCTGGGGGTCGGGCGTTCCAGGCCATCGAGGGGTTGAGCTTCGAGGTGCGGCGCGGTGAAGTCGTCGCTCTGCTCGGCGAGAGTGGTTCAGGCAAGTCGACGTTGGCGCGCTTCCTTGCCGCGCGCGGTGACGATGCCGGTGAAAAGTCCGCCCGAATCAAGCTGGTGGGTGGATCGGCGAGCGTAATGGATATGCCGATGAAGCGCTTGGGACGACGCAATCGCGCCCGGCTCACGGCCTACACCGGGTTTCTATCGCAGGAGGCCGGCGCAACGCTGACGCCCGAGCTCAACGTGGGCGACCTCCTAATGGAACCGATCGTTGAACGGGCGAAAGACTTCGATCGCGACGCGGTCGGCGAACGAGTGGCCGAGATGATGGACATCGTGGCCATGCCGCTCGCCAAACTGCAGGAGTACCCCTACGAGCTCTCGAAGGGGCAGCGGCAGCGTGTCGCCGTCATTCGTGCTCTGATGCTCGACCCTGCGCTACTCGTTGCCGACGAGCCCACTCTCGGCGTCGATGCAAACAATCGCCCCAAGATCGTCAACCTGCTCAAGTGGTATCGCGAACGTACCAATGCGTCGATGCTGCTCATTAGCCACGACATCGGCATGCTCGAAGCACTCGTGCAAGAAGTCATCGTGCTCCAGCAGGGCCAGCTCATCGGGCGTGGCGACATCAATGAGATCTTTCGGCATGCCGACCACGGGTACGTGCAGCTTCTCGCGCAGGCGCTGCGGGCAAACGCGTACGACGAGATTGCCGAGGAATAAGCGGCGGCTCGCCCGGGAACCGTGCCAACGCCCCGTCGATTTGCAATCGCTTTCTTGCCCTTGTTAATCTTTAAGAGTTGCAGCACGCAATGATCTCCCGTAGCTCAGTTGGCAGAGCGCTTGACTGTTAATCAGGATGTCGCTGGTTCGAGCCCAGCCGGGGGAGCAACACAGAAAGGCCCTCACTTCGGTGAGGGCCTTTTGCGTATCTGAAACAAAAGACTCGAACTTGAGTCGAAGTGGAACTCGAAGGGGAGTGGCATGCTTGAGGCGTCAGGTGCGGCAGGCGAGATGGGCGCGGCGGGAGCACTGGGGGGCCGACACGGGGTCGTGCTCACCGTGCCGCCATACGGAAGGCCTGAGGTGCACGAGTCGGTGTGGCTCGCACACGGGTCGGTGGTCGTCGGCGATGTCACGATCAGCGAGAACAGCGGCGTTTGGTACAACGCGGTCGTGCGCGGAGACTCTGATGCCGTGCGCATCGGCGCTCGCACGAACCTGCAAGACGGCGTCGTGGTGCACACCGAGGCTGGCCATCCCGCAGTGATCGATGACGACGTGTCGGTGGGCCACGGCGCTATCGTGCACGGAGCGCACATCGAAAGTGGATGCCTCATTGGGATGAACGCCACGGTGCTCAGTGGTGCCGTTGTTGGCCAGGGATCGCTCGTGGCTGCCGGTGCGCTCGTGCCGCAGGGAATGCAGATTCCCCCAGCGTCGTTGGTTGCCGGGGTGCCGGCACGTGTGGTGCGTGAGTTGCGGGAGTCGGACCGAACGGCCGTGCGGCTCAATGCTGAGCGCTACATTGGCTACACCGCGGCCCATCGGAACGCGACACGCGGTTAGCGCGACCGAGGTGCGAAGTGAGGCGTCGCATGTAGTACGATCGTGGAGGCGCAAGCGCCACCCCACCGTTCTTCGGTGCGGGGCTGTAGCTTAGTGGTAAAGCCCCAGTCTTCCAAACTGGTTATGCGGGTTCGATTCCCGTCAGCCCCTCTGAGTCAAAACCCCCACGCTCAACGGCGTGGGGGTTTTGTGTTTCTGTCGACCTGTGTGGGCTGCCTGTACACACCGAACGGGGCCCGAGATGCACGAAGGCACCGGTTTCGGCTAGACTTGCTCAGGTTGCGCGCTTCCGGGCGCCAATTAACACCAGAAACCTACAGGTTTCGGGGCGTAGCTCAGCTTGGCTAGAGCGCCCGCTTTGGGAGCGGGAGGTCGCAGGTTCGAATCCTGTCGCCCCGACCAGGGTCATTTGGCCCGACTCATGCATTTCCAAGATTTCAAACGATGAGAGGCCAAATTGCCGAAGACGACTGCTGAAAAGCTCACCCCGACCCGCGCAAAGCTGAGCGTAGAGGTTACGCTCGACGAGCTTGAGCCGCACCTGAAGCAGGCCTACAAGACCATTTCCGAGCAGGTTTCGGTCCCGGGCTTCCGCAAGGGCAAGGTTCCCGCACAGATCATCGACCAGCGCGTTGGGCGCGAAGCCGTGATCCAGGAGGCAGTCAACGCCTCGCTCGACACCTTCTTCCAGCAGGCGCTGGCCGAGTCGGGCGAGCAGCCCATGGGCCGCCCCACTGCTGACGTAGCGCAGTGGATCGAAGCCAAGGATCCCGAGAGCACCCTCGTTCTCGTGTTCGAGGTCGAGGTGCGCCCCGAGTTCACGCTCCCCAAGTACGACGGCCTGAAGCTGACGGTCGACAACGCTGAGGTTGACGAGGCTGCAGTTGAGGCCGAGATGACCAAGCTGCGCGAGCGCTTCGGCACCCTCGTGACCGTCGACCGCCCCGCGGCGACCGGTGACTTCGTTGAGCTCGACCTCAGCGCCACGATTGACGGCGAAGAGGTTGACCAGGCCAGCGGCGTTTCGTACGAGGTCGGCGCAGGCAACCTCCTCGAGGGCACCGACGAGGCAATCGAGACGCTCACCGCTGGTGAGTCGACCACGTTCACCTCGCAGCTGCTCGGTGGCGAGCACGAGGGCCGCGACGCCGAGGTTGCGGTCACGCTGACCGCTGTCAAGGAGCGCGAGCTGCCCGAGGCTGACGACGAGTTCGCACAGCTCGCAAGCGAGTTCGACACGATCGACGAGCTGCGCGAGAGCCTCAAGGAGCAGGCCGGCCGCGCGTCGGTCTTCGCCCAGGGCCAGCAGGCACGCGACCTCTTCACCGCAACGCTCATCGAGCAGGCCGGTATCCCGATCTCCGAGGAGCTCGTTGAAGAAGAGGTGCACCGTCACCTTGAGGGTGAGGGTCGTCTCGAGGACGACGAGCACCGCGCAGAGGTACGCAAGCAGGCTGAAGAGCAGATCCAGCTCCAGCTGCTGCTCGACGCTCTCGTCGAGGTCGAGGAAGTTACCCCGACTCAGAACGAACTGTCGCAGTACATCTTCCAGTCGGCACAGCAGTACGGCATGGAGCCCACCCAGTTCCTCCAGGCAATCAGCCAGGGCAACCAGATGGGCGTCATCCTCGGCGAGGTTACGCGCAACAAGGCTCTCGCCATCGCGCTTGCTAAGGCCGAGGTCGTCGACCAGGCTGGCAACAAGATTGACCTGACCGAGTTCACCGCCGTCGACAACGAGCCCGTTGAGGACGAGGTGGACGAGGACGCCGCTGAGGCGCCCGCCGCTGTCGAGGTCGCAACCGAGGCTCCTGCCGAGGATGCAGCAGCAGACGAAGAGGCCGCCAAGAAGGCAGCTCGTTCGGCTGCGGCCAAGAAGGCAGCCGCTACGCGCGCAGCCAAGAAGGCCGCCGCAGAGGCTGAGAAGGCCGCGGAGTAATCCAGCGCCTCTTACCTGAGCAATGCCGAGGATCCCTCGCCCCCTTTCGGGGGCGAGGGATCCTCGCATTTGACGCTGTGCCGACGGCGAACACGACCGTTTTTGGATCGGGAAGTCGGTACTCTCGAAACAGACGACAAACGATTGGAGCGCCGCATGGCTGAACAGACGCCACCCAACAGCGTGTTTGAACGACTGCTGAAGGACCGGATCATTTGGCTCGGGTCTGAGGTTCGCGACGATAACGCGAACGAGATCTGCGCAAAGATCCTGCTCCTCGCGGCCGAGGACCCCGAGGCCGATATCTACCTGTACATCAACTCGCCCGGTGGCTCGATCACCGCGGGCATGGCGATTTACGACACAATGTCGTTTGTGCCAAACGATATCGTCACGGTGGGCATCGGTATGGCCGCTTCCATGGGGCAGTTCCTGCTCACCGCTGGCACCAAGGGCAAGCGTTACATTACGCCGAACGCCCGCGTGCTGCTGCACCAGCCGCATGGCGGCTTCGGTGGCACGGCGAGCGACATTCA
This sequence comes from Leucobacter salsicius M1-8, assembly GCF_000350525.1. Classification (GTDB taxonomy): domain Bacteria; phylum Actinomycetota; class Actinomycetes; order Actinomycetales; family Microbacteriaceae; genus Leucobacter; species Leucobacter salsicius. The sequence goes on along the minus strand of NZ_AOCN01000026.1, from coordinate 204,518 downwards.
GACGCAGGCACAGCTCATCACCTCGATGAAGAACCGCCTGGCCGAGATCACCGCAGCGCAGACGGGCAAGACCGTCGAGCAGGTGAACGAGGATGGCGATCGCGATCGCTGGTTTACCGCTGACGAAGCGCTCGCCTACGGCTTTGTTGATTTCATTCGTGATTCGGCCACCGACGTCATCGGCGGCGGCGGCACGAGCAAGTAAGCCAGAACAGGAAGCCAGATTCAATGAACATGAACCACATGCCCAGTTCCGGCGGACCGCAGCTGCAGATGCCGAACTCACGCTACGTGCTCCCCACCTTTGAGGAGCGCACGGCCTACGGTTACAAGCGCCAAGACCCCTACGCCAAGCTTTTTGAGGATCGCATCATCTTCCTCGGCGTGCAGGTGGATGACGCCTCGGCTGATGATGTGATGGCCCAGCTGCTCGTGCTCGAGAGCCAGGATCCCGAGCGAGACATTACGATGTACATCAACTCACCCGGTGGCTCGTTCACCGCGATGACGGCGATCTACGACACCATGCAGTACATTCGCCCCCACGTCCAGACGGTGTGCCTCGGCCAGGCGGCCTCGGCCGCAGCTGTGCTGCTCGCCGGTGGTACGCCGGGGAAGCGCCTTGCGCTGCCGAATGCCCGCGTGCTGATTCACCAGCCCTCCTCCGGTCAGGGCGGCCACGGCCAGGCCTCTGACATCGAGATCCAGGCGCGTGAAATCATGCGTATGCGTGAGTGGACCGAGGAGACGCTTGCGAAGCACTCGAAGCGCACCCCCGAACAGGTGCACCTCGACATCGACCGAGACAAGATCCTGAGCGCGCAGGAGGCCCTCGAATACGGCCTCGTCGACCAGGTTCTCACGAGCCGCAAGAACCCCCAGCCGGTGCTGGGCGAGTAATCGCGTGGGGCCCGGGGGCGATGCCCCCGGGCCCGCGGCGTGCCGCACAGCTTTGTCAGTGGTGCGCGCTATCCTCTTCAGTAGTTCTCATTCGAGCGTAAAGGAGCCTCCGCATGGCGAAGATCGGCGAAAGCAGTGACCTGCTCAAGTGCTCCTTCTGCGGAAAATCGCAGAAGCAGGTGCAGCAGCTCATTGCTGGCCCGCAGATCTATATCTGCGATGAATGCGTTGCCCTGTGTAACGAAATTATCGAAGAGCGGCTCGCCGAAAACCAGACCGCGGAGCCCTCAGACTTTACACTGCATAAGCCCCGTGAGATCGCTGACTTCCTCGATGAGTATGTGGTCGGCCAGGAGCGTGCAAAGCAGTCGCTCGCGGTCGCCGTCTACAACCACTACAAGCGCGTGCGCGCGCTCTCAACCCTGACCAGCGCAGAGAACGCCGCCGATCAGGTCGAGATTGCCAAGTCCAACATTCTGATGATTGGTCCCACGGGCTGCGGTAAGACCTATCTCGCGCAGTCGTTGGCACGCCAACTCGGCGTGCCCTTCGCTGTGGCGGACGCGACCGCGCTCACCGAGGCTGGCTATGTTGGCGAAGACGTCGAGAACATCCTGCTGAAGCTGCTGCAGGCCGCCGACTTTGATGTGCAGCGTGCCGAGACCGGCATCATTTACATCGACGAGATCGACAAGATCACGCGCAAGGCCGAGAATCCGTCAATCACCCGCGACGTGTCGGGCGAGGGCGTGCAGCAGGCGCTGCTCAAGATTCTCGAGGGCACCGTCGCCTCGATTCCGCCCCAGGGTGGCCGCAAACACCCCAACCAGGACTTTATTCAGCTCGACACCACCAACGTGCTCTTCATCGTGGCTGGCGCCTTCTCGGGCCTCGAGGAGATCATCGGCTCGCGGCTCGGGCAGGGCGGTATTGGCTTCGGCGCCACCGTCGCGAGTAAGCGCAACGGCGACCGATTGTTCTCGCAGGTACAGCCCGAGGATCTCCACAAGTACGGTCTGATCCCCGAGTTCATTGGCCGCCTTCCCGTGGTGGCCACGGTCGATCCGCTCGATGTAGCGGCGCTGACTGACATTCTCACCGTGCCGAAGAACGCCCTCGTCAAGCAGTACCAGCGCATGTTCGAGCTCGACGGCGTAAGCCTGGAGTTCGAACCCGAGGCGCTTCACGCCGTCGCGGAGCTCGCGGTGGATCGCAAGACTGGCGCTCGTGGCCTGCGCGCAATACTCGAGGGCGTGCTGGGGCCGGTCATGTTCGACGTGCCTTCGAACGACAGCGTCACCAAGGTGATCGTCACACGGGAATCCGTGACCGGCGAGGCTCCGCCACGGGTGCTGCAGTCGCAGCAGCTCGACCGCGAAAGCGCCTAGGCAACCGCGTCCAGGGGCTCGGCGCCGTCAGGCGCTAGCTCAGCCAGTCGTCGTCGCCATCATCGGGCACGCCCTCAACCGTGGCGGTGCCCTGTGAGAATCGATCGGCCGTGAGGCCCAGCCCACCCTCGACGACGACGGAGCCCGCCGCGTCGAGGGTGACCGTGACGGCATCATCGAGGGCGCACCGGGGGCGGCCCTCCAGAAACGTGAGCGTCCATGCGGAGGCGGCGGGGTGCGCCGCCTCCTGCTCGGCGATCGCCGAGTAGAGCACCGGGGGCACGCCGCGGTGCGGTTCCTCGCCTGCGCGCCAGCGCGCCCCCAGCTGCACGGGTCTAGCCCTCTGCCTGCTCGAGCTGGATCTCGGCGACGGTGACGTGCTCCACGTCGGCCACCTCGATGCGCAGCTCGGTGATGCGGCCGACGGCCGACAGATCTGCCGCAGCGCTCGCGAGACGATCGCGGTCGGCCGCGGGCACCTGAACGACTGCGAGGGTCACCTGGGTGCGCTGCGATGCCTTGGCGTCGGTCTTGGCGCCGCGCACGCGAATTAGGGCGCCGCCGACGAGATCGAGCAGGCCGGCGTCAGCGTCATCCCCGGCGAGTGCCGAAGCCTCGGCGGCCGTTGGCCATGCGGCCTGGTGCACGGAGCCCTCGTTGAACCACGACCATACCTCTTCGGTCGCGTAGGGGAGGAACGGAGCAAACAGGCGCGCGAACACGCTGAGGGCCGTGCGCAGCGCGGTGACGGCAGAGGCCTGATCCTGGCCGGTGGCGTTGTGTGCGCGCTCCTTGACGAGCTCGAGGTAGTCGTCACAGAACGTCCAGAAGAACGACTCGGTGAGCTCGAGGGCCTTGGCGTGATCGTAGTTCTCGAACGCGGTGGTCGCGTTCTCGATGACGGTCGTGAGTCGCGCGAGCATCGAGCGGTCGATGGCCTCGGTGACCGATCCGGCACCCGAAGCGTCGAAGCTCAGCGTGAACTTCGCCGCATTGAGCAGCTTGATCGCGAGGCGACGGCCGATCTTGATCTGCGTGGGGTTCTGCGGATCGAACGAGGCATCCGTGCCGAGCTTCGCGGACGAGGCCCAGTAGCGGACGGCGTCGGAACCGTGCTGCTCGAGCATGCCGGCGGGCGTGACCACATTGCCCTTCGACTTCGACATCTTCTTGCGGTCAGGATCAAGGATCCAGCCTGAGATGCCGGCGTTCTTCCACGGCAGCTGACCGCAATCGAGCTCGGAGCGCAGCAGCGTCGAGAACAGCCAGGTGCGAATGATGTCCTGGCCCTGCGGGCGCAGGCTGTACGGGTAGACCTGTGCGAAAAGCTCGGAGTCGCGCTCCCAGCCGCCCGCGAGTTGCGGGGTGAGCGACGAGGTAGCCCAGGTGTCCATAACGTCGACCTCGCCCTGGAAGCCGCCGGGCTGGCCGCGCTGCTCCTCGGTGTAGCCAGCAGGCACATCGCTGGACGGGTCTACGGGGAGCTGATCGATCGCCGGGATGATCGGCTGGTCAAAGACCGGGTTGCCGTCAACATCGAGCGGGTACCAGACGGGGATCGGCACGCCGAAGAAACGCTGGCGCGAGATCAGCCAGTCACCAGCGAGGCCCTCAACCCAGTTTTCGTAGCGCACACGCATGAAATCGGGGTTCCAGTTGAGTTCGCGGCCGTGGGCAAGCAGACGCTCGCGCAGGCCCTCATCGTGGGCGCCGTTCTTGATGTACCACTGACGGGTCGACACGATTTCGAGGGGCTTGTCGCCCTTTTCGAAGAACTTGACGGGGTGCGTGATCTTGCGAATGTCACCCACGAGCTCGCCCGATTCGGTGAGCTTGTCGACGACAACCTGCTTGGCGCTGAACACGGTCTTGCCGGCGATCTCGGCGAACGCGGCACGGCCGGCCTCGCTCGTGATGGCCTCAGGGGCCTCCGAGATGATGCGGCCGTCAAAGCCCAGGATCGCGCGGTTGGGCAGCTGCAGCTCGCGCCACCAGACGACGTCGGTGACGTCACCGAACGTACAAATCATGGCGATGCCCGTGCCCTTGTCCTTCTGGGCCAGGTGGTGAGCCATGATGGGCACCTCGACGTCGAACAGCGGCGTGCGCACGGTCGTGCCAAACAGCGGCTGGAATCGCTCGTCATCGGGGTGCGCCACGAGCGCGACACAGGCCGCGAGCAGCTCGGGGCGCGTCGTGTCGATCAGAATGTCGCCGCCACCGTCGGTGCGGTGGAAGGCGAGCTGGTGGTACGCGCTCGGCTGCTCGCGGTCCTCAAGCTCGGCCTGCGCTACTGCGGTGCGGAACGTGACATCCCACAGCGTGGGGGCCTGGGCCTGGTAGGCCTCGCCACGCTCGACATTGCGAATAAATGCGAGCTGCGATGCGCGCAGCGAACCCTGGCCGATGGTGCGGTAGGTCTGTGCCCAATCCACGGACAGGCCGAGGGTGCGCCACAGGTCCTCGAACTGCTTCTCGTCCTCGATCGTCAGCTTCTCGCACAGCTCGATGAAGTTGCGGCGCGAGATGGGCTGCTGATCGGCGGCCTTGATGCTCTTGCCGTTGCCACCGTCGTGCGGGGGGACGAAGCCCTCGGTGTAGGGAAGCGTGGGGTCGCAGCGCACGCCGTAGTAGTTCTGCACGCGACGCTCAGTGGGCAGGCCGTTATCATCCCAGCCCATGGGGTAGAACACACGCTTGCCGCGCATCCGGTGGAAGCGCGCAACCGTGTCAGTGTGCGTGTATGAGAAGACGTGACCGACGTGCAGGGAGCCTGACGCGGTGGGCGGGGGAGTATCGATGCTGTAGACCTCGCCAGCGCCGTCGCGATCAAACGCGTAGGTGCCTGCGGTGTCCCAGACGGTTCCCCACTTTTCCTCGAGGCCTTCGAGTTTCGGCTTATCGGGGATCGCGCTCATGCGTGTTGCTCCGGTCTCGACGTGTCGTCGGGTTCGATATGGACGGCACCGTGTCGTCGGCCCGCAGGGCCGGGGTGCCTAATGGTCAACCCCACTAGTCTACCGTGACAGCCCAGATGACAGGCGGGAGACACGACTGCGCTCCTGCTTCATGCACGGGGTGTGCAAGAAGCAGGAGCGCAGTCTGAGGTCAATGTAACGGGACTACGCGGTGAGCGAGTCCACGTACTCCTGGTTCTCGGTGATCCACTCGGCGATGATCGGCTCGAAGTCGTCGCCGTCATACTCGTTGAACATCTTGTTCTCGAGCGAGTGCAGCTGATCCGAGCTCATCTTGAAGTTGCTGATCCACTCGGCGACCTCGGGGAAGTCCTCCGTGAAAGTGCTGCTGCCATAGGAGTAGAGGCTCTCGGCGTCACCCAGGGTGCCCTTGGGGTCCTTGAGGTCCTTCAGATCGTAGGCGTCGTAGGCCCAGTGGGGGCGCCACAGCGTGACGGCGATGTTGTCACCCTTCGACATGGCAGTGTCGAGCTCGGTGAGCATCGCGGGCGTCGATGAGACGATGTAGTCCATCTTCTCGAGGCCGTAACCGGGGATGACCGCATTCTCGGTGGTCTCGGTGAGCCCCGCGCCAGCCTCAATGCCCACCAGCTTGTTGTCGAACAGGTCAGCATTGGCGGCGAGCTCATCGAGCGAGTCGATGGGGGCGTCTGCGTTCACCGCGATGGTGAGCAGGGCCTCGTCGTTCCAGGCGCCCAGCTCGACGATCTTGTCGCCGTACTCTTCGAGGTAGGTGGCGTGCGTGAGCGGCAGCCATACATCGAGCACTGTGTCGTAGGCGCCGTCAGCCAGCCCCTTAAACACGGGACCCGGGTCAGCGGACTCGATGTCGACCTCGTAACCCTGCTCCTCGAGGATTGCCTTCCACAGGTGGGTGACGGCGATGTCTTCGTCCCAGTTGAACATGCCAATGGTGACGGTGCCCTTGCCGTCGCCGCCGTCGGCATTGTCCGTACCGCTGCTCGAGCAACCCGTGAGGGCAAGCGCTGCAGCGGCGCCAAGCGCGACCGCTCCGGTGATAAAACGCTTCTTCATGATGTTCCTTTCCTTCCGCGCCAGGCGCGGTTGTTGGGGATCCCCGCACGTAGCGCGCGGGGGTGCGACGGGCTGAGCCCGCCAAATTTATTGATCCGGATCGCGTGCCTACGCGGCCACGGGTGCTGCGGTCTCGGGCTCGGCCTTGGCCACCACCGCGGCGGCGGCCGGTTTGCGCTTCTTGGTGCGGGTGCCGAGTGCGCCGGTGGTGCGATCGAGAATCATGGCGAGAATCACTACGGATACGCCCGCCTCAAAGCCGAGCCCGACGTCGATGCGGTTTAGGGCCTTGACGACCTCGCCGCCGAGCCCACCGGCACCGACCATGCCCGCGATGACGACCATCGAGAGCGACAGCATGATGACCTGGTTCACGCCGGCCATGATGGACGGCATCGCGAGGGGGAGCTGGATCTGGCGCAGAATGCGGCCGGGAGTGGATCCGAATGCGTAGCCGGCCTCGACCACCTCCGAGTCGACTCCGCGAATGCCGAGCTCCGTGAGGCGAACGCCGGGGGCGAGCGCGAACACTATGGTTGCGACAATGCCGGGCACCGCGCCCACACTGAAGAACATGAGGGCGGGAATCAGGTAGACGAACGCGGGCATGGTCTGCAAGAAGTCGAGAATCGGTCGAATGACCTTCGATGCCGTGTCGTTTCGTGCCGCCAGAATGCCCAGCGGAATCGCGAGCGCGAGCGCGATGATGCTCGCGACCAGCACCAGGGCAAGCGTGTTCATTGCCGCTTCCCACTGATCGACGCCCACGATGATGAGCAGGCCAATGATGGTGCCGACAGCGAGCTTCCATCCCTTGGCGAGCCACGCTGCGGCGGCCAGCACAATGATGATCGCCCAGAAGGGCGGCTCCGCGAGCACAAAGTTGAGGCTCTCAAATGCGCCGTTGAGGATCAACTTGATGACCGAGAAAAGTCCCTCGGCCGAGGTGGTGAGCCAGTCGACGACGGCCTTTGCGCCATCACCGAGGGGGAGTCTGAAGTCGTTCATGCTTGTGCTCCCTGGGTTGAGGCCGGTGATTCGGGCGCGGGTTCACCCATCGGGAAGCCGGGGTGGGTTTGCGCGAGCGTCTCCGTGATGACGGCCTTGGGGACGTCGGGGGTGGGCTCGATGATCGGGATCTCCGTCGTGACTGCGGGCACGTTGGTGAGTGATGCGAGCAGCGTGACGCGGGGGACCACGCCGATGAGGCGATCCTGATCGTCGACCACGGCTACGGGCAGCGGGCTCTCGACTGCGAGCTCGAAGAGGTCGGCGATGTACTGGTCGCGGCCCACGATGGAGGGCGTGGGGCGCACCTTGTCGGTGAGATTCGTGCCGCCCTCTCGCACTTCACGCAGCATGTCCTTGTCGCGCACCACGCCGAGCAGCTTGCGGCCGTTCGTCGTGACGAAGCAGGCGGAGGTCTGCAGATCGCGCATCATGCGCAGCGCGGCACGCGGGCCGGCCGACGCGGGCACGACGGCGCGCGGCGGCTCCATGACGTCGCCCGCGGTCAGCACGCGGGCACGGTCGACGTCTTGCACGAACTGGGCGACGTAGTCGTTCGCCGGGTCGGTCAAGATGTCATTGGGCGTGCCCACCTGCACGATTCGGCCGTCGCGCATGACCGCGATCCGGTCGCCAAGGAACATGGCCTCATTGAGGTCGTGCGTGATGAACACGATGGTCTTGCCCAGCTCCTGCTGCAGCTCGACGAGCTGTTCTTGCATTTCGCGCCGGATCAGTGGGTCGAGTGCCGAGAACGCCTCGTCCATGAGCAAGATGTCGGTGTCAGCTGCGAACGCGCGGGCCAGGCCCACGCGCTGCTGCATGCCGCCCGAGAGCTCGCCTGGAAAGTGGTCTTCCCAACCGGTCAGCCCGACCCGCTCGAGCCAATGCTGTGCGCGCTCGCGTCGTTCGACTGACGCGACCCCTTGGATCTCAAGGCCGTAGGCGGCATTGTCGAGCACGGTGCGGTGGGGGAGCAGCGCGAAGTGCTGAAACACCATCGACATGCGGTCGCGGCGAATAGCCCGCAGCTCTGCACTGCTCATGCCCACGATCTCGTGGCCAAACACCGAGATCGAGCCCTCGGTAGTCTCGCCCAGTCCGTTGAGCATGCGAATCAAAGTCGACTTACCCGAGCCCGACAGGCCCATGACGACGAAGATCTCGCCGGGGTGCACATTAAAGTTCGCATCAATAACTGCGGCGGTGCCGAGCTGCTTAATGTCATCACGCGAGGCACCCGCGCGCAGCCGTTTGGCGGCCTCCTTCGAGCGGCGACCGAAAACCTTGGTTGCGCCGGTCACCTCGATCGCCGGGGCGGTGGGCGTTTCAGGCCCGCCCGGTGTTGCTGTGTTGGTCACGCTTAACTCCTACACGGAACGATCCGCGGTGTTGTGTGGGTATGCCAAACCGAGCGGGTTCGAGGTCGCACGGGCATCCCACTATGGCGGCTTCTCGCTGAAGCCGTTAAGAACCTGTATTGCGGGGCGAAAGGGGCCACTGCACCCGCTTGAGTCTCACGCGGGTCGCCGGCTCTCGACGATTGGGCCCGCGGACAAGTGGCGCAACGATCACGCTCTTTCGCACACAACGCTGTCATTGACGCTAACAACGTCCGTAGCCAAAGCGCAAGGCTTCGAGCGCGCCACGGGCGCGCGTAGCACATCCGCTTACGCCTCTGATCAGGGATTCTAATGTTCGCTGATCGTTACGCCGTCGTTATCTTGGGGCCCTGCTAGACTGAGCGCATACGACTTTGATCCGGCTATCACCGGGGAGTTTCTGGCAGAACAGCGGGCATATCGCGAGATGAACCCGCCCAGTAGATCCAGACGGGTACGGCCCGTTATCGCCGAATGAAGTGGCTCACTTCACGTCACCCGATGGGTGCGTGGGGCGGCAAGCGGGGTGGTACCGCGGGTGGGGTTGAAGGCCCCAGCTCGTCCCGGCGCGAAATGATCGCGCGCGCACTGCGCGTGTGAACAACAGCACCAGTAGCACCGAGTGAGGACCAACATGCCCTACCCCCAGCAGCCAACGGGCGACGCAGCGCAGCACAGCGCGGGCGCAGCTTTCGGAGTGACCCCGTCACCGTCATTGCCCGCCATTGAAACCGGCGTGCTCGACTTCTGGGCGAAGGATGACACGTTCGCCGAGTCGCTGCGCCAGCGTGAGGGCCAGCCGAAATGGGTCTTCAACGATGGCCCGCCGTTCGCCAACGGCCTGCCGCACTACGGCCACCTGCTGACGGGCTACGCGAAGGACGTCTTTCCCCGGTTCCAGACCATGCGTGGTCGCCACGTCGACCGCAAGTTCGGGTGGGATACCCACGGACTCCCCGCCGAGCTCGAGGCGATGAAGCAGCTCGGCATCACCGAGAAGTCTGAGATCGAAGAGATGGGCGTCGCCGCGTTCAACGCGAAGGCGCGCGAATCGGTGCTGCAGTACACCAAGGAATGGGAAGAGTACGTCACCCGCCAGGCGCGCTGGGTGGACTTCGAGGGCGGCTACAAGACCCTCGACCTCTCTTACATGGAGAGCGTGCTGTGGGCGTTCAAGCGGCTCTATGATCAGGGCCTCGCGTACGAGGGCTCGCGGATCCTGCCCTACTGCTGGCGTGACGAGACCCCGCTGTCGAACCACGAGCTACGCATGGATGATGACGTCTACCAGATGCGTCAGGACCCCTCGGTTACGGTGACGTTCCCGCTCGTGGGCGAGCAGGCCGAGGCGCTCGGCCTCGTCGGCACCCGCGCACTCGCGTGGACGACGACTCCCTGGACCCTGCCCACGAACCTCGCTCTCGCGGTCGGCCCCGCCATCGCGTACGCCATTGTGCCCGCGGGCCCCGCGGGTGCTGCAGACGGCGGCGAAACCGGTGTGGCCAGCTACCTGCTCGCTTCGGATCTCGTCGCCAACCACGTCAAGGAGCTGGGCTACGAGAACGCTGCGGAGGCGGCCGAGGCCATCACCCGCACCATCACGGGTGCAGAGCTCGGCGGCGTGCGCTACGAGCCGCTGTTCGACTACTACTCCGACGTTGAGGAGTGGAACACGGGTGCCGCCTGGCAGATCCTCGTCGACGACTATGTGCTCACGACCGACGGCACCGGCATCGTGCACCAGGCCCCTGCCTACGGTGAGGACGATCAGCGCCTCGCACAGGCCGCGGGGATCCCGACGATCCTGAGCCTCGATGAGGGCGGACGCTTCCTCAGCACCGTCAGCGACGTCGCGGGTGAGCTGTGGATGGAAGCTAACCGCCCCCTGATCCGGATCGTGAAGGCTGCGGGCCGACTGCTGCGCGAAGCAAGCTACGAGCACTCGTACCCGCACTGCTGGCGCTGCCGCAACCCGTTGATCTACAAGGCGGTGTCGAGCTGGTTCGTGCGCGTCACCGACATCAAGGGCCGCATGCTTGAGACGAACGAGCAGATCAACTGGGTGCCCGAGAACGTCAAGCACGGCCAGTTTGGCAAGTGGCTTGAGGGCGCACGCGACTGGTCGATCAGCCGCAACCGCTACTGGGGTAGCCCGATTCCCGTGTGGAAGAGCGACGACCCCGAGTACCCGCGCGTCGACGTGTACGGTTCGATCTCCGAGCTTGAGGCCGACTTCGGTGAGCTGCCGCGCAACGGCGAGGGCGAGATCGATCTGCACCGCCCCTACATTGATTCGCTGACGCGCCCCAACCCGAACGACCCCACGGGGCAGTCGACGATGCGCCGCATCGAGGACGTGCTCGACGTCTGGTTCGACTCGGCCTCCATGCCGTTTGCGCAGGCCCACTACCCGTTCGAGAACCAGGAGTGGTTCGATACCAACCAGCCCGCCGACTTCATCGTTGAGTACATTGGGCAGACGCGCGGTTGGTTCTACGTGCAGCACGTGCTGGCCACGGCGCTGTTTGACCGGCCCGCGTTCAAGAACGTGATCAGCCACGGCATTGTGCTCGGCTCAGACGGCAACAAGATGTCGAAGTCGCTGCAGAACTACCCCGATGTCAACGAGGTGTTCAACCGTGACGGCTCGGACGCGATGCGCTGGTTCCTCATGGCCTCGCCCGTCGTGCGCGGCGGCAACCTCGTCGTCACCGAAGAGGGTATCCGCGAGGGTGTGCGCCAGTTCATCCTGCCGCTGTGGAGCACCTGGTACTTCTTCAGCCTGTACGCGAATGCCGATGGCCTGACGGCCGAGCGTCGCACCGATTCCACGGATCCGCTCGACCGCTACATTCTCGCGAAGACGGGCCAGCTCGTGCGCGAGGTGGGCGACCACCTGGAGGGCCTCGACACCACGAGTGCCGCCGAGGCGCTGCGCAACTACGCCGAGGTGCTCACGAACTGGTTCGTACGCCGCTCGCGTGACCGGTTCTGGGAGGGCGTGCACGGCGAGAACGGCAAGGCCACCAACCAGCAGGCCTTCGACACCCTCTTCACCGTGCTCGAGACGGTCGCCCGCGTGGCAGCCCCGATGGCCCCGCTCGTCACCGAGGAGTTGTGGCGCGGCCTCACCGGCGGTCGATCGGTGCACCTCACCGAATGGCCCGACGCCGGCGAGTTCCCCGTCGACGACGAACTCGTCGCCGCGATGGACGAGGTGCGTCAGATCACCTCGCAGGCCCTCGCCCTGCGCAAGGCGCGCAAGCTGCGCGTACGTCTGCCGCTCGCGGAGCTCACCGTCGTGACGCAGCGCCCCGCCGCGCTCGAGCCCTTCGCTGGCATTCTCCGTGAAGAGCTCAACGTCAAGCAGGTGACCCTCATGCAGCAGACCGAGCAGAGCGCGGCCGAGCACGGCATCGTGCAGCAGCTCGCCGTCAACGCGCGCGCCGCAGGCCCCCGCCTGGGCAAGCAGGTGCAGCAGGCCATCAAGGCCGCGAAATCGGGCGACTGGTCTGAGACCAACGGCGTCGTGACCGCGGGCGACATCGACCTCGAGCCGCACGAGTACGAGCTCACGCTGCGCGCGGGCGACGACGGTGACACGGCCCTCACGCTCATCGCGGGCGGCGGCTTCGTGCTGCTCGACACCGAGATGACCCCCGAGCTTGAAGCCGAGGGCATCGCACGCGACGCGATCCGAGCCGTGCAGGAGGCGCGCAAGAACGCGGGTCTCGACGTGAGCGACCGCATCGTGCTCGCGCTGAACGCTGAACCGGCTCACGTGGAGGCACTGATGGCGCACAGCGCGCTCATCGCGGCCGAGACGCTCGCCGAGGGCATCGCGGTGCAGGAGGCAATCGGGATCGACGCGATCGTCGACGACATCGCGTCCCCCGGCAACGGCGTGTTCATCACCGGCGCTAAGGCGCTCGGCACCGACAAGGCTCCGTTCATCATCACCATCGACGCGACCGGCGCCGCTAGCCAGGCTGGGGGCGCACGATGAGCGCCGCCGAACTGGTCTTCGACGCGCTCCTCGAGCGCGTCGGCGAGGCGAACCCGCGGCCCCGGATCGAGCCGGTGCGCCGGCTGGCCGAGCTCGCCGGCTCCCCGCAGCTCGACTTCCCCGTGATTCAGGTGGCGGGTACGAACGGCAAGACGTCGACGAGCCGCGCGATCGAGTCGCTGCTGCGCGCTCACGGGCTGCGCACGGGGCTCTTCACGAGCCCGCACCTGGTTGACTTCACGGAGCGATTCATGATCGACGGCGAGCCGATCGCCGAGGACCTGCTCGCCTCGGCGTGGCAGGAACTGCAGTTGCCGCTCGAGGTCGTCGACGCCGAGCTCGCGGCGGCCGGCCACGGTCCCATCACCTTCTTTGAGGCGCTCGCGGTGCTCGCGTTCGGCGCGTTCGCTGACGCGCCCGTCGAGGTCGGCATCATCGAGGTCGGCATGGGCGGCGAATGGGACGCGACCAACATCGTCGACGCTCAGGTCGCCGTGTTCACGCCGATCGGGCTCGACCACACGTCGATTCTCGGCGACACCCTCGCTGCGATCGCCCGCACCAAGGCCGGCATCGTGAAGGCCGGGGCGACGGTCGTTTCTGCGCAGCAGGAAGATGAGGCCCTCGCGGCCATCACCGCGGCTGCCGAAGCGCATGGCGCTCCGCTGCACGTGTACGGGCGCGACTTTGCGCTTGTCGACGACCGCCTCGCGGTCGGCGGCCGACAGATCGACGTGCGCGGCACCTCGGGCGTCAGCTATCCTCCCTCGTTCGTGCCGCTGCACGGCGGGCACCAGGCCGAGAACGTGACGCTCGCGATTGCTGCGGTCGAGGCGTTCTTCGGCACCGACCGCCCCCTGCCGGGCGAGGTGCTCGAGGAGGGGCTGGGACAGCTCACCGCACCGGGCCGGCTGCAGCTCATCGGCACCGATCCCATCATCTACGTCGATGCCGCGCACAACCCGCACGGCGCCCGGGCGCTCGCGCGCGCGGTCGAGGAGTCGTTCGCGTTTGACGAGCTCGCGCTCGTCGTCGGTGTGCTCGAGGAGAAGGACGCCTCGGGGCTCCTGCGTGAGCTCGCGCCGATCGCGCACCGGGTCACCCTGACCCCCGTCTCCTCGCCCCGCTCGAGCGATGTCGAGGCGCTCTACGCCCTCGCCGAGACCGAGATCCCCGATACCCCGCTCGAGGTCGCGCACTCGCTGCCCGAAGCGCTCGAGGACGCCCGCAACTGGGCGGCTGAAAACAGCGGCCGCGCGGTGCTCGTGGTGGGCTCAGTGGTGCTCGCCGGCGAAGCCATTGCGATCGCCCGTGACGAAGGATGGAACGAGAAGTGAGGAAGCACCCTGCCGGCGCAGCCGGCGATCCGGAGCCCGAGGAGCTCGTGCTGTCGCCCTCCGAGGCCGCAGCCCACGACTCCGCCACGCGGATTGCGGGCAACGGTGTGATGCGCACGCAGAAGGCGCTTGCGTCGATCGTGCTGGGATTCGAGCTCATCATCGTTGTGCTGATCGGACTCACCCTGTTTGGTCTCAGCGCGCTCGAGCCGCGCGAGCTCGGGCTTTACATCGGTGGGGCGCTCGCGCTCGTCACCATCGTAGGGCTCGCGCTGATGCGCGTCGGACGCGCGGGCATCATCACCGGGTGGGTGCTGCACGTACTCATGCTTGCGACCGGATTCCTGGTCCCCATGGCCTTTTTCGTGGGGGGCATTTTCACCGCGCTGTGGATCTACTGCATGGTCAAGGGAGCGAAGATCGATCGCGATCGCGTTGCCTGGCTGTCGGGCCAGTAGCCGAGCCTCAGTAGTATTAACCCGACCTCTTGTATTGATAAAGGAGTATGCATGTCTGCAGAAGAAACCCTGATCCTGGTGAAGCCCGATGGCGTCGCCCGGGGCCTGACCGGCGAGATCCTGCGCCGCATCGAGGCGAAGGGCTACCAGCTCGTCGACCTGCGCATGGTGACGCCCAGCCGCGAACTGCTCGCCGAGCACTACGCCGAGCACGAGGGCAAGCCATTCTTCGAGCCGCTGCTCGAGTTCATGTCATCGGGTCCCGTGGTCGCCGTGCGCGCCTCGGGCAACCGCGTGATCGAGGGCTTCCGCTCGCTCGCGGGCGCAACCGATCCCACGACCGCAGCTCCCGGCACCATCCGCGGTGACCTGGGCCGCGACTGGGGCGTTGCCGTACAGCAGAACCTCGTGCACGGCTCGGACTCGACGCTGTCGGCGGAGCGCGAGCTCGAGCTCTGGTTCGCCTAAACGCATGACGAAGTGAGGCGCAGTTTCACTGAGCCCCGCCGAAGCGCGCCGTGTGGCACTCGGGGCACAGGGGTTTTCCGCTGTGCCCCGTTTGCGTCTGCGGCGTCAGTTTGACCCGGCACTCGAGCGGTTGCACGTATTGCAGATCGACTCGGTCAACGTGTTTGCGCGCAGCCACTACCTGCCCGTGTTCTCCCGCCACGGGGGCTATTCCACTGCGGCGCTTGACTCGCACCTCTGGTCGAGCGGCGAGTACACCGAGTACTGGGCGCACGAGGCCGCGTTCATTCCGGCGGCGGACAGGCCCCTCTTTCAGTGGCGCATGCGTGAGTTTCGCGACCGGCACGCAGACCGGGCCACCGCGCTTGCGCCAGAAATTGCGCGCGTGCGCGCCCAGCTCGCCGATGCTGGCCCGCAGTTCGTACGCGAACTCGAGGAGGGCCCGCGAGAGGCGCGCGGCCCTTGGTGGGACTGGAGCGAGACCAAGCAGGCCGTCGAGCTACTCTTCGCCCGCGGTGAGGTCGTCGCGGCGGGACGCGAAGGGTTTCAGCGCCGCTACGCCCTCGCCGAGCAGGCGCTGCCCAGTCGCGCCCTCGAGGACCGTTCGCGAACCGAGGCCCAGCGGGCGCTGATTGAGCGGGCCGCGCGGTCGTTGGGGGTGGCGACACTCGCTGATCTGGCGGACTACCACCGGATCCAGGTCGCCGATGCGCGGAGTGCCGTGCGCGACCTCGAGGATGCGGGGGATCTCGTGCCCGTGAGCGTGGCTGGCTGGGTGAGTACTCGAGGGGCGCCAGAGCAAGCCTGGATGCATCGCGAGACGCGCCTGCCCGCGCGGCTCGCCCCCGACGCGCTGCTCACACCGTTCGATCCGCTCGTGTGGTTTCGTCCGCGCACCGAGCGGATGTTCGATTTTCACTACCGCATCGAGATTTACAACCCGCAGGCGAAGCGCAAGTACGGCTACTATTGCCTTCCGCTCATGGTGGGTGGCCGCATTGCGGGCCGCATCGATCTGAAGGCCGACCGGGCAGGTCGCGCGCTGCTGGTGCAGGCCGCCTGGCGGGAGCCGGGCGCCCCCGCGCGGACCGTCGAGGCCGCTACGTCCCTGCTGGCGCGTGCGGCCGCGTGGCAGGGGCTCGAATCGATGCGCGTGACGGGGGTCGGCAATCTGCCGCTGCCCGCCGGGTTTCCGGCTGACTCGGGGTAACTCACGCGTTCATCCGTGACTAGGGGAGTTGCTCGCTGTCAAGGGCGGGAAGCAACTCCTTAAAGATGTGTGCGGGCACGTCGGCACCGGCGCCGGTGCCATTCACGAGGATCGCGACCGTACGGTCCGTCGCCGGATCGTGCATCACGAGCGACTGGTACCCAAGCCCGTTACCCGTGTGGCCGACCCAGCCCTCGATCTCGCCGAGGGCGAAGCCGTAGCGGTCATACTCGGGGCTCGCAGTGTCGTCGGTGGTGGGCCCCAGCGACTCGACGCGCTCCAACTGGGTGCTGTCCTCGACGAGCGAGCCGCTGCCCAGTGCCTCGCCCCAGACCGCCAGGTCTTGAATATTGCCGGTGAGTGCGCCAGCGGCGCCGAACCACTCGGGTGCGACCTTCGGCAGCGGCTCGGGCGCCGCGTCGGCGGACACGCTGAACCCCGTGACATCTAGGGGGCCGCCCGAGAAACCTTCGCCCACGCTGTGCAACTGCAGGGGCTGCACGATACGCTTCTCGACCTGCGCGTACCAGGATTCTCCGGTGACGGCCTCGATGATCTCGCCCAACAGGAGCGTATTGGTGTTCGAATACTCATACTCGCTGCCGGGCGCGAACTCGGGCGACGCGGCGTAGGCCCACTCAAGCAGCGTCGAGGTGTCCGGGGGATCATCGAGCCGGGTCTGCATGGCCTCATTCATGGCGGGAAGTGCCGAGTAGTTGGCAAGCCCCGACCGCATCCGCCCCAGGTCGTCGATCGTGATCTCGTCGCCGCCGGGTACCCCGGGCACGTAGCGGTCGACGGTGTCTGAGAGACGCAGTGCGCCCTCGTCGGCGAGCTGCAGCACGACAGTACCGATGAAAGATTTGGTGATGCTGCGGTACGCAAGCACGCTTTCGGTATCAATCGTGGAGTCCGTGGCCTCCTTAGCATCTTCGCTCCAGCCGCGGCTCTCCGATGAACCGTCGCCGTTGATCACGAGGACCTCGCCGCCCGGCATACCGGCCTCCAGGAGCGCGGGCATGAAGACTGCGTCGAGAGCGTCACTCGTGACCTTCGCCGCGCCGGTCGGCAGCCCCGCCGTCGGGGTATCAGGAGCCACCGGGCCCGTGTCTGAGCAGGCGGAAAGCGTGAGCAATGCCGCGGCGAGACCCGCGACGAGGGCGATGCGTCTCATGTTGTCATCAAAGCACGCGGGTCGGACCAGCACCAGAGGCAATCTCACGATATTGCCTGAGCGGGTTACTGCGGTTCGTGCAGTCCCTGGGCCCGCTCGTTCATGTGCCAGAAAACTGCGTTGAGCCCGCGTTCGAAGGCCTCCCGGTCGTCGGGGGCAACCGAGTTGAGGAGTTCGCGAGCAAGCCACTCACGGCTCGCCTGCACCTGCAGCATGGCGCGCTCGGCCTGTTCGGTGAGGGTCACGAGCACAGCACGGCGGTCGGTGGGGTGTGGGTTTCGGCGCGCAAACCCGGCCGCTTCGAGCCCGTCGACAAGGGCCGAAACGCTGCGCGGGGTTGTTCCGAGCACCTTGGCGAGCTGTTGCTGGGTCGACGCTCCGCCGTAGTGGAGCACGCGCAGCGCGTGCACGCGGGTTTCGGTGAGGCCGGTGTCGGCAAACACTAGTTGAGTCTCGCGGTCAAACATTGTCTCAACCGCGAGAATGCGGTCGAGAATCGTGGGCTCCATGTTGGTGACAGTATCACTTAGTTACAGTGTGGATCTAAAGTGTGATGCTTCCCGGGCGGTGCTCGCGGGTCATGCGGCGGCGAGAGCGCTCGCTGCGAGGCCAGCCATGGCATAGAGCGCACACCCGGCGCCGAGCACGCGCTCGGCCAAGGAACCGGTCCTGCCGACAATGGGAAGCGAAACGTAGCCATTTCGCTTCCACAGGCGATTGAGCCCGTGGATCTTGTGGGTGAACTTGGGTGCCTTGATTGTGAGGGGCCAGAGCCAATTGATCCCGCCTACCGTGAGGAAGTCGCCGAGGATGTGGGTGGCGAACCCGACGGTGACGCAGAGCTGAAACCAGCCGAGTTGATCCGGGAGGAATAGAAACATCGCTGCCGATCCGATGGTGCCCAGCTGCCAGGCGAGCGGCCAAGATTTTGCGATCTTGAGCGCGCGCGTCGCAAATGCGAACAGGGCCATGATCATGAACACCCCGGCGGCCGGGAGTGCCTGGTGCCACCAGTTGGGCGACCAGGTGAGGGTGCCGACCCAGCCGGTCACGAACCAGCAGGCCACGATCGCGAGCAGCGAATGCATACCCTTGCGGTGCCCGCCCGAGGCCGTGTTGACGATGCCCGCCGCCATCCGGCCCGCGACCGGGACGGAGCGGGCAATGGTGGCGCTGTGGTGGTCAAGATCCGGGAGGAGCGCGGCGCCCGCGCACACGAGGGTGCCCGTCAGTAGCTGCCAGGGCTCCACGTGGATGAGACCGAGGCTCGGAACGTTTGCGGATGTGGTGGCCACGGCCACCCAAGCGGCCGCGCCAGTCAGCGCGTGGTTGTAACCCATCATGTTGATGCAGTCTGCTCTGGGTTCCATTCGAAAGTCTATTCGACGCGCCGCGTGTATTTGTCGGTGCCCAGGAGTAGGCTCGAGGGCATGGAACCAACGCGCAGCGTCCGCCCCTTCGAGGTCATTTCTGACTACGAACCGAATGGTGACCAGCCGAAGGCGATCGAAGAACTGGCCCAGCGCATCAACGCCGGTGAAACCGACATCGTGCTCCTGGGTGCGACCGGCACGGGCAAGTCGGCAACGACGGCCTGGTTGATCGAGCAGGTGCAGCGGCCGACGCTGATCCTCGCGCACAACAAGACGTTGGCCGCACAGCTGGCCACCGAGTTTCGCGAGCTGATGCCCAACAACGCGGTCGAATACTTCGTCAGTTACTACGACTACTACCAGCCCGAGGCCTATGTGCCTCAAACCGACACCTTTATCGAGAAGGACTCGTCGGTCAACGCCGAGGTCGAGCGGCTGCGCCACTCCACGACCAACGCGCTGCTGAGTCGACGCGACACCATCGTGATCTCGACGGTGTCGTGCATCTACGGCCTGGGCAAGCCCGAGGAATACTACGAGGCGATGGTGCCGCTCGTCGTCGGTGATCGCATCGATCGCGACGTGCTGCTGCGCCGCTTCGTGGACATGCAGTACCAGCGCAATGACATTGAGTTCGTGCGCGGCAATTTCCGCGTGCGGGGCGATACGGTCGAGATCATTCCGATGTATGAGGAGCTCGCGATCCGGATCGAGTTCTTTGGCGACGAAATTGAGGCGCTGTACTACCTGCACCCGGTGACGGGCAACGTTGTCAAGCAGGTTGAGACCGTATCCGTGTTCCCCGGCTCGCACTATGTTGCGAGTCGCGAGGTCATGAATCGTGCCATGGTGCAGATCTCTGACGAGCTCGAGGAGCGCACGCGCGAGCTCAAGCAGCAGAACAAGCTTGTCGAAGAGCAGCGGCTGCGCATGCGTACCACATTCGACCTTGAAATGATGGAGCAAATCGGCTTCTGCTCGGGCATCGAGAACTACTCGCGACACATCGACGGCCGTAAGCCCGGTGAGGCGCCCCACTGTCTGCTCGATTACTTCCCCGACGATTTTCTCGTGGTCATCGACGAGTCCCACGTCACTGTTCCGCAGATCGGCGCAATGTACGAGGGGGACTCGTCGCGCAAGCGCACGCTCGTGGATCACGGGTTTCGGCTGCCGAGCGCGCTCGACAATCGGCCCCTAAAATTCGCTGAGTTTCAGAAGCGAGTCGGCCAGATTGTCTACCTGTCGGCGACCCCGGGCAAGTATGAGATGGAGCGTGCCGATGGGGTGGTCGAACAGATCATTCGCCCCACTGGGCTTGTGGATCCCAAGATTGTCGTGAAGCCCTCTGAGGGGCAGATTGATGACCTGCTCGAGGAAGTGCGGGTGCGCGCCGAGCGCAACGAGCGCGTGCTCGTGACGACGCTCACCAAGAAGATGGCTGAGCAGCTCACCACGTTTATGGAAGAGGCAGGGGTGCGTGTGCGTTACCTGCACTCCGACGTCGATACGTTGCGCCGTGTGGAACTGCTCACCGAGCTGCGGGCCGGAGTCTATGACGTGCTCATCGGCATCAACCTGCTGCGCGAGGGCCTCGACCTGCCCGAGGTTTCGCTCGTCGCGATCCTGGACGCCGACAAAGAGGGATTTCTGCGCTCCTCGACATCGCTGATTCAGACGATCGGGCGCGCGGCCCGAAACGTCTCGGGTGAAGTGCATATGTATGCCGACAGGGTCACCCGCTCGATGCACGCAGCGATCGAGGAGACGACCCGACGCCGCGAGATCCAGGTGGCCTACAACCTGGAACACGGTATCGACCCGCAGCCGCTGCGCAAGAAGATCGGTGACATCACCGAGATGCTGGCGCGCGAGGCAGCCGACACCGAAGACGTGCTCTCGCGCTCGGGTGCACACTCGCAACGCAAGGGTGGATCGCCTCAGCGGGCCAAGGGGAAGGCCGCGGCACGCGCCGGGGCGATCGCCGGCGAGGGTGCCGCAAAGCTTGAAGAGCTCATCTCGGAGCTGACGGAGCAGATGTTGGCGGCCGCCGACGAGCTGAAGTTCGAACTTGCAGCGCGCCTGCGCGACGAGCTCTCCGAGCTTAAGCGTGAGTTGCGCAGCATGGACGCGGCGGGCCACCTGTAACGAGCAACACGCTTACGCAGGGGGCTTTGTGGGGAGCGAAAATTTTTTCGTAGATATGTTCGACCATTCAGGTGTCGCGGCATAAGATGGAGCAGTGACCTCGCGAAGCACTCAAGCCAGCCCAACTCCCATTCGATCCTCTGCTGCTCACGCGCAGATTAGCGTGCAGGGGGCGCGGGTCCACAACCTTCAAAACGTGGATCTGAAGATTCCGCGCGACTCCATGGTTGTGTTTACCGGGCTCTCGGGAAGCGGTAAATCGAGCCTCGCGTTCGACACGATCTTCGCCGAAGGTCAGCGTCGCTACGTCGAGTCGCTGAGCGCGTATGCCCGCCAGTTCCTCGGGCAGGTCGACCGCCCCGACGTCGACTTCATCGAGGGCCTCAGCCCGGCCGTCTCCATCGACCAGAAGTCGACGAACCGCAACCCGCGTTCAACGGTCGGTACGATCACTGAGATCTACGATTACATGCGCCTGCTCTGGGCACGGATCGGCGTGCCCCACTGCGCGAAGTGCGGCGAGAAGATCGCGTCGCAGACGGTGCAGCAGATCGCCGATCAGCTCATGGAGCTCCCCGAGCGCACCCGCTTCCAGGTGCTGGCCCCCATCGTGGTCAAGAAGAAGGGCGAGTTCGTCGACCTCTTCCAGGAGCTGGCGGCGAGCGGCTACTCGCGCGCGATCATCGACGGGGAAGTCTCGCAGCTGTCTGATCCGCCCAAACTGAAGAAGCAGATTAAGCACGACATCTCGGTCGTCATCGACCGGCTCGTCGCGGGGCCCGAGGTGCTCGGGCGCCTCACCGACTCGCTGGAAACGGCGCTCAAGCTCGCCGGTGGCATCGTCACGATCGACTATGTCGATCTCGATGCGAAGGATCCGGGTCGCACGCAGCAGTACTCCGAGCACCTGTCGTGCCCCAATCAGCACCCCGTGCAACTCACCGAAATTGAGCCGCGCACGTTCTCGTTCAATGCCCCGTTTGGTGCCTGCGGCACGTGCTCGGGCCTGGGCACGAGCATGTCGGTCGACGAGGACCTGGTGCTGGGTGACCCGGTGCTGTCGATCTCCGAGGGCGTCATCGTGCCCTGGACCAGCCAGGGGAAGAGCCTGTACCAGTACTACGAGAAGCTGCTGAAGGGTCTCGCAGCCGATCTCGAGTTTTCGCTCGACACCCCCTGGGGTGAGCTGCCTGAAGAAGTGACGCAGGCCGTCGTATACGGAAATAACTTCAAGGTCAACGTGCGCTGGAAGAACCGCTTTGGTCGAGAGGTAAAGTACAGCTCAGGCTTTGAGGGCGTCATCCCGTTCATCGAGCGGCAGTACGCCGAGGCCGAGAGTGATACGAAGCGCGACCGGTGGCGTGAGTTTCTGCGCGAGGTTCCGTGCCACGCGTGTAACGGACAGCGGCTCAAGCCCGAGGTGTTGGCCGTCACGGTCAACGACGAGTCCATTGCGCAGGTGGGCGAGTTCAGTCTCGAGAATGCCAAGCGCTTCTTTGACGAGGTTACGCTCACCGAGCGTGAGGCCAAGATCGCGGCGCAGGTGCTGCGCGAGATCCGGCTGCGCTTCGACTTCTTGATTGAGGTGGGGTTGGGATACCTGACCCTTGCACGCGGCGCCGGCACCCTCTCGGGGGGCGAAGCCCAGCGAATTCGACTGGCGACCCAGATCGGCTCGGGGCTGACCGGCGTGCTCTATGTGCTTGACGAGCCCTCCATTGGGCTGCACCAGCGCGACAACCGACGCCTCATTGAAACGCTCATCAAGCTGCGCGACCTCGGCAATACCCTGATCGTCGTCGAGCACGACGAGGAGACCATCGAGGCCGCCGACTGGATCGTCGATATCGGCCCGGGCGCCGGCGTCGAGGGCGGCACAGTCGTGCACTCGGGGGAGTACGCCGAGCTGTTGCGCAACACCGACTCGATTACCGCCGACTACCTTTCGGGGCGCCGCGAGATCGAGACGCCCAAGAAGCGACGTAAGCGCGACAAGCAGCGCGCGCTGCAGGTCGTCGGGGCCCGCTCCAACAACCTCCAGGGCGTCGACGCGGTGTTCCCGCTCGGCATCATGACGGCTGTGACCGGCGTCTCCGGTTCGGGTAAGTCGACCCTCGTCAATGACATCCTGTACCGGGTGCTCGCCAACCAGCTCAACGGTGCCCGGCTCGTGCCCGGCAAGCACACTCGCGTAACCGGGCTCGAGCACCTCGACAAGGTCGTGCACGTCGACCAGGCGCCCATTGGGCGCACCCCGCGCTCGAACCCGGCCACGTACACGGGCGTCTTCGACAAGATCCGCACCCTGTTCGCGGAGACGCCCGAGGCGAAGACTCGAGGCTACCTGCCCGGCCGCTTCAGCTTTAACGTCAAGGGTGGCCGCTGCGAGGCCTGCTCGGGCGACGGCACACTGAAGATCGAAATGAACTTCCTGCCTGACGTGTACGTGGCGTGCGAATCATGCGGCGGCAAACGCTACAACCGCGAGACGCTGCAGGTTCGTTACAAGGGAAAGAACATCTCCGAGGTGCTCGACATGCCGATCGCTGAGGCCGAGCAGTTCTTTGAGCCCATCTCGTCGATCCACCGATTCATGAAGACCCTCGTCGACGTGGGGCTGGGGTACGTCCGCCTCGGTCAGAGCGCCACGACACTCTCGGGTGGCGAGGCCCAGCGCGTGAAGCTGGCCACCGAGCTGCAGAAGCGATCTAATGGCCGCAGCATCTACGTGCTCGACGAACCCACCACCGGTCTGCACTTCGAGGACGTGCGCAAGCTCTTGCTCGTGCTGAACGGCCTCGTCGACAAGGGCAACACGGTGATTACGATCGAGCACAATCTCGACGTGATTCGCAGCGCCGACTGGGTTATCGACCTGGGCCCCGAGGGCGGCTCGGGCGGCGGCATGATCATCGCTGAGGGCACGCCGGAGCAGCTCGCGAAGCACCCCGAGAGCCACACCGGTCAGTTCCTGGCCGAGGTGCTGCACGGGCGGGCGAAAGTCTCGGCGTGAGCTCCGATGCAGTCACCGAGCCCAGCACCGGGGTGTTCGGCCAGATCGACCGACGGCACGAATTTCGCCCAGACAAGGGTGAGATTCCGGTAAGCCCCGGCGTCTACCGCTTCAGCGACCGGCACGGCAGGGTTCTGTACATCGGTAAGGCTAAGAATCTGCGGGCCCGGCTGTCGAACTACTTTCAGCCGCTGCATGCGCTGCAACCGCGCACGCAGCGCATGCTGGCGCTCGCGGCTCGCGTCGACTGGACCGTCGTCGCGACCGACACCGAGTCGCTCGTGCTCGAGCACACCTGGATCACGGAGTTCAAGCCGCCCTTTAACGTCCAGTTCAAGGACGACAAGACCTACCCGTACCTCGCGGTGACCCTGCGCGAGGACGCGCCCCGGCTGATTATTACCCGCAATGAGAAGATTCGCGGTGCGCGGTACTTCGGCCCGTACCCCAAAGTGTGGGCGCTCAAGGAAACGACCACGCTGCTGCAGGAAGCGTTTCCGATTCGCACCTGCAACGACGCTGACTACAAGCGTGCGATGCGTTCGGGCAAGCCCTGCCTCGCCGGCCAGATCGGCCGGTGTGCGGGGCCGTGCTCGCAGCTGACCACCATCGAGGAGCATCGCGCTCGCGTCAATGATCTGGTCGAATTTCTCAACGGCGGTGACCAGCGCCACCTGCGCGCCCTGCAGCGCAGCATGCGCGATGCGGCCGCCGAGCAGCGCTACGAGGACGCGGCGAAGCTGCGCGACCAGGCGAGCGCCGTGGAACACGTCCTCGAGAAGAATGCGATCGTGCTGGCGCATGACGTGAACATTGACGTGTTTGGGCTCCGATCTGACGAACTCGCGGCGGCCGCGCATCAGTTTATTGTGCGCGGGGGCCGGATCCGGGGCGAACGCAGTTGGATCGTCGATGTTGAGCTCGATGATTCGCCCGCCTCGTTGCTCGAGCAGGTGATTCAGTCGGCCTATGACGGCGATCGCGTCCCCCCGGCCCAGATCATGGTGCCGATGGAACCCGAAAACCATGCGGCGCTCGAGGCCGCACTTAGTGAGCAGCGGCCCCGCGGCGGCAAGGTGAGTGTGCACGTTCCTGAGCGCGGCGATAAGGCGCAGCTGCTCCAGCGCGCCGTGCTGAACGCCGGGGAGCACCTGCTCCGGTACAAGCTCAAGCGCGCGGCCGACATAACGGCCCGCACTGATGCGCTCGCTGAGCTGCAGCAGGCGCTCGATATGCCCGAGCCGCCGTTGCGCATTGAGTGTATTGACGTGTCGCACCTGCAGGGCACCGGTGTGGTTGCGTCGCTGGTCGTGTTTGAGGACGGGCTGCCTGCTAAGGGCGCCTACCGCAAATATCGCATCGAAGAAACGACCGACGATACCGACTCGATTTACCAGGTGGTCTCGCGACGGGCCGCGCAGCTGAACCAGGCACAGGCGGCGGGGGAGGCCCCCACCGGTATTTACCGCGATCGACCGCAGCTGCTGATCGTTGACGGCGGTGAGCCGCAGGTGAAGGCCGCGGCACGGGCGCTGGCCGAGGCGGGCATCGATGATGTGGCGCTGTGCGGCATCGCCAAGCGCCTTGAAGAGGTGTGGTTGCCCGACGACGACTTCCCGGTGATCTTGCCGCGCACCAGCGAGGCGCTGTTTCTGGTGCAGCGCGTGCGCGACGAAGCTCACAGGTTCGCGATCACGTTTCAGCGTCAGCGGCGCAGCACCGCGATCACCAGTCAGCTCTCGGAGGTTCCCGGCCTGGGCCCGAAGCGCGTCACAGCCCTGCTCAAGCACTTTGGCTCCGTGGCTCGGTTGCGCGCTGCTTCGCGCGAAGAATTGGGCTCCGTTCCGGGGCTGGGCGGAGCGCTTGCAGATGCAGTTCTTAGCCACCTGAGTGCGAGCGGCCCACACGAGGGCGCGGCTGACGCTAAGATTGATGAATCAAGCGAAACGAACGAGGGAGGTGCTGTGTGAACGAGTCGGTCTCAAAACAGGAGATTCTCATTGTCACCGGCATGTCTGGTGCCGGTCGCAGTACCGTCGCCAACACCCTTGAAGACCTCGGCTGGTACGTGGTCGATAACCTGCCACTCGCCATGCTCAAGACCCTCGCCGACATGGCGGACCGGTCGGGCGGTGCCCTGCCTCGTATCGTCGCGGTCGTTGACGTGCGTGGCCGTGACCTCTTCGCTGATATTCAAGAGACGGTCTCGCAGCTGCGGGAATCGGCTACGGTTCGTGTCGTGTTCCTCGACGCCACCGACGAAATCCTTGTGCGCCGCTATGAAGCGGTGCGCAGGCCCCACCCGCTGCAAGGCGAGTCGGGCAGCCTCCTCGAGGGAATCCGCCTCGAGCGCGAGCGGCTGCAAGAGCTGCGCGCCTCGAGCGACGTGGTCATCGACACCTCGCGCTACAACGTGCACGACCTGTCGACCGCGACGCGCGAGCTCTTCTCAGACGCAGATACGCCCGGGCTGCAGCTCTCGATTGTGAGCTTTGGCTTTAAGTACGGCACCCCCACGGATGTCGATCTGATGGTGGACATGCGTTTCCTTCCCAATCCTTTCTGGGAGCCCGACCTTCGGGCCCTAACCGGCGTTGATGCCGAGGTAAAAGACTATGTACTCAGTCGCGATGGCGCGGCAGAGTTCCTCGACCACTACGTCGCGGCGCTCACGCCTGTCCTCGCGGGATTTCAGCGCGAGAACAAGAGGCATGCGTCGCTCGCAGTCGGCTGTACCGGCGGTAAGCACCGTTCGGTGGCGACGGCCCGCGAACTCGCGGATCGCCTCGCCGGGCTTCCGGGCGTCAGTGTGAGTCTGCGCCATCGCGACCTCGGTCGCGAATAAGACGCGCTCACGCCCGCGCCGTTTCTTTTTCGCCTTCCTGTTTGAGAGGATCCCTATTCGTGCTGTCTACCCCCGAGGTTAAGAACGAACTCGTTCGTGTTCCGGTGCAGCGCACCGCAGAGCGCATGGCCGAGGTTGCGACCGTATTGCGGGTAGCGGGCGGTCTGCACTCGATCTCGGGCCGCATTGCCCTTGAGGTCGAGCTCCACACGCCTCAGATCGTTCAGCGCGTGCGCAAGGACCTCGCAGAGCTCTATGGCGTTCGCTCTGATGCAAAGCAGTTGCCGCCCTCGACGACTCGTCCCGGTGCCCCGCAGTTCCTCGTACGCGTGATCGATGGCGAGACGCTCGCCCGCCAGCTTGGTCTGCTCGACCAGCGTCGTCGTCAGATCCGCGGTTTGCCGAACCGCCTCACTACGGGCGCTCAGCCCGAGCTTGCTGCCATTCTGCGCGGCGCGTTTCTCGCCCGCGGCAGCCTCACCGCTCCTGGCCGCTCGGCGAGCCTCGAGCTCGCGTGCCCGACGAGCGAGGTCGCGATGGCCCTCGTGGGCGCCGCTAGCCGCCTGGGTGTCGATGCGAAGAGCCGTGAGATCCGTGGTCAGAACCGCGTGATCGTGCGCGACACTGACGCGATCGGGCTGATGCTCGGCGTCATGGGGGCCGAGGATGCTCGCGCCCGCTGGGAGGAGCTCAAGCGCGCCCGCGAGACTCGTGCGACCGCCAACCGCCTCGTGAACTTTGATGACGCCAACCTGCGCCGCTCGGCGCAGGCTTCGGTCGCCGCGTGTGCTCGGGTCGAGCGCGCCCTCGAGATTCTGGGCGATGGTGTGCCCGAGCACCTGAAGTACGCCGGCACCCTGCGCCTTGCGCACCGCGAATCAAGCCTCGATGACCTCGGTGCACGCGCTGAACCGCCGCTCACGAAGGACGCAATTGCGGGCCGGATCCGGCGTCTGCTGGCGATGGCAGACAAGGAAGCCGAGACTCGCGGCCTCCCCGGGACAGAAGCCAGCCTGCCCGACATGATCGATTAATTCGGTTAATTCAGCAGTACCCCGTACGCCGGGGGTCCGCCCTTCGAGAAATCGACGGCGGGCCCCCGGCGTTCGTGTCGTTGGGGGCCTAGACTAGGGATGATAACCGTTCGCCACTCGAATTGGAGGGCCCACATGGCTGCCTACTCACTTCCTGAGCTTCCCTACGATTACTCGGCACTCGAGCCGCACATTAGCGGCAAGATCATGGAGCTGCACCACAGCAAGCACCACCAGGCATACGTGACGGGCGCAAACGCTGCGCTCGAGTCGCTCGCCGAGGCCCGCGATTCGGGCAACCTGGCGAACGTCAACAAGCTGGAGAAGGATCTCGCCTTCAACGTTGGCGGTCACGTCAACCACACGATCTTCTGGAACAACATGTCGCCCGAGGGTGGCGACCGCCCCGAAGGTGAGCTCGCGGCAGCGATCGACGAGTACTTTGGCTCGTTTGAGAAGTTCCAGGCACAGTTCACGGCTACCGCCATGGGCGTTCAGGGCTCCGGCTGGTCGGTGCTCGCATGGGACGCACTGGGACAGCGCGCCAACGTTGTGCAGCTCTTCGATCAGCAGGGCAACCTGCCGGCTGGCACCGTGCCGTTGCTCATGCTCGACGTGTGGGAGCACGCGTACTACCTCGACTACCTCAACGTGCGCGCTGACTACGTG
Organism: Leucobacter salsicius M1-8; assembly: GCF_000350525.1. Classification (GTDB taxonomy): domain Bacteria; phylum Actinomycetota; class Actinomycetes; order Actinomycetales; family Microbacteriaceae; genus Leucobacter; species Leucobacter salsicius. The sequence continues at coordinate 176,092 of NZ_AOCN01000026.1, read as the reverse complement.
AAGGCGTTCTGGAACCTGGCGAACTGGCAGGACGTTGCCAAGCGTTTCGAGGCGGCCCGCACCCAGACCCCGGGTCTGATCTAACTCGACCAATCACCCCGTGGCCCGCGATTCGCGGGCCACGGGGCGCTTTCATTCTGGCAACCTGAAGGAACCACGCACCGCATGCGCACTATTGAATCACTGGGCTCGCTTCGTTCACGGACCGTTATCGTCCGCTGCGATCTCAACGTCCCGCTTTCCGAAGGCGTCATCACCGACGATGGCCGCATTCGCGCCTCGCTCACCACGATCCGGGAACTGCGTGACGCCGGTGCCCGCGTGGTCCTGATCAGCCACCTGGGACGCCCCAAGGGCGAACCCGAGGAGCGTTTCTCGTTGCGCCCCGTAGCGGCGCGCATGGCGGAGCTGCTGGAAACCCCGGTCGCATTTGTTGCGCAGACCGTGGGTGCCGACGCAGATGCAGCCGTGACCGGTCTGGGTGACGGCGACATCGTGCTGCTGGAGAACCTGCGATTTAACCCGGGCGAGACCAGCAAGGATGCGGGCGAGCGGCTCGCGTTTGCGCAGCAGTTGGCCGCGCACGCTGACGCGTTTGTCTCTGACGGCTTCGGCGTGGTGCACCGCCGGCAGGCGAGCGTTACTGAACTCGCGGGCGTGTTGCCCAGCGCGGCCGGCCGGCTGGTCGCGGCGGAGCTAGAGGTCCTTGAGCGCCTCACCGATCGCGCCGAGCGTCCGTACGCGGTCGTGCTCGGGGGATCGAAGGTCTCGGACAAGCTCGGCGTGATCTCACACCTGATCGAGCGCGTGGATACGCTGCTCATCGGTGGCGGCATGCTGTTCACTTTTCTCGCGGCGCAGGGGCACGACGTTGCCTCGAGCCTGCTCGAGAAGGATCAGCTGGACACGGTGCGTGGTTACCTCGCCGAGGCTGAGCGCCGCGGAGTGCGCATCGTGCTGCCGACCGACGTCATCGTTGCCGAGGCTTTCGCCGCGGACGCGGCACACGAGACCGTGGCGGCAGACGCCATTGGCCGCAGCAGCTTCGGTGCGGCCGCCATAGGGCTCGACATTGGACCCGACTCGGCCGCAGAGTTTGCCCGCGTGATCCGCGAATCGGCCACGGTCTTCTGGAACGGGCCCATGGGCGTGTTCGAGATGGCCGCCTTCGCCGAGGGCACCCGCACGGTCGCCCAGGCGCTCACTGACACCGCAGGGTTCACCGTGGTGGGCGGCGGAGATTCGGCCGCCGCGGTGCGCGCGCTCGGATTTGCCGACACCGACTTCGGCCACATTTCTACCGGCGGCGGCGCCAGCCTCGAATTCCTCGAGGGCAAGCAGCTGCCAGGATTGGAGGTGCTCGTATGAACGACGCACAGAACACCGTAGAGACGGCCGCTGCCGGGCGCGCACCGCTGCCCTTCGTGCAGCGGACCCCGCTGATCGCGGGCAACTGGAAGATGAATCTCGACCATCTGCAGGCCATCGCGCTCGTGCAGAAGCTTTCGTGGTCGTTGAAGGACGCTCGTCACGACTACACCGACGTCGAAGTCGCAGTCTTTCCCCCCTTCACCGATCTGCGTTCGGTGCAGACACTGCTGACCGCAGACAAGCTACCGATCGTGCTCGGCGCTCAGGATCTGTCACCCGAGGCCGCTGGTGCGTTCACGGGTGACATCTCGGCGGCCATGCTCGCCAAGCTGGGCGTGCAGTACGCGCTGGTGGGCCACTCCGAGCGCCGCCAGGGTCACGCCGAGGGCGACGAGCTGGTCGGAGCGAAGGCGGCTGCGGCTCACGGTGCCGGTATCGTGCCGATGATTTGCGTGGGTGAAACCGCGGCTGATCTTGAGGAGCACGGCCCCGCCGCGATCCCGCTCGCGCAAATGCTCGCGGCGGTTGCGCAGCTACCCGAGGGCGCCGAGTTCGTTGTTGCCTACGAGCCGGTCTGGGCGATTGGCAGCGGTCAGGCTGCATCGGCCGAACAGGCCGAAGCCGTCGCAGCGAGCCTGCGCGAGGCGCTGCGCGACGTCGTGGGTGACGATCGTGCCGCGGCGACCCGCATCCTCTATGGCGGATCGGTGTCGAGCCAGAACATTGCTGGCTTCATGTCGCAGCCCAACGTCGACGGCGCGCTCGTCGGTGGGGCAAGCCTCAAATCCGACGAATTCTCGCGGATTATCCAATTTCGTAAGCACGTCACGGGCGCCTAACTAGCCCGACTATACTGGGGCGTAGGTTTTCCACGCCCGCAACCCGTGAAAGGTCACTCGCGTGCTCATTCTAAAGATCGCTCTGATCGTCATCCTCGTGCTGACGAGTCTTCTGTTGACGCTGTTTATCCTGCTCCACAAGGGTAAGGGCGGCGGCATGTCCGATATGTTCGGCGGCGGTGTCACCTCGAGCCTCGGCTCCTCAGGTGTTGCCGAGCGCAACCTGAACCGGATCACGGTCGTCGTCTCCATCGTATGGGTCACGTCGATTGTGGGCCTTGGATTGCTCGATCGGTTCTCGGTCGTTTAAGCGTCATCACGTGTGCTCCGCTGCCGACTCGGCGGCGGAGCACACGTTCGCACTCGAAAGAAAGGTTTCAAGTGGCAGGCAGTAACGCCATTCGCGGCGCACGCGTCGGATCAGGCCCCATGGGCGAACAGGATCACGGCGCACGCGCTGAGCGTACGCAGATTTCGTATTGGGACGCCCTCGGTAACGAGACGGTGCGATACTTCGCGGCTGATGTGGCCGTTGAGGACATCCCCGAGCAGATCGATAGCCCGACTTCGGGTCTCCCCGCTGGGCGAGACCAGGCGAACCCGCCGCAGGTGCTCAAGAACGAGCCGTTCAAGACGCACCTGGCGTACGTCAAGGAGCGTCGCACCGAAGAGGAAGCCGTCGAGCTCCTCGACGCGGCCCTCGACAAGCTTCGTGCCCGCCGCGGCACCGCACGCAGCAAGGCGTAACGGGACACACCGAAACAACGAAGCGGGCGAGACCATTGGTCTCGCCCGCTTTGCTGTGTCCAGATGCTACGCCGTGAGCGCAGCAGTCAGCTGTTCGATTACACTCGCGTCCTGTGACGCAAGCTCGAGCGCGAGGACGGGCCTGCCGCGCTGTACGAGCACCCCGCGATCGCCCCGGGCCTGAGCGTCGATGAGCGTGGCGAAGCTGCTCTCCGATTTCGCGATCGCGAGGTCGGCATCACCGGGGCTCGTGATCTGGAGAAAGGCGCCGAGCGCTGGTCCGCCCTTGTGGAGCTGCCCCACCGAGTGGAGGTAGCTCGGGCCGTAGCCGAGAGATACGGGCACCTGCAGCGCCGTGGCGAGGCTCGCCCGCAAGCGCTCAAGCGGTGCGCGCAGTGCCCCCTGGGGGTCGACATAGGCCTGGATCGCGAGATAACCGGCCGCGGGCGTCATGGCGCGCAGCGTGCGCGCGATGTCCGAGGCGGATTCGACGGTGGCGCCTGCGGGCTGTTCGACGACAGTGACCGCGCCGGTGCGGGGGCCCTCGTGTGTCGCGGGTGCCCCCTGCAACTCGGCGAGCGCCGCGCGAGCGGCGACCTTGGCGGATTCGACGTCGGGCTGATCGAAGGGGTCAATGCCCATCAGTCGCCCGAGCGCGGCGGTGGCGACCTCCCACGCGAGAAACTGCGCGCCCAGGGAGCCCGCGACCGTGATGTCGCGCGATCCGGATCCGGATCCGGATCCCTCGGAGTCACCTGGGTCAATGCCCAGGTCGGCCCCGGGCCCGGCGACGCGCGCCGTGATGGCTGCGACGGGAACCCGCGAGAACTCGGGAGCGTCTGACGGGAGCGCGATCGGCAGGATACCGAGGCCCTCCTTGCCCGTCGACTCGGCTACGAGCTGTTCAGCCCAACGGCCGAGGTCCCAGCGTGCAGAGGGGGCCTCGTCGAGGGCGAGCACAAACCGATCGGGGAGGCCAGCGAAGAGCGCGGCGGCAAGCCGAAGTGCCGGGTTTGATGGGGCATCGGGGACGAGTTCGGCGCGGGCGGCGTCGCCCGCCTCGACGAGGCTCGCGACATCGGCGCCGGCGAGCCCGGCGGGCACGAGACCAAACGCGGTGAGCACTGAAAACCTGCCCCCGACGTTGGGGTCCGCGAGAAATACGTGGCGGCCCGCGTCTCGCGACTCCTGCTCAAACGGCGAGCCAGGGTCGGTGACGATGACGATTCGTGCTTCGGGGGCGATACCAGCCGCCTCGAAGGCCTGCTCGAACGTGTCGAGGTGGCTGCGCGTCTCAATCGTGCTGCCCGACTTTGAGCTGACGACGACTGCGGTGCGGGTGAGGTCGCTGGCGGTGGCCCGCTGTACGGCGACGGGGTCGGTCGTATCGAGCATCGTGAGTTCGACCCCCGCCCAGCGTGCGATCACGGCCGGGCCGAGGCTCGAACCGCCCATGCCGCACAGCACGAAGCGGTCGATGCCCCGCGCAAGAAACGCTTGCCGGAGCGCCTCAATCTGGGGGAGCAGCGCCCGGGCACCCGGCGCGCTGTCGGTCCACCCCAGGCGCATCCGCGCCTCGGGTTCGGCGGCGGGCCCCCACAGCGTGGGATTTTGGGCGAAGATCTGGCCTGCCACGCCATCGTTCACCAACCGGCCGAGGGCGTCGCGGAACGCGAAGGACTCGAGCACCCCGTCGGAGAGGTGAATCCTCAGGTGGGTCACGCTTGGTCCTCCAGCGCCGCCTCAACCGTGGCGGTGAGCTCGTCCCAGGAGACATCGAACTTCGACAGACCCTCGATCTCGAGCAGCTCGGTGACCACGGCGTAATCAATGCCGAGCGCATCGAGGGCGTTAAGCACCTGGTTTGATTCGGCGTACGCGCCGGTGACGGCCGCAGTGGCATCTGCGAAGTCGCCGTGGTCGGCGACCGCCTGCAGCGTGGCCTCGGGCATGGTGTTCACCACGTTCGGCGCGACCAGACCAGCGACGTACAGGGTGTCCGGGAGCGCCGGATCCTTCACCCCGGTCGAGGCCCAGAGGGGTCGCTGGCGATTCGCGCCGAGGGAAGCGAGGTGGCGCGCGCGCTCGCTCGCGAAGGATTCCTCGTAGACCTCGTAGGCGAGGCGGGCGTTAGCGAGCCCCGCCTTGCCCTTGAGCTCGAGGGCCTCGGCGGTACCGATCCGTTCGAGGCGGGCATCCACCTCGGTGTCCACGCGCGATACGAAGAACGAGGCGACCGAGTGAATCTTGGACAGGTCGAGCCCCGCCGCACGCGCCTGCTCGAGGCCCGTGAGGTAGGCGTTAATGACCTGACGGTATCGCTCGAGGCTGAAGATCAGCGTGATGTTGACGCTGACACCCGCCGCGGTTGCCGCGGTGATCGCGGCGAGTCCCTCGACGGTGGCCGGGATCTTGATCATCGCGTTCTCGCGGTTGACCTTGGACCACAACTCCAGCGCGCGCGCGGCGGTGCCCGCCGTGTCGCGGGCTAGGTGTGGTTCTACCTCGATGGAGACGCGCCCATCACGGCCGCCGGTGGCGTCGTAGACGCCCCGCAGCACGTCACACGCGTCGGCGACGTCGGTGCTCGTGAGCTCCGTAATCGTCGCCTCTGCGTCGAACCCGCGACTCGCGCACTCGGCGATGCGGGGGCCGTAGCCCACGCCCGCTCCGATTGCCTTTTGAAAGATCGTCGGGTTCGTGGTGACACCGACGACGCTGAGCGTCTCAACGGCGGCGGCGAGGCTACCCGATTCAATGCGCTCTCGTGAGAGGTCATCGAGCCAGATGCTAACGCCAGCGTCGCTGAGCGCCCGGGTGCGTGAGTTCGTCATGGAACGCGCCTCCTTCAGGGGTAGAAAATGAGTAACTAGGCCTGAGCCAAGCTGTCGTGCGCCGCCGCCACAACGGCGTCGGTGGTGATGCCGAACTTCTTGAACAGCGTCTCATAGTCGGCTGATGCGCCAAAGGTTTCAATCGAAACTGAGCGGCCAGCGTCGCCCACGTAGCGCTCCCAGCCGAGCGAAATGCCGGCCTCGACGCTCACGCGTGCCTTCACATTGGCGGGCAGCACCTCTGCGCGGTAATCGGGGGTCTGCTCGGCAAACCACTCGAGACAGGGGGCCGACACGACGCGCGCGCCAATGCCCTCGGCCGCGAGACGCTCGCGCGCCTCCACGGCGAGCTGCACCTCGGAGCCCGTGCCAATGAGGATGACGTCGAGGTTACCAGTGGGGGAGTCGGCGAGCACGTATGCGCCGCGGCGCACACCCTCGTTCGCGGTGCCCTCGAGCACGGGCACGTTCTGGCGCGTCAGCGCGAGGCCGGTGGGGCCCGCGTGACGGCTCAGCACCTCGTGCCACGCAATAGCGGTCTCGTTGGCGTCGGCGGGGCGCACCATCGCGAGGTTGGGGATCGCACGCAGTGCGGCAATGTGCTCGACCGGCTGGTGCGTCGGGCCGTCCTCACCGAGGGCGATCGAGTCATGGGTCCACACGAAGATGCTGGGCACGTTCATGAGGGCCGCGAGACGCACGGCGGGGCGCATGTAATCAGCGAACTGCAGGAACGTGCCGCCGTAGCTGCGCGTGTTGCCGTGCAGCTGAATGCCGTTGAGGATCGCGCCCATGGCGTGCTCGCGAATACCGAAGTGCAGCACGCGGCCGTACTCGTTACCCGTCCAGGAGGACGTCGAGTGGTTCGCGGGCACGAAGGATGCGGCGCCGGGAATCGTGGTGTTGTTCGAACCGGCGAGGTCGGCAGAGCCGCCCCACAGCTCGGGCATGATCGGGCCGAGGGCGGCAAGCGTCTTGCCGCTGGCCGCGCGGGTTGCGATGCTCGCGCCCGTCTCGAACTCGGGCAGCGCCTCGAGTGCGCCCGCGGGCAACTCGCGCGCCTCGAGCCGATCGAAGAGCGCCTTGCGCTCGGGGTTCGCGGCGGCCCACGCGTCAAAACGCGCCTGCCACTCAGCGCGGCGAGCCGCACCGCGGTCGACCGCGAGGCGAGTGTGCTCAATGACCTCGGGGGCTACGGCGAAGTGCTGATCCGGATCAAATCCCAGAGCGGTCTTCAGGCCAGCGAGTTCGTCAGCACCCAGCTTCGAACCGTGGATGCCGCCCGTGTTCTGCTTACCGGGCGAGGGCCAGCCAATGACGGTCTTGAGGATGATGAGGCTTGGCTTGCCGGTCTCGGCCTTGGCCGCTTCGATCGCACTGTTGAGCTCGGCGATGTCCTCGACATACGCGCCGGTCTTCTTCCAGTCGACCTCGATGACCTGCCAGCCGTAGGACTCGTAGCGCTTCGCCACGTCCTCCGAGAAGGAGATGTCAGTGTCGTCCTCGATCGAGATCTGGTTCGAATCGTAGATCGCGATCAGGTTGCCGAGCTCCTGGTGGCCTGCGAGCGACGAAGCCTCGCTCGTGACGCCCTCCTGCAGGTCGCCGTCGCCCGCGATCACGTAGATGTTGTGGTCGAAGGGGCTCGTGCCGGGGGCGGCCTCGGGATCAAACAGCCCGCGCTCGTAGCGCGCGGCATACGCGAAACCCACGGCGGAGGCGAGGCCCTGGCCGAGCGGGCCGGTCGTGATCTCGACGCCGTCGGTGTCGCCGTACTCGGGGTGACCGGGGGTCTTCGAACCCCAGGTGCGCAGGGCCTTGATGTCCTCAAGCTCGAGGCCGTAGCCACCGAGGTACAGCTGCACATACTGCGTGAGGGACGAGTGCCCGATCGAGAGAATGAACCGGTCGCGACCCGCCCACTTGTGGTCTGCCGGGTCGTGGTTCATGACCTTCTGATGCAGCAGGTACGACACCGGTGCCAGGCTAATTGCCGTACCCGGGTGGCCGTTGCCCACCTTCTCGACAGCGTCCGCCGCCAACACGCGCGCGGTATCTACCGCTTTGTTGTCGAGCTCTTCCCACTGCAGTTCGTTACCCAAGGCACACCTTTCCTCGTTACGTGCGCGTGAATGCGCACCCTCCGAGAGTCTACAGACTCGAATAGGTATCATGGGGTGTGATGTCCACCCAGAATGAAGCTCCGGTTCAGGCTCCCGCGACCCGTCGGTCGGTGGGGCGCACGATCAAGAACTACGTCGCGCTCACGAAGCCGCGCGTTATGGAGCTGTTGCTCGTTGTCACCGTGCCCGCCATGATTCTCGCGGAGGGTGGGCTGCCGAACCTGTGGCTCGTGCTCGCAACCCTCATCGGCGGCGCGATGAGCGCCGGCTCGGCGGGCGCGTTTAACTGCTACATCGACCGCGACATGGATCGCAAGATGAAGCGTACGAAGAGCCGGCCGCTCGTCACGGGAGAGATCTCCGACCGCAACGCGCTCATTTTCTCCTGGGTGCTCGGCGTGCTCTCTGTCGCATGGCTCGCGCTCACGACGAACTGGCTCGCGGCTGCCCTCGGTGCTGGCGCGATCTTCTTCTACGTCGTGATCTACACCCTGCTGCTCAAGCGTCACAGCGAACAGAACATCATCTGGGGTGGCATCGCAGGCTGCTTCCCGGTGCTCATCGGGTGGGCAGCCGTGACCGGTTCACTCGACTGGGCCGCCTGGGTGTTCTTCCTCATCATCTTCCTCTGGACCCCGGCCCACTACTGGCCGCTGTCGATGCGCTACCGCGAGGACTACGCCGCCGCCGGAGTGCCGATGCTCGGCGTGGTGCGTGGGCGAGTCACCGTCGGTCTGCAGATCATTCTGTACACGTGGGCCACCGTCGCATCAAGCCTGCTGCTGATCCCGTTCGGGCCGATGGGCTGGACGTACACGGTCGTCGCCGTCGCCGCCGGCGTGTACTTCCTGGTCGAGGCGCACCGGCTCTATGGCAGCGCGATTCGCGGCCACGAGGGCAAGCCCATGCGCGTGTTCCACAGCTCGATCACGTACCTCTCGGTGCTGTCGATCGCGATTGCAGTGGACCCGCTGCTTCCGTTCTAGCCGATTCGTCGCCCGCCCGGCTGCTACATTGTGGGCCATGGCTGACGATTACGCACATGGGCACCACGCGAGCGTGCTGCGCTCACACACCTGGCGTACCGCCGAGAACTCCGCGGCATACCTGCTGCCCCGGCTTGCTGCCGGGCAGCGCGTGCTCGACGTGGGCTCGGGCCCAGGCACGATCACGGCAGATCTCGCCCGGATCGTGGCCCCCGGGCTCACGGTCGGGCTCGACGCCTCGGCCGAAGTGATCGCGAAGGCCGCCGCCGATTTTGTCTCGTCCGCGCAGCCGAACCTGCGGTTTGAGACCGGGGACGCCTACGCGCTCGAGTACGCGGATGACTCGTTTGACGTGGTGCACGCCCATCAGGTGCTGCAGCACGTCGGCGACCCGGTCGCCATGCTGCGCGAGATGCGTCGCGTCACGGCCCCGGGCGGCACCGTTGCCGTGCGCGATGTTGACTACGAGGGCGTCATCTGGTCGCCGCGGTTTCCCGAGCTCGATGAGTGGCTCGCGCTGTACCTGCGCGTGCACCGCGGTGTGAGCGGAGAGCCGGCTGCCGGCCGCTATCTCAAGAGCTGGGCGCGTGAGGCCGGGTTTACGTCGGTCGCGTGTACGGCCTCGCTGTGGCTGTTTGAAACCGACGAAGACCGGGCGTGGTGGGGTGGCATGTGGGCCGAGCGTGCCCTCGAATCGGCGTTCGCCGACAACGCGCTGCGGCTCGGGCTCGCCGACCGCGTCGCGCTGGAACGGATCTCAGCGGGCTGGCGGCGGTGGGCAGAGGATCCCGACGGCTGGCTGTTGATGCCGCACGCCGAGATCCTCGCCGCTGTGTAGCGCTGCTTCGTTACTTCGCAGTGGCCGTTGCGGCCTCAACCTCGGCCACCGGGCGCTTAAGACGCAGCACCGCGACGGTCATCGTCGCGGTCGTGAGCGTCGCCAGCACCATGTGCACGCCCACCGCAAACGGGGGCAGACCCTCGCGGGCCTGGTAGACGCCCACCAGAATCTGTACGACGAGCACCGCGAGAAGCGTCACGAGCCAGGGGAGCGGCCGCAGCTTCTTCGCTGCAGCCCACACCACGAGCGCTACGGTGCACGCGAGGGCCGCGTATCCGGGCCACGAGTGCACATGGCTCATGAACGTCGCGTCGACACCGTCGCGCTGAATCGTGGCGTCGCCCGAGTGTGGGCCCGAAGCGGTGGTAATCACTCCGAAGAGCACGGTGACGGCCATGACCAGCGTCGACACGTGTGTGGCGATGCCGAAGGGCTTCGGGACGACCGAGACCCGCTTGCCGCGAGCCTCATTCATGCGTGCCAGATACGCCGCGGTGAGGCACACCAGCACGAGTGAGACAACGTAGTGGAAGGCCACGAGGTTGGCGTTCAGGTGCATCCAGACGATCACGCCGCCCACGAAGGCCTGCAGCGCGACAAGGCCCAGGATGACGCAGGAGAGCGAGAAGAGGTCTCGCCGCTCTGCGCGAATGCGCCAGCTGAAGATGACGACGAGCAGACCGGCAATGAGGAGCGGGCCAGAGATTGTGCGGTTCCCGAACTCGATGAGGGAGTGGTACGTCAGCTCCTGGGTGGGGACCAGCGAACCGGGAGCGCAGAGCGGCCACTCGGGGCAACCGAGGCCCGAACCCGTGAGGCGCACCGCGCCGCCGGTCGCGATAATCAGCGTGTTGAGTGCAAATGAGGCCCACGCGCTGAAGCGCAACCACCGCGAGGTGACGGCGCCAGGGGCGAGGGTTTCCCTCGCGGGGGATTTGCTAGCGGTCGCGCGAGACAACGGGGCTCCTCTCAAGCCGCTTCCTATACACCAGGGCAGTTGGCGTGCCCCTCCCGTTTTCAGACAAAAAACTGTAGAATAGGAAGCTGTGGTTGTGATCGTCGATCCGATTGGCAATTTCTCGCTCTCGGATCGCCATCGGTTGCGGCCCAGACTACTGCACCGTGGCAGGGAACCCGATGAGTGCGGCCTTGGCCGCCGGGCCACTAATTCGGCGCGGCATGGGGTTTCTCGCGAGACGGACTGAACTAACTATAGGGAGGGATCATGCCAGAGGTATTGATCGACCGGCCCGAGCTTGAAGGCTTGGGCCAGTACGAGTTCGGCTGGCACGACACCGATAAGGCCGGTGCGCTAGCAAAGCGTGGCCTTAGCGAGCAGGTCGTGCGTGAAATCTCTGCTCTGAAGAATGAGCCAGAGTGGATGCTTGAGCGACGCCTAAAGGCCCTTAAGATCTTCGAACGCAAGCCCATGCCCACGTGGGGTGCCGACCTGTCGGGCATCGACTTCGACAACATCAAGTACTTCGTGCGGTCGACCGAAAAGCAAGCGACCAGCTGGGAAGAGCTTCCCGAGGAAATCAAGGAAACGTACGAGCGCCTCGGTATCCCCGAGGCCGAGCGCCAGCGCCTCGTCGCCGGTGTCGCCGCTCAGTACGAGTCCGAGGTTGTCTACCACCAGATCCGCGAGGATCTGGAGCAGCAGGGCGTTCTGTTCCTGGACACCGACACCGCGCTCCGCGAGCACCCCGAGATCTTCGAGCAGTACTTCGGCACGGTCATCCCGTCGGGTGACAACAAGTTCGCCGCGCTGAACACCGCCGTGTGGTCAGGTGGCTCGTTCGTGTACGTGCCAAAGGGTGTGCACGTCGAGATCCCGCTTCAGGCTTACTTCCGTATCAACACGGAGAACATGGGCCAGTTTGAGCGCACGCTGATCATCGCCGATGAGGGCAGCTACGTTCACTACATTGAGGGCTGCACGGCTCCGATCTACAAGTCGGACTCGCTGCACTCGGCCGTCGTCGAGATCATCGTGAAGAAGAACGCCCGCGTTCGATACACGACGATCCAGAACTGGTCGAACAACGTCTACAACCTCGTCACGAAGCGCACGATCGCTGAAGAGGGCGCGACCATGGAGTGGGTCGATGGCAACATTGGCTCCAAGGTCACCATGAAGTACCCTTCGGTGTACCTCGTGGGCGAGCACGCAAAGGGCGAAACCCTTTCGGTCGCATTTGCCGGCCCCGGCCAGCACCAGGATGCGGGCGCCAAGATGGTGCACCTCGCTCCCCACACGAAGTCTTCGATCCTGTCGAAGTCGATCGCTCGTGGTGGCGGACGCACCGGCTACCGCGGCGAGGTGCGCGTTGAAGCCAATGCTCACCATGCTGCCAACTCGGTGGTGTGTGACGCGCTGCTCGTAGACACGATCTCGCGAAGCGACACCTACCCGGCGATCGACATTCGCACTGACGACGCGACGCTGGCACACGAGGCCACCGTGACGCGCGTGAGCGAAGAGCAGCTCTTTTACCTCATGAGCCGCGGTCTCTCCGAAGAGGAGTCCATGGCAATGATCGTGCGCGGCTTTATTGAGCCGATTGCCCGCGAGCTGCCCATGGAGTACGCGCTCGAACTGAACAAGCTCATTGAGATGAGCATGGAAGGATCCGTCGGTTAACGATGTCAACGCTTCAGACAGAACAGCACGGGTTCAAAGCCCACTCTGACGGAGACTGGGACAACCGGGCACCGATCCAGACGCGCTCACAGCGCTTCAAGTCCACCAACATCGCTGATTTCCCCGAGGTCACCGGTCGCGAGGTCAATTGGAAGTACACGCCCGTCGCACAGCTGAAGGGCCTGCTCTCAGGCGAGCTGCGCGGTGGCGAACTGCCGAGCACGATCAGCGAGGCCGACGGCCTCAAGATCAGCTTCATTCCAATGGACTCCGAGCTCGTTGGCCGTGCGGGTCTTCCCGAGGACCAGGCCGCCGCAAACGCATGGGGTCAGGCCCAGGTCGCTCAGCACATTCTGCTGACGAGCCCCGAGCGTCAGACCGTCACGATCCAGCGCTCGGCACTGGGCAGTGACGCGACCGCCGCTCACACCATCATCGAGGCAGCTCCGCAGGCCGAGGCGCTCGTGATCATCGAGAACTCGGGCAGCGCAAACCTGACCGAGAACGTCGAGATCGTTGTCGGTGCGGGCGCAAACCTCACCGTCGTGTCGATTCAGGAGTGGGACGCAGACGCGATCCACCTGGCAAGCCACAACGTCACGGTCGGCCGCGATGCGAACCTGCAGCACATCGTGGTTTCGCTCGGTGGCAAGGTCGTGCGCCTCAACCCGTCGATTCACCTCGACGAGCAGGGCGCAAACGGCGAATGCTACGGCGCGTACTTCGCCGATGCTGGCCAGCACCTCGAGCACCAGGTCTACATGGATCACAATGCTCCCCGCACCCGCAGCCGCGTCGCCTACAAGGGCGCACTGCAGGGCGAGGGCGCACACGCTGTTTGGATTGGCGACGTGCTGATTCGACGTGTCGCGGCGGGCACCGACAGCTACGAGGAGAACCGCAACCTCACGCTGACCGAGGGCACGCGCACCGACTCGATCCCAAACCTGGAGATCGAGACCGGCGACATCGCCGGTGCCGGGCACGCGTCTACCACGGGTCGCTTTGACGAAGAGCACATCTTCTACCTGCAGAGCCGTGGCATCTCCGAGGACGAGGCTCGCAAGCTGGTTGTGCGCGGCTTCCTCGTCGAGGTGATCCAGCGCATCGGCAACGAGCAGATCGAAGAGCGCCTGCAGCGCGCTATCGATGCGGAGCTCGAGCAGAGCGTGCTCGCGTAATGGCTCGCCAGAAAGCGATTGCCCTCGCAGACCTGACCCAGGATCAAGCGGTCAAGGTCGATGTTGACGGGGTGCCGATCGCTCTCGTGCTCGACTCGAGCGGTGTAGTGCACGCAATTGGCGACACCTGCACCCACGGTCAGATCAGCCTGTCCGAGGGTTTTGTTGAGGACGACACCCTTGAGTGCTGGGCGCACGGCTCCCAGTTCTCGCTCACCACGGGTGTGCCGCAGAACCTTCCGGCGTACGAGCCGGTTCCCGTTTATGTCGTCGAGATCGAAGACGACGACGTGTACATTGACCCCACCATCACGAAAGAGATTTAAAGCTATGGCTTCCGTTCTTGAAATCAAGGACCTGCACGTCAGCGTCACGACCGAGCAGGGCGACAAGGAGATCCTGAAGGGCGTGGACCTCACGCTCAAGCAGGGCGAGATCCATGCCATCATGGGCCCCAACGGCTCGGGCAAGTCCACCCTGTCCTACGCAATCGCGGGCCACCCCCGCTACGAGGTCACGAGCGGCTCCATCACGCTCGACGGTGAGGACGTCCTCGAGATGAGCGTCGACGAGCGCGCACACGCGGGCCTGTTCCTCGCGATGCAGTACCCCGTCGAGATCCCCGGCGTGACCAACTCCAACTTCCTGCGCACCGCGAAGACCGCAATCGACGGCGAGGCCCCGGCCATTCGCACGTGGATGAAGGACGTCAAGGCAGCAATGGACAACCTCCGCATGGACCAGTCCTTCGCGAACCGCAACGTGAACGAAGGCTTCTCGGGCGGCGAGAAGAAGCGCAACGAGATTCTGCAGCTCGAGCTGCTGAAGCCGAAGTTTGCCGTGCTCGACGAGACCGACTCGGGTCTCGATGTTGACGCGCTGAAGATCGTCTCCGAGGGTGTCAACCGCGCCAAGGAGAACACCGGCCTGGGCGTCATGCTCATCACGCACTACACGCGCATCCTCCGCTACATCAAGCCCGACTTCGTGCACGTCTTCGTTGACGGCCGCATCGCCGAAGAGGGTGGCCCCGAGCTCGCTACCCGACTCGAAGAAGAGGGCTACGACCGCTTCCTCACCAAGGCGTAAGCTACTCCTATGGCTGACGAAGCGGTAGTTTCACCTATGTCGATTGATCCCGACTTTCGGGAACAAGCGATCGAGGCGTTGAAGAACGTCTCCGACCCTGAGCTGGGCGTGAACATCTACGACCTGGGCTTGATCTACGATCTAGCCTTCGACGAAGAGCACGATGCGCTCGTTATCAGCATGACGCTCACGAGCGCGGGTTGCCCGCTCACCGACGTCATCGAGAACGACATCGCTGAGTGCCTTGATGGGCTCGTGACGGCGTTCCGTATCAACTGGGTATGGATGCCGCCGTGGACCCCGGCACGGATCACCGACGATGGGCGCGACATGATGCGCGCTCTGGGCTTCTCGATCTGATCCGGTGAGCCCGAACCCGCTCCGTTCGCCCGGCGATCCGCGTCTTAACCGGATCGCCGGGCCGAGCTCCCTCGTCATCTTTGGGGTGACGGGGGATCTGTCTCGCAAGAAACTGATGCCAGCGGTGTACGACCTCGCGAACCGGGGGCTTCTGCCCCCGGGTTTCGCGCTCGTCGGCTTTAGCCGACGGGACTGGGCGGACCGCGACTTCGCGGAGATCGTGCACGATGCCGTGCGTAAGTACGCTCGCACCCCATTTCGGGAGTCCACCTGGCGGCAACTCGTCGAGGGAATCCGGTTCGTGCAGGGCCGTTTCGATGACCCCGACGCCTACGTCCGTTTGCGTGAGACCGTTGACGCGCTGGATCGTGAGCGCGGCACCATGGGCAACCACGCCTTTTACCTCTCGATTCCCCCCAAATCTTTCCCCGAGGTGGCCCACCACCTGTCAAGTTCGGGCCTTGTTGACCGTAAGACCGACGACCAGCGTTGGCGTCGCGTCATCATCGAGAAGCCCTTTGGCGAAGACCTCGAATCAGCACAGGCGCTGAACGCGACGCTCGAACACGCCTTCCCCGCAGATTCGATCTTTCGGATCGACCACTACCTCGGCAAAGAGACAGTTCAGAACATCCTGTCGCTCAGGTTCGCGAACTCGATGTACGAGCCGATCTGGAACCGCAATTATGTCGACCACGTGCAGATCACGATGGCCGAAGACATCGGTGTCGGCGGTCGTGCGGGGTACTACGACGGCGTCGGGGCAGCCCGCGACGTGATCCAGAATCACCTGCTGCAGCTGCTTGCGCTGACCGCGATGGAAGAGCCGATCTCGCTCAGCGCCGATCATTTGCGCGCCGAAAAGGAAAAGGTGCTCGAGGCAGTTCGGCTCCCGGACAACCTCGCTGAAGCTACTGCGCGCGGCCAGTACGGTGGCGGCTGGCAGGGTGGCGAACTCGTGCGCGGGTTCCTCGCCGAAGACGGCATGAACCCGCAGTCGCACACCGAGACGTACGCCGCACTCAAGCTGGTTGTGAACACCAGACGGTGGGCCGACGTACCCTTCTACCTGCGCACCGGCAAGCGTCTCGGGCGCAGGGTCACCGAAATCGCCGTCGTATTCCGTCGCGAGGCCGGCGAGCTGTTTGCCAAGACGCACGGCACCGACATGGGGGCCAACGCCCTCGTGATTCGCGTGCAGCCCGATGAGGGCATCACGATGCGGTTCGACGCCAAGGTGCCGGGAACCGGGACCCGCGTGCGCGACGTCACGATGGACTTTGGGTACGGTCACGCCTTCACTGAGGCCAGCCCCGAGGCCTACGAGCGCCTCATCCTCGACGTGCTGCTCGGCGATGCGCCGCTGTTCCCGCGGCAGGCTGAGGTGGAACTGTCCTGGAAGATTCTTGACCCGATCGAGCGGTTCTGGGAATCCCAACACGAGCCTCCCGAGCAGTACGCGCCCGGTTCATGGGGCCCCGAATCGGCCCACGCGCTCATCGCGCGGGACGGCAGAAGCTGGAGACGGCCGTGATCGAACAGCTCCCCAACACGACCGTTAGCAAGATCGCCAATCGACTCGTGTCGCTGCGTCTCGAGGGCGGCGTCTCGGCTCTGGGGCGCGTGCTCACCCTCGTGATTTCTGCGACTGATCCGGTGGACGAAGCGGCCGTCGAGGCCGCCAACCACGCGTCGAGCGAGCACCCGATGCGCGTGATCGTGTTGGTGGCATTGCCCGAGGCCTCCGAGTCGCGGCTCGACGCGGAGATTCGCGTCGGCGCCGATGCCGGGGCGAGCGACGTGATCATTTTGCGCGCGTACGGCGAGGTGTCCAGCGGGCTCGAGAGCCTCGTGAATGGCCTGCTGCTGCCCGACGCCCCGGTGGTCGTGTGGTGGCCGGGCGAAGCCCCCGAGCTTCCCGGGGCGGACCCGCTGGGCCGCATCGCCCAGCGCCGCATTACCGACAGCGCGGCCGTTGACGCGGACGCTTTTACCGATCGCGTGCTCGCCTACACGCCGGGCGACACGGACCTCGCGTGGACGCGCCTCACCCGCTGGCGGGAATACCTCGCCGCGATCCTGGATCAGGCTGGGTTTGGCCCGGTCACCTCGGTAGACGTGGTGGGCGGCCTCGATTCGCCCTCGACTCGCGTGCTGGCCGCCTGGCTAAAGCTCGCGCTCGAGGTGCCCACCGAGTTTCAGATTGTACGCGACGACTCACCGCTTGGCGGGGTGCGATCGGTCACGCTGCACAGCGCGAACGGCGCGGCGCGACTTGCGCGCGTGGCTCCGGATCGGGCCGTGCTCAGCCAACCGGGTCAACCGGATCACGAGATCGTGCTGCCGCGGCGAACACTGCGGGAGTGCATCGCAGAAGAGCTGCGTATCCTCGACGAGGACGTCACCTACGGTCGCGTTGTTGGGCAACTTGAATTAGACACACGAACGGAGCAGCCCGCATGAGCGTAGGCGCATCACACGGTCCAGCCAACATTGGCGTCGTCGGTCTCGCGGTCATGGGCGCCAACCTGGCGCGCAACCTTGCGAGCCGCGCGGGCAACACGGTCGCCGTGTTCAACCGCAGCCACTCGCGCACCGAGGCCCTCGTTGCTGAGTTCCCCGAGGCAGGCTTTGTGCCCGCGGCCTCCTACGAGGCGTTTGCCGCGAGCCTCACGAAGCCGCGCACCGCGATTCTGATGGTGCAGGCCGGGGCCGCCACCGATGCCACGATCGAGGCACTGACCGCCGTGTTCGAGCCGGGCGACATCATCGTCGACGGCGGCAACGCCTACTTTCCCGACACGATTCGCCGTGAGCGGGCGCTGCGCGAGCGCGGCATCAACTTTGTGGGCGTCGGCATCTCGGGCGGCGAGGAGGGGGCGCTGAACGGCCCGAGCATCATGCCGGGTGGTTCTGACGAGGCGTGGGCCACCCTCGGCCCGATCCTCACGAGCATCGCCGCCGTCGCCGAGGGGGAGCCGTGCGTCTCCCACGTCGGCCACGATGGGGCTGGTCACTTCGTCAAAATGGTGCACAACGGCATTGAGTACGCCGACATGCAGCTCATCGCGGAGGCCTACGACCTGATCCGGCGCGGCACCGGCAAGTCACCCGCCGAGATCGCCGACATCTTTGCGGAGTGGAACACGGGGGAGCTGGAGTCCTACCTCGTCGAGATCACCGCCGAGGTGCTGCGCCAGGTAGATGCCACCACCGGGGCGCCGCTCGTCGACGTGATTCTTGACCAGGCCGGGGCGAAGGGCACCGGGGCGTGGACCGTGCAGACGGCGTTGTCGCTCGGTGTGCCGGTGTCGGGAATCGCCGAGGCAACGTTTGCGCGCTCGCTGTCAGCCCAGGCCGCTCAGCGGGCCGCCGCCACGGCGCTCCCTGGGCCCGATGAGACGTTTGCGGTCGCCGATGAGGCGGCATTTATCGAAGACGTTCGCCAGGCGCTGTACGCCTCAAAGATCGTCGCCTACTCGCAGGGATTCGACGAGATTCGGGCCGGGGCGGCCGAGTACAACTGGAGTATCGATCTGGGCGCGGTGTCGCGCCTGTGGCGAGCCGGCTGCATCATTCGCGCCCAGTTTCTGAACCGCATTGCCGACGCGTTCGCAGCGAATGAGCAGCTCACGCTTCTGATGGCTGCGCCCTACTTCGCCGACGCACTCGCGCGCGGCCAGGGTGCCTGGCGGCGCGTGGTGGCTGCGGCCGCACAGGCCGGGATCCCAGCCCCAGCGTTCTCCTCATCGCTGGCCTACTACGACGGGCTGCGCGCAGACCGCCTGCCAGCTGCGCTCATCCAGGGACAGCGGGACTTCTTCGGCGCGCACACCTACCGGCGCACCGACCGCGACGGGTCGTTCCATACGCTGTGGTCGGGAGACCGCAGCGAGGTGGAGGCATAGCCGTGGAGCAGCAGACCGCGGGAGCACCGCTTTCAATTCGTGAAGTCGCCGGACTCAGCGAGCTGGGACTTGCCTGCGCCGACGAAATTCTTCGCGTGTTTCGGGAGCGCCAGGCGGCGGGCGACGTGCCTTCGATCGCGCTCACGGGCGGGCGCGCTGGCGCCGCGGTGCTCGCGGCGCTTGGCGCGCGTGCGCAGGCTGATCCGGGAGCCGACGGTGTAGCCGCGGGGGTCGACTGGCGCCGTGTGAGGTTCGCATGGGGGGACGAGCGGTGGCTGCCCGCGGGTGACGTCGAGCGCAACGATCTCCTCGCCGACAGCACACTGTTTCAGGTGGTCCCGGTGACGGCGTCGCATGTACACCGCGTCGTCTCGAGCGAGACCGGTATCGATCTCGACGCCGCTGCGTCAACCTATTCGTCGATCGTAGCGGCCCTGGGGCGACTCGACATCGTGCTGTGCGGGGTCGGGGAGGATGCCCACGTCGCTTCGCTCTTCCCTGGCCGCGACGATTTGCTCATGGAGGGCCCCGGTACACCGTTCGCGATCGCCGTGCGTGATTCGCCGAAGCCGCCGGCCGAGCGCGTGTCACTCACGCTCCCCGCGCTGCGTCACGCCGAGCGGGTGTGGCTGCTCGCCTGTGGTGCGGGCAAAGCCGAGGCGGTCGCAGACCTGCGCGCGCGACGCGAGCCGCTCGTGCCCGCTGCCCGGGTGGCCGGGCAGCAAGCGACGGTGCTCTGGGCTGACGCGGCCGCGCTGGGGTCGGCAGGCTAGCGCGGTAGGGCGAGACTAGGGCGACCTCGGGAGCCTCAGCATCGCCCCTGCAGGGAATGCGGGTAGACTAGTGAGGTTGCCCACCCACCGGGTGGGGGCCTACACACCTGCATAAGGAGCTTCATTCGTGATCACCGTTGAGGACCTCGCGATCGACGTCGGCGCGCGCCGACTGATGGGCGGCGTCAACTTCCGCGTGAACCCCGGCGACAAGATCGGCCTCGTCGGCCGAAATGGCGCCGGCAAGACGACGCTCACGCGCACCCTCTCGGGGGAGCTGCAGCCCGCAGAGGGCAAGGTCACGATCTCGGGCGAGCTCGGCTTTCTGCCGCAGGATCCCCGCGTCGGCGACCCCGAGCAGATCGCACGGCACCGGATCCTCGATGCTCGCGGCCTCGGCACGCTCCAGCAGAACATCGAAAAGGCGACCGAGGACATGTCTTCGGAGGACCCGGTCGTCGCCGAAAAGGCGATGAAGCGATTCGGCAACCTGACCGATCGATTCCACGCGCTCGGTGGCTACGCCGCCGAGTCGGAGGCTGCCTCGATTTCGAGCAACCTGGGTCTGCCCGACCGCATTCTGGATCAGCCGCTGAAGACGCTTTCGGGTGGTCAGCGACGCCGTATCGAGCTCGCTCGGATTCTCTTCTCGGATGCCGACACGATGATCCTCGATGAGCCGACGAACCACCTCGACGCCGACTCGATCGTTTGGCTGCGCGAGTTTCTGAAGACCTACAAGGGTGGCGTCATCGTCATCTCGCACGATATCGAGCTCGTGGGTGAGACCGTGAACCGAGTCTTCTACCTGGACGCGAACCGCCAGGTCATCGACACGTACAACATGAACTGGAAGCTGTACCTGCGCCAGCGTGCCGCCGACGAGGAGCGTCGCCGCAAGGAGCGCACCAACGTCGAGAAGAAGGCGTCGGCGCTCAAGGATCAGGCTGCCAAGTTCGGCGCGAAGGCCTCAAAGGCCGCGGCCTCGCACCAGATGGTGGCCCGCGCCGAGAAGATGCTCTCGGGCCTCGACGACGTGCGTCAGGTCGAGCGTGTTGCCAAACTGCGCTTCCCCGATCCCTCGCCGTGTGGCAAGACCCCGCTTATGGCGCAGGGCCTGTCGAAGTCGTACGGCTCGCTCGAGATCTTTGCGGGCGTCGATCTCGCGATCGACCGCGGTTCGAAGGTCGTCGTGCTGGGGCTCAACGGTGCGGGCAAGACCACGCTGCTGCGCATGCTCGCGCAGGTGGACGAGCCCGACACGGGCGAGATCATTGCGGGCCACGGCCTCAAGGTGGGCTACTACGCGCAGGAGCACGAGACGCTCGACGTCAAGGCGAGCGTGCTGCAGAACATGGTCTCCGTGTCGTCGCACCTCACCGAGACAGAGGCGCGACGCGTGCTCGGCTCGTTCCTCTTCACGGGTGACGACGTGCTGAAGCCCGCAGGGGTACTCTCGGGTGGCGAGAAGACGCGACTCGCGCTCGCGATGCTCGTGGTCTCTAGCGCCAACGTGCTGCTGCTCGATGAGCCCACGAATAACCTGGACCCCGCGAGCCGCGAGGAGATCCTCGACGCGCTCGCGCACTTCACCGGCGCTGTCGTGCTCGTCTCGCACGACCACGGTGCCGTCGAGGCGCTCAATCCCGAGCGCGTGCTGATCATGCCCGAGGCTACCGAGGATCACTGGTCGAAGGATTACCTGGAGCTCATCGAGCTGTCCTAGTATCAACGCAGAAAGCCCCCGCGCAATCATTGCGCGGGGGCTTTCTGCATTCGGTGGGCTGCACTTGATTTGTTACATACCCTCACGACTCATGTGCATCGCGCACATGCAGTGAGCATATGTAACGGCCATGCTCGCGCTAGCTGTCGAGCAGCGCGTCCTCTTCGTCAGAGTCGCTTGGCCCGCGGCGCTTCTTGCGTGCGGCGGTGCGGCGGTCCTGTTCACGCACAACGTCGCTGCCGGCGTTGAGCGTGCGGTACTCGCGGCGCGCAGCGTAGCCGACGCCGATGCCCGCGATGAGAATGAAGACGTACCACTGGAGGGCGTACGACAGGTGGGGGCCCTCGTCGCGCTCGGGCTTTTCGGGGAGCGCGCCGTGTTCGGCGGAGGGGGTCTCCGAGATGAGCATGCCGTAGGCACCGGTGTAGGTCTCGGCGTCGATCCCCGTGACCTCCGCCACGACCGGGACATTGATGCTGGCGACGCTCCGCTCGCCCGCCGTGCGGCCCGAGATGACGGGCTCGGAGGCGCGAAGCCGCGCCTCGACGGTGACCGGGCCCTCGGGGGCCGCAGGAACCAGATCCGGATCAAAATCGCCGGCCTCAGCTTCGTTGCCGTTGACCGGAATCCAGCCGCGGTTGACGTAGAAGACTCGGCCGTCGTCGGCCTGGAACGCCTGAATCAGGTCGGACCCGACGCCGTCGGGGCCCGGCCGGTTGCGGGCGAACACGGGCTCGCCGACGTACTCGCCCTCGACCACCACGGGCAGCCACTTGTGCGCGTCGAGATCAAATGCCGCGGGGTCGCTCAGCGCGGAGGCGAGCTCGGTGGCGGGCGCCTCGTAGTTGCTGTCGATGCGGTCGATCTCGGCGCGCGCCTCGGCGCGGCGATCAAACTGCCAGTTGCCCAGCCACACGCAGACAACGGAGAACACGAGCAGCATGGCAAAGTAGCCCAACCACCGGCGCGACCGGAGAAAGCTCCATCCGGGGGGCGGAACTGTAGCGGAGTCAGCGCCGGCAGCCGGTTCGGCGGCGGTCTGCGTGTCAGTCATCGATCTCCTCGATCGTGCGCACCTCGAGCGGAAAATCCCGCGTGGCGAGAAAATCGCGCAGTATGGGCAGGTGTGGCTCGCAGGCGAGCCAAGTCTTACGTCGGTCTTCCGTGTGGATTTTGGGGTTGCGCCACAAAATGGCGAAGTCGGCGCGGTCTCGGCAGCCGGCGCGGGAGCACTCGAAGCGCTCGGCGGCCTCGCCGCCCAGCCCGAGCGGGGAAATGACGCCGCTCACGAGGCATCGTCCGAGGCATCAGGGGGAGTCGCGGCGGTGCGGGTGGACCGGCGTGTGGGTTCGACGTCGAGCACGATCAGCTCGGGTTCCTGGACGGTCTCCGTGGGTTCTGCAGGGAGCAGCTCGAGCGGCTCGGGCGCGTCGACCTCCTCATCGACGGTCTGCGCCACGGCGTTGCCGACCATGACGGCGAACCAGGGGAGCACCACGGTACCGACCGCGGGCAGAATAATCCACCAGCCGTGTACCCAAAACAGGGAAACGACGCAGGCCACGCGCAGCGCCATGGCAATGAAGTACATCCGCATGCGGTGCGCGCGGTCTTCAGCTGCGCTCACGCCCGCGGATGTCACGCGATATTCCTTGCTCATGCGCTCCCTCTTCAACCACCCCAGCCTACTTCTTTCGGCTGAGACCTCTCCGAGGCGTCACCTAAGCTAGAGCGAGGTTGTATCGACGGAAGGACCTTCATGACCACATCGCGCATCGTACTCATCACGGGTGGAAATCGGGGGATTGGCTATGCCATCGCTGAGCGCATGCTCGCCGACGGCCACCGCGTAGCCGTCACGGCTCGTTCAGGTGAGGGCCCCGAGGGCTCACTCACCGTGCGCGCCGACATGGGGGACTCGGCCTCAATCGATGCCGCGTTCACGCAGATCGAGGCCGAGTACGGCCCGGTCGAGGTGGTCGTCGCCAACGCGGGCATCACCAAGGACACGCTGCTGCTGCGTATGACGGAGGAGGAGTTCACGAGCGTCATCGACACCAACCTCACCGGCACCTTCCGCGTCGTCAAGCGCGCCGCAAAGGGGCTCCTCAAGGGCCGCTTCGGGCGTGTCATTCTGCTCTCGAGCGTCGTGGGACTCTACGGCTCGCCCGGTCAGATCAACTATTCTTCGTCGAAGGCCGCGCTCGTCGGCTTCGCGCGGTCACTCACGCGTGAGCTCGGCTCCCGCAACATCACCGCCAATGTCATCGCTCCCGGGTTCATCGAGACCGATATGACTGCGGCGCTGCCCGAGGCGCAGCAGGAGAAGTACCTGTCTTCGATTCCCGCAGCACGTTTTGGGCAGGTCTCCGAGATCGCCGGCGTCGCATCGTTCCTTGCGGGCGATGACGCCGCCTACATTTCGGGTGCCGTGATCCCGGTCGATGGCGGCCTGGGCATGGGCCACTAACCTCCGCAGCATACAAACGCCGCTGGCCCCCGATCCGGATCGGGGGCCAGCGGCGTTTGTGCGTTATGCGGCCGAATGGCCGAGGGGCCGGGCCGGCCCGGGCGGTACTAGCCCAGGCGGTCGAGGAACGGGATCGCCCGCGCGAGGTCATCGGTGATGGCCTCGTCGGCGCGTTCGACGACCACGGGCTTGCCGTTGAAGGAGACGCCGATCGCGGCGACGCCCATCATGTCGAGGTCGTTGGCGCCGTCACCGATCGCGACGGTCGCGCTGAGTGCGATCTCGCTGGCGTTCGCCCACTCCTGCAGGGCCTCAGCCTTTGCGGCGGCGTGAATGATCGGGCCGACCGTGCGGCCCGTGAGCACGCCGTCGACGACCTCGAGCCGGTTGGCGCGCCAGAAATCCAGGCCTAGATCCTTCGCGAGGGGGTCGAGTACCTCGTGGAAGCCGCCGGACACGACGCCGACCTTGCCGCCGCGGCGGTGTACCTCGGCGATGAGCTCGGTGATGCCGGGGGTGAGGCGCACGCGGGCGTAGGTCTCGGCAAACACGGACTCGGGCGTGCCGGCCAGGGTGGCGACGCGCTCGCGCAGGCTCTCGGCGAAGTCGAGTTCGCCGCGCATTGCGCGTTCGGTGACCTCGGCTACGGCCTCGCGGCTACCGGCGGCCTCGGCGATCAACTCGATCACCTCATCCTGGATGGTCGTGGAATCGCAATCAAGCACAACAAGGGGAGATACGGTCATGACTCCCAGTCTATGCACCAGGCGGCCCGCAGATTGTGGCCTGCGAATGCGCCGCGTGCCGTACCGGCCTTGCGCGGGTGAAGTCGTTAGGCTGAGGGACATGACCAACGTGCTGCGCCTCACCGATGTCTCCTACGTGCGAAATCAGCGCCCCATTCTTGACGGCCTGAACTGGGCCGTTGAGGATTCCGAGCGCTGGGTCGTGCTCGGCCCCAACGGCGCGGGCAAGACGACGCTAATGAAGCTGGCGACGGCCTCCGACTTTCCGACCCGCGGCACCGTAGACGTGCTCGACGAGCGGCTGGGCAAGGTCGACGTATTCGAGCTGCGTACCCGCATCGGCTTCGTGTCCTCGGCCTCGGCGCGCCGGATCCCGGCGAGCGAGCTCGTGCGCGACGTCGTGCTGACCGCGGCCTACTCGGTTGAGGGGCGCTGGCGAGAGCAGTACGACGAGATCGATGTGCGGCAGGCCGAGCGCGTGCTCGCCGAGTGGAATCTCGAGGGCTTCGCCGATAGCAAGTTTGGCACCCTTAGCGATGGCGAGCGCAAGCGCGCCATGATCGCCCGCGCAGTGATGACCGATCCCGAGATGCTGCTGCTCGACGAGCCGAGCGCGAGCCTTGACCTCGGGGCCCGTGAGCGGCTGCTGCAGATGCTTTCGGGCTTCGCGCAGTCCCCGTACTCGCCCGCGATGATCATGGTGACCCACCACGTCGAGGAAATTCCGCCCGGGTTCACGCACGTGTTGATGCTCAATGAGGGTCGCGTGCAGGCCGCCGGCCCAATCACTGAAACGCTCACAGCAGCAAACCTTGAAGCAACGTTTGGGATGCCGTTCGAGCTGACGGAGGCCAACGGTCGGTTCTCGGCGACGGCGCGAGCGTAAGCTTCGCCAGATCAGGCGTTCACGTCTGCTAAACTGATTGTCTGTGTGCGGCCATCCGCACCTTCCCAAGACCTCGGAGCGTGCTGTTACACGCCCCATTCCAGGCAAACTACTGAAGGAACACTCATGAAGACCGGCATTCACCCCGAGTACAACGCAATCGTTTTCCGCGACCTCGCATCGGGAGAGACGTTCCTCACCCGTTCGACGATGACGAGCGCGAAGACCATCGAGCTTGACGGCGTCACGTACCCCGTTCTCGACGTTGAGATCTCGAGCGCTTCGCACCCCTTCTACACGGGTAAGCAGCGCATCATGGACTCGGCTGGCCGCGTCGAGAAGTTCAACCAGCGCTTCAAGGGCTTCGGCGCCTAAGCAGCTGCTGCAACACAAAGCGGGGCCGGATCCAATGGATCCGGCCCCGCTTTGTTGTGCGCGGAGCTAGCCGCGCACGGGCCACCGTCCGTCGGCAACAAACTGCGGATCGCGAGCACGACGCATGTAGGCCTGGAAATTCTCGGCCTGCGCCTGCGACCAGCCGATCTGCGCCTGATGCAGCTCGTCGAGCTCGGGGGGAGCGACGTCGGCGTACTTCAACGCGATGCACTGCAGCACGCGCCCGGCAGCAATCGCGTCCTCGCCCGCGTCGTGGGCGTTGCCCAGGTCGACCCCGTAGTGTGCGGCGACGGCCTCGAGCGTGCGCTTGCCCTTGCGGTATCGGTCGAACTGCTTGTCGAGCAGCAGCGGGTCAACCACGGGGGAGACCTCGGCAGGCCACGCCACACCGTGACGAGCGGCCTCGGCCGCGATCAGCGTGAGGTCGAACGGCGCGTTGTAGGCGACGATGGGGTAGCCACGGTCGATCATTTCGCGCAGTTGTGCGGCGATCTGCGCGACACCGACGCTCGCGTCGATGCCGCTGGCCTGAGCGATCTCGGTGGTAATGCCGTGCACGTTCGCGGCGCCCTCGGGAATCGGAACTCCCGGATCAAGGAGCCAGTCGTAGCGCTCGAGCACTTCGCCAGCGGGGCCGAGCAGCGCGATCGCCGCGCTCACAATGCGGGCTTCTGCGGTGTCGACTCCGGTTGTCTCCGTGTCAAACACGGCAAGGTGCGTGGCCCACAGGGGAAGAGGTTTGGTCACGTCACATCCTTTCGTTAAGTCGATGTTATCGGGCACCTCCGACACGCCCGGCGTCCTGCGCCCCGCGGGCAAGCCCAGACCGCTGTCAGTGCCTATCGCTACGATGACTTAAGTGACTGAAGCCGCTCAAACACTGACCGTAGACACGCTGGGTGTACCCACGAAGGCGTGGCAGTATGGCGCCGCTGAGGGGTCGCCAGATAGCGCCACCATCATCTTCGTGCACGGCTTCCGCGGCGACCACCACGGCCTCGAGGGTATGGCCCAAGAGTTGGCGCGCATTCGCCCGAACGCGCGTGTCATCGTGCCCGACCTGCCAGGGTTCGGCGAGACGCCGGCCATCCCCGGCCGCACGCACGACATTGCGCTCTACGGGGAGTGGCTGCGCGAGTTCACCCGGGCGGTCGCGCCCGAGAAGTTTGCGATCCTGGGACACTCCTTTGGCTCGCTCGTCGTGACGGCCGCGCTCAAGGGTGGCCTTGATCCGGCGCGCGCCGTGCTCATTAATCCCATTTCGGCGCCCGCCCTCGAGGGGCCGCAGGCCGTGTTGACGCAGCTGGCGATCGGCTACTACCGGGTGGCGGACATGCTGCCCGAGCGTGCGGCCCGGGCGCTCCTCGGCAACCCGCTGATCGTGCGGGGTATGAGCGAGGTCATGGCGAAGACGCGCGACAGCGAGCTGCGGGCCTGGATTCACGGGCAGCACAACGCCTACTTCAGCAGGTTCGCCGACGCAGGCACGCTGCTCGACGCGTTTCGCGCATCGGTGTCGCACACCGTCATCGAAGACGCCGCGGTGTACACGATGCCGACGCTCATCGTGGCGGGAGACCGCGACGACATTACACCGCTGCCCAAGCAGCTTGAGCTGCACCGGCGCATCCCGGGATCCACGCTGCACGTGATCCCGGGCACGGGCCACCTGGTGCACTACGAAGCAGTTGAAGACGCGGTCGCGTTTGTCGCCGACCACCTGACGAGTGAGGTCTCTGCGTGAACATCGTACGCATCACCGATATTTCCGCTCCCGAGCTGCACGATTTCACAGGGCTCACCGACGTCGCCATGCGGCGCGTACGCGAGCCCGCCGAGGGGCTCTACCTGGCCGAGTCACCCAAAGTAATCGAACGGGCGCTGCGGGTCGGGCACCGGCCGCGCGCGGTGCTGCTCGCCGAGGTTTGGTTGGAGCAGATGGAGCCGTTGTTTGCGGCGTATCCCGACGTGCCGGTGTACGTGGGGGACTCGGAGCAGCTGGAGCAGCTCACCGGGTTCAACATGCACCGCGGGGCGCTTGCGTCCATGCACCGCCCGGCGCCGCTCGATCCGGTCGAGCTGCTGCGGTCGTCGCGCCGGGTCGTGGTGCTCGAGGATCTTGCTGACCACACGAACGTGGGGGCCGTGTTCCGTTCGGCGGCCGCATTGGGCGTCGACGCCGTGCTGCTGAGCCCCGGCTGTGCCGACCCGCTCTATCGGCGCGCGGTGCGCGTGAGCATGGGCGCCGTGCTGCAGGTGCCCTGGGCCCGGCTGCCCGACTGGCGCGAAGCTGGCCCGCTGTTTCGCGACGAAGGCTATGAGCTCACGGCATTTGCGCTGCGTGATGACGCGCAAGATCTTGCGGAGTTCGTAACTGATATTCCGGATCGCCTCGCGCTGATGTTTGGCACCGAGGGGCCGGGACTCAGTCGCCGTGCGCTCGCATCGGCGGCACGCTCGGTCGTGATTCCCATGGAGCACGGAGTCGACTCGCTCAACGTGGCCACGGCCGCGGCGCTCGCTCTGTGGGCCGTTCGCACGGGCGACGCGCAGGCGCTCAAAGCGACTGCGGGGGTCGGGGCCGCTTCGTGAGGCAGGTGACGGGGCGCAGGCGTGCCCTGTGGTTTGTGATCTTCTGGGCGGCGGTGGGCGTTGGTTCGTACGTGCTCGGGGTGCGCAACGAGCTCGGGCAGCGCGCCGAGGACAGCGCACTGGATGCGGCGAACTTTACGACGAGCCCACCGCCGCCACTCAACCTGGTGTCCATTCCGTCGGTTGCTGTGGCACTCCTGGTGGTGGGTGTCATTGCGCTCGCGGTGCACGGTATTCGCCGGGCGGTTGTCGTGACGGTCGTGCCCGCGCTTGCGATCGTGGCCTCGCAGCTGCTCAAGCAACAGCTGTTGACGCGGCCCGCGCTCTTCGAGCTGGATCTGCCCAACACGTTTCCGAGCGGCCACATCACGGTCTTTACCGTGCTCACTGCGGCGCTGATCTGGGCGGTACCCGCCCGAGGCCGTGCGATCGTGACGCTCGGCTGTGCGGCGCTGCTCGGGGCGGCTGGCTGGCAGCTGTTGGCCTTCGGCTGGCACCGACCGAGCGATGTTTTTGGGGGAGTGGCGCTCGGCGCGGTCGCCTTCTCGCTTGCGTGCCTGATCAAGCCGGTGACGGTCAGCGGCTCGGCGGTGCTGGGGAGAACGGTGTCGGTGGGGGTCGCGATGGTTGGGTGGATTCTGCTCGGCGGTGCTGGTGTGCTCGCGTTGGCGGCATGGGCGGGCAACAGCCCGGCGTTGATGCTCAGCGCGGGGGAGTTCGGCAGCTTGGGTGTGAGCGCGCTCGCGAGCCGCACGCTGTTGCTGCTGAGTACGCCCCGGTAGCTCGCCAGCGTGTTGCTCGAGGGTGGGGTGTAGCCCATATGAGAATATTCGTCTACACTGGGAGAAACTAACCCCATGTGTTCGAAGTTGAGCGCGGGGTTGGGTGATCGCCGGCATTCCGCTGCCGCCCAACCGGGGTGAAGGGTGCCAGCTGGTGGACTCGCAGGCGCAGCGCGATCCGAAGGCGCACGTGACGATCGATGGCGAAACGCGTGTGGTTGCGCAGTCGAGATCCATTTACATTCCAGCTGGCACCAAGCATTCACCCCGGGTCGGAGTGGCCGGGCCAATAATTGGCTCGGGTCTCGCCTCGGAATATAATACCGATAATCTATATTATGTCAGCTTAAGTGGGTTGAGCCCTCGAAACAAAGGCCAATCCCAGCCTGCAGCTACCCGATTTCGAACCAGAACGCCGCGGTGGGAACCTCGTCACGTGTCAGCGTGAGGTTCCAGCATCCGAAGTCATCAAACTTGAGACCCATGTCCCATTCCTCACCGGCGCTGCTCGCGTCGCCGCCCTCGTGGGGCTCGGGGCCCCACGCGAGCGCTGAGGGCTTGCCCGACGGCCCGACGAGCTCGGCGCCGAACTCACCCTCACCAGACACTCGCACCACGAACTTCCGCTCCAGGACCTTATTGCGCTGTGCTGGATTCGCGTTGTCCTCGAAGAACAGACCCGAGGCGGTGGCGCCCTTGGCGAGCGGTGTGCCCTGGATCTCGAAGTTCTGATCCGGCCCTGCGGCGGGTGAGGCTGGTTTGCAACCCGCCTGGCCCGGAGTTGGATTGAGTGACTCCTGGAGCGTCGGACCAGAGCAGCCGGCGGTCAGCGCGATCACAAGGCCGGCCGCCACCGCAGCCACTCGCGTCTTCACAGAAGCCAAAAATTCCTCAATTCACACCGATGATCGCAGTACTCATTCAGGCTAGTCCTAGACTGGATGTGTGACCAAAAGCGCAGCTGAAGACTCCCCCAGGATCTACGTCAAGATCTGCGGCATGCGGGACCCCAATCTTACGCGCCTCGCCGTGCAGCTCGGCGCGCAGGCGATCGGCGTCGTGATGAGCCCCGGCACGCCCCGGGACGCCAGCGATGCCGAGGCTGTTGCCGTCATCGCGGCCGCGCGCGCAGAGAATCCCGCCATTGACACTGTGCTCGTGGTGAACAAGATGCCAGCACGCGAGGCCGCCGAGCGGGCCTTCGCACTGGGCTTTGACGTGCTGCAACTGCACGGCCGATACGCGGCGACGGACTTCGCTGCCGCCCGGGCCGTGCTCCCCCGCGTGTGGCGTGCAGCCTCGCTGACCCACTTCCCGGGCCTTACGCCCGGGGAATATGGTGAGGAACGACTGCTACTCGACGGTGCAGATCCCGGATCCGGGGCTCGCTGGAGCTTCGAGGGTCGCGACCCGAGCGAGTTCGGAGACAGCTGGCTGCTGGCTGGTGGGCTCTCCCCCGTAAACGTCGCGGCCGCGGTGGAGCAGGTCTCCCCCGCGGGCGTGGATGTCTCGAGCGGTGTTGAGTCGTCCCCCGGCGTGAAGGACCCCGAACTCATCGCGCGATTCATTGCTGAGGCAACAGGCGTATCACATCCGCACCCATAAATCATTTAATTATGGTGCTTTTCAGTAAAGCGTTGTAACCTATTCGTTATGTTTCCATGCGCGTCAATTTGAGCGCATTCGCCGAGTCGAAAGTTTGCATGCCTGACGAATTGCCAGAACCGAATAGGGATCTCCCCTCGCGTCGCGGACTCCGTGCCACCCTCCGGCACGCTGGAGAAGAGATCTCCTTTCGGGTCCCCCGTCGCACGCACGTCCCGGCCGCGGCTCCCGAGCCCGTGGTGCCGCGAGCGCCGCGTACGAAGCGTCAAAAGTTTGCCGCAGCCGCCGCTCTGACGAGCGTGTGCGGGCTCGCCCTGGTGGCCGCCGTGCCGATCGCCGCACAGACCGACGTCACCGAGGCCGCTGCCGCACAGCAGGAGCTGTTCTCCGAGTTCTCCGCGGCCGACATGCCCGATTCGTTCACGGACGTCGAAGGCATCGCATCCGAGGAGATCACGGCCGCGTCGTACACCTTCAATCCGAAGGTGCTCGTGAACTACCCGTTTGCGTCCCCCGTCATGCTGACCGACCCGTTCGGGTACCGCACGGCCCCGGTCGAGCAGTTCCACGACGCGCAGGACTTTGCGGCCTCGGCTGGCACGCCGATCCAGGCGATCGCCGACGGCGTCGTGCTGGAGGCTGGCCAGACCACGGACGGCTGCGGATTCGGGCTGAAGCTCGAGCACGAGATCGACGGCCAGACGGTGACGAGCCGCTACTGCCACATGATCGATAACTCGCACACGATTCAGGTGGGCGACACGCTTAAGATGGGCGACCCTGCCGGCGAGGTCGGTTCAACGGGCATGTCGTTCGGAGCGCATCTGCATCTCGCGCTTCGCGTGAACGACGAGCCGGTCGATCCGATGCCGTTCCTCGCAAAGTACAACACGACCCCGCGAGACATTCCCGACCGCATTCCGACGTCCGTCAAAGCGAGCAGCAGCGACAAGTCGTAACGGATTGCCGCGCTAGCGACTTCCGCGCACAGAACAGCCTCCGAAGCCCTTGGGCATCGGAGGTTGTTCTCGTTGTGCTGGGCCGGGAGCGACCCCGTGCCCGCTACTGCTCGGGGCGAGCGATCGGAATGCGCACGCCGCGCACCTGCTCGGCGACCTGCTGCGCAATCTGAGGCGCGGTGAGCCCCGCGGCTTCGAGCAGCTCGTCTCGCGTGGCATGATCCGGAAACTCATCGGGCGTACCCAATTCGCTCACGGCGGTATCGACGCCCGCATCGCGCAGTGCCTGCCGGATCCGGGTGCCCACGCCGCCCACGCGGATACCGTCCTCAATGCTGATGAGGAGGCGATGCGAGCGCGCGATCTCAACCACTGAATCGGCGACCGGCACCACCCAGCGCGGGTCGATCACCGAGCAGGTAATCCCCTGTTCGCGCAGCAGCTCGGCCGCTTCGAGCGCGACCTGCGCCATCGGGCCGACCGTGACGAACAATACATCGGTGGCCTCCCCCGGCGTGTCCGCGAGCAACAGGTCGACGCCATCGGCGCGTCGCTCGAGCACCTCGAGGTCGTCAGGGACGGCGCCCTTCGGGTACCGAATGACCGTCGGCCCGTCATCAATCGTGACAGCCTCGGCGAGCAGCTCCCGCAGCGTCCCGGCGTCGCGAGGTGCCGCGATCCGGATCCCGGGAACCACCTGCAGGGTCGCGAGATCCCAGACGCCGTTGTGGCTCGCGCCGTCGGGGCCGGTGATGCCCGAGCGGTCGAGTGCGAATGTGACGCCCGCGTGGTGCAGCGCGACATCCATGAGCAGCTGGTCGAACGCGCGATTCATGAACGTGGCGTAGACGGCGACCACGGGGTGGAGTCCACCGTAGGCGAGGCCGGCGGCGCTCGTCACTGCGTGCTGCTCGGCGATGCCCACGTCGTAGACGCGCTCGGGGTGCCGCTGCGCGAGCAGGTCGAGCCCCGTAGGCTGCAGCATGGCTGCGGTGATGGCAACAATGCGCTCGTCAGTCTCGGCGAGCTCTACGATGTGCTCGCGAAACACGCCCGTCCAGCTGAGTCCCGCGGACTTCGACACGGGAATACCGCTGTCGGGGTCGATGCGGCCGATCGCGTGAAACTGGTCGGCGAGATCGTTCTCGGCCGGGGCGTAGCCGTAGCCCTTCTCCGTGATGACGTGCACGAGCGTGGGGCGCCCGTAGCCCTTCGCCTGCGCGAACGCCTCCTCGACTGCCTTGAGATCGTGGCCGTCGATGGGGCCCAGATACTTGATCTCGAGGTTCGAGTACAGGTGATCGTTGTTGCTCGCGCGGCTCAGGAAGCCGTGCAGTGCACCGCGGGCGCCGCGGTAGATAGTGCGGCCCGGGCGGCCGAGGCGTGAGAACAGCTTCTCGCTGCCCTCCTGCAGGTCCCGGTAGCTCCCCCGCGACCGCACGCCGTTCAGGAACCGGGCCATGCCGCCAATGGTGGGCGCGTACGAGCGGCCGTTGTCGTTGACGACGATGACGAGGTTGCGGTCGTTGTCGTCGGTGATGTTGTTGAGGGCCTCCCACGTCATGCCGCCCGTGAGCGCGCCGTCGCCCACGACGGCGACGACGCTGCGGTCAAGCTGACCCGTGCGCGTGAACGCACGCGAGATGCCATCGGCCCAGCTGAGCGAGCTGGAAGCGTGCGAGCTCTCGACAATGTCGTGCTCGGACTCCGACCGCTGCGGGTAGCCGGCGAGACCCCCGCGCTGGCGCAGGCCGCTGAAGTCCTTGCGGCCCGTGAGGATCTTGTGCACATAGCTCTGATGCCCCGTATCGAACACGATGGGGTCGTGCGGCGAATCGAAGACGCGGTGCAGGGCAATGGTCAGCTCGACCACGCCCAGATTCGGCCCCAAGTGGCCGCCGGTCTTCGCCACCTCGGCGATTAGGAACTCGCGGATCTCCGCCGCCAGCGTCAGGCACTCGTCATACGAGAGCTGCTTGAGGTCTGCAGGAGACTCAATGCGGTCCAGAATCGCCACCCGTTACACTCCGTTTCTTCGTGGGCTGTGGGGCCCACGCATCCCCCCAGTCTACCGCGAAACGAACGCCGCCCCCGCTTCGCATGATGCGAAGCGGGGGCGGCGTAGGGATGCGTCGGGTTAGACCAGCGAGCGCAGCACGTACTGCAGGATGCCGCCGTTGCGGTAGTAGTCCGCCTCGCCCGGGGTATCGATGCGCACGACCGCGTCGAATGCAACGACCGAACCGTCAGCCTTCGTGGCCGTCACTGCAACCGACTTGGGCGTGGAGCCCTCGTTGAGCTGCGTGATGCCCGAGATGTTGAACGTCTCGGTGCCGTCGAGGCCCAGGCTGTCTGCGCTCTGGCCGGCGGGGAACTGCAGCGGCAGCACGCCCATACCGATCAGGTTCGAGCGGTGAATACGCTCGAAGCTCTCGACGATCACCGCGCGCACGCCCAGCAGGCTCGTGCCCTTGGCTGCCCAGTCGCGCGACGAGCCCGAACCGTACTCCTTACCGCCGAGCACTACGAGCGGCACGCCAGCGGCCGCATAGTTGTTCGCAGCGTCGTAGACGTACGACTGCGGCGCGCCCTCGACGGTGAAGTCGCGGGTGAAGCCACCCTCGACGTTGTCGAGCAGCTGGTTGCGGATGCGGATGTTCGCGAACGTGCCGCGAATCATGACCTCGTGGTTGCCACGGCGCGAGCCGTAGGTGTTGAAGTCCTTCGGAGCGATGCCGTTTTCGACCAGGTACTGACCGGCGGGCGTCTCCGCCTTGAAGCTACCGGCGGGGCTGATGTGGTCAGTCGTGACCGAATCACCGAGCTTGAGGAGCACGCGTGCGCCCTCGATGTCGGTGACAGGCGACGTCTCAAGCGTCATACCGTCGAAGTAGGGAGCCTTGCGCACATAGGTCGACTTCTCGTCCCACTCGAAGGTGTTGCCCTCGGGGGTCGGCAGCGAGGTCCAGTGCTCGTCACCATCGAAAACGGTGGCGTACTTGGAGCGGAACATGTCGGCGTCAATCGACGCGTCGGCGATCTTCTGCACCTCGGTGGGGTCGGGCCAGATGTCGCGCAGGAACACGTCGTTACCGTCGGGATCCTGGCCAAGCGGCTCAACATCGAAGTCGAAGTCCATCGAGCCCGCAAGCGAGTACGCAACCACGAGCGGGGGGCTCGCGAGGTAGTTCATCTTGATGTCGGGGTTGATGCGACCCTCGAAGTTACGGTTACCCGAAAGTACCGCGGTCACCGCGAGATCGTTGTCGTTGACTGCCTGCGAGATCTCCTCGTTCAGCGGGCCAGAGTTACCAATGCAGGTCACGCAGCCGTAGCCGACCGTGTAGAAACCGAGGGCATCGAGGTCGGCGTTCAGGCCTGACTTCTCGTAGTAGTCGGTGACAACCTTCGAGCCGGGCGCGAGGGTGGTCTTGACCCAGGGCTTCGGCTTCAGGCCGCGGGCGTTCGCGTTGCGGGCGAGGACGCCAGCTGCGAGCATGACCGACGGGTTCGACGTGTTGGTGCACGAGGTGATCGAGGCGAGGGTCACTGCGCCGTGGTCGATCGTGTACTCGCGACCCTGCTCGTCGGTGACGGCGGCGGGGTTTGACGCGGGGGCGTAGTTCTTGAGGTCGAGCTCGAACTGGTCCTTTGCGCGGGTCAGCTCGATGCGATCCTGCGGGCGCTTCGGGCCGGCGATCGACGACACCACGGTGCTGAGATCGAGCTCAAGGTACTCGCTGAACTGGGGCTCAACGGCGGGGTTGTGCCACATGCCCTGCTCCTTCGAGTACGCCTCGACGAGAGCGATCTGCTCCTCGGGGCGACCGGTAAGGCGCATGTAGTCAAGCGTGACCTGGTCGATCGGGAAGATCGCCGCGGTCGAGCCGAACTCGGGGCTCATGTTGCCGATGGTGGCGCGGTTTGCGAGCGGGACCGAGGTGACACCCTCGCCGTAGAACTCGACGAACTTGCCCACGACACCGTGCTTGCGCAGCTGCTGTGTGATGGTCAACACCACGTCAGTGGCGGTGACGCCTGCGGGGATCTGGCCCTTGAGCTTGAAGCCCACAACGCGGGGAATCAGCATGGAGATGGGCTGACCGAGCATTGCCGCCTCGGCCTCGATGCCACCGACGCCCCAGCCGAGCACGCCCAGGCCGTTCTGCATCGTGGTGTGCGAGTCGGTGCCGACGCTGGTGTCGGGGTACGCCTGCGTGACGCCGTTGACGTCGCGCGTGAAGGTCATGCGCGCCAGGTACTCAATGTTGACCTGGTGCACGATGCCGGTCCCGGGGGGAACGACCTTGAAGTCATCGAACGCGCCCTGGCCCCAACGGAGGAACTGGTAACGCTCACCGTTGCGCTGGTACTCCTTCTCGACGTTGCGTGCGGCAGCGTCAGCACGGCCGTACACGTCGGAGATGACGGAGTGGTCGATCACGAGCTCGGCCGGAGCCAACGGGTTGATCGAGTCGGGGTTGCCCCCCAGATCGGTAACGGCCTCGCGCATGGTGGCAAGGTCCACGATGCAGGGCACGCCGGTGAAGTCCTGCATGATCACGCGCGCAGGGCTGAACTGGATCTCGGTGTCCGGCTCTGCGTTCGGGTCCCAGTTGCCGAGGGCCTCAATGTGGCCCTTCGTGACGTTCGCACCGTCCTCAGTGCGCAACTGGTTCTCGAGAAGCACCTTCAGGCTGTACGGCAACCGCTCGTGACCAGCTACCTGGTCAATGCGGTAAATCTCGTATTCCTTCTCGCCAACTGCGAGGGTGCTCTTAGCGTCGAAGCTGTTTACTGCTCCCATGAGGCTCCTCCAAAATATCTCGATGTCAAGATAACTCTACACTGAATCGGCGGCACCGGCCCGCTATGGGGCTGGGGTGCTCTCGCCTGTATTTCCAACGATATCGCCCCGCTGATCATCTGATGAACGGTGTACGCCGCTGAGCACTACCCAGGTCACCACGACCACGAGTGCAAACAGCGGCATTCCCATGACGAGGCGCGCGACGCCCAGGGCGTCGGTGAACCCGGCATCTGCTCCAGATCGGGCCGCAAAATACAGCGGCAGCTGCACGCCCAGGCGGGCGAGAAACATGCCCAACCAGACGACCGTGAGCCACACTGCGGCCCGGCGCACGGGCCGATTCTGGCGCCACGCACTCCCCTGCCCGGTAGCGACGCCGTACACGATGCCAAACAATGGCCAGCGCACGGCGAGCGAAATTAGCAGCCCGAGCGACCATGCCGCGTTCGTGATGAACCCGGGCAGATAGAAGTCTTCGCCGCGCCCCGTGAAGAGCGTGGCGGCAACCGCGACGCCGGCCCCCAGCGCGCCAGAAATGGCGGAGGTGATGTTCTCGCGCCGGGCGAGCCTCACGATGATCGCGAGCACGACGAACGCGGCGGGCGCGATCGACGAGAGGCGGGGATCGCGGGTGATGGTGAACCCGACGAGAAACAACAAGCCGGGGACGACGGCCTCAATGATGCCGCGTGTGCCGCCGATCGCGTCCAGGACGCCGCGCGAGGACAGTGCCTCGCCGTCCTGCACGCGGCCGATCGCGTGGCCCATGCCGCCCATGACCTTGGGGCCCTGGCGCTTCTCGGGATCCGGATCATTCATTGCGCCCGCATCGGGCGCAATGTTTGGCTCCTCGGGCGCGCTCACGCCTGCTGCGTCGTGCCGGGCTGCTGAGCAGCCTGCACTCCCGCGGGGACCTTCAGGGGAAGGAGCTCGCTCGGCGGCATCGGGCTCTCGCCGCGCACAACCACGATCTCGCGGAACAGGTCGATGACGTTCGCGAGCGCCTCACTGTCGGTCGCAGCCTTGCCCATGATCACGCCGCGCAGCAGCCAGCGGGGGCCGTCGACCGCGATGAAGCGCACGGGGCGGGTGCCGCCGCCCTGCTCTGCGGTCAGAGGCGTCTGCGCGAGCAGCTCGATGCCGAGCGCGCCGGGCTCCTCGGTCGTGGTGGCACCCTGCGCGGCCAGCTGCTGTGCGAGTTCGCCGCGTACGCCGTGCCACAGGCCCGTCGTCTTGGGGGCCGCGAACGCCTGCACCTGCAGCAGTGACTCGGAGTATTCGAGGGAGACCGCGACGACGCGATTCGCCCGCTCGTCGACCTCGAGCCGCAGCTGGAGGCCCTCGCGCGGTGCAACCTTGATGCCACCCAGATCAACGTATGGGCGCATGGTGGGCACCTCGGCGGCATCGAACGGACCCGCTTCACTGCGGTCCGCAGGCGCCGACTTTGAGTCGTCTACCTCGGGTGCGCTCTCGGCGCCCTCGTGCAGTTCGATCTCATCCGCCGCGTTTGCTGCGGCGTCTTGTTGTTCAGCCATCTTGACTACTTCACTTCCTCATGTTCCGCCTTCGGCGGAGTGGTTCAATTGCCCGGGCGCCCACCAAAGGGCGTCGGGCTACGGGGTGTTGTTCCCGCCGGGAGTATCCTTCACGCCCGTGGAGCCAAAGCCGTTCGCGCCGCGCACGCTATCGGGCAGATCGTTGACCGGCACGAAGATGGCCCGAGACACAGGCATGATGACGACCTGGGCGATCCGGTCCCCCGGCTCGACGGTAAAGGCCTGCTCGAGGTCAGTATTGAGCAGCGTCACCTTGACCTCGCCGCGGTATCCGGCATCCACGGTTCCGGGTGAGTTAAGCACGGTGATGCCGTGCTTAGCGGCCAGTCCACTGCGCGGCACGACAAACGCGGCATACCCCTCGGGGAGGGCAATAGCAACACCGGTCCCGACCAGCGCGCGTGCGCCTGGGGCAATCACGACCCCCTCGGAGGCGCGCAGGTCTGCGCCCGCATCATCGTGGTGCGCGTAGCTCGGCGCACTCTCGGCAAGAATTGGAATCGTTACGACATCAGTCACGCAGACAGGCTATCTGATTGAGCGAGCGGGGAGGTGAACCGCGTGGCCCTCTTTGTCAGGTGAATCACGAGATAATGAGAGCATGACGAGTGACTCTTCTGCCACGACCCAGCAGGCTTCCTATCGCGAACGGCTGGTGCCTGGCCCGGGCCTGTTCGTTGCGCTCTTGCTCGTGGTGCCCGCCGTGGCGCTCGTGCTGACGCCGATTAACGCCGATATTGCTTGGTATGTGGGTGGCTCCGTCTACGTC
The DNA here is from genome assembly GCF_000350525.1 of Leucobacter salsicius M1-8. Classification (GTDB taxonomy): domain Bacteria; phylum Actinomycetota; class Actinomycetes; order Actinomycetales; family Microbacteriaceae; genus Leucobacter; species Leucobacter salsicius. The sequence continues at coordinate 137,096 of NZ_AOCN01000026.1, read as the reverse complement.
ATCCTGATCGCCACGTTTCTACTGCTCGCAGCTACGGTTTCGGTGAAGGGCAACACGCTCACTGCGGGGCACGCCAGCATCCCCGTCGCGATGCTTGGAGAGGCAGAGGCTCTGGGCACGGACGCACTGCGCGCCGCCATCGGGCCCGGTCTCGATGCGCGCTCATACCTCGTCGTGCGCGGCTGGATTCATCGCGGCGTGCGCCTGGAAAACATTGATCCGGCCGATCCGGCGCCGTACTGGATCATTACGACCAGGCACCCGCAGCAGCTGATCGACTCGATTGAGGCCGCGCGCCAAGGGTCTGCGAAGTAACCGCGAATCAATTGGCGGTATAGCAGAAGCCCCGCAGCTGATTTCTCAGCTGCGGGGCTTCTGTGTTTCTCAAAGCAAGCTTACGCTGCGCACTCAGCACACACAGGCCCGAGCTTGGATTGGTGATCCAGCTGCGAGCGGTGGCGAACCAAGAAGCAGGTTACGCAGGTGAACTCGTCATCCTGCTGGGGAAGCACGACGACGTCGAGATCCACGTCGGACAGGTCAGTTCCGCCCATCGTGAAACTCGGGTTGTCTGAGTCCTCTGTATCCGAACCCGAGGCACCCTTGGCGGGGCCGCGCTCCTTCAACGCTTCAATGGACTCGGCGTCTTCTTCCGTCTTGCGCGGGGCGTCGTAATCGGTGGCCATTATCTCCTGCAATCTTGTGCCGTGTCTTCGGCACTTCAACTCTCGAGCGGCCACAGTCTGCCCTATTTGTGGCACCGAGCGCAAACCCTCTGGCCGTGAGTTCACTGAGCGCGTACTGTGTGCCGTGTAGATATCAATGGGAATCGGGGCTGATGTTGGTTACGCGCCGCGTCAATGCGCCATTTCCCTTGCGACCTGTGACAACCTTATTCGCGGACCACGAAGGGAGCGCGCCGATGAACGAACTGCGTTTTGTGCGACGCGAAGAGCGATCGCTGATTCTCGCGAACGAGAGCGACGAAGAATTTCGTCTCGTGATCGACGACCTGTTGATTGCTGAGCTGAAGCACGCCAGTCGTAAGGAGCGCGTCGGGGGCGGCAAGGTGCGCCCGCGAGAGATTCAGTCCCTCGTGCGAGCCGGCAAGAGCCGCGCCGAAATTGCAAGCCTTACCGGGCTCGATGAAGCCAACATCGAGCGCTACGAAGAGCCCGTGCTCGCTGAGCGCCGCTACATTCTCGAACGAGCCCACGCGGTTGAGGTGCGCACCGAGGCCAGCGATGAGGCCGAACAGAAGTTTGGCGGCGTCATTGCCGAACGACTGCTCGCCCTGGACGCCGAGGCGAGCGAGTGGGCCGCGTGGCGCGATGAGGAAGCCGGGTGGCTGATTAGCCTCGAATTCATTTCTCGCGATGTTGCGCACCGGGCGGTATGGAGCTTCGACCACCGTAAGCAAACCCTCGCCCCCACGAACCCCGACGCCGTCAGCCTCTCCAAGCAGGGCGATGTGGGCGACCGCCTCATCCCCAAGCTCAGGGCCGTCGACAATGGCGAACGCACGTCTCAGTTTGCCGCCGTGGCGGAGCCCGCCCAGGAGAAGCCGACATCGAATGGCCGGCCCCCGGGCAAGCCTGTGACCCCGCAGGCAGCACCCGAGGTCGTAGCTCCCGTGGTGCCATCGGCACCGGCGGCTCCGCAGAGCGCTCCCGGGCCCGACTCCGTGTCCCCTCCCCTCGACGTCAACGCCGAGTACGCGCGTCGGCGCGAGATCGATCAGCGCGCCATCAAGAGTGAAGACTCGGGCCCCGTGGACTTCAGCCAGACGGCAGATCTACTTGACGCGCTGCGTCGTCGCCGGGGCGAGCGTCAGCTCGCCGAGGCGCAGGATCCGGACGACACCGCAACGACTCCCGTCGCCACGCAGCAGCCGGTCGCGGCGCCACCCGTCGCGACACCGCCCGCTGCGGTGGTCGAGCCCGAGGCGCCCGTGCGGGGCTTGAAGAAGCCTCGCAGCATCTGGGGTGGCGCTGGTGTGGCATCGGGCGTCACCGCGGCGAGCCAGCGTGATGCCGGATCCGGCCAGGGCCAGGCTCCGAGCACCCCCGCGTCCGCGTCAGAGGTGTCTCAGGCGACGCCGGCGTCGGTCGCCCCCGTCGCGCCGATCGCACCCGTTCCCGATGCGCCCGCGGCCACTCCGTCCGCGGGCGGAGCCGCAGATGCGACCGCGGATCCTCGCTCATCGAAGAAGGGGCGCGCGTCGATTCCGAGTTGGGATGACATCCTGTTCGGCACGCGAAGCGATGAGGACCCGGCGGGCTAGATATTTCGTGCTGGCCTGAGGTCAGCGCTAGCGCGTGGGCGCANNCGCGGCCCTCGTGACGAGCGACACAAACGGGGTTCCGGCGAGGGCGCCCGCGAGCGCGAGCGGAACCCCGCGCTCCTCCTCGCTCAACGAACCGTGCTGGCCGATCATCTCGAGCGCCGCTGGATCATCGGTCGAGAGGTAATAGGCGACCCGTTTGCGGGCAGCGATGATCACGTCTCCCAGCCGGTGGGCGACGGCGGGAGCGACCTCGCCGAAGTGGCCCGCCTCAATGAACTCCTCGCGTGTGCCGACCCAGGCGCGATTGCCCTCGCGTTCCACCCAGCCCTGAGCGATCGCTGCAGCGTCGGCGCCGGGCTCGAGATAGAGCGAGCGCATGCGGGGCTCGCCACCCACTTCGGCTACGCCCTCAAGCAGCTCTGGCGTCGCGTCAAGCAGCACCTGCTCGTAGTCGGCGACGTCGATGATGCCGTGGTCGGCGGTGAGCGCGACGCCCACATCTGAGGGGAGCGTGCGCAAGAAGCCGTCGAGGGCCGCGTCTAACTGTTCCAATCTGCGTACCCACTGCTCGCTCTGCCAGCCATAGGTGTGCGCGGCCCGGTCGAGCTCGTCCACGTACAGGTAGACGTAGCTGGATTCGCCATTGCGCACCACCCGCGCGGCCTCGGCAAACCGATCCTCGATGCGCTGACCCTCGAGATACTCGGCCCCCGACAAATTCGCGTGCGTGAGGCCGCTGTGTCGGTGCGCCGGTCGCCCGATCGTGTAGGCCCGCGCGCCCATCTGTGACGCGAGATGGAACAACGGCTCGGCACGCTGCCAGTCACGCACCTGGTCAATCCCTTCCCACTCGCTGAGGGTCGTGCGCAGCCCAAACTCCGGGTGCCGGATCCGGTACCCAATGAGCCCGTGACTGCCCGGGAGCTGGCCGGTGAGCAGGGTCGTGAGGGCTGCACCCGTGGTGGACGGCGCAACCGTCTCGATGCGCTTGCGGGGCATCCGCGCGATTGCTGGTGCATGCCCGATGCGTGCGCCGAGGTTGGCATGGCCGAGACCGTCGACCGCGATCAGCACAAACGAACGCAGCGCGGGGAGCTCGTCGAGGTTGGGGGCGGTCGCGGGATCGGGCATTGAGCCGAGCTGCCCGGGCGTTTCGGGGTCACCCGGGCGCGCAAAGGCGCGGGCAAGAATTTCGGCGGGGTCATGGCCCAACCCGCGGGCCAGCGCAGCAAGGCCAGTTGGCGCAATCGCGGCAAGCCTCCCGCCGTTGTCAGTGGCTGTCGATAGCATAAGTTCATTATGACCGACGCCCCCAACAGCGCCTCTGCAGCAACGCCCGCCCTCCCCCACGAATTCGCGGGCGAACGCATTGAGGACATCGATATCTCGAAAGAGATGGAGGGTTCGTTTCTCGAGTATGCCTATTCGGTGATCTACTCGCGGGCGCTCCCTGACGCTCGCGACGGGCTCAAGCCCGTGCAGCGTCGCATCCTGTTTATGATGCAAGACATGGGTCTCAAGCCCGAGAAGGGCCACGTGAAGTCGGCCCGCGTCGTCGGCGAGGTCATGGGCAAGCTCCACCCTCACGGCGACTCGTCGATCTACGACGCCCTGGTGCGACTAGCGCAGGACTTCGCGCTGCGGCTTCCCCTCGTAGACGGCCACGGCAACTTTGGCTCGCTCGATGACGGCCCCGCGGCCTCGCGGTACACCGAGGCGCGCCTCGCCGGCGCAGCCCTCGCCATGACGGACTCGCTCGACGAGGACGTCGTCGACTTCGTGCCCAACTATGACAACCAGATCATGCAGCCCGACGTGCTGCCGTCGGCCGTACCGAACCTGCTGGTCAATGGCGCGAGTGGCATCGCGGTGGGTATGGCGACGAACCTCGCCCCACACAACCTCATCGAGGTTGTCGACGGCGCGAAGCATCTGTTGTTCAATCCGAAGGCCACGGTCGACGAGCTCATGGAGTTCATTCCCGGGCCCGATCTGCCGGGCGGCGGCACGATCGTCGGTCTCGACGGCGTGAAGGACGCGTACCGCACGGGCCGCGGCGCCTTCCGCACCCGCGCAAAGGTCTCGGTGGAGCAGCTCGGGCCGCGCCGCACCGGCCTCATCGTCACCGAACTGCCCTACCTGGTGGGCCCCGAGCGTGTGATCGAGAAGATCAAGCAGGGAGTCGATGCGAAGAAGCTTTCGGGTATTTCCGACGTCGCCGACCTGACCGACCGCAAGAACGGCATGCGGCTCGTCATCACTCTGAAGACGGGTTTCTCCCCCGAGGCCGTGCTCGAAGCGCTGTACCGCTACACGCCGCTCGAGGACTCCTTCAGCATCAACTCGGTCGCCCTCGTCAAGGGGCAGCCGCAGACCCTCGGTCTGCGCGAGATGCTGCGCGTCTTCCTCGATCACCGCATCTCGGTCATCACGCGCCGGTGCGAGTTTCGGCTTCGCAAGCGGCGCGAGCGGCTGCACCTCGTCGAGGGCCTGCTCGTCGCGATCCTCGACATCGACGAGGTCATCCAGCTGATCCGCACGAGCGACGACTCCGAGACGGCGCGCACGCGCCTGATGCAGGTGTTTGATCTCAGTGAAGTGCAGGCCGAGTACATTCTTGAGCTGCGGTTGCGTAGGCTCACCAAGTTCTCACGCGTCGAGCTCGAGGCTGAGCGTGACGAGCTAAACTCCGAGATCGAGAAGCTGCTCGAGATCCTCGGCAGCGATGAGCGCTTGCGCGGGGTGGTGTCGAGCGAGCTGGATCAGACCGCCGAGGCATTCGGCACGCCCCGTCGCACGTTGCTCACGGGCGCGGTGGCGCGGCCCACGAGATCCGGAGCGGCCGCGAAGTCGCTCGAGGTCGCGGACTCCCCCTGCACCGTTATGCTCTCGGTCACCGGGCGGGCGCTGCGCGTCGAGCGCGAGCCCGATTCCACCGAAATGCCGCGTTCGACCTCGCGGGCCACGAAGCATGGCGCGGTGTTCGCGACCGTCGACGGCACTGTGCGCGGCGAACTCGGCGCGGTGCTGAGCGACGGAACGCTGCAGCGCTTCACCCCCGTTGACCTGCCGATGGTGCCCGGGGCGAGCATTGCGTTCTCTGCGGGCGTCAAGCTCACCGACTACCTGGGCCTCACCGACAAGAAGCTCAAGGTGGTGGGACTCGTCCAGCTCGAAACCGAGACACTCATCGGGCTCTTCACCCAGCAGGGTGTGGTCAAGCGCGTGCTGCTCACGGACCTGCCGGCAAAGCCCTCGTTTGAGGTCATCACGCTGAAGGGTGACGATCGCCTGCTCGCCGCCTTCCCCGCCGTTGACGGCTCAGAGTTTGCCGTCGTGACGAGCGACGCACAGCTGCTGCGGTTCCCGGCCGACTCGGTGCGGGCGCAGGGCCGCCCGGCCGCGGGAATGGCCGGCGTGAGGCTTGGCGCTGAGGCGCGAGTCGTCTTCGCGGGGGCCATCCCCGCGGGGGCCGACGCCCGCGTCGTGACCGTTGCCGACAGCTCCATCACGCTGCCGGGCACCGACGTCGCCACCGCCAAAGTCACCGACTGGGCCGAGATTCCCGCCAAGGGACGCGCCACGGGCGGCGTGCGCGTGCAGCGATTCTTGAAGTGGGAAGACCAGATCGCATGTGCCTGGGTCGGCACGGGTGAACCCCGCGCGCTGTCGGCCGACGGTGCAGCGCGCAAACTGCCGACGGAGCTCGGCAAGCGCGATGGATCCGGCACTCCGATCGACGGCGCCGCGGCCTACGTGGGCCTCGCCCCCTAGCGCGCCTGGTCGGGCAAGCGTACTGTTCGGGCAAGCCGCCTGCCAGCTAGGCTACTGCCCGATCAGCACGACGCCCGCCACGACAACGAGCGCGGCGATGATGCGCAGCACCGGTTTGGACTCGCGAAACTTCCACGCGCCGTATAACCCGATTAACACCACGCTCACCTCGCGCATGGGCGCGACCAGGGCGACGGGCGCCATCGTGAAGGCGGTCAGCACCAGCACGTACGACAGCGGCGAGAGTAACGAGAACGCCGCCATACGCCGCCACTGCAAACGCAGCTCCGAGCGTAGGTCGCGCACGGCCACCCGCCACCCGCGCCGCAGCATCGCCGCGGAGAAGAACGGCACCTCGGCCAGGGAACACCCGACCATGAACGCGACCGGGGCCATGCCGAGCTCATTGACCGTATAGGCATCCCACACCGTGTAGGCGGCGATGGCGGTGCCGGTCAGAAGCCCGTAGCTGAGGGACGGGTCGAACCGTGAACGGCCGGCGGTGACGGGCCGCGCGTTCACACGCGAGATGAGGCCAAATGCCACGACCCCCGCGAGCACGAGGCCTACCCCGGCCAGCGCGACGGCCCCGGGGCGATCCCCCAATGCCACGACGGCAAAGAGCACGGTGAGGGTGGGGCCGGTGCCGCGCGCGGTCGCATAAACCGTTGACAGCTCGCCGTGCGCGTACCCGCGCTGCAAGACGAGCATGTAGGCAACGTGCAGCACGCTCGAGACGCCGACGCCGAGCAGCACGTCACCTACCCGAGCTGAGCCGATGCCGCCGGTGAACGGAATCGCGCCCGCCCACAGCAGGGCAGAGCCCACCGACCCCCACCACAGGAAGGGCATGCCCGAGCGGCTCGCGCTGTGGGCGATGATGTTCCAGCTAGCGTGGGCGACGGCGGCAGCGAGCACCAGGATGAGGGCCGTAACAGACACGGGAACTTTCTGTTCGCCGAATGGGTACGACGAAGCCAGTTCCTCCAGGCTTTTGTCCGTTCAGATGACGACGCGCCATGGGGCACATCGTGGCGCCGCTCGGACCAGGCGGGGCGGAACCCCCGGAACCCTAGGCGCTTTCACTACTTAGGTTACTTGGCCCCGGTGACGCCGTGCTGTCTCCCGCGTGAACGCTAGGCGTCGATCCGGTCGCGATCGAGGTCGTCAGCGTTCTCAATGATGAACTCCTTGCGCGGCGCCACCTCGTTGCCCATGAGCAGCTCGAAGACCTGTGAGGCCGCGTGGGCGTCCTCCATGCGCACGCGGCGCAGGGTCCGGTGCTCGCGGTCCATGGTCGTCTCCGCGAGCTGATCTGCATCCATCTCACCCAGGCCCTTGTAGCGCTGGATGGGCTCCTGGTGCTTCTTGCCGCGCTTGCGCAGGTTTGAGAGCAGCGCCGCGAGCTCCTTCTCGCTGTACGTGTACACGATCTCGTTCGGCTTGCGGCCGGCGTGCTGAATGATGACACGGTGCAGCGGCGGCACCGCGGCATACACGCGCCCGGCCTCGAGCATGGGCCGCATGTACCTGAAGAACAGGGTGAGCAGCAGGGTGCGAATGTGCGCGCCGTCGACATCGGCGTCGCTCATGAGGATCACCTTGCCGTACCGGGCCGACTCAAGATCAAAGTCGCGGCCCGATCCGGCACCGATCACCTTGATGATCGCGCCGCACTCGACATTATTGAGCATCTCGGCGACGGAGGCCTTTTGTACGTTGAGAATCTTGCCGCGAATGGGCAGGAGCGCCTGGAACTCGCTGTCACGAGCGGGGCGCGCCGTGCCGAGCGCGCTGTCGCCCTCCACGATAAAGAGTTCGGTCTCGGCCACGTTCTTGGAGCGGCAGTCGATGAGCTTCGCGGGCAACGATGAGCTCTCAAGCGAGCTCTTGCGCCGCGCGGTGTCCCGTTGGGCGCGCAACGAGATGCGCGCCTTCATCTCGGAGACCATTTTTTCGAGCAGCGTGGCCGTCTGTGCCTTGTCGGCCTTCTTGGCCGACTCGAAGCGCTCCGTGAGCCCCTTCGTTACCGCGCGTGCCACGATGGCGCGCACCGCGGCGGTGCCGAGCACCTCCTTGGTCTGGCCCTCGAACTGCGGCTCGGGCACCCGCACCGTCACGATCGCGGTGAGCCCGGTAAGAATGTCGTCTTTGTCGGGCTTGTCGCTGCCGGCCTTGAGCTTGCGCGCGTTCTGCTCGATCTGCTTGCGGAAGAACCGGGTGAGCCCCTGCTCGAACCCGGTGAGGTGTGTGCCGCCCTTGGGTGTCGCGATGATGTTGACGAAGCTCTGCACCTCGGTGTCGTAGCCCGTGCCCCAGCGCAGCGCGATATCGACCTCGCACGTGCGCTCGACCTCGCGAGACACGAGGTGGCCGGTGTGTTCGTCCATCACTGGGACGGTCTCCGAGAACTTGCCCTCATCGGTGAACCGCCAGGTGTCGGTGAGCGCGGAGTCGACCGCGAGAAACTCGACGAACTCCGAGAGTCCGCCCTCGTACTTGAACTCGTGCACCGTGGGAGCGCCGGCCTCGTCGAGGCTTTCGGGGCGTTCGTCGCGAATCTCGATGGCGAGGCCCGGCACCAGGAACGCGGTCTGACGCGCGCGCGACACGAGGGCATCGAGTTCGAACTGGGCGGTCGCGAGGAAGATCTGCGGGTCGGCCCAGTAGCGCACGCGTGTGCCGGTGACCCCGCGCTTGGCCTTGCCCACGAGTCGCAGCTCAGAGGCATTCTCATATGGAGTGAATGGACTGTCAGGGGTGTCCCCCGCGAATTCGCCGGGCTCTCCGTGCCGAAACGACATCGCCCAGGTCTTGCCGCCGCGGTCGACCTCGACGTCGAGTCGTGAGGACAACGCGTTGACGACCGAGGCGCCGACACCGTGCAAGCCGCCCGAGGACGCGTAGCCGCCGCCACCGAACTTACCGCCCGCGTGCAGCTTCGTGAACACGAGCTCGACGCCCGAGAGCCCGCTCTTGGGTTCGATGTCGACAGGCACACCGCGCCCACGGTCGGTGACGGTCACGCTGCCGTCGGCGTGCAGGGTGATGCCGATCTCGGTGCCGTGACCCGCGAGGGCCTCGTCTACCGAGTTGTCGATGATTTCCCACAGGCAGTGCATGAGGCCGCGGGAGTCGGTCGTGCCGATATACATGCCCGGGCGCTTACGCACCGCCTCGAGGCCCTCGAGTACCGTGAGGTGCCGTGCCGAATAGTTCGACTCGGCCGACGCGGCCTTGGGTGCTCCTGAAGCTGTGTTCTGCTCGGCCACTCGGCGGATCTCCTCACGATACGTTGACCTCCCTAGCCTAATTGACCCCACTGACATTGCGCCCACCCGGGCTCGGCGCGTACAAATAGGAAGCGTCGTATAGCGTCGTATCTGGCACTCGGGCCGTCGGTCGCTCTGCTGGTTCGCCCGCATGCGCTACGCGCTCAGCGAACCGGGCACTCCCGGAATCGCGGTTCTAAGGCTTGAGTGCTTGTATAGAGAGTGAAGTATGTCGGACGAGGAACGGGAGGACGAGATGTCGACGATTGAGCAAGACCGCACAACCGATACTCTGGCCGCGGATCGCCCACTCTCAGCGCTGGATCGCTGCGATAGCTGTGGAGCACAGGCGTACGTCCGTGCGGTGCTGGGCGGGAGCGAGCTGTTGTTCTGCGCGCACCACGCAAACAAGCACGAAGCGAAGCTGAAGCCCATCGCTGAGGCGTGGCACGACGAGAGCCACAAGCTCAACGCATAGGTCGCGAGTGTGCGCGAGAGTTATTCTCCCGCTCTGCTGCGCAGATACAAGAACGGCCCCGGGTGATTCACCCGGGGCCGTTCTTCTGTGTTCGCTGTCGATTTACTCGAGGTAGTCGCGCAGCTGCTGCGACCGCGACGGGTGGCGCAGCTTGGCCATCGTCTTGGACTCGATCTGACGAATGCGCTCACGCGTCACGCCAAACGTGTCACCAATCTGATCCAGGGTCTTCGGCATGCCGTCACCCAGGCCAAAGCGCATCCGGATCACGCCGGCTTCGCGCTCGGAGAGCGAATCGAGCAGCTGCTCGAGCTGCTGCTGCAGCATCGTGAAGCCAACCGCGTCAGCCGGAACAACTGCCTCGGTGTCCTCGATGAGGTCACCGAACTCGCTGTCGCCGTCTTCGCCCAGCGGGGTGTGAAGCGAAATCGGCTCGCGGCCGTACTTCTGCACCTCGACGACCTTCTCAGGGGTCATGTCGAGCTCGCGGCTCAGCTCCTCGGGAGTGGGCTCGCGGCCCAGATCCTGAAGCATCTGGCGCTGCACGCGGGCGAGCTTATTGATGACCTCGACCATGTGTACCGGAATACGAATGGTGCGGGCCTGGTCTGCCATAGCGCGCGTGATCGCCTGGCGGATCCACCAGGTGGCATAGGTCGAGAACTTGAAGCCCTTGGTGTAGTCGAACTTCTCGACTGCACGAATGAGGCCCAGGTTGCCCTCCTGGATGAGATCCAGGAACTGCATGCCGCGACCCGTGTAACGCTTCGCGAGCGACACCACGAGACGCAGGTTCGCGCCGAGCAGGTGACTCTTGGCACGCTGGCCATCGCGGGCGACCCACTTGAGCTCGCGCTCAAGCTTCTTCGGGATGTTCTTCTCGGTCGACAGCTTCTCGGCGGCGAACAAGCCAGCTTCAATACGCATGGCAAGCTCGACCTCTTCGGCCGCGTTTAGCAGTGCGACCTTGCCGATCTGCTTCAGGTAGTCCTTGACAGGGTCGGCGGTCGCACCGGGGATCGCCGTAGTGACGGTCGGTACGTCCTCTTCCTCGTCGCTGGCCTTCAGGACGATCGCGCCGGTCGGAACCGGATCGATGACCGTCGAAGCCGACTTCTTGGCTTCTACCTGCTCTTCTTCGTGATCAAGGGCGTCATAGTCGATTCCATCGGACGACTTCTTCCTCGAAGTCACCTTCTTGGCGGCCGGAGCCTTAGCGGCGGCAGGTGCCTTTGCGGCAGCCGGAGCCTTCGCTGCAGTCGTCTTCTTTGCGGCAGCCTTCGTGGTCGTGGCCTTCGCCGCGGCAGTCTTGGTTGTCGCAGCCTTTGTTGTTGCGGTCTTCTTCGCAGCAGCAGTTTTGGTGGCGGTCTTCTTTGCGGCAGCCTTCGGCGCCGCTTCGGTAGTGTCCTTCACCTCTGCGGCGTCCTCAGCGACCGACTTCGTGGTCTTGGCCGAGGTCGTGCGAGTCTTGGGGGTGGATGCAGTTGCCACGCAGCCGCCTCTCTGTGTCGGAAATCGGGCTGTGTCGCCTAGGGCGAGTGCTCACAGCATGAAAACCCATGTCAAGTCTCGCTTGTTTCCGCGACGGAAACGAGCCAGTGCTCTCGAATGGGCTAGCGCTTCTATTATTGCATGATCAGGCGAGTCATTCTGACCGTCAGCACATGTAGGAGCGCGGTTTATTACTCCCCGCGCCCCTGGTCGTCGCCGGAGTCATCGTTCAAGCGGTCATCGAAGCTGTCGTCGAGGCCATTCTTCGGCTCGTTGCCGGGAGTTTGGTCACCGGGAGTCCCCTGCACGCCGCCGTCGGGCTGGCCCAGCTCCTGCGCCAAAAACTTCTCGAGCTCGCTGGCGATCTGATCGGCTGTGGGCAGCGAGCCGTCCTCGCTGACGAACGGTGACCGCACCTCTTGGTCCTCCATATAGGCGTCGTAGCGCTTCTCGAGGGTGTGCACCATCTCGATCGACTCGTGGTTGTCTGCGATCTGGGCGTTTACCTGCTCGATGAATGTGCGTGCCCGGTTGCGCACGTCATCGGTCGCAAAGATGAGGCCGGTAGCCGCCATAAGTCCGTCGAGTGCCGCGTACAGGGCCTCCGGGTACTCGGTGTTGGCGAGGTAATGAGGAATGAGCAGGGCAAACCCTGCGACCTCTTCGCCCAGCGAGTGCAGTCGATATTCGAGTACATGCGAGGCCGACGCCGCGAGCTTGGTAGTAGGACGCCACGACGAACGGGCTTCGATCAAATCCTCGCGTGAACCGCTCACCGTTGTTGATATGGGACGCGTGTGGGGCACCGGCATGGGGACGGCGTGGCTCCACGCCGTGATGGACACCTCAAACTCATGCACCAACATGAGCACGGTGTCGATGAACTGGTCCCAGCGGAAGTCGGGCTCGTACCCGCTGAGGAGCAGGAACGGGTTGCCGAGCTCGTCGCGAGCAAGGCTCAGCGTGAGCTCTTCGGGGGTGTAGTCCGTGAAATGGTCACTGTCGAAGGTGATCACAGGCCTGCGCGCACGATAGTCAAGCAGCAGGTCTGCGTTAAAGCGCACAATCACCTCGGGGTGGCATCGGTCCCAGAGGTACTCCTCGAGTTGAGAAGTTGCGCCGCCAGCATCGTTGAGCCCCTGAAGCGCAACAATCATGGGGATGCCACGGGGCACACTTGACCTGCGGTCGGCGTACTCGGCAGAAAAGATTGAATCGCTCACGTGTCCATCCTACGAAGTGGAGCGGCGATACGCGTAGCCTCCGGTGACGCTGCGAGCGAAACATTTCGGGGAATAAAAGTCAGACATGATTCGCGTGAAAACGCGCGCTCAACCGGGTGGTGTGTGGGCAGTCATTTCAATGGCTGCCGGGTGTAGGGTGGATCAAGTACGCCCTCACCGGGCCTCACATACATTGCGAATACACCGAGGGAGATCCCACTTGGCCGATCAGCAGTTTGACATTGTTGTCCTTGGCGGAGGAAGCGCAGGCTACGCCACCGCGATCCGCGCAACTCAGCTGGGCATGACCGCCGCTGTCATTGAAAAAGACAAGCTCGGCGGCACTTGCCTGCACAGGGGCTGCGTTCCCACGAAGGCACTGCTGCACGCAGCAGAGGTTGCGGACGTTGCGAGGGACGGTGAGAAGTACGGCGTGCGCTCAAGCGTCGCCGGCATCGACATCGCCCAGGTGAACAACTACCGCACCAATCTGGTGGCTGGTAAGCACAAGGGTTTGCAGGGTCTGCTCAAGGCAAACGGGATCACCGTCATCGACGGGCTGGGCAAGCTCGTCTCACCCACCACCGTGCAGGTCGGCGCAGACCGCATCGTGGGTAAGCACGTCGTGCTTGCGACGGGCTCCTACTCGCGCTCGCTGCCCGGTCTCGAGATTACCGGCCGCGTTATCGCTAGCGAGCACGCACTCGAGCTGACCGAAGTACCCGCCAAGGTCATCATCCTCGGCGGCGGCGTGATCGGCGTCGAGTTCGCGAGCGTCTGGCGCTCGTTCGGCGCAGAGGTCACCATCGTCGAGGGCCTGCCCCACCTCGTTCCCAACGAGGAAGAGTCCGTCTCAAAGCAGCTCGAGCGCGCATTCAAGAAGCGCGGCATCGCGTTCAATCTGGGGGTGCGGTTCCAGTCGGTGACCCAGGACGCCTCAAGCGTCACGGTCGCACTCGAAGACGGCACGCAGCTGACCGCGGACTACTTGCTCGTGGCCGTGGGCCGTGGCCCGGCAACGCAGGATGCAGGTTTTGAAGACGTAGGTGTGTCGATGGATCGCGGCTTCGTGCTGACCAACGATCGGCTCGCCACTAACGTGCCCGGCGTATACGCAGTAGGCGACATCGTTCCCGGCCTGCAGCTTGCACACCGCGGGTACCAGCAGGGTATCTTCGTGGCCGAAGAGATCGCGGGGCTCTCCCCCGTGATCGTCGACGACGTGAACATTCCCAAGGTCACCTACTGCGACCCCGAGATCGCATCGGTTGGGCTCACCGAGGCGAAGGCCAAGGAAAAGTTTGGCGCTGACAACGTCACCGCCTACGAGTACAACCTGGCTGGCAACGCCAAGAGCTCCATTCTGGGCACTGCCGGCTCAGTGAAGGCCGTGCGCGTCAACGACGGCCCGGTCGTGGGTGTGCACATGATTGGTGCCCGCGTCGGAGAACTCGTCGGCGAGGCGCAGCTCATCGTGAACTGGGAAGCTTACCCAGAGGACGTCGCGCCCCTGATCCACGGTCACCCCACGCAGAACGAAACGATCGGCGAGGCCATGCTGAAGCTCGCTGGCAAGCCCCTCCACGCGATCTAACTCGCCCAGATTTTTAAGAAACGAACGGAGAAATTCACGATGAGTGAATCGGTAGTCCTCCCCGCACTGGGTGAGAGTGTAACTGAGGGTACGGTCACCCGCTGGTTGAAGAACATCGGCGACACGGTAGAGGTCGACGAGCCGCTGCTCGAGGTCTCCACCGACAAGGTCGATACCGAGATCCCCTCACCGGTCGCAGGCGTGCTTGAGGCAATCCTCGTGGAAGAAGACGAGACCGCTGAGGTGGGCGCAGAGCTCGCTCGCATCGGTGACGGCTCGGGCGCAGCCCCCGCCGCCCCGGCAGCACCCGCTGAGGCTGCTCCTGCTGCTCCTGCTGCCCCGGCAGCGCCCGCCGCTCCGGTTGAGGCACCCGCGGCTCCGGCAGCAGCCGCAGCCCCTGCGGCTGACGGCCAGGATGTCGTGCTCCCTTCCCTCGGTGAGAGCATCACCGAAGGTACAGTCACGCGCTGGCTGAAGAGCGTCGGCGACTCAATCGAGGTCGACGAGCCGCTGCTCGAGGTCTCCACCGACAAGGTCGACACCGAGGTGCCCTCGCCGATCGCAGGCATCGTGCAGGCGATCATGGTTCAGGAAGACGACACCGTCGAGGTGGGCGGTGTGCTCGCGCGCATCGGCTCGAGCGCGCCCGCTGCTGCACCCGCTGCACCCGCAGCACCTGCTGCAGCTGCACCAGCCCCTGTGGCAGCCCCGGCTCCCGCGGCAGCGCCTGCTGCTCCCGCACCGGCACCCTCGGTTGCTGCTCCGGCTGCTCCTGCGCCCGCCGCAGCAGCTCCCGCCGCACCGGCGCCCGCGTCAGCTCCGGCTGAAGCGGCCAGCGCAAACTACATCACCCCGATCGTCCGCAAGCTCGCAAACGAGCGCGGCGTCGACCTCGGCACCATCACCGGCACCGGTGTGGGCGGCCGCATTCGCAAGGAAGACGTCCTCGCCGCTGCAGTGCCGGCGCCCGCCGCTTCGGCAGCACCCGCTGCTCAGGCCAAGGCCGAGGTTGAGGTCTCGCCGCTGCGCGGCACCACGGTAAAGATGAGCCGCCTGCGCAAGGTCATCTCCGAGCGTGCGGTGCAGTCGCTGCAGAGCACCGCTCAGCTGACGACCGTTGTCGAGGTGGATGTCACCCGCATCGCAAAGCTTCGCCAGGCCAAGAAGGACGAGTTCCTCGCGAAGACGGGCTCGAAGCTTTCGTTCCTGCCCTTCTTTGCGCTGGCTGCCGCTGAGGCGCTGCGCACCTACCCCATCGTCAACGCGACGGTGGATGGCGACCAGATCGTCTACCCCGATCACGAGAACATCAGCATCGCGGTTGACACCGAGCGTGGCCTGCTGACGCCCGTGCTCCGTGACGCTGGTGAGAAGAACCTCGCACAGATCTCGGGTGACATCGCAGACCTGGCGGCACGTACTCGCGACAACAAGCTGACGCCCGATGAGCTGAGCGGTGGCACCTTCACCCTCACGAACACGGGATCGCGCGGCGCACTGTTCGACACGCCGCTCGTCTTCTTGCCCCAGGTTGCCATCCTCGGCACCGGCGCGGTTGTGAAGAAGCCTGTGGTGGTCTCCACTCCCGATGGTGACACCATCGCGATCCGCTCCACGGTCTACCTGGCGCTCTCTTACGATCACCGCATCGTAGACGGCGCTGATGCGGCTCGCTTCCTCAGCCAGGTGCGCACGCGCCTCGAGGCCGGCGACTTCGTGGGCGACCTCGGCATGTAGGTCATACCCTGCAGCGCAAGCTGCTGACACTGCGGCCGCGGCTTCTTCGGAAGCCGCGGCCGCAGTGCGTTTCCTGTGCCGAGTGGAGCCATGACTCTCTGGCTTCACCCGCACACGCTACGTCGCTGGCGTGATTCTGATCCGGATCGCGTAGGCCACACACTCCCGCGCCAATTGTGCGCTCCAGGCAATGCCGCCTGCAGATCCGGCCGTGGGTACCGTGTCAGCGAGCGCGCTGATGGCCTCATCTACTGCCTCCAGCAGGAGCGGAGCTGCGCCCTCGTCATCCCACATCTGCAGCGTCAACTCAATCGAGCGGCGAGGCACGCCGAGTGTGGCACATCCCGCGTCGTGGCCGAGCCTCCGATGGGTGCGCGCAGAGACACCCGGCTCGACGCATTCACCGAGCGCGCGATAGCCAATCCCGACCCCGCAAAACCGCTCGAGTCGCGCGGCGAGGCGAGCCGCGGCGCCTGGAGAGGGTGGACTGCGGGAGGGTAGCATCGAGGATTTCATACCCTCCACGATCCGGCGGCGGGGCCTTCAAGACAAGAGCCCTCAGAAGAATGTGAATAACTTGCCGATCCGGGCCCAAACCCGGGCGCTGTGAGCGAACAGTGGGCCCCTGGGCACCCGGTGTACGCCGAGTCGCCCCAGAGACGATATTCTGGGGGCATGGCAGAAAAGAAGGCGAAGCGTACCGGTCGCATCAAGCAGATGATCGAGATCTACCGGACCACGAAGGTTCACGATCGAAACCTGCCGCTAGCGCTGCTTGCGTGCTTCCTCGGCCCCATTGCGGTGGCCGTGCTGCTCGCCCTGCTTCTGCCCGGCGGCACCTGGTTTAGCTGGATCCTGTGGCCCCTCACTGGCGTCCTCATCGGCATCCTGCTGGTGATGATCGTGCTCGGTCGTCGTGCCGAGAAGGTGGCATACAACCAGATCGAGGGGCGCCCGGGCGCCGTTGGCGCAGTAATCCAGAGCTCGCTGCGTCGTTCGTGGCGCGGTTCGGAGACCCCGATTGCGATCAACCGCAACCAGGACGCGGTGTATCGCGTCATCGGACGCGGCGGTGTGGTCCTCATCTCTGAGGGATCGCAGCAGCGTACCCAGCGCATGGCCGCCGATGAGGAGCGCAAGGTTAAGCGCGCACTGCAGGGCGTCAAGGTCGTGCACCTCTACGTGGGTCCCGACGGGGACGGCATTCCGCTCGCGAAGCTCTCGAAGGCGCTCGTGAAGCTCAAGCCGGCCCTCAACCGCAACGAGATCGCGGCCGTTTACAACCGCCTTTCCTCGCTGCAGGGCACGCCCGTCGGCATCCCCAAGGGCATGGACCCCAACAAGGTCCGCTCGCAGCGCCCGCGCTAGGCGGCCCCGCACACAATGTCGAAACCCTCCTCCTCTCAGCCGCAGAAGTTCGGCGATCTCGCACCGAGCGAGTGGCCCGGAGAGCGCCTGGGGCTTCCTGAAACCGGCCCCCGGTCGGTCGGGCGCCTGGGGCGCCGCATCGGTGCCATCGTCATCGACTGGGCGCTGGCCGCGATTCCCGCCTACCTGCTCATTGGCGGCCCGCAGGCCTCCTGGTGGCAGCTCGCGATCTTCGCGGGCATGCAGATCGTGTTTATCCCCACGATCGGCGGCTCCCTCGGGCACCGAATCATGGGGATGCGTGTGCTGCCCATCGCGGGCGGCTGGGTGGGCCCGTGGCGTCCGATCGTGCGCACGCTGCTCCTGTGCATCGTGATCCCTGTGGCAGTGTGGGACTCGGACCAGCGCGGCTTCCACGATAAAATCGCTGGCACCGTGTTGATCCGGAGCTAACAGCTGTAGATTTAGCACCCGCTTATCGAGACGTCCTCAGTAATTGGGCAAGCCCGGTACAGGCCTCAGCCTGTGCCGGGCTTTTTGTAACACGCGCGTAACACTTTTCTCACGGTCGTGAAACCGAGGACGCGTAAGCTGGGGCGTAGCGCGCCATATCGTTCGGTGCACCAGCTACGAGGAGCAGCATGTTCAAGAGCCCCCAGGAAGTCATCGACTTCATCAAGGAAACGGACGTAAAGTTCGTCGATATTCGTTTCACCGACCTCCCGGGTGTGCAGCACCACTTCAACATCCCCGCCTCGGCAGCCGACCTCGACTTCTTCGAGATTGGCCAGATGTTTGACGGTTCGTCAATTGCTGGCTTCTCGGGCCTCGCTGACTCGGACATGCAGCTGATCCCGGATCCCACGACGATCTACCTCGATCAGTTCCGTGCCGAGCGCACCATTATTGTGATCTGCGACATCTTCAACCCGCGCACGGGCGAGATCTACTCGAAGGATCCCCGCCAGGTTGCCAAGAAGGCTGAGCGCTTCCTTTCGTCTACTGGCATCGCCGACACTGCGTTCTTCGCACCGGAGGCCGAGTTCTACATTCTCGATTCCGTGCGTTACGAGACGACGCCGCGTCGCTCGTTTTACGAGATCGACTCTGAAGAGGCGCACTGGAACTCGGGTCGCAAGATGGAGGGCGGCAACCCCGGGTACACGACCCGCGAAAAGGGCGGCTACTTCCCTGTCTCCCCCACCGACAAGCAGGCCGATCTGCGCGATGACATCTCGCTGCGCCTGATCGAGGCTGGACTGCACCTTGAGCGTGCGCACCACGAGGTTGGCGCTCCCGGCCAGGCTGAGATCAACTACCGCTTCGACACCATGGTGTGCGCAGCTGACGACGTGCTCAAGTTCAAGTACATCGTGAAGAACACCGCCGACCTGTGGGGCAAGACCGCAACGTTCATGCCGAAGCCCGTCTTCGGCGACAACGGTTCGGGTATGCACACCCACATGTCGCTGTGGCAGGACGGCGAGCCGCTGTTCTACGACGAGAACGGCTACGCAGGCCTCTCGGACCTCGCGCGCTGGTACATCGGCGGCATCCTGCACCACGCTCCCGCGCTGCTTGCGTTCACCAACCCGACGATCAACAGCTACCGCCGCCTGGTCAAGGGCTACGAGGCACCGATCAACCTGGCCTACTCGGCGGGCAACCGCTCGGCGGCAGTGCGCATTCCGCTCACCGGATCGAACCCGAAGGCCAAGCGCATCGAGTTCCGTGCACCCGACGCTTCGAGCAACCCCTACCTGGCGTTCGCGGCTCAGCTGATGGCTGGCCTCGACGGGATCCGCAACCGCATCGAGCCGATGGAGCCGATCGATAAGGATCTCTACGAGCTGCCGCCCGAGGAGGCTAAGAACATTCCTCAGGTGCCGGCGTCGCTCGAGGAGGCCCTCCGCGAGCTCGAGGCTGATCACCAGTTCCTGCTCGAGGGTGGCGTGTTCACCGAGGAGCTTATCGAGACCTGGATCAAGCTCAAGCGCGAGACTGAGATCATGCCGATGGCCCTGCGCCCGCACCCGTACGAGTTCGAGCTGTACTACGGGATCTAACGCTCCGAGCTCATGAACTCCGCCGGGCCGCGATTGCTTCTGCAGTTGTGGCCCGGCGGAGTTCTTTGTATCTGGCCACGCATCACGTATGACCGTGTGGGCGATGAGGTCGTCGGTTCTTCTCGGGCTCAGCGATGCTGGGATACTGCGACTCGCTTCGCGCGCACAGCATGCCGAAGGAGAGAGGGGACCCGCACCCACACCCACAGCACAACGCCCCGGTTCAATCGAAGCTGATTGAACCGGGGCGTTGCAGTGTCTCGGGCGCAACATCGCTGGTGCGCGGGTGGATGATTAGGATTCTAGTTCATCTTCGAACTCAGCCCCGTCTTCTGAAAGCAGGGCTTCGAGGAAGCTTTGTAAGTACTGCATAACGATCAGATTACGCTTGGGTAACGAATTTTGCTAGAGCCCAGTCCAAACTTGGCGTAATAATTTGGTAAACAGCGAGTGAACCAACATTTGGTTCCTTACCTTGTCAGGAAGTGCTCATCTTCTTCGTATCCAAAGAACACCCGCTCGGTCACGTTCCGGGCTCGGCGTGACACCGCAAGCCAGCGCTCCTCGAGCTCGGTGGTACGCCCCGATTCCCAGCCCAGGACACCCGTGATGCCCTCGAGATCGCGCCAGTCGGTCGGCAGAAAATCGCCGCCCCGACCGTTCCATAGCTTGAGCGCCGAGCGCACCGAGCTTGCGAACTCCCAGGACTCCTCGAGATGTTCGGCGTCCTGCGCCGAGACCAGCCCCAGCGACACCGCCGCCGCCAGCGCGTCCAGCGTCGACACGGTGCGCAGCGCCGGGTGGGCTCCCCCGTGTTCGAGCTGCACCAGCTGCACCAGCCACTCAACGTCCGAGACCCCTCCGGGCCCGAGTTTAAGCTGGCGCCGCGGATCTTGCCCGCGCGGCAACCGCTCGGCCTCGACGCGTGCCTTCATGCGGCGCACCTCGCGCACCCGGTCTTCAGGGAATGATTCGGGGTAACGAAGCTCATCAGCGAGCGACCCAAATGCCTGCCCGAGCCCCACGTCGCCCGCCACGGGGCGCGCGCGCAGCAACGCCTGGGCCTCCCACGTCACCGACCACCGCTCGTAGTAGCTACGGTACGACTCAAGGCTGCGCACAATGGGCCCGTTCTTGCCCTCCGGGCGCAGGTCGAAGTCGAGGTCGACAGGGAAACGCGGGTCCGAAACGAGCCTGCGCAATTCCCCCACTGCGCTGGCCGCGTGCCGGGACGCGACGTCGCCAGCGACCCCGGGATCCGCGCGAAACACTGCCATCAGATCGATGTCTGACGCGAACCCCATTTCGCCCCCACCAAACCGGCCCATGCCAATCAGCGCGAGCGCGAATCCCGGGGGCGACACGTCGGCGCTCTCGCGCCGCACAGAAGCGAGCAGGGCGTCGAGTAGCGCGGTGTGCGCCGCGTCGAGGCCCTGCGAGACCTCGGTATCGTCGAGCACGCCGGTGAGTCTGCCGAGGGCGATGCGCAGAATCTCGCGGCGGTGCACCGCGCGCAGCGCGACTGCGGACTCCTCAGCGGTGTCTCGGCGCGACGCGAGCGACCGCATCTCTTCCATGAGCAGCTCCAGCGAGCGCGGCCGCAGCTGCTCGTCGCGCTCGAGCCACGCGACCGCATCTGGCATCGACTCCAGCAGCTCCGCGGCATAGCGCGAGCACGAGAGCACCCGCATCAGCCGCTCGGCGGCCTCGGTGCCATCGCGCAGCAACCGCAGATACCACGGGCTCTCCACATTCGCCTCGCTCACGCGGCGAAACGCGAGCAACCCAAAGTCGGGGTCGGTGCCATTCGACAGCCAGCCGAGCAGCACCGGCATGAGATTGCGCCGGATCCGGGCCCGCCTCGTTGTGCCCCGCGTGAGCGCCGCGAGGTGCCGCATCGCGCCCGCCGGGTCGCGGAAGCCGATGCTCGTGAGCCTGGCGAGCGCAGCATCGCTTCCGAGTACGAGCTCCTCGTCGGGCAGCGCCGCGACCGCGCTCAGAAGCGGCGCGTAGAAGATCTTGAGGTGCAACTGGCGCACCTCGAGCTTGGTACGTTCCCAGAGCGCGCGCAGGTCGCTCCCAGTGGTCGCGAACCCCGATGCGCGGGCGAGGACACGGAGCTCGTCATCCCCCGTCGGCATAAGGGCGGTGCGGCGTAGGCCCTCCAGCTGCAGCCGGTGTTCGAGCACTCGCAGCACGCGATAGTCGTTTGCGAGCTGCTCACCATCGGCCCGGGCGATGTAGCCCCGCTCCACCAGTGCACGCAGCGCGTCGAGGGTGCCCGCGACATGCAAGCGGTCGTCGTACTGGCCATGCACGAGCTGCAGCAACTGCGCACTGAATTCAATATCGCGCAGGCCGCCGGGCCCGAGCTTGAGCTGCACCTCGAGATCGTCGTCGGCGATGTGCTCGGTGACTCGCTGCCGCATGCGCTGCACCGAGCCCACGAAGTCGGGGCGTGACGCGGAGGTCCACACCGCGGCGCGTGTATCTCTCACGAAATCGGCGGCCAGGACGAGATCGCCGGCGAGCGGCCGCGCCTTAAGTAGGGCCTGAAACTCCCACGCCTTCGCCCAGCGGTCGTAATAGGCGCGCATGGAACCGGGCGTGCGCACGAGCGGCCCGTGCTGGCCCTCGGGCCGCAGATTCGGGTCCAGCTGCCACAGCGGCGGTTCGATCGCGGGATCTTGGATTCCGCGCATCGTCTCGCTAGCGAGCCGCGTTCCGATCCGGATCAGCGCCTCCCCGTCAACAACCGCCTCATCGGCGCTATCGACCACAAAGATGACGTCGACGTCGGAGACGACGTTGAGTTCGCGCGCGCCACACTTACCCATCGCGACAATGCCGAGGCGCACGGCAGCGAGTCGCTCCGGCGAGACGGGCGGGCCGGACTCCCCCGCGCTCAGGGTTGCCGCGGCCACGACGAGCGCGGCGTCAATCGCGGCGGCTGCGAGGTCTGACAGGCACGCCGCGACCTCTTCAAACACCTCGGTCGCTTGGCCTGCACGGCTGGCGTCGAGATCGTACAGCGCGACCTCGGCCAGCAGTTCCCGGTACCGGGTGCGCAGCGCGAGCCAGCCCAGCTCTGCGGCGAGCGTCGTGCCGGGGACTGGCGTGACCGCGGCCTGCAACTGGGCGTGCGCGTCCTCAAGCTCGACGATCCGGCCGCCCCGCTCCAGGATCTCCTCGAGCCGGTCCGGGTGTCGGGCGAAGAAATCACCGAGTGCGGGCGAGGCTCCCACGAGCATGCACAGCCGCCCGAGTGTCACGGGGCCCAGGGCGCGCGCGCGATCCGGATGCTGCTCGGCCAGCCGACGCAGCGGCCCGAGCGCGGTGTCGGGGTCAGCGGCCCCGGCAAATGCGGCGAGCACCTCCGTGATGGGAACGTCGATGAGCTCCGAGATAACGGCGAGCTCGTCCCGCGAGGCCCCGAGGTCCTGGAAACCGGCGCGCGCAACATCGGTGAGCCGCAGCTGCGCTGCCGAGTCCCTCACCGGCTTACACCGTGTCAAGCATCGAGGCGAGCTCGTAGGGCGTCACCTGGCTGTGATACTCGGCCACCTCGCGGCGCTTGTCGCGAATCAGGTAGGCGAAGACCTGCTCGCCCAGCGTCTCGGCGACGAGCTCCGAGCGCTCCATCACCGCGAGCGCGTGGTCGAGGCTCGTGGGCAGAGCGTCGAAGCCCATCGCCCGCCGCTCGCCATCGCTGAGCGCCCAGACGTTGTTCTCGGCCTCGGGTGGCAGCTCGTACTCTTCCTCGATGCCCTTCAGACCCGCGGCGAGCAGTACGGAGAAGCCCAGGTAGGGGTTCACGGCGCTGTCCATGCCACGGTACTCGACGCGCGCGGCGCCACCCTTGCCCGGCTTGTACATCGGCACGCGCACGAGGGCCGAACGGTTGTTGTGGCCCCAGCTCACGAACGAGGGTGCCTCATCGCCGCCCCACAGTCGCTTGTACGAGTTGATGTACTGGTTCGTGACCGCGGTGATCTCGGGGGCGTGCCGCAGGAGACCCGCGACGAAGCGACGCCCCGTCTGCGACAGCTGGTGCTTGGCGCCAGCGTCGTAGAAGGCGTTCGTGTCGCCCTCGAATAGTGACAGATGCGTGTGCATGCCCGATCCGGGCTGGCCCGCGAGCGGCTTGGGCATGAAGGTGGCGTGCACGCCCTGCGAGATCGCGACCTCCTTCACCACCGTGCGGAAGGTCATGATGTTGTCCGCGGTCGTGAGCGCGTCGGCGTAGCGCAGATCGATCTCGTTCTGACCGGGGCCCGCCTCGTGGTGGCTGAACTCGACAGATATACCGAGGTCCTCCAGCATCTCGACGCTCTCGCGTCGGAAATCGTGCGCGGTACCGCCGGGAACGTTGTCGAAGTAGCCGGCGCGATCGACGGGAATCGGCCCCTCGGGGCCAAACTCCTTCGACTTCAGCAGGTAGAACTCGATCTCGGGGTGCGTGTAGAACGTGAAGCCGCGATCGGCCGCGTGCTCAAGCGTGCGCTTGAGCACGTTGCGGGGGTCGGCCACCGCCGGCTCGTCGTTGGGTGTCCGAATGTCGCAGAACATGCGGGCGGTCGGGGCCTGCTGGCTGCGCCAGGGCAGCAGCTGAAATGTGGCCGGATCCGGTACCGCGAGCAAGTCAGACTCGTAAGCCCGCGTGAGACCCTCGATTGCGGAGCCGTCGAAGCCGATGCCCTCGTTGAAGGCACCCTCGACCTCGGCGGGCGCGAGCGCCACAGATTTGAGTGTGCCCGACACGTCGGTAAACCACAGGCGCACAAACTTCACGCCGCGCTCTTCGATGGTGCGGAGAACAAAATCTCGCTGCTTGCTCACGCCTGCTCCGTCCTACTTCAAGGTCGACCGGTTGCGCGGTGCAAGCGATCACTGGCAAACCATACCGCGCGCCCGTAACGAACGTGTTACACGGGCGCGCGGTAAGTGGAAAACTGCGTGGAGACTACGTCTCGTCTGCGTCTTCCTCGTTCCACAGACGGGCCTTTTCATTGACGATGGCCTGTGCGTGTTCCGCGAGCTCGCGGGTCTTGAACGGACCGATGCGGTCTACGCCGGGCGACTGCGGCCCGCGCTCGACCTGCTTCGTGAGCGTGTTGAACCAGTAGGTCTCTTCGGGGTCATCGACACCCCAGTCTTGACTGCTCATGATATTCGCCTCCTTTAGCGCGTTTCGTGCGCACTCCTAGGATAGAGCTATGCCATTCGATTCACACGGACATTTGATGCCAGGTTCGCTCCCGAACATTCGCCAGGTGCCGCAGGAAATTGTGCGCCCCCCCTATGTGGGGCTCAAGACCCCGCCACCGCATGTGGGCGACAATACCTACACCACTGAAGAAGTTGATCGCATTCGCGCGGCAGGCCGCGTTGCATCGCGGGCGCTCGACGCCGTCGCTGAGGTTGTGCGGCCCGGGGTAACGACTGCCGAGCTCGATCGCGTGGCGCACGAATACGTCATCTCGCAGGGTGCTTACCCGTCGACGCTTGGATACCGCGGGTATCGCGCTTCGTCGTGCACGTCGGTCAACGAAGTGATCTGCCATGGCGTGCCAGACGACACCGTGCTGCGCGAGGGCGACATTGTGAATGTGGATGTCACCGCCTACCTCGATGGCATGCACGGTGATCTCAACCGCACGTTTCGGGTCGGCGAGGTATCCGAGGAAGTGAACCTGCTGATTGAGCGCACGCATGAGGCCATGATGCGTGGCATTAGGGCAGCCAAGCCCGGGCGCGCCGTCAACGTGATCGGCCGAGTGATCGAAACCTACGCTAAGCGATTTGGCTACGGCGTGGTGCGCGATTTTACGGGACACGGCGTTGGGTCGTCATTCCACTCGGGGCTCATCATTCCCCACTACGACTCCGCTCCCGCATACGGCGACATCATTGTGCCGGGCATGGTGTTTACCGTCGAGCCAATGCTGACCCTCGGCACGCACGAATGGCGCCAGTGGGATGACGGATGGACGGTGACGACGCGCGACAAGAGCGTAACGGCGCAGTTCGAGCACACCATCGTGGTGCGAGAGGACGGCTTCGAGCTCTTGACGGTCTCGGATTAGCGCGAATTACTCCCTACGCAACTTCGTTGCAGAACTCGTGCTGGTGCCGTCACTGCGACTCCAGGTTGATGAGTAATAGATGCCGTCGGGGCCGCTGAGAAGTGAGACCTCGGCCACATCAGCGCAGGCGTTATCGGGATTGCGGGTCACGCGCTCCAAGAAATTCACCTGGAGGTTCTGTGGGTGCGTCGCGGTCTCGTCAAGAAACGAGACCTTGGCGGGCGTCCAAGTTCCGCTGCAATTGAGGCCCTGATACTCGAACGAGCCCTCGATCAGGCAGCCGTCGTCGCTGAGAACGGTGCGGAGCCGGTACTGGGCACCCCGTGGTTCAACGATGTCGCCCACCCACACTCCCGACGCCTTTTCTCCGGTGAGCAGGACCGAGCGCTTTTCTGTCCCGTCGATGCAGAGCGAAGGTCCAGACGCAAGAGTGTCAGCTGATTCGGCTGGATCGTCCACCGAGGGAGCTGTAACCTCCGGCTCGGAGGGGGTGGCGTTGGCCTCGTTCTCGCTGGAAGCACCAGCTCTATCGGTGTTGGAAACGAGAAGCGATAGATCGAACTGGCCGCACCCGGTCAACGTGCTGCCGAGCGCGATCACGCAAAGCACAGCTGCCAATCGGTGGTTGTTTCGAAAAGAATGACGCAATCTAACTGACTCCTGGGGTCGACGCTGACGCATTTTGTTGAGAGTCATCATATCGGCGCCGGGTGCCGAGTGCGAATCTACGATGGGTCCCGGCCTGCCCGTGCTTTTGTCACCGCGCAGGCGCATACTGGAAGGGAGGAAAAGAGGTGCATTATGCAACCACCAGATGTCATGTTTCTCGAAGTCATGCTCGTTGCGTTGGCCATGATTCTCTTCGGAGCCACCATCGCTGGCGTCGGCTTTCTCCTGTGGGTTGGAATCGTGCTCACCGTGGGAATCGGCGCATGGTGGGTGGTGAGTAGATACCGGCGGCACGGGACCCACTATTAGTCGTGGGACTTGAGATGAGGCGGAATTGGCCAGATCATACGCCGGGATCTAGGTGCGCAATCTACCACCAACGCTCGCCGCCACTCGAATAGGCTCGGTAAGTGCTTCTGACCTGGGGTTATTAATGGGTTAATACGATCACTAGAGTTCGCCCGAAATCACTATGATTTGGCCTGACTAAAGTTCCGACATGGTTGTCCGTTACATCGTCAGTGCGGGCAACGGTTCAGTGACAGCGTAGTACGCCGCTTCAACCTCTGCAGGGGTACGCATATCAAGCTCCCCGTGAAGGCGTTCGTTGTTCCACCACCACACATATTCCAACGTCGCAAGCTCGACCTGCTCGACCGTTTTCCAAGGCCCCTGCTGCCTGATCAATTCGGCTTTGTAGAGCGCGTTCACTGCTTCAGCCATCGAATTGTCGTAGCTATCGCCGACTGTCCCGGTTGACGGGATCGCGCCGAGCTCTGCGACCCGGTTGGTGTAGACCATCGACATATAATTCGAGCCGTGGTCGCTGTGATGCACCAACCCCTCGAGATCACCACCGGCCTGCCAGGCCGCCATCTCAAGCGCTTGCAACGGCAATACCTCGGCCTTGAGTGTTGAAGCGACATTCCAGCCGACGATTCTGCGCGAGTACACGTCGGTCACGAACGATACGTACGCGAACCCAGACCACGTCGCAACATAGGTGATGTCGACGACCCACAACCGCTTCGGTGCTGCCGCAGTGAAGTTCCGATTCACGAGATCACCTGGCAGCCGGTCCGCCGGGTCGCTCTTCGTGGTGAATGCCCGTTTCGAGCGTTGCACGCCGCGTACTCCAGCGATCTTCATGAGCCGCTCGCAGGCGTCACGGCCAATTTCCCAGCCCTCACGCCGCAATAGGGCATGCATTTTGCGGCGACCATACACGCCGTAATGCTTGTGGTGGAGGCGCGTGATCTCCGGGATGAGGA
Source organism: Leucobacter salsicius M1-8 (assembly GCF_000350525.1). GTDB lineage: Bacteria > Actinomycetota > Actinomycetes > Actinomycetales > Microbacteriaceae > Leucobacter > Leucobacter salsicius. The sequence goes on along the minus strand of NZ_AOCN01000026.1, from coordinate 109,780 downwards.
TCTCATCACGGAGGTGCCTAGCTGAAGGCAGCCGGTTCCTCGCTGCCCGATACCCGCGTGAGGTGAGGAAACCACGGACTGCCGCACGTAGCGTGCGGCAGAGGAACTCGACCCCGAAACGATCACGATACTTATCGATGAATCGGATCATTTCGATCGTGGCCGGTCGAGTTCCTGCGCGAAAAATATGCTCGCAGCTTTGAGAACTTCATTCGCTTTCCGAAGCTCCGCATTCTCGCGGCGCAACCGACGGTTCTCTTCATTCATATCGGTGGTGACACCGGGCTTCGCGCCAGCGTCGACCTGGGTTTGGCGATGCCAGACGCGAAGCGTGTCGGGCGAGACTCCAAGGAGCCCGCCGATGTGTTTACTCGCCGCATGAAGACTTGCGTGTTCGGGTAGAGCTTCGGTGAGCATGCGGAGGGCGCGCTCACGGAACTCGGGTTCGTATTTCTTGGCCATGGTGTTCCTATCCTTGTAAAAGATCGGAACTTTAACCAGGCCAAATCAACTGCGTGAATCCCCATCGTGTCCCAATTATGTCCCGAACTACTTTTCCAGCAGGCTGAAACGAAAAAGCCCCAGACTCTGGCATGAATATGACGAAGTCTGGGGCTTAGCGGAATGGGCCAGATCATACGCCGGGTTCTGTGGCTCTGGAGCGCAAACTCCAGAGTGACGACCATCTCTCTACGAATGCCGTTACCGACACCCTCTAGCGGCCTACCCGAGGACTCAGCGGGGCGCTTCAACATCCTCTGTCTGGCCTTGCTCCGAACGAGGTTTACCTGGCCGCCCGTGTTGCCACGAGCGCCGGTGGTCTCTTACACCACCCTTTCAGCCTTACCAACCATGGCAAGCCATGGAAGGCGGTCTACTCTCTGTTGCACTTTCTCGCGGGTTGCCCCGGGTGGGTGTTACCCACCGTTCTCCCCTGCGGAGCCCGGACGTTCCTCGGCGCGTACACTTGCGTGCCGCGACGCGGCCGTCTCACCGACCCATTCCGAAAACAACTATACCGGTCGCCGCTGGAGAGCGACGACCGGCATAGGGGACAAACAGTGCCCGAATCCCGCTTACGCGGCTTCTTCGACCTGCACCAGGATCGCTCCGGTGCCGGGGCAGAAGATGACCTCGTCGGGCCCGGCGGCGCGAATGTCAGCGAGCTCTGCGGGCGCGAGAGCCATGTTGCTCGCCTCCGAGATGTTGCCGCGCAGGCGGGCCGCACCGAAGCCGAGTCGGCCGCGCAGCGATTCGTACAGGGTGTAGAGGTCGCGCTGCAGCTCGGCCGAGAGGCCCTCGCGCTCCTTCTTGTTGATCGCGAGCTCGCGGTTGATCGCGGCCTCAGCCTCGTCGAGCTCACACTGGAACTCCGCCCGACGCCCGTCGACACCCTCGAGCACGGCAGTCGCTGCGGCAAACGCCGTCTGCGCCGCCTCCTGCAGCTCCATGATCTCGAGCTGCTTCTCCTCAAGGACCCCGTTGCGGGCGGCGAGCTGCTCGAGTTCCGCTGTGAGCGCCTGCGCTTCCTTGGGAGCGGTCGACACCGCGAGCTTCTCCTCGTCGCGCTTGACGCGCTGCGCCACGAGGTCAACATCTGAAGCGATGCGATCGAACTCGGCGGTGTGGGCGTCGAGCTCGCGCTGCGCAGCCATGAAGTCCTGCTTCGCGGCGGTCAACTCGCCCGCCAAGCCTGCGAGCGCAGCGCGCTGGGGCAGCATCTTTCGTTTGCGCAGCTGCTGTGCGATCAGTGTGTCGAGATCCTGCAGGTCAAGCAGCAGTCGCTGCTGGCGGGGGCTAGCCTTCATGCCCCTAAGCCTACCGGCCCGAGTCGGCCCCCACCGCAAAGGTCCATGGATCGGTGCGCAACTGACTCACACGCACCTCCACGCCGGGCAGCAAACGCTCGAGCGTTTCGGCCGCCCCGTCGAGCCACAGTGACTCGCTCGCCCAGTGCGCCACGTCGACGAGCGCAGGCCCGCCGGCCGCGAGCGACAGTTCGAGCGATTCCTGTGCCGGGTGATGGCGCAGGTCGCTCGTGAGATAGACGTCAGCCCCGCGCACAGCGGGGTGATCGAGCAGGCTGTCACCGGCGCCCCCGAGCAGAGCGATGCGCTGCACGGCACGATCCGGATCGCCCGCGACACGTACCCCGCTCACCGTGGCCGGCAAGATCGCGGCCACGCGTGCCGCGAATGCTGCGAGGCTTTCGGGCGCCGCGAGGGTACCGACGCGGCCGATGCCGATCGCCGGATCCTGGGCCAGCGGCACGATCGGCGTTGCGTCCGTGAGCCCCAGTCGCGCCGCGATCACATCTGACACGCCGCCTTCGGGCTGGTCGGCGTTGGTGTGGGCAGCGAACAGGGCGCACTCGCCTCGAATGAGGCTCGCGAGCAGGACACCCTTCGAGGTGTCCTCGGCGAGCGTGTGAATACCGCGCAGCAGCAGCGGGTGGTGCGTGAGTAGGGCGCTCGCGCCCCACTCGAGCGCCTCCGTCACCGTCGCGTCGACCGCGTCGACCGCAAGCAGCACCCGCTCCAGCGGGGCGTCGTCGCGGCCACTAACGAGCCCGACCCGATCCCACGACTCTACGGTCGCGGCTGGCCACAGCTGCTCGGCGACCCGGCGCAGGTCTGCGATGGTGTGTGAAGCGGTCATGGGTGTTACCTCCGAAGCTGGCGGCGGGCGAAGATGTTGCCGAGCAGTTGGACGAGCTGCACGAGGATCACGATGACGAGCACGGCGGCCCACGTGACCCAAGGGTTGAACTGTCGGTAGCCGTACTGCAGGGCAAGGTTACCGAGGCCACCGCCACCGATGACGCCGGCCATGGCAGTCATATCAACGACCGCGATGAACGCGAAGGTGTAGCCGAGCACGAGCGGGCCGAGACCCTCGGGGATCAGCACGGTGCGGATGATCCGGAACGGGCTCGCGCCCATGGCGCGCGCCGCCTCGATAACCCCAGGGGGCACCGTGAGCAGGTTCTGCTCGACCAGCCGGGCGATGCCAAACGTCGCCGCGAACGAGAGCACAAAGATGAGCGCGCGGTCGCCGATGCCGGTGCCCACGACCGCACGAGCGACGGGCTGCAGCGCCGCGATCAGGATCACGAAGGGGATCGGGCGGAAGAAGTTGACAAGCAGGTTCAGTACCCAGAACACGCTGCGTTGGGCGAGCAGGCCGCCCTGGCGTGTCACGGTGAGCAGCACGCCAATAACGAGACCAAGCACGCCGCCGATGCCCATGGCGAAGACCACGTACACGAGCGTTTGGATGGTTGCCTCGAGGAACTTGCCGTTCGCGAGGAGTTCAAGTAGCCGGTCCATTACGCCAGCACCTCCAGTTCGGTCTGCTGGGCGAGGGCCGCAATGGCGTGTTCAACACGGAGCTCGTCGCCGATGAGCTCGAGGGTGAGCTTGCCGAATGAGCGGCCACCCACCTCTGCGACGCCGCCGTGCACGATACTCACGGTGACACCGCGCTCGGCGAGCGTGGTGAACACGACGGGCTGATCAACGTCGCCGTCACGGAACGTGAGGCTGACGAGGCGGCCGCGGTGGCGTTCCATGAGCGTGGCGAGGTGCTCCTGCGTCGGCTCGCTCGGCAGGGCCGTGGCCACAAACTTGCGGGTGGTATCGGTCTGGGGGGCTGAGAACACCTCGAACACGTCGCCCTGTTCCACCGCCCGTCCCGAGTCCATCACGGTGACGCGGTGCGCGATCTCACGCACAACCTCCATCTCGTGAGTGATGAGAATGATGGTGATGCCCAGCTCGGCGTTGACGCGCTTGAGGAGCGCAAGCACTTCCTGCGAGGTCTCGGGGTCGAGGGCGCTGGTGGCCTCGTCGGCAAGCAGCACGCCGGGGTTCGTGGCGAGGGCGCGCGCGATGCCGACGCGCTGCTTCTGGCCGCCCGAAAGCTGGTCGACGAACGCCGAGCCCCGGTCCCCCAGGCCCACGAAGTCGAGCAGCTCGGCGACCCGGGCTTTGCGCTCCTCGGCGGGCATGCCGGCGACAATGAGCGGGTACTCAACGTTCTTCGCGGCGGTCTTTGAATGAAAAAGGTTGAACTGCTGAAAGATCATGCCGATCTTCTGGCGCACGGGGCGAAGCTCTCGCTCGCGCAGCGCGGTGAGTTCGTCCTCCCCTACCCGGATCAAGCCGCTCGTGGCCCGCTCGAGGCCATTGATGAGCCGCAGGAGGGTGCTCTTGCCCGCTCCCGAGTAGCCGATGATGGCATGAATTTCGCCCGAAGCGACGTCGATCGAGACGTCTTCGACGGCGACGATGTCGCTGCCGCCCTTCTGTGGGGCCGGGTAGCGTTTACCGACGCCGCTCAGTTGCACGCGTGTCATGGGGTCCTCTCGCCGCCGAGTGTTCAGTCTATTTTTACCGGAGTGTGCCGACAATACGAATCGGGGTGACGAGAAATCTCGTCACCCCGATGTGTATGCTCCGGATCGCCCACCGATGAGGGCGCTGCCTGCAGTGCTTACTGAGCGCTGTAGTCCTTCTCGGCCTGAGCGAGAATCTTGGCCAGCTCAGCCTCGGGCGTCTTCACGAGCACCGCACCGTCACCCACGTAGTCCTTGACGGCCTTCTGCACGTCGGCGTTGTTCTGGTAAATGTCGACGAGCTTGAGGTAGGTCTCGTTGTCCTTGTCCTCAGCGCGAGCCGCGAAGATGTTGGTGTAGGGGGCAGCGGCTGCGTCTTCTGCGCTGTCGGCACCGAGTGAGTCCGAGAACTTCAGGCCTGAGGGCTCAACGAAGTCGTTGTTGACCACGCCTGCGTCCACGTCGGGAAGTGCACCGGGAATGCCGGCTGCGTCGAGCTCGGTCACCTTGACCTTGGACTTGTCGGCGATGATGTCCTCGAGGGTCGAACCTGAGTTGCCGCCATCCTTGAGCTCGATTAGGCCGAGCTTCTGCAGTACGAGGAGTGCGCGTGCACGGTTTGACTCGTCGTTCGGGACGGCAACCGTGCCACCCACGGGGATCTCGTCCAGGCTCTTGTACTTACTCGAGAACAGGTTCATCGGATAGATCACTGTCGAGCCGAGCGCGACCAGATCGTCGCCTGCGTCAACGTTGTGCGCCGCCAGGTAGGCGATGTGCTGGAACTGGTTGAGATCGAGCTCACCCTCCGACACCAGCGGGTTGGGCTGCGGGTACTCGGCGAAGTCCTTGATCTCGACCGTAATGCCCTCTTCAGCGGCTACCTCGACGAAGGTTTCCCAGTAGGGCTGACCGCCGGGCACGACACCAATGGTAACGACCTCGTCGCTTGCAGCCGGTGCGCAGCCCGCAAGCGTCGCTGCTCCAGCGAGTGCGAGTGCAGTGATTGAGGCGGTGATGAAGCCACGCTTCTTGCTGAACATGTCGGAGCCCTCCCAGGCATCTCGTAAATTTGTGGTGAAACTGCGCGCTCACTTCTGCCGAGCACACCACCCCGATGAGGGGCGAACAAGACCAGCCTGAGGCACAGTGCACACACCTGCGAAATCGCCGTGTCATACAGCGTCACAGGCATGGGATACTAGTCGCGACACTCTTCGTCGCGGCGGGCAGGCCGAACTTGTCAACATCGAAAGGAATCTTCCGTTTTCATGATCCAGCGTGCTGATGCTCACCTCGAGGCTTGGAAGGCGAAGCAGGAACTCGCAGAGCGGATGATTCCGCTGATCGGCCAGCTCTACCGCGAACACGACATCGTGATGTCGGTACACGGTCGTTCACTTATTGGCCGGTCACCGATTGACATTATTCGGGCGCACAACTTCGCCCGCAAGATCGATGACGCCGAACTGTCACTCGCCGAGACCTCGGCCATCGTCGAGGCCATCTCCGAGATCCAGCCGGGCCCCGTCTCGATCGACCTGGCGCTTCTCGCCGCCGGCTTCAACGCTGCGGGCTCAACCGACCTGTCGGCGTACCTGCGCGAGGTTCTCGCCCCCGCTATCGGCGCTGCTCCCAGCACCGGCACCGACGTCGTACTCTACGGCTTTGGCCGGATCGGGCGCCTGCTGGCCCGAATCATCATCGATCACGCCGGCAGTGCGAATGGCTTGAACCTGCGCGCCATCGTCGTGCGCAAGGGCAGCGATGACGACCTCATGAAGCGCGCCAACCTGCTGAAGCGCGATTCGGTACACGGCCCCTTCAACGGCACCATCACGGTGCTCGATGACGAGAACGCGATTCTCGCCAACGGCGTACGCATCCAGGTGATTTACTCGAACGATCCCGCATCGGTCGATTACACCCAGTACGGCATCAAGGACGCGATCCTGGTCGACAACACGGGTATCTGGCGCGACGCTGAGGGCCTGAGCAAGCACCTCCAGAACCAGGGCATCGCCCGCGTGCTCCTCACGGCGCCCGGCAAGGGCGACATGCTGAATGTCGTGTACGGCGTCAACAGCGACAAGATCACCGATCAGCAGATCGTCAGCGCCGCATCGTGCACCACGAACGCGATTACCCCCGTGCTCAAGGTGCTCAACGACCGCTACGGCGTCAAGCGCGGCCACGTCGAGACCGTGCACTCGTACACGAACGATCAGAACCTGATCGACAATTTCCACAAGGGCGACCGTCGCGGCCGCTCGGCGGCACTCAACATGGTGCTCACCGAGACCGGAGCTGCGAAGGCTGTCTCGAAGGCACTGCCCGAGTTCGAGGGCAAGCTCACGGGCAACGCGATCCGCGTTCCCACCCCCGATGTGTCGATGGCTGTGCTCAACCTGCAGCTCGAGCGCGAGACCGACCGCGACGACATCAACGACTTCCTGCGCCAGGTGTCCCTCACGGGTGCACTCCGCACGCAGATCGACTTCGTTGAGTCACCCGAGATCGTGTCGACCGACTTCGTCGGCTCGAACCGCGCGGGCATCGTTGACGGCCTTGCCACCATCGTGACCGGCGACAGCGCCGTGGTCTACGTCTGGTACGACAACGAGTATGGCTACAGCTGCCAGGTCGTTCGCATCATCGAGCAGCTCGCAGGCAGCCACCCGGCCCACCTGCCCGCACTCGACGCGTAGCAGCAACCTCCCGATCGTTTCGGGAACCGAGTAATCTCACGGCGATCGCGCCCACCCTTTCTGGGTGGGCGCGATAGTCTTTTACTAGGGCGCCACTGCAGGCGTCTTGAGTGAAGGGACCTACCATGGCTGAGAAGTATCTCATCGGAGTCGACGGTTCAGAGCACAGCCGAGTCGCGTTGGCCTGGGGCCTTGCGCGAGCGGCCGAGCGCGGAGCCGAAGTTGAACTGCTGCACGTCGCTGATGATTCATTCTTGTCTGAGAGCGTTGCGTTTCTGTCTGAGGCCCAGCAGGCCTCCGAACAGATGCTCGAGGCAGAAACCGCGTACGCAAGGACGCTGGGATTCACCGGCAAGATTATTGGCACCGCCGTCGTGGGTCACCCCATCGCCGAGGTTGAAGAGGCGTCAAAGCGCGCTGACCTGCTCGTACTCGGAGCGCACTCGGGTAGCCGGTTCGCGGGTTCCTTCTTCGGCACTCGCGCGGTGAAGGCGGCGGCAACCGCGCACTGCCCCGTCGCAGTCATCCCCAAGCACGAGGCAGCACCCGGATCAGGCATCGCCGTGGGTATCGATGGATCTGCAGCATCGCAGGTCGCGATCGCCTACGCGGCTGAGGAAGCCTCCATGCGTGGCGTGCCCCTCACCGCCGTATACGCGTGGATGCCACCGCTGACCCCGGGCCTCGAGTACCTCTGGAGCGAGGAGCTCGTCGAGTCGCAGCGCGCCGCCGCTGAAGAGGCGATCGCGATCGGCGTCGCCGGCCTCGCAGAGCGGTACCCCGATCTCGTCATCGAGCGCCGCATCGTGCAGTCGGCCCCCGTCGCCGCCCTGATCCAGGCGGGCGAATCGGCCGAGGCGCTCGTCGTGGGCAGCCGCGGCCGCGGTGGCATCTCCCGACTGCTGCTTGGTTCCGTGAGCCACGGTGTGCTGCAGGCGCTCCCCTGCCCCGTGATCGTGACGCGCGCCTAGTATGAGCGATGCACGTATTGAACAGCTGATCACTAGCGGGTTTATCGGTGTGGGTGCCCCCGGGTTTCCGTCCGAGGGCGTTCCCATCGATAACAACGTGTGGCTGGTGGGCAACGACGAGCAGGTCATGATCGTCGACGCTGGACATGACGCTGCGGCCATCGAGACGGCGGTGGATGGCAGGGACGTGCTGGGCATTCTGCTCACGCACGGGCATCAGGATCACGTCGACGCTGCCGCCGACGTCGCGAAAGCGCTCGACACGCACATCTACCTGCACCCCGCCGACCTGTTTCTGTGGCAAAACGTGTACGGCGAACTGCTGCCCGACTTCGAGCTCGAAGACGGGGCAGCGTTTCGCGTGGCAGGCACCGAGGTGCTGACGCGGCACACCCCGGGCCACACTCCGGGCTCGGTGTGTTTCGTGTTGCCGGGCCTCGACACGGTACTCTCGGGCGATACGTTGTTTCAGGGGGGCCCAGGAGCCACGCGTTGGGATTACTCCAGCTTCCCCGAAATCTTGTCTTCGATCGATCGACAGCTGTTCACGCTGCCCGGCGCCACCCAGGTGCTGCCTGGGCACGGAGCATCGACGTCAATCGAGCTCGAAATACCCGCAATGGAGGCCTGGCGCGCACGAGGCCAGTAGCTCCCCCGCTTGAAAGGCTGGCATGGCTCCGCTCACCCCCACACGACGCGCAATCGCGCTGTTTACACTCGCCCTGGGCGGGTTCGGGATCGGGGTGACGGAGTTCGCCAGCATGGGCCTGCTGCCCGACATTGCTCGCGAGCTGCTTCCAGGCTATGACGAGTCTCCCGAGACCGTCATAGCCCGGGCGGGCGTGCTCATCACCGCGTACGCCCTCGGCGTGGTGGTGGGTGCGCCCGTCTTCGCGGTGCTGGCAGCCCGCATGCAGCAGGCCCGCCTGACCTACCTGCTGCTGGGGCTCTTCATCCTCGGTTCCGTGGCATCTGCGGTGGTGCCCACCTTCGGCTCGCTCGCGATCTTCCGATTCATCGCGGCGCTGCCCCACGGCGCCTACTTTGGCGTGGCATCGCTGATCGCGGCACGCATCATGGGCCCGGGCATGCAGGGCCGCGGCGTCGCGCTCGCGCTCTCGGGGCTCACGATCGCCAACGTCTTCGGCGTGCCGATTGCGACCTGGCTCGGCCAGACCTCGGGCTGGCGCTCGGCCTACGTGCTCGTCGCGGCGATCTTCGTAGTGACGCTCGTACTCGCGCTCATCTTCCTGCCGCGCTACCCGGGCGACCGCACGCGAAGCCCCATGAAGGAGCTGTCGGCCCTCGCCAACGTGCGCGTGTGGATCATGGTCGCCGTCGGTGCGATCGGCTTCGGCGGATTCTTCGCGGTGTACTCCTACATCGCGGAGGTTACGACGCGTGAAACCGGCCTGGGTGCGCATATCGTGCCCTGGGTGCTTGCTTGCCTCGGCGTCGGCATGACCATCGGCAACCTGCTGGGCGGTTGGGCCAGTGACAAGAGCATGTCCCGTACCATCAGCTGGGGCTTCGCCTCGTTCATCGTCTCGCTGATCGCCTACTCGTTCCTCGCGCAGACGGCCGTAGGGCTGTTCGTCTCAGTCTTCTTCATCGGCTTGACCTCGTCGTCGCTGATCCCCACGATCCAGACCCGCCTGATTCGGATCTCGCACGAGTCCGCGCTCCTCGGCGCCGCGATCAACCATGCCGCGTTTAACGTCGGCAACAGCCTCGGCGCGTGGCTCGGCGGCCTCGTGATCGCGGCCGGCCTCGGCTACCGCGCACCCGGCTGGGTGGGCGTCGCGCTCGCGGTGGCTGGCCTGCTGCTGGCTGGCCTTAGCCTCGCGGTTGAGCGGCGCGACAAGACGCGCAGTCTCAACACGGTCGGACTACCGGTGGTGGGCGAGCTCTAGGCTTGGCGATCCGGATCAAGACCGCAAGTGCGTGCGATGATGTGCAGTGTGCACACGCCTCCTGATCCGGATCGAGATGAGTTACCCCAGCGGTGAATGGCCCGCCATCACGCGATCAATCGCGGGCACCGGGCCGGGCGCGCTTCCGTCGCCGAAGGGCGAACCGCCGAGGCGTTCGCGACCGTGCGGCTCGAGCCAACCGGCGAGATCCGGGCCCGCGGGCACAATGCCGGTGGGGTTCACGTCCAGGTGCGTGCCATAGTAGTGCTGCTTGATCTGTACGAAATCGATCGTGTCACCGAAACCGGGCGTCTGAAACAGCTCGCGCGCGTACGCCCACAGATTGGGCATCTCGACGAGCTTGTGGCGGTTGGCCTTGAAGTGCCCGTGGTAGACGGCATCGAAGCGGGCGAGCGTCGTGAATAGCCGCACATCGGCTTCGGTGATCGTGGGACCCATGAGGAACCGGCGGGTCGAGAGCCGCTCTTCGAGCCAGTCCATTGCCGCCCAGAGGCGGTCGTACGCCTGATCGTAAGCGGCCTGGCTGCCAGCAAAGCCACAGCGGTAGACGCCGTTGTTGATCTCGGTGAACACGCGATTGATGACGGGCCACATCTCGTCCATCAGCTCCGCAGGCAGCAGATTGGGTGCGCCGTCACGATGAAACTCGCGCCACTCGGTCGAGAAATCGAGCGTGATCTGCGGGTAATCGTTGGTTACGACCGCGCCCGAGGCGACGTCGACTATCGCTGGCACCGTGATGCCGCGGGGGTAATCGGGGAATCGCTTGAAGTAGTTCTCCTGCAGCCGCTCGGTGCCGAGCACCGGGTCGCGCTGACCCTCATCGAGGTCAAACGTCCATGAGCGCGCGTCGTGGATTGGACCGGGGCGTCCGAGCGAGATCACCTCTTCGAGGCCGAGGAGTCGTCGAACGATGACGGTGCGGTTGGCCCAGGGGCACGCGGCGGCGGCCACGAGGCGGTACTTCCCTGGCTCCACGGGCCAGGCCTGCGCACCCTCGCTGAGACCGAACCCGAGGGTTCCGACCTTGGATGCTGGCGGTGCGGGCAGTGCGCGGACCGCTGCCGGATCGGCGACGATGCGGTCCTCGATGTAGTTTGTGTCTCGTTCGAATGATTCGCCCACAATGTAGGCGGCGGTGTGCTCGGTCATGAAGTCTCCTCTGGATCGTTCTTGCGGCGCTGTACTTATGTCAGGGTATGAAATTTGCGATCGACGTAGACGAGCGGGGCTGCGCTCTCGCCAAACACCGCGTCAAGCACCTCGGCGACCACGATGACGGAGGAGCCGACCGCGAGCGAGTGCATCGTGCGGCAGCGCAGGGCGGCGCGGGCGCCCGGTAGATGCGGCTCGCCCGTGGGGAGAGCCTCCCAACCCTGCTCGGCGGTAAACCGCTCGGAGCCAGAAATGGCGAAGGACTGCGCGAGGTCTGCGTGACGTGCATCGAGCAGGTGCACGAGATAGGTCTCGGCGTTGAGAATACCGCCGGCGCTGCCGGTGGCTCGGGTGACCGAGAACGAGATCGCGGGCGGGTCAATCCCCACGGAGGCAACGCTCGACGCGGTGAGACCAACAGGCCCCGCCGGAGTGTGTGCAGTGATCAGCGAGACGCCAGCGGGGTGTTCCCGGAACGAGCGCTTGAGCGCCTCGGCTCCCGTGGCGGTATCTGCTGCACCTGATTCCTCGGAGATGACTCGTACCATCCTGGTTCCCACTTTCTACGTGCCTGGACAACCGAGCCGCGCAGTGCGGCCCTCATTTGATCGTAACGCGCGGGCCGTGAGGTTATTCCTGGAAGAAGTGCCGCTTGCACACACCTGTGGGCTTTCTGAAGTTAACTTGTCAGAGTGGTTGACACGAGGATTGATTGCCACGTATGGTTCAACCAAGAACTCAACCCCCCTTCCGGGTTCTCTAGGGCCGGTGCCGAACAGCACCGGCCCTCTATTTTTTGGGGCACAGCTGCGGGTGAACCCGAGGATGAGGTTGGGGGTGAAGCGTTGCCCGCGCCTCCGAGCCCGGGCGACGAGGGCGATACGGTCGAAGTGTTTGCATGCTTCGAAGTGAAGGGCTCAGGTCGCCATGTCTCGAGACGCAGGATAACGCCGTGAATACCCGAGGGCGACTCACCAGCATGCTCGCAGCCCAGGATCCAGGTCACGCCCGACTTGCGGTCGCGATAGCCGCCACGGTGGGCACGCTCGCGAGCGCAGCCTTTGGTCAGTTCGTGATCCACGAGTTCCACGGAAATGCTTCGCTGCTAACGGTTTCGCTCTTCCTCTCGGTCCTGGCGGCCAGCATGGTGAAAGGCCCCACCGCCCAGGCCCGGGGCCTCACGGTGGCGCTCATGCTCCCCGTCACGGTTCTCGTCACTGTGTTCGTCACGATGTTGAGCGATCACCGGTGGCTCGTGACTGCCGGGTTCGTTCTCGCGACAGGGCTGGCGATCTGGATGCGGCGATTCGGGCCTCGGGCCACCGCACTCGGTGCAATCGGCTTCATGGCCTACTTTTTTACGCTGCTCATGAAGCCAACGCACAATGAACTCGTTACGTTGTGCCTCGTTACTGCGGGCGCCATCGCCGCCCAGGTGGCAGCGCGCGCGGTGCTGATGCTGATGCTGAAGCGTCCCGCGCGCGAACTCGAGGTGCTTCTGAACGAGCTGCGTGCCGGATCCCGGGCTGCGGTGCAGGTATCGGGCCACCCCCTCGGAGCGGGAAAGGACCGAGAATTGCGTGATGCTCTCGCGCGCCTCGATAACGTGGGCCGGGCCATTACGTCCTGGCAGCGCAGCTTCGACACTGGTCGATATGTCGCGATCAATGAAGCTCGATTGGCCGAGCTCGTGCTCGACGCGCGTGTGGACACCGAAGAGGCTTGCCTTGAGCGTGCCCAGACCTGGGCTGCAAAGGGCACACCGGCATCGGCCACCGCTGTCGCGGACAAATCGGACGAGGCCGAGAGAGCGCTGTACACGGTCCTCGACGCCCGCTCCGCGCCTGCGCAGATGCGCGACGCCCGTGACGTGTCCGAGCAACTGGTCAGGCAGGGCGAGACGCGCGACCTGAGTCTCGCGAGCTACCTCCTGGCGCGAAGCGCCGTCTCTCACGCGCGCCTGCGCGCCGTCAAGTTCTCACATGGCCACGCGCGAGGCAGTGCTGCATCGCCTGCCACGGCAGACTCGGTTCACGGCGACTCCTCGCACGCCCCGCCTCCTGCGCGTGCCGTGCGCACGCGGCGACGGTCGTTGCCCAGGCGCGACTGGGCCCCGACGAGCCGAATGGCCGTTCAGGCGATGATCGCGGCCCTGATTGCGACGGGGGTGGGGGAACTCATTTCGGCGTCTCGCTGGTACTGGGCGGTCCTGACGGCGTTTCTGATCTTTGTCGGTGGAAATTCGCGGAGCGGGGTCTTCACGCGCGCGTATCGTCGCGTGGCGGGAACCGGAGTGGGGCTAGCGATCGGTATTGCGGCTGTTGCACTCTCGGGCTCACACGAACCTGCCGTCGTCGGGGTCTGTGTCATCGCAGTCTTCGGCATGCTCTATTTTGGGCCGCTCAGCTATTTCTACGCCGCGATGTTCGTTTCGGTTCTGCTCGTGGCACTGTTTCGCCTGCTCGGCGTGCTGGACTCGTCGGTGCTCGAGCTGAGACTCGTGGAAACGCTTTCAGGTGCCGTTATTGGCGTGCTCTGTGCCTATCTCATCGTCTCGGCTACGTCTCGGCCGGCACTGCTCGGCAGCGTGGACGCTTACTTCAATGCCCTCGACCGACTCCTCCGCGCGGTGAGAGACCAACGATTTACCGACCAGACAGAGCCGATGCGGCTGCTTCGCGCGGTGGAGTCCGCCCAGGCCAACCTTGACCAGGACGTCACTGCCATGTCGGCAGCCTTCGCGGTCGGCAGCCCGCATCGAGAAAGCGAAGCGGTCCACCTCATGTTCGATGCGAGCAGAGCGAGCGCCCGTCTAGTCCAAGCCGTACTTGCGTCTCAGGGCACTCCGTCGACTGACGGGCCGCGTGTTTCGGTGCTCGAGGACGCAGTTGACCACGTACTTGAGGCCTCTGCAGTCGCGCGCCGGACCCTCCATGGCGAGGACGCAAAGCTCGGGGACGGAAGTGTCGGCCAGAATGCCCCCGTTGCGCTCGTGGTCGACCAACTTCGGGGCGTTCCACAAGGCAATACCGCAACACGAGACGCGCTCCTCGCGCTCGGGCGCATTCACTGGGCCTTGCGGCAGCTCATTGGGAGGCGGGAGAGGGAATCAAAGAAAAACCCCCACTCGGGAGTACCGAGTGGGGGTCATATGGTGGGCCCGGCCGGGATCGAACCGACGACATCCACGGTGTAAACGTGGCGCTCTACCAGCTGAGCTACAGGCCCGCGTGAAGCGAACTCCATAATCATATGGTGGTTCGCCCCAGCTGCGCGAATCGAGAAAACCCGCGCGCGTCGCGGGTTACGCGATGGCCGCGAGAGCTTCCTTGTACGAGGCAAAATCGCGGGCCTGGCCGGGCTCCGTCTCGAACGAGGCCAACACCTTGCGGTCCTCGCCGATCACGAAGGTGGCGCGCGTTGCAATGCCGGCTTCCTCGACGAAAACGCCGAATTGCTTCGAAACCTCTCCGTGAGGCCAGAAGTCGGACAGGATCGAGAACTCGTAGCCCTCGGTCTCAGCCCACGCCTTCAGCGTGTACACCGAGTCAACCGAAACGCCCACGAGGCGCACCTTGCTGTCGGCAAACATTGCGAGGTTGTCGCGCAGTTCGCACAGCTCGTTCGTGCAGATGCCCGAGAATGCCAGGGGGAAGAAGACGAGCGCTACGGGGCCCTCAGCCACGAGCTCCGAGAGCGTGAGCTCCTCGCCGTGCTGGTCCGACAGGGTGAAGTCGGGGGCCTGGGTTCCTACTGCGAGTGACATGTGCTCTCCGTTCTTGGCGCACGCGGCGCCATTCATTTCTTCGGTCACTCCCACCATAGCCATCGGGTGGCACCCCGCGCGCCTCGAATTTTGTGCGAGAACTGACACTATCTGCCATAGAAATCACGATTTTATCGTCGATATTCGCTAGTCTGGTAGGCGGCCCGCGAATCAGCGGGATCCCCCGTGCCGCTCTAGCGCAAGAACCCGCGCTACTCCGGCACGCATCATGGTGAATGGAGCACAATCTTGGCTGTGAACACACAGGATCCCTACGCGCCGGATCAAGACGATGTGGACCCGCAGGAGACGGCAGAATGGCGCGAGTCTCTCGACGCTGTAGTCGATGAGCGAGGCCCCGCCCGAGGCCGCGAGATCATGACGAGCATGCTTGCTCGCTCGCGTGAGCTGCATCTTGGCGTGCCGATGGTACCGACTACCGACTACGTCAACACGATCGCCGCTGGCGACGAAGCGCCGTTCCCCGGGAACGAGGAGCTCGAGCGCCGCTACCGTTCGTGG
Source organism: Leucobacter salsicius M1-8 (assembly GCF_000350525.1). Lineage (GTDB taxonomy): Bacteria > Actinomycetota > Actinomycetes > Actinomycetales > Microbacteriaceae > Leucobacter > Leucobacter salsicius. Next base: position 94,388 of record NZ_AOCN01000026.1, on the reverse strand, counting down.
ATTCGCTGGAACGCCGCGGTCACCGTACACCGCGCACAGCGCCCGGGAATCGGCGTCGGTGGACACATTTCGACCTACGCTTCAGCCGCATCGCTGTACGAAGTGGGCTTCAACCATTTCTTCCGCGGCCAGGATCACCCCGGCGGCGGCGACCAGATCTTCATCCAGGGGCACGCCTCCCCCGGTATCTACGCTCGCGCATTCCTCGAGGGTCGCCTGACTGAGCAGGACCTTGATGGATTCCGTCAGGAGAAGTCGCAGGAGGGCCACGCCCTCCCCAGCTACCCACACCCGCGCAGCCTGCCCGATTTCTGGCAGTTCCCCACCGTGTCGATGGGTCTGGGCCCGATCAACGCGATCTACCAGGCGCAGACCAACCGCTACCTGACGAACCGTGGCATCAAGGACGCATCAGACCAGCACGTCTGGGCGTTCCTCGGCGACGGCGAAATGGACGAGGTTGAGAGCCGCGGACAGCTGCAGGTCGCAGCCAACGAGGGCCTCGACAACCTCACGTTCGTGATCAACTGCAACCTGCAGCGTCTCGACGGCCCGGTGCGTGGCAATGGCAAGATCATCCAGGAGCTCGAGAGCTACTTCCGCGGTGCCGGCTGGAACGTCATCAAGGTCGTCTGGGGTCGCGAGTGGGACGACCTGCTCGAGCGCGACACCGATGGTGCGCTGCTGAACATCATGAACACGACGCCCGACGGTGACTACCAGACCTACAAGGCCGAAAGTGGCGGATACATCCGCGACAATTTCTTTGGCAAAGATGAGCGTGCCGCTCGCCTCGTCGAAGACATGAGCGACGACGAGATCTGGGCGCTGCGCCGCGGCGGTCACGACTACCGCAAGGTATACGCCGCGTACGCTGAGGCACTCGCCCACAAGGGCCGCCCCACCGTAATCCTCGCGAAGACGGTCAAGGGCTACGGCCTCGGCCCGCACTTCGAAGGCCGCAACGCGACCCACCAGATGAAGAAGATGACGCTTGAGGATCTCAAGCTCTTCCGCGACACCATGCACATCCCGATCTCGGACGAGCAGCTTGAAGCCGATCCCTACAAGCCGCCGTACTACCACCCGGGCAATGATGATCCGGCGATCCAATACATGTTCGAGCGCCGCCGTGCGCTCGGAGGCTACGTGCCCTCGCGTCGCACCACGCATGCCGAGCTGACTCTTCCCGAAGCCAAGTCCTATGCCATCGCGGCCAAGGGCAGTGGCACGCAGGAAGCCGCAACGACCCAGGTCTTTGTGCGCATGCTTAAGGATCTCATGCGCGACAAGGGCTTCGGCAAGCGCTTTGTGCCGATCATCCCTGACGAGGCACGCACCTTCGGTATGGACGCGTACTTCCCCACCTCGAAGATCTACAACCCGCACGGCCAGAACTACGCGTCGGTAGACCGCGAACTGCTGCTCGCCTACAAGGAGAGCCCGCAGGGCGTGCTACTGCACGTGGGCATCAACGAGGCCGGCGCCACCGCGGCGTTCACCGCGGTTGGCACCTCGTACTCGACGCAGGGCGAGCCGCTGATTCCGATTTACATCTTCTACTCGATGTTCGGTTTCCAGCGCACCGGCGACGCATTCTGGGCTGCCGCAGACCAGATGACCCGTGGCTTCATTATCGGTGCCACCGCTGGCCGCACCACCCTCACGGGTGAGGGCCTGCAGCATGCCGATGGTCACTCGTTGGTGCTCGCAAACACGAACCCTGCTGTGATCTCGTATGACCCGGCCTACGGCTATGAGATCGGCCACATCGTGCGATCCGGCATCGAACGCATGTATGGCGGAACGCACTCGGACCCGAACGTCATGTACTACATGACCGTGTACAACGAGCCCATCGTGCACCCGGCGGAGCCCGAGGGTGCCGATGTCGACGGCATCATCCGCGGCATCCACCGCGTCAGTGCTGGCCCGGCAGCGGGTGTCAAGGCGCAGATTCTCGCTTCGGGCGTGGCTGTCCCCTGGGCTCGCGAGGCTCAGGAGATCCTGGCTCGTGACTGGGACGTCAGCGCCGAGGTGTGGAGCGTGACCAGCTGGTCAGAGCTGCGCCGCGACGGTGTCGAGGCAGAGAAGCACAACTTCCTCAACATGGACGAGGCCCCCCGCGTGCCGTACGTGACGCAGCGACTCGAGGGCTTCGAAGGCCCCGTGGTGGCCGTGAGCGATTGGTCAACCGAGGTCCCCGACCAAATTCGCCAGTTTGTGCCCGGTGACTACTCGGTGCTCGGCGCAGACGGCTTCGGCTTCTCTGACACGCGTGCCGCGGCCCGCCGCTTCTTCCACATCGATCGCGAGTCGATCGTTGTGAAGGTGCTGCAGCGCCTCGCCGCCCAGGGCAAGATCTCGGCCGACGTACCGCGTCGTGCTGCTGCCCAATACCGCCTGCTTGACGTGAACGCTGGTACCACCGGCGGCGCCGGCGGGGAGGCATAACCACTCATATGGAGGGGACGAAGGAGCAGGAGCTCGCCTGGCTGCGCACCATCACAGGCGAGCTCTCAACCCGCACGATTACTCGGCTCGACGACACGCTGCCATGGTACGGAAACATGCCACCCAGTCGCCGCTCGGCGGTCGGGCTCGTTGCTCAAACGGGCATCTCTTCGTTCATTCAGTGGTACGAGGATCCGTCTTCGACCCCGTGGATCGCGTCTGATGTGTTCAGCGCGGCCCCGCGCGAGCTGCTGCGTTCGATCAGTCTGCAAGAAACCTTGCAGCTGATTCGCGTGGTGGTCTCGGTGGTCGAGGATCGTGTGGCCCCCCGCAGCGAGTCACTGCGGGAGGCGATCCTGCACTACTCGCGCGACGTCGCATTTGCCGCGGCAGATGTGTACGCTCGCGCTGCCGAGGCGCGTGGCCTGTGGGACGCGCGCCTCGAGGCGCTCGTCGTCGACTCGATCCTCACGGGTGAGAGTGACGACGAGCTGCCCAGCCGGATTGCGGCCCTGGGCTGGCACGGTGACGGCGAAGTGGCGGTGCTCGTGGGCACCGCTGAGCGCGTCGTCGACGTCGATCAGCTGCGTCGCAACGCCCGCCATGCTGGCGCCGATGCACTCATCGGCTTGCAGGGCACCCGGCTCGTGCTCGTGTTGGGTCGGGTCGACCAGTCCCGGTTGCCCCAGACACTTTCTGGGCAGACGCCCGATCCGCTCTCGTTCTTGGAAATCGCCAAGCGGCTCTCTTCGGGCTTCTCCGATGGGCCACTCGTATTGGGCCCCACCGTCGAGAACCTCCTTGACGCGTCGCGCAGTGCACGTGCGGCGCTCGCGGGCGTTGCTGTGGCGCGCTCCTGGCGACACGCACCGCGCCCCGTCGGCGCAGACGATCTACTCCCCGAGCGCGCGCTCGCGGGTGATGGGCTTGCTCGGCGCACTCTGATCGAGCAAATCTACGAACCGCTGCTCGCGCACTCGACCGAGCTACTCGAGACGCTCTGGTGCTACCTCGACAACGGCCGCTCGCTCGAGGCCACGGCGCGCGAACTCTTCGTGCATCCCAACACCGTGCGGTATCGCCTCAAAAAGGTCTCTGAGGTCATCGGCTGGAATGCAACGGGGGCCCGCGAGGCCCTCATCCTGCAGTCGGCCCTCATCGCCGGTTCAATCGCGCAACACGGCCCGAGGCGCGCCGCAAACCCCAAGAAATGAAGCTATTCCACAATGATTTTCTACATTTATGGTGGGTTATATGCAGTTAATCGACCCGTCATCTGAGAAACTGTAAAGCGTGATTGTAATCGCCTGCCCGGGTCAGGGCTCTCAGACCCCCGGTTTCTTGAACGAGTGGCTCGAGCTCGACGGGGCCCGGGAGTTTCTCGCCGACGCCTCGACGCGCTCCGGTGTCGACCTGCTGATGCACGGCACTACGAGTGACGCCGACACGATTCGCGACACCGCGATTGCTCAGCCGCTGATCGTCGCCGCGAGCTTGCTCGCCTGGCGCGAGCTTTCGGCACGCACGTCGCTTGACGGGGTGGGCGTTGCCGGTCACTCGGTTGGCGAGTACGCCGCGGCCGCGGCCGCTGGCGTGTTGACCGCCGGTGACGCGCTCGCGCTCGTCGGTACCCGTGGCGCAGCCATGGCCGAGGCTGCCGGGCGCGAGCGCACCGGCATGGCCGCGGTGGTGGGCGGCGTCGAAGCCGACGTGATCGCCAAGATTGAGGCCCACGGCCTCACCCCGGCCAACCGCAATGGGGGCGGCCAGACCGTCGCCGCGGGCTCCCCCGAGGCCCTCGCAGCGCTCGCCGAGGACGCCCCTCGCGGTGCCCGCGTGATCCCGCTCCAGGTCGCAGGCGCCTTCCACACCGACTACATGGCCTCGGCGGTCCCCACGCTGCAGCAGGCAGCTGCGGGCGTGAGCGTGTCCGATCCGGATCGCCCCCTGTGGACCAATGCGGACGGTTCGCTTGTGACCTCGGGTGCCCGGTTTGTCGAGCTGCTCGTGTCGCAGATCGCCCAGCCCGTGCGCTGGGACGCGTGCATGGAGAGCTTCCAGCAGGCCGGCATTACAGGTCTCATCGAACTAGCACCCGCGGGCGCCCTCACCGGCATCGCAAAGCGCGCCCTCAAGGGCGTACCCACCGTCGCGGTGAAGACTCCAGCTGACCTCGACGCTGCGATCCAGCTGATCGCTGACTCGGCCAACTAAGGCCGACCGAAAGGATTTTCATGGCAACCCTCGTTCAGCCGACAGGCCCCGCCCACACCCGTATCCTCTCGATCGGTGCGGCCCGCGGCGATCTTGACGTTCCCAACGACGACATCGTGGGCCCGATCGATTCCTCGGATGAGTGGATTCGTCAGCGCACGGGCATTATCCAGCGTCGACGCGCAAGCGCCGAGATTGCCGCGGTAGATCTCGCCGTCGCCGCGGGCGAAGAGGCCATCGTAAAGTCGGGTCTCGACCGCAGCGAGATCGACGGCGTCATCATCTCGACGATTTCCAACGTCGCGGTCACCCCGTCGATGGCCTCGCTTGCGGCCCACCGCCTCGGCCTGACCCCCGCCGCCGCATTTGATATCTCGGCCGCGTGCGCCGGCTACGTGTACGCCGTCGGTCAGGCAGACGCGCTCGTGCGCGCGGGCAACTGCAAGAACGTGCTCGTGATTGGCGCAGAGAAGCTCTCTGACATCATCGACCCGACCGATCGCAGCATCTCTTTCCTTCTCGCCGATGGCGCGGGAGCCGTCGTCGTGGGCGCAAGTGATCACACCGGCATCGGCCCGACCGTGTGGGGCTCCGACGGCGAGAAGTGGGACACGATCCGTGTCACCTCGACGTTCCAGGAGTACCGCGAGAACCCGACCGAGGTCGCCTGGCCCACGCTGCGCCAGGACGGCCAGACGGTGTTTCGCTGGGCGGTGTGGGAGATGGCGAAGGTCGCCCGCCGCACCCTCGAAGAGTCGGGTATCAAGCCCGAGGATCTCGCCGCATTTATTCCACACCAGGCCAACCTGCGCATCATCGACGAGTTTGCGAAGCAGCTGAAACTGCCCGAGTCTGTCGTCGTCGCCCGCGATATTGAGATGCAGGGCAACACGTCTGCCGCCTCGATTCCGCTCGCGATGCACGCGCTGCTCGAGGAGCACCCCGAGCTCTCGGGTGGCCTAGCACTGACGATCGGCTTCGGCGCGGGCCTCGTGTTCGGCGCTCAGGTCGTCGAGATCCCCTAAACTTCTACAGCCCCTATCAATATCCAAGGAGAAACTACTATGGCATTCAGCAACGAAGAGGTCCTCGCAGGCCTGGCCGAGCTCATCAACGACGAGACCGGCATCGCCGCAGACGTTGTCGCACTCGACAAGTCCTTCACCGATGATCTCGACATCGACTCGATCTCGATGATGACCATCGTCGTCAACGCAGAAGAGAAGTTCGACGTCAAGATCCCCGACGAAGAGGTCAAGAACCTGAAGACCGTCGGCGACGCCGTCGACTTCATCGTGAAGGCTCAGGCCTAAGCGATTTCCTGGCGGGGCGCCATTGCGCCCCGCCTCCAAAATTTTTCACCACGTGGAGCACTCACATATGACGAAGAAGATTGTCGTTACCGGTATCGGCGCATCGAGCCCCATCGGTGGCACAGCATCCGAGACCTGGGACGCACTCCTCGCCGGAGCCTCCGGAGCCAGATCCCTCGGGTTTGACTGGGTCGAGCAGTACGACCTGCCCGTCACCTTTGCCGCCAAGGCAAAGGTTTCGCCCGAAGAAGTCCTCGCCCGCCCCGTCTGGAAGCGCTTGGACCCTTCCAGCCAGTTCGCGCTCGTCGCGGCCATGGAGGCGTTTGCAGACGCGGGCAGCCCCGAGCTCGACACCGAGCGTCTCGGCGTCGACTGGGCTACCGGGATCGGCGGCCTGTGGTCGCTGCTCGACGCGTGGGACACCCTGCGTGAGAAGGGCCCTCGCCGCGTTCTGCCGCTGACGGTGCCCATGCTCATGCCTAACGCTCCGGCCGCGGCCGTGTCGATGCATTTTGAGGCGCGCGCCTACGCACGCACCGTCGCATCGGCCTGCGCTTCGAGCACCGAAGCCATCGTCAACGCCTACGAGCATCTTCAGGCCGGGTACGCCGATGTCGTGATCGCTGGCGGTTCAGAGGCGGCGATCCACCCGATCACGCTCGCATCGTTCAGCTCGATGCAGGCGCTGTCGAAGCGCAACGACGATCCCGCGACTGCGTCGCGTCCCTACGATCTGAACCGTGACGGCTTCGTCATGGGCGAGGGCGCAGCCGCACTGGTGTTGGAGACCGAGGAGCACGCGCTCGCTCGCGGCGCTCGCATTTACGCCGAGATTGCTGGCGGCGGCGTGACCGCTGATTCGTACCACATCACGGCCCCCGAGCCCGAGGGCAAGGGCGCGAGCCGCGCCGTCGAGCTTGCGCTCGAGCAGGCGGGCGCAACCGCGGCCGATGTGACGCACATCAACGCGCACGCCACGTCGACCCCCGTGGGCGACATCGCCGAGTACACGGCTCTCAAGCGCGTGTTCGGTGACCGCGTGCACGAGATCCCCGTGTCGGCCACGAAGGCGGCCACCGGCCACCTGCTCGGCGGCACTGGTGCGCTCGAGGCCATGTTCACGGTGCTCGCGCTGCATAACCGCACGGCGCCTCCGACGATCAACCTCGTTGAGCAGGATCCCGCGATCCCGCTCAAGGTGTCGGTTGAGGCTCAGGCGCTCGATGCTGGCCCCCAGCTGGCCATCTCAAACTCGTTTGGGTTCGGCGGACACAACGCGGTTCTCGCGGTTCGCTCGTACAACTAGTTCGCATTTTCCCTGCCGCGGCCGCAGCGCTTCGTTCCCTCGGGTTACGGTGTGTTGCGGCCGCGGTGTCTCACGCATGCGCGGCAAGCGGCCGCACGATACGGTACTGATATGAAGCCTTTTCTGCTCATCACCACGCGCGGTGAAGACGCCGAGGCCGCCGATGAGCACGCGGCCTACTGTCGCCTCACGGGCCTGCTGCCTGAGGACCTCGAGTGGCGCCGGATCGAGTCGGGCCCGCTCGGGGCCATTGACTTCGCGGCGTACTCCGGGATCATCCTCGCGGGGAGCCCGTTTACGGTGAGCGAGCCAGACGAACAGAAGTCCCCTGTCGAGTTGCGGGTCGAACGCGAGCTGTCTGAGCTGCTCACCGAGGTTGTACGCATCGACTTCCCATTCTTGGGTGTCTGCTACGGTATCGGCACGATTGGGGCGCATCAGGGGGCGCGCGTCGACCGCACCTACGGTGAGAGCTCACAGGCCGCGCGCATCAGTCTCACCGATGCTGGCCTCATTGACCCCCTGCTGCACCAGCTGCCCGCCACGTTCGATGCGTTTGTGGGGCACAAGGAAGCGATCGCCGAAGTACCCGACACCATCACGGTGCTGGCGAGCTCCCCCACCTGTCCCGTGCAGGCCTTTCGCATCGGCGATAACGTCTACGCGACGCAGTTTCACCCCGAGCTCGACACCGCATCGTTTACGTCGCGCGTGCGCACCTACGCAAACCACGGCTACTTCGAGCCGAGCGAGGTCGACTCCATCATCGAGGGCGTCGAGCGCGCTGACGTGCGCGCCTCCCACATGGTGCTCGGACGCTTCGTCGAGCAGTACATCTCCTCGGGCCTCTCAGCCGTTTCGTAGGCGCCCGGAACCTGTCAAGGTTCGCCCGTGGCGAATATAAGTTGTGCACAATCTAGTTGTGTACAAGAATAGTGACATGTCGATCACACGAGAGATGGTGTGCTTCTCGCTCTACGCAGCGACCCGGGCCACCACGCAGGCCTATCGCCAGCTCCTAGAACCCTGGGGGCTCACCTATCCGCAATACCTCGTGCTCGCGACACTGTGGATTGATGGCGAGCAGTCAGTCACCTCACTCGGCAACCATCTGCAGCTCGACTCAGGCACGCTGTCTCCCCTGCTTCGCCGCATGGAACAGGGAGAACTGGTGCGCCGCGAGCGCCGTGCCGACGATGAGCGCGTGGTGACCGTCGTGCTGGGCGAACGGGGGCTGTCGCTCCGCGCAGAGCTTTCCGATATTCCCCGTCAGATCGCGGCTGGCACCGGACTCCCCGACATGGAGGCTGCCACCGCGCTGATCGAGACGCTGCGGCATCTCACTGAGACGATGCAGGCGGTCAGCGCGCAAGCCCGCACCGACTCCACGTCATAACCGAATTCACACAACGCTAAGGACTTCACCGTGACCAATACTTCCGACTCCACTACCGGCACCAACACGATGCGCGCACTCGTGCAGCAGGAGTTCGGCGCTCCGGCCGACGTGCTCGCCGTCGTTGAGCGCCCGATCCCCCAGCCTGGGCCCGGGCAGGCCCGTGTGCGCACGCTCCTCGCGGCCGTCCACAACCATGACCTCCTGACCGCTCGAGGCACGTATGGGTTCAAGCCAGAACTGCCAGCGCTTGCTGGCACCGAGGCCGTCGGGGTGATTGACGCGCTGGGTGAGGGGGTCGATCACCTGCAGATCGGCCAGCGGGTTGCGACGGGCGGAACCTTTGGCATCTGGGCCGAGTACTTCGTTGCGAACGCGGCCGGGCTCATTCCAGTGCCCGAACCCCTGACCGACGAGATGGCTGCTCAGCTCGTCTCTATGCCGTTTAGCGCACTCAGCCTGCTTGACTCGCTCGGGCTCAGCGCGGGCGACTGGCTCATCCAGAATGCCGCCAATGGCGCGGTAGGACGCATGGTGGCTCAGCTCGGCGCAGCCCGCGGTATCAACGTCGTGGGTCTCGTGCGCCGCAGCGCCGGTGTCGAGGAGCTTCGCGCCAGCGGCATCGAGCGGATCATTGCGACGGATCACGACGATTGGCGCGCTCAGCTCCAAGAAGTGACCGGCGGTGCCGAGATCCGCGTCGGCATCGACTCGGTTGGCGGCACGGCAGTGGGCGACGTCCTGTCGACCCTCGCGACAAATGGCACCCTTGTGGTCTTTGGCGCGATGGCATCGCCTACAATGCAGATCGCATCGAGCGACGTCATCTTCAAACAGGCCACGGTTCAGGGCTTCTGGGGCAGCATCGTCATGCGAGACATGCCCGCAGACGTCAAGGGCCGCCTGTTCGGTGAGCTCGTCGGGCGCGTGCTCGACGGAACGCTCACACTGCCGGTCTCGGGCACATTCGCGCTCGAGGACTTTAGCGCCGCTGTCGCCACAAGCACGGCCCCCGGCCGAGTCGGCAAGGTGCTGCTCAAGCCGTAGCGTCTGAGGGCCTGCGGCTGCCCCAGGGCAACTCAAGGGTGGGTGCGATCAATAAGGATCACACCCACCCTGTTACGCGCTTCCGAACCGGTCACGCGCGTGTGACGTTACTCGGCGAAGTGCGAGACGAGGAACCAGCGATCCTTGTCGAGCTGCTGCGCAATCGCGATCACGAGGTCTTGGCTCACGAGATCGATATCGTCGAGTCCCTTCACTGCCGCGTAGACCGTCTCAAGCGTGGCATCGATCTGGGCTACGATCTCGCGTACTGTGACGCTCGACTTCTGAAACCCGTCGCTCAGCGCCGGCGTGGACGTGCGCGCGGCAACCGTGCCGAGGCGGGCGTCGATCGGCAGGCCGAGTGCGACGATGCGTTCGGCAACCGTGTCTGATGCGTCCTGCGCGTGCGCGACGACATCGTCGAGAAACTCGTGTACCCCGATAAAGTTCTCGCCGCGCACGTGCCAGTGCGCCTGCTTGCCGTTGACGGCAAGGGCGATGAGGTCGTGCACGACCGGGGTCAGGTACTGTGCAACGCCGGTGGGGCGGTGCAGGTCACCCTGCGCCGCGGGAACTGTGATCTGCTTGGTGGCCATCGGTGTGTTCCTTTCAGTGGTCGCTGTCGTGCGAACACCCCTAACGCTACGCGTTTTTGGCGCGCAATCAAGCAAGGTGAGGCTACGCTTGGTACCCCTCGGGCGACTGCCAGGTGACGCGGCGGCACGCCAGCCGCAAATGCTGGCGCGCCTGCGAAACCCACTAAGATGAGAGGGTTGTCTTGGGGCGGTAGCTCAGTTGGTTAGAGCACACGACTCATAATCGTTCGGTCACGGGTTCAAGTCCCGTCCGCCCTACCGACACAGAGCCCGGTGAAGTCTCACCGGGCTCTTGCTGTCTCTGCGACGCTGGCTACAGAATAATCGTCGTCTGCGACGCCGGGCCACCGCGGCGCAGCTTGCGCGTCAGCCACACGACGAAGACGCCGAGAGCGATCAGGCAGAGGCCGCCGATCACGGCGACGACCGCGAGGGCGAGGTCGGGCCAGATGAGGGCGACCACCCCGCCCGCGGCGAGCAGCGCTCCGGGCAATAGCGCGGTAACTTTCCCGAGGCCACGCCCACCGGCGCGCGCGGCCGCCGCGGCAATGAATCGCGAGGCGAACGCGATCCAGATCGCTCCGAGGGCGATGAAGCCGACCCCCGCGAACGTCACAATCGCGGTCGCGATCGCATCGGGCATGAGAAATGCGAGCACGCCCAGGAGCCCGAGCAGTGCGCCGCCGATCAGACCCACGCCACCGCGGGTCATGAGCCCGATCCCGTTGACCAGTAGGGCCGCGCCCACGAGCACGCCCAGCAGCCAGGTGGCCGCGAAAATCGGCCACACGATCAGGCCGAGGCCCGCGGCGATCATGACGCCACCCGCGACGAAACCCCAGACTCCGCTGGGGCGGCGAGGTATGCCCGCACCGGCGCTCTGCGGCTCGTCGGGACTGATCGGTGGTTGAAACTGAATACTCACGTTCTCACTGTACTCCGCGCAACAGTGACACACTGGAGAGGTGGATCGCGCGTTCTTTCTTCCCCCGGCTCTCGAAGTGGCGCCCCGGCTGCTCGGCGCGCAGCTGACCGTCGAGTCCGAGGCTGGTTCGGTGACGCTCCGCATCACCGAGGTGGAGGCGTACCACGGCCTCGGGGCCCCCGGCCCCTACGACCCCGGCTCCCACGCGCGCCGGGCGCGCACCGACCGCAACGGGTCTATGTTCGGCCCACCCGGCCACGCCTACGTTTACTTCAGCTACGGCATGCACCATGCGATCAACATGGTCTGCTCCCCCGAAGATGTCGCCTCGGGCGTCCTGATTCGCTCGGGCGAGATCATCGACGGGGCAGTGCTTGCTGAGGCGCGACGCCACCGCAAGCGGCGCGGCACGCACGATCCGGATCCCGATGCGCCCGCCATCAGCGCGCGCATGCTGGCTCGCGGCCCGGGCAACGTTGCCGCGGCCCTGGGTCTCGCGCGCGAGACCCACGACGGGCTCGACCTGTTCGCGCCCCCATTTCGCGTGGATCCGCGAACTGCGAGTTTCGATCTCACGAGTATTCAATCCGGGCCCCGCGTCGGAGTCGCGGGCGAAGCTGGCGGCCCGGCATTTCCGTGGCGATTCTGGATCGCGCACGAACCCACGGTGTCGGCCTTTCGGCCCGGCCGCGGGGCGCCACGAGCCTAACTGCAGGCTCAGCTGCCAGCCGTGTCCGAGCTGCGTGAGTTCTCTGCGTGCTCGTCCACCAGCACCGACTGGCCGGTCTGCGGGTGAAATTTTGCGAGCCCCACCACACCGATGACCGCGACAATGCCCGAGAGCACGAATCCGAGGATGGCCCAGCCCGAGGCTCCGGCGGCCTCGTTCAGCACCACGATGCCGATGAGCACCGCGACGAGCGGGTCGATGACGGTGAGCCCCGCGACCACCAGATCGGGCGGCCCCGAAGAGTAGGCGTTCTGCACGTAGACCATGCCCACCAGGGCGCCCGACACGAGTGCGAGCACACACACCCAGGTGAGCCAGTCGAACTCGCCCTGCTGCATGCGCCCAATGACAGCCTTCGCGAAGGTTGCTACGAAGCCGTAGAGCACGCCCGCCCCCACGATGTAGAGCAGCGCGATTGCGCGGTGGCGCAGGGCAATCAGCGTGACCACCGTCGCGAGAAACACGATGCCAAACAACACGAGAATCGTGATGAGCTTCTGGTCGGTGACGGGCCGATCGGCGGCGCTGAATGCAGCAATGGTCACGAACGCGACGATGCCGGCCACGCACATGGCGATCGAGGCGCGGGCGCGCTTGCCCAGCTTTACTCCGCTGAGACGGGAGTTCAGCACCGAGGTGATGACGAGCCCCACGACGCCAATGGGCTGCACCACGATGAGTGGCGACAGCGACAGCGAGCCGATTTGAAAGACGACGGCGAGGCCGAGGAGGATCGTGCCAATCAACCATGATGGGCGCGCCACAAGCTTCAATATGTGCCGCAGCGAAAGCCCCGAGCCAGCGCTTTGGCCCGTGAGCCGCTCGACCTTGTTCAGGCCGCGTGATTGATACTGGGCACCGAATGCGAGGAACACCGCACCAACGAGGGCGACGGGGATGCCCCAGAACTGCTGCGGATCAAGCTCCACCTGATCGGCCGAACCCGCCGTTGCGCCGATCAGAGCGAGCGCGGCGTGCATCTGGGGTAGGAGGGTCATGCGCTCGCGTTCCGCTCGCCACGCATCACGGCGAGCAGTTGCTCGGCCGCGCGGGGAACCTCATCATTCACGATGATCTCGTCAAACTCTTCTGCTGCCGCCAGCTCCACCTTTGCGGTTTCGAGCCGGCGCGCGCGCTCCTCTTCGTCTTCGGTGCCGCGGCCAACCAGCCGATTCACCAGCTCGTCCCAGCTGGGCGGGGCGAGGAACACGAGCTTGGCCTCGGGCATGCTCGCGCGTACCTGGCGGGCGCCCTGGAGGTCGATCTCGAGCAGCATCAGTTCACCGCGCTCAGCAGATTCGACCACGGGGCCGCGCGGCGTACCGTAGCGGTACTTGTTGTGCACGGTGGCCCACTCGAGTAGGTCGCCGCTCGCGAGCATGCGGTCGAAGCGCTCCTCATCGACAAAGTAGTAGTGCGAGCCGTCGACCTCGCCGGGGCGGGGGTCCCGGGTCGTCGCCGACACTGACAGTCGCACCTCAGGGAAGTGCTCGCGAATGTAGCTGACGACCGTGCCCTTGCCTACGGCCGTGGGCCCGGCGAGCACGGTGAGGGGCGGACGAGCGCCCTGATCTGCCACGCCCATGCGGTCCCGCACGAAATCGGTCAGCCGGTCACGCTGCAGCTTGCCGAGGCCGCCCAGGCGCTTCTTCTCAGAGATCTCAAGCTCGCGTCGCACGCGGTCGGCTTTCACCTCACCAATCGCGGGGAACGATAGCAGGAAGTCGGTAATGCGAAGCGTCGCCGCAGCGCTGCTCGGCACGAGAGACTGCTCGAGCACGCGCAGCGGGGTAATCTCACCGCTGCGCAGCTTGCGCTTGAGTTCGGCGCGGGCCTGACGGGCCGCGACTGCGGCACGGCTTGCGGCCGCCCGATCAACTGTAGGCATCGGGTGAGCACCCGAGTGCATCTTCTCGCTCATTATCCCCACGATACCCTCATTCTGCCCGGTCAGGCCACATTACCCGCGAGACGGGCACGTCGCTTTCAGCAAATGCAAAACGCTCGGTGGGCAGCCAAGGCTGCCCACCGAGCGTTTGGTGCTGCGGAGTTACTGGACGCGCGAGGCGTTACTGTTCGAGCGCGGTGCGAATTGCGGCGGCTCGCTCTTCGATCCGGATCGCGAGGCCCGTGGGCCCACCGCGCAGAATGCTGCGCGACTCGTTCGCCAGCAGCGCCTGTCCGATGCCGCCGAAGATGCGGTGCGCATCCTCGATGCGGGCGCCTTGGTGGCCGAAGCCGGGCGCGAGCACGGGCAGTGCGGGTCCCGCAGGCCGCTCCCCCGTCTCGATGCCGAAGTCGGCGAGTTCGAGGGTGGCGCCGAGCACCACCCCGATCGAGCCGACCGCGTCGGGAGTGGACCCTGCCGCGGTGCGTGCGGCCTCGTGCGCACCGTTCCATGCCTCGGCGTCAGCGACCATGGCCGCTGCGACCGTGCGGCCGTCGGCGCGCACTGCTCGCTGCACCTCGCGCGCCTCGGGGTTCGAGGTCGCGGCGAGCACGAACAGGCCCTTGCCGTGGTGCTCGACGTGCGTGAACGCCCCGGCCAGGCTCTCAAAGCCCTGGTAGGCGACCACCGTCATCGCGTCGGCCTCGAGCGGTGCCCCGGGCATCAGCCAGGCGTTCGCGTAAGCCGCAAACGTGGATCCGATGTCGCCCCGCTTTACATCGGCGACGACCAGCAGGCCAGCCTCGCGCGCGTCGGCAAAGACGCGCTCGAGGGCGGCGAACCCGGCCGAGCCGAACCGTTCGAACAGGGCGATCTGCGGCTTTACACACGCGGCGACGCCGGCGGCGGCCGCGACGACGTCACGGCCCATCCGCTCAGCGCCAGCAGCATCGTCGGCCACGCCCCAGTCAGCGAGCAGCGCCTCGTGGGGATCAATGCCGGCGCACAGGTGGTGGCCCGCCGCGAATTCCGCGGCGAGCCTCCCCCCGAACGTGGGTGATGCGTTGGTCATCACGCGCCCTGTGTAGCCCGTGCATCGACGCGGTCTGCCTCGTACTCCTGCAGCGACTTCACATCGAAAGCAATTGCGGAGGCCGACATCGCGCCGACTGCTGCGGAGAGCTCCGAGATCGTCGTGAACACCGGGATACCCGCAGCAACCGCAGCCGCGCGAATCTCGTAGCCGTCGGCGCGAGCCGCGCTGCCGGAGGGGGTGTTCACGATCATGTCGACGCGCTGGCCGTTGATCAGATCGACGATGGTCTCGCCCTCGTTGCGGGCCGAGTGCTTGAGCACCGTCTGCGACTTGATGCCGTTTCGCGCCAGAACCACCTGGGTGCCCTGGGTGGCGAGGATCGTGTAGCCGAGCTCCTGCAGACGCAGGGCCGGCAGCACAACCGCACGCTTGTCACGGTCGGCAACCGACAGGAACACGGTGCCCTCGGTGGGCAGCGCGCTGCCTGCGGCGGCCTGGCTCTTTGCGAACGCGGTCGGGAAGTCGCGGTCCATGCCCATGACCTCACCGGTCGAGCGCATCTCGGGCCCGAGCAGCGAGTCAACGACCTGGCCGTCCTTGGTGTGGAAGCGCTTAAACGGAAGCACGGCCTCCTTCACCGCGATCGGAGCATCGATCGGCACGCGCGAGCCGTCGCGCTCGGGCAGGAAGCCCGAGTCGATGAGCTGCTGGATCGACTCGCCAGCCATGATGCGCGATGCGGCCTTTGCTACCGGGATGCCGAGCGCCTTTGCGACGAACGGAACCGTGCGGCTTGCGCGGGGGTTTGCCTCGAGCACGTAGAGGACGCCCTGAGCGATCGCGAACTGTACGTTCAGCAGACCACGCACGCCGATGCCCTCGGCGATGCCCTGGGTCGCCTCGCGCACGCGGGCCAGGTCAGCGTGACCGAGGGTGATGGGAGGCAGGGTGCAGCTCGAGTCGCCCGAGTGAACTCCGGCCTCCTCGATGTGCTCCATGATGCCGCCCACGTAGAGCTGCTCGCCGTCGAAGAGCGCGTCAACGTCGATCTCGATCGCGTCGTCGAGGAAGCGGTCGATCAGCAGCGGGTGGCCCGGGCCCACAAGGGCGTGGCCCTCGATGCGCTCGAAGTAGCCGTGCACCGATGCCGTGTCGTAGATGATCTCCATGCCACGGCCGCCGAGCACGAACGAGGGGCGCACGAGTACGGGGTAACCGATCTCCTCGGCGACACGAATCGTGCCCTCCTTGTCGATAGCGGTGCCGTTGCGGGGCGCGAGGATGCCAGCGCGGTCGAGAATCTCGGCGAACGCGCCGCGCTCCTCAGCCAGGTCGATCGCCTCAGGCGTGGTGCCCAGGATCGGGATGCCAGCGTCCTTCAGCGGCTGCGCGAGTCCGAGGGCCGTCTGGCCACCCAGCTGCACGACGACGCCGACGAGCTCGCCCGAAGCCTGCTCTGCGTGGATGACCTCGAGCACGTCCTCGAGCGTGAGCGGCTCGAAGTAGAGACGATCGCTCGTGTCGTAGTCGGTCGAAACCGTCTCGGGGTTGCAGTTGATCATGATCGTCTCGTAGCCCGCTTCAGACAGGGCGAACGAGGCGTGCACGCACGAGTAGTCAAACTCGACGCCCTGACCGATGCGGTTGGGGCCCGAACCGAGGATCACGATCTTCTTGCGATCAGACGGCGTCACCTCGGTCTCGAGGTCGTAGGACGAGTAATGGTACGGCGTGAGCGCGGGGAACTCGCCGGCGCACGTGTCGACCGTCTTAAAGACGGGGCGCAGGCCGAGGCCGTGGCGCAGGCCGCGAATCTCAGACTCGCTGACGCCGCGCAGCTGCGCGATCTGAGCGTCCGAGAAGCCGTGGTCCTTCGCCTCGGTGAGCAGCTCGATCGAGAGCTGCGCTGCAGCCTTGACGCGGTCAGCGACCTCGTTGATGAGCACGATCTGGTCGAGGAACCAGGGGTCGATCGCGGTCGCAGCAAAAACCTGCTCGATCGATGCGCCGAGACGGAATGCCTGCTGAATGTCGATGATGCGGCCGTCGGTGGGGCGCACCATGGTCTCGAGCAGCTCCTCAACCGGGCGGGTCTCCTCGCCCCAGTGGAACGAGCTGCCGCGCTTCTCGAGCGAGCGCAGCGCCTTCTGCAGTGCGGTCGTGAAGTTACGACCGATCGCCATTGCCTCGCCCACAGACTTCATGGTCGTGGTCAGCGTGTCGTCGGCGGCGGGGAACTTCTCGAACGCGAAGCGGGGAACCTTCACCACGACGTAGTCAATCGAGGGCTCGAAGCTCGCGGGCGTCTTCTGCGTGATGTCGTTCGTGATCTCGTCGAGGCGGTAGCCCAGTGCGAGCTTCGCGGCGATCTTGGCGATCGGGAACCCGGTAGCCTTCGACGCGAGCGCCGAGGAACGCGAGACGCGGGGGTTCATCTCGATCACGATGACGCGACCGGTCTTGGGGTCGATGGCGAACTGAATGTTGCAGCCGCCCGTGTCGACGCCCACCGAGCGAATGATGTCGATCGAGATGTCGCGCAGGTTCTGGTACTCACGGTCCGTGAGCGTCAGCGCGGGTGCCATGGTGATCGAGTCACCCGTGTGCACGCCAACGGCGTCGAAGTTCTCGATCGAGCACACGACCACCGAGTTGCCGGCGTTGTCGCGCATCAGCTCGAGCTCGTACTCCTTCCACCCGAGGATCGACTCCTCGAGCAGTACCTCGGTGGTGGGGCTGTAGTGCAGGCCGTCGCCGACGATGCGTACGAGCTCCTCCTCGGTGTAGGCGAAGCCCGAACCGAGACCGCCCATGGTGAACGAGGGGCGCACGACGAGGGGGTAACCCAGGTCCTTCGCGAACTCCTTCGCCTCTTCGACCGTGTTTGCGATGTACGACTTTGCGACGTCAGCGCCGCACTCAAGGACGAGTTCCTTGAAGATCTGGCGGTCTTCGCCGCGGTTGATCGCCTCGGGCTTCGCACCGATGAGCTCCACGTTGTAC
The DNA here is from genome assembly GCF_000350525.1 of Leucobacter salsicius M1-8. GTDB lineage: Bacteria > Actinomycetota > Actinomycetes > Actinomycetales > Microbacteriaceae > Leucobacter > Leucobacter salsicius. Next base: position 76,480 of record NZ_AOCN01000026.1, on the reverse strand, counting down.
TTCGCGAGGATGCCCTGCTCATGCAGTGCCATTGCCGCGTTCAGTGCGGTCTGGCCGCCCAGCGTCGGCAGGATCGCGTCGGGCTTCTCCTTGGCGATGATCGACTCGATGACCTCGGTGGTGATCGGCTCGATGTAGGTCGCGTCAGCGAAGTCGGGGTCGGTCATGATCGTGGCCGGGTTCGAGTTCACGAGGATGACGCGGACGCCCTCCTCGCGCAGCACGCGGCAGGCCTGGGTGCCCGAGTAGTCAAACTCGCAGGCCTGGCCAATGACGATCGGCCCTGAGCCGATAACGAGAACAGAATTGATGTCTGTGCGCTTAGGCATTAGATGGTCTCCTTGGTGCCGGCGTTGGCGCGCTGCTGGTGCGCGCGAACCGAATCTGCAAAGCGTTCAAAAAGGTAGAAGGCGTCGTGCGGGCCTGCCGCTGCCTCGGGGTGGAACTGCACAGAGAACGCGGGGATGTCGAGGCACTCGAGCCCCTCCACCACCTGGTCGTTCAGGCTGTAGTGGCTGACCTGCACGCGACCAAACCCGGCCGGTGAGGCGAACTCGCCCTCGATGGGAGCCTCGACGGCGAAGCCGTGGTTCTGCGCCGTGATCTGTACCTGGCCGGTGCGCTTATCGAGCACGGGCTGGTTGATGCCGCGGTGTCCGAAGGGCAGCTTGTAGGTGTTCAGGCCGAGGGCACGGCCGAGCAGCTGGTTGCCGAAGCAGATGCCGAAGTAGGGCACGCCGTCGCGCAGCACCTCTGCGAGCAGCTCGACCTGAGCGCCGCTTGCGGCGGGGTCGCCGGGGCCGTTTGAGAAGAACACCGCGTCGGGGGCAATCTCGCGCAGCTGCGCGATGGTCGTTGAGGCGGGCAGCACTGCGACGTCGAAGCCGTGCTCGGCGAGGTAGCTCACCGTCTGGCGCTTGATACCGAGATCGAGCACGGCGATCGTACCGATCCGGTCCACGCCCTCGGCGACGGGAACGTCGTAGCGCTCGGGCGTCGTGACGAGCTCAGAGAGGTTCTTGCCCTCCATGCCGGCCTGCTCGATGACGAGCGCGAGCTGCGTGTCATCGCTGAGTTCGAGGGCCGCGCCCGAGAACACGCCGGCGCGCATGGCGCCTGCGGAGCGGATCCGGCGCGTCACAGCGCGGGTATCGATACCCGAGATGCCGACGACGCCGTCCGCGACGAGATCCTCGTCGAGCGAACGCTCGGCGCGGAAGTTCGAGATGCGGCGCGCAGGATCGCGCACGATGAAGCCCGAGGCCCACATCTTGCGTGATTCCTTGTCGGCATCGTTGACGCCGGTGTTGCCGATGTGCGGCGCCGTCATCATGACGATCTGCCCCGCGTACGAGGGGTCAGTGAGGGTTTCCTGGTAGCCCGTCATGCCGGTCGAGAAGACAATCTCGCCCAGCGTCTGGCCCGTAGCACCGTAAGCGCGGCCAGCGTATCGCGTGCCGTCCTCGAGCACCAGCACTGCGGGGCCCTGAGCCACAGCAGCAGCTGGGGGCACCGTTACATCGGTCGTCTGCGTAGTCACGCGTCCTCCTGAGTTGTATCTGTGAAATGTGATGAGTCATTCGCAGCGGCCTGATCGGCCGGTGCGGTGGATTAAGTGGTGAGCTGGGCCACTGCGGCCTCGAACTCAGCCTGCTGGCTGGGCGCCGCGAAGCGGAAGCCCGATTCAAACGCTTGGCCCTCGGTGCTCTGCCATTCGAGCACCGCGAGTCCGCCCGACTCGACTGCCTTGCCGACCCGACCGCTCGCGCGCGACGTGCCCAGCAGGGCTGCAGCGGGGATCGTCACGGGCGTCTCGCCCGTCACTGCGATCTCCACGCCATCGGTACGCACCGACAGTGCGGCGAGTCCCTTGTAGCGCAGCCCCGGGATCGCAACGCGCTCGAGCGGGCGGCCCAGCGGCGTGGTCGAAACGTACTGCACGCCCGTGAACTCGGCGAGTGCTGCACCCGCGAGGACCTGCGCCGCGAGCACGATGCCCGAGTCGCGCCTCGCGCGGCCGCGCCAACCCAGCCACATGAGGGCGAGGATCGCGACCGCAATCCCCACCATCAGGATGGCAAAACCGGTGCGGCTCACGCCTGCACCGCCCCCGCGGCCCGAGCGGCCTCGGCCACGGTCTCGGGAGCGACGAGCACTCCGCCGTCGCAGGTGAGGTAGCCGCGGCGCACCGTGTAGGCCACGCGTCCGGGCAGCTCCATGCCGAGGAAGGGCGAGTTCACGCTGAGACCCTCAAGGCGAGCCACGTCGAACTCGCTCGAGCCCGCGGGATCGAACAGCACGATGTCTGCGGGCTGACCCACCTCGAGCGTCTCGGGATGACCCTCGAGTCGACCGATCTCGGCGGGGCGCTGCGACAGCAGCTGCTCAACCTCGGCGAAGCTTGAGTGCCCCTCGCGCACCAGGGTGAGCAGCGCGATCGGCAGCGCCGATTCCAGGCCGACCATGCCGAACGCGGCGGCGGCCCACTCGCATTCCTTGGCCTCGGTGGGGTGCGGCGCGTGGTCGGTCGCGACGATGTCGATGACCCCCTCGGCGACGGCGCGACGCAGCGCGTGCACGTCCTCCTCACGACGCAGCGGGGGGTTGACCTTGTAGCGGGGGTCGTAGCTGCGTGCGAGATCCTCGGTGAGGATCAGGTGGTGCGGTGTCACCTCTGCCGTGACGTTGATGCCGCGAGCCTTCGCCCAGCGCACGACCTCGACCGAACCGGCGGTCGAGAGGTGGCAGATGTGCAGCCGCGAGCCGGTGTGCTCAGCGAGCAGCACGTCGCGCGCGATGATGGACTCCTCGGCGACGGCGGGCCAGCCCTTGAGGCCGAGCTCGCTCGACAGTGCGCCCTCATTCATCTGTGCGTCCTCGGTGAGGCGCGGATCCTGCGCGTGCTGTGCGACGACGCCGTCAAACGTCTTGACGTACTCGAGTGCGCGGCGCATCAGCAGCGCGTCGTGCACGCACTTACCGTCGTCGGAGAAGACGCGCACCGCGGCGCGCGACTGCGCCATGGCGCCGATCTCGGAAAGCTTGGAGCCTGCGAGGTCCTCGGTCACGGCGCCGATGGGGCGCACGGTGGCGTAGCCGGCCGCGTCGCCCAGTGCCTGGACCTGCTCAACGACACCCGCTGTGTCCTGCACGGGGAGCGTGTTGGCCATCGCGAAGACGGTCGTGAAGCCGCCAGCGGCGGCGGCACGCGATCCGGTGAGCACGGTCTCGGACTGCTCGAACCCGGGCTCGCGCAGGTGGGTGTGCAGGTCGACGAGACCGGTCATCGCGACGAGGCCCGCGCCATCGATCTCGCGTTCGCCGCGTGCCTCGAGGCCCGTGCCGCGCTCGGCGATGATGCCGTCGACGATGCGCAGGTCAACCGGGGCCCCGGTCAGGGCCACATCGGCGCCCGCGGTGCGCTCGGTGAGCTCTGCGGCGACGCGTACGCCGCGAATCAGCAGGTCGGGGTTGGTGGGTGCTGCAGCGTTCATGCGGCGGATCCTCGCTCTCCAGATAGAAGTAGGTATAGGGCAGCCATGCGCACCGAGACACCGTTCGCGACCTGCTCAAGCACGGTCGAGCGCGGGGAATCGGCGGCGGCGGAAGAAATTTCGAGGCCGCGGTTCATCGGCCCGGGGTGCATCACGATCGCGGTGTCCGTCAGGCGCGCGAGGCGGGCGTTGTCGAGGCCCCAATTGCGGGCGTACTCGCGTTCGTTCGGGAAGAAGGCGGCATGCATCCGCTCCGTCTGGATGCGCAGCATCATGACGACATCGGGCTGCTCGATGCGCAGGGCTTCGTCAAGCGAGTGGTAGATCTCGACGGGCCAACCGCGCGCGCCGAACGGCAGTAGCGTTTCGGGTGCCACGAAGCTGACGCGGGCGCCCAGCGTGCCAAGCAACCACAGGTTCGAGCGGGCCACGCGCGAATGGGCGATGTCGCCCACGATCACGACGGAAACCCCGTCGAGACCGCGCCCGCGGCTCGCCTCGCCGTGAATCCGGCGGCGCATGGTGAACGCGTCGAGCAGCGCCTGCGTGGGATGCTCGTGAGTACCGTCACCGGCGTTCAGCACGCCGGCATCGATCCACTCGCTGCTCGCGAGGCGCGCGGGCGCTCCCGAGGCGGGGTGCCGGATCACAACGCCATCAGCGCCGATCGCTTGGAGGGTCTGTGCGGTGTCCTTCAGGCTTTCGCCCTTCGATACCGAGGAGCCCTTGGCGCTGAAGTTAATGACGTCGGCGCTGAGGCGTTTCGCTGCGGCCTCGAACGAGATGCGGGTGCGGGTCGAGTCCTCGAAGAAGAGGTTGACGACTGACTTGCCGCGCAGCGTGGGGAGCTTCTTGACCTCACGCTGTTGGGTCGCGGACATGTCCTCGGCGGTGTCGAGAATCAGAATCGCATCGTCACGGCTGAGCGTGCGGGTGTCGAGCAAGTGCCTCACGCGGTGGCCCCCAGGGTGTGCGCTTCGTCCTCGGAAGAGATGGTGACTTCATCGACGCCGTCGTGCTCGGTCAGGCGTACCGAGATTCGCTCGTGCTTTGCGCTCGGCAGGTTCTTGCCGATGTAGTCGGCGCGGATGGGAAGCTCGCGATGGCCGCGGTCGATCAGCGCCGCGAGGCGCACAGCGCGTGGGCGGCCGTGATCGCGCAGGGCGTCGAGGGCGGCGCGCACGGTGCGTCCTGAGTACAGCACGTCGTCAACCAGCACAACGGTAGCGTCGTCGATGCCGGCCACCGGCATATCGGTGGGCTGCGGCGTCAGCGTGGGCTTGCTCGCGAGATCATCACGGTACATCGTGACGTCGAGGCTGCACGCGGGAATATCGGTGCCCGAGATGCGAGAGATGATGGCCGCAATGCGCTGAGCCAGGAGACTACCTCGCGTGGGAATCCCCACCAACACGAGGCCGTCAACACCCTTGTTGGCCTCAATGATTTCGTGCGAGATTCGAGTCAGCGCCCGCGAGATGTCAGCGCTTTCCAGCACAGTTCGCGTACCCATATTCGAGCCCCCCTTCTCCGCCTCACGGGACGGTCCTTAAAGAAAAGCTGTAACCAGATAAGTATAGCGCATGACACGGGCAATATGCGCCGAGACACCCCTCTGCTCCCCCGAATCCGTTTCTCAGGCACGCACTGCAAGGCGTGAGACACAAAAGGGTCCGCACTCAATGAGTGCGGACCCTTTATGCATGCCGTCGTGATCCTCGCAGATCCCGGCGCTACCTACTTGGCGTGGTCGGCGATCTTGCCGAGTACACCGTTGACAAAGCGGCTGGAGTCCTCCGTGGAATACTCCTTCGCCAGCTCGATCGCCTCGTCGATCGCGACCGCCGCGGGAACCTCGTCGTTAAAGAGAAGCTCCCACGACGCGATGCGCAGCAGCGCGCGGTCGATGTGCGGCATTCGATCGATCGTCCAGCCCTGCGAGTAGCTCACAATCAGCTCGTCGATCTCGTCAAGATGATCGGTGACACCATCCACGATCTCCCGTGCATACAGCCACGAAGCTGCACGGTCGGGCTCACTAGAGGCCCGCTGGGCCTCCGAGGCAACGATGATTGCGACGGGCTCATCGCGCACATCCGCCTGAAACAGCATGTCAAGGGCGCGCTTGCGCGCCTTGGTACGTGCCGACACCGGGGTTAGTCGTTCACGCGGCCGAGGTACTCACCCGTGCGGGTGTCGACCTTGACCTTGGTGCCGGTGTTCAGGAAGAGGGGCACCTGAATCTCTGCGCCGGTCTCAACCGTCGCGGGCTTGGTGCCGCCGGTGGAGCGGTCACCCTGAAGGCCGGGCTCGGTGTAGGTCACCTCGAGCACAACTGAAGCGGGCATTTCGACGTAAAGGGGCTCGCCGTCGTGCAGCGCGATCTGCACCTTCTGGTTCTCGAGCATGAACTTCGAGGCGTCGCCGACCACGGTGGGCGACACGGAGATCTGGTCGTAGTCCGTCTGATCCATGAAGACGAAGTCAGCGCCGTCCTGGTAGAGGTACTGGAAATCGCGGCGGTCAACATTGGCCGTCTCGATCTTTGCACCGGCGTTGTACGTCTTGTCGATGATCTTGCCCGAGACGACGTTCTTCTGCTTGGTGCGCACGAAAGCGCCGCCCTTGCCGGGCTTTACGTGCTGAAACTCAACCACGCTCCAGAGCTGGCCGGCCTCCTTGATAACGGTGCCGTTCTTAATGTCGTTCGACGATGCCATGCGGTAATTCTCCGGATTCTATAAGGTACATGCGCGAAATGAGCGCCGATCAAGTATACGCCCCACGCGGGAGAATTCCCTGGAAAGCGCACGCGCCGAGTGAACGCGACTTCGAATCGGCGGGGCGGAGTAGGCTCCACGCCATGCACATGATCTTTCGCACGCTCTGGCATCTCCGGTTCGTGGCGTCGAAGGGGGCCCCGCTGGGGTTCGCCGACGTTGGCGTGTCACAGTTTCGGGTCTGGCCCACGGACACTGACATGTTGGGGCACATGAACAACGGGAAGTACCTGTCGATCATGGATGTGGCGCGCTTCGATCTCATCAAGCGCAACGGCACCTGGGACCTGTTTACGCGCGAGCGGTGGTACCCGGTCGTCGTCGCCCAAACCATCACCTATCGCCGGTCGCTCAACCCGTGGAAGAAGTTTGCGATCGAGTCTCGCATTCTCGGATTTGACGACCAAGCCGTCTATCTCGAACAGCGCTTCACTCGCCCCGCTGGCGCCCGGTCAGCGCACCCCGGAAGCCCCGAGATCTACGCCCGCGCCATCGTGCGGGCCCGCATCCTCCGCCGCGAGGGTGGCGTCGTGAAGATTGACGAACTGATCGAAAAGACGGGAGCCGTTCCGGAGGAGCTGCAGCTCCCCGAAGACATTCAGGCGTGGGGCCAGGCGAGCCGGCTGCCTTCGACCCGCGATGACGCCACCAGCGTATGGAAATAAATTCACGACGATAGCCCGATTACAGACTGAATCATTACATACTGTAATGGGTTCCGACTTTGGCTCGGTGACTAGCCCACAAGCTCAATCGGGGCGCGTGCACCAAGGTGCGGGCCCTGATTGCCAATCTCACGGCAGCTCACCCGCACCGCAAGGTCGGCAGCGTCATAGACGTGACGAGCGGCCAGCTTGCCCCCCGATAGGCCTCCCGCGATCCAGGTAAAGCTGGCCTGGTCGAGCGGTTCCTCTCCGCTTGTGATGCGCATGAGCTGGAGCATTAGCATCTCGGGCATCGTGACGTGCGGACCGTGCTCATAGTTCAAACCCAACAGCGCCGGGGCCGGACCGGCAGGCACCAGTCGCAGGCTCCACCGCACTCCCGCAGCGGATCCGGTGACCGCTGGTTCAGCGCGCTGGCTTTCGAGCACACCGAACTCGCGCACGGCCTCGGACGCAACGATGAGTGGCTCCCGGGCATCGAGGCGATGCGGTTGCCTGGCCGCGGCGAGCTCAAACAGCCGCTGCCACCCCGCAAGCCCGAGTCCATGGGGCGCCGGCACCACGGCCAGGCCGGGATTGTAACGCTCGGCAAATAGGTCCAGGTCCACGATGGAAGCAAAACTCTCGGGGGCGGGAAGCGCAAAGCCGCTGTCTCGCAGCACCCCGCGCACGGCCTCAAACGACGCCAGCACGGCACCGCGTGCCGCTTCGTCAGCGACGTCGTGCCAGGCCAGCGCCGCGTGCCGCTGCTGGAACACGCCGACAGCATCGCCCAGACTGGCCTCGAACCCCGCGGTGCCATCCACCGCGCCCGAGTGTTCAAGGGCGCGATCGAGCTGTTGTGCGAGATCGGGAAACAGGTTGCGTAGAAGTTCCGTCGTGTGCTGCTGATCACTCATGTCGCGCGCCTTCCATGCTGCGTCACCGCTGCGCCGCAAATTCGTCGCACGCATTCACCGTATCTCACGAAGGAGGCCGCTCGCGATCGTGAACCGCCTAGGGCAGATGGCGCGCTATCAGCGTGCTGATGACCTCAGCGAGCAGTTCCGGGTCGTCCACTCGGGAGCCGTGGGGGGCGTAGCGTTCACTCAAATCGTCGCTCCCCAGGCCGATGCCAAAGACGGTGACACCCGTGGCCCGGAGCCTGCGCAAGGCGTGTTCAGCAGCGACCGCATCGTTCGTTCCGCCGTCACTCAACACAAACGCGATCCGGCGCCGCTGCAGCGCCTCGGAACCACCCCTCAGCTGCTCCGTGGCCGCCGTGAGGGCGGCCGAGTCGTTGGTCGAGCCCTGTGGCGTCAGAATCGCAGCGAGCAGGTCGGCGCGCACGTCATCGCTCATGCCCGATGACAGCGGCTTCACCACCTGTGCCCGCGCATCAAACACGATCAGCGCGGTGCGTAGCTGGAGTTCGAGGTCGAGGCCGCTCGCTGCCTCGGCCGCGGCAATATCGCGTGCGGCGGCGGCCAATCCCTCAAGCATCACGATCGCGGCGTCCGCCGCCGCGCGCGCGGGGCGCCCCTGCATCGAGGCCGAGCGGTCGATCAACAGCACGTAGTCGGTGTTTCCGCTGCGCTGCGTGCGACGCGTGCGATGTTCTCGCTGCAGAAAGACGCGGGGGCGGCTGACCCCGGCACGCACTTGGGCAAGCCCGTCAGCGAGGGCCCGTGTGTCGAGCGATTCCCCTTCGACCTCCGGGCGCCTCCCGAACGAGGCCACGCGGGCCACGCGCTCGGCCGTCACCTCGTGCCACACGTCGCGCATGTGCTCAATGCTCGAGGCGAGCGATGCCACGCGCGCCATGTAGTCGCTGGCCCGAGTGGCCAAACTGCCGCCTGCCCCCGCGCGCACGTCACTGGAGTCCCCCGAGCTCGCCTCGGCGTCGCTCGGGGCGAATGCCGCGTTGAGCGCGCCCTCTGCGGGCAGCGGGGTGTCAAGAAATGACGTCACCTCGCCCGCCTGCTCCGCCTGGAACAGGTCGGCGCCCTCGGCCGCCTCGGCGCCTCCGCCGGGCCTCGCATGGGCCGGGGGTTCAGCAGCAGCGGCCCCTTGCTCCCCCGCGTCCTCTGCGTCGGGTGACCCCTCGCCACCCGCCTCCGCGTCGTCCGCGGCAGCGCCTGAATCGTCGCTCACTGCCCCGCCCTCGTGGGGCGGGGCAGCGGCCGCATCGGCACCCAATCCGCGGGCCGCGGCCGCGATCAGTCGCTCGTATCCGGGCGCGAGCAGGGCAATCGCTCGCTCGAAGCGCTCGAGCGCGGATCGATCCGGATCCGGCCGCAGCACCCATCGCACCCCTTGGCCCGCGGCACCGCCAAAGTCGGTGGCCCCGAGCCACTCGTACTGCACGTCCTCGTCAACGCCAGTGAATCCCTGTTCGGTAAGGGCGCCGAACCCCGTGGCGAGCACGAGAGCGAGCCACTGGTCGCCGTGTGGCTGCGGGCTGAGGTCGCGTGGGAGGCCGCGGTGCAGGGCCGCCGCGAGCGCCGCCCGCATGCCGGGAAACGCTGCGATGACCTCGGCAGCCGCCTGCGCGCGGGCGATCGCAGCCACCAGTGGTGAGAGTTCGGGTCGAGCCACGGCGAGCAGCCGGGCGCGGGCGGCGCGCTCGGGGGCGAGGCGCGGTCCGCGCACGCCCTCCCACAGCTGCAGCAGTGCGAGGGCGGCGGATTCGGACGGGCTGTGCCCGCGGCGCGCGTACCAACCGAGCCCCGCGCGCAGGCCCCGTTCATCGAGCAGCCAATCGTCATCGTTCGTGACCGTTACGGGGATGCCCACGAGCGCCGCGACCGCGCGCAGCGCCTCGCGCGCGGCGGACTCTCCCGGCCCCACTGCTACGCCGGCGCTGGGCATCGCTTCGCCACTCATGCATCCCACACTATCGGCCAGTTTGAGCGGGTGGGGCCTGCACCGGTGATAGCGTGGCGAGCATGCTGAGCTTTGATTCACACCCGGTTCTCGCTGAGTTGCGTCACGTCACTGACGAGGCCCGCACGGTGCGAATTGCGCTGGCTCAAGCCCTCGCAATGGAGTCGGCAGCGGCGGGCGCCGACACCGTGGTGGAGCACCAGGCGGACCTCTCCGCACTTGAAACTCGCCGAGACGAGCTACTGAGCGACGAGTCCACCGTTGACATCGTGACCCGCGCCCTGACCGAGCGCGCCGCCGCGCTGCGGCTGGCCGTCACGTTGCGACGGGCTGAGCTCCGCGCGCGCGAGTTGGGTGAACAAGCGGATGGGATCACCGCACGCGCGGTGCGCGGGAGTCGACAGCTCACCGCGCGCGAACGCGCACGCGCCTCGGAGCTGCGCGAGGCCGCGGAGCGAGCGAGCCAGGCACTGGTCCTCCAGGTCGGATCGCCCGCGAGTGCTGACCACCCGATCGGCTCGTCGACCAAGCGAGACGCTGTGCTCGCGGCGGTGGGTTCCCTGCGGCTGCGCGAGGCGCGCATTCAGTTGCGCGAGGGACTGCTCCGCACGGCTCAGATGCGCGGCATCATTGCGGAGGCGACCCCCGCAGTGTTGCGTGGTGAACCCGTGCTGCTGTTGGGCGAGACGGGTGGCGCGAAGACCGCGCTGGCCGAGTATCTCGCGCACTCCGCCACGGGCGAGGAGCCCGAGCTCGTCTCGGGATACGGCGACATCACGAGCGCCCAGCTCATCGGCTCCCACGAGCTGCGTGCCGAGGGCGGCGCGACCGTCACCCAGTTCGCCCCCGGCCCCCTGTTGCGGGCGATGATCGACGGCCGGCCCGTGATCCTTGATGAGGTGAACGCAATGCCCGCCGAGTTCTTGAAGCGCCTCAACCGGATCCTGCAGCTGCGCCCCGGCGACACGTTGCACGTCCAGGAGAACTCGGGGCTGCCGGTCACGATCGCGCACGGGTTCGCGATTCTCGCGACCGCCAACGAACAGACCCCGCACCGCTACCGCGGGCTCGACCGCCTGAGTGCCGAGCTCGTCAACCGCTTTGGCGCGGGCAGCTACCGGGTGCACTACCCCGACGCGGGTCGCCGCTACGACGAGTTTCCGCGCGAGAATGCCCTGCTCGCCGCCGCCTCCGTCGTCGACGCGCGGGGTGAACTGCCCCCCACCATTACGGCGGACGAGCTGACGCGCGCCGCACGCGCTGCGTTCGTGAGCCAACAGGTCTTCGCGGGCGCGCACGGCGAGGGCTTTGGTGACTACGTTTCAACCGAGCGCGACATCGACGGCCGGCCGGGGCTCGAAGAGACCGTACTCGCGCCCCGCACCCTCGTCGCGATTCTGCACAAGGTCGCCGCGAGCGCCGGCTCCATCACCCTCGACCACGCGCTGTCGCGCTTCGTCGAGGGTGTAATGCACGCCGAGGACCGCCGGGTGCTCGCGCTCATCATTTCGGGCCAGGGGTTCCGGATCAGCTAGGCCCCGCTGCCGTGCTGGCCGGGCGCCCCGCTTGTGGGGCGCCCGGATTTGGTGCGCAATTTTAGGGAGCAAAGCACTCTTGCGCGGGTTGGTACTAAGCGTTACTATGTAGTGGTATTCAACAACGCTAAGTAGCACGGGAGGCCTGGCATGAGTAAGCAAATGACCGAGATGCTCAAGGGCACCCTTGAAGGAATCGTGCTGGCAATTCTACGCTCGGGCCCCGCCCACGGCTACGACATCACCGCACGGTTGCGCGAGCAGGGCTTCACCGACATCGCCGAGGGCACGGTCTACGCGCTCTTGATCCGGATCGAAAAGAGAAGGCTCGTCGACGTCAAGAAGGTGCCGTCAGAGCTGGGCCCTCCCCGCAAGGTGTACAGCCTCAACCACCTCGGCCGCGCTCAGCTCGCGGAATTCTGGGACACCTGGCACGCCCTCTCGGGCCGCATCGAAGCACTCTACGACGAAGTACACGAAGGGAAATAACACCATGGCTACCAATTGGATCGAGAAGGTCACGGGCTCTCTCGAACAGAAGAAGCAGTACCGGCACTACCAGGCGCGCAAGGCGGCCCTGCCGGGCCCCTCAGTCGAAGCCATTACCGCGATCGAGCGATACCTCAACTATTTCGTCGAGACCTTCCTCGAGAACTACGCGGAGGCCCGCTGGATCAGCAAAGAACGTGCCCGCCTCACGGCCGCCATTGAGCGAGCCGAAGCGAATGAACGGCATGAAAGTGAGCCACCCCAATGAACGCGCAGGTGACGGCGGGCCCCGCACTCAGGCTCGTCGGTCTACAAAAATCATTCGGCAAGGTCGCAGTGCTTCGCGGTGTGGACTTCGACGTGCAGCGCGGGGAGATTTTCGCGCTGCTCGGTGCAAACGGCGCGGGGAAGACCACGATCGTGCGTATTCTGTCGACCCTCACCTCCCCCGACGCGGGCACCGCGGAGGTGCTGGGGCACGATGTGACCGACTCCCCCGCCCGCGTGCGCGCCCTGATCAGCTTGACCGGCCAGTTCGCGGCCGTCGACGACGCCCTGACGGCGCGCGAGAACCTCGTGCTCATGGCACGGCTGCGCCACCTCGCGCAACCGCGAGACGTGGCCGACCGGCTGCTCGAAGACTTCACCCTTACCGAGGCCGCCCACCGCAAGGTCGCTACCTATTCGGGAGGCATGCGGCGCCGTCTCGACATCGCCCTCGGCCTCGTTGGTGACCCACCAGTGATCTTCCTTGACGAGCCCACTACGGGCCTCGACCCCGAGGCCCGGCGCTCCGTGTGGGCTACGATCAAGGCGCTGTCGGCCCGCGGCACGACCGTCCTCCTCACGACGCAGTACCTCGACGAGGCGGAACACCTGGCCGATCGCATTGCGATCCTGCACACCGGCCGCATCATCACCTCTGGCACCTTGCCCGAGCTGAAGCGGTTGCTGCCCCCGGCCCAGAAGCGGTACGTCGAGCAGCAGCCCTCCCTCGAGGACATCTACCTGGCGGTCACGAAGAGCCCTCACACCGACACGTCTCACGAGGAGGACGCATCATGACGAACCACATTCTGGGTGACACCGCGACGCTCACGGGCCGCTCACTCAAACACGTGTTCCGTAGCCCCGACACCATCATCACGACCGCGATTACGCCGGTCGCGATGCTACTGCTGTTCGTCTACGTGCTGGGAGGTGCGATTAACACCGGCAGCTACCAGGGCTCCTACGTCAGCTACCTGCTACCCGGCATCCTGCTCATCACCATCGCCTCGGGCATCTCGTACACGGCGTTTCGACTCTTCACCGACCTGCAGTCGGGTATTCTCGAGCGATTCCAGTCAATGCCCGTGGCCCGCTCCGCTGTGCTGTGGGCGCACGTGCTCACATCGCTCGTCGCCAACGCGATCGCGCTCACGGTGGTCGTGGGAGTCGCGTTGATCATGGGATTCCGGTCGAGCGCTTTCCCTGCTTGAGTGGCTTGCCGTCGCGGGCATCCTCGGGCTCTTCACCATCGCGCTCACGTGGCTCGCGGTGATCCCCGGCCTCACCGCGAAGACCATCGACGGCGCCAGCGCATTCGCCTACCCGCTGATTTTTCTCCCGTTCATCAGCTCGGCGTTCGTGCCCACGGATACGATGCCGGGGCCCGTGCGCTGGTTCGCCGAAAACCAGCCGGTCACGCCCATCGTCAACAGCGTGCGGGGGCTCCTGACCTCCGGCACGGTGGACGATGAAATCTGGGTCGCGCTCGCCTGGTGCGCGGGCATCCTCGTAGCGGCGTTTGCGGTCGCGACGCTGCTGTACCGGCGCCGCGGGCGGTAGGGTCGGCGGCTAGACCCCTGATGCGCCCCGGATCGTCTCGATCTCGAGGCCCTGAGCCCGGAGCAGCGCGGCGAGTACGCCATCACCCTGGATGAGCTGCCCCGTGTGCGTGCCGTCGTAGACCTGCGCGGCCCCGCAGGAAGGGCTCCGCGCCTGCAACGTCGCGCTCGTGATCCCGCGCTCGGCGACGATCTCGGCCACCTTGCGGGCGCCCGCCACAAACTCCGACGTGAAATCCTCACCGTCCAAGCCAAGCACGCGGGCCCGGCCAGCGAGCACATCGTGCCCGTCACCGCCCACGATTTCGGCAGCGGGGCGGGGCGTCGGTAACCCGCCGAGCTGTTCGGCGCAGGCGGGCCCCGCCCGCCCCTCACGCACCGCACGCACGATCTCGGCATCGGGCTTAGCCCGGCCGTCGTAGCGACACGGCAGCCCCGCGAGGCAGGAACTCACGAGAGTCAGTTCTGTCGCCGCTGGGCTGCCGTGTGTTGCGTCAGTCATGAGCTGATGCTAGTTCGCGATCTCCTGGTAGGCGAACTGCAGCATCGACTCGTCGACGCCCGCAAGCACGCGGGGCTTGCCGATCTCGTCGAGCACGATGAAGCGCAGCATGCCTGCCCGAGCTTTCTTGTCTCGCTGCATCGCTGCGAGCAGGCTCTGCCAGCGACCTCCGGGGTAGTTGAGCGGCAGCGTCAGCAGTGTCAGCACGCGGCGGTGACGGTCCACAGCCTCGTCTGAGAGCGCACCGGCTAGGCGACCCAACTCAGCCGCGTACATCATGCCGATGGAGATCGCGACGCCGTGGCGCCACTGGTAGCGCTCGGCGTGCTCGATCGCGTGGCCCAGGGTGTGGCCGTAATTCAGGATCTCGCGCAGGCCGCCCTCCTTGAAGTCCTCGGAGACCACGCGCACCTTGACCCCGATGGCCAGCTCGATGAGGCGCTTGAACTCGGGGGTCGACGGGTCAGTAGCGACGGCGACGTTGGCCTCGATCAGATCGAGGATCTCGGGCTCGGCGATGAAACCGCACTTTGCGACCTCGGCGAAGCCCGCGAGCAGCTCGTTGCGCGGCAGCGTCGCGAGCAGGTCAAGATCGCAGATCACCGCAGCGGGTGCGTAGAAGGCACCTACGAGGTTCTTGCCCTCGGCGGTGTTGAGGCCGGTCTTGCCGCCCACCGCCGCGTCGACCATCCCGAGCACACTCGTCGGAATGTTGATGAGGCGCACGCCGCGCAGCCAAGTGGCCGCCACAAAGCCAGCGAGGTCGGTCACCGCACCGCCACCAAGGCCGATGACGGCGTCGGTGCGGGTGAAGTCGGCCTGGCCCATGATCTGCCAGCAGAATGCGGCGACCTCGATGCGCTTCGCCGACTCGGCGTCGGGCACCTCGGCAAGCAGCACCTGGTCATAGCGGGCGCCGAGCGCATCGCGCAGCTCTGACGCCACGCGACCCACGGTGGGCGTGTGCACAATAAGGATCTTCGAAACGCGATCGCCGAGTGCCTCGGGCACACGTTCGAGCACACCGCGGCCCACCGTGACGGTGTAACTCGTCTCGCCGGTGACCTGAATCTCGGTGATGTCCTGGTTCATAGGGGAACCCCGTTCTGTGCAGTAAGAGGAAGGGAAAGATGGGAAAACAAGTGCCGCTCGAAAAGCCCGTTAGCGCCGACCACGATAGGTGCGCGCCCAGTTGGCGACGCGCCTGGCGAGCTGCTCCTTGGTGGCACGATCGGTGCGAAAAGTCACATCTGAGACCTCGTCGTAGAGCGGCTTGCGTTCCTTGAGAATGCGACCCCAAGCGTTGGGGTCGTCGCGCAGGAGCGGCCGACGGGACAGGTTGGCGGTGCGCAGCACCGCCTCCTGCGTGGTCATGAGCAGCACGACCGGATGCGCGGCGAGAAGCTCCCGGGTCGACTCGGTGAGCACGGCCCCCCCGCCCAGGGCAAGGACCTTCCCGCTCCCGGTCGACAGCTCGCGCGCGATCACCTCGGCCTCAATGCGCCGAAACTCGGGCTCTCCGTAGTTGGCGAAGAACTCGGTAATCGGCCCGTGCGAGCGCACGAACACCGCGTCGCTATCAACAAAGGGCACGCCCAGTTCGCGTGCGACGCGCTTACCGAGGCTGGTCTTGCCCGCGGCCATGGGGCCGACAAACACGATCACGCGCTCTGCAACCCGGGGAGCGGCGCGCTTGCGGCGTCTCCGCCGCGGGCGACCCACGCGGGATGCGGAGGCCTCAGTGCCCTCGGTGGGCACAGCGGGCACGCCGGCTCCCTGCTGCGGCTGATCAGCAGCAGGGAGCGGGGTCACCGCAGAGGGCTCACTAGCCTCAGCCGCGCGCGGCGGCGCGGGCTTTGGCTTGTGAGTGGGCGGGCCCGCGGTGCGCGAGGCTCGCCGTGACGCGTTCACGATTCGATGACGGTCGCAAGCCGCTCGGGGATTGCCGCAACGTACGACTCAAGGTTGCGTCGAGTCTCGGTTACGCTATCGCCGCCGAACTTCTCGGAAACCGCGTCGGCAAGAATGAGGGCCACCATTGCCTCGGCCACGACACCGGCCGCGGGCACCGCCGAAACGTCGCTGCGCTGGTGGTGTGCCTTCGCCTCTTCGCCCGTTTCAGTGTCGATGGTGGGCAGTGCGTGGGGCACCGTAGCGATCGGCTTCATGCCCGCGCGCACGCGCAGCACCTGACCGGTCGTCATACCGCCCTCGATGCCGCCTGCGCGGCCCGTCTCGCGGGCGATCTGGCCGTTCTCAATGTGCAGCTCGTCGTGAGCCACCGAACCGCGTCGACGGGTGGTTTCGAAACCATCGCCGACCTCGACCGCCTTAATCGCCTGGATCCCCATGAGGGCACCAGCGAGTCTCGAATCGAGACGACGGTCCCAATGTACGTACGAGCCCAACCCGGGCGGCAGGCCGTAAGCGAGCACCTCGACGATGCCGCCGATGGTGTCACCCGACTTCTTGGTGTCGTCAATCTCGGTCACCATGCGCGCACTGGTGGCCGCATCGAAGCAGCGCATCGGGTCGGCGTCGAGTGCGTCGACGTCGCTGGCACGAGGCAGCGGCGATCCTGCAGGCACGACTACGTCACCGAGCGACACGGTGTGACTCACGAGGGTGATGCCCAGCTCGGCGAGGAATGCGCGGGCGACGGCGCCCAGCGCGACGCGTGCCGCAGTCTCACGGGCGCTTGCACGCTCGAGCACGGGGCGTGCCTCGTCAAAGCCATACTTCTGCATACCCACCAGGTCGGCGTGACCGGGGCGGGGACGCGTCAGTGGGGCACCGCGACCGCGGCTCTTCTCAGAGAGCTCGGTCTTCTCGGGGCTCATCACCTCGGTCCACTTGGGCCACTCGGTGTTACCGATACGAATGGCGACGGGGCCTCCAATCGAGACACCCTGCACGACGCCGCCCGACAGGTTCAATTCGTCCTGTTCGAACTTCATACGTGAGCCGCGGCCATAGCCAAGCTTGCGCCTGACGAGATCAGCACGGATCTCATCAAGCGAAACGGGCACGCCCGCGGGCAGTCCCTCGAGGACAGCGATCAATTCTGGGCCGTGAGATTCTCCGGCAGTGAGCCAACGCAGCATACCCACCATCCTCCCATATTTGGAGGGCCCCGATGTACCTCGCGCGGCGCGAAGGTCAGGCCGCGGAGGCTCGCATGGCTGCGAGTACGCGCGCCTCGTCAGGAAGCGGGGTCTCCGGATCGCCCTGCGTGAAGATCCGCACCTGTATCAGGGCCTGTTCCACCAGCATGTCGATGCCGCTGTGTGCGGCGCCTCCGGCCGAGCTCCACACGCGTGCGGCTGCCGAGGGCCAGGGGTTGTAAGCGACGTCAAACAGTGGCGCACTGCCGGCGGGCACCGCGAGCGCGTCCCAGTCGACGCCGTGGCCGGGCAGGGTCGAAATCACGAGGGTCGAATCAAGTGCTACTGATCCCGGTGTCGAAGCGAGTGCCGCCGCCCGCACCGATACGGTGCCCGCGGGCCCCTGCGTGCCGTCGAAACGCTCGGCCAAAGCCTGCGCGGCCTCGATCCGGCGCGCCATCACCGTGACCTGAGTCGCCCCGAGGTGTCGTGCGGCGAGGATCGCCGAGCCGGCGGTCGCGCCCGCGCCCAGCACGATCGTGCGGGTCGCGTCGAGCCCTGCGCGCGCGATGGCGCGGGCGAGCCCGGCCACGTCGGTGTTGAATCCAGCCCACCGCGGCGCGTCGGATCCCTCAAGCCGCAGCAGCGTGTTGACCACGCCACTCTCGCGGGCGGTCCCGTCAAGCGTGTGGGCGAGGCGGTAGGCCTCGTCCTTCAGCGGCATCGTGAGCGACAGCCCCCGCCACTCGCGCCCGCGGCCCGCGAGGAACGCCGCGAGGGGCGCCTCCCCGCACCGGATCGCGCGATACCGCCAATCCAGCCCGAGCTCGCGGTACGCGGCTCGGTGAATCAGAGGCGATTTTGAGTGTGCGATGGGGTCCCCCATCACAGCGAGTTGCTGGTGCGACACTGTTAGCAGCCCTTACCGGGATTCGCCGCGCACCACTCGTTCAGCACGCCCACGGCAGCATTGTGCTCCTCAAGCGTCGCGCTGAACAGCGACTCGCGGGTGTCGAGGTTCACTGCAACGAAGTAGAGCCAGTCACCCGGCGCCGGGTTGAGCGTCGCCTCGATCGCGTCGGCCCCCGGGTTGGCGATGGGCCCCTTGGGGAGCCCCGTGTGCACGTAGGTGTTCCAGGGGTTGTCGTCGCTCAGCGCCTCGTCGGTCGACCACACGCTGCCATCGTCGTGCTGGCCCATGCCGTACTGTGCGGTGGAGTCCATCTGCAGCAACATGTCTTGCGCGAGCCGGTTTTCGATCACGCGCGACACCTTGGCGAAGTCCTCAATGCGGCCGCCCTCGCGCTGCACCATCGCCGCGATCGTCAGAACGCGTTCGCGATCCGCCTCGGCGACGCCAAATTCGTCGAGCACCTCGCGCTGGCGGTCGACCATGCGCTGAATCGCCTCGGCGCCCGTCGTGCTCTCCTCAAACTCGTAGGTGGCGGGGAACAGCCAGCCCTCAAGCGAGTCGACGCCAGCCGGCAGGCCAAAGGCGGCGGGATCCTCCGCCGCGGCCTCCAGTTCCTCGAGCGGAATCCCGGCGCCCGCCGAAACGATCTCGAGAGTCTGACTGACGGTCTTCCCCTCGGGAATCATGGCGGTGAAGGCCATGCGGTTCGCGGGGTCAAGCAGCGCATCGAGCGCGGCCTGCGAGCTCATCTGCAACTTCACCTTGTACGAACCCGGCATGAACTCGGCGGCGGGATCCTGCGCGAGCAGCAGGTCGTAGAAGGCCTCGCTGGTCTTGACAACGTCGGCCTCGGCGAGCGCGTGTGCGATGTCCTCGCCGATCTCCCCCTCGGTGATGACCACGACGGTCTCGCCTTCGCCCTGGCCCTCATAGTCGTTCGTCGTCCAACCCATCGCGAGCGAAATCTGGCTGCCGTACTGCGACCACAGGTATGCGCCCGCTGCAGCGAGGCCCCCCAGCAAGATCACCGTCACGAGCAGCGAGATCAGAATGCGCTTGCCCACCTGGCGGCGGGTCGAGCGCTTCCCCGCGCTCTTCGACCGTGCGTTCACTTGCTTAGTTCCCCTCGTTCTGCCCGACCGCTTCACCGGGCGCCGTGCCCCGTGATCGCTCCGTGTCGAGCGCGTGCTGCAGAATCACGACGGCCGCGGCCTGATCGATAATGCTGCGGCTCTGCTTAGTCTTCTTGCCAGCCTGTCGCAATTGACCCTGGGCCGACACCGTCGACAGGCGCTCGTCCACCAGGCGCACCGAGACGCCCGAGGCCGCGAGCTTCTCCGCCAGTCGCTCGGCGAACTGCACGGCGTCCTCGGTCGACAGTGTGCGCTCGCCACGCATGTTGATGGGCAGCCCGACGATCGTTTCCATCGCGCCCAGTTCGGTCGCGATCTCCACGATCCGGATCAGGTCGGAATCACCCTCGAGATCTCGCGTAACAGTCTCGACCGGGGTCGCGAGCATGGCATGGGGGTCGCAGCGCGCGACCCCCACACGGGCCTTGCCGACATCAATGCCGAGGCGTACTCCAGCGCGCACTAGGCCGTCAGGCTCCGGCGAATCTCGGCGAGCGCTTCACCGATCTTGTTTGCATCGGTGCCACCGCCCTGGGCGAGGTCGGGCTTGCCGCCACCGCCACCGCCGAGCACCTTGGAGCCGAGCTTCGCAAGATCGCCGGCTTTGACGCCGTTCTCGCGAGCGAGCGGCGTCGTCGCGGCAATCACGACGGGCTTTGCGGGACCGTCTCCCCCGCTGATCGCACCAGCGAGCACGATCACGCCAGCTTCGCCCGACACACGATCGCGCAGCTGCAAGGCCAGGCCGCGCAGGTCGTCGGCCGAACCCACGGTGCCCAGGTCAGCGAGCACGGTGCGGTTGCCGCCCAGCACCTCGGTCTGCGCGAGCAGCTCAGGCACGCGGGTCGCGAGCTTCTCTGCCTCCAGTGCCGCAACCTTCTTTTCGGTCGCGCGCAACTGGGCGCCCAGATCCTGCACCTTAGAGATGAGTTCCGCACGCGGCACCTTGAGGCCACTCGTGAGCTGCTGCACAATGGCACGCTCAGCGGCGAAATTGCGGAATGCATCCATACCGACGAGCGACTCGATGCGGCGGTTCGTGGAGCCGACGCTTGACTCGGAGACGAGGCTGATGAGCCCGATCTCTGACGACGAAGCAACGTGCGTGCCAGCGCAGAGCTCGCGCGACCAGGGGCCACCGATGTCGACGACGCGCACGGTGTCACCGTACTTCTCGCCGAACAGTGCCATCGCGCCCATCGCCTTCGCTTCGTCGATCGGCATCTCGCGCGTCACGACTTCGTAGTTGGCACGGATCGCAAGGTTTGACACCTCTTCGATCTCGCTCTTGGTCTCGGTCGACAGCGCGTCGGTGTGCGAGAAGTCGAGTCGCATGTAGCCGGCCTTGTTGTAGGAGCCCGCCTGGTGAGCGGTCTCGCCGAGCACCTCACGCAGCGCGGCGTGAACGAGGTGCGTGGCGGAGTGCGCCTGCGTAGCGCCGCGACGGTAGTCGGCGTCGACGCGGGTCTCTGCGCGCGCATCGACAGCTACCGTGCCGACGGTGACCTTGACGGTGTGCACGACGAGGCCGGGGACGGCCTTCTGCACGTCGAGCACCTCAGCTTCGAATCCGTCGCCCACGATGAGGCCCTGGTCAGAATCCTGGCCGCCAGCCTCGGCCCACAGCGAGGTTTCCGCGAGCACGATCTCGGCGATCTGGCCCTCGTGCGCCTCTCGCGCAGGCACGCCGTCAACGACAATGCCGAGCACACGGCTCTCGTGGTTGAGTTCGGTGTAGCCCGTGAACACGGTCTCGCCGAGGCCGCGCAGCTCCTTGTACACCGACAGGTCAGCGCGCTGACCTTTCTTGGCCTTTGCGTCGGCCTTCGCGCGGTCGCGCTGCTCCTGCATGAGCGAAACGAACACCTGCTCGTCCACACTGACACCCGCCTCGCCCGCGAGCTCGAGCGTCAGCTCGATCGGGAAGCCGTGGGTGTCGTGCAGCAGAAACGCGGTGTCGCCCGCGACGGCTGCCTTTTGTGCCGCTGCGTCTGCGACGGCGGAGTCGAGAATCTGGATGCCTGAGGCGAGCGTGCGCAGGAACGTCTTCTCCTCGGCGTAGGCAATACGCGAGATGAAATCGAAATCGTTGCCGACGGCAGGGTACGCGCCCTTCATTGCGTCGCGCGAGGCGGGGAACAGCTCAGCGAAGCTTGCGCCCATGACGCCCAGCAGGCGCATCTGCAGCACGACACGGCGCAGCAGGCGACGCAGAATGTAGCCGCGGCCCTCATTCGACGGCGTGACCCCGTCGGCAATCAGCATCAGGCCGCTCCGCACGTGGTCAGCGATAATGCGCAGGCGCACGTCGTCGCCGTGGTCGGCACCGTACGTCTTGCCCGCGATCTCGGCGGCACGGTCGAGCACCGGGCGCACCTGATCGATCTCGTACATGTTGTTGACACCCTGCTTGATGAACGCGACGCGCTCAAGCCCCAGGCCGGTGTCAATGTTTTTCTTGGGCAGCTCGCCCAGAATCGTGAAGTCGGTCTTGGAGACGACATCGGCGACCTGGTACTGCATGAACACGAGGTTCCAGATCTCGACGTAACGGTCGTCGTCGGTGACGGGACCGCCATCGATGCCATGCTCGGGGCCCAGATCGAAGAAGATTTCGGAGCAGGGGCCCGCGGGGCCCGGCTGGCCGGTCGACCAGTAGTTGGTGTCCTTGCCGAGGCGCTGAATGCGCTCATCGGGCAGCGTCGAGTGTTCGCGCCACAGCGCGATTGCTTCCTCGTCCTCTTCGTACACGGTGACCCAGAGGTCCTTCGCGTCGAAACCGAGGCCGCCGTCAGCCTCGCTTGTCGTCAGCAGCTCCCAGGCGAACTTGATGGCGCCTTCCTTGAAGTAATCGCCAAAGGAGAAGTTGCCGGCCATCTGGAAGAAGGTGCCGTGACGCGGGGTCTTGCCCACTTCTTCGATATCGTTCGTGCGGATGCACTTCTGCACGCTCGTCGCCCGCGGGTAGGGCGCGGGAACCATCCCTGACAGGTACGGCACAAATGGCACCATTCCCGCGACGGTGAACATGAGGCTGGGGTCGTCGCTGACGAGCGACGCGGATGGCACGACCGTGTGCCCCCGCTTTTCAAAGAAGTCGAGCCAGCGGCGGTGAATTTCGGCGGTCTGCATCCGTGTCATGTTCTTTCTGGGTGTGAAACTGCGGCTGCGCGTGTGCGCTAGTGCTTGGAGGTGAGGTCGCGCAGGGCGGCCTCGAAATCGGCGTCGTCCTGTTCGGCATCGTGGTAGCCGTTCGAGAACGCCCGCCCGAACTCTTCGACTCCTCGGCCGACGCGGTCAAAGAACCTACGCCCCTCGGGGGTTTGATTGACGAAGTGTGCGGCGATGAATCCCAGCACGACTCCATTGAGCAGCCAGAGCAACTTGCGCATGGCTCTCCCTTCCAGCAACGTTGGTGCGCGGCGGCGCCGCGCGTAAAAGCATCACCCCAGCTTAGCGGGCGGGCCCCGCCCGCAACGGGAACACCATGGGGAATGTCAGCGAATACTGCGTGAAAACACAAACGAGGGGTGCCGGATAAACCGGCACCCCTCGAAAGATGGGAAAAGCTTAGCGGCCCGAGTAGTACTCGACGACGAGCTGAACTTCACAGGTCACGGGGACCTCGGCGCGCTTCGGACGACGCAGCAGGCGTGCCTGCAGCTTGTCGAGCTCGACCTCGAGGTAACCGGGAACGTTGGGAAGAACCTCAGCGTGGCCACCTGCAGCAGCAACCTGGAAGGGCTCGGTTGCTTCCGAGCGTGCCTTCACGTGGATCAGCTGTCCGGGCTTTACGCGGAACGAGGGGCGGTCAACGATCTTGCCGTCGACGAGGATGTGGCGGTGCACAACCATCTGGCGAGCCTGTGCGGTGGTGCGGGCGAAGCCTGCACGCAGCACGAGGGCGTCAAGGCGCATCTCGAGGATCTCGACCAGGTTCTCACCGGTCAGGCCGTCCTGGCGACGGGCTTCCTTGAACGCAATGGTGAGCTGCTTCTCGCGGATGCCGTACTGGGCGCGCAGACGCTGCTTCTCGCGCAGGCGAACGGCGTAGTCGCTGTCGCTCTTACGCTTGGTGCGGCCGTGCTGGCCGGGGCCGTAGGGGCGCTTCTCGAGGTAACGAGCGGCCTTGGGGGTCAGTGCAATCCCGAGCGAGCGGGAGAGGCGCGTCTGTGAACGCGTACGCGACGTAGTCGACACGTGTGTCCTTTCAGGTTTCAATATCGTGACTCAGAAGTGAGCCACGCGTTCTCTCGGCTGTGCTGCGCCCGCATCAACTGGGCTGATTCAGATCAGAAGATCTGAACCGCCGCACTAATGCACGCGACGTAGCGAACCGTTTTCGGTGAGGGAACGACCAGCGCAGAAACCCGGCTACGGGGTACCTGCCATCTCGTGTCGTGCGCAGCCGTGCACGATCGCGATGTTGGCCAACGACAACCTTACCACGGCTGGAGCGCCCGCGCAGCACGGGAGTCGCGCAGCACCGCGAGGGAACAGGATCCAGCCTACTGGCCCCGTGTGATGCGCCGGATCTTTTCGAGCCGATCGGACACCTCGCGCTCATGGCCGTGCTGCGTGGGCCGATAGTACTCCCGCCCCACCAGCTCGTCGGGTAGGTACTGCTGGGTGGACACCCCGCGCGGATCGGCGTGCGGATACACGTACCCCTTGCCGTGCCCCATCCCCTTGGCCCCCGGGTAGTGGGCATCGCGCAGGTGCTTCGGCACCAACCCGATCCGGCCCGCCTTGACATCTGCAATCGCGGCATCGATGGCCGAAATTACGGCCCCGGATTTGGGAGCCGTGGCAATGTAGATCGTGGCCTGGGCGAGCGGGATGCGCGCCTCGGGCAGCCCAATGAGCTGCGTCGCCTCCGCCGCGGCGACGGCAATGACAAGTGCTTGCGGATCTGCGATGCCCACGTCCTCGGCGGCGTGCACCATGAGCCGGCGGGCGATGAAGCGCGGATCCTCCCCCGCCTCGATCATGCGCGAGAGGTAATGCACCGCGGCATCCGGATCAGAACCACGCATCGACTTGATGAACGCACTCGTGACGTCGTAGTGCTGGTCACCCTTCTTGTCGTAGCGCAGCAGGGCCTGGTTAACCGCGAGCGATACAAGCTCGGCCGTGATCCGGGGCCGCTCGTCAGCCTCGCGCTCCAGCGCGAAGGCGGAGGCCGCCGCGGCCTCGAGACCCGTGAGTGCTCGACGAGCATCGCCTGAGGCGAGCTGCACCAGCGTGTCGTAGGCCTCCTGCTCCACGTCGATCTTGCCGCCGAACCCCCGCGGGTCCTCGACAGCCCGCAGTAGCAGCGCAGAAAGGTCGCTGTCGGCGAGCGGTTCGAGCGTGAGCAGCAGCGAGCGCGACAGCAACGGGCTAATGACCGAGAATGAGGGGTTCTCGGTGGTCGCCGCGATCAGTGTGACCCACCCGTTCTCGACCCCGGGGAGCAGCGCGTCCTGCTGCGCCTTCGTGAACCTGTGAATCTCGTCGAGAAACAGTACGGTCGGGATGTCGTAGAGGTCGCGGTCGTTGAGCGCCCGCTCCATGACGGCCCGCACATCCTTGATACCCGCGGTAATGGCCGAGAGCTCCACGAACCGTCGACCACTCGTGTGGGCGATGGCCTGCGCCAGCGTCGTCTTGCCGGTTCCTGGCGGGCCCCACAGGATTACCGAGACCACGCCGTTGCCGCCGTCTGAAGCGAGCGTGCGCAGCGGAGAGCCCGGCGAAAGCAGGTGTTTTTGTCCCACGACTTCGTCGAGCGAGCGGGGCCGCATGCGCACGGCGAGCGGTGCTGTGTGCACGGGAGGGGTCTGGGTTGTCACTCTGCCATGCTACTTAAGGAGCAAGCTGTGGCATAGTGGAGTGGTCTATCCGTACGGTCGGTTCTCCCGACCGCCCTTCCACATGACAGGTGAGCAAAACCGTGACTGAAGCGACAGGCCAGAAGCCCTGGGGACGAGTCGATGAGGACCGCACGGTCTACGTGCGCGAGGCCGAAGGCGAGCGTGCCGTCGGATCTTTCCCCGATGGCACCGCAGAAGAGGCCCTCGCGTACTTCGAACGTAAGTACGCAGATCTGGCGGGCCAGGTAACCCTGCTCGAGGCACGCATCGCTCGCGGTGTCGCTGATGCATCGGCCGCAGAGACGGTTGCGAAGCTCCAGGAGAGCCTTGCTGAGCCCGCAGCCGTGGGCGATATCGCCGCGCTGCGCACCCGTGTCGCCGCCCTTGTGGAGAAGACGGCAGCGCTGACCGAGGCGCAACACGCCGAGCGCGAGGCTGCAAAGCAGGCTGCCGCTGCAAAGCGTGAGGCGATCGTGGCAGAGGCAGAGGCCCTTGCCGCCCAGCCCGAGGCGTCGATCCGTTGGAAGGACACGAGCCAGGCATTCGAGCAGCTCTTCACCGACTGGCAGACCGCTCAGCGCAGCGGCCCGCAGATCCCGAAGTCGCAGGCCGACGCGATGTGGAAGCGATTCCGTGCCGCGCGCCACTCGTTCGATGCCGCTCGCCGCGCACACTTCGCGCAGCTCGACGCCAACAACAAGGACGTCAAGCTGCGCAAGGAGCGCATCATTACCGCTGCCGAGGCGCTCGCGCCCCGCGGTATCGATGGCATCCCCGCATACCGCTCGCTGCTCGACGACTGGAAGACGGCTGGCCGCGCGAGCCGCAAGCTCGACGATCAGCTCTGGGCTCGCTTCAAGGCTGCTGGCGACGTACTCTACGCCGCCAAGGCCGCTGAGACCGCCGTCACCAACGAGGAGTACGAGGCCAACCTCCTCGCCAAGGAAGCAATTCTGAGCGACGCCGCCCCGATCCTCGAGGTCACCGACTACGCCGCGGCACGCAAGCAGATCACCGCGATCCAGCTGCGCTGGGACGAAGTGGGCCGCGTGCCGCGCGAGGCGCTGCGCGAGACCGAGGGTCGCCTGCGCAAGATCGAGGACCACGTTAAGGGTCTCGAGGAAGAGCACTGGCGCAAGACCAACCCCGAGACGCAGGCTCGCAGCGAAGGCCTGCGCGGCCAGCTCGAGGCGTCGATCGCCGAGCTGACCGTGGAGATCGAGGCAGCTGCAGCCGCGGGCGATGCAAAGGCGAAGGCCGCGGCCGAGCAGGCGCTCGCGACGCAGCAGTCGTGGCTTGCCGCCATCGACGGCTAATCTCGTAACACGCGTCAGCGCCCCGGGTCGGATTCGTCCGACCCGGGGCGCTGTGCTGTGTGCGGTGCAGTTGCCGCGCCGAGTGCGGAGTTATCCACAGCGTGGCGATCGCCACTGGCATTCGACGCGTGAATCACGCATGATGCTGGTATGTGGCACAACATCGATGTGGGCGGGTGGCCCGTCGCGGTGCGCTCTGCCGAGCTTGCACGCGGCACCCTCGTGGCGTGTGGGCCCGGCGTGCGCCTCGTGTCCTGGCCCGAGACGGCGGAGGCGCGGGCCTACGCGGCCACACAGGCGATCGGAGATCAACTCATGCCCGTCATGATGGCGGCCGCCTGGGTCTGGGGCTGCGCGCGAGACCCCGGGTTGCCGTTCCTCTGTTCGACACGCGGCCGCGCGCGCCCCAAACTTCAGTACTCCCCCGAGCTCCACGTGCATGAGTACCGATACGCAGGCAGCGACCTGGAGGCCTGCGGAGAGGTCACGCTCCCCTCACCCGCCCGAACCGCGTGCGATCTGGTACGCCTGTCGGCGGAGCTGAGCGCCACGACGGTAATCACGATCCGGCTGCTCCTGCTGCGTGCAGGGCTGTCGCGCGAGGAATGGCGACACGAGCTGATGCGCGGACCCGGACGAAGCCGGGTCCGCGCGCTTCAGCGCCTCGAAGAGCTCAGCTCGTGATGCGGTACACGTCGTAGACACCCTCGATGCGGCGCACCGCATTCAGCACGTGATCCAAGTGCGTCGCATTGGCCATTTCGAACACAAACTTGCTGATCGCCAACCGCGACGTCGAGGTGTTCACGGAGGCCGACAGAATGTTGACGTGGTGCTCGGATAGCGTCCGGGTGACGTCGGAGAGCAGCCCCGAGCGGTCGAGGGCCTCCACCTGAATCTGCACCAGGAACACGCTCTTGGCAGTCGGCGCCCACTCAACATCGACGATGCGGTCGGGCTGGGACTGCAGGTTCATCAAGTTTTGGCAGTCGGTACGATGCACCGATACGCCCTGCCCCTTCGTCACGAAGCCCTGGATCTCGTCGCCGGGAACCGGCGTGCAGCACTTGGCGAGCTTCGCGAGCACATCGCTTGCACCCTTAACCACGACACCGCTCGATCCGGCGGACTTGGAGACACGCGGCGCCTCGATGATGGGCATGTTCGCGAGAGCGGGCTCTGAGGACGTCTGCTCGTCGAATACGAGCGCCGTCACCTTCTCGACCACGGACTGGGCCGAGACATGGCCCTCGCCCACAGCCGCATAGAGCGCGGCCACGTCGGCGTACCGCAACTGGAGTGCAACCTGCTGCAGCGACTCCGAGTTCATCACGCGGTGCAGCGGAAGGCCCTGCTTGCGCAGCGCCTTCGCGATGTCCATCTTGCCGGCCTCTGCGGCTTCCTCGCGACGTTCCTTCGTAAACCACTGCCGGATCTTGTTTTGAGCGCGTTTGCTCTTCACGAACGTCAGCCAAGCCTGGTTCGGGCCACCGTTGGGATCCTTTGAGGTGAACACCTCAACGACGTCACCGTTCTGCAGCGGGGTTTCGAGCGGCACGAGTCGCCCGTTGACCCGGGCGCCCATTGTGCGGTGTCCCACCTCGGTGTGTACGGCGTACGCGAAATCGACCGTGGTGCCACCCGCCGGCAAACCAATCACGCGCCCCTTGGGCGTGAAGACGTAGACTTCCTTCGCGCCAATCTCGTAGCGCAGGGCGTCGAGGAACTCGCTCGGATCCTCGGTCTCCGCCTGCCAGTCCGAGATGTGGGCAAGCCAGGCCATGTCGTTCGAGCTGGGCCCGGAGTCGCCCTGCTGCCGCTGCTTATACTTCCAGTGCGCCGCGACACCGTACTCGGCGCGCTGGTGCATCTCAACGGTGCGAATCTGGATTTCGACGGCGCGACCGTCGGGGCCGATCACCGTGGTGTGAAGCGACTGATAGAGATTAAATTTGGGGGTGGCGATGTAGTCCTTGAACCGCCCGGGGATCGGAGTCCACCTGGCGTGTACAGCGCCCAGCACCGCGTAGCAATCGCGAATCGAGTTGACGAGCACGCGAATGCCCACGAGGTCATAGATGTCGTCGAAGTCGCGGCCCCGCACGATCATCTTCTGATAAATCGAGTACAACTCCTTGGGGCGCCCGGTGACTTCGCCCCGGATCTTCGCCTCACGCAGATCCGCCTCGATCGAGGCGGTAACCTCGCCCACGATCTTCTCGCGCTCGGGATTGCGCTGCGACACAAGGTTTTCGATCTCGGCGTAGAGCTTGGGCTTCAGTACCGCGAATGAGAGGTCTTCGAGCTCGGACTTAATTGACTGGATGCCGAGACGGTGCGCGAGCGGAGCGTAGATCTCGATCGTCTCTTGCGCCTTGCGCTTGGCGGAGTCGCTCGGCACGAACCCCCAGGTGCGCGCGTTGTGCAGTCGATCGGAAAGCTTGATGACGAGCACGCGAATGTCCTTGGACATCGCGACGACCATTTTGCGTACGGTCTCGGCCTGAGCGGAGTCGCCGTACTTCACCTTGTCGAGCTTGGTGACGCCATCAACCAGCATGGCGATTTCTTCGCCGAACTCATCGGTGAGCTGAGTCAGCGTGTACTCGGTGTCTTCCACCGTGTCGTGCAAGAGTGCGGCCGCGATGGCGACCGGGGCAACGCCGAGCTCAGCAAGAATCTGAGCGACGGCGATCGGATGCGTGATGTAGGGTTCACCACTGCGGCGCTTCTGGCCGCGGTGGGCGCGCTCGGCAACCGTGTATGCCCGCTCGATGACGCTCAGGTCGGAGCGGGGATAGTTTGCTCGTACGGTTCGTACGAGCTGGTCGACGGCGCCGGGCGCGGTACCACGCGAGAAGATCCGAGGCACTAAGCGACGCAGTGCGGCCGTGCCACCTTGTGAAACATCACTTGATACCACTTCAGACCTCCCTCGGATGATTGAACGCTACACCACGCCCGGCAATTCCGACGAACCAGGAACTACGACGCGCTGACGGCCGATTCCTCGGCCTTCTGCGCCCCACCGCGAAGGGCCAGAGCCTTCGCATCGTGACGCTTGATCGCCGGCTCGCCCTCGCGCAGGTGCGCGTAGACGGGCGAAGCGATGAAGATCGTCGAGTAGGCGCCCACGAGGATACCGATGAACAGCGCGAGCGAGATGTCACGCAGCGTACCGGCACCGAGCACGAAGGCACCGATGAAGAGAATCGAACCGACGGGAAGCAGCGCCACGATCGAGGTGTTGATCGAACGCACGAGCGTCTGGTTGACGCCGAGGTTCACGGCTTCACCGAAGGTCTGGCGTTCGCTCAGCTCCTCGCCGGTCGTGTTCTCGCGAATCTTGTCGAATACCACCACGGTGTCGTAGAGCGAGTAGCCAAGGATCGTCAGGAAGCCGATCATTGCCGCCGGCGTGATCTCAAAGCCAGATGCGCCATAGATGCCCGCGGTCAGCACGAGGTCGTGCAACAGCGCGATCATCGCGGCAAGCGACATCTTCCAGGTCCTGAAGTACAGGGCCATCACGAGCGTCGCGAAGATCAAGAACACGATCAGCGCGATGATCGCCTGCTTGGTGATGTCCTGACCCCACGCGGGGCCAATGAACGAGTACGTCACTTCGTCGGCCTTGATGTTGTACTGCTTCGCGAGCGCGTCGGTCACGGCGCGGTTGTCCGCGTCGCTCAGCGCCTCGGTCTGCACGCGCAGGTCGGTGGGCCCCACCTGCGTCACGCGGGGCGCGCTCTGGGGCAACACTTGCTCGACGGCCTTCTGCGCGATCGCAGGATCGCGATCCTGCCCCTCGCTCAGGTGCACCTGGAACTGGCTGCCACCCGTGAACTCAATACCGAACGCGAAACCGCCACGCGCCGTGACCCCGATGATCGAGAGCACGATGAGCACGGCAGAAAGGACGTACCACACGCGGCGCTTGCCGATGAAGTTGATCGACTTTTCGCCGGTGTAGAGCGCGTTGCCAAATTGTGAGAATGAACGAGCCATGATTAGCTCTCCTTTCCGGCGGCGGCCTTGCGCTCCGCGATGGTCTGACGACGTTCTGCCTCGCGAGCGCTCTTGGCGTTCTTGCCGCGAGACTTCGAGGGCTCCTGGAACACGGCGCGGCCGCGGTACACGGCCCCGAGGCCCTTCGGGTCGAGACCCGAGAACTTGTGACCGGTCTGGTAGAACTTCGTGCGTGCGAGCAGCGTCATCATGGGATGCGTGAAGAGTGCGACGACGACGATATCGACCAGGGTGGTGAGGCCGAGCGTAAAGGCGAAGCCCTTGACGCTACCCACTGCCAGAACGAAGAGGATGGCGGCGGCGAGGAAGTTCACGCCGTCAGATGCGAGGACGGTACGGAATGCCTTCTTCCAGCCGTTCTGCACTGCGCTCTCGATCGAGAATCCGTCACGCAGCGCGTCTCGGATGCGCTCGAAGTAGACGATGAACGAGTCCGCCGTGAAGCCAACCGCAACGATGATACCGGCGACACCGGCCATCGAGAGTCGGTAGCCCTGGCGCCACGAGAAGAACGTGAGCAGCAGGTAGGTGAGCACACCGGCGACCACGAGTGATGCGATCGTGAGCGACCCCAGCGCACGGTATTGGAATACCGAGTACACGACGACGAGGCCGAGCCCAATGAGGCCGGCGAGCAGGCCGGCGACGAGCTGGTTCGTGCCGAGCGTGGCCGAGATCTCTTCCTGGCTCTGCACGGTGAAGTCGATGGGAAGCGCGCCGAACTTGAGCTGGTCGGCGAGCGCCTGTGCCGACTCCTGCGTGAACGCACCGCTAATCGAGGGGCGACCGTCGAGGATCTGGCCCTGCATCGTGGGGGCCGACAGCACGCTGCCATCGAGCACGAACGCGAACTGGTTCTGAGGCTCGGGAGCCCCGTACAGGCGCGTGCTGATCTTGCCGAACTTCTCAGTACCGGTCTTGTCCATAGTGATCTGCACGACCCACTCGCCGGTGGTCGCACCGGTCTGGGTGGTGCCCATCTGCGCGGTGGCGTCGGTGATCACGTCGCCGCCCAGCTCGACGGGGCCGAGCAGGTACTTGGCGGTGCCGCTGTCATCACAGGTGATGAGCGGGCGATCGGCCTTCGAGTCGCGGGCATCAAGCGCTTCTTCCGAAGCACAGGTGAACGATTCAAACTTTGCCTGCAGCGCGGGAGTGACCCACGCGAGGTCACCGGCGTCCTTGGGCAGCGGATCCGGATCAACCGGGCCTGCAGCGGCTTCCGCCTGAGCGGCCTTCGCCTCGGCCTCGGCCTTGGCGGCCTCAGGATCCGCATTGGGGTCGGCTGCCGTCAGATCGATGCCGATGCCGGTCGCGAGGACGGGACGGAAATCGAGCTTGGCAGACGCCTCAATGCGCTGCAGCGTGGCCTCATCGGCCTTGCCCGGGATGGCTACCGAGATGTGCTGGTTGCCCTGAGTGGTGATCTCGGCTTCGGATACACCGGCCGCGTCCACGCGCTGTCGAATAATCGACACTGCCTGCTGCAGCTGTTCACCGGCGACGGCCTGGCCGTCGGTCTGCTCAGCCGCCAGCAGGATCTGCGTGCCACCCTGCAGATCGAGCGCGAGCTTCGGGGTCCACGTGGCGTCGCTGCGGAAAACTCCGTACGCGATCAGGCCCGTGAGGCCAACGATTATTGCTAGGAGGAAAATCAGGGACTTACGGGCCCTGCGCACAGCGGGAGACGACGCCACGGTGACTGCTTTCTATGAGGGATGAGACGGCGCCCGAAGGCGCCGCTGCTTACGCCTTAGGGGTCTGCTCTTCGCCGGGCTCTGAGTCGGGCTTCGTGCCAGTCTCGTCGGTCGAAGCATCGTTCGACTGTGCTTCGGGAGTGACGTCACCGTTTGCAAGGTGCTCGCCGAACGACGGGTCGTCGTCGGGTGCGACGGTGCCGGTCTCGGCTTCCTCAGCAGCGCCCTCAACGGGCGTAACAACCTGCGAGATGGCGTTGCGGTGCACGATGAGCGTGGTCGAGCCGCTGCGAATCGTGGCGCGGTTCGTCTCCTCGTCGATCTCCTCGAGCGTGCCGTAAATGCCCGACTGAAGCATCACCTCGGCTCCCGGGCGCATGTTGTTCTGCATCTCCTGCTGAGTGCGCTGACGCTTCTTGCTGTTGCGGAACATGAAGAAGATCATCACTGCGATGAGGGCAAACATCATGAGGGTAATCGGGTCCAAGGGAGATCCTTCCAGTG
Organism: Leucobacter salsicius M1-8; assembly: GCF_000350525.1. GTDB lineage: Bacteria > Actinomycetota > Actinomycetes > Actinomycetales > Microbacteriaceae > Leucobacter > Leucobacter salsicius. The sequence continues at coordinate 43,770 of NZ_AOCN01000026.1, read as the reverse complement.
AGCGTGCACGCACGCGGGGCACAGATTCGGCCAGCTTATCGTGATTTCACTGACAGATCACCCCGTGGGAAGTTGTTCAGGACCCCGGGTTGGTGATGTGCGCGTGCCCCTGGCGCGTGGCAACTCGCCCGCGGGGGGTGCGCGTGAGCAGCCCCGCCCGCACGAGGAAGGGCTCCACGACGGCCTCAATAGTCTCGGCTTCCTCGCCCACCGACACCGCAAGGGTGGAGAGCCCGACCGGTCCCCCATCAAATCGCTCGACGACGGCTCGCAGCACCTCACGGTCGAGCCGGTCGAGCCCGTGGGCATCGACGTCATACAGTGCGAGTGCCGCCTGCACCGCGGCGGTGTCACCGGGGATGCCGTGTACGAGGCTGTAGTCGCGCACGCGGCGCAGCAGCCGGTTCGCAATTCTCGGAGTGCCCCGCGATCGCCGCGCGATTTCCTCGAGCCCAATTTCCGACACCTCGAAGCCGAGCAGCCCGGAGGCCCGGGTCACGACGCTCGTGAGTTCGTCGTCGGAGTAGAACTCGAGGTGCGCGGTGAAGCCGAATCGGTCGCGCAGCGGATTCGGGAGCAGGCCCGCGCGTGTCGTGGCGCCGACGAGGGTAAACGGGGCGAGCTCGAGCGGAACCGAGGTGGCGCCGGCGCCCTTGCCCACCATGATGTCGACTTTGAAGTCCTCCATCGCGAGGTACAGCATTTCCTCGGCGCTGCGCGCCATCCGATGGATCTCGTCAATGAACAGCACCTCGCCGGGCGTGAGTGCCGAGAGCACTGCGGCAAGGTCGCCCGCGTGCTGGATGGCGGGGCCAGAGGTTTGGTGCAGCGGTTTGTCGACCTCGGCGGCGACGATCATTGACAGCGTCGTCTTGCCGAGCCCGGGAGGGCCCGCGAGCAGAATGTGATCCGGAGTGTGGTTGCGCATAGAGGCGGCGTTGAGTAGCAGCCCGAGCTGCTGCCGCACCTTCGCCTGGCCAACGAACTCCGAGAGCGTGGCGGGCCGCAGCGCCCCCTCGTATCCCTGATCGGACGGGGTGGCCTGGGCGGAAAGCTCGCCGCTCATCGCGAACCGCCCCGGGCGGCCTGCAGCAGCGCGAGTGCCGCGCGCAGCAGGCCCGCGTGGTCGGTCGGCGCACCGGCCGCGAGGGCATCCTCGACGGCCCCCGCGGCGGCCTGCTCGTGGTAGCCGAGACCCATGAGTCCGTCACGCACCGCAGTGGCGTGCGCGCTCGCGTCGTCGCGCGGGGTGTCGGCCGATTGCGTGTGCGCAATGGCCTGCAACTTGCCCGCGAGCGAGATCACGATCAGCTTGGACGTCTTGGGACCGATGCCCGAGACCTTGCGGAACACCTTCTCGTCTTCCGCGACGACCGCACTGGCAATCTCCGCGGGGGTGAGGGCCGAGAGCACGCCAAGCGCGCTACGCGGCCCCACGCCGTTGACACCGATGAGGTGACCGAATACCTCAAGTTCGTCCTCGCTGCCAAAGCCGAAGAGCGTGAGGGAGTCTTCGCGCACGATGAGCGAGGTGTGCACCATCAGGTGCTCCCCCACGGCAGCCTGCGAGACCCGGCCGCTCGGCAGCTCAACGCGCATGCCGAGGCCCCCGACACCAATTACGGCCCAACCGGCCCCCGACGAGAGCACTGGGCCCGACAATGAAGCAATCACACGCCCACTCTAGAACGGTGCCCCCGTAAATACACCGACGCCGCGCCGCGCATTCGAACAAAACTACGAATGCGCGTCGCGGCGTCGGTGGAAGGAAGAAACTGTGGCTAGGCGCCGACCGCTGCGGGCTCCTGCTCGTTGGCGGTGTTGCGGATCGCACGGTTGACCGAGCTCACGATTGCCTTGAGTGTTGCACGGCTCGTGTCGGCGTCAATACCTACGCCCCACAGGCGCTGGCCTGCGACCTCGAGGTCGACATACGCTGCAGCGACCGCGTCACCGCCCGAGCTCATGGCGTGCTCGACGTAGTCGAACAGGGTAACCTCGAGGCCGTCCTCGTTGAGCGCGTTGATGAATGCGTCGACCGGGCCATTACCGCGGGCGGTGAGCTGCTTCTGGTCCTCGCCGTCGCGGTAGTCCACCGAGAGCTCGGTGACGCCGTCACCTGTGCTCGTCGATGCGGTGCGGAACAGTTCGTACTGACCCCATCGCGTCGCAGCGCTGTCGCCCGACCCGGTCGGCAGGTACTCGTCCTGGAAGATGTTCCAGATCGAATCGCTCGACACTTCGCCACCCTCGGTGTCGGTGACGCCCTGCACGACCGCACTGAACTCGATCTGCAGGCGACGCGGCAAGTCGAGGCTATGATCAGTCTTGAGCAGGTAAGCCACGCCACCCTTGCCCGACTGCGAGTTCACGCGAATGACGGCTTCATACGACCGGCCGAGATCCTTCGGATCGACCGGCAGATAGGGAACGGCCCACTCGATATCGTCAATCGAGACGCCCGCAGCTTCGGCGTCATTCGCCATGCGCTCGAAGCCCTTCTTGATGGCATCCTGGTGCGAGCCCGAGAAGGCGGTGTACACGAGGTCGCCGGCCCAGGGGCTGCGCTCGGGCACCCGCAGCTGGTTGCAGTACTCAGCGGTGCGGCGCACCTCGTCGAGGCGCGAGAAGTCGATCTGCGGGTCAACACCCTGCGTGAACATGTTGATGCCCAGCGCGATCAGATCCACGTTGCCGGTGCGCTCGCCGTTGCCAAAGAGGCAGCCCTCAATGCGGTCCGCGCCGGCCATGTAGCCGAGCTCTGCAGCGGCGACGGCGGTGCCGCGGTCGTTGTGCGGGTGCAGCGACAGGATGACGTTCTCGCGGTGGTTGAGGTTGCGGCTCATCCACTCGATCGAGTCGGCGTACACGTTGGGGGTCGCCATCTCGACGGTGGCGGGCAGGTTGATGATGACCTTGCGCTCAGGCGTGGGCTCGAACACCTCGAGTACGGCGTTGGACACCTCGAGGGCATACTCCAGCTCGGTGCCCGTGTAGGACTCGGGCGAGTACTCGTAGTAGACCTCGGTGTCCGCACAGATGTGCTCGCTCGCGCGGCAGAGCTTGGCGCCGTCGACGGCCATCTGCTTGATGCCGTCCTTGTCCTGGCGGAACACGACGTCGCGCTGCAGAATACTGGTCGAGTTGTACAGGTGCACGATCGCCTGCTTCGCGCCGATCAGCGATTCGTAGGTGCGCGTGATCAAGTGCTCGCGAGCCTGCGTCAGCACCTGGATCGTGACGTCCTCGGGAATCGCGTCCTCTTCGATCAAGTGGCGCACGAAATCAAAGTCGGTCTGACTGGCCGAGGGGAACCCAACCTCGATCTCCTTGTAGCCCATCTTCACGAGCAGATCGAACATGATCCGCTTACGCTCGGGGCTCATCGGGTCGATCAGTGCCTGGTTGCCGTCGCGCAGATCGACTGCACACCAGCGGGGGGCCTCGGTGATGCGCTTCGTGGGCCAGGTGCGGTCGGGCAGATCCACGTTGATGATTTCGTGGAAGGGACGGTACCGGTGGATCGGCATTCCAGAGGGCTGCTGCGTGTTCTTCATTGACTCGTCTTTCTCATCTTGCGGGGGTATTCAGCCAAACACGAACACCGCGACGAGGAAGGCCGATGAACTAGGCCTCGTCGCGGCAGCTAAGAAGGAGCGAGCCGAACAGCATGGGGCAAATCTATCACAGCTCAAACCCCGGCACGCACGCGCGTCATTTCGATGGGGATCCGGGCGCCTCGATACTCTGAGGAACATGCGCGCACACTCCCCCAGCAATATCCATCGAGCCGCCAAGGCCGCCATTGGCCTCGCGCTCGCGCTCGGGGCTGTTGTGTTCCTTGGCCCAAAGGCCCACGCTGGCACCCAGGATTTCAGCTATGACAGCTGGTCCGTTGACTACCAGGTCGGCCTCGACGATGCCGGCCATGCGACGGCTCGGGTGACAGAAACGCTCACCGCAGTGTTCCCGGAACACGACCAGAACCGCGGCATCGTGCGCGGCATCCCCGATCGCTATGAGGGCGCCAGCATCGATCCACGCGACTTCACGGTGACCGATGAGCAGGGCGCGCCCGTGCCGTTCGAACTCGAATCCGATGAGGGTTTCACTGCCGTCCTCACGGGCGACAACTCATATGTACACGGCGCCAACACCTATGTCATCAGCTACACCCTCAGTGATGTCGTTCTCGCACGCGACGACGGCACCGCTGATGAGTTCTACTGGGACCTCATGGACTTCGAGCACGAACAGCCGGTGGCAAAGTTCTCGGCAACGGTACGGTTCGACGAGAAATTGGGAACGCAGCTGACCGACCGGGCGTCCTGCTATGTTGGCGCGGCCGAATCGGTCACCGAGTGCACCATTGCGCGAGAGGGTATTGCGAGTTGGCACCTGGATGTTGGGCCGCTGGCGCCCTTCGAGGGCGTCACCGTGGCGATCGGCCTCAATCCCGGCTCGGTCGTGCAGCCGTCGACGAGACTCCCCAGCTTCACGTACGACGTGCTGCCCCTCATTGTTGCGGGAATCGCACTCCCCGTCGGCGCAACCTCGTTTGCATTTGCGGTGCGCCTCCGCCGCAACCGCCGCATTGCCCGCGGCACCATCGTCGCGCAGTATGACGTGCCGGCTTCACTGCCTCCCCTGCTCGCCGCCGCAATTGTCGGGGCGAGCCCGCATCCCGTGCCCGCAGAGATCGTGCACCTCGCCGTGGGCGGCGCGATCCGGATCGAAGCCAGCACGCCGCGACCGACGTTGCATCTGGTGGACCCCTCGCGCGCGATCGATCCGCTCGATCAGCGCACGCTGAAGAGCCTGTTTGGTGATCTCACGCCGGGCAGTAGCTTCAAGATCCCTAAGGGCAGCGAGAAGTTCGCGCACCGCATGACCAAGTTGCACGAGCGGGGCGTCACCGAGGCCAATGAGCGCGGCTACTTTGAGCGGGCGCACTCCCCCGTTGGGCGCGTGATTGGGATTCTCGGAATCGCGTGTGCTGCGACCGCGATAGCATTCGGTGCCGTAGCACTCGTCGTGCGCGAGTCACCCCTCCCTTTGCTCGCAATTATTGCGGGCGGGGGCGCACTGGCATTCAGCGTGCTGGGAACCGTGCCCAGGCGCGTGCACACGCCGCTCGGGGCCGAGACCCGCGAGTACCTCATGGGGGTGCGCGAGTTCATTCGCGTTGCGGAGGCCGACCGGCTCGAGGTGCTGCAGTCGTATGCGGGGGCCGAGCGTCACCAGATCGACGGAGTAGAGGCCGTGCAGATCTACGAGCGGCTGCTGCCGTATGCAATGATCTTTGGCCTGCAGAAGCAGTGGACAAAGGTGCTCGAGGTCCGTTACGAGGACTCATTCGACTACGCGCCGATGTGGTTCGTTGGCGCCGGCATCGGCGTCATGCATCTGAGCGACCTGGGCAGCACGATCTCGCAGTTCACGTCGTCCACGATGTCTTCCGTGAGCTACTCCTCGAGCAGCTCGGGAGGGTCAACCGGAGGCGGGTTCGCTGGTGGCGGCGGCGGTGGCGGGTTCTCGGGCGGCCGCTAACGCAAAGCGGGCGCCCACCGATGGTGGACGCCCGCTTACGCTGCTCGAACTTGCCTCGGCCCGATTGAGCCTGCCGGGTAGCTGGTCAGCTACCGGTCGCGCGGTGTGTACTTCGCACTGCCGAAGCCCAAAATCAGGTACCCGACCACCGAGAACAGCCACAGCAGGAAGATCGAGAAGGCCGCGCCCTTGCCAAAGCGTTCACCCGTGCGCAGGGCCACGAAGATCGCGAACACGATATTCACGATCGGAATCAGGTACAGCAGCCCCATCCATGCCGAATAGCCGGCAATCTTCACGAGGATGAAGATGTTGACGATCGGAATGATCGCGAGGATACCGGCGTAGCCCGCCTTCGTGAACACCTTCCAGAGGGCAATCGCGACGACGACGTACCAAATGACAAGGATCACCGTATTGGCGCCGCTAAACGCTGTAATTGCGGCCTGATCCGTGATGCTCTCTAACGTAAACATGTTGACGTCCCCCTTTGGACTGCGTATGAAACTGCCGTGCTAGAAACCGAGCTTACCCAAGGCCTTCGGATCCCGCTGCCATTCCTTCAAAACCTTGACGCGCAGCGAGAGGTAGACCCGGCGACCGAGCAGCTTCTCGATCTCCTTGCGTGCCCGCTCGCCCGAGGAACGCAGCTGGGAGCCGCCCTTGCCGATAACGATACCCTTCTGGCTGTCACGCTCGACGTAGATCGATGCGTAGATCTCGAGCAGGCCGTCCTCGCGCTCCTCGCGGTCGTCCACGCTCGCCGCAAGCGAGTGGGGCAGTTCTTCGCGCGCGCCCTCGAGGGTGGCCTCACGAATCAGCTCCGAAATGCGGTCGTCTTCGCTTTCGTCAGTCGTGTGGTCATCCTCGTAGAGGAGCGGCGACTCGGGCATCAGCTCGAGCAGCACGTTTGAAAGCACATCGAGCTGCTCCTCGGTGATCGAGGAAATCGGCACCACGGCATCCCACTCGCGCAGCTCACCGAGCCTCGTTAGCTGATCGATGATCTCGGTCTTCGACGCGCGGTCAACCTTGGTCAGGATCGCGACCTTCTTGGCGCGGGGAAAATCGTCTAGGCGGTCGTTGATGAAACGGTCGCCGGGGCCGAGCTTCTCGTTTGCCGGCACGCAGAACCCGATCACGTCGACGTCGCCGAGGGTCTCCTCCACGAGCGCATTCAGGCGCTCGCCCAGCAGCGTCCGCGGGCGGTGAATGCCCGGGGTGTCGACGATGATGAGCTGACCGTTTTCACGGTGAGCAATGCCGCGGATCACACGCCGCGTCGTCTGCGGCTTCGGGCTCGTGATCGCGATCTTCTCGCCCACCAGCGCGTTGGTCAGCGTTGATTTGCCCACGTTGGGTCGCCCCACGAAAGAGACAAACCCCGCTCGCGTCTTCGATTCCTCAGTCATCGTTCATCCCTTTCCTCGGGTTCTCCAACCCAACGCGCCTGCACAGTTGTGAGACGCTGCAGCTTGCGCAACACGCTTACCGCTACTAATTCAATGCCCGACACCAGCACGGAGTCGCCCTCGTCTGGCAACCGGCCCAGTCCCTTCGCAACGAGACCGCCGACGGTATCGACCTCGTCATCATCAAGGTCGATGTCGAACAGTTCGCCGAGCCGATCAACGCTCATGCGAGCACTCACCAGATACGATCCATCGACCTGGGTGATGACTTCTGCCAGCTCCCGGTCGTGCTCATCGTTAATCTCGCCCAGCAGCTCTTCGATCAGGTCCTCGAGCGTCACCAGCCCCGAGATGCCACCGTACTCATCGACCACGATTGCGAGATGGTTGGCCTCACGCTGCATTTGGCGCAGCAGACTGTCGGCCCGCTGCAACTCGGGCACAAAGATTGCCGGCTTCGCGATCCGGGTCACCGCGGACGACTCGGCCTCCTCTGGCCGTCGCAGCACGAAGCCGCTGGCGTCGCGCAGGTAGACGATGCCGACGATGTCGTCGACGTCTCCCGCAACCACCGGCACGCGCGAATGACGCGACGCCAGCATTTGTTCGAGCGATTCGCGCACCGAGGTCTCGCTCGACAGCGTCACCATGTCGATGCGCGGCACCATAACCTCGCGCACGAGGGTCCCGCCGAACTCGACGAGCGAGTGAATGTACTCCCGATCATCGTCCTCGAGCAGCGCCTGTTCGGCTGCCTGATCCACCATCGACAGCAGCTGCTTCTCGTCCCGGATCCGGGCCCGCCCAAGGGCGCGCCCCGGAGTCACCCGGTCACCAAACCGCATGAGCCCTGTGGCGATGGGCCCGAGCAGCACTCGGACCGCACGCACGAAAGGTGCCGCGAAACGAATAACCCCATCGGAGTGATGTGTGCCGACGGTGCGGGGACTTGAGCCGACGAGCACGAAGGTCGTAGCCGTCATCACGAGTGTCGCGAGCACGAGTTCGAGCCACAACTCCTGCAGCGAGTACGCGATCACCAGCGTGATCAGCACCGCCGAAACCGTCTCTGCGAGCACGCGCGCAAAACCGAGCGCGTCGAGGTGGCTCCCCTCGTCCTCCGCAATCGCGCGAATCGCGCGACCGGTGCGGGGCGAGTCCTCGGCAAGGGCAATCAGCTCGGCACGGGATCGCACCCCCAGGGCTGCGTCGGCCGCCGCCAGCAGGCCACCCAGGCTGAGCAGCAGCACGGCGGCGCCGAGCAGCAGCACCATGAGGGCAAGACTCATCGCGACCGCTCGCGCATCGCGAACGACAGCAGCAGGTCGCGCTGCAACCCGAACATCTCGGTCTCTTCGTCAGGGGTCGCGTGGTCGTAACCCAACAGGTGCAGCATGCCGTGGGTCAACAGCACGGCGATCTCCTGGGCCAGATCGTGCCCCGCGGCCTCGGCCTGCATCTGAGCCATCTGCGGGCAGATCACCACATCGCCGAGGAGACCGGCGGGGGTCAACGCATCCACGCGACCCGGGCGCAGCTCGTCCATGGGGAAGCTCAGCACATCGGTGGCGCCTGGCTCGTTCATCCACTGCACGTGCAGTTGCGAGATGGCGTCCTCGGTCACCAGCATGACGCCGAGCTCGGTCTCGGGATGCACGTGCATCGACTCGAGTACGAAGGCCGCGAGCCGCATCAGCCGTGCCTCTTCAACCTCGATGCTCGACTCGTTGTTGATTTCGACGGTCATCGTGACTCTCCCTGAGTATTGGATTGCTTGTCTGATTGTTGAGACGCGCGCGCGGTGGCGCGACGTTCGTCATAGGCGGTGTAGGCGTCAACGATGCGCCCCACCAGGCTGTGCCGCACGATGTCGTCGACGCCGAGGTGCTCGAAGTGTACGTCTTCAACACCTTCGAGAATCTGGCTGACGACGCGCAGGCCACTCGATGCGGCGGGCAGGTCGACCTGGGTGAGGTCACCAGTGACTACCATTTTTGAACCGTACCCGAGGCGCGTCAAGAACATCTTCATCTGCTCGGGAGTCGTGTTCTGGGCCTCATCGAGCACGACAAACGCCTCGTTGAGTGTGCGCCCGCGCATGTAGGCGAGCGGGGCCACCTCGATGGTGCCACTGGCGAGCAGCTTGGGCACGACCTCAATGTCCATGAGCGAGCCGATCGCATCGAACAACGGGCGCAGATAGGGGTCGATCTTGTCCTCGAGTGTGCCAGGGAGGTACCCGAGCCGCTCCCCCGCCTCAACCGCAGGTCGCGTCAGAATGATCTTGGCGACCTCACGCCGCTGCAGCGCCTGCACTGCCTTTGCCATCGCAAGGTAGGTCTTGCCGGTACCAGCGGGGCCCAGCCCAAACACGATGGTGTTCTCGTCGATCGCGTTGACATATGCGCGCTGGCCACGGGTCTGCGGCCGCACCGCGTGCCCGCGAACCGTCACAATGGGGGCGCTGAGCGTTTGGGCGGCCGTGGGACCGTTTCCCTCGCGCACCATGCGGGCGATCTCGCCGACATCGTTCGCCGACACGGCACCGCTTCCGCGAGCCAACTTCAGGATCTCGCCGACAGCCTGTTCGGCCGCGCGCACGAGAGCGACCGGTCCGCGCATCGTGAGCACCTGATCGCGCACGTGAAAGCTGACGCCGGGATGCGTGCGCTCGAGGTCACCAACGAGGCGGTCCCGGTGCCCCAGGAGGGAGCCCAAATCGACACCCTCGAGCAGCACGGTGCGCTGCGATTGCGGCGCATCAGGTGAGCTGGCCTGCATGTCAGGCTCCAACGAGCGTACGCTCCTCAAGGTTTCCGGCGAGCACGTGGGCGTGCACGTGGAAGACGGTCTGCCCTGCGCCAGCACCCGTGTTGAAGATCAGTCGGTACTCACCCGAGGCGTGCTCGGTTGCGAGCTGCTGGGCGACCGTAATCATCTCGGCAAGCGTCTCGGGCTCGGCTGCTGCCAGCTCGGTCACGTTTGCGTACGCCGTGGTCTTGGGGATCACGATGATGTGCACGGGAGCCTGCGGTGCGATGTCGGGGAACGCGAGAACGCGATCCGTCTCAGCGAGGATCTTAACGGGGATCTCACCGGACACGATCTTTCCAAACACCGTTTCTTCAGCCATGCTCCCTAGTTTAGGGCAGCGCGTCTGGGCCGGGCTACCAGCGACCGAACGCGAGGTTCAGCACGGCAAGGGCGGCGGGGCCAGCCGACGAGGCACGCAGAACGGTTTCCCCGAGCACTGCCACCTGGGCACCGGCCGCCTCGAGTCGATCGAGCTCGGCATCCGAGAACCCTCCCTCGGGGCCCACCACGAGATACACGTGCCGGATCGGGTTGGTGGCGGCGCCACTGCCCTCGGCGGTCAGCGATCCCACCCACGCGCTCAACGGGTTGTTGCCGCGCGGATGGAGCGCCACAACGGCGACGTCTTCGCGCGCGGCGAGCTCGCACAGGCCCGCAAGGGTCGTCAGCGGCCGCACCCCAGGGATCCGGGGCCGCAGGGATTGCTTGGCCGCCTCGCGGGCGATGCGCTGCCACTTTTCGCGGCCCTTTTCGGCTTTCTCGCCACTGCCGCTCCACCGGGAAACCGAGCGCTCGGCCTGCCAGGGCACGATCGCGTCCACGCCGAATTCAGTGGACTGCTCGACCGCGCGGTCGTCACGGTCGCCCTTTGCGAGCGCCTGCACCAGCACGAGCTCGGGCGAGTTCGCCCCAGCTGACGTGCCCGGCGTGCTTTCCGGCTGCACGTGCACAGCCTGAAGGCGCACCACAAATCGGTCGCGCTCGGCGACCTCGACCGCGCCCTCGCCGATGCAGCCCTGACCATTGCCGATCAGAATGTGTTCGCCGACGCGCAGTCGGCTCACCCGTACGGCGTGGTGCGCTTCGTCGCCCGTGACCTCGATGAGCTCACCAACGGCAAAGTCCGCGTCGGTGAGCTCCTCGGCGTAGTAGAGATTCGCCACGGAGTTAGTTGCCCCGGAAGAACCGGTCGCGAACCTTGCCGAAGAAGCCCTGCTGGAACTCGCCCAGGTGTGGCTTCTCCTCACCGCGCAAAGTGGCGAGCTGACGCACCAGATCCTTCTCGCGTCCCGAGAGCTTCGTGGGCGTCGTCACCTGGACGGCGATCTTCACGTCGCCGCGGGTCGTTGACCTCAGGCCCTGAATGCCGCGGCCGCGCACCGTGATGACGTCGCCCGACTGGCTTCCCGCTGGCACCTCGGCTTCGATAACACCGTCAATGCCCTCGAGCTTGGCGTCAACACCGAGAATCGCATCGGTCATGGAGACGCGCATGGTGCAGAGCAGATCGTTGCCGTCGCGGCTGAAAACGTCGTGGTGCTGCACACGGAACTCGATGAAGAGGTCGCCGTTGGGGCCGCCGCCCGGGCCAACCTCGCCGCCGCCGCGCAGTTGTAGGCGAGTGCCGGTGTCGATGCCGGAGGGGATGTCGATCGGGATCGTACGGCGCTCGCGCACGCGACCCTTGCCACCGCACTCGACGCAGGGGTTCTCAATAATGGTGCCGTAGCCCTGGCAGCTGCCGCAGGGGTGCATCGTGACGACGTTGCCGAACAACGACCGGACCTGGCGCTGCACCTGACCCTGGCCATGGCAGACGTCGCAGGTCACCGGGTGCGTGCCGGGCTGGCAGCAGCTTCCCTGGCAGACGCCGCAGAGCACGGCTGTGTTCACGGTGACGTCGCGCTGCACACCGAACATGACGTCCTCGAGGGTCACGTCGACGCGAATCATCGCATCTTCGCCGCGCTCCGAACGCGGGCGGGGGCCGCGCTGGCCCGCGCCCCCGAAACCACCGGAGCCAAAGAAGGTCTCGAAGATATCGCCAAAGCCGCCGCCGTTCTGGCCGCCGCCCATGTCATAGTTCTGGCGCTGCTCGGGATCGCTGAGCACGTCATAGGCGTGGGTGACGCCCTTGAATCGCTCAGACGCTTCCTCACTCGGATTAACGTCGGGGTGCAGCTGACGCGCCAGCTTGCGATACGCCTTCTTGATTTCTTCTGGGGTCGCTTCGCGCGAGACTCCGAGAGTTTCGTAGTGGTCGGCCACAGGCCTGGCTCCTCAGTGGTTGTGACGGTGATGGGCGGAGGGAGTCATGCCGACTCCTCCCCCAAGATTTGATTCAAGTATCTGGCTACGGCGCGCACGGCAGCGATGTTGCCCGCGTAGTCCATGCGTGTGGGGCCGAGCACCCCCAATTTGGAGGGTACCCCGCCGTCTTCATACGGGGAGGCGATCACTGACGCGGTAGACAGCCCGTACGGCGCGTTCTCGCGACCGATGGAGGCTGCCACCGCGCGGCCCTCGTGCGCGAGTTCTCCGAAGAGGCGCAGCAGAGTCACCTGCTCTTCGATCGCATCGAGCACGCCCGGCAGGGAACCAGCGAAGGCATCTGCTCGGCTCAGGTTCGCCGCCCCCGCGAAGGCGATCCGCTCGCTGCGGTTGGCCTGCAACTGACTGCGTACGACCTCAAGTACCCGTTCGACGACAGCCGTCTCGGTCGGCTCAGCCCACTCCGCCACCGTGTCAGACAGCGCCGAGATAGCCGCGGAAGCCGTGTCGACGTCGACACCAACAACTGACTCGGCGATGCGACCCCGGAGGCCATGCACCCAAGCCTCGGTGACGCGTGCGGCAGGAAGCCAGGCGAGCTGCTGCTCCACCACGCCGGATCCCATAATCAGCACGCACAACACGCGGTCCTCAGCGATTGCCACGAGGTCAATGTGCCGCACGGTTGTGCCGCCGAGCGACGGATACTGCACCACTGCGACCTGATTGGTCAGCTGGGCCAGCATGCGAACAGTGCGAGCCATGACGTCATCGAGGTCGTTCGAATCACCCAGAAACCGCTCGATCGCGGAACGCTGGGACCCCGAGAGTGGGCGAATCTTGGCGAGCGTGTCGACATAGAGGCGATAACCCTTGTCAGTGGGCACGCGACCGGAAGACGTGTGAGGCTGTGCGATCAGCTCGTCTTCCTCGAGCAGCGCCATGTCGTTGCGAATCGTTGCGGCAGATACGCCGAAGTGATGGCGCTCAACGATGGCTTTGGAGCCGACGGGCTCGTTCGAGGAGACGTAATCGCCCACGATCGCGTGCAGCACTGCGAGGCTTCGTTCCGATACCATGTCCCCTCCTCCTGGCACTCTTCGTTTCCGAGTGCCAAGTCTATCGCAGTGCGACTGATCGAAGCCATTGGGGCGGGAACACTGTGTCACGCCCACAGCAAAACCGGACTGGCCCCCGGAGCAATTACGGTCGTAGCGTTGGTTGCCACACCGTTCAAGCCACCCGTTACGGAAGCAGGCGATGCACGACGGTGTCGGCGAGCAGTCGTCCCCGAAGCGTGGGAATCACCCGCCCCTTGATGGCCTCGCGCCCATCGATCAGGCCCTCCGCGATCAAGCCAGCAATCGCCTTTCGCCCCTCGGGTCGCAGCACATCTACTGGCAGCCCCTCAACGACGCGGGTTTCCAGGAGTACCCGCTCGTCATACCGGGCTTCCTCGGTGAGCAGCTCACGCGAGTGCGCGGGCGAAATTCCCGCGGCAACACGCTGAGCGTAGGCCGCAGGATGTTTCACGTTCCACCATCGCACGCCACCGACGTGGCTGTGGGCCCCGGGACCGGCCGCCCACCAGTCCTCGCCTGTCCAATAGGCGAGATTGTGGCGCGACTTCGTCTCGGGCGTGCGAGACCAATTGCTGATCTCATACCAAGACAGCCCAGCCTCGCGAAAACGCGTGTCAGCGAGCTCGTACATTTCTGCGTGCAGGTCCTCATCGGGCTCGGGAACCTCGCCCCGCCGGATCTGAGCGGCAAGCTTCGTGCCGCGCTCGACGATCAGCGCATACGCCGAAATATGATCCGGATCTGTTGCGAGCGCTGCATCGATCGAGCGCTCCCAATCAGACAGGGTCTCCCCCGGCGTGCCGTAGATCAGGTCGACGCTCACCTGCAGGCCCGCATCGCGCGCCTGCTTCGTCACGACGGGCACCCGCTCGGGTGAGTGCGTACGATCCAGCGTCTTGAGCACGCTGGGAACCGCGGACTGCATTCCAAAGCTGGCGCGGGTGAAGCCCGCGTTCGCTAGCGTCTGCAAATATTCGGCATCAACGGAGTCGGGGTTCGCCTCGGTCGTCACTTCGGCGCCCTCGGCGAGACCCCACTCGTCCTTGATCCGGCGCAGCATGAACGCGAGGTCACTCGCGGGCAGCAGCGTGGGCGTGCCGCCACCGAAGAAGACTGTGGATGCTTTGCGCTCAGCCACGCCTGAGCGGCGCAGCACATCTGCGCCAAAGCTCAGTTCCCAGGCGGCCTCTTCGGCATAGGTGTCCTGGCGGGTACCAGTGAGCTCCTGGGCAGTGTAGGTGTTGAAATCGCAGTACCCGCAGCGCACACGACAGTACGGCACGTGCACATAGACGCCGAAGTTGCGTTCGGCGCTGCCGAGGGCAGCGCTCGCGGGCAACAGACCGTCTTCGGGCGCCGGATCCCCCTCAGGAAGTTCGGCGGCCACCTAGCTGGCCTCGGGCGTCGAACCGGGCTCACTGCTTTCTGCAGCGTCCTGGCCAGCGCCATTCTCCGGGGTCGCCCCGGGAAGGAGCGCCTTCAGCTGGGCCGTGATGGCGTCGAGAGTGGACTGTAGTGCCTGCTTCCCCTTGCGCCCAAACAAACCCTCTTTGGGGGCTTCGAGGAAGCCTCGGCCAATGGCCCACACGGAGTCATCCTCGCGGTGCTCCACAAGAAAGAGCTGCTCGCCGACGGGGCCAGCGTGATCTGCGGTGCCCCACGCAAACCCGACCTGCCGCGCATCGCTGATCGTATAGATCACAAGCACCTCGCGGGCGATGGCACCGGGAAGCGCCACGCGCGCGCGGGTGCCTGGGGCGATGAAGGGAGTGCCGTCAGGAGCAAACTGCTCCTCAAGATCCGCCGGCGCGACGGGTGTACCGTCGGCCGCAAAGTCCGGGCCGGCGTACCCATCAAGCTTTGCACTGTCGAGCTCCTCGACGGTGATCTCTGCGCCGCGTTGGGCGGCCCAGGTCATCAGCAAGCTCGACGCTGTCAGAAAGCGCGGTTGCCCGCTACCAAGCCGCAGGCTCTCCTCGTACGGGGTCGACCCGTTCGGAGGAAACCGCACGATGTCGGGCAGCTTGGACGCACCCACCGCCGCATAGGTCACAGGCATCTGCACGTGACTCCCGCGGCGGGCTGGGGTTTCCTGACTCACTTCTTGCCGCTTTCCTTGCCCTCGACGTCGCCCGAAAGCGCCGCGATGAACGCTTCCTGAGGCACCTCGACGCGACCGACCATCTTCATGCGCTTCTTGCCTTCCTTCTGCTTTTCAAGCAGCTTGCGCTTACGGCTAATATCGCCACCGTAGCACTTGGCAAGCACGTCCTTGCGGATCGCGCGAATGTTCTCTCGAGCAATAATGCGCGAGCCGATCGCAGCCTGAATCGGCACCTCGAACTGCTGGCGCGGGATCAGCTTGCGCAGGCGCTCGGTCATCATCGTGCCGTAGGCGTATGCACTGTCGCGGTGCACGATCGCACTGAATGCGTCGACCTGCTCGCCCTGCAGCAGAATATCGACCTTCACGAGATCAGCTTCCTGCTGGCCCATGGGCTCGTAGTCGAGGCTCGCGTAGCCTTGAGTGCGGCTCTTGAGGTGGTCGAAGAAGTCGAACACGATCTCGCCGAGCGGCATGCTGTATCGCAGCTCGACACGCTCACCGAGGTACTCCATGCCGAGCAGGCTGCCGCGACGCGACTGGCACAGCTCCATGATGGCACCGACGTAGTCCTTGGGAGTGAGGATCGCGACGCGCACGACGGGCTCGCTCACGGTCTTGATCTTGCCGTCGGGGTACTCGGACGGGTTCGTGACCGTCACTTCTCCGCCGTCGTCGGTGACAACCTCGTAGACCACGCTGGGCGCGGTGGCAATGAGGTCGAGGTCAAACTCGCGGCGCAGACGCTCCGAGATGATCTCAAGGTGCAGCAGACCCAGGAATCCACAACGGAAGCCGAAGCCCAGCG
This sequence comes from Leucobacter salsicius M1-8, assembly GCF_000350525.1. GTDB lineage: Bacteria > Actinomycetota > Actinomycetes > Actinomycetales > Microbacteriaceae > Leucobacter > Leucobacter salsicius. The sequence goes on along the minus strand of NZ_AOCN01000026.1, from coordinate 27,729 downwards.
CCACCGAGGTCTCGGGCTCGTACTGCAGTGCCGCGTCCTCAAGCTTGAGCTTGTCAAGCGCCTCGCGCAGCACCGGGAAGTCGCTGCCGTCGAGGGGGTAGAGACCCGAGAACACCATGGGCTTGGGGTCCGTGTAGCCGGGGAGCGCCTCCTCGGCGGGGTGAATCTTCGTCGTGATGGTGTCGCCCACCTTCGACTGGCGCACGTCCTTCACGCCAGTAATGAGGTAGCCGACCTCGCCAACAGCGAGACCCTTCGTGGGGACCGGGCCGGGTGAGGACACGCCAATTTCGAGCGCCTCGTGATCGGATCCGGTCGACATCATCATGATCTTCTCGCGCGGCTTGAGCTTGCCGTCGATCATTCGGACATAGGTGACCACGCCACGGTAGGCGTCGTAGACAGAGTCGAAGATCATGGCGCGCGCGGGCCCGTTGGGGTCACCCACGGGAGCGGGAATACGCTTGACAACGAGGTCGAGCAGCTCTTCGACGCCGGCGCCGGTCTTGCCCGACACCTTGAGGATGTCTTCGGGGTTGCCACCAATGAGGTCGGTGATCTCGCGGGCGACCCGCTCGGGGTCTGCCGCGGGCAGGTCGATCTTGTTGAGCACGGGAATGATCTCGAGGTCATTCTCCATGGCGAGATAGAGGTTCGCGAGGGTCTGAGCTTCGATGCCCTGAGCGGCGTCGACGAGCAGGATCGCACCCTCGCACGCGGCGAGCGAGCGCGAAACTTCATAGCTGAAGTCGACGTGACCGGGCGTATCGATCATGTTGAGGGCATACGATCCGCCGTCGGAGTCCCAGTGCATACGCACTGCCTGCGACTTGATCGTGATGCCACGCTCGCGCTCGATATCCATGCGATCGAGGTACTGAGCGCGCATCTCTCGGTCCGGGACGGTGCCCGTTACCTGCAGCATGCGGTCAGCAAGCGTTGACTTGCCATGATCGATGTGCGCGATGATGCAGAAATTGCGGATCATCGCGGGCTCGGTCGAGGCCGGGACTGGGGGGTTCACACTGCGAGGAGACATTACCGGCCATTATCGCACGATCACACCCCGATATTGGTGAGTATCGCACCCCAGGGTGTCGCACTACAGGCAATGCTGCGGCTTGCTGTAAACATAGGTGCATGGCTCACGTTTCTGCGTTGTTTCGTTATCCGGTCAAGGGGTTCACCCCAGAGCCCGTTGAATCGCTCTCAATTCAGCCTGATGGCCGGGTCGCAGGTGACCGCGTGCTCGCGTTTCGCTTTGGCGATGCGGCGAGCCCCGAGGATCAAGGCGGCCTCGACTACTGGCCCAAGGCCAAAGGACTCTCGCTGCAGGATTTCCCCTCTCTCGCTCCCCTGCAGCTGCGCTTCAACGAGCAGGCTCAGCGTGTAACGGTCACAGACGGCGATAGCACGCTCGTGGACGTGACCCTTAATGAGGAAGGCCGCGACAAGTTACGCCAGGTCATCACCGAGTTTGTGCTGGCCTCGAGCGAGGGCCGCAAGCTCGCGCGCGACGGGCGACTCCCCCTCGTGTTGGCGGGAGACGGATCACAAGCTCGCTTCCAGGATCGTGCGCGCGGCTATGTGTCGGTGCACGCGAGTTCGAGCGTCACGGCGTTGGGCGAGGCGCTCGGTATGCAGATCGACGACCGACGCTTTCGTTCCAATGTCGTCATCGAGGGGCTCGAACCCAACGCTGAGCTCGAGTGGGAAGGCACCGTGCGCATCGGCGAGGTGTTCTTCAATACGCGGGGCCCGATCGTGCGGTGTCTTGCGACGCACGCGAACCCCGACACCGGCGAGCGCGATGCTCCCGTATTGAAGACGCTGACGGGTGCGCTCGGCATGGCCGAACCCTGCCTCGGGCGCCTCCTGTTGCCCGTGGGTGTCGATGGCGCGGGTGTGCGGCCCGGCACAATCGACACCGGCTTTGCCGGTGGTGTGATCCGGATCGGAGATCGGGTCACGATAGATCAGTGAGCAAGCACGCGTTTCGCCGCTCAGTCTGCTAGTGTTGGTTCTTGACTTGCGTGTGGCTAAAACCACACACCCCGGAAGGTGCCCTCTCTCGCCGACCGGACTATCCGTCAATTTTTTACGTTTTTAAGGACACTACTTAACGTGGCAAACATCAAGTCGCAGATCAAGCGCATCAAGACCAACCTCAAGGCTACCGAGCGCAACCGCGCTTACAAGAGCGGCCTGCGCACTGCTATCCGCGCAACCCGCGAGGCTATTGCGGCTGGCGACAAGACCGAAGCACAGGCAAAGCTGCAGGCTGCAACCCGCAAGCTCGACAAGGCTGTGTCGAAGGGTGTCATCCACAAGAACCAGGCAGCTAACCGCAAGTCGGCTCTCGCCGCCAAGGTTGCAGCGCTCTAAGCTCTTGTAGCTATAGAAGCCCTCGTAGCTTCCAAAAAGCCCCGCTTCGGCGGGGCTTTTTGTTTTGGTTGGAGGGACGCCCTGTTGTACACCTCGTTGGTAGCACAGCTTCCTCGATGGCGCAAGAGGCGATCAGGCGCGGAAACTCTCAGGGCCAACACATCGGCTAGGAACGGCCGCGCCGCGCGACGAACAGCACGTACTTCTCAAGCGCGTACTGCGTATCGCGGCTGCCTCCCTTGAGCAGCCACTCGGTTTCGGCGGCGAGGTCGATGGCTCGCGCCAGGTCCTCCTCGCGCCAACCGCGGGTGTCCTTGATCGCGCGCTCCACCTGCCACGGGGCCATACTCAGTTCCTTGGCCAGCTGACCCGCGGAGCCACGCGCACCAAACACGCGCGCCATTCCTCGCACCTTCATGTTGAGTGCAGCGAGCAGCGGGATCGGGTCAATCCCCCCGGCAAACGCCTGACGCAGCAGCACGAGCGCCTCGGCCGGGCGCCCCGCTGTCGCGGCATCCGCAACCTTAAAGCCATTCGTCTCGACGCGTCCCTCGGTGGCGCGCGTCACATGGTCCTCGTTGAGCTGCTTACCGCTGACCTCCACTAACTGCGCACAAGCGCCCGCGAGCTCGCCCAAATCGCCCGTATATGCAGCGATCAATTGGCGCACCCCGCCGGGGGTGATCTGGGCGCCGAGGCTGCGTAGCTCCGCCTGCGCGAAAGCGGCGCGCTCCTGATCCTTCTTCATTTCGGGGCAGGAGACCTCGATCCCCGCACCACCGCGCACCAAGTCGAGCAGCGCCTTGCCGCGCTGGCCACCGGCGTGCCATAGCACGAGGGTCGCGTCGTCAGCCGGATCGGTCAGGTATCGCCTCGCATCTGCCAAGAACGCGTCTGAGCAGCGCTCCACGTTCGATACCCGAATCAGTCGGGGTTCGGCGAACAGCGAGGGGCTCGCGATCGTGAAGAGCTCCCCCGCCGTGTAGCTCGCGGCGTCGAGGTGATGCTGTTCGAGGTCGTTGCGCTCGGCGAGCAACATCGCTCTGATGCGCTGCGCTGCGCGATCGGCGAGAAAGTTTTCGGGGCCACTGATGAGCACGACCGGCGCGGGGTGCGCCTCGTGCCACGAAATTGCCGGTGTCTTGGTATTTGCGCCTCGTGCTGCCACGTGTCAAGCCTACTGGTCGCCGCCGACAGCGCGGCCGCGCTGCGCCCAGACTCGCAGGGCACCACCACCGTTCTCCCCACCATCCCGACCCAGCACCGCGATGGATCCGGCTTGATCGGTGCGAAGCGTGGTGGTTCCCGCGATCATTAACGCCTGGAGCGTGTCGCGGGCCGGGTGCCCATACCCATTCTCGGCCCCGACAGACACGAGCCCGAGCTCCGCCCTGACGTGATCGTAGAAGCCCAGCTGCTGGTCCCGCGAGCCATGGTGGGCCACCTTCACAACATCGGCGGCGAGCTGCTGCACTGAAACAACCGAGGCGAGCTGCGCCTGCTCGGGCTCCCCCGTATCCGCCAGCATCAGCGCCGTCACGTCACCGGCATTCGCGTGCATCACGAGGCTTGCGCCGTTGCTAGTCGCGGGAGCGACCCGCCGATCCGGAGCTAGCAGCACCCAATCCACGCCCGCGGTCGCCCCGACATCGCCGGAACCGCCTTCCTGCCAGGGCACCTCTGCGCGCTCGAGCTGCCTCGTCACGTCACGGCCGGGCCCGGCATCCTCAATCGTCGCGGGCGCGACCAGGGCTGCATCGGCGAGCGGCGCCGCCGCCGCGAGCGCACCGACGTGATCCCGATCGTCATGCGTCAGCACGAGCAGCGTGATGCGCGTGACGCCAAAGGTGCGCAGGCACGCGCGCAGCAACGTCTCATCGTCCCCCGTGTCGATCAGCATGGCCTCGCCTGCACCTGCCGTCGGCCCGCGCAGCAGGATTGCATCGCCCTGCCCCACATCGCAGGCGATAACGCGCCAGTCCGCCGGCACCCCCGCACGCTGCACCGTGGGAGCCACGAGCGTGGGGCCCACAAAGACACCGGCGGCACAGCCCGCAAGCACCGCCACCCCGACGCGCAGGCCGCGGGGCCCGAGCGTGTCGGGCCGCCACGGTGTGCGCACGCGGGTGCCGGATCGGGTGATCCGGCCCGTCGCGAGCATCCAGGCCGCCACTGCGAGCGTCTGCGTCGCGAGCAGCAGCAGCGCGCCCGGAACGCCCGGCAGCCAATCCCACCGCGCGCCCGGCAGTTCGGAGGCAACGCGGGCGGTCGCCTCCACCCACCGCGCCGGTAGGCTCGCCGCGGCGACCAGTGCGTGCGCCAAAGGGTACGACACCGGCCCGGCCACCAGGGCCGCCAGCCCGAGCGCGGTTCCCGCTGGCGCGGCCGGCCCTGCGAGCACGTTTGCGAGCACCCCTGCGGCAGGCAGTCCGTCTTGCAGCAGGAGCAGCAGCGGGCCACAGGCGAGCTGGGCCGCCGCGGCGACCGCGATCGGCAGCGCAATCCATCGGGGAATGCCGCCTAACCGGCGCAGGGCCTCGCTGAGCGCGGGAGTGCACAAGATGATGCCGCCCGTCGCGGCGACCGACAGCGCAAACCCCGGGTGCCACGCCTGCCAGGGGTCGATAATGAGCAGCACGGCGATCGCGAGTCCGAGCGCGGGCAGAGCGACGGAGCGCTTACCCCCGTAGGACGACGCAAGCAGCACCGCGCCCATGATGGCCGCCCGTTGCACGCTCGCATCCGGCCCCACAACTAGCACGAACAGCAGGAGCGCCAACGCTGCGGCAACCACACGAAGGCGTCGCCCGCACCCGAGCCACGACAGCGCCCAGATCGCAGCACTCGTCACCAGGGCGCAGTTGGCCCCAGAGACTGATCGCGTGGGAGATGACAGCGCCGATTACTTACGTAGAGCCAAAGTTCGGGGTGCGATGAGGCTCTCCACCGCTCATCCGTTCGAGTTCGTTGTCTATTGTCGACGACTAGGAGCAGTAGACGTCGTTGACCCACGCGCCGTTCCGCGATGACTTCAGAAGCCTATCTGACCCAATCCAAGATCCTTCAGATGCTTAGGTACTTCAATGTGTTGAAGCATCCGGGCCGAAGAAATCCGGAATGGTTTCGATAATCCTGCCCTCAAGGGCATGTAAGTCGACTTCCGGCCACCCAAAGTATGAGACCGTGATGCTGAGCGCACTGTGGAACGCGAATAAAGCGATTCGTGCTTCTTTCTCAACCTCCTCGTAAGTGATTGCCTGAATTGTGATGGTGTTCCCTGTCACCGGGTCATAATGTTTGGATTGACGTGATCGGCCGGTATAAAGGGTCGGGTGGGTAAGGTTCGACAGGGCCCCATAGACGCCTGCTGACTGTACTTGCGTCACCTTCCCCCCGAACTCCTCCACACGCGCATACATGAGCTTCACTGCTTCTTCAGGTTTGGGGAGTTTTTGGCCGTTCAATCTTGCTTCCCCTAACGAAGCGTTGGTGGCCTCGGGGAACTTATGGGTTATCAGCTTCTTTAGCTCTTTATAGTGCTTTGCAGCTATCTGATAGCGATTGCTCTCCTTGCCAAACATGTATCCATCGTTCTTTTTAGCTTCTTCGGCGCTTTTCAACTCTTCCAGGTAGGCACGTGCAAGCAGATCTTCGTGCGTAAGAGAAGGATCTCCGAGAACCCACAGCGCGTGAGCGCAGTGCTCTGCGACGGAACGAATCAACAGTGCCGGAGAGTAGAGCACCTCACCGTTGCGGTAGAGCGCCGCCAATCCTCCAAGATGGCCAGAGGCATTGAGTAGGAAGGAATGGACTGCATTAGCGAGGAGACGATGGCCGCTATCACCGCTGGTATCCTCACCCGGCGAATTCGGTGGAAGTAGAGCGGTCGCGTCTGTCTCTGCCGGTGAACCAGCTGCTGGCTCCCAGCGGCACTCTTCTGAAATTTGCAGGAACGCGCTTTGGCAGTGCTGGAACAGGGTGGCTAGCGCTTCCAACTGCTGAAATTCGGGGGTGTTTCCTTGTTCATGTGTCATGGGCTCAGATTAGCTAGATCAACTACTGGCACCGCAGGAGGAGTCGGAAAACTTCACCTAAATTTGCGTAGCGGCCTGCACGAACATACCTTGAAACTCATGCTCTCTTGGAACACAATGCCCCTATATTCACGTTAGAAACTAGTCATGCTCGAGGATGCTGCCGAGCGACACTCTAATCAGTTTTAAGCTTTCGGTGTATCTCGAGGCAGTATCAGGGTGAAGGATTCCGTCCGAGTCGCAGACGAGATGTGCTCACAATCTGGCCCGTGGGTCACAAGTTCGATCCCATCTAAGTCACCCTGGTAACTGAGGATGCTGTATTCGGCGTTGCAGACGTAACAAACCGCTCGGTCCCATTCAACATCTGATAATTCGCCGCAGCAACCGCACTGAAGATGGAGCGTCCCACATGAGCCGCAGTGCCCCACTTCTATCTCGTCAACCTCGAAAAGCTGCACATCACCAAACAGACAGGCATCTACCTGGCAGGTGCCCAGAACCTCATCCTCGATGAGTTCGGAAAGGTCAACAGCCTGCGATTCAAGTCCTTCCACTACGTTACTGATATCCCTCAGTACGATTCTCGGATTAAGAGCCGTCTCAGCCCTCTTTCTAGCGGGTTCCGTCACTCCCTTTGCCGCGTAAAGGATTCCGAGACCGGCACCGACGTCAAGAAGCTTTCCAACGAACTCGTCAATTTTCCCAATTCCAAGTTTGCGGTTGTAGAGCTTGCATTCAATAACCACATCAACATGAGCCCCTGCAATTGCTTTCCGCGCAACAGCGTCCAGTTGGCGCTCCTCGCCTGAGCTACCCGGAATTTTCTGATCATGCACCACCTCAGCAGCCGGGTCAAGACTACGAAGTGTGAGCACAACGTCTTTTTCAAACTGGCGCCAGGCCGGTGTGTTCTTATCTACGTCAAATGACGCATCCTCGTCTGTAGTGAGGTCATCGATTAGAAAATCAGACATACCTTAAGCATGGCAGGGGCGACTCGCAGTATTTCTGTTTTACTCCGATTGCCAGATTATCCTTCCGAATGTGTGTCCATTGCAGATCGTCGTCTCCCGCGTTCGGGCTGATTTGCAAGTACTCGGCGTTTCATGAACATCAATACAAGCGAGGATCTGCGACGGCTAACGGTTACTCAGCCCGAGCACTGAGGTCTCGTTTGCTTGTCCGTACAATGTCAGCGCTGAAGGCGCTGACTATTCTCGAGTTTGTGAATCACAACTTCCTGCAGGCCGGAGCACGATAGACAGGGCGGCTGTAATTTCGCGAACCCCCGCATTAGACCGAATTTGCACCAGAGACTGATCGCGTGGGAGATGACAGCGCCGATTACTTACGTAGAGCCAAAGTTTGGGGTGCGATGGAAATCTGCGTAGCTGTTTTGTGGTTGATTAGAACGCCAGGCCTATCTGCACCAATCCAGCTCATTCCAGTACCTGGAAATTAGATGTGCTGTCTTCATCGGCGGCGAGGACACCAAGCGTTGCACCAGACCACTCAGCGTTTCACCAACGTCCAATAAGACTCCGGTTAGCCAATGCGCGATTCGTATCGAAAGCCTAGCTCTTCGCGATTGAGTTGCAACCCTTGCAGCCTCAGGACTCCTCGTACGAGCCCGCTTCACTTGGAACCCCAGTGGCTCCCCTGCTTCAGATGTTAGCGATCACAAGCGATGCGGCGAAGACGACAACGACCCCGATCAGCAGAGGCCAAAAAACTTTACGCCCACGCCGCGTTGGGGACCACACAGATACGCCGTACCCAATAGATGCGTTGAGAAACATCGGAAACCCGAATACGAAAATCAACCAGAACATCCCATCGAGCGGGGCACTACACAGGGTGCCTGGATCGCATGGACCACTTACGATCGACTCCCAAACAGAAATGACCGCAAACACCAAAGTCACCACCACAACTGTGATCCCACCAAACAACAGTGACTGCGAAAACGGGAAATAGCGGGTGAGCCACGGCCCGACTACTGCCGCGGTGGCCGCACAAATCAAAGGAAAGTAGAAACTGAAAATATAAGGCAAGAAACTCTCCATCAGGTTGAGAGATCCGTTCCCTAGGGTCACCAGCGCAAAGAACAACGTTCCGATCATCCCCACGAGCGATAAGCCGAGGAAGGTGCGCCAGGCCATGCTCCAGCGGGAGTAAGTTTTCCAAGGGTGCCCATCGGGAAGCCCTGGTTCCACCTGCTGTAAATCAACCATCTTTCAAAGATAGTGGTGAAGCTGCGAATCCCACTATGAACTACTGAGGGCTTCCCGGTCAGTACTAGATCAGCGGCCGAACAGGCAGACGCAACTTCAGCTCATACTGTTTGCCTTCATCGTCAGGCCAGGGAAAGAATAGATCTGTGTGAGAGAGCGCTCGATGGGCCATTAGAAGCGTCTCACGTTCGTCGAACCACGCTACACGTGACTCGACGGTCGTTGGTTCCCTGGGCTAACTCGTCAACGATGATCTAGTGCTCCGCTCCGAGAGCAAAGTGATGCGATCTGGATTTCTTGGACTCTTGGACCGGGTCGAGGCTTCTGCCCCGGTCGTGTAACAGCCAAGCCAAATGTAATTTCGCGAAACCCCGCATTAGGCGGAATTCGCACCAGAGACTGATCGCGTGGGAGATGACAGCGCCGTTTACTTATGTAGAGCCAAAGTTTAGGGTGCAGAGTAGGCCTACGCACCTACCGAATCGAGGAAGTTGTCTATGACTCCCACACCGGAATCATTGACAACTCTCATCCTGAGTTCAGAAGCTAATGCCAAAACACGGGGCTTACACCACTACTTTCGTACTAAACGTAGTCGACGCTGACTACTCGCACTTCTATGCCACGGCTCTCTAACTCATCAAAAACGCGAACGAGCGACACTTTACTGAAGCTGAATAGGGTGTCCGCCGTGACAGTTCCTCCCTGCTTTTTCGGTCGTATTGCGTAAACAACTCTTCGTGGCCTGGCGCCGATTAGGTCACCGTTACCGCCGCGTTCCGTTACTCGTTTTCTCAGCTTCGTGCGAGCTTCCTCGTCGTATTGCAAAGCATGCGCGGAGTTTCCACCCTGCGAGAAAAGGTGGCTCAGTGGCGCGGACGAAGAAGCCGACTTCACGTGAACGTAGATGTCTTTCTCCGTTATAAGGTCGCTTGGTTCAAATCCCCGCTTATTCTGGGTCGTCTGAACGAGTTTCCGATCCATTAAAACAGCGCCTAGAGATGTCGAGGCCTTCTTGTTGTAAGCCTCCTCATCATCCGGGGCATGCCACACGGGCATCGTAATATCTGCTCCCATCGCAAAGATCTGCTTGACACGTTCATCAAGTTGCTTCGCATAATCAAGATCCATCGCGAACCACTGCCCGTTGTACAGGAAGTAGCGCTGACCACTTTCCTCCTTCTCATAAGCCACCCATTTACGTAGAGGGATATCCGTACTCACTGGGTTAGTCCCCTCTGCATCAGAGAACAATTGAATCTTAATGACGTCCAGAGACTCAATGTTTCTACCCTTCATAAGTTCCAGAATCAGCACTGCAGTCGGCAAATCTGCGCGAACGGAGGGGCTTCCGCCACGTCTGACCTTGAAGGACTCAGGGGGTAGATTTTCATTCAGATGCTCGTGCGGCCAAGTAACGGCGATCGTCGACAATCCCGGAGCTTTTAGTAATTCCGCTTCGAGATGAGCGTCCAGCTTGTCGTGGAGAGCAGTCTTCTTCTTGACAGGCACAAGTTGCTCCAGCACCTCCAACTCCGGTAGAGGGTCTTGCGCAAGCAGTTCGTCGATCACTTCTAGATCAGAAATCAGCGTCTCCGCAGTCAAACCAAGCGGCACCGAAACAGCATCGGCTCCTCGCACACGGAAGGACTTATCAATTGTGAGGCCCTTGATCTCTGCCTTACCGACGACACGGGTCACCAGTTCGCCAAACCCACCGATTCCGAATCCAGACAGACCTGAGCCCGTAGGAATGGATGAGCGGTCGACCTTAGCTCGTTCATCTAAGACGGTTCGGGTCAGAGAGCTTAGAAGATCAGGATCAGCCGATCTAAGTGCAAGTCTTTGCCCAAAACCACTCTCAACCAGACCCTGGTCCAGAAGCAACCAGCCCATACCCCAACACAGAGCCCAGGTAGCCGCCGCTTCGTCGTTGTTCAGTCTCAGCAGGAGGACACCACCGGCAGTAGTGTTCTCAGTAGTAACCTTCACACCGGTCAATTGGTGAACTCGACCAGCCCATTTAACCGTTCCACCCGATCCGATCGACCCATGAATCAGGACGGCATCTTTGGATCCAACCTTGCATTTGTCCGTGGTGATCGCTGAGTCATTACGGTACTTTTTCTTGACCGCGTCTTCGAGATTGCTTGTGTGCCTCAAACGATACAGAGTTGTAGCTTGCGCAGATGCCTTTGGCTGAGCCAATCTGGTTCACCTCTCTTAGAATTCCCGCCCCTTCGTTGGAGTGGTCCTCTCATCTTGGCACCAGCGGCGCAGACCGGTGCGTCGACGCGCACAGACCAAATCTGATGCGGTCTGGTCCTGGTGGAGACGCTCATGCCCCCAGGTGCGCAGCTGGGGACACTGGGGCATCTACAATTTCGGGAACCCTCTCATTAAGCATGATTTGCACAAGAGACTGGTCGCGAGGGAGATGACAGCGCCGATTACTTATGTAGAGCCAAAGTTCGGGGTGCGACGAGAACCTCCACCGCGCATCAGGCCGGGCTCGAGGCATATTATCTACGACTCAAAATGTCGTCAATGCCCCAGATGCTCCGCTACTGCGATTCCGGTAGCCAATCGCAAATTCATTGCGCTGAATCAACTTAATGCTCTCCCGAACACCTGGCCATGATTGCTATCCACCCAGCTGAGACAGCGCGTACGTCTGGACTGGGTTGCCCCTGGCGATGCCTGCTACGAGCTCCCACTCATCTCCGCTCGTGTCCACGAGGAATTCTGCCGGGACACCAGAATCAAACAGCGCTTGGACATCAGCCTCGGCCTGCGTTTCAGTCAGCACTTCTAGCTCAGCGAGTAGAGGGCTGGGGGCGACCTGAGCGGTGGGATCGGATGGATTCTCAATCAAGCCCCCCGACGCAAACGCGGGCGAGCTTGCGGTGCCACCCACGATGAGCGCTGCAGCTGCAATAGTGGCCAGTAATACTGACTTGGGTTTCTTCATCTTTATCAATACCTCTCTGATTGTCTTGCGTGTTGAGGGAACTGCGAGTGCGAGCTGTGGATCAAAAATGATGGGAAAGCATGCTCAACCACCGTGAGTTACCTTGGCGTGCACGGGGAATCCCGAGGACTCACATTTGGCCAGGACTTCCCCCAGTGCTTGGTCATAGTCACGGTTAGTCTCAAGACCCGGTTCTCGCGAAGTATCCCCGGCAGCGAGCAGGAGAGGTCGCAACCCTTCAGGGCTTTGCTCACCTAGGCCGGTCCACTTCTCGGAAAGGTCCGCCTCAAACTCATGCAGCTCGTCTTCTGAGACTTCGCCTGAACGGTACTCCACCATCGTGTCCAAGAACGAGCCGAGCAAAGTCCCCGCTGCGGCACAGGACTCCTCGGTACTGTAACTCTTCGCAGCCTCGCGAGTATCTTCGCTTGGCGTTGAGCAGGAGACGAGTGCTGCGGCCCCCAGGATTGCGATCAGAGGTAGATTTGCTTTTCTCATGTGCTGTCATTCTCTATCGGAGCCAGGGTTGCCACCGCCATGTGGGGCAAGACGGCAACCCTGGCCTGTTTACTGATTAGTATTCATTCCAAATAGTCCACCGTGCACGTAGTGTGTTGCACGGTCGCCGCCACGCTGCGGATGCAGGTGACAGGTGACCTTTGTGACTCCGATTGGCGTATGGCCGTTCGAGGAGCCAGCATCGACTGTCACCAGTGCGGTGCTCGCCGAGCTCCTGTCCTGCACGGATATTGGTCATGGATTACCTCCAAAGCGTGTATGAAATGACTGAACCTGGAGGCAACATTGCCTCCAGATTTTCGCCGGTCATGATGGTTTCTGCGGCAAGGATCTTCCAAGATTTCGTGTCGATCACCAGCTGCTCCGACACGCCTTCAGCTTGATGAATTCCTCTGCCCAGCTCGATAAGCAGGCCGGGCCGCCCGGCGCGATCGGTGGTCGAGCCGCTCACCTCGGCTCCCTCGCCGCTCAGGACGGTCGCGATGAGCGCTCGCTCGGCGGCCGGGCTCAGAGTCCATGTTTGCAGCAGCGACACTGCTGCCTGCGCGTACTCTGCTGCCCCGTAGGAAACGTCTGTTGGGAGCCCGCTGAGGTGCAGGTACTTGTTGAGGTAGTCCCTCATGAGTTCAGGGCTCTCCGGGGGCGCATCAGGAAACCCTCCGAACAGCTCCCCCGCACCCCAATCAAGTTCTTCAAGCATCGAGCCTGGCTGCGAAGCCCCCTCAGGGAGCGGCTCAAGTGCTGTGCCGAAAGCGTCCACGGGCGTCCCCGCGAACAGCCGGCTGACACCCGATCCATCCGCGTTCGCGATCACCTCTCGTTCTTGGGGCTGAACAAAACCGCTGCTGGGGTTATCGACATCGAAGATGAAGAACCAACCCTCCAGCGAGGAGCCCAGCCGTGACGGCTCCCCCGATGCTGCTTCGAACATGCCCACCTCCGCGCGCAGGTCACTGATTGTTTGGGTGGCTGGCCGCGTGGGAAGCGGCTGAGGAGCAACCGCCATGGCCTTGGGTGACGGCTGAAGTACGGCCATCATTGACGCGATCAGCAGCACCGCCAGCGCTGCAGCGCCAGAAAGGAGCACAGGGAGTCGTCGCCGAGACTTGCTGGGCGGACCCAGCGACTGAGGAGCCGGCGGGCGTTCGCGGTCGAGGATGCTCGCGAGTGAGGGTTCTGCGGAGGCTGGAAGACGACCATCTCGGTACGGGTTCGCATCACGGAATCTGCGCGTAACGTCATCCATGAATATGTCCTCCCTTCGCGATTTGAGGTTGCGATGTCTGTGATTCTTGATCTTTCAAAGCTGCGCGGAGTGCTCTCCTGGCGCGGGAAAGGCGGGCCCAAAACGCTGGCACCGTACACTCCATGACCCTTGCCGCTTCCGGCGCACTGAGACCGTCCCAATACGTGAGCTGCAGCGCGAGCGCGTCCTTCTGCTTGAGCGTGGTGAGCACCATCCTCAACTCGAAGTCTTCGAGATCGCTTTCCCAAGCGCCAGCGTTCACGAGCTCCTCGTGAAGAACACGCTGGATATGAGCCTTCTCGGTCACGCGTTTTTGGTAAACATTTCCGACCAGATTCCGCGAGGTGGTGATCAGCCACGGGATCCCAATCTTCACACCTGCTTGATGCTTTTCGTAGGCGCGATAGAAGACTTCACTGGTGAGATCCTCAGCAAGCTCGCGGTCACTCACCCGCTGGTAGATGTACCGGAGAATAGTCCTGTACCTCTCGCGGAAGAGTTCCTCGAACACCGCATCTGAATGCTCCAAGTCACTCCCCTGCACCCTCCGTGGCCTCAGCCAGCCCAACACCACTACTAAGTCAGTTTGGCGAACAAGCGAATCCTGACAAAACTTTTGAAATGCTCCCGCAACGCGCGATGGGGCGCGACTCAGTGCCAGGGCTCGCCACGCAGATGCAGAGGCTGGTCTCTGTCACCGTTCCAGGCCGACGTCCCAGGCACGCTTGCGGCCGGGAGGGCTACGGCATGGAGAGGCCTTTGTTGTAGCGCTGGATTCCCATGTTGAAAAGCTCTCCGTCGTAGAGCATCTGAGCAAAGATCAAGCCCGCAACACTTGCGACCACCACGGCGATGATGCCGAACCCAAGACCACTCGGCCCCCACCCGCGCCAGCCGTGGAAAAGCAGGAGGCCCAGCCCAATGAGGTGGGCGACGACCAGAGGGAAAAGCCCGAACAGCGCTGCGGTGCCCTCCATGGTGGCCCCGGCAGTGAGTGCCTTGCCCTGTTCGGACTCCTCCTCGAGCAGCGTGAGCCCATACCAAACCCAGGAAACGGGCAGCACGACCATTCCGATCCCCGCGAGCACCCAAAAGAGGGTGCGTGCGCCATCTTCCGGCTCGAAAACCTTGCTCAACTTACGAGCCTCCTGCCTGTAGTCGCAAACTCGAGAATGATGGTGTGCCTACCTGCGGGAGTGTTACAGAATGCATTGAGTCACGTCCTCGTATTGGCCGCAATCCTGCGCCGCAAGGGTCATGAATCCGAGCACAGCCCCCAGCACGACCATCGCTGTTGGGAATGCGTACCACCACCGCCGCACTTCCATCTGATCCACGAGAAGTGCTGCCCCTAGATAGAACAGCCCGGCGAAGACGACGCAGGCCCAGAAAAACACTTGATGCACGAACAGCACCCCGGGTTCTACATCTGGGCCGAGGCTTCGCACCAGAAGCCCATCAGCGTAGTACGCGCCTTTGAGGCTGCTGATCGCGAGCCAAGCGAGAACCGATGCTGCTGCACTGAGCAGCAGCATCACGGTTGCTGTAACTGGGTGGGATTTCATACTCGGTAGGTCTCGTGGCATTGCCGAATCAGGTAGTGGAGCTGGTTCTTTGATCTGCCGTACTTCATCGCATAGTTGCTGGGCTCAGTGTTGCTCCCATCGTAGGAGGTGTAGACCCTGATCAGATCGCCTGGCGTTGCCTGTCTCAACAGCACGGGGTGGTGTCGAGCCAGTTCTGAATTGTCGGGACCCGGGGATCAGCCATAGCGTGCTCGCTCTCTGTTCGTGGAAGCTGCTTTGAGTTGTTGAGAGGACCGATAGATACTCTCATCTGTGTAGTTTGCTCAGAACGCATAACCTGACATCCGTTGAGGTGGCTCACGGAACTGCCTCAACGGGGCGGTGGGTTTTCAATATGGAGCTACCGCTCGAATGCGTTGTGAGTAATCGGGAACTCTTCATCGCCTGCGCATAGTGTGCAGAAATCCTGACATCTGAATGTGCCCACAATCCTGACGTGGGTCCCTGCTAGATTCGCGACCAATGAGAATTCAGCCTTCCTCGAGAGGACATAGCCATGAGACGAACAGCCACAGCCGCGCTCATGATGGGCGCTAGCGTGATGGCTTTGACCGGCTGTTCATCGGCTCCCAATGCCGGCAATGAGGTCAGTATTGTGCCTGAGGACAGTGCTTCGGATGTTGCTGCCGCTCCGTCCCTGGCGATGAGTGAGGGGCCGAGGGCAACTGGGGAGTTCAAGTCGCAGGATGGCTTAACCACGGGGCGTGTCGAGGTTCAGCTGAAGAAATACGGCGAAGGAGATTTCGGGGAGGCATACTCGGCAGAGATCACGGTCACGGACCTGGAAACTCCATACACGTGGCTCGGCATCTACGGCACCTACTGGGACAGAACCGCCGACTCCTGCGCTGATGCAGGCTTTTCTGGCGGTGATTTCAACGTGAAGTCAGGGGACGACATCCAGGCCACCCTCGGCGCAACGTGGACCTGGGGTCTAGAAGGCTTGCAGGCTGACCCACAGTCCCTGGGCGTGGATGCCGAACGTGGCGAAACCTCACGCCTGCAGGAGATTGGCCTCACCCGCAGCCAGGGAATGCAGGCCAGAGACGGTATCGCAACGGATTTTCAGTCTTGCATGAATGTCGTCATCGCCTACGCGGAGCTCGACTGGGAGTAAGTACGCTGGATCTGCAGAGACCCTCTGCGCTCGTTCAACTCTGAGTGCAGGGGTCTCTGGCTTCGAGTGACCCTTCGGGTGGAGTCAGCCTAGTGGTAGAGCGTCGCAGCCCAGTTCGCGGGCAGGCCGCTGACCTGACCCACAGTTTGGTTTCCAGTCGGGGCAGCTAGTCGATGGCCTTCATGAAAGGCTCACACAGGTTCGGGTTGACTAAAGTTCCGGCTTGGTTGTCTGTGCAGTGTCAATGCTGAAGGCGTGGATTGACCCTGGGTTGGCAAATCAAGCTTTCTGCAGGCTGGCGCATGACAACTAAGTCAACCCTAATTTCGCGAACCCCCGCATTAGACCGAATTCGCACCAGAGACTGATCGCGTGGGAGATGACAGCGCCGATTACTTACATAGAGCCAAAGTTAAGGGTGCGGAGCAACTTTCAAACATTCACTGAGTCAAGCAAACGTCGATACCCGACGCACAACAATTTTCGGTGACCGATTCGTTAGGAATCGATACCTACGGCCAATTCTGAGCGAAAATCGTACCTCAATCACGCAAAACACTGCGGCCCTGAGTGAACAAACGGAACTTTAGCCAAGCCCAAATCAATCGTCCCCCGGTCCCCAGTCATGAGTTTGATGCTGGACTTGACAGCGCTCCATTGGGTAACGTCGTGCAGAAGCAGTATTACGCGTTGTACAAAGCCACCAATTCTGGGTTCCATTGCCTCATCAGAGGAATCCGTGCGGACCAGCTAATCAGTAAGTCCGTTTCCAACTAGAAGAACAGAACTGCTCTTGCATCTCAAAACCGTTGACCCCACTAGAGCTAAGTTGGTCCTGATTTGGGGCGCTTGCGCAGTCGGCCCGGCGTTCCTAGTGAACGTCGGGCTCGGTTTGTCCTGTGTGGCTGAAGGAAGTCTTGCCGGGGGCACGAACTTTGGGTTTGGATATTTTTGGTTAGTAGTCGCTATCTGTTGGATTACGTTGTCGGTCTACATTGGGCACCTGGCCGAGCACTTCTGGGCCTCATTGTTGTTTACGCTTGGGGTTGGATTTCTTCCGGTAGCAACAACACTACTTTTTGCCATCACAACAGGTAGTGCGATGGTAATTCTTCTTCTGCCCATTTCAGTTGGAGTTTTTTGTTTCACCGCTGCAAGTAGTTGGATTGGGGCATTGTCGCTCAAAAAGCTAAAAATTGCGGCTTCCTCAGGCTATATTCTGCTTGGTGTCGCTGGAGTTGCGACAATAGCGTCGGCGCTGCTGGCTGAGTGAAGTAAAACTCTTGGGGCACCTGAGAACTTCATTAGCAATACGAGCGAATAGCTTGAATGAGAAATAGCAACCCTCTTCGCGGGACTTCTTTCCAGCTTCAACCTCACCGAACGAATCGTCGGTAGCGACGCGCTTGAACTCATCACTGTAAAAACGTGCCCTGACGTTTATCCTTCCAACACAACATCAACGTGGTGTGATCATCGATTCAACAAAGCCTTCAGCAGCACCTTTCAGGGCCCTACGTCGACCGAGCTGAGACGTCTACTGTAATGTCCGGAAGGTGTAACTACTCGCACCTCAGACTGGGGTCTGACGCATGCTGACGGGCCAGGGTCCGTTTGGAATCGAGAACGACCAGCCTGCGCATAACGGCCTCGTATTCAAGGGGCATCAAACATCCCAGCCGGGACAGCCTGCGATACCGGGCACAGGTCGACCGGGCCTGGTACACGTTTTGGTGACATGTCAGTTGGGCAACGACTACAACAGGCCTTCACCTACCTCATGGGGAGCCAAGGCCGCTAACGGTAGACCTGCGACGCGCACATCACTGAGCCTCGGCACCGAGTTGTTTCGCGCTGTAACTGCAGGTACGGATGTCGCAGGCTCGTCGCAAGACTGGCCGACACTTCTGCTTGACCACACGTTCATTACCGTGCACAGGCTGAACTTGCCTTCACCACGACGAACTTCGGCGCCGTTGGAGTCTTCTAACCTGATCACGGTTTCTCCCCCGTTACCTTGTTCGTAGCCCTTTCCAGCATCACACTGGAAGGGCGGCGGCCAGTCAGACCCGGCATGGTTATTGCCCCCAGTCATCCATGATCCGGGGGGTGTTGCCACCGGGTCTGACCGGTATTGAGTGATCGCTAATAGGGGCTCGGCCAGGAACTCGTTCCAGGGCCGTCCGTAACGTGGATGCCGGGACTCAATACCAGGAGCTGACCGCCGAAATCTCAACGGACGGAGCAGTCATGATCGAGAACTACGACAACGTCGACGTGTTCGTCGGCATCGACGTCGGCAAAGGCGAACACCACGCCGTCGCCCTCAACCGAGCCGGTAAAAGTCTCTACGACAAACCGCTCCCTAACGATGAAGCCAAAATGCGTGACGTCCTGCAGCACCTCAAACACCATGGCAACGTGCTCGTCGTCGTGGACCAGCCAGCCACCATCGGAGCACTCCCGATCGCGGTCGCTCAAGCCGAAGGGGTGCTCGTCGGCTACCTGCCGGGATTAGCGATGCGTCGCATCGCAGACCTCCACCCCGGCGAAGCAAAAACCGATGCCCGAGACGCCGCAATCATTGCGCAAGCCGCCAGAACTCTGCCCCACGCGCTGCGATCCATCCAGGTCGCTGACGAATCCGTTGCTGAGCTCTCGATGCTGTGCGGGTTTGATGATGACGTCCTCGGGCAGATCACTGCGACGAGTAACCGGGTACGGGGGCTCCTCACTCAGATCCATCCCGCACTCGAACGCGTGATCGGCCCACACCTGGACCATCCTGCGGTCCTTGATCTATTGCAGCGCTACCCATCGCCCGCAGTGATGCAGCAGGCCGGCCCTCAACGGTTAGCTACACGCCTCAGAAGGCTTGCTCCGCGTATGGGACATCGTCTTGCGTCCGAGATCATGGACGCGCTGGCTGCTCAAACGGTCGTGGTGGTTGGCACGAATGCCGCAGCTGTCGTCCTTCCGCGCCTCGCGGAACAACTCGCAGCGCTGCGGCGGCAACGGGCTGAGATAGCGGTCCTGGTTGAAGAGATCGTTGAGGCGCACCCTCTTTCGATCGTCCTGATGAGCATGCCGGGAGTCGGCGTTAGGACGGCCGCCAGGCTCCTCACCGAAGTGGCGGGCAAACACTTCGAGTCCGCTGGCCACTTGGCTTCCTACGCCGGTCTAGCTCCCGTGACCCGAAGATCCGGGTCATCGATCCGCGGCGAACATTCGTCTAGGCGCGGAAACCGGGTGTTGAAACGAGCCCTGTTCCTCTCGGCCTTCGCCGCGCTCAGAGATCCCGTCTCACGCGCCTATTACGACCGGAAGATCGCGCAGGGCAAACGGCACAACCAGGCTCTCATCGCCCTGGCCAGACGACGCTGTGATGTCCTCTTCGCGATGCTCCGAGACGGGTCGCTATATCAAGCTGATCATGCGCTTGCGGCTTGACAAAAGTAATAGGGGCACCCCCGGGCGGGCGTCAAATGTAATTTCGCTAAACCCCGCATTAGACCGAATTCGCGCCAGAGACTGATCGCGTGGGAGATGACACCGCCGATTACTTATGTAGAGCCGAAGTTTAGGGTGCGGAGTGACTCCGCGAAGCTAGTTTAAGCTGCATCTGGATATCAAGTTTGCCAACTACTTCGCCCGCCAACTCATTCCCTCATACAGAAGCACCGAACGTCACATCCTCGTGCATCAGACCCCTCAGAATTAATCGAGGGCCGCCTATTAGCTACATTGTCTAGCGATCTGCCCTGCTTAGAGCGGCACTCACCTTCGCCGCAACAGCCTCTGGATCGTATCCCGGGAATACCTCAATCAACACACAGCCGTGTTGCTCTGAAAGCGCCCGCTTTCTTGCATCCCTCTCTTGCGTCCTTAAGAACCCTTGTTCGCCCCCGAACAGCGCAACTGGTCTAGAGTGCTGAGCTCCTTGGTACTCGACGGCAACGCGTTCGTTTGGAAAATAAATGTCAAATGATTGGCGTCCTAGCCAAGCTGGCCTTCCTTGGAAAACCACTTTGTTTCTTTCAAATCTTGTTTCGAGCATTTTGAAGAGTTCAAGCTCGCCGACCCAGCCTTCCCCCCGGAGGGGAAGCCCATGACGTCCTCGTACGCTGTTCTCAGCCTCAATGTAGATACATCTCAAACGCGCACTGAGAACGGTCAAGAAATCCAAGGAGTTAAACTTAGGGAGCTTAGCTTTAAGCTGATTAGAAGTGTGACCAGTCCCTTTGTAAGTAGTTAAGCTAATTCTCCTGTCTACATACGCTGAAGCGTCTGGTGCGGCTGTCTTAATACACCCAGGGAGACGATCGACGCCGAAAAGCCTCAAACACGCTTGACTTCCTTCTTCCGGGATCCCGTCGTGAAGCAACGTTTTCCATAGCCCACCGAGCACGCTCATTCCTGTATCGTCATGAAACTTCTCCACAAGCGTCAAAAACGCGCGATCTACTTCATCGTGGAGCTCATCGCCTAGTGAACTGACCCGGTTTGAAGAGCCCAGCCAGAGCATGGCTGTTGAATTGAAGATTCGGGGTGAATAACCTCGATGTTCCAAATGCCAAATATGCTCTACGACATCTGCAGAATAATAGAGCTCAGTCTGCTGCATCTTGCTCTTTTGGAATCGCTTCGACTTGCTTTGAGTTGACACGGATCGTTCACTGTGAAGTTGATCGCGCGTAGGAATCGACAGTGTTCCATTTAGTTGGATAACTCGGCTGCACTTTATCAACCATTGAATGTTCAACTTCGCGCGCACGATTCCCTGTCCTCTGAGCTGTCGTACAAACTCGTCGGCTTCGGGATCCACTGAACTCTTCAGCGCCGCAAGTATTGATTTCATCTCTTGCATGGCAAGACTGTAGCCATGAACTTTCTTGTGAGATTCACCGTTGGACAGCCCAATGGAGTCGTCGTAAAGCCGTGCAGCAATGCTCATCTGACGCAGCCCTGCAACATCACCTAAGGCTGCTGCAATCATTCCGTATTTCTGCGCGAAAAGACTGCTTACATCGAATCCAGCAGGACTGCCAGCCCGACAAAGCTTCACAAAAGAATAGATCCCTTGATTTGCAACTTTATAGCTGGCTAAGGGCCCATGAGACCGTGCGACATCCCTTGCCATTGCTGCAAAGTTCGTCAAACCGTGATGCATGTATTTCGATCGCAAACTCTCCAGTTCGCCGGGAGTTATGCCTTCAGGAGTTTGAGTCAAAGAGAGCCCAGCAATCTCATCCGTCATGACTGAGATCATATCCGGGACCTTTTGATGCGTCCTGGGATTGCAGGAGACTCAAATCTGACGATGTCTCCGCCTGACCAAGCGCATCAATGCCAGGGCAAATGTAATTTCGCGAACCCTCTCATTAGACAGATTTCGCACCAGAGACTTATCACGTGGGAGATGACAGCGCCGATTACTTACGTAGAGCCAAATTTTTGGCGTGGGGTGACTCCGTGAAGCTTATTCAAGCAGCATCAGGACATCAGATGTGCCAACCACTTCGCCCTGCTAGCTCATTACTTCATACAGAAGCCCCGAATGTCACTTATTCGTGCATCAGGCTCGGCCCTTATAACTGGCGGGCAAGAGTCGACCGAAGATTTATCAGACCCTTCAACCATATTGATGAGCTTTTGTGCACGCCAGTTGTAGATGGTTTGCTGGCTGAGCCCCAGATCTTCAGCAACATGCTTCACGTGTTTGCCCTCAGCGATGAGTTCTAGTACTTTGCGCCGGAATGGTTCAAGATAACGAGTCATGGCCAGCCTCTTAATTGGTTGCGCTGCTACCAAGATTCCGATAGTCCGACTCCATGAAAGCCAGGACACATCAGTACCTCGACGCTGGGAAGAGCAAATTCATCCACCCGGCGGTGGGTTTCCGCTCAAACCTGGACGGCTATCTCGCACCGGTCGTGGTGAAGATCCCGGACAGCTTCTTCCGCCTCGCTTCCACGAACCCCGACGACATCGCGCAGCTCCAGAACCTGCAACAGATGGGGAAGGCATAACGCGTACGGGGCTTGAATTCCAGAAGAACTCGAGCCCCGTTCGCGTTATGCAAGGCTTCCCCTAGCCGTAAAAATCTCTGCTAAGAGGCGCGTCTAAGACTCCGATGAATGCGCTCAGCACGCAGCTGCTTTGCGAGCTGTGCCGAAGTCATTTCCCGACGCTTTTGGGCGGCAGCCTTCCTGGCTTCGATGACTTCAGGTGAAAGTTGCACTTTACGAAGTTCAATCTTACGTAGCTTAGTTTCCGCCATCTTGTCCTCCCTTGTCTACATCAAGGCTATCAACATATTGCTCAAATGCGGTTGAACCTGACCCCAAAGGCGTGCCTAGATTCTGGCTCTCGGCGTTGAGCATGGCGGTGAAAAAACGCGCGATCGCCAGCAGGTTCTGCGCATCTTGCTGGTCGAACACGTAGCCCCCTGGAGCGTCAAGCGTCAAGACGCCCAGCGCAGTGCTCTCGTAAGAAACGGCAGCAGAAGCGAACCCAGTGTAGCTTCGACCCAAGATTCCGTTTTCGAAATGAGTTTCGCTTTCGTCTTCGAAGAGCTTCGAGATCCCCTCGTACCGTGGTGACAGGGTGAGATGAATGCGCGCAGGTCGACCTGTAGGTTTACCGGTAGAAATGGCTGGGAATACGCAAGGCATGCTGTCCAACATTCCAGGCCTAAAGAACACGGCACGAACATCTGTAACGTCTGAGTAGGCCTCAGACACTAACGCGTCAAGCACTCGCTGCAAGATCGCTCTCACATGCTCCTCGACCTGATCATTCTGCAGTTCGGCAGGTAGCACGATCGATTCAAGCTCATCCGAAAGCAAGGAACGAGTTTGCAGCTCCTTGGCCTTGCGAGCATCAGCTTCCTTTTGCTCGCCATCGATCCATGAATCCCTGATGCCTAGCGGAATTGATCCCAAGGCGATCAGCACTACCCCGACAATGAAAGGCCCCCCAAACCACCACGCGCCCTTGAGATTCGAACTGATGAGAATACCACCGACGACAGGAAGCACCCATGGTGCGATAGCCATGTACAGCGTGAGACCTGCAACCCATTCCTTGAAGCTCAACCAAACATCTTTCATAGTCCAACCATAGAGTGAACGGAACGTCTGCTCGCGCTCATATCGCGTAGCTACTAGGTTTTGGGGTGCCCACCACGGGTGTTTCTCGCAATCCCATATCCCTTGTGACGCAAAGGCTGAGCAGGACCGAAATCTCTACCGTTACAGATTAAAGGTGAACTTCTTACACAAGCCTTCCTGGGTGAGTGCGTTGCGGTTGATAAATCCTGGGTTTGTTCGGGACGCTGCAGAAGTGCACCACTTTCAAGGCAAATGTAATTTCGCCAAACCCCGCATTAGACCGAATTCGCACCAGATACAGACGATTTAGGAGGTGGGTGCTAGTTGGCCATCGAAGCGGTGTCGGATAGCGACGGTATGCAAAAGCCTACAAAGGCACAGAGGGTGCCACGGTCGTCGCAATCGTGGAGCGGTTCTATATTGGGTACGTCGCTTACGACAAAACCCAAGGCACATATCGCTCCGTAGAGGGAGCGAAAAACGGATCTGATGCCCGTGTGGGTAACAATCTGGATGGTTACCCACACGGGCATCAGATCCGCCGCGGCTTCGCGAAGGATCTACACGCCTCTTAGTTCTTGACCCCGCGTTGAAGGACTGTGTATCGCTGAAGTGAACCCGCGCTAAGCCCGTGCCCTTCAAGAAGCCGGCCGACGACGTCGGGATCGGTCCAATCATTCGCACTCAACGCTTGGGCGAACTGTCGAAGCGCGCCGGCGAACTCGCTTAGCGTCTTCTCAGTGATCACGCGCATTCCGGGAAGGGGAGAGGCATCTGAATAGATTTGAACCGCACGATGCACCATTACCGGGATCGAACTCGCGTCCGGGTCGTACCTGTCTCCGAACCACAGCATGGATGTTGACAGCTGTCCAATATCACGCTTTCCGATCGCAGCGCTCTTCGCGCCAGTCTTCGCTTCGATCACCCAGAAACTGTTCCCGCCGAGCGCCCAAAGATTGTCCGGGCCAGACCCGGTGTCGTGCTCAGGCCGTTGAGATCCCAGGCCGATGAATAGTCCTGCCTCGCGGAACGCCTCTTCGAACTGATCTATGCGCATCTCGTCGAACACAAGGTCCTCGATGATTTTCTCCGCCTCGAGGCAGAGTGCCGCCGGAGTTGAGAATTTTGCTGCAAGCATCTCAGCGCAAGACTTGGCTTGAGCGGAATGCGCATGCAACGGTACATAGGTGACGCCGGCCCGAGGCTTGACGACACTTGTATTCTTCGCACGCGCCTGCGCGAGCACGTGCTGCCCAAGCACCGGGTCCGTCATATCGACGTAAGTGGCCTGCAGTTCCAAAAGGATCCCTGCCGTCGCATCGGAAATTTCTTCTAAATTTGCGGCTTCGGAAACTACGGCAACTGCCTCTGCGAACGCCCTGTTTTGTGCAAGCTCAAATGCCTGCCTCTCCGCAATCGCGGCAGACGAAACGTGACCGGGGAGCGGCGCAATGTTGCGCAGAGCCTGTAACGCGAGCTTGACCCACCCCGGTTCACGGCTGAGGGCTTGCCTGGCAGTGCTGATAATTTGCTCGACCGGTACATTGTCAATTTGGGACGCGAGCCGTCGCGAAAGCTTGAGCTGGGCCTGTGTTGCCGGGCTAAAGCGTGTGACCGTCCGCGAATCCACTGTGAGCTGGGCGAGCCTAGGGCCGAGCAGGAAGACCACACAATGGTCTTCGTTGCTGCGCACTCCACGTCCCATACCTTGTTCGATTCTTTGGACTTGGCGATCGTCGACTCCAGAACCAGCGCTCATCATCAAAGAACGAATACGTTCTTCTGGGCTGAAGGCTTCCGGCAGTCCATCGATCACGAGAACTCGGCAGGCGTTATTCGGCAGGTCGATACCGTCATACCTGTTAATCAGGACAACAAGCCCGACATGGGAGCCGCTTCGAAGTCGATCGACAACCGTCTCGACGTCATCGCCCACAGCGACCTCCGCTGCGTACTCTTTCCAGGGCTGCGCACCCTTCTCGCTGGGGACGATTACAACCGTGTTGTGTTCCTCGCTGAGCTTCGCGATGTGATCGCGGACCTTTTCTACTTTGAGGCTCGGATTAATCTCCTGCGGCGCAAGGATCATTCGTTCCCCTATGTCGCCCGCCGTTGTAGGCGTGATCGGCCGGGCGATGCTCGCGGAATCCGCCCCAAAATCGGTCACAAGCACGCTGTCATCGGCAAGAGTTGCTGTGAGGAAGATTCGATGATTGGCCTCCACAAATGACGTCACATGTTCTATTGGCGGGCAATGCGGCGTGATCGTGAGCTCCCGATCTGAGAACACCGCGCGGCAGAGAGCTAGGTGCTCACTAACGCCCTGCCAGGACCAGTAGAGCGGCATATCTTCTTGCGCTTCAGCGCGCAGAATCGGCACAACTCGCTCTAGCTTCTCTCGCCATGCCCAGAATGGCACCCTCATGGCAACACCCCTGCGCTTCTCTACAACATCCAAATATCCGTTCAGAGATTGGTCCCTCAAATCTGATGCGAAGAGGTCCAAGAGCTGCTCATAGCCGGAACTAGAGTGCTGGAGCGACAATGCAAGCTGCGTGCGTGTCGTGGCGATCGCGGCGTGCGCATCATCGATCACGACAGCACCAATAGGCGAACGTGGTCGCGTCGGACGACGGTTCGAAAACTTGCTACGACCGTTGACGAGTTCATGCGCATTGATGACGCCGATAGCTTCGCCCGCTAGATATTGTGTGCCGTCAACATCAGTGGTGACAGGTATGCCTAGGTTGGCTGCCTCTGCAAGAACCTGGCGGACTAGGTGGTTGTTTGGGGCTACATAAAGGCCAGGCCCCTTGCCCTCGTTGACGTAGCTTTGCAGTATTACGAGCCCGTCAACAGTCTTGCCGCCACCCGTATTGACCTTGATAACAAGGTCTCGTTCAGATCGGCGCTCATGCCAGCGTTCAAGCACCTGGCCTTGGACGTCCCAAAGCTTCCCGTAGCCCTGCTTCTTATTCAGGAGAGCATGCAGTTCCCGCGGCTCAATTGGTTCCGGCTGTCCGGCATTGGCAAGCATCGCGTTAAAATCGACCATGCTCATATTCTGCCCGTTGTAACACCTCAAGCTCGGAAACGCGCGCGCCTTTGCACTGCATTCAGCGATAAACGTGGGACCCAAACTCACTAGATCAAGGCTCCGACCCCCTGCGGACTGTGGACCTTGTCCGAATGCTGGCACCAGCAACTCATACTTTGGGATTTCTTTGATGCGCTCGAGGCATCGTGGATGATCTGAGCTGATCACGTTATAGAACGGCCGGCCGGAGCGCGCAAATGCCAAGGCAAATAGAATTTCGAGACCCACCTGCGTGTTGCGAAATTTGTGCCAGAGACTGATCGCGTGGGAGATGACAGCGCCGATTACTTACGTAGAGCCAAAGTTTGGGGTGCGACGACAACCTGCATTGCTGCTATTGGCGGTTAAGAACCTCAGGCCAGTTTGCACCTACCTATCTCTTTCCCTAGTCGGAAACCAAATGTGAACGCTTCAGTAGGCAGAAAAATCACCGCGCCCTGAACTAGATCCTTGGCGCGATCACTGCATAAGCGCAGTGAGGCTCGGAATTTCGTGAGGTCAAGTCCCGTGGAGTGGTGTAACGAACATTCTTCGAGAATGAGCTTGGCTACGCAGTCAACGTGAGGGGTAGTTCCACAGCCACCTCCTCAGCAACGTTGTCCGTGATGAGGCGAACCCTGCAACGAGCCAACACCTCGAGTCCGAGGTATCGGCGGCCCTCCGCCCACTCGTCAGATTGCTCTGCCAGGACCGCTCCAACGAGCCGGGTGATCGCGTCTCGATTCGGGAAAATACCGACAACGTCAGTGCGACGTCTGATTTCTTTGTTGAGACGTTCGTTGGGATTGTTCGACCAGATCTGCTGCCACACATCTTTCGGGAACGCCGTGAATGCGAGGATATCGGCGCGGGCAGCATCGAGATGATCGTGCACGCCAGGCAGTTTCTCGCCGACGTAGTCCAGGAGCCGGTCGAACTGTGCCTCGACAGCTGCAACGTCGGGCTGGTCATAGACGGAATGCAGCATTGCTTTCACGGCAGGCCACATCTGCTTCGGGCAGGCCGACATGAGGTTCGCGGCGTAGTGGGTGCGGCAACGCTGCCAACTGGTGCCGGGAAAGTTGGCCCGCATGGCCT
The DNA here is from genome assembly GCF_000350525.1 of Leucobacter salsicius M1-8. GTDB lineage: Bacteria > Actinomycetota > Actinomycetes > Actinomycetales > Microbacteriaceae > Leucobacter > Leucobacter salsicius. The sequence continues at coordinate 345 of NZ_AOCN01000026.1, read as the reverse complement.
CGACCAGGCCAGCGTGTGCGTCTGACGTGATGAGCTGCACTCCGGTCAGTCCTCTCGCGACGAGGTCCGCGAAGAACATGTTCCACGCCGCCCCGGTCTCGCTCGTCGCGACCTGCATGCCGAGCACTTCACGATGCCCATCGGCGTTGACGCCGGTCGCGACGAGCACGACCGTGTTGATCACTCGCCCGCCCTCACGTACTTTCATGGTGAGGGCGTCACACGCGACGAACGTGAACGGGCCGGCATCGCTGAGCGGTCGGGTGCGGAACTCGGTGACGTGTTCGTCGAGATCAGTGGCCATGCGAGAGACCTGCGATTTCGACAGTGAGTGAATGCCGAGCG
>NZ_AOCN01000025.1 GCF_000350525.1 Leucobacter salsicius M1-8 | reverse complement strand
CGTGATGCTTGTTAGGGCGTAGCTGCGAAGTGCGGAACTGGAATCTGGTGTGCGGAGATGCCCGTTGCGATCTCGTGCGTTTCGGCTTCTAGCCACTGCCTGATCAGCAGAGCGACCCAGCTTCTGAATGGCTGCCACTGTTTTGCGATCTGCTGGTGATCTGCGGCGTTCTCTGTCCTGTAGAGCGCAGCCATAGCCTTTGAGAGTCTTGGCTCGTTAGCCGGAAGCAGATCCGGTGTCCCGGCGCCGCGGATCAGGATGAGCTCAGCGGAGAAGGGCCCGATGCCATAAAGCCGCTGCAGCTCAGCTAGAGCAGCTTCCGGTTCGAGTTGCAGCAGGTGAGCTGAGCTGAGCGCACCATCGAGAGCAGCCCGTGCGACTCCTCTAAGAGTTTCGAACTTGCGCAGGGTGAGTCCAGGCATGGCAGGAAGCGCCAGTACGGTGTCGGGTCCTGGGAAGCTATGGAGCACCTGGCCGCCCGGAAACTCCATCCGCGTTCCAAATCGCCCTGAAAGCCGCTGCTTGATGGAGGCAGCATGGGTGATGCGAATTCGTTGCCCAATTACAGACCAGGCGGCCGCCTCCCAAGGGGTGGGGAATTGCACGGGGCGAAGTCCTTCGAATTGCCGTTGCAAATGGCTGACGACTGGGTCGCACTGCCCGATTGTAGTGATGGGATCGTCTACGACATGCAAATTGAGAATCCGTGTGATGTTTTCTCGTATCTGCGATGTGCCTGCTCCTCCTGGGTTAGAAACAATTTGGGCCTGAATCGAATCATCATGTTCCCGGAGATGAACCCCAACAGGCAGCCAGGTGTCGTCAAGCGAAAAGGCGAGATCGAGGGACGCTGAGACTTGGCTTTGCTGACTCGCTGGAAAATTCATTGCGAACCGGCTGCTGGCCGCCAGGGAGAATCCTGGCGGCCGAGGCAACGTAAGGCTTGGATTGGTCATGCCTGGTCGTGGACGGTCACTGCGTACCCGTCGAGGTCAGCAAAGGTAAACATGAGCCCAAACGGGCCTCGCTCGGGTGAACGCAGAATCTCTACTCCGCTTGAGGCGAGTGAATCGTGGAGTTCCTGTGTTGCGTCGCAGTGTAGCCAGAGGGCGACACCGTTCCCAGGTCGCACCCCTTGATTCAGGTCTGTACCTGGCAATGGTTCCCGTACAGCAAAAGGGATTGGTGAAGTTGCAAAGACCACAGCGCCAGGCCGGTTCATGTCAGTGCGAGTGAGTCCAACCTGCTGCTCGTAAAACTCTGCTGCGCGCGCAACGTCTTTCACCTGGAGCGCAATAAATGAGGGGCCAGTGACAGTCATGTAATTTCCTTTCAAACGGATGTCAGGGTACTGACACTGCCACTCTATGTCAGAATGCTTACATGGCGCAAAATGTCGAACACCTCGAAGCACTGATTGGGTACCGGCTTAAGGAAACCCAATCGGTTCTGCGTTCCCGAATGGATGAAGCACTTCGCCCACTTGGTTTAACGACCCCCCAATATGCATGCCTCGAGCTTCTGGGGCGTTCACCAGGGGCTTCAAATTCTGAGCTCGCCCGCGGAGCTTTCGTCACCAGACAGACGATGAACACGCTCTTGCGTAGCTTGCAGGATCGCAACCTCGTTGAGCGATCGGCCTCTCCTGTCGGAGGGCGTGCGCTCCCTACAGCACTCACCAAGGAGGGGCAGCAGCTTCTGTCGAGCGCCGCGACGTTAATTGAAGCTATAGAAGAGAAAATGGTCGCCGGCCTGAGTGTTCAACAGCGTGAAGACCTTCACGAATTTCTATCACAGTGCATTACGTCGCTTCGTGAATAATCTGGGATTGGGTTTCATCTCAGGCCGGGGTCTAACTGCGCCTGAAAGATAGTAAAGCAGTCAGAGGCTAAGGCAATCTGGCCCCCTAGCTCGGCCTGAATAAAACTCCGACATGGTTACCCGTAACGGCGTTAGTACTGGAAGTACGGATGCAATCAAGGTTTGTTGGGGCTTCAAACCTGATCAATATTTCGACAGGCCCGTGTGCAACTGCTAGGGAACCCTATTTTCGCGGAACCCTGCATTAGACCGAATTCTCGCCAGGGACTGATCTCGTGGGAGATGACAGCGCCGATTACTTACGTAGAGCCAAAGTTTAGGGTGTGACGGGAATCTGCCGAGAAAGACTGCGCGCTTCAGAACGTCAATTCGGCCTACTGCTGGATCCTGTGCTTGCATGTCGGGAGCGAAGTTGTAACGGTCCTCCCAGTAATAGAAATGCCATCGACCGATGCATCAGACCCACGTGCACCAGTTCGAATGATGCTTTCGTGCTGGCCGCCTAGCTAGTGCCCTCGCAAGTCATAGTCATGGAGCAGCACTGATTCCGGTTCCACATATGCAAAGACCATAAAGAGACCCGGCTGCCGCAGGTCATGCTCTTCATTGAACATCCTTGACTCCCCTCTAAGCTCGTCACCGGTTGTTGCTATAACGCGCTGATCCCCGGGCTGTGCTTCATAAAACGAGTCGAGAGCTTCGCGGTTGAGATTGCTGCGAATCAGGAGTGCAGCAGCCTGATGGGTGCCATTCCCTCCCCCGGCAAACCGAGATACTGCCCAAGAGGAGTCTAGGACTTCAGTGTGGTCTGGCGTCTTTAACGTCAGCAGGCGCGCTTCAATCTGTTTGGCGGCGGCATTGTTGGCGTTGTGCACCCACACGTAAGTGCCGACGAACGCCAAGATCGGTACAAGCACGATGGCGGCGACAATGGAAAAAATCCATCGGACAGGGTGCTCGCGGAAGCTGCTTTGGTTCATGCGCTGATCCTATGCACGCCGCTGCGAGGAAGCCTGAGTACCCATTATCAATTGACTGAAGTCAACAACGCCTCATCTAAGCCCGAGGCGTCACACTCGACTCAGGAGAACGTCACCTATTTGCCGCAGGAACTTCAGGGGTCTGATGCACGATTAAGTGGCAGTGAGGCCTGTCCTACCGGCGGCCTGAGGGAATGTATTTTCGCTAAACCCTGCATTGGACAGAGTTCGCACAGGAGGTCGATCGCGACCCAGGTGACACCGCGCATTACTTACGCAGAGCCAAATTTTGGCGTCGAAAGGTGAGTAAATGCGCAACGAAGAAACATTGGTGTGTCGAGAGTACCTCCGAGTCTCTCAGGACCGCTACGGGACGGGCCGCTCGCCGGACGAGCAACACGCGGACAACGTCGAGGCAGTGACGCGCAACGGCTGGTCGATGCACCAGCTCCCTTACCGTGACGACGACCGGAGCGCCTCACGGTACGCGAAAAAGTCGCGCGAAGGTTTTGAACAGCTCATGGCTGATCTCGAACAAGGTAGCTTCGGCGCTGACGTACTTGTGCTCTGGGAAAGTAGCCGAGGGTCCCGTCGCGCTGGTGAGTGGGTAGATCTGCTCGATTTGCTGGCTGACCGTGGAGTTAGGGTGCTTGTTGTCACACACCAAAGGCTTTACGATCCGCGGAATGCGCGTGACCGACGGAGTCTCCTTGAGGATGCGGTGGATTCTGAGTATGAAAGCGCCAAAACAAGCGAGCGTCTGCGCCGTAGCGCGAAATCTCTGGCCGATAAAGGGCAGGTGCATGGGAAGCATCTCTACGGATATAAGCGAATCTATGACTCCGAAACTCGGCGACTCGTACGTATCGAGCCGCACCCTGAACAGGCACCGGTGGTGCGCGAGGTTTTCCGGCGGGCGCTGGCTGGCCAGTCCTACAACGCCATCGCGAAATGGCTGAACGAGAGCGGGATTTCACCCCGCCGGCCACAGCAATTCAAAACACCGCGCACGATCATCGGCTGGAAATCTTCGTCGGTTAAACAGCTACTATCCTCTGAAGCCTATACAGGCGTGCGAATGCACCATGGCCGCGTGGCCTCGACGGAAGCTGCCTGGCCAGCGCTGGTGAGCCGTGATGACTGGGACGCTCTACAGATCATCAACGCGAACCGCGTCTCTTTCGGCAATCCGACAGATAGCCGCGCTAAGCGATTGCTCGTCGGGATTGCGCAGTGTGGCGCATGTTCTGCGTGGATGGGGATCTTTCCGCAGAGTAAAGGATCGAAGAAGCTCGACGCCGAGGGTATGGCCATCCCCCGCGAGCGCTACTGGTCATATATCTGCCAAGGCCTGCCTGGCCTCGCGGGATTTCACGTCGCGATGAAACAAGATCACCTCGACCACGCCATCAGCGAGCTGATCATCGCCCGTCTCAGCCGTCCAGACTTTCTCGTGGTGGTCGGCCAACAGGAAGCCGATACGCAGGCTGAACGTGTGCTGCTTCGCGAAGAAATTGCCGGGCACCAACAATGGTTGGAGGATGTGCGAATAAAGGCTGAAGAGACGAGGGATCTCGCATTACTCTTCGATCAGGAGGCGCGCGTACAGCCGAAGATCAGAGCGGCCCAGGAGCGTCTCGAACGATTGGCTGGTCTCGACTCACAAGTGCATGATATCGCTGGCGCCACTAGCGTTCGTGAGGCGTGGGGCAAGCTCGCGCTTGAAGAACAGCGCCGGATCGTCCGTTCATTAATGCGTATCCGTGTGAAGCGAGTTCCTAACGAAATGAAAGGGCACCGGGGGATCAATTTGGATCGCATCGAGGTCGTGTGGAAGTGATTCAGCGTATCGAAGTTGACATCGAGAAGTTCGACCGGAGTATCGCTTTTCTCACGTCTCGCACCCGCGACAATCGTGCCATGCGGCACCTCCGCGTTGACTATGCTGCCCTCGCAGTGGGCCTACACGACGAAATGCATGCGCTGCCGAAGCTGGAGGCCGCCGCGGGCGGAGAGCTCGTGCTCGGCACGCTTCCGGTAGCGCTAGACCCGGATCACATCGTAGAACCGAACGGACTTCAGTGGGCGCGGAATATGTCCTACGTGCACCGCTATTTTGCCGCCAATGCTCAGTTCCCGCTTGTTAGCCAGCACCGGTATCTCAGCCCAAATCCGGCAGCTTGGCTCCTACACCTCCGCCATGAGCAAGACCTAACCCCGCGTCAGCGGGAAAACATCGATCGCTATATTCCCTGCTGGCGGCTCCCGCCGTCGGAGGTCGAGTGGTGGCGAAATCTGCTGCGGGTACGTCGATTCGTAGAGCGGCACCACCGACTACCGATGGCTACTGAGAACGATGACGGCCGTCCGGTGCTCGGGCCGTGGGTGCGAGCACACGTCCTCGCGGCAAATCTAGGTCGGCACACGCAGGATCAGTGGGAAGCGGCGCAGCATATGCTCTGGTGGGCGGGGCGGCTGTGAGCGGCGTTATCTATAGGGTTCATGGTCGACAACTAATCCCGGCTGACCTGGGAAGCTTCCCGAATTAACGACTTGAAACACTGCCGCGAACTGCTTCTCTAAAGTGTCAATGAGGGAGAATATCTCTATCTCGCGACCTTCAAGTTCGACCGTAAGCTTCAACGGAAGCGGCATGTGCGACTCCGCCCATGCAATCGGGGAGCCTGTGTTGATCCTAAATACGGGCTGCCCCGGCCTTAAAGGTGAGCCGTCAGATAACCACTCTTCCGGAGGCCGTGATTCATGGACCGTGTTGGAGTGACCTTCCTCCAAGCGAAAACTTGAATGGGTCGTTGCTCGTTCACGAACTGAGACGCTGGCTTCCACTTGTCCCTTGTGCTTGTCTGCGATGTCGAGGCGATGCAGCGACACAAGGATACCTTGCTCCACAGGTTCAGCGTGAAATGGCTGAACCGAATATAACCGTCTGAGAATGTCGCTTGGAACTGATGAGAGCGGCCCCTTTGCCTGTTTTTCCCACTGAGTTTTTGAGGTGCAGATTGGGAAGTAAATTCGAGTTTCATCCTGTGGCCGTGGTCGCTTCCCATCGAGGTGTGCCATCTCCCACGCGAGCGCATCAAGTGCAGCTCGGTAATTGTGGATCACATCCGCAAAGAGCAGTGACCACTCATGTGTCGGCATCGACGCAGCTTCGCGTACCAAAAACGTTGCCGAAAGTTTGTCGTCCGAAATCTCAACGTCAAGCCCAGCTCGCGAGCTTGCTGATTGCACATTAACCGAGTGAAATAGCTCGCTGGTCAATTGACGAGCGCGTGCCCATTTCATGTTCGGCCAAAGTGAGTAGTCCTCCCCTGGACGTAAAATTCTGGGTGCGACTGCCTCAATCATCACTTCCCTCACTCGATTCTGTCTTTAATCAGCTAGGTGAATCCTATGTGAATGGCAGTGCCACCGCTTTAACAAGTGAACCCCATTCGCTCCGCCGGATGTGCCGGACGTAGTTTGTAACCATCTGGAATTTGACCGACACAAAGCCAGGAAATAGCTATGTTTAGCATCTCTGCGGTCGGAAGAATCTCATCCGACCAGCAGCGAGAGACAATCTGGGCGGCCTCTCCGGGAAATTCGTACACAGGAAAACGCCGTGACTCCTCGCGCGCGACTACGTAGAGGTCGTCGAAAGTGTGCACCTCGAGCATGACCTTGTCTCGTGTAGCATCGCCGAGAACCTGCGCGACAAACCGGGGGGTCATTGGGTTGTCCGGCTCCTCCCCAGAATCGATATTCACCCACGTCCATGCCCCTACAGACGCAAGCAGACCGCGCGCAGTTGTCACACTCGGGCACGGCTGCCGATTCCCGGGACTATCGGAGCACGACCAATGCCACGGCAGCATGGGCTGCTCCTGTGTCAGAAGTTCCGACGCCGGCAGTAAGTCACCGCGTCGGTCGAGTTCTGGAAGATCTAAAGTCGTGGTCATGACATTTTCAATGCGCGGTCAGCGGTCTTCATTTCGCGCGGCCGCCAATCGGTTCCTCCAGTGATCCCGGCTAGGTAGTCGAACGCAGCATCTCGGTACTCGGCGGGGCACTGCCCAGAGAGGTAGTGAACAGTGGCGCCGGGCGGCAGCGCGCTCTGCTCGACGCAGGCCGCGATAGCTTCTAAAGCCGCCCATTTACCGGAAAGGCCAGTGTCTATGAGGGGCCCCGCCCAGTCGCGGTCTGCTGCTTCGGATATCTCAAAGACCGCGCGCGGCATGATCCCGCCGTACTGGAAGATCGCAGAATGCGATAGCTCGTGAACAGCTAGGGCGAGAAGCTGACGCCTCTGCTCGTAGGCCAGATCCTCGACGTACTCGCGGTCAAGCAAAATTACGTCTGGGCGGTCTGCCGAGACGAACCCGGCGAGACTCTGGAGCGACCCATTCGGTAATTCGTGCCCGGCGGAGAGATCGGTGAGTTCAAGCGTCGCGTGCTCACCGAAAGGCAGCGAAGGCCAGAGCTCACCAAGCCACGCCTCGGGATCCCAATCCGCCTGAGCAGCCTGCGCCACCGGCGCCACCTCTGAACGCTCCGCCGCAGCCGAAGCGGGCGCACCAAGTGTGAGGGCGAGAGCGGTGATGGAGGCGGCAGCCAGAGCAGGGCGCATGAATCGGCGCATCATGGCGTGCCTCCGAGCCTGCACACGGTCGCTTCGTGCTCACGAACAAGCGAGCCAATAGCGCGCTCGGCCTCCCCTAGCGCGTCAATCATCGCCGAGTAGCCCGCGGCCAACGCCGGGTTGTCTGCCGCCGCAGCGGCCGCAGCGCACAGGGTTGCCTCGGCTCCCCGTCGGCCAAACTCCTCGCGCAGATCGGTAACGGTGCGGAGCGCCGCTTCTGCTTGCGCGAGCTGGTTGTCATCAAATCCTGCGGACATCTCTGACTCCTTATTTTTGTACGGAAAATAAAGCGGGGCGAGGTCTCCCCGCCCCGCTGGCTGATTTACTCGGCCCGCGCCGGCTCGGCATCCGCCGGCGCTTCGTCGGTCTCGCTGTCCCGCGTATCGTCGGCGGTCTCTGGCGCAGTTGGCTCCGGCGCGCGCTTCGCGGTCAGGGCCAAGCCGCCGTAGATGGCTGCAGCGCCGAGCCCGGCGGCCACGTAAGCGGGCCACGAAAGACCGGCGAGGGCTGCGCCGCCGACAGTGACCACTGCCATGGCGGCTCCTACGGCGATGGCTAGCGGCGAGCGGAGGCCCTCGACGAGTTCCTCTGGAGTCGCGTGTGCGTGACCACCACGGATGCGTGCGGCGTAAACATAGAGCGCTGCGACCGAGAGCAGCGCTGCCGCGCCAGCGATGATCGGAGGCCACACCCATGCCCACGGGGCGATCGCCACAGCGGCCATCGAGAGAACGAGTGAGGCCCGGGCGGCGACGAACGAAATGGCGGTTTTTGCGATCCCGGCAGGTGTTGCCTGCGCAAGGCCTCTTGCGCGGCGGATAGTAAGTCCGGCGATGGCGAGGATGGCAGCGAGGGCCGAGAGGATGGTTGAGGAAACCATGGCTCCGAAGGTCAGGGTTTTGCTACTGGCTTGCTTCTCCGCGACCTTGTCAGAGGCGGATGCGGTGAGTTCTCCGGTCTTCTCCTTGGTCGCGTCCCACGCTGATTTCGACTTATCTTTGACAGCGTCCCAGGCTTCGGAGGTCGCTGCGCCGCCGTCCTTCTTTTCGGCGGGCTTAACCGCGGGCTCGCGGATCCAGCCGTCATCGGAGAGCGCCCAGCCCGCCGTGAAGGTCGTGGCTTGGGTGACGTCGCCCTTCTTAAGTTTGCTCTGTGCCGAGGTATCTGTCGGTGCGTCGTAAAGCTGATATCCAGCGGAGGGAACCTCGAATGTGCGCTTCGAATCACCCTCCGAAGCAAGCGGGACTAGGTATTCCTGGACTGACCAGAGAACGTCGCCGGAAGCGGGATCAACGACTGGCTGCCACGTAACTTCTCCCGCGAGACCGGCGGTGCCCTGGGCGGTGAGCCCTGGGTCGTTGGAGCTCAGGAATGCGGTCCCCGAAGCGAGCCCGTCAGCTACTGGGCCGGCGCTAAAAGGCCCGCCCGTGCCAGGCATTGCGAAGAGCCCGTCGGATGCGCTGCCGATTTTGTCCCAGACGCCGCCCGGGAGATCGTCTTCCGCTGCGATGGCGAAGTATTCGCCTGCGGCTTGGAGCTGCGCCGCGGTCACTGCGGGGTAAACAGTGACCGCGTGCTCGTCGACAAAACCCACGGTTCCCGGCCGGAATTCGACCTCATATGTGCCGGGCGCGGTCGCGAACTGCGGGTGCGGAATGAGCTGCCCGGTCGTCGCACAAAGCGGCGTCTGCATTTGGCCGAGCGTTGCGCCGTCAAGTGCTTTTACGGTGGCGGATTGCAGCGGCCCGGCGATCTGGCCGCTGGCACAGTCGAGATCGGCGGCGTGTGCGGCTGTCGGCGCGAGCAAGGCGGCACCGACGATAGCGGCGGTGGCGAAGGCCGTGGAGAAGCGGCGGGATGATGCGGTCATGGTGTACCTCCTGTGGGTGAGGGTCGTGTGTCTACTGGGGTGGGTGTGTGCGTCGGCGGGCGAGCACGGTGCTGCGGGGTTCCTGAGGTGCGGGTGGTGGGGTGTGCTGGGTCATGGGGCTCCTATCCGAAGAGGTCATCGAAAGTTGGGCGGTTGCTATGTATTGCGGGCGGCTGCTGCGGCTGAGCGGCCGGGGCGGTATTCCCGGGCGTGTCGAACCTGGCAGGCGCAGCAGCGGGCACCGGGGGCAGCTCGCCGGGTGAAGCGGTGGTAAATACCCCGAGGTCAAGGTCTCCGAAATCCATTTCGCCAAGATCGATTTCTTCCTCCGCGGCTTCGATGATCTGGCCGAACGCGGGGCGGCCAGCAGCGGCCTCGCGGGCGACGAGCTGCTCTGCGGAGCGAAGCGGCGAGCCGTGCGGAACGCCGCGTTCAGTGAGCAGCTCCACGACCTCGCGCATCGGGGCGTACGCGACACGGACGCCAGCTACTCCCCCGCCGTCGCCTGCGATAACACCAAGGCCGCGGCTCTGGCCGTCGTCGAGGGCGCGCAGCGCGTCGTACGCTTCCTGTGCCGAGTCGCCAGGAAAAACCATTCGGATTGCATCGAGCGTGGGCGGTGAACCCGGCTTCGCGAGCTGGGCGGTCGAAGTCAGATTCGAACGCAGCTCACCGCCGAGAATGGAGGCATCGGGGCGCTGAGTCGCGAGATCAAGGAAAACGCCGACGAAGCGGAGTTCGCGCGCAATCTTTCCGATATAGAGCTTGATCAGGGCTTTCTGCCCCGCCAGCACTTCGAGCTCTAGGCGTTCGGGATCGTCCTTCGCCAGAGATTTCGGAATCTCCGGCTCTACGAGCAGCGACCCGACCTCGTCGATCACGACTGTGAGTGGCGTGACGTTCTCTGCTGTTTGGACTTCCAACGGGAGGTCTGACCACTTGACTTCGCCGTGCGCGAGCAACAGCTGCTTACGCCGCTGACCCTCGGCGTAGGCGGCTTTAACTAGGTCTACGGAGTCCTCGAAAGTGCGTGCGAAGCCTGCCGAGAATCGCTCAAAAGCTGCGAAGTCCACGCCGCCCTTCGTTGGATCGATAATGGCGATCCGGTGCCCGCGAACAAGGCGCTGCGCGAGCTCCGCGACGAGCGCCACGGTGTTGTGCGTCGGAACCATGCCCGCACAGAGGTAGACGTGCTCGGCATTTGCCACCTGGATGCAGCGACCCGGACGTGACTCGATCGGTGCGATTCCCTTGACGTAGAGGTACTCGCTGGTTTCGCGCACTTCGCTAGGTAGGCGATCGGCCTTGCGCGTGATCGACACAACTCTCTGGGTGGTTGTGAAATGGATACGAAAACGGTCCCTACAAGTGACGTAGACCCCTGATTTCGAGGTGTACCCCGCGCCTGCGCGGCGCATCGATGCCTTGATGCCGAGGCTGCGAATCAGTTCCAAGGCATCGGCGGCTAGGCGCTCGTCACTAAGTGCCAACTCGCAGCTGCCGTTGACGTCAACGTGGCCGTCGCTGTCCATAAGCCCCTGGAGCAGCGCGAGACGCTGAGTCTTCGAGGCGCGGAGGTAGTTGGCTGGAATGTGCTTGTTTTTGAGCGCCCCAATTGCGCGCAACTGCTCCGTCATCTCGTCGAAGAAATACGTTGAAGCGCGGTTACCGGCGGGATGCTCCCCCCGCCGGATCGCGTACCCGTCGGAGACAATGCGGTCGATAATTTCGATGTCCATCGATGTGACGGCACCGGTGCGCGAGGTGCCATCACCGAGCCATGCGCCAAACGAGTACGGGGTAACCAGAAGATCCGCTTCCGGAAGATCGAGGGGCTCCGTCGTGCGAATCGCAAACCTCGCGCCGCCAGTGGCCTTAAACAACCCGGCGTTAACCATTTCGCGCGTCGTCATTACCCGCTCGTGCTCCGTGACCGGCGCGGGGCGCTGTTGGATTGCGACCTCGTGTTGCTTCCAAAGGACCAGGTCGTCACTCATTGCGAGCAGCGCGTCGCGGGTGTCAAGAAGCATCTCGTTGCTCGGGACCATTCGCACGTGCGCCGGCTGGTGGACTGCGCGGCCATTAGAAAGCGTCATCTCACGGGCTGGCATGCGGTGCTGAACGAAGGCCGCGCGCTGTTTGCGAAGAACTCTTGAGTCCCCGGCGACCCTCTTGACCCGGTTCTCCGTAGCTGCTGCGTCAACCGTCTGCGCGAAAGCCAGAATCTCACCAACCGTTCGATAATCGCCGGGCTCAAAGCGCTCGCCGAGCGCGCGCAGCTCGGCTGTGATGCGCTGCTTGTCAGCGAACGTACGCAGCGCGCGCTGTCGCTTGGGAGTTTGGATTTCGTGGCGGATGTTGGCATCACTGACGAGCCAGCGGTGATCGGCACAAGCGTCGATTGTCTGACCGTCGTCGAGCGTGATCCGGAACAGCTCAGGATTCGGGTTTGTTTCCGACACGAAAACCACCTCGGTAGGCTGTCCGTCGAGACCTAGAACCTCGTCCCCGACGCGGAGATCACCCATCGTCGCCCACCCGCCGGGCACAGGGATTGGGGCATCAAGCGGCAGCAGTTTCCCTGAGCCGGTCGGCCCAACTGTGAGCGCGTGGGGGCCAAGGCCGAGGTCAAACCCAACGCTCTCCCCCGTCTCCCCGCGCCCCACCGGAATCGTCGCCCAAGCATCAGGCGCCAAATCAACGGGGAGCATCTCCGCGAGAGGCACAAGGCCGGGGAGTTGGCGCGGCTCGCCCCAGGTGAGTGTGACGGTGCCGTCCGATGATTCCTCTACGGCCCAGCCGTTGTTTCCGCCGGGCAGCGACAGCGCTACGTCTGCCCAGAAAGCCAGGCGATCGCTGCGTGAAATGCCGCCGAGACCCGGCGGCAGCCTCCTCAGCACGATCTGGTCAATGCGGTCTGCGACAGAGGTGACATCGGCCGCGAGTTCCCAGGCGAAGCGGATCTTCAAGACCTGGGCCAGCCGCTGCCGCACCTGCTGTTCGTCCTGCGAAAGGACGCGCGCAACGGCTCGCGACTCGTATGGCTCCCACTCGACAAGAGCTGTGTCCGCCCCGAGAATGGTTCGCGCATAGGCCTGAACGCGCTCGGCCATAGTGGGCGAGGTGCCTGCAGCGAGAACCATCGAGAGCACATCGCCGTCTCGCTCCTGCCCAATGACGAGCCCCTCGCTGGCGGCCATCTGCGCTCGCCGATCAGCGGTCTCAAGCGACGCTTCTTGGACGATGAGGTCGCGCCCAGAGAGTGCGATCTCGTAGCGGGGCATAATCGATGCAACCGCAGCGTCAACGCCCGCAGGATCCGCCAGACGAGCCAACGCAACTGCCGGTGCCGGGCTCAGGATCCACGAGCCAGCCTTAAATTTCAGCGCCTCGGCAACCTCGGCATCGCTCACGCCGCACGCGACGCGGAGCATGGCCGCAACCTCTGATGCCCGTGCGCGACCACGACCTGCATGTCGGGCCGAGATAAAGAGAGCCACGCTGTAGCAAGCGCCGCCAACGCCAATTGCTGCGGCCGGGAGCCACCACCAGGTATTCGGAATGAGATCGGCGAGCAGGCCGCCGCGGGTCGCCGTGAGAATCGGCAAGAGGGCTACCGAGAACGCGAGGGCTATAGGAACGATGAGCGCCGGGCGTTGCCAGAAGGCGGGGACAGTGATGCGTGTCTGCGTCTGCGGGTCCGCGTAGCGGAGTCGGCGACCAATGAGGATTACAGCGACCACAGCCAGCGCACATACGAGGATGGTCGGCGCGCCAAAATTGCTGGCAATGCTCGGTACGAAGCACCACAGGACCGCCCCGCCGTTGATCTGCAATTCTTGGCGTGACGAACGTGGCCGGTGACCGGGTGCGTTCGCGTACCTAGGGGCGTCGGTCAAAATCGTTACCGCTCCATATGCGAGATGGATCGCTATGCGGATCGGGTAAAAAATCGCACCAAGGATCGCGCGCACGGCGGAACGCTTTACCTGAGCCGCCGCCATATCGCGCATCGAAATTCCCATCGGGCTGTACCCCTTTCTGAGATAGTGAGGTGCCGGTCGGGCGGGGGCTGCGATATGCAACCCCCGCAGGGAGGTTGGTGAATTAGGCGAGGGTCACCGGCTGGTCGACCGGGAAACCCGGCGGGGCTGGTTCCAGAGAGACGACGATAAATCGCACGTGCTCCGGCGCCTCACTAACCAATGCCTGGATGCCGGCGATCAGTTGTGGTGACGGGGTGTCATCGAAGATCAGGGTGGTGGGCGAGGCGCCGATCTCTTTGATCAGCAGGTAATCGCGAACCGCTTTCGTCCCGACGTGTACGCCGCAGAGAACGGTGTCGCCGGCATCGTGGCGAGCGTCGGCGACCCTGTCAGCGAGACGGGTCTTGCCACTCGCCATAGGGCCAGTGATCCAGATGACTCGGGCGGTCATATCTCCCGCGTCGGCAGCTGCGAGGAACTGATCGAGGTCTGAGGTGGTTATCGCGCTCATAATGTTCTCTTTTCGTGTCTAGGGCTTCGCTCTTCTCCGCCCTTACCTATGCACATACGGGTCATTTCGCGGCTTTCCGGGGCGATTTAGGCCACTCAGCAAACTCTCAGCTTCGCGCCGCTCCCCCGCCACCGCGTCGATCAGATCGGGCCGGTAACCGCCCCACGCTTGCGCGACCGCTCCCCCGGCATCCCTTACGATCACCAGCGGCGCCTGAATCGCCGCACCCAGATCGACAGCCTGCGCGCGCAGATCATCGGACAGCTCTTCGGCGGCGGGGAGGATGGCGTAGGCGAGGCCGAGGTCGGCGAGGCGCTTTTCGGTGAGTTTGCATTGCATGCAGCCCGGGCCGGCGGAGTAAACGGTGATCTTGAGAGCCATGGTTGGGTCCTTTTCTGTAGAAATGGGGCCAGGGCGGGCGGACACGACTACGCCCGCCCCGGCGGTCTGGCTACTCCACGACGATGAGTGAAGTAGAGCTAGGTGCGTACGGGATCGTGATCAGGTCGTCGTCACCGATAACCTGCGCAGTAGGCTGCGCCTGGATTCCGCCGCCGACAGCAACGCGGGTGGTGGCAAGGCCGTTCGAATCGGTGATGATCGTCCGAGTCTGGTGGGCTGAGGTCCTCGCTGCCGCCTTCAGCTCGCTGACTTTCATGCTGGATTCAGTTACTCGCTTGTATTGAGTGGTCGCGCGAGCCTGGGTCTCGACCTTCTTGTTTTCGGCCATCTCCGCCGAGTTTTTAGAGAGCCATGCGTCCAAGTTTGCCGGGGTGGGTGCTGCGAGGTATTTCTGGAACGCCGCCTGTGAGGCGTCGCGCGCTGGGCGGTGCTGGCCGTCGTACCAGCGCTGCATATCGGCCTGTGCCGTCCGAGCTTCAGCCTCGGCTTCGTCAAGCGCGGGGCTCGTAAGGAGCTCCGGCCAGGTACCTGTGAGCTCGATCTGCGCGCCGGTGATCGGCGCTCCGGCCTCATCGACAACCTGGATCTGTGCCTCCGTCGTCTGCGCGCCTGTGCCTGCTGCGTTCGCGCCGGTGGCAGGTAGTAAAACGATTGCGCTCAGGGCTACAGCACCGGCAGCTCCTACGGCGGCAAAACGCCGCTTGGACTGGGGTTTTACTTGCGTTGACATATAGACTCCTAAGGTCTCTACTGATGGGTGAGGGTGAGGCCTGGGATCAGGTTGTGGGACCGGTAGATCCCAGGCCTCGGTAGAACCGCGGGGCGGGGCGAAAGGAAACCCAAATCCCAAATTCCCCGCCCGCGGTACTTCTTAGGCGCGCTTAGCGCGGATGCGTCGGAGCAGCGGGCCGCTCGCGAGAGCGGCGCCGGCGGCGGCGAGAATGGCGCTAAAACCGACAATCGGGCCTGTCAGATCGCTACCGGTCTGGACGAGCGGTACACCCGGCTTTGGAGGCTCGACCGGGGCCACGGGCTCCTCGGGCTCTTCGGGCTCCTCAGGCTCGACCAGGGCCACGGGCTCCTCGGGCACGTTCACGATGGTGACGGTCCATTCGTCGTCCTGCTCGCCGGGCATCTCACCGGCGGGCGAGTGGACATCCAGCGACAATTGGTATCCATCGGGGGCTTCAACCTCGACAATTTCGGGGATCGACAGGGTCGGGCGAAGCTCCTCCCGTTCACCTGTTTCCTGGTCTACGAGCGTGCAGCCGCTCAGTGGCGAGATCAGCTGGACGACCGCGCGGCCATCCGCGTCAGTGGTAACGCGCTCGGTAACGTCGGCCGAGGAGAGGCCGCGTTCAAAGACAGCGCGGTACTGGGCCTCCAACGCATCGTCTCGCACTGCTTTCGCGGGACGCAGGGCATCACGGGCGTTATCGCGGACCTCGGTAGCGACTGCGACGGCCGCCTCAGCGTCAGCCACGCCCTGCTCGTATGCTTCGGCCAGCGGGGTGATCTGATCTTCGATGCCGCGCATGACTAGGTGTGCCGCGTCGACGGCCGCCTGAGCCTTGTCGACCACTGCCTGCGCTCCCGCGATCTCGACCGGGTCACCGTTCCACTCAGCCGCAGCGAGGGCCTCTAGCGCTTGTCCAAGAATTTCCTGGGCTTCGGCCGCCGCCACGTTCGCGGCGGTGCGCTGCTCGTAGAGATCGCGAAGATCTGTGGGGACGATCTTTGCGTCCGTGAGAGCCGCCTCTGCCTCCGAGAGTGTGAGGCCGAGGTTCGCGAGCTCCGCTTCGGCCTCGACAAGAGCGACGTTTAGCTCCTCGTAGTGGGCCATGGCCGCTTCAACTTCGGCGCGAGCACCGTTCTCTGACCATCGTGGTGAGTGGGTCATTGCTGCGCTGGCAAGGTCGCCGGTTACGTCAAAAACTGCGCCGGCTAGAGGCTCCCCGGCGGGGTTTGTTTTCTCGATCACAAGATTGATCGAGCCAACCGGACACCCCTTTTGTGGGAGCGACGCAGCCTGTGCTGGTGCTGGCTGCGATACGAGTGGAAGTGTGACAACAGCGCTGGCTGCTACGGCAAGCGTTGCGAGGCCGAGCGCGGTGCGGCGTGCGCGTGATGGGCGGGCGATGGTCGTGGACATGAAAGTCCTCCTCTCGGGATCAGAGCCTGCAAGCCGCTTATCCGTCTGAGGTGTGTGTGAAGATCTTGTGCCTGCCCTGCCGCGCATAATAGGGTTGTTGCCCCGGGGCGCCGCGGCTTGCAGGCTGATGAGGAGCGCCCCGGGGAGCTTTTTAGTACTTCGCTTCGTGCTTCTTTCGAAGAGCGGTCACGCGCTTCTTGAGCTGCGCACGCTTCTCACGGCAGCGTTCGCCAGGCTTCTGCCCAGGAATGTCGATCCCCACGAAAACTGCGGCGGTCGGAATAAGGTCGATGATCTCCGCGTCACTGACGCGGGATTCGCACTCTCCGAGCTGCATGCGGATAGCGCGCTCGGCACGGATCAGCACTCGCTGCGCGAGTGGCACATTGCGAATTTCCTCGGCAGTGTAGATCGGAAAGTTTCGTGCTGCAGACACAATGTGGTGCGCGTCGGGGCCGTGGACGCCGACTACGCGCCCGAGTTCGATGACGTCGTGGTCAGTCGGGGCGATGCCGCTAAAACGTCGGGCTGCCTCATTGTTGGAGAGGGTGATGTTCGTCATGTCGTGTCCTTCCCGGCTTTCGCCTATGTGTATAAGTGTATCGCATTTCGTCGCTTTATGCATCATTTTGTCGGCTTTTATACTCAGTATTCACCGAGCTCCTTGAGCCGCCCCTCCAGCAGGGCATTCACCCACCCCTCAGGTACCAGGCGGCGGTGTGGTGACAGCTCAAACACCGGGATTTCACCGGCTTTGATCCGCCGCTGAACCGTGCGCTCATGCACCCCGAGCGCCTCGGAGGCGGCACTCACAGTCATCCACCCCTCCGGGGTGCGCTCTTCCTGAATCATCTTCTCTGCTTCCTCTCGTATCGTACGTTCGTCGCTTCTGGTCACTTCTCATTCTCCCCGATCGCACCGGTCGTCTCCAGCTCGTCGTCCCCATAGAGGCTTGGGTCGAGGCCGAGCAACGCCGCGGGGATCGTAAAGCCGCTCGCGGGGCGGGTATCGGTGAAGACCTTTCGGGACCCCTTGTGGCGGCCAGGCTTCGCTCCTCGGTAGTCCGGGTGCTCGACCGAGTGCATGATTTCGGCGAGCTGATCCGCCCCCATCCCGAGCTTCAGCGAGTCGCTCTTTGCCGCTGTCCCGATAGTGCCAGCGAGGATGTGAACGAGTTTACCGTCGTCCGAGAGGACGCCAAGGGAGAGGCCCTTCGGATCGAGGGCTTCTTTCACAGGGGATTCGCGCCAGCCGTACCGCTTCCAGAGAGAGCGAGCGTCCTGGCCGGAGACCCCCTCGATACGTGCGGGCATCAAGAGGTGGCCCTTACCCGCTCCGATCATCGCAGATATCTCGTCCAGCAGTCGTGTCGAAATTGATCCTGAAGTCAATGATACGACGTTCTCGCGCACCATCGCATGGTAAATCTCAGTGATTTGCTGCTCTGATGGGAGCAGTGGTGCGAGCTCATCGCCGAGCGGCGTGCCAGCGTGAGCGCCCACCATCTCGCGAAGCAGATCCCAGCCGAGCGTCCAGACCGAGCACACCTGTGCGACACGAAGGTTTTCTATGTCCTCGATCAACCCGGCAGCGGAATCTTGACGGGTGAGCTTGAGTGATGCAAATCGGGTACGGGTCGCAGGGATGCCGTCTGCGTCGAGCTTCGACGCGAGATACTGAACGAGCGCGGCGGTCAGCTTGCGTAGGCCGTCAGTGCGATCAATAATCGGCTGAAGGGCGTGGAGTGGCGAGTCGGATTTCCCGAGTCCGTAGATCTCGCCGCGAGCCATATCCATCGCGATCTGCGCGATGCGTGAGCGAATCGCTTCGCCGTTCTCGCCGGGAGAAATCTCGCCGGTCATGATGGGCGACACGATGCGGGAGTCGGCCTGTTGCACGGAAAAAGTGATGTCCGATTTTGCGCGACCGCCGTCGCCGTACGCTGCCTGCGCGACGATTGTTGCGCCCTCATTTGCTTTGTCGTCGAGCTTGGTGACGTTAGCGACGCGGTAATCATCGATAAATAGGCCCACATGGCCGTGCCATGAGAGCACGGCGTTCACGGCAGGAGCCGAGTTATCTGCGGTCAGACTCAGCGCGTAGCCGGAACTCGCGACTGGGGCGGCGGAGAAGAGTGAGCGCACCGCCCGAAGCACTGATGATTTTCCTGAGCCGCGCTTCGCGGTCAAAATCATGCCGGCCCCCTCTGACTGAGGAATCACGGACGCTAGCGTAGCGCCGATCATAGGGACCATGATTCGGTCCGTCGCGATCGCTCGGAGCGCACGGAGTGCCTCTGCGATGCCCTGCGCCTCCCCCGCTGTGTTGCCGACCTCGGGCAACCCGAGTGCAGCCTGGTAGGCCACGGGAGCGCCGCCACCGGTGCCGGCATTTGCGACGCGGACTGCATCAGTCGTGCCACGCGCATCGAGTGAGCCTCCAGGAAGCGCGTAGACGTGCCGCCCCTCGAGCTTGATCCACCCCGTACGATTCGTCGAAATCAGTTCCTGGCGGTACTCCTGCTGCGCCGAAATTAGCACGTTCGACATGTGCCGGGGTCCGCCCGACACAGCCGGCACACGAAATGGCCCGCCTACGGCCTTAAGCGCCTCCTTGATATCCTCAGCTTTCGACTGAGGAAGGTTCGGCGCAACCCACTTTCGACCGGAGCTATCAACCACGGCGACGGTACACAAACGCACGCGTGAGTTAGTGAGCGCCGACTCGACCGGCTCAAGCTCCCCGTCGGCGTTGGGCGAGCACAGCTGATCGCGGGACTCAATGTAGGGCACGTAGTCGGCGAGCATGACACGGCGCGGCTCCGAGTTCTCTCGGGGTATTAGGCCAAAAACGCCGTGACCCTCAGGGTCATCGAGGTTGATGGATACCGCCATTGGCTCCATTGGGCCGAGCAGCTGCTCAGCGTGACGCTTGTTCTCGCCGAGGGCCTGCGAGAAATTCTGCTCGATAACCTCTCGAACAAACTCAGTCTCCTCTACGAGCGAGAGCCCAGTGCTCGGCGTGAACTCAACAACTTCACCCATCGGTGCACCTGCTCCTTCTTGATCATGATCTATCCGTGTGTGCAGTATCGGTGAGGTGTTCATCGGAATGCCGGACCTCCAAATACGTTGCCTCCAAAGGCTGGGGCGGACGGCTGAAAAATTTGCTGAGGCCGGGGCTTACGTGGCGGATATACCTCTGCGAGCTGCTTTGGGTCGTACGCGCGAAGTGCCGCAAAAATCGCTGGCAGATCGAACACTGTCACGCCGTCAACACCGATGGAGTGACGGCCGAGGATTCGAGCCGCGAGCTTTGCGTCACCGCCGCAGGACACACTGACGAGGAGGTCCCAGCTGTTGTACTGCGCGCCCTGCTTGGGTTCTACGGGAAGCCCCGCAGCGCGCCAACGCTCTTGCTGTGCGGTGCCGTGCATTACGAGCACGGGAGCGTCATGGATTGGCCGGTGCGCGATTTGGGAGACTGGCTCCCCTTGCAAATTCACCCTTAGCACCTGGCGGAATCCACTGTTGTCGAGCATCGTGCTGGGCTTGCCGTCGGTATAGCTGCCGTCGGGGCGACGGAACTTCACCCACTTACCTGTGACTCGAGCGTCCATGACGTGCTGCACGAGGTCTGCGGGCGACGCAGCGAACGCAAATTTAGTGCCGATGCCGTGGTCGATCCCGCCGGGCAGCTCGCGTGGTTCCGTGACCTGGTCGCCGCGAGGACGAAGTCGAGCATCGAGCTCGGCAACTACCTCCGCGGGCAGCGCCCAAGCTGAGTCAACCAGCTCGCCGTAGTCGTAAGTCGGGCCGACGTCGAGGAGCTGTCCGCGCTGCGGGACCTCTGGGTTCTTACGATTCACAGAACCGCACACGCGCCGCCACCCACAGTGCTTTCGCGTTACGGCAACGTCTGCGGAAGGGCCAAAGACATGCATCGCCCAGTAGGCGGCGCGCTCCTCCAGCAGGCCCAGCTCCTGGGAGTCGGGGTGCAGCGCATCGCGGAGCTGCACCACGAGGAGCAACCCGCCACCAGTGAAGGTGGTGGCGGTGGGGGCAAATCCTGAGGACTCCAGCGCGGAGAGAGCCTGCTCATACGAGAGCATCTCGCCGCTATTAGCGTGAACCCCCTCTGCCACGTCCGCGTCAAAAACGATGGAATCCACCGAGGTCACATTCGCGACCTCAACCCCACGTCCGTCGAGCGAGTTCATGGTGCGATAGATGCCCCAGGTGCCCGGATGGTCGTGGGCGTCAATCCACGCAACCTGCGCCTCTACATCGTCAGCAGGGAGCCAAGCGACGTTCCCCCACCCCGCCCCCTTGCCTGATGGCGCGACAAGTGCGACGAACCCCTCGTGACCCTCCTGGTCGATTGCGTCACAGAAGTCGCGGTAGTCCTCGGAGTCAAAGCCGGTCGTCGGATCGACCGGGGCGGGGTAGGTGAACTTGCTCATGCGTCTAGCTTAACAAAGACGACAAGATTAGACTAGTTCCGACAGTACGTATTTTGTCTTTATTTGCCGTGACCTACCGGGCTCTTTTGGCCCGATACTCCGCCACCTCCTGCGCGGAGAGCCTCCCGTGCTCGTCGCGAGCAAGCTGCCCTCTCTGGATCGCGGCGTAGATCGATGGGCGCGAGACGCCCACTACCTCTGCGGCCTCTGCCACCGTCATCGACCCCACGGATTCAGCGTCCGCGCGAGCCTGCTCGTAGCGCTCGATCGAATCAACGAGCACGCGGGGCGGCTCACCCTCCCCTGAGAGCTCACCATCGCGCAGCAGACGCGTGACCTTAGCGCGGGACACCCCTAGGCGCTCGGCCGCGTCTAGCACCGTTACAGACGATCCTGCGGTGCGCTCCCGCTCGGCGACATATGCCCCCAGGGAAGCGGTGTCGATACCGAAAGCCCCCGTAGGTGTGAGCCCGGCCCTGATCTTGCCCTTTTGAAGCAGAAGCGTAATCACCGGTCGGGAGACACCTGCCCGGCGCGCAGCCTCAGACACTGAGACAGCAGCCGGATCCGCACCCGAAGCGACCTGATAACGAGGATGGCGCAGGACGGACTCACGAACGATGCGGCGACGCGTCTGGCGACCGGGGCGCTCGACCTCAATCGCTTCGAGTTGCCCCTGCTCGACAAGGTCCAGGACCGACTGACGCGCCGCGTACCCCAACATTTTTGCGGCTTCAGTAACCGTGATTGTGCCCGGAGGAGGCTCCGTGGTGGCACCGGTCTGAGGCACACCGGCGCGCGAGGGGCGTGTCTGAGCTTCCAGAGAGTGGGCGGAGTCAGTCAGGCGCTGGAGGCGCCACTGTGCGGAGCGCATCGGGATGCCCGTGGCCGCGGCGACTTCCTCCCACGGGAGGCCCGCGTCACGAGCGTCGCGAATCGCAGCGTCGAGCGCGGCCTCGGAGGCAGCAAATGCAGCGGAGGCGGCTTTCTCTGCGTCGCGAGCGGCTGCGAGTGCGGCCGTCGGATCCTGCTCATCAATGCCCATGGCGTCAGCCTAACCTCTCTGTGGCCTCACCGTTTGCGACCACGCCGGGGCTATGCGCGGCGGCTCTTGGTCCCATCTTGGTCCCGCTGGCCCCGCCTGGACTTACTCTGGACCCAAACTTTGGGACCAGGCAAAATCCGCGTAATCATGCGGAAGTTAAGGGGTTAAAAGGCTCAAAAGCACCCTTGGACCCAGATTCTCAAAAGGGGTACCCATATCTATGTAGACAGCGATAGTGAGTGGATAAAAAGGGGTTGCGCGTAAAAAGGGGGTACCCCTTTCTATATTTTGGGTCCAGATAGTAAATATAGAAAGAAAAGGTCTAAATATCGTTGATTTCATGCGGTTTTTGCCTGGTCCCAAAGTTTGGGTCCAGAGCGGGACCAGAGTGGGTCCAGCGGGACCAAGATGGGGCCAAAATGGGGCCAGGACGGCAAAAGCCCGCCCGATCCAGCGATTTCGCTTAATCGGGCGGGCTATCCGGGCCTACTCACTGAGCAGCGCGAGCAACCCAGCGGGACCACCCTGCTCCCGAGACAGGACCAGGAGGTCTGTCAGACTGGCGCCTCCATCATCGACGGCGACTTCGACGCTCTCCCGTGTCACCACTGCGGCCACTACGGAGCCATGCAGGCTCGGGTGGCGCAGGATCTCGCGTAACGCGCTGTTGCCTGGCTTAATGTCTACGCCTTCGGCATCGACGACGTCGAGCGCAGCGTACTCAAGCGCGAGAAGTTGGAGAAGCTCCGGGAGATTGAATTTTTGAATCGGCTGGGCGGTCATCTACTGCCCCTCTCTGGGATCACGCAAGCGTCGGCTTGCGGTGAGCAGCAGCAGTCATTGTCCTCGCCTCCTTCTACACCTAATGGCGGAATCTCCACCCGGGTAGACAATGCGCGGTAATTATTATTTACCCGGTGCACACAAAAAGGCGCTGCGCCGAGCCATCCCAGACCCGGCGCAGCGCCCCTATTCCTCCGCCTTACTCGCTACTCCCCTACTCGCGCCGCCACCAGCTGCTCCGCCTGCTCGCGCAGAACGCGCCGCATTGTCTCTGTTGCGCCATCAATGGCACCGCCCGCGTCGATTCCGAGACTCGCAATTAGCATCGCGACACCGACCTCCCGCGCCGACGACTCAAGGACGACCTCAATCGGCAGCCCCGCGTCGAGCACAGAAGCAAGCGACTCGACGTGCGCCGCGGTCAGCGCGTTTAGGCCCTGCACGTGCGGCGTGATTTTTACCCGGCGCAGCTCGTAAACCGCTTCCTCAACCGCTTCCTCAACCACTGCACCATGCCCCGCCGTGGCCCGCGCCCAGTCATCACCAGACCGGCGATTTACCACCTGACGCAGCGCCTCGGCGAGCAGCATGCTGTGTAGATCAGCCCAAGCCTCTGCCATTTTTTGCCGGCCTTCGTCGGGGTGCATCGTCTGGCGTGCGAATACATCTGCGAATTGCGCTGCGAGCCAGGCGACAACGGGTGGCGGTTCGGCGCTGGGGGTGGCCCAGGTGGTGGCGATGGACGCTGCGGCGGTGCGGATGAGTTCTGTGTATTGGTCTGTCATGAGGTGGAGAATGCGCGGTGGATGCGCATTCATCGATCACCCCGAAACTGATCAACTACTCAAAGAGCTGACCGTCCCGCAACGTCGCAGTTGTTGGAATTTCTCCACGGTCAATAGCGCCGAAATAGAGCTTTGCGCGGTACACGCGCTCCTCCCGCTTGTTCATACCTCGGAAGTCGGCGAAGCAATGTCCCGGCGCTCGCTTCCCGTTGGGTGGGAGCCGTGTCTTTGAGTCATCGACAGCAACCAGGCCGGCACCCACGACTTCTTCAACTGAAACGGCCCAGACGCCGAGCGATGGACGCGAAGCATACTCTGTGTGCCAGTCCCGGGCCTGCTGGGCGGAGACCTCGTTCGAGCGTGAGTACGAAGGCTTCCCCTTATCGATCGAAGCCGGCCCAAAAGCCGCGGTCACAGGCTTGCCGTTA
The DNA here is from genome assembly GCF_000350525.1 of Leucobacter salsicius M1-8. GTDB lineage: Bacteria > Actinomycetota > Actinomycetes > Actinomycetales > Microbacteriaceae > Leucobacter > Leucobacter salsicius. The sequence goes on along the minus strand of NZ_AOCN01000025.1, from coordinate 52,844 downwards.
TCCATCATAAGACCGGTGATCTGCCGATACATCAGCTCGTCAGCGACATCCATAATCTCTTCACCGTCGGCCAGCTCCACATTAGGAACGCTCACTCGTCACCTCCACGAAGGAAGTCGAGTGCCTGTTTAACGTCGCGCGTCTCTTCATGTTCGCCGTCGTCGTCTCCTCGACCGATGGCGAACAGCTCGAACGCGCCCTCAGCTGTGATCTCCGCGCTCAGAACGCTGTCACGATCAGCCCACTCCACTAGGACACCCCCGTCCTCCGTGGGGACCACACCTGGGTGGTCCCCATACAAGCCGTAGGCTTCACGAAGCAGCGACTGCGCAGCGTCGAGCGCGACCGAGGATATCTGCTCGCCTTCACCGTCAGACCATCCAGGAAGCAGTGAAGCAAATTCAGTGAGCCGCGCACCCCAGCTAGTTTCATCGAATTCAAGCTGCTCGATTGAGTCGACCGGATTGATTCGGTACGGCTTGCCATCTTTGAAGGCGAGCGTTCCAGTTACACGAGTAAGAGGGGCCTCTGAGGGAGAGTCGATGACATCACGAAGATCCTCGATTAACTGATGGTCATGTTTGTACCAACCTTTGACGGCATTGCCATCCGCGAGTTCGAGAGTGAACGTCTGCTTCTCAGCTTCAATAACGATCACACGGCCAACGAGCGAGGCCTCAATCGGTTCAACTTTTGCGATGGCGAGCTGTTCAGCCTCAGACACCAGAAAATCTTCATCAAAAGTCAGGTTCTTGACGGCCTCAGGCCGAGTGACAACGCTGATGCTAACTGGTGGTGCGTCAGGCGCAGCTCGGTAGATCTCGATGGTCTGATTGTCGTTGAGTGTCTTGCCAAGTTCAGCCGCAGCATGTCTGAACTCCAGGCTTTCGGTAGGACCAACATAGTCAGGCAGAGTGACCGCGTTCTCGACGTCGGAGTATGCAGCGGCGATAGAAGACTCCACTGCGTCCTCGGCAGCTGCCCGATATTCCGCGTATACAGCGATTTGCTCGAAGCCCATGGAAATATCGGCACTGCCCGCATCGATGCGCTCGATAGCAAGGCGCACTGAGTCATCAAAGTCAGCTGGAATATCTTCGCCCGGATGATCGTGACGCCATTTCGCACGGGCAGCAATGCGGTGCAGCTCCTGATACCTCTGAAGCTCCACTAGGGAGTCAATAGGGAGATGACCGTGTTCAAAACGCGCACCTGTGAGCCGGAGCCTCTTCACCTCCGGCAACATCTCTTCGCCCATGCGGCCATCCTATGCGAACCGCGGGCCTGGGGTACCTGTTTAATGCCCGGCATGTCGACTCTGCAGGATCTTGCTGGACAGTTATGGTGAGCCCGTTGAATGAAGTGCTGTAGGCGGAATATAGGAGTTAAATTGCCCAGGAATGTTGCGGTTCTTGTCGGTAACGGTCTATCGGTCGCGTTCAACCGCGAACTAAGCCTGCAGAGCATCACCGAAGAAGTACTTCATCGAATCCGCAAACTTGATGGCGACGATGTGGTGAAGGCTATGAAGGAACTCGCTGACCGCGTACTCCCGCATGGTGCGAACTCAAATGAGGATTTCGAGATCCTCGTTGGCGCGCTAGGCGCAGAATCTCGAACTCTTGATGTGCTCAACACGCTTGCAGAGCTAACTGAACCAGAGGATGAGCTCCTCCGAACATCGATTAAGCAGGTCGCAGACTTCGCAGAACAAGTTCGGGACTCTGGGGTTGCTCACGTACTCCAAGTCATTGCTGAGAGGTCACGTGCCTACCAGGATGACTCTGAAAACCTGCATGCACTCACTCAGAGCATCATCGATTCACATGGCGGTGATGTAGTCATAGCTAATCTAAATTACGACACGCTCCTTCTTTCAGCGTTGCTCCAGACCTGCAAACAAGAGATGGCCGACATGGGTCACGGCATGCAGCACGCAAAAGTCAAGCTCGGAAAACTTGGCGAACATCGAGTCCAGAAGTTACGACTAGAGGCAACTGACTTCCCCATTTCTCGGAGAGTGCAGCTCCTCCATCTTCACGGGTCCCTTACGTATTGGACAAAGCCGGACCGCTCGTTGCAAGTGAAGCTTGATCGAGATCTGGTGAGGGGCCCTCACGTATGGAATGCAATCCGGAACAAAACCTCAAGAATCCGGCCCGCCGTCGTCCTCGCTGCTCGTCGTGACAAGGCCGAGCACGTGGCACAACAGCCTTTTGCTCTGGCTTACGAGATGTTTGTGAAAGGTCTAGTTAATGCAGATCACTGGTTAATCATCGGTTACTCATTCCGCGACGAGCCTGTCAACGCAAGACTTCGTGAAGAGTTCCTAAACCGCGCCGATAAACCGAAAGTTTTAGTTGTGACCTATGGTGATGACCCTGAACGCCACAATGTCGAGCGCGCGTTTGGCTGGGGTGCTGAGGATGAAGATAATGACTGGCTTACGATCATCCGCACCGGCGCAGATGGAGCCGAAAAGACCCCAGAGTGGGCGATGTTTACCTCCTAGCAATCACTCACCCTGCACGCACCTCACCCACGACTCGCCCACCGCACAGTGGGCAGGTGGCCACAGTGCCAGTCGCTCCCGTAGCGTCTCGAACCCGGCGCGGCTCCACCATGTTGAACACAGGCTCCGCGCCTCCCACCACCCGGTGCTCCTCTAGAAATCCGCACTCCTGGCACGTCATCGAGTAGGCCTGGGCACCACTCACCGCCGGATCCCCGCCCACGCGTCCTGCGCGAAATCACCAGTGATCGTGTGGCTAACTGCGATGAGCACATCACCATCAATAATGATGCGATCGGTGTATTGGTGTTCCGCACTCTGCCCCTGCGTAAATCGCGCTTCTGCGCCATCCGCAGCAACCTCCTCGTAGACCGAGTCGCGCAGTGCCGCCACCAACTCCGTTTTCGCAGCCTCGTCGATCACCGCAGCGCCGAGATACGCGAGCGCGCCGGTACCGGTAATCCCCCAGTTGCAGTACAGCTGCTGCTCGCCGCCACGGAGCGTCGCCATCGTCATCGGGCCGATCATCCCGGCGAGTTGTGCTTCCGCGTCGACGCCTGGATGCGCTTCGAGCCGAGGATCGTAAGTCTGTGCCGTCACCAGCGGCAGAAGTTCCTCGCACGTCGCGGGGAACACCGTAGACATCGACTCTTCGGCTGGCTCCGCCGGTACCTCGGGCGTCTCAGTGACCGCTGCCGGCCGCGGGGCCCGCGGCGTTTCTGACACTGGCTCGGCAGCACAACCGGCGACGGTGGCTGCGAGAACCCCAAGCAGGATCGGAACGTAGACGCGACGACGGGCACACATACCTGCCAGCCTATCTACGTCAACCAGCCGGTCATCCTCACGCGAGCCGCTCCGGATGAAAAACCCATCACCTGCTGTGCCGTCTCGATTGCCCCTACTGAAGCTGTCCGCCCCAGCGCTACTTCCCCCTTAGACAGCTCTCCCCACCCACTCCCGCACCCGGCGTACGTCGACGCCAAGCAGCCCCGCTGTCGAGTCCGGCCTGATAAACAGCCGACCGTCACGCTCCCCCGGCCGCCATTCCCAAACTCCTGGCCCGCGCGCTCGACCAAGATCGTCGTCAATCCAACAGAGACGCTCCGCGCCGGTCTGCTCGACAAGCATTTCTGCAGCCCCGTATTTCCACCAGCGCGAGGTCGCCGGTGTATGCGAGGTCGTCGGTGCGAAACCAAGCTCCGCCTCGCACCCGGCCGTCGGATATGGTGCCCGCAGGAGGTCGAGGTCGTCGTAGCCGATGGCCTGCTCAAACTCATCGAGCAGCCCCGGTTGCGCCAGCCACGTTGTAAGCCAGGCACCGCGAACGCCGGGCGTCGTGAGTACCTCGCGCAATCCATCGACGACATCCCAGCGCCATTGGACGTAGTAACCGCCGATCTCGCAGTGAGGGAAATACTGCGCCGGCTCGACACCGCGTCTTCGAGCCCTCCCGCCGGAATCGTGATTGAGCACGCCATCGATGTCGAGGGCGACGACCACGCGGGCCCTCACGCGAGCCGCTCCGCATGGAAGCACAGCGTCTGCTGCTGCGCTGTAGCTATCCCCCGCACGTCACCTTCGTCCGCAGCGACAGGCACGGTGCACGAATGGTACGCGGCTACCCCGCACTCCGGGCAGCGGCGGCGAAGCGGGCCGGCGTACGCCTCGTCCTCAGCTACAGCGACCAGCGCCAGCGCCGCGTTCACAGCACTCCCTCGCCTAGCGCCACATACTCAATCCCCACGACCGAGCTGGTTTTTCGCACCGTCCCGCAGTAGATCGACCCGGAGCGCTCGACCATGTCACGCCGTTCATCTGACCAGTAGACAAAAACCGCGCCAGCGTCAGGGCCGATTCTTGCGCTCCATGAGACCAGCTCAAGCGCTTCCCCGTCGCCGTGGAGCTCGATCCCCGGCAGCCCGTATTCCGGATCAACCGGAGCCTCACTGCGCCCGCGCACCATTGTCGCCGAGCCGTCCTCAGCTACTGCGACGCGGTAGACCGAGCCCGAGATCGTCGTCACTACCCACAAACCCGGCGCAGCCTCCGCACCCTCGATGACCTGAATTGGCGTCCCACCTGCAACCATCGCTCCCTCTCCCGCCGCCAGACCGTCCAGCGACACGAGTAACGAATGCGCGGTCAGCGGGTGTTACGCCACCGCCCGCTCCGCCGCCTGCTTCGCCCGCTCGTCGTCGATCCCGGCCCGGCGTTGCAGCACACCAGATACGCCGGCGCGCAGCGCAGACCTCTGGGCGAGCGTGGCCTTCGAGCCAATCTGCGCCCACGCATCCGCCACCTGCCCCAGCCACGGCTTCACCTCCGCCAGCACAGTAGGCGCATCGCCGATCCGCTGCAGAACTTCGACGGCTACTTCCTCCGGCGTGCGATACGCTCGGATGCCGCCAGTGGCCTGATCTGCCGCTTTCCTACCAGCCCGCCGCGCAGCATCTGCCACCGCCCGCCGTTCATCTGCGGCAGCCTTCGCGCCACTCCGCTGAGCGACCTCGGCCAGCCAGTCAGTCATCGGCTGGTCAGCCGCGCGACCAGCCAGCCACCCACGGGCCACGGATGGGCGAGCCGGAGCGCCAATCGCCTTTGGCCAGGCCGCCAGCAACTCAAGATCGGCCGCCAGTGCGCGGCGGCGGCGGGTGGCCCGTTTAGGATCACGCAGCTCCCGGCCGATCTGCCGCGCCTCCCGGGCTCGCGGCATCATCGCATCACGCACAGCAGTCGGCCATGAGCCAGAGACCGCCGCACCAGCGTGCGTCCAAACGGGTGAGCCAGCAGCGGCCAGCGCGTCGGCAAGAGAGCCAGGGGTCGGCGCGGTGCCCGAGGTCACCCACGCCACTAGTTCATCTGCGTCACCAGCCCAAGCGAGTTCGGCAGCGTAGCGCTCGGGGCGGTAAAGGGCGCGGAGGCGGAACGCCCGGGTGCGGCCATCGCGAAGTAGTTTTTCGCCGCAGAGGATTCCCTCGCGCTTGAGAATGTTAATCACGTTCAGAGCATTCTGCTGCGACGTACCAAGCTGGGTTGCGAGCCACCTGCTACTCACGATGATGTGCGTCATCGTCTCTAGTCGCGCGGCCTCAGCGACCCAGGTCAGTCCGATTACGACGATGGCTCGACGGACGATCTCCTGGCGTCTCTGCCCTACGCCGGGGTGTGGAGCCACCGCCAGTCCGAGCATTTGCCGCGCCGCGCGCGCCGTGGCCGGGAGAGAGTGGGCGGCGGCGCGCTCCGCGGCTAGCCGGGCTGCCGCCGCGCGAACGCTAGCTAATGAAAACGACTCGTTCTTCAACACGATTTTCTGCGCGTAGTACAGATCCACCGGAGACAGGTCAGGCATCCGAGCGCCAGCCCACGCCACGGCTGCATAGAGCAGAGCGTCGCCCGAGGGATAACGGTGCGCAGCCCCAGCGAGCCAGGCGCGCAGCGGAGCAGTGTCCACGGTAAGACCTCCAGGTTTAGTGTGACGACAGTTGTCGAACCAACTTTTTCGTTAGCGGAGCGGCTCGAAAAAGGGTTCGTTCGTAATTACGGGCGGCGCCCCGCAAGCCGGTAGGCGCTGCCGGGGCAAGCGAGCACCGAGGTCGGCAGACCGAAGGCAAGCAGGACGGCGAGCTCCCGGGCTTCGCCCTCCCGCTGCGCCGCCGCAGATCGACAGCCGACAGGGGCGCAGGGCACAGCGCGACGGAGGCCGACACCGTATCGGCGGGCAGACCGTGGGACGAAGCGACAGACAGGCGTAGGTGACGGGGCGGAGCCGTGGTGCCTTTGGGCGGGGCGGGAAGGCGAAGGCGAGGGGCTGTAGGCGATGACGGTAGGTGCAGGGGTGACGGACAACTCGATATTCATACAGCTCTTCAGATAGTTCACTATCCACCTCCTCCCTCCCCTACTCACCCACGCCGACGCCACACACGGCCGCCGTCAGAACCGCCATGCGACGGCATGGAATCCTGCGGGCGGCTGCGGCACCCAGCTGTCACTACTCGTGACGAGGCCAGAGCCGCCGGGGTTATTCGACTCGACGATCTTTAGCGACCCATCAGGATTCACCCCGGTCACCAGAACGGTATGCACACCCGCGATCCACGCGTCCTCTGCCCCGACGGCGTGATATTGAATTACGTCGCCAGGCACGGCCGCCGAAACGCTGTGTCGCGTCGCCCCGACATAGTTGTCGAGCACCGTTCCGCTACCCGTCCAGCCCCCGCCACCAGCATTGACCCAGCGCCTGGCCGACTCAACGCATTCACCCGCTGCACCCCATCCTGTCAGCCGAATCGTACCGACCTCGGCGTATGCCAGCTCTATCGCGGCCCGCCAGTCATAGCTCGGCTCAGCGACGGCCGCGTCGGGCACGATCAGCGGCAGATCGGCCGGTTCAGTGTCGGCCGTAACCAGCGTCTGGGGTAGCCCAATTTCCAGGCACTCGATCTCGTACGAGGGAGCGGCCTGGGCTGCATCGGCCACGCCAGCCAGCGGGAAGGTCAGGCCAGCCACGAGGGCGATAGCGGTAGCGATCTTCATGGTGCTGCTCTCTCTGCTTGGCGTGGCTGACTTGCGTGGCTGACTTACGCCGCCACCGGCTGGTCGGCTGCGACCTCGACAGCTTTTTGCTTTAGACGTGTTTCAATTTTGCTGCGGGTAGTGCCCGAAAGCTCTGCGGCTCGGCGCTGCCCGACTAGGCCAAGGTCGAGAAGCCGGATCGCGTAATCCAGGTCAGCCTCATCCGGCTGACGCTCCGGCAGATCGACGGGCGGTACAGGCCGGGGCTTCGGAGCTGCAGCGACCTTAGCGGCTGCAGGCTTTGCGACTGCAGGCTTCACCGGTGCGCTGGCCTGTACGGCGGGCGCTGGCTTCTGGGGCACCGGCGCGACGCGGCGGGTGGAACGACCGCGCTTCGCCAGCTTTGGCGGTGCCATAACCATCACCATGATCTCGGAGGCGGCGAGCACAGTCAGCGGCATGGCCGCCGAGATCACGACACCTGTGACCGTCTCCGGAGTCCAGACGCCCCTAATCGACCATGCATGCACAGCCTGCGCGGCGACGGACACAAGCGCGATGACGAGTAGCGAAAGCCCCGGTAGCACTGCACCGAGACCACGTGCGCGTAGACGCAGACGACTGATGGCAGCCACGATTGCCATCATGTCGATCCCGAGAGGCAGGCAGAGGGCTATCGCTGGCTCCAGCCCCAACCAATCGGTGCCGATTGCATACAGCGAGCGAGCGCTCACGACGAACGCCGCACCGGCGACAACCCAGAGCCCCAGGATGATAAGCGTTTGCATCCCGCGCCCCTCAACGTTTATATAGCGCGGAAGCTTCGGCGCAACTGCTGCCTCAATCTCGGCTGGAGTTTCGGTGCTCATAGTGCCTCCTCGGGGCTGGGTACTTTTGGCCATACAGCCATTTTGTAAGCGTTCACTTGCAATTCTATGACAACCCTGTTTAAATTACAAGCAAGCGCTTACAAAAAGATGAAGCGCATGAGCGAAAGGCCCATTATGAGCACCGAGACACGGCACGAGTGCCACCCAGAGTTCGCCGCATACGACACGGAGGCGGAGGCAAAAGCCGCTATCGTCGAGGGGCTGAGCGAGCAGGCCGATAGCTTCGGCATCGACCTCGCCGATAGTGACATTTCGCCGGACGACGTAGTCGCAGCAGCCTGGGATCTCGACCCCCTCTACGCGGAGGCGATCTCCGAGCTGGACTGCGATTGCCGCAACGAGTATGACCCGGACGCGGACCCCGTGCACGGCAGTTTTTACGGGATCCTCACCTCAAATTTCCACGAGGTCGAGAGCCGTCATTTCTCACACACCCCGACGGTCGAGGAGCTGATCTAGCCATGGACACACAAACCGCGCGGGATCAGGTCGTAGACCTGCAGGTTGCACTCATCGATCTCGTCAGCTTTGAAGCCGGAGCCCCCGGAGCTGAGGTTCGCGAGACCCTCCCTGACGCTTCCACCCTCGAGACCTGGCTCCGCGACCGCGACCAGCATCCACTCGACGAAGCGAGCGCCGAGGTGTGGCTCGACAGGATCGCGGAAGCGGGCCTACTCCCCTAAGCCCCACACCCAGCCGGTGCCCTCGCCGACTAGCTCCGAGGCCTCCAAAGACCAGAAAGCCCCCGACGACCAATCGGGGGCTTTCGCAATTCTGCGCGCGGATTATTGCGCGCTATTCATCAGCCTTCGCACGCCGACCACGCTTCGGAGCGAGCGCCAAAAACTCGTCCCTGATGGCGCGAATCTCCTCACCTCGCCAAACTTGCGTCCGCAGGAGGATCCCTATTGGCGCCGGAAGCAATTGGGCGCGCTCGGAAAGTGGTAGCTTCTGCTCCCACTCACCATCGGTGCCTCTCTCTCCGTACCCCCGCCCCCCATGCGTCTGCTCGTGCGTGAGGACATTAAGTACGGATCGCTTGATTTTGAGCTCCTCGCAAACGTCCTCGGTCGAGAAGTATTTTCCTCCCGTCAGCTTATGGAGCAGTAGCGCACCGTTTGGGCCGGGCACCTCCGGATCATCGGGGTTTTGGGCAGGCGTGATTGGGGTCATGTCGAAATTTTCTCAGATTCGCCAAAGATTTACAAGCGGACGGTTGCAATTTAATAATGGACCTGCTTGAATATTTATTACAAGCGAACGCTTACATATCTCCGACACGACACCAGGAGTCACATCATGAGCATCATCACCCTCTCCGAGATTCGCCAGGCCGCGCGCTACTACGCCGGCCACCGCGTCACGAAATCGGTCGCCTACGTCGCCACCGCCTCGCTCGTCGCGAGCGCCGCCATCGGCGTCCCGCAGCTGGTCGCCTCGCACGCCGCACAGACCGACCGCGTCGCCACCGTCCACAGCCAGATCGCCGGCCAGCTTGACACTGCCAAGACCGCTCGGGCGACTCTCGCGGAGCAGATCGCTGACGCAGAGAAGGTGGCGGAGCAGGCTGGCAAGAAGGGTGCGCTCCCGGAGAACAACGGCCTCCACGGCCTCCGTCAGGCCATCGCCGATGCAGAGACACAGCTCGTGGCGCTCGACGAGCAGACCACCGTGACCAAGAAGGCCAACGCCAATAAGGACAGCACCTCATGGTTCCCCCACGTAGTTGGCGCACAGGCTGACGACCTCGCCGCGGCGTTCAATGATCTCCGCGCCGAAACCGTCACCACGGGCAAGACCGACCTCAGCGAGATCACCGACACCGTCCGCGCGGAGATCGCACAGAAGGCCACAGCAGACAAGCAGGCCGCGGAGGAAGCCGCCGCAGCAGCCACACAGGCCGCCGAGGAAGAAGCAGCCGCCGCAGCCGCACAGGCAGCCGAGGAAGAAGCGGCAGCAGCCGCCGCACAAGCAGCAGAAGAGGAAGCGGCAGCTGCCGCAGCACAGGCAGCCGAAGCCGACGCGCAGCCGCAGTACGCGCCACAGGCTCCGCAGCAGACTGCGAACGTCGGTAACGGTGGCGGCGGTAGCTGCCGGGCGCAGGCCGAGGGGCTTGTTGCGTCGCTCTCCGGGGCACGCGTCGTCTGGGCCGACCTCGGGGTCTACGGAATGGCCGGCGCCGGTCAGGTCATGCTTTTCGCGCACGACAACACGGCGACGCTGTCCTCCGGCACCGACGATGCCTTTTGGTGCACGCCTGCCGGTGGCTACGTGGCAGCTCATGAAGCCGCGCACGTTCTCAATGACCAGCGACTCGACCGCCTCTGGCCCGCCGGATACACCTACCGCTCAATCAGCGACGCGGCCGAAACCGCCGCAGACTGCATCGCCAACGGCTGGGGTTACACCGGAGGCGCAACCTACGGCTGCGACGCTGCGGGCCAAGATATGGCCCGCCTCATCCTCGGCTAACGCCTCTCCCACACAGTCCTAATAACCGCGCATTCGATAACAGGAGGTACCTATGAAAAAGAAGACGTCAGTCGCCATCGCCGTAACCGGTGCGCTCATCGCCGGGGCGGCGGCGACGGGCGTGATTTTCCACCAGCACAACCAAAGCGCCGTCGCTTTTGATGAGGCGCACACGAAGCTCGCCGAGAAGGTCGGGGCTGTCCAAAATGAGCGCGACACCGCTGCCAAAGATCTCACGGAGGCAAAGGCAATCCTCGACCGCGCTTCTCAACCGGGTGCGCTCGCGCAGACCGCATCCCGCGCCGACCTCGATGTGGCGGTTGACCGTGCGATCGATCAGTTTGCAGAGTATGACGATCTACTCGCTGAGCCAGAGAAGGCGTTGGCAGAAGCAGAGGGAGATCGGCCCTTCTGGCGAGGTGACCTCGATGCCGCGGCAGAAACCTTGCTCGAGCAGTTCTACGCGCTCAGTGCTACAAACACACCGCGGATCAGCCTCGGGCCAGTCAGACCTGTCCAGGCGGAGCTAAATCGCACCGCCGACATCGTCGCTATCGAAGAGAAGATTGCATCCACGCCCGCAGCACAGGACAGCTCCGGCTCGTACCGCCCCGCCGCGGAGAAGCTCGCGACGGATGCAGGTTTCACCGTTCACCAGATCTCACCTTCAGCAACAGTCTGCGGCGGCTACCCGGTCTCCGATCAGGCGGCAGCCCTGGTCTGCGCCGAGAGCGGCCCTGAAATTTTCATAATCGACGGCCGCACCGAGGCCACTGACCCCTACCTCGATGCGGCGATCCGGCATGAGATCGCGCATCAAATGATTTTCCAGCGCTGTGGCACCGCCAACCCACCTGAGGCCGGCGACCGTTTCGAAGCCGTGACTCACTCGTACGCCGAACTCTACCTCGGCGCCGACCGCGCACAACTCGACGCCACCACCAGCGACGAGTACACCATCACACCAGAATCCGACGCCGCCGCCCGCCAAATCCACGACGCCGGCTGCGCTGCCTAACCAAGGAGAAATGAACTGAAATGTGCCAGCCAAAATCACGCGGCGGCCGCCGCTGCACACCTCACACTGCGCAAGCCGTCACCGCCGCCACGGAGGCTATCCACGCGGCTATCGAGCGCACCGACGGTAGCCTCGCCCAGCGTGGCGCAGCCCTTGACGCAGCGCTTGTTCGGGGCCGTCTCGCTCACAGCGCGATGGCCGACCGCGAGGCAGAGGTGATCGCTGAGCTTGGGGCCGAACCAGAGACCGACACAACGCCGCGGCAGGAAATGCTGCGCCGCCACCGCGAGCTTCTCGCTGATGCGCGTGAGCCGTATGAGGAGGCCGTTCGCGAGGCGGAGGACCAGTACGCCGAGCTGGTTGAAGCAGCGCCCCACGGTAAAAAATACGACCTCCGCGACTTCTCGACCGGGATCACAGCCCGCGAGTCACTCGCCCAGAAACTGCTCACGGAGCATCCCGAGTGGTCCAGGCCAGGCGCGACACCGGCCGGCGAGATACGCGCCGCCCGGGAGGCGGAACGCATCGCTCACGAGAAAGCAATGCTCGTCGCGCCCTTGGTTAATCCGGTGAATCTTGAGGCCCTTTCAGCCGCTCTCGCCGAGGCGGGGATGGCACCCGCAGAAACTGCACCTCACGACCGTGGGGCGTGGCTCCACCGCCAGACCATCGCTGCCGAGGCTGAGGTTGCGAAGCGGGGACGCCGCTCTACGCAGGTCGGGAGCACCTTCGTTGTCCGCCCGCCGCACGGAGCGGGCACTGTGACATTGATCCGCCGCCCATCAGGCTGGGCGCTCTGCGACTACTCCGAGGGCTATGACTCCCGTGCTGCGATCCCCGGCCTCCACGCGGCACCGCGATTCGAACGCGCGGTGGCGGAGCCAGCGCCGGTTGCGCCGGTCAGCCCCACACCGGGCTTCTTCGAGCAGCTTTTCGGTGCCTAGAACCGCCCTATGAAAGGAAATAACATGTCCTCAAAACCCGCCCGCCGCTTGCTTGCCGCAGCGGCCATCGCCGGAGCTACGTTTCTGCTCGCAGGATGCTCGACCGGCGACGCTGCACCACCTACCGGCTCCCCGGACACCCCGGTCGAGCAGACCGATGACGGCGTGACGCGCCAGGCAGCGCACCCCGATTCGATCCGGCAGTATGCCGAGACGCTTTACCCGGGCGTTGAAGGAACAATCTACGTCCCGACCGAGGCCGACTACGACCGGCTCGAAGCTGCGCTGGCAGACAAGCTTGGCTGCGGTGAGGTTGTCTCGTGGGACGGCGATCTACAGTGCCCCGACGGTTCGGAGAACGAGCATGCCAAGCGCTACACCGTCTCCCCCACCGACACCGCAAATCTTGGTCATGAGTACGACAAAGGCGGCTTCGTTATTTTTGCCGGAGGCTACGAGCTGACCGGCGAGAACGGCGACCCGGTCTCCGGAGCCGGCGGGCTGTATGACCCCGAAACCGGCGCGCTCAAATCTCTCAACTGAGAACAGAAAGGACCGACCATGAAGAAGATTTACCCTACCCTCGCTGCCGTGGCGCTCGCCGGCATCGCCCTTACTGGCTGCTCGCAATCGGCGGCGCCCGACCAAACTGCCCCAACATCACCCGCCGAGACCTCCGGTAGCGACGTAGCACCCGGCGAGCCAGCGCCTGGTAAGGGCACACCGTTCTCGCCGGCCGCAGCAGACCAGAAGGCGGTGCAATCTGCGTGGGAGCAGCTCGCTGACGCCTGCGATCGCATGGATATTACCCGCATAGGTGGCGGGCTGGGCGAGCAGTTCGTTTGTGACCCACGCGGTGCATTCGAGGTGACCGGCACTGACCTCGGCGAGATCCAGTTCCGCGACGAATGGGCTGCGGACGGGTACGTCTACTGGACGGCTGGTTCGCCCACTGCCTCCGGCCCCGACCCGTACGACGACGAGACCGTCGAGCAGCGGCTCACTGGCAGCCTCCACCCGCAGAGCGGCACGGTCACTCTCGTCCGCACAGGTATGTGAATGTGGGTTAACGGCTGTAAGCCCCGCTGAGTCATGCTGAGTCAGCGGGGCTTTTATTGTTTCAGCCGCGGGCTAGTAGTTAGGGCTTATCCCCACTCATCAGTGGGAGGCGAGTAGGTCGGGCATCCACCGTTGGTTCCACCATCGGGAAACCATCCAGCAGGGGGCGGCGGGCAGGTGACCCCACCGGAGCCAGCACCGCCACCACCTGAGCCTGAGCCTCCTCCACCGGAGCCGCCACCACCTGAACCTCCACCGCCGGAGCCGGCACCGCCACCTCCACCTCCACCACTGGAGCCGCCGCCGCCTGAGCCACCTGAGCCAGTCCAGCCGCCGCCACCATTTGAGCCGCCGTTGCCGGTCCAGCCGTTGCCGCCATCACCGTAGTCTGAGTAGCCGCCGCCGTACTGCGCGGCCTGCTCAGCGGCGATCGCAGCCTCGGCCGCAGCCTGCTCTGCGGCCACCGCGTTCGCGTGTGCCTGGGTAGCTGCAGTGGCAGCGGTGACGTACGCCTGGATGCGGTTCACCGTGATCTGCGTCCGGTGAGCTTCGGACAGGGTCACAGTGTCCCCCTTGGAGTCCTTCGACTTCGGGGTGATGGCACCCTTCTCATCAGTGAACGCCTCCGCCTTGGCTACATCGCCGGCGGCCTTGGCTGCGGCCGTCACCTTGGCGCCAGCGTCGCCTGCCTTAGCCTGGGCCGCGACGACTTCCTTGGCCTGAGCCGGTAGCAACTTCGCAGCGCTGTTCAGCGCGGGGAGAGCTCCAGCCACCGCGTCGAGCACGGCGTCGTTCTGCTGCTGTTCATCGGCCAGGAGCGTGTTGGCGGCATCGAGCTTCGACTTGGCTCCCTGCGCCAGCTTCTCCGCCGCCTGAACCTCGGCCTTCGTGACCTGGTCTGCAGCGACAGTCTCAACCGCGTATATGTTTTCCGGCGCCTCGGCGACCGGCCAGGCCTGTTCGGGCAGAGCCCCGATCCACTGTGCGGGAAGTTCTGCGAGCTGCTCCTTGGTTGCGCCCTTCTTCCAGGCGTCCATTTCCTTCAGGAACTTTGCCTGGTCGTCGTCGAGCTTGGGCAGTGCCTCCGACAGCTTCGCTGCGGCCGCGCTGAGCTCCTTCGTCTGCTTCTCGCCGATTACGGAATTGTCGGCCTTGCTGAGGGCTGCAATGTCTTCCTGCAGTTCCGTCGCCTCAGCCAGCTGGAACGCTGTGAGAGCGTCAAGCTGATAAGCCTCAACCTGTGCCTCGAACGCCTTGATGTTTACGGCATTTGTGGCCTCGATAGCCGAAGTGTACGCATCAACCTGTTGCTGGTGCATCAGCTTCGGGCCACCAACCACTGCGACGACGGCTGCTAATACGACAACCCCACCAGCCACGAGGAGAGCAATCTTTTTCCTTGAACGGGGCTTGGGTTCGGAAACGTCAGCCCGAGTAGCCAGGTGCGAGGCTACAGCTCCTGCCTCATCCCTAACAGGGCCCGCCGCGCCCCGACTGGCAGCTTCGTCATCGTAAAAGTCTTCGTCCAACTCTGAATCGTCATGGTTACCCAGTGTCATTTCGAAGCCTCATTCAACGTAAGCATCGCCGCTCCCACCTGTGTTCGCGGGTTTCCGCTGGCAACGGGAAGGTAGAGAACCGGAAGCATGTCTGGTGCGGGGTAGAGGTCACGACTCGTCATCACGATATCTTCTACCTGTTCGAAATAATTGCGATCTTCCTTGGACATCCAATCAATCGACATCCCATAACCCACGCCGATCCTTGATTCCAGCTCCACTCGTCGAGCATCCCATTCTCGAAATCGGACGATGGCGCGATCTCGTTCTGCGTTATGAAGTTCTGCCTCCGCCACGGCCTTTTCGTAGTCAGCAAGTTGCACAGTGTTGTGCTTACGGTCAGCGCCACCCAACGCAAAAGCAGTGATCACGCAGACAATGGTAGTGACAACGAGGGCAAGAGTGATTGCCCAGCCAACGAGTGAGGCGACCGATCCGATAAACCCGTCACCCCACATCCCCATACTCCATCTACTTACCGCCAACGCCACAACGACAGCCGCGACGGCGCCAACTAACCACAGGACCCGGTCAGACTTAGACGTTTCACGTTTTAGCTTTGGTTTCGCTGGCACGATCTCTTTCAGAACTCGCGGCCTCTCCCCAATCGCGGCATCCTCCCAGAGGCTTCCGGGTAATTCATCGACGATTGCGTCGCGGTAGTCTCGTACCCTCAACACCTTTAGCGCTGCACGCTCCCAGCTGAGATACAGTCGCCCTTCATCGCTTTGTCTCCATTGCGCGAATTGCCCCCTGTTTATGGAGTCTAATTTTTGGCCGTTCTCAATGAGACGATGATCGATTTTCTCCAACCCTTGATGAATAGCTTCAAGAGCTCGTATTTGCACTGCTTGGTTATTGATCATCGAGTACTGATTGGCAATTTGCGCTTCCTGCTTTTCGACAATCTGACTAAAGCCCTCCTCGATCAGCTCATTCTGCTGTTGTGCGAGCTCCATTGCTTCTTTATGATTTCGTCCTTGCGCCACTGATTGCCCAACCACGGCTCCGACGGTTGCACCAGCGAGCCGCGTATGCGCCCGTGCATTCGCATTGGTAGAGAACGCGAGATCGTACATCGATGGACTTTTGCCGGCCATTAGCATCCTTTGCATCAGTTTTCGGCTCCCCTGGCAGCTTTGCGTGAGCGTCACGCTGCCGAGCATGTAATCTGAGAATACCCAAGAAGTGCAACCCTTTGCACTTCTGTGTTTGGGTGTGAATCAAATGTGCGACTATTGGAGGCGAGCGAGATGAAGTGGGGGTCGCATGAAGGAGGAAGCGCAGCTAGCGCTCAGAGATCGACTTGCGTCCCTCCGTGCCCAGAAAGGGCTAACTCTCGATCAACTCGCCCTCGAGGCTGGAGTCTCACGCCGAACCGTTGCTGGTATCGCAGCAGGCCACGTAGTCGGCAGTCTCGAGACTTGGCTCCGCATCGGTCAGGCGCTCGAAGTTTCCTACGACGAGCTTCTTGGTGGGATCCTCACGGACTGATCCTGGGACCGCGCATTCGATAGCCATGACTATCGAATCAACAAAAATCACGACCTCAATATCCGAGGCGATACATTGTCACGCCCGCCGACTCGCAACGGTCATCCTCCCGACTGAACCCCTAAGCGAAGCAGCGGAGATCCTGGCTGATGCGATGGCAGTACACGTGATCGAGGATCACGACATGTCTACCGGCACATCTCAGCGCACCACCGTTTATGACCTCATTACTCGGGAAGCGACAGAAATCGCATCTACGCGTGACCCTTCCGAGCACATGCTTGTCCGGGAATGGTGCAGCGAGCGTCTCGCCGAATTATGGGATGACTACTTACCACCATCTGCATAAATTGCTCCCGCTCCCCTATCTATGCCGCAGCGACCATCAGCTCGTCCCAACTCGTGAGACACCGCTTGCTCAACAGCTCTCGCTTCATCTCCCAGCCGGGCGGTGCCTTCATCCCACCGAGGCCGACCCCGACCGCCGTCGTGGCGAATTTTCGGTTGATTACATCGAGGGCTTGCCCCACGCCGCGACCCTCGAACTCGGGTTGAAAGAGCGGGAGCGGCTGCACCCCGTCGGCCTGCCGTAAGTCAGTGAGCACTACCCCCGCTCGGGCGTACCTAATGCCATCGTGCGGGAACAGTTTCGGCAGCAGCGCACGCGCCGCCTTCGTCAGCGTGATCGGGTCGTCGGTCGGAACACTGAGCCCGACTGATGCCTGCGCGGAGTGCGGGACGGTTCCTTCGTCCGCCCAGCCGGTCATTGCCCACGCGGAGAGGTGGCCGGCGAGCGATCCCTGTGCTCGGAGACGGGCTGAGACTCGCTGCGCATACAGCGAAATGACCTGCTCCATCTCGGGCTCGGTCGTGATCTTCTGGGCGAAGCTGCGGCTAAAGATCAGCTGATCCTTCACGCTCGGCGGCACCATTTCTAGCGGGATACAAGAGTTACCGCGCAGCTCCAAGGTGATCCGCTCCATATTCACGTTGAACTTCTTCCGCGCCCACTTCGGATCGAGGTCGCGGAGGTCACGCGCACTGCGCACATTCATTGCAGCCAGCCGCTTTCCTGTCCGCCCAGCGATGCCCCAGAGGTCAGTCACCGGGATGCTGTCAAGGATTTGAGCCATCTGCTCTTCGCCGTAGCGCCCCAGATGAAGAACGCCTTCCATATCCGGCGTGCGCTTGATTCCGAGAGCGGCTACCTTAGCGAGCGATTTGGTCGCCCCCATCGCCACCCGGACGGGTACGCCGGTGAGTTGCCGAACTTCACGCCGAATCTCTCGTCCGATCTGCTCCAGCTCAGCCGGAGTACCGCGCAGGCCGACGAAGCTCTCATCGATCGAGTACACCTCTTGCCAGGCGCTGTACCGCCCGATGATCTCTACTGGTAAGTCCGATTATTGAAGAGTGCACTTTTCGCGCATCGTTCGTCGATGATGCGGAGGTCACGCGTGAAGGGTGTTGGCGGGCCTGCCTGAGCTTGGTAGGTGAATATCACCGCCGAGCAGCCGAAAGTGCTCACCACCAAGGCGGTGCGGGATTCCGACGTCGTCATCACGATGGGCTGTGGCGACGCGTGCCCGTTCTTCCCGGACAAGCGCTACGAGGACTGGAAACTCAACGACCCCGCCGGGCAAGGCATCGATGCAGTGCGCCCGATCCGCGACGAGATCGAGGGTCGTATCGAAACACTTCTCGCGGACCTGATCGCGCAGTGAACCCCATAGAGGGCTCCTATCCTTCGTCCGAGCGCGGTCGCGTCGGCGAAGTGTCCTGGGCGTTCGCGAAGCTCGGCATGACCTCATTCGGTGGGCCGGTCGCGCACCTGGGCCATTTTCGCGAGGAGCTCGTGCCACGTGGAAGTGGGTGAGCGACGCGCAGTACGCCGCACAGATCACTCTCGACGACGCGCGCCCGGACCGGGCTTGAACCATTCGTCCCGCCTCTCCTCCTGCTGGTAGATATCGGGGACACCGTCGCCGTCGTCATCCACGCTGTCACGCTCTCCGATTCGCCAGTACTGCCGGTTGCGGATGCCGAGCACGATCGCTGCCAGTACGGCGGCGATCACCGACGCGGCGAGGATCGCCGCCTTTGCGTAGTCGTGGGCCGCCGCCCCCGGTGCGAAGCTCAGCTCGGCGACGAGAAGCGAGACCGTGAACCCGATCCCGGCGAGCAGGCCGACGCCGGCCATGTCGACCCAGCGCAGCGCCGGGTCCAGGCGGATTCGTCCGAGCGTCGTCACCAGCCAGGTTGTGAGGACGATGCCCAGGGGCTTGCCGAGCACGAGTCCGGCGACGATGGCGAGGGTGACTGGGTGCAGGGCGGCCTCCCGGATGCCGTCTGCTCCTCCGAGGGAAACTCCGGCGGCGAAGAAGGCGAACACGGGCACGGCGAAGCCTGCGGACAGAGGTCGGAAGCGGTGTTCGAACTCCTCGGCGAGCCCCGACTTCTCGCGCACCTTCTCCTGGGCGCTGGCACGATGCAGCACGGGGATGGTGAACCCGAGCAGCACTCCGGCGATGGTGGCGTGGATGCCCGAGGCGTGCATGAGCGCCCAGGCGATCCCGCCGATCGGGAGGAGGATTAGCCAGGCGGCTAGCGGTTTCAGGCCGAAGAACTCGCGGTAGCACTGTGCGAGGAAGCCATAGACGGCGATGACCGAGAACGCGGCGACGAGCGGGACGATCTCGATGTGATCGGTGTAGAACACCGCGATAATGCTGATCGCCAGGAGGTCGTCGACCACGGCGAGAGTGAGCAGGAAGATGCGCAGGGCGCTGGGCAGATGCGAGCCGATGATCGCGAGGACTGCGACGGCGAAAGCGATGTCGGTCGCCGTCGGGATCGCCCAGCCGTGCGAGAGCTCCGCGTCGCCCCGCACGATCAGTGCGTAGAAGAGCGCGGGCACGGCGACGCCTCCGCACGCAGCGGCGATCGGGACGATCGCGGTGGAGAACTTCCTCAGGTCTCCAGCGACGAACTCGCGCTTGAGCTCGAGGCCGACGAGGAAGAAGAAGATCGCCAGCAGTCCGTCGGCCGCCCATGCCCCGAGGCTCAGGCGCAGGTGCCAGGGTTCGTAGCCGATCTCGATGTCGCGAAGGGCAAAGTAGCTCTCCGCGAAGGGAGTGTTCGCCCAGACGATCGCGATGGCAGCGGCGATGACAAGCAGGATGCCGCCGACGGTCTCCTTGCGCAGGAGGGACGCGACGCGGCGGGCCTCGGCGAAGCTGCCGTAGCCGGGGAATGTACGAGGAGAGTAAGTCATAGAGTCCAAACGATGAAGGTGGTCAGAGGATCGCCGCAGCGACGAGATCGTCGAAAGGGGATGCCGGGAAGGTCTCCCAGTCGATGGTGAGGTCCGACCAGAAGCCCGAAGGGGAGGCGAAGACTTCCTCGAGGCGGACGGCGAGGAGCTCCGGGTTCCGGCAGCCGGTAAGGTCAAGCGTCAAGCACTGCACGTCGCGCGCACGGTCGCGCTCGAGATCGGCGTGCAGCCGGGTCGCCAGCCCCGACGGGACCCGGACCCGCAGCGATGCGGGTAGGCCCTCAGGACGCAGCACGGCCAGGCATACCCGGCGCACGCTCGGGTGAGCATCGAGACAGGCCTTCAGCCCTTCCACGCCCGCGTGCCGTGTCGCACGCCCTTCGGTGCGGGAGCGGCACGCAGACAGATCCAAGCCCCAGAGCAGGCCTCGCGGGCGTTCCCCATCGGCCAGTTGTTCCGCGGGGAGCAGTGACATAGGGTCGCCGCGGACGAGAGCAGAGGCGGTCACGGGTGGTCCTTCCGGGGTCTGGTCGATCTTCGCCGCCGACCAGTCTTCCCGGCACACCTCGTCGCCCAGCGTGAACCGGACGACGAGCACCAACTCTACGCCGTCACGGGTGCGCTGATCCACGCCTCGCCGACGTCGCGAGTTTCGAAGTTCTGTTCGCCGGGAGTAGAGTCGATGCCGGCGTGTCGGGAAGTCTGGTCGACCCATCTCCAATCTCGGAGGCGGAAGATGACTCGGGGGCAACCATGGACACACGCACGGGCCGCATCGCCCTCGAGCAAATTCAGGGGAAGGCCCACCGCCTCGCCGCGCGCCTGCGCTACATCGCAGGCCACGCCCCTGCCCGGATCGCCATCGTGGTCTTCGGCCTGGCCACAGCCCTGTTCACCACCCTGCTCACCCTGCCGATCTCCTCTGCGAACGGGAGGGCCACCGCGCTGCCCGACGCCCTGTTCACGGCCGTCTCCGCCGTCACAGTCACCGGCCTCACCACGGTGGATACGGGCGATCACTGGTCGATGTTCGGGCAGGCCGTCATTCTCACCGCGGTCCAGACCGGCGGGCTCGGGGTGGTGACTATCGCCCTGCTGCTGGCGATGATGGTCACCCGCAGGCTGGGCATCTCTGGGCGCGTCTTCGCCCAGTCCAGCATCGGGGCCGACGGCATCGGGACGGTTGGGCGTCTGCTGCGCGTGGTCGTGCTCACGACCCTCGTCATCGAGGGCGCGCTCATGCTCATCCTCATCCCCGCGTTCATCGTCGCCGAGGGATCCTTCGGAGAGGGCCTGTGGCACGGAGTGTTCTACTCGATCTCCGCATTCGCCAACGCCGGCTTCTCCTCCCACACCGGCGGGATCGCGCAGTTCGCAGGCAACGGTTGGATACTCACCCCGCTCGCATTAGGGGTCTTCGTCGGCAGCTTCGGATTCCCCGTCTTCCTCAACCTCATCCGCGTGAAGTGGACCAGGCGAAAGTGGACACTGCACACGAAACTCACCCTCATCACTACCGGCGTCCTCTTCGCTCTCGGCGCGCTGGCCTGGTGCGGCACGGAGTGGACCAACGACCAGACGATCGGGAACGAGCCCTGGTACGCCAAGATCGGCCACGCGCTGTTCGCCTCGGCGATGCTGCGCTCGGGCGGGTTCAACATCGTGGACACCGAGGCGATGACGCCGACGACGATGCTGCTCTCCGACGCGCTCATGTTCGTCGGCGGCGGCTCCGGCTCCACCGCCGGCGGAATCAAGGTCACCACCCTCGCCGTGCTCTTCCTCGCCATCTGGGCCGAAGCGAAAGGCACTGAGCACACCAACGCGCTCGGCAGGCGCATCCCCAACGCCACGCTGCGCCTGGCCATCAGCGTCGTCTTCCTCGGCGCGACCCTCGTCCTGGCAGCCACGGCGCTGCTGACGACGGTGAGCGAGGCGACCCTGGACCGGATCCTCTTCGAGGCCATCTCTGCCTTCGCCACCTGCGGACTATCCGTGGGGATCTCATCCGAAGTCGGCGCATTCGGGAAATACGTGCTCTCCGCGCTCATGCTCATGGGGCGAGTTGGACCCATCGCCCTGGCCTCGGCGCTCGCCGTGAGACAGAGCAGAGAGCTGTACCGCCTGCCGGATGAGCGGCCCATCATCGGCTGAGCACAGCGTGCGTCGTCCGACGAAGCGCCCGACTAGTACATTTCCACGAAGCGGATCACGTCGTGCACGTAGAAGACCTGCCCGTGGGCGGTGTAGCACGTGCGGGCGGGGCCAATGCTCGGAACCGCGTCACGGGGACCTGAGCACACAGGGTGGGCTTTCATGAGCATGTGCTCCTCGAAGGCGGGATATCTGCTGCCGAGATGCTCGCGCAGCTGCGCCTCGCTGTAGCCGAGGCTGCACTCGGGGTCGACGACCAGTTGAACTGGTGATGCGTCATGGTCGCTCCTCTTCTTCGCGGGACTCATCTAGCGCGACCCAGACTGACGCCGGGTACTGCTCCAGCCCTCGGAAGCGCGGAGGGCGCTCGATCCGCTCCAGCGCGTCGAGGTTCGGGAACTTCGACAGCGCGAGGGCGTAGCGCTGCTGGGAGACCAGCACCGCCTTGAGTAGCGACCTGCTCTCCGGGGGCATCCTGGCCAGGTCGATCGCCCTGAGCTCCTTGTCGCGGACGCCGGTCTTCTTGGCCTGGATCCTGGACGACCGGTGCTCGGGGCGCTGGGCCTGCGCAGGGGTGGGGCCGACGTACTCGGCTAGGCGGTCGAAGTACCGCCACAGGGCGTAGTAGTCCTCGGCAGACCAGTCGGCCTGGTCCTCGTAGTAGATACGGTCGGTCACGGGGCTGCTTCTCTCGGCGTGCTCGTGGTGCTTCCATTGTCGCCCAGGCCCGACGGATAGGGTCATGGGCATGGAGTATGAAGAGCAGGGCAGCGTCGACGGCGTGCCCGTGCACGTGCCCACGGACGACGGCTACACGACGAGCTCGGCGCGAGGATCGCATTCGTCTGCCCGCAGCACGGGGGTGCAGAGCCTGGTCAACCCGTTCGAGGGCACGCGGGGCTGAGCGCCGCTCAGGCGGCGGGAAGCACTGCCCCTGCACTTCGAACGGGCCGCCCTTTAGCATCGGTTCATGACCACTCAGCTGAATCCCTACCTCACCTTCGCGGGTGATGCAGGTCGACTGGGCGGGCACCCCGATGCGCCTGACTGATCCGATCACGAGGCAGCACACGAAAGTGTCAGTGTTTGTTGCGACGCTGCCGTATTCGGGGCTCGTGTTCGCGTACGGGACCCTCGACGAGAAGATGCCGGCCTGGCTTGAGTGTCACCGGCGAGTATTCGAGTTCCTCGGTGGTGTCCCTCTGATCGTAGTGCCCGATAACGCGTCGACGGCATCGAACCAGATCTCGAGTAGTTCGCGTGCGCGGGAGGTGAACCCGGCCTATGCCGAGTTCCTCGAGTATCACCAGACTGCTGCGGTCCCCGCCCGCGCCTACCGACCCCGCGATAAGGGCAACGTCGAGGCTGGGGTGAAGGTCGTCACGAACTGGGTGATCCATTTTCTGGAAGGCCGAGTGTTCGTCACCCTGGATGACCTGAACGCTGCGATAGCTGAGCAGGTCGAGGTCATCAACTCTCGAGTGCCGTTCCGGGGCGAATCACGCAGCCGCCGCGACTGGTTCGAGGAACTCGAACGCGCAGAGCTTCTCGATCTCCCGGAACACAGGTGGGAGCCGGTGGTGTGGCGTAAAGCGAAAGTACATCGGGACTGGCACATCCAGATCGACACCATCAAATACTCGGTCCCGTACGAATTCGCAGGGCTCACCGTCGACGTGCGTATCATCGGTACCCAGCTCGAGGTTCTCGCTGCGGCTGAAGTGATCGCCATGCATCAGCTCGGCGTGCGAAAGAACGGGTACGTCACGAATCCCGAGCATGCGCCCGCCCATCTGACAGACACAACCGGGCTCTGGACACGTGCCTACTTCACGAGACAGGCAGCCAAGGTCGGGCCTAGCACCGTCGTCGCGATCGAGCGGCTGCTCGATGGGCGAAAGATCGAGGCGCAAGGCTTCCGCTCCTGCATGAATATCCTTGATCTTGGAAAGAGCGGCAACCGCATGCTCCTCGAGCAGGCCTGTACCCGGCTCATCACCGACGAGTACCGACAGATCACTTACACCGCGGTGAAACATGCTCTGACTGCGGTTCGTGCTGAACAAGATGAACGGCCGCGCAGCACTCCAGCAGCTGACAGAACATCAACGCCGGCGCCGGTCAGGCCGACTGGGCGGGATACCAGCGGCGCCTACCTCGCAGGCGCGGAAGCATTCAGTCTCGACGCCCTCACCCGCAAAGAGACGGGAGACGCGTCATGATCGACCTCCACCTCACCACCGATGACATGCCCCTCTTCACCAAGCTCCGAATGACGGCGTTTGGGGAAGCGGTGATCGAGATCGCGAACGACCCCGCCTGCGACGAATGGACCTTCTCGCAAAAGATCCAGCATGCGCTCGAGAAAGAGACCGCCGCAAGGAGCGAACGCCGAATGCTGAAACTCTTGAAAGCTTCCCGCACTCCGAACCCCGCCGCGTGTGTGGAAGACATCCGCTACCTCGACGGGCGCACCCTTCACCGAGACGTTGTCGCGAGACTCGCGGCCTGCAAATGGATCGAGCAGACCACAAACCTCCTCATTCTCGGTTCATCAAGCGTGGGCAAATCGTATCTCGCGCAGGCGCTGGTGAACGCGGCATGCCGGCGCGATTACACGGCCGCCTACTATCGGCTCGATGACCTCGCGAACCAACTCGCCGTCTACCAGCATCACGACCCCGCAAGGCTCCGGTTCCTTGAAACACTCCACTCGTGTGACGTGCTCGTTCTGGATGACTTCTTGACGACCCCGATCACGAGCGAGACCGCGGCCGAACTCCTCAACATCCTCGCCGCCCGCGAGGGACGAGGCTCGACCGTCGTGACCTCGCAATTCGACCCGCAAGACTGGTACAAATCGCTCCACGACGCGGTAATCGCGGAGTCAATTCTGAACCGGATCGTCTCGAACGCGGAACTCGTGCAACTCGGCGGCCCCAACATGCGCCGCCACCTCGCCGACGACACCGCCAACTGAGCCAAAAGTGCGAGCGCGCAACCGCTTCCAGGTACGCGCGCTCGCACTTCCCGATCGTTACATCAACGCTTCCCAATGCACCGGCTAAACACAATCAAGCCTTGCTCCTCCCAATAAATCAAAAGCCTTTTAAAAACCTATCCTGCTTCTTGCGTATTCTCTAGAGCTTTCGAGGTTCTCCAATTTCCGGCTATTCCTACAACCCATTTACAAGGCTTGGCGACGTCAACAATGCGCGGAGCTGCAATTCGCGGCGAGACCAGCACACCCTTCTTTTGGCAGAGGGCAGCTTGACCTTGGCGGAAAGGGCGCGACGTCAGAACAGCCCGGCGTGTACATAAAATGTGCACACACTGCAATCTAGGCAGCTTTAGAAGCACGTACAGCACAACAGCAACGGCCGTGGAGGTCGGTCCAGACTGTAGGTAAACAAAAAACGATTGAACCGCACCTTTGAACCTGCATCAGCGCTGCGTGAAATACCACCAGGGTTCCGCATCTACAACGAAACCCCCGGCAAGACCGGGGGTTTCGTTGCGACTCCAGTAGCTGAGGCGGGACTCAATCCCGCGACCTCACGATTATGAGTGGTGCGCTCTAACCAGCTGAGCTACTCAGCCATACTCGAGCCGAAGATTAAAAGAATCAGA
This sequence comes from Leucobacter salsicius M1-8, assembly GCF_000350525.1. Taxonomy (GTDB): domain Bacteria; phylum Actinomycetota; class Actinomycetes; order Actinomycetales; family Microbacteriaceae; genus Leucobacter; species Leucobacter salsicius. The sequence goes on along the minus strand of NZ_AOCN01000025.1, from coordinate 27,320 downwards.
GCCCGAGCCAGGATTGAACTGGCGACCACTTCCTCAACATGGAAGTGCCGCGAGTTTTGCTCAGGCGTTCTCAGCAAGACCGCTTCTCACGTTTTGCGCATAGCTCTCGATGCTTTCCATGGGTCCCACGTTATTCAAAGACGAATTTGCAGATCGGGGTTTTTGGATTCTGTCCACATTTAATCCGTTCGCCGCCGATCGTGCATTTGATTTCACTTCTGCCGGGCTTGACTCAGGACGCTAATTGCAAGACAAGAAGACCCGGTCAAGACCACCTGCACGTGTAGGACGCTTGAGATAAAGGCTCTAGCTCACGGCAGCTTGCACAAGGCTCGCAACCACTCCGGGAAATTCATCAAATGAGTCGATCACAACATTCGCGCCGGAGGCAACCAATACTTCTACTGGACTGTACCCAGAACTCACTGCTACTGGAATATACCCAGCTTCTACCGCACAACACATGTCATATGCAGTGTCCCCTACATAGATTGCAACAGCTTCATCACCGCGAAGCTGCCGAAGGGACGCCACTTTGTCAGCAACCGGAGCCGCCACACTAGTCAAGACCTCCCCAATTCCAAACTCAGCAATATCGTTGCAAACAGACTTCTCACTAGCTGCTGAAACTACTCCCATACGAGCCCCTTCTCTGTGGAGCTGTTGAAGGGCTGGAAGTCCTGCTCTCGGAGAAGTCCTGTTGTGCTCCATAAAGGAGTTCCATTCCGCTTCTGCCTGTTTCCAATCAGCTACCCTAAGCCGTGTAAACATCGTTTCCATTGGCAACCGAAACTCTTCACCGAACTGTTGGGCGTCGAGAGCAGGAAGACCCCTGGACGTAAGTGCAAGATTCAATGCAGCATGCGCTCTATCTACATCTCTTGCCACAGTCCCATTCCAATCAAAGAGAATTACGACCTCGCTGAATTTCATGAGCCCACTCCATTCAGGATTTGAGTAATTCTCTGCTGCGGAATCGCCTCTCCAGTAGCAAGGTCGAACGCCAAGACAGACCCAGGCCGGGCAAAGACCGTTACCCTTTCGCCAAGACGTGGCGTTTCAGCAACCGAACACCGAAATGCAATGTCCTCGTTTCGTGCGGTGTGAATCTTCACGACTCGATCCGGGCCGGCTGGCTCCACAAGGCCCACAGTTCCTTGCACGGCCCAAGGACTGGTAATCATATCCTTGCTCAGGGTGAGCTCCTCCGCCCGAACGCCAAGCATCAATCGTGTTCCGGCAGGAAAACTGACGCCTTCGAAGGCCGAGCTTCCGTCCGAGGCCAACGGGAGCAGATTCATCGCAGGCGAACCAACAAATGACGCCACGAAGCTAGTTCTTGGAGCAGAGTAGAGCTCATCTGGAGTGCCAATCTGCTCGATCTTTCCGCGGTTAAGCACGACGATGCGATCCGCCATAGCCATCGCATCCAGCTGATCATGCGTCACGTTGACACCTGTTGCCCCTTCATCACGAAGCAGACCCGCAATCTCCATACGGAGTGTTTCATGAAGTTGCGCATCCAACCCTGAGAGCGGCTCGTCAAGAAGCACAGTGCCAGAAGAACGCGCCAGCGCGCGTGCGAGTGCCACTCTCTGCCGCTGCCCGCCCGACATTTCCCTGGGCTTTCGGCTCAAGAGAGGCTCAATCTGAAGACGAGATGCGAGAGAACTAGCTCTCGCATCAGCCTCGGCCGAACTAAGCCCGAGACCGTGTTTTAACCCAAGAGTGATGTTTTTCATGGCTGAGAGGTGCGGGTACAACGCGAAATGTTGGAAGACGATTGACGTATCTCGTTTGTGTGGGGGCACTCCGGCTTGGTCCACTCCGTCAAGAAGTACACTGCCTGAATCTGGCTGTTCGAGTCCAGCAATAATTCTCAGCAGCGTGGATTTTCCAGATCCAGAAGGGCCGAGTATCGCCAGCTGCTCCCCGTCACTTGCCTCAATCGTGACGTTGTCAAGTACTTTGATGTCGCCAAATGATTTGGTAATTCCGGTTAGGGAAAGGTGGGCCACGAGTTACTCCTTCACAAGTGACTCAACTGCTGCAGCAGCGTCATCAATTGCGTCCTGTGCAGATTTGCCTGCCTGGAGCTTCTGCGCCATGGTCCGGAACACATCATTTACCTTTGTGATGTTTGATCCTGCAAACCCTCCCCATTCGGTGAGGTCACCCGTGTAATCCCACGCATATTTCATCTGGGGTGTTGCAGCATCGCTTGCAAGAAGCTGCTCCTTCGCAGACTCGTCAACAGGAATGTAGCTCCACTCAGTACCACTCGCGGCAAGCACAGCTTCCGTTGAGAGCAATTCACCCACTAGCTCATTGGAATATGCCGCCTGACATGAGTCTTGACTCAAAACAAGCCAACCGTTTCCTCCAGCGGGTTGTGCGTGAGTTTCCCCATCAAGCGTTGGAACCGGAATCGGCACCCACTCGAACCGCCCCCCAACAGCTTCCTGCACAGCCGAAATTGCTGAAGTGGTGTACATGAAGAATGCAGATTCCTGTGCACCAAAGGCAGCCATGCCCTGCGCGTCATCCGTGATACCGGAATCAACTTCAGCGTTGGCCAGCTCGCTCCAGATTTTGAGCGCTGAACTTCCATCCGCTCCCGCAAAAGCAGGCATTCCGTTTTCGTCGACGAGCTTCGCACCTGCCCCTTGAACGAAAGACTGCGCATACCAATCGGCAAGCCCGGTCGTTGCCACAGTGACCGACGGTGATTTCGTATGATTGCTGACAGCTGTGGCAGCTGCAAGCCAGTCATCATAGGTCTTGATATCGCTCGCACTGCCTGCCTGCGCTTCGTCCAACATGGACTGATTTACAAGAAGAACTGGCGCAGAAATCTGGGCAGGCGCGAGATAGGAGGTTCCGTCCACGGTTCCCGGAGCAAGGAACTCAGTCCTATATGTCTCGGCAAGGGCCTGCGGATCAATGGGGGAAGGCTGGTACGTGTCAACCCAAAAGCGTAGTTGCCCAAGGCCCGACATGATCACATCAGGGCGCTTGCCCACAGCGATGTCCCCGACGATTGCTTGTGTGAGCTCATCATATGTGGCTACCGCCAGCGCACCATCTTGGATTTCCAAGCCAGGATACTTAGCTTCAAGGTTCGTCTTCGCAACCGCCATTGCGGCAGATGACCAATCTGCGTATGCAGTCGTGAGAGTTACGCCCTCCGGCGAGCAGTCTGCAACCGATGCCACTGCAGGACGTTCAGGAGCCGAAGTCGTAGCAGAACATCCAGTGAGGCCTACCGCTACCGCTGAGGCAGCAAAGAGGGGCAGAAATGATCGTTTCATGATTTTCCTTTGGGGGATAGAACGTTGACTAATGAATCAAACTTTGAAAAGCGGGTCAGCTTGGGCTCTCTGCACCACTCATGCCCTGGACGAAATGCTTTTGGGCAACGAGGAACAAGAGAACGATTGGGGCTGTCACGATCGCGGCACCAGCAGTGAGAGCTGTGTAGTCCATACCAGCATCCGCCTGCTGAAACACGGCCAAAGCGAGCGGTGGAGTTCGCAGTTCAGGTGAGCGAGCCACTAGGAGCGGCCAGATGTAGTCGTTCCAGTGCACGAAAATACTGAAGATCGAGAACGCGGCAATGCCTGGGGCCGCCATCGGGATCACAATCGATATGAGCGTACGGATTGTGCCGAGTCCATCCGTTTTGGCCGCTTCGAGCAATGTATCTGGGATTGACAACATTTGTTGGCGCAGCATGTAGATCCCAAACGCGCTCGTTGCGAAGGGCAAGATGAGTCCACCAAGCGAGTCAGCCAAGCCGACCGCATTTACGCCAATGAATAGTGGGACCAAGATAACTTGGGTGGGAACGAGCAGGCCAGCCAGCACAAACGTCAGAAGGACCCGGCCCCAGCGTCGGGGAACCTTAGCAAGGACGTATGCAGCAGGAATGCAGGTCACTAGCTGGAGAGCCAGAATCCCGAACACATTTGCGAGACCGACGATGATGGATTGCCCTAGGGCTCCATCTTCCCATGCTCTCTTGTAGTTCTCGAGTGTTACCGTTTCAGGGAAGAAGCCTAACCCCCCGCTCAGCACCTCAGAGGGAGCCGCAACTGAAGTACGGATCATCCAATAGAATGGGAAGATTGCGACGGCTACAGCTGCAAGTACAACAAGCGTTAGCAGTACCTTTGAGGCTCGGGTCATTTGACACCCCCCGCAAGCGTGCGGCGCTGAAGCACGCCTAAGAGGACAAGTACGGCGAGTAGCACGAAGGACAACGCAGATGCACGTCCGAGCTCGAAGTACTCAAATCCAAGCTTCCAGATCATGGTCAGAACGGTCTCGCTGGATCCAAGGGGACCACCTTGCGTCATTATGTTGATCGATTCGAAGACTTGAACAGAATTCAGCACTGCCATAACTGAAGCGAATACGACAGTCGGGGCTATCAGCGGAAGAGTGATCTTTGTGAGCCTCACTAGCCCGCGGATACCATCGGATCTTGTCGCCTCATCTATGGATGTTGGGATAGTCGCCAGGCCCGCAAAAAAGATCATCATTGTGAGTGATGCGGTACGCCAGACGCCCACCATTGCAACAGTGAGAAGTGAGGTTTGACTATCCCCGGTCCAATTGATTGGCGCAACTCCCAGTAGACCAAGGACTTGATTTACAAAGCCGCCGTTAAACGAGAAGATCCAATTGAAGACAACCGACATTGCAACTAGATTCGCAGTCATCGGCAAAAACAGGAGTGTGCGTACAAGTGCTCTGCCTTTGACAACCGCGTTCGCAAGGAGCGCAAGACCAAGACCGATTGCAAGGCTCGGAACGATCGTGAGCGCCGAGTAGACAAACGTGTTCACGATCGATTGCAATACAGCGTCGTCAGTGAATACGAACACGAAATTGTCGAAGCCAACGAATTGCCACGGAGCACCAGGGACCAGCGGAATCGAGAAGAAACTTCCTACCAACGATAAGAGCGTCGGGAGACCAACACACAGGGCAAGTCCTACTGTTGCTGGAGTGACAAGCAGGATCGGCAACACCGATTCAGCCTTCACACTGTTTACATACTGGCGCGACTGACGCCGGCTTTCTGCGACGATCATGGCTTTTCACACCCTACTGACTCCAGCAACGCTCGTACAGAAATACTTCGCATGCTTCCAGTGACGTCAAGCCCAATAAGGCTGTCGCCGCTCCTAACAAACTCACTTGCAAATGGAGCGCCAAATTGAACGTCGCCAAGCAACCGTCCTTCACCCGTGATGAGGCGTACTTTGCCATCCAAACCAGGCAGCACGAGTAGCCCATCCACGAAGAGCGGCGGGGCAAATGTGGGGTCCGAGACCTTGGTGTACGAGCGCACCGGGAACGGCGCCTCCCCACGGATCTCAAGCTCCCAGATCACGTCACCAGATACAGGGTCAAGGCATCGAAGGCCCTGACCAGCGATGGTGGCTATGTATCCGAGAGGTGTCACGAGCGGCGTCCCGGGACTGAAACCGCCTGAGTGTGGCGTCGACCAGGCAACAGTACCGTCTGCCACGCGCACGACGACGGTTTGATTGAACGCAGGGATAATTGCTTGACCGCGCGAAGAATCAGCTGCTGCAGTTCCGATCATAAGCAGTTGCTTCACCGAAGAGAAAGGATCCTCGCCAAGCTCGGGATTACTCCACACCGATTCGCCAGTCCTGCGGTCGAGACCAATTGGATGCTCCGGAGTGGGCCAGAGTCCAATGACAAGCAAATCGCCGATCACCAGTGGTGCAGCGTGATTCACCAAGTTGTGGTGAGGTGACAGATCCGTTCGACGCCATACAACTTCCCCTGTTAACACATCAATCGCACGAAGGTCAGAAGCATCGCCAAGGTAGGCAACACCATCTGCTACAACAGGAGGGTTCCATGCGAATCTCCGGAGTGGGTCCGAAGAGGGCACAGTCCAGAGCATGACCCCGGAGCTTCGGTCCAACCCATGCGTCGCTCCCGACACATCCGCAACAACAACGACATCGTTCCAGACCGCTGGTGTGGCCTTTACAGCAGCGCTAAGCGTGGTTGACCACTTCAGTTCCCCTCCATCGGAGTCAAAAGCCTCAATCATGCCACGAGCTTCGTCCTCAAGCTGCGTTGCGGCAAAGAGCATCTCGCCGTGGACAGAGATGCTCTGCCTGTGCCCTGCCCCTGCTAGATCTGCAACCCAGTTTGTCGCTGACGGCTCATTCGTGTGAGTTCGCTCTCCGAGTGGACGGAATGTCGATCCTCCGAGTCTCTCAATGAGTCCCGGAGTCTGGTCCCAGGTTGTGAGTTCGGTGTGAAGCTGAACCGCTTCCCCGTCCCATTCGATTCGCCTGAAAGCGGGTGGGGAATAGTCAAGGTTCCCGAAGAAAGCTGCCGGGGTATTGATGTGAAGAGTCTCATCGACTTGCACGACCCGTGACGTGTGCCAATGCCCAGAAAGGGTCGCTACTGGCTGCCATGGTGCGTGCTCAAGCAGTGAGCTTCCCGGCTGATCGTGAAACAGAAGCAGCCAGGGATAACCAGCCGGGACTGCCGCAAGGTCTTCCTGTAACCAGGCATTTTGAAGTTCATGATCGATACCGAGTTCATGACTGTGCCAGTCCATGGCAACCACATGCAGCCCGGGCACATTGAAGGAGTACCAGCGTGGCCCCATGTGTTTTTCGTAGAGGTCAGGTGTACCTGAATTCGTGAGGTAGTTATTGCGGGTAAGGACGGTCTCGTGCCCACTCGCCATGTGGTCATGGTTTCCAGGAACGGCAAAGGTAGGAACTGGGCTGTGAGTGAGCACTCTGCGGAACTCTTCGAATTGCTCTGGCAGACCGTTGTCAACGAGATCACCGGTAATAAACACGGCCTGAGAATCTGGTGCCCTCGTGGGGAGACTCTCGAGGAAATCGATGATCTGCTGCGGCAATGCACCTTCCTTGTACATTCCCCAGTCATCTTGTTCGACGCCCGGAAGCGTCATATGAGTGTCAGTGATGTGAACGAACTCAAAAGGCAGTGACTGGGGGCATTCTTCAAGTACAAACGTCAACTCGTGGTCTTCTGTGGCGACAACCCAGGACTTCTGAGCTCGCTTTCCAGCAGGCGTCGAGACATGGACAAACGGTGTTACTAATTCCAGGCTAAACTCGCCAGTTGTCGAGGTCAACACAACTTCTCGACCATTACTGACGGCGATTGAGCCTATGCCTTCCCCTTGTTGATCGACTACTTTGCCGTACATATCGTCTCCAGTTGTAGCGTTGAATAGTGGTTAAATTCGGTGCTCAATGAGCACACTTTCCGTGAGCGCAAGCGCACGTTCACTGGATTCACTCAGGCGAGCCAAGAACACATAGAGGGCGTCAAGACAAGCGAGGTGGACTATGCGGCTAGTCATTGCCTCGACGCGGTATGACGTTTCCGGTGCACCCGCGACGAGAGAAAAATCGACAATCTCTGTGAGCGGTGAGGAATGAAAGCTCGTAAGCGATACCGTCGTTGCGCCCGATTCTTTAGCAGCCCTTGCCGACGCAAGCGTTTCGAGCGTTGACCCCGTATGGCTTATTGCAAGCATCAAGTCATGTGGTTCCAGCATCCTTGCTGAAACGTGCTGTTGGTGAACATCAGGGCTAAAAGTCGCTCTTACTCCGAGAGAGGCCAGCCGATAGGCCGAGTCTTGAGCCAAGGGCGCAGAGGTTCCCACGCCAACAAAAAGGACATTACGCGCCGAGAGGATTCGACGGGCGACGTCTTCAAAGGTTCTTCCATCCAAGGACGACGATGCACGTTGAAGCGCGATCTCTGAGGAATGAACTACTTTGGTGAGCACCGCGTCCGCATCGTCTTGAGAATCGATCTCCATGTGCAGTCGTTTCTGGGTCGAGAAGAGTTGCGTCGCAAGCGTGATTTTCAAATCCTGGAAGCCCCTCAGCCCGATAACTGCACACATCCGCACAACTGTCGCTGGTGAAGTCCTAGCCTCCTGTGCAAGTTCGGAGACAGATGCCCGCAGCACCATGTGAGGGTCACTGACAATGGCTTCGGCAACCCGGCTCTCGGCCTTGGTGAATGTTAACCCTGCGGCGCGGATCTGTTCTAAGAGCGCAACCTGCTGTGTTTCTGGTGTTGTAGGCACGGATTCAATCTAGGTACCAACAGAGAACTGAATCTGTCCCCAGGGTGAACTGTGAATTAATGTTTCAAAGATCTTCTTTGGTTGAAAATTTCATCCGAAGCTGAATGTCGCAAACTAGCCCGTCAACTCCCCTAAGCTAAGATCACTTTCGACTGAGGGGGCTCCTGTCTGCCAGTGCAACAACTCGCTGTTCCCGTTTAGCTGCAATGACGAGTTACTGATTGCGCGTATTGAGCATCGCGATGCCCGTAGTAGTAGTTTCGTTCCTACTAGGCGTACGTACTTAGACCTCGGCAGCCCTGGCGTTCTACCAGGACGTGTTCGGCGGCGAACTCACGATCAACTAATTCGGCGACTTCGGCACCGACGACCACGGCACCGACGACCAGGTCATGCACGGCCAGCTGGAAACAGAGTCCGGCCTCACGCTGATGGCCGCCGACATGCTGCCGGGCGAGACGCTGCGGACCGGGAACAACCTCGCTGTCAGCCTCGGCGGGGACGACGCCGAGGAGCTGTGCCGCTACTGACAGGCGCTGACGGACGGAGGGACAGTGACGGTCGAGCTGGACCCACAGCCGTGGGGCGACGAGTTCGGGATGTGCGTCGACCGGTTCGGGACCTCGTGGCTCGTCAACATCGCCGGAGGCGACTGACCTACCCGATCCGCGCTGCGCCCGGTCGGCGATCCCGCAGCCGGCGGCAGTCCCCTTGAGTTACTGGCAGCCCCGATTATCGCGGGATGTACTTTTCGGGCGTGATTATGACCTGATGCGGTCGCCCAGCAGACCGATGAATTCATCTGCAGCGGCGAGCTGCTTCTCAAGCTTCGCGCGTCGTTGCTCCGCGTCGGTGAGGAACTCGGCGAGCAGTTGCATCGCCTCGGCTCCTGAGTAGCTCTCGGTCAGGGTCGCGTCCATCGCGCGCAGCAGGTCGCGCATCTGCTCCAGCGAGTACCCGAGCGGCTTCATCCGGCGGATCAACATTAGGCGCTCGTAGTCGCCCTCGGTGTAGAGGCGAAAACCACCCTCGGAGCGACCCGTGGGTTCCAGCAATCCGATCTCGTCATAGTGACGCAGCGTCCGCAAGGACAGTTCCGTGCGCTCGGCCAGTTCCCCGATCTGCATCATCCCGGCTCCGGGCATGGCTCAACTCCTTCCAGCTCGCATCTAACCCTAACGTTACGTTAGGGTTAGTTCGTGCCCGCATGTTCTGGCGGGCATCATCCCGACGTCCGGCCCCTTGCATGGTGCTGTCGGGCGCGCGCAGACGCGCACTCACGCTTTCGATGGTGTCACATCGACCCATCTCGACCCCTGGGAGGCCTGCCTCATGACGACCATGACCGACGACAAGACGCGATACCGACCCGAGCCTTCCGTGCTGACTGCGCTGAAGAGCCCCCGGATCCTCACCCGTGAAGTCCTGGCCGGCCTCGTCGTCGCGCTGGCGCTCATCCCGGAGGCGATCTCCTTCTCGATCATCGCCGGCGTGGACCCGAAGGTCGGGCTGTTCTCCTCGTTCATCATGGCGGTGACGATCGCGTTCGTCGGCGGACGCCCCGCCATGATCACGGCGGCGACCGGTGCTATCGCGCTGGTCATCGCGCCCGTGGCGCGCGAGTACGGCATGGACTACTTCATCGCGACGGTGCTGCTCGCGGGCGTGCTGCAGATCGTGCTCGCGGTGCTCGGTGTCGCGAGGCTCATGCGGTTCATCCCGCGCAGTGTCATGGTCGGCTTCGTGAACGCTCTGGCGATCTTGATCTTCATGGCTCAGGTGCCCGAGCTCGTGGGGGTGCCCTGGATGGTGTACCCGCTGGTGGCGGTCGGGCTGACGATCATGGTGTTCATGCCGAAGATCACCAAGGTGGTCCCGGCCCCGCTGGTGTCCATCGTGCTCGTCACCGCCGCAGTCGTGGTCTTCGCGATCAACGTTCCGGCCGTCGGCGACAAGGGCGAGCTACCCCGCAGCCTTCCCGAGTTGTTCATCCCGAACGTGCCCTTCACCTGGGAGACGCTGACGATCATCGCCCCGTACGCGCTGGCGATGGCGCTCGTCGGGCTCATGGAGTCCCTGATGACGGCGAAGCTCGTGGACGACGTCACCGACACGCACTCGAACAAGACCCGTGAAGGCTGGGGGCAGGGCGTTGCCAACCTCGCGTCCGGTTTCTTCGGCGGCATGGGCGGGTGCGCGATGATCGGCCAGACGATGATCAACGTGAAGGCGTCCGGTGCCCGCACCCGCATCTCGACGTTCCTGGCGGGCGTCTTCCTGCTGATTCTGATCGTCGTCCTGGGCGACGTCGTGGCGATCATCCCGATGGCGGCACTAGTCGCGGTGATGATCATGGTGTCGGTCGGCACTTTCGACTGGCACTCCATCAAGCTCTCCACGCTGAAGCGGATGCCGAAGAGCGAGACGGCCGTCATGGTGATCACCGTCGCCGTGGTAGTCGCGACCCACAATCTCGCGGTCGGCGTGATCGTCGGCGTCTTCGTCGCGGCGATCATGTTCGTGCGCCGCGTCGCGCACCTCGTCGAGGTCACCCGCGAGGTGACCGAGCATTTCGGAGAGCCCCGCGCCAACTACACCGTCGAGGGGCAGCTGTTATTCGCCTCGAGCAACGACCTGACCACGATGTTCGAATACGCTGCCGACCCCGAACGGGTGGTCATCGATCTCTCGAAGTCGCACATCTGGGACGCATCGACCGTCGCCGCGCTCGACGCGATCGAGACGAAGTACGAGCATCACGGCAAGATCGTCGAGTTCGTCGGCATGAACGAGTTCACGACCGCGTTCCACGCCCGGCTCACCGGTGGGCTCGGGAACGGCCACTGACCCGCAGGAGGCGAGGGCGGTCGGGGTTCAATCAGGGTTCTGCACGGAGCTTTGGATAGTCCGTCCAGTCGCCACCGGCAAGGCGCGACCACGCGGCTGCTGACGCTGCGGTGATGCCGAGGAGATCGGAGACGATTCGTGGGTGCATCTGACGGGTGAGCTCGATCAGCGCGGTCGTCCGTGCGCTTCCTGAACGGAGCCCCTGCTGGCGCAGACGTCGGCTGAGTGGGCCCGGAGTGAGATGCAGTCCCGGATTCCTGCCAGGAAAGAGCCATCCCTCGGACTGGTGTCTCGATGCGTCAGTGAGCTCGGCGATCGCATTCCCGAGGACCTCGGGCAGTTCGATGGGCTCGGTTCCGATGGTGAGCTTCACCGGTCGCGATGTCACGTCGACCTGATCACGGGTGAGGGCGACGATGCGAGTGAGGTGGAGGCCGTAGAGGAGCACGAGCAACCCAGCGGTGCGCGTTTTGGGGTCCATGTCGAGGTCCGAGATGAACCTGCGGGCCATCTGCCACCGATGGTCGGATTCGTAGTGCCGGCCCTCGAGGTGGCTCGTGCGGAACTCGACGTGGAGTGTGCTGAGCCGGTGCCGTCGCAGCCAGCGTGTGAACGGGGCGAGGGCGTCGCGCTGGCTCGGTGAGTCCGTGAGGAATGCGTCGAGTCCGCGCTGCGAGAAGGTGGCCAGCGTCTCGTGCTGCGATCGGATCTCGTGCAGGAGCGCGGCGCAATGCTTGAGTGCTGCTCGCTGTCTCTGGAAGCCGGCCGCGGGGCTTGAGGGGCCCTGCGACACGGCCCGGAACGCTCTGGTGGACCGGAGAAGCTCCCAGGTGCAGTATCGACGCAGGATCAGCCGATCGTCGGCAGCTTCGATGCTCGCCAGCCATTCTTCAAACCAGTGATCGAATCGTACGGTCTCGACGTCGAGTTCTGGCAGCACGTTGGAGCGGACCAGCAGCGAGAGAAGGAAGGCGACTGACTGGCCAGAGCGGGCTCTCGTGATGATCGCGTTCGCGGTGAGCGGCAGGGTTCCGTCTGCGAGTTCACGGAGCACGGCGGCGCATTTGCTCTTGTGCTGCCACCGCTCGAGAGAATTCGCTTTGCTGTGGTGTGTGAGGAGGTATTCCGCAAGCGGCTGGAGTTCGGGACGGACATTGCCTGTGTCATCGCAGAGGAGCCGCTGGATGGTGATCGGTCGTCGGCACTCGGCGCAGAGGCGATGCTTGCGCACTTCCTCGATCGATCCGCAGCTGGGGCATGCCATCGTGATCGGCGAGCCGGCGCAATCGGCGCAGACCTTTTGCCCGTTCATGAACCCGGTGAGGAACACCTTGCGTCCGCACTCAGGGCAGGGTTGCGGGGTGCGCATCGCGTAGTAGCAACGAGCGCAAACTCGCCGCCCGTCGAGATGGGTAGCGACACGTCCCGGTTCGCGGCAGAGCCCGCAGGTCTTGATCGGTGCGGTGTAGCAGTTCAGGCAGACGAGATCGGGACGCCGGACGACGATTGTCGCGTGCTGACCGCACCGGGAGCAGAGGCCGAACGATCGAGGATCAGCTCGCCAACATTCGCGGCAGTATCGTTTCCCGTCGATGGTGCGCTGCACCGGCCTGACCCGCCCGCAGGTCGCGCAGGCGACCGATCTGGTATTTCGCTCGCAGCGCGAGCAATGCCTCCCGCCGTTCGGGGTCTTATGCGGCATCCGGACTGCTCGCCCGCATGACTCGCACGTCGGCAGCACCACCCGGCTCGCTCCTTCTACGACGAGTGCGTGGGCCAGGTCCTGGACGGTTACCGGCACGTTCCGGTGTCGGCCCTCCAACACCCCGGGCTGCTTCAGCAATGCGAGTTCGAGAAGCCGTTGCGTGAGGGGAATCGGTGCGACCGAATGCACGATCTCGGCTAGTTGCTCGGGTGAGATATCAGGAACGAGGGGACGGACGAGAGCGACGATCTCCGCGACCCTCGGCTCCTGCGGAGGCTTCGCCGCCACGACTACTTCGTGCGCGGTCGTCGGATGGTGGCACGGACCGGGCGGAGATCGCCGATGGATCCGCGCGTCGCCTCCTCGCCCACGGCGATCGGGACCGCGGCCTCACGGCGGGTGATCGTCACGAGATCGTCGAGCGTGCACTCCAGCGCATCGCAGAGCGCTGCGAGGACATCGAGGCGGACGCGCTGTGGCGGCTGCGTCACCAGCCGATACACCTGCTCCCGCGACAGGTCGATGCCGCGCTCCTCGAGCAGCGGTTTCAGCTTCGACGTCTGGAAGATCCCGCGCGATGCCATCACGCTGCGCAGGTTCCAGCCGGTCTCGAGCTCAACGGCCATCAGCTTCTCCTTCGATCAGGGCCTTCAACGCCTCCGCGAGCACCCGGTTCTTATAGTCCGAACTGACAGAGGCGTAGATGGAAGTCGTCGACGCGTGCATGTGCCCCACCTGCTCCTGGACGAACCGCTCCGCGTAGCCGAACTCCAGCAGGTGCGTGACGTACGAATGCCGGAGACTGTGCAGCGTCAGATCCTTCGACAGGCCGGCGTCGTCGCGCAGTTCTGCGAACCTCCGGTCGAGATACCCGGCGGAAAGGCGCGTGTGCCGCTCGGTCACCCAGAGTGCGTCGAGGTCGGCGGCCGGGGCGAAACGCTCCCTTGCCTGCTCGAGCCACTGCCTCATGCCCGGCACCCACCAGTCGAACTCCGGCACCAGCAGCACCGTCCTACGACGAGGCGCGCCGCCTCCCGCCGCCTTCGCCCATCGCACGTGGAGCGCGCCATAGCGCCCCCATTGGCGCATCTTGGCGTTGTGATGCAGATCGACGGTGTCGAGCATGACCGCCTCGGTGCGGCGCAGCCCGAACGCATACACGGTCTTCAGCAGCTGCGCGTCCCTCAGCGCTCCGAGCGCGCCCTTCCGCCCGGAACTGACCAGCAGCTCGACACGGGCATCGGCTGTGTCGAACAGGCGCTCGACCTCGTCATACGTGAACGGACGACGCTTCCCGTCGCCCTCGAACTCAAACCGGTGGGCGACCGTGTTCCACGGCAGGCACACCTGCGACGGGAATTCTCCGAACTCCCGATCGCAGATCTCCATCCAGTCGTACAAGGGGCTCGTGAGGTAATCGCAGAACCCACGGATCGCGCCATGATTGGCGCGCATCGTCGACAGCGTCCGAGTACGCCCGCCGGACTCCGCGGTGAACTCGTCGACATCCGCGACGCTCCACTTCCACGGCGGTTTGTCCACAAAATCGCGGAACCTCACCACGGTGGCCACCCGATTCCGGATGGTCTGCTCACGCAGGCCTCGCGACAACTGCTGTTTCCGCCAGCCTTCGATCATCGCGTCGAAGACCTGTTGTTCCGGGTTCGCCAACGCGACGTTCGACGACGAAGTGATCAGTCGAAGCGCTGCAGGAGAGGCCCCAAAATCTTGCATCAGATGCAACAAAGTACGGGACAGTGCATCACAATGTCAAACCAGATCTCAGCATCGCCGAGATCACGCTGTTATGGTCGAAGCTGTTCCGCATTGACGAGACCAATAGACGACCTTTGCAAGCGTGAACAATTGCATCTGCTACAACACGCGACGGTTGGCGATGCGCGCGGACACGGCGCCGTACAGCTCGTAATTGCTGGATCGCACGGCAACACCCATCGTCTCCGCCCACGCCTTGACCTGAAAAAAGGGCTTGAACATGATCTCTCGGTCGAGCTGTTTTGCCGCCACGTTCGCCGCGACCACGCAGCCGTCATTATTCGAGAGCACGACGATTGGCCGGTCGCGTAGCTTCGGATCGAACGCGACCTCACAGGAGGCGTAGAAGGATTCGGCGTCAATCAAGGCGATGGTCTGGCTCACACAGGCAGGCTACGGGCAGCCCCGGACATCGTAGGCTGAGCCCGTGGCTATCGATACGAAACAGACCAAGAGCATCGGCGAACACTGGGTGGCTTCGGAGCTTGCTCGGCGAGATTGGGCTCCGGCGCTGACTCGGGATGGGCTGGAACGCACCGACATCCTCGCGGTACGAACGGTTGGTGAGCGCGTTCAGATTGAGGTTCAAGTAAAGTCGGCGCGCTCGGCGGGTCCTCGCACCAGCTGGCCACTCGGCACAAAATCTCAGCAGCCACCGCTGCACGGTCACGAGTGGTTTGTGATGGTCGCGGCGGATACTGACGTGTCTCAACCGCTCCGAGGATTCGTTATTCCGCGCTCGCATGTGGCGGCGGCCGCATGGATTGCACACATGGAATGGCTGACAGACCCGAGCGCAGAACCCGGCAAACGGAACGCGGGCGTGGATCGCTCGCGCGTCTTCCTTCCCGATTTCACAGGTTATGAGGGGCGCTGGGATTTGCTCGAGCAACCCACGACCGAGGCGCCGGTGCTTCTCCCCTCACGGTTCCATGACTTGGCGAAGCTTGATCGTGTCGGCCTACCGCCGGAGCACCCGTGGCACGACGAATTACCAGAGTGGTGATCAAGCGGGACTGATAATAAAAGTAACCGTTCCCCAGATCGTCATTTCACTCAGCTCCGGCAGCGCGATGTCGGGATAGGCAGAGTTCTCAGCTCCAAGCGTCACCTGGCCAGAATCATCCACATGGAGCCGCTTTACCGTGTATTCGCCGTCAACAACTGCCACCACGATCCGCCCAGGTACCGGCGTAACGCCACGGTCGACAATCAGCAATGAACCGTCGGGGATAACCGGTTCCATCGAATGGCCTGCAGCGCGCCAGAAATAAGTTGCCGGGCGGTCACGAATCAAAAGCTCTGCGAGGTTGAGTTCGTCGGTCGGGTAGTCCTGCGCTGGGCTTGGAAATCCACACTGCGCCGCCTCGGGGGCAACGGGTAGCGCGAGGCCGGCGAGATCGCCGAGCAACTGCGGCGAGCGCATCGGTGTAAGCATTGACACCTCAGTTCGAAGTTATGTTCGAATAAGAGTTTAGCCTGCTCATTTGCTGGCATGATTCAATCATGCATCGCTCAGAGGTCGAGGCCACTGATGACATGATCTGTATGTGTTCGCAAGCCGCTTGGCCACCTTTGCTCTAAACGGATCCCGCACACTGACCATGAAGGAAAACCCTAGATGAGCGATTTGCCTGACCTTACCCACTTGCCAGCGAAGCAGTTGCTGCGACTAGAGGCGAGCATCGTAACCGAACTGCGCCGGCGCGACCTCGTGCGCACCAACAACAAGCCTCTCGGCGACATCGCTGAACACATTGTTTGGCTGGCACGTGGCGGAGTATTAGAACCCAACTCCACGAAATCACACGACATTACGACCGAATCAGGTCAGCACATCCAGGTCAAGGCCATGGCCAACCGGGCGGCCGGAGTCGGGGCGCGGTTCAGCCCGTTCCGCAGCGCGGGCTATCACACGGCAGTCTTCCTGGTTTTTGACGCAGCGTTCGAGATCGTAGAGGCTCACGAAGTCGCGGCTGGCGACATAGAGCAAACCGTCAGATTCGTGTCTCACATTGCCGGCCGGCAACCGAGCCTGACCCAAGTGCGCACAATGGGTACGGATGTCACCTCAGAGATGCAGGCAGCTTACGCACGTATCGACGACGGGACGCCCCAGTCGAGCTTCTCTGCACTGTAAACAGACACCCCGCCCACCGCACTCGCAGTGATATGCGGCAGCGTACTCCCCGTACTCCGCGCCAGCAGCCATTCCTGCAGCTGCGGCGAGCGCAGCTGCCCCATCAGCGCTATCGAATCCCCGCCAGCCCGCGGCCGGATTCGAATCACCGATGTCCCGTAGACCGCGCCAGCATGCTCGTCACCAACAACAGCCACCCGGCTCAGTCTCCCCCGCCGCGCAATCAGTACGTCACCAACCAGTACCCGATACTTAGCCAGCCGCGTTGCATCGGACTCCGATACCTGCCGCCTCTCGCCAGTCACCTGACCATCGAGATTCCGCGCCTCGATCACCGGAATGCCGGCTTCGCCCTCCGCCAGCCAGTGCCTGCGCCCCAGTATCTCTCCCGACGGCGACGACTGAATGTCGGCGACATCGCCAAGCGTCGTCCCCGCCACCGGTTCCCCCGCATACGCCGGCGGGTTCAGCTGCCATCCCCGCGCTGCTACGCCCTCTACGCTCGCCCGTACGCCCGCGGGCAGCGTTCCACCTTCCCAGTCACGCGCATCGACCATCAGCACGCCATCGGCCGGAGCGCCGCGCTCGATCACCCAAATCACGCCGGGCGCCGCAGTGCCGCGGAATTGGCTGCGAGGGAGGGCGATGACTCTACGGAGCAGGCCATTGGTGACGAGGTGCTCGCGGAATAGCGCCCAGCCACCTTGATTGTCGGTACACACGGAAGCCGGGAGCAGCAGGACTGCGCGGCCGTCGTCGGCGAGTGCTTGTAGGCAGTGCTCAACCCACAGCCGGTTCGTGGCCCGCACCCACGGCGGGTTCGCGAGCACGAGGTCTGCGGCGAGCGCGGGATGCTGCGGGGCGGCAAGCGTATCGGCTGGTTCGCCTAGGTTGATCTCCATGCCTGCGAGCTCCGCGTTGATCAGCGCGGCCGTGTGGCTGATCGGGTCAAGCTCTTGGCCAATAAGGGCTACCCCGGGATTCCGCACGGCCGCCGCGAGCAGTAGACCGCCGGTGCCCGCGGCAGGGTCATACACGGTGCCCGCGAGGTCACCCGCGAGGTCGAGCATGAGCTTAGCCAGCACAGGCGGCGTGTGATGCTTCGTCCTATGTGCCTGGCGGCCTTCGAGGGATTCGATTGCCCAGGCCAGCGGGTCACCGTAGGTGGAAAGCGGGAACCGGTCGAACAAGACTTCGAGCTCTGTACGGCAGACCGGTGAGCGGTGCTCCGGGTAGAGCTTCGTAACCGCCGCAGGCACTGGCACGCCGAGATCTTGCGCCAGCCGCACAGCCACCGCGCCGACGATCTGCGCGCGTGGAGCCTGGTGCCGCTCAGCAAGCAGGAACAGCCGACGAGCGGGAGACGGAGCGGGCATTAGCTCAGGGTATCGAGAGGGACCGCGCATTGTGTACGCATGACACGAAAACGACGCCCACGTTTCACCCCTGTACCGACAGCTTCCCCACGCTCTCCACGCACAGCGCCACAGGGCCGACTCAAGCTCGTCGCCGACAGTGGCGCAGACGTTATCGAGCCGCTCGACGACTGGCCGCCGGACTACGACCGCATGTGCTTCGATCCTGATGAGGTTGTGCCGGCCGGCGAGCGGGCACAGCTCGTGCGCGAGGTTGTAGGCGATGACGACGCGGCATTCTTTGAAACCATGCGCAGTTGGCAGGCCGACGGGTGGCGGCGAGGCGATACGCCGTTCTAAGCGATGGGGCGGTGCGGCTCGCCGCCGCACCTCAATGTCCTATGCCCACTGTAGACTCGACAGACGGCCAGATTAAGACCAGGAGACCCCGAAAAGACATGACGCAGCGCAACATTCGAGGGCGCCTTGAGCTGACCTGGATGGGCAAAGACCAAGCCCTCATCCCCACCACGGAAGGTGCCTACGACTACACCTGGGTACCCAAAGATGACCCTCGCGCATGTCAGACTCACTACCTTGTTAATGACGGTCATTTTGGCGACCCAAGTGACGGCGGACTACACGACAACCTACTCGTCACTGGTGAGTCAGGCGACGTTCTCGAGGCGCTAACCCAGGTCCCGGAGCTAGCCGAGAAGTACGTGGGCCGGGTGAAGTGCATCTACATTGATCCGCCATTCAACACGGGCGGAGTGTTCACTCACTATGAGGACAATCTCGAGCATTCAGTGTGGCTCACCTTTATGCGTGACCGCCTGGTACTACTCAAGAAACTCCTCGCAGACAATGGCTCCATTTGGGTGCATCTCGATGATTCCGAGAATCACCGCATGCGAGTGCTCCTCGACGAGGTCTTCGGATCTGCGAACTTTGCTGCCGAAATTGTATGGCAAAAGACTGACTCAAGCCGCAACGATTTCCCGATCCCCTCTGCCGATCACGACATCATCCTGGTGTACCGCAAATCGGAAGAATGGGTAATGAACCGCCTGGAGCGCACTGAGGAGATGAACGCGCGGTTCACGGCACCTGACGGTGACCACGAGGTGTGGTGGGATGCAGATCCGACCGCCCCCAGCGCGAGTCGAAATCAGCTGTGGGTGTATGCGATCCAGCACCCAATCACCGGGGAGCTCGTGTACCCATCGAAGGGGCGCTGCTGGTTCGCGGAACCGAATACTGTGTTTGCTGCGATGTCTGAGTACGCAGAGTACGAGCTTCGCGACCTGGACGATGCTGAGATGCGAGCGAAGATCGCGAAGGTTCCCGTCGCAGAAGTTCGCGAGGGCGTCAAGGCAATGATGCTCAAGCGTTCCCTTGAGGAGAGCGCTACCTCTGCTCGCGAGCGATACGATGCCGGCACCTGGCCGGAGGTTGTCCTCCGTGGAGGTGGCGAAGGCGGGTTCGGACGAAAGACCCGCATACCTACCCGCGGCCGAGTGCCCAGTACTTGGTGGCCTAATGAAGAGGTTGGTCACAACCGCCAGGCCACCGCAGAGCTTGCCGCGCTGTTCCCTGGCGGTGACACTTTTGATACACCGAAGCCTGAGCGACTTATCGAGCGCATCCTGAAGATCGCTACAAGCCCCGGCGACATCGTGCTGGACTGCTTCGCCGGTTCAGGCACGACAGCGGCAGTTGCCCACAAGATGGGCCGACGCTGGATGACATGTGAGCTGCAACAGTCAACGATGGCTTCGTTTACTAGGCCGCGCTTGGAGCAGGTAGTTCGTGGCGCCGACGCTGGTGGCGTGACTTCATCCGAGAAGTATGAGGCCAAGGCTGAGCTTCCTGCGAAGACGACCGTCAAGGAAGCAAAGCTCTTCAATACCATCTTGGGCAGGGTCCTAAAGGAAGCAAAAGCAGCAGAAGTCGAGCTTGATGCAGCAACGATCAAAACGCTGAAAGCTGCCACCGGGACGAAGAAGATCACCACCGTGAACTGGACAGGTGGCGGCGGCTTCACCCAGATGCATCTCTCCCCCGTTTGGGTTGAGGTGGAGACCGATGAGCGCACCGGCACCACCACGTCGTTCATCACGCCGGAAGCAACCGGTGAAGTGCTGCAACGATCCATCGCCGGGCATCTCGGCTTCCGGCTCACACCGGAGAACCCTCGCTTCGTCGGGGCGAAGGGGCGGCAACTGCTTGCAGTGGTTGAGGGCATGCTGAGTGACAGTATTCTCACCGAGCTTTTGGCTGCGCTACCAGAGAACCATTCGCTGACAGTTGTCTGCGATGGAGCCGCACCGGGCGTTGATCGCGAATTGCGAAAGCAAGCTCGTGGCTCCCGACTGCTCGTAATGCCTGATGACCTCTTTACCAGTAGAAGGAACCGATAATCGTGGCCATCTTTGAGTACGACCAGCGCGTGGTCGATGACCTGATTTCACGGTTCGGCCTTCGCCCGCCGAACGCCAAGGGGCTCGACGCGGTAGTTCACGCCCTCTCCCGTCAGGATGAATGTGAGCAAGTCGTGCTCGACATTGCGACCGGGGTGGGCAAGACATGGCTCCTCGCCGCCCTTCTTGAATACGCAGCAGCATCGGGGATCAGGAATCTTCTCGTGGTGTTGCCAGGGAAGACCGTGCGCACGAAGACAATTGCGAACTTCACGCCAGGCGCACAAGGCTTCGTCGAAGGTGCTGAAATCGAGAAGCACGTAATCACGCCTCAGAACTTCACGGAGAACGCACCAGTCATCACCGATCCCGATGCAGTGAAGCTGTTCTTGATGAACGTACATCACTTGGTCGCCGAAGATACCGATGACTACGTAGAACCGGGCAAGGCCAAGTCTCAGAACCTCCGCACCGCGCGACCACAGGAGCAGCTCGGCGGGCCGCTTCTGGATTACCTGTCGAGGGTTGATGACCTTCTCGTCGTGCTCGACGAATCCCACCGGTTCACCGGATCAGCAGCTACCTGGTCAAAGGCGCTCGAGCGGCTCGAACCCGCCGCCCGCGTGGGTCTCACGGCGACGCCTGAACGCGGTGACAACGTGATCTACAAGTACCACCTTCATAAGGCCATCGCCGACAAGTTCGTGAAGACGCCGGTGCTCGCCCGACGCACCAACGGTTACCGGGACAATGAGGTGGTTGGCCAACTTAGGGATGCGAAAAAGCTGCTTCAAAAGAAGGCTGCGTCATACCGCGATCACGAGCTTCGGCACCCTGATGCAAAACCGATCAACCCGATCATGCTCGTTACCTGCCAGGACACCGAACACGCCGACGAGATCGCCGGGCTGCTGACAAGCAACGACTTGTTCGCTGAGGAGCAGGTGTTGACGGTGCACTCGAACGCCGCGAGTGACGCTATGGAAGCGAAGCTTGCACAAGTTCAGGAGCCTGACTCGCCGGTACGCGTGATCGTGCAGGTGTCAATGCTTAATGAGGGTTGGAACGTACACAACGTCGCCGTGCTCGTACCGCTGCGTGCTCTTGAGTCCGGCACGCTCACCGAGCAGCTCATCGGCCGTGGCCTTCGTCTCCCCTATGGTGAGTACACCGGCGACGAGTGGGTGGATTCACTCGACATCCTCTCCCACAAAGCTGTCGTGCAGGCGCTAAAGAAGCATGGCATAAGCGGAAGCATTCGCGCTACGGAAGATATTCCTTCACACTCCAGTTCCGGTGCTCCGGCCGCGAACACGGCGTCGGTCCCTGCAGCTCTTGGTGATCCCGGAGCCCTCGGCGACGACGTGTTCTGGCTGACGGACGATTCCGCCTATGCAGCAGCATCTGACGACCCTGAGCTTGCCGCTGTGGCAGCACTCTCAGGTGGCACTCGCGACATCGAAACCCTCGTCACTACGCTGGTGGAGGTGGAACCAGAGCGTGAGAAAGTCTTGCTTCTGGATGAATCCACGTTCAAGTTCCCTTTGGCAACGTTCGAAACAGAACCGCACCAGCTGCGCCTCGTCGATCTCGATGATGAGTGGCACAAAAAAGTGGCTGCAACTATCGGTGACGATTTCACCGACCAGATCGACCGCGAGACGATCATCTTCACTGACCAGAAAGGCGTCATTAAATTCGAAACGGCTACCCAGGCGGAGCTGTTCGATGACCCGATGACAGCTGAAATCGTTCAGGACAACCTAGAAACTCACCTCCGAAAGCTCGGAGCACTCAAGAACGGCGCTGCCGGCGCAGAGAACCGGCGAGCGGCTATTGCATTTGTGCGCCGGTTCGTCAGCTTCGTGGAAGGCGAATGGACGGTTAGGCGTGCCGGTGTTGCAGTCCAGCGCCTAAAAGACGCGGTGAATGTCGCTGCTGATGAAGCAGCGAAACAGAGCCGCGAGATTCCCAAAGTGCATCCGCTCACGCTCCCCCGACGCAAGTCAACCGAACTGCCTGTGGGCGTGAAGATAAAACCCCAGAGCGACGTGGACGGTAGCCCCCAATTCACGAGAGGGCAGAACTACGACGGATGGCGCAAGGGTCGCTACTCGGCATCATCGTTCGACTCGTACAGCGCCGAGTTCCAAGTAGCTAAGCTGCTCGACGTGGCTGAGCAGATCACCTGGTGGATGCGCCTCGAAACCACTGACGGCGCCCGTATCGAGTACGGTGCTGGGCGTTCGTACTACCCTGATTTTGTCGCACTCGATAAGGATGGCGTGCATTGGATCATCGAGGGCAAAGATGAGCGTGGCCGGCAGGATGAGACCGTGCAAGCAAAGCGCGCCGCGGCAGAGCGAGTGCTCCGCGTGATGGAATCCGATCCCACTTGGGCAGACGTTCGCTGGGGTTACCTCATCGCATATGAAGGCGACGTCAAGACCGCGAACTCCTGGTCGAACCTCCGCAACATGAGTGACGCCACCACCATGCTCAGGTAGCCCGGGCTTAGAACATGGTTACGAGGTGCAATGAATGAATTCTGATTTTTCGATTCAGCAAAAGTGGGGATTCGGGATGGCTCCAGTTAAACCTGGGGTGCAATCCCAGCGAGTGTTTAGCGCATCGCTCCTGCATGATTTCCTCATATCGGATGAGTTATTGAGCGCCGCAAGAATGGCTCTACTTCCAGACGCCATCTCAACACTGAAAGGTCTATTCAACAGGGTCCATCGGGCTGATCAGTGGGACTGGTTTACCGTTTGGATTCAGCTCTCTCGGCCTTCACCTAACAATGATGCACCCGTGATTGCTCGCACCCTTACCGCGCTTCGACGCGCTGTGATCTCGAATGACCCACAAGCACAGGTAACCCACTCGCGACATCTTCGTGGCCTCAAGGTGCACGAGATGCTTGGAGGCTTCGTTCGCGATGAGCCGTTGAAGGATCCGGCCGAAAATGGCTACGTCTATATTCTTTCCACTCGCGAGTCGCCGGAACTTCTAAAAATTGGCTACACAAACCGAGACGTTATCACTCGCGTCACTGAGATCAACCGTGCAACGGGCGTACTGATCCCCTTTGGGGTCCGCGCACTTTGGAGCGTGAAAGATGCTCCAGGGACTGAACGTCGTGTTCACGATGCACTCGCGATCTATCGCGTTCGACAGGACCGGGAGTTCTTCAAACTAAGCAGCCGAGAGGCCTTCAAAGTCATCGATCAGCTAATCGGCTAATACCACCACTTGACACCCCAGAGCACTGGCGTGCGACCATAACTCCATGCACCCCTCCGACGATGCTGATCTGCTGCAGATGCATCTATCTGCTTCCGCCGCACAGCTCGCCTGGTGCCTCGTTCCACACGAACCGCCGCCGGCCGACCTCACGCTCCTCGCCCACGCCATGCTCGCTGACGCCGCTCGGGCGTTCGACGTACCCGCCAGCGAGCTACCCGTTGCCTCTCAGTTGCTCGCCGAAGCCGAAGCGCTGGTGATCTGGCGCGGCGAGGTTGACGCCTCCGAGCGCGCCGAGTGGCAGGCTGAGAGGACTCAAGAGTGCTGGTCGGAGCTGCTGAAGTTCCGTGAATTAGCGGAGCAATAGACCGCGCATTACTCATCCAGTCGCGGCGAACGACGCTGCGGAGGACAGGAGCCGAGCAATGACAACACGACGGACCCCACGGCAGCTGGAACGAACACTCACCCAAAATCTCAAGCACATCCGTGACCACCGGCGCACCCAGTTCGGCGTTGGTCCAGGTTGGTTTCCACTACTCGGCCGACTTGACCACAAACTCACTCAGCTCGCCGGTACCCCTGAGATGTATACCTACTCGCAGATCAAGCAAAAGATGGGCGGCCTGCGGTGCTACACACATATCAGCCCCGACCTCCCCAAAGAGGTTCGCGACCAGATGGACGACGCCGTCACCGCCGCTGAGAAACAGTCGTACGAAACCTGCGAGGAATGCAGCGCACCGGGAGTCCGCCGTAATCCGCGCGGTTGGGTCTCCACACTCTGCGACGAATGCGACGCTGCCCGCGAAGCCCGCCGCCGCCGGGGCCAGAAGTGAGCACCGATAGTGCCCGTATAACGCCCCACCACCGGTCATTTCAGCGGACTAGCTATACGGACACAATGCTCCCGCTCACCGCCTCAATCGGCATCGCACTCCCCCGCCGTCCGTTTGGCGATCGGCTTACGGACGGCGGTGTCACGTGCTGATCGGCTACGCCCGCGTGTCAACCGCCGACCAAGATCTCACGGCGCAACGCGAAGCACTCGCACAGCTCGGAGTGGCGCCGGGTGATATTTACACCGACCACGGGCTTACCGGTACGAACCGAGAGCGGCCGGGACTCGCGAAGGCATTGGCAGCGGTGCGCACTGGCGACACTCTCGTGGTTACGAAGCTCGACCGCCTCGCCCGCAGCGTCCGCGACGCATCTGACATCGCTGTCGAGCTCGGTGCGCGCGGAGTTGCGTTATCGCTGGGTGGTGCGAAGCATGATCCAAGCGACCCCATTGGCAAGTTACTGTTCTCGGTGTTGTCTATGGTGGCCGAGTTCGAGGCTGACTTAATCAGGCAGCGAACACGGGAGGGAATGGCGGTTGCCCGTGCGAAGGGAAAACTCCGCGGGAAGCAGACCAAACTCACGCCGGCGCAGGATCGCCACATCGCCGAGCTGCGCACGGGTGGGATGTCCATCACTGATGTGGCTGACCTCTTCGGGATCGGCCGCGCCTCCGTCTACCGTGCCATCGAGCGGGCGGAGGCGGCAGAATGAATAGGAATGCGCAGAAACAGCTCGTCACCGGCGTGCACCGGGCCGCCGCGGTGGCCGAGATGCTCCTGGCGACCGGGGTTCCGGCTGACAAGGTGTGTGCTGGAATGGGAATCAAGCCCGCGGAGCTTGAGCACCTGCGCGAGGTGTGCAGGCAGGATCGCAGGCAGGTTGATGCTGCGCATAGGCAGCTCAGTGATATCGAGAGCCAACAGGAGGCCGATTAGTGGCGAAGAAGATAGAGGTCCGCGACCGCGGCGTAGTCATCGGCTCCGTCACCGAGGGTGGCACCTGGCTTGACGCGCCAGGCCACCGCTCCACCGACATCCTGCTCGCTGGTGGAAGCTACGCCCAGATTGAGCGGTTCTTCTACCAGCGGTCGCAGTACCGCAGCCCTGAGGTCTCCGAGGGGCGCACGTACCAGGACGAGTACTCGTTCCATTTCAGCGACGTGTAGCCCGCCGGGCGCAGGAAGCGACTTCTCCTGGTCCGGTGAGGCTACGCGGCGATGTCGCCTGAGCACGACGACCAGCTAAGACGGAACGGCACCGCAACTCTTGGGTGGGGGGTCCCAGGTGAGTTGCGGTGCCGTCAGAGAAACATCTTCTTGAAGCGCCATTGCCAGAAAGCTGATGTTTCTGATTTCGCTGCAGCTCCGATGTTCGCCCTGGGGGGGTGCCCCTATTACTTTTGTCAAGCCGCAAGCGCATGATCAGCTTGATATAGCGACCCGTCTCGGAGCATCGCGAAGAGGACATCACAGCGTCGTCTGGCCAGGGCGATGAGAGCCTGGTTGTGCCGTTTGCCCTGCGCGATCTTCCGGTCGTAATAGGCGCGTGAGACGGGATCTCTGAGCGCGGCGAAGGCCGAGAGGAACAGGGCTCGTTTCAACACCCGGTTTCCGCGCCTAGACGAATGTTCGCCGCGGATCGATGACCCGGATCTTCGGGTCACGGGAGCTAGACCGGCGTAGGAAGCCAAGTGGCCAGCGGACTCGAAGTGTTTGCCCGCCACTTCGGTGAGGAGCCTGGCGGCCGTCCTAACGCCGACTCCCGGCATGCTCATCAGGACGATCGAAAGAGGGTGCGCCTCAACGATCTCTTCAACCAGGACCGCTATCTCAGCCCGTTGCCGCCGCAGCGCTGCGAGTTGTTCCGCGAGGCGCGGAAGGACGACAGCTGCGGCATTCGTGCCAACCACCACGACCGTTTGAGCAGCCAGCGCGTCCATGATCTCGGACGCAAGACGATGTCCCATACGCGGAGCAAGCCTTCTGAGGCGTGTAGCTAACCGTTGAGGGCCGGCCTGCTGCATCACTGCGGGCGATGGGTAGCGCTGCAATAGATCAAGGACCGCAGGATGGTCCAGGTGTGGGCCGATCACGCGTTCGAGTGCGGGATGGATCTGAGTGAGGAGCCCCCGTACCCGGTTACTCGTCGCAGTGATCTGCCCGAGGACGTCATCATCAAACCCGCACAGCATCGAGAGCTCAGCAACGGATTCGTCAGCGACCTGGATGGATCGCAGCGCGTGGGGCAGAGTTCTGGCGGCTTGCGCAATGATTGCGGCGTCTCGGGCATCGGTTTTTGCTTCGCCGGGGTGGAGGTCTGCGATGCGACGCATCGCTAATCCCGGCAGGTAGCCGACGAGCACCCCTTCGGCTTGAGCGACCGCGATCGGGAGTGCTCCGATGGTGGCTGGCTGGTCCACGACGACGAGCACGTTGCCATGGTGTTTGAGGTGCTGCAGGACGTCACGCATTTTGGCTTCATCGTTAGGGAGCGGTTTGTCGTAGAGACTTTTACCGGCTCGGTTGAGGGCGACGGCGTGGTGTTCGCCTTTGCCGACGTCGATGCCGACGAACACGTCGACGTTGTCGTAGTTCTCGATCATGACTGCTCCGTCCGTTGAGATTTCGGCGGTCAGCTCCTGGTATTGAGTCCCGGCATCCACGTTACGGACGGCCCTGGAACGAGTTCCTGGCCGAGCCCCTATTAGCGATCACTCAATACCGGTCAGACCCGGTGGCAACACCCCCCGGATCATGGATGACTGGGGGCAATAACCATGCCGGGTCTGACTGGCCGCCGCCCTTCCAGTGTGATGCTGGAAAGGGCTACGAACAAGGTAACGGGGG
>NZ_AOCN01000024.1 GCF_000350525.1 Leucobacter salsicius M1-8 | reverse complement strand
CGGTACATCGTTGGTTGAGCTGCAGCGGGCATAACTCCCGGGCGTTGAACCCGGGAAAACTGTGGTGTGCGCGTGACCGGGTTTGCGCGCACGCGGCCTTACGGCGGAGGAATGGCACATGTAAGTGGTGCCATCCCTCCGACGTTTCGGCGAGCTACTCCTGAATCAGAGTGGCTTCTTCATTGCGTCGCTGGCGGCGAAGCATGAAGACCAATCCTGCGACCAGCAGTAGGCCAGCGCCGAGAAGGCCGAGGCCAGCAAGCCCCTGCGCGCCCGTAACCGACAGGCCGGGACCGTGGTTCGGCCCACCGGCAGGCGTGAAGGTGTTGACCACGTCCACGGTGTTCTTGTCGCCGGCAATGTTCGAGACGATGCCGTCACTGCCCTTGCCAGCCGTGTTCTCGTCGCTGTCGGTCATCGAGACCGTCACGCCGTCAGGCACATTGGTTTCCACGACCTGGCAGGTGACTCCAGCAGGAACGGTGATCGTCCGGCTGTCGCCATCCCGCAGACTGAACTTCGCATCATCTGCTGCAAGCTCGTAGGAAACGTCTGCGAGCGCACCCTCGGTGTTAGTGCCGGGGATGGTGCAGGCGAGTTCGAAGTCGTACGCGGTGCGAGGTGCTGCACCTACGACCGTCTTCGATACCGTGAGCTGAGCGTTGTCGAACGTGTTCACCACATCCAGAGTAAGCACCTGAAGATCATTCGGGGTGCCCTTCTTTACGACGATGCCGTTCTCGAAGGAGTCGTGCTTGATCGACGACTTAGACGCATTACCCGCGAAGATTTCTTCACCGAAGCAGGTGGCGCCGAGAGGCAGCACACGCGGCTTGTCGTTTTCATCCACGAGGTACTTAGTCTGTCCACCCTTGATCTTCACAATGCCCGAGTACACGTCCGAACGTACGGGGTCGCCGGCCGAGTTGGATTCCTCGACCTGGCAGGTCACCTGCACCTCGAACACGGTGCCCTTCGCCGCCTCTACAGCGATGTCATCGCCGGCGAGAGACTTCTCGACCTGGATGGTGCCCGCGGAGTAGAAGTTGGTAAGCGACGCCGTGACGGTGCCACTCGTAGCCGCCTGCGCATCCCACGGGATCACGACGGTCACGGGATCTGGAAGCGAATCCGGATCCGCGTTACCCGCGGCGGTTTCAGTCACGACGCACGTGGCTCCGGCTGGGATCGGGGCGAGCTCGTCAGAGGTCACCGCGGTCTTGCCGTCCACGTTCAGCGTCACATCCTGCGTGAACACGGTGTCGTTCCCGACCGTGCAGGCCACGTTGAAACTCAGCACGTCCTGACCGGAGAACTCTCCCACGCCAGCACCTTCCAGCTGCTTGTTAATGATCAAGCCACCGAAGTGCTGCACCAGGCCCGCGTCGATCGTGTGATCGTGCGAGTTCTTCGCCAGCTCGAATCGAGCGCTCTTCCCGGTAGCCGGGTCGGCATTCGAGTCGAGTGCATTGTCGTCCCCGGCATCCTGATCAGTGATCGAGAAGCCGGTCAGTGTGGAGGTGTCGAAGGTGACTTGGTACTCACCCGAGGCAAGGCCAGAAAAGAGGTACTTGCCTGCCGCGTCGGTAACCGCGGAGAGCGACACAATGTTGCCGTCCACGTCAGTGCCCGACAGCGTCACCGGTACGCCGGAGACAGCAGGCTCGTCTGCGCTCTGCACACCATCCTTGTTGAGGTCGTTCCACACGTAATCACCGATCTCAGAAGAGATCACGGTGACCTCCCGCAGTGCGGGGCCAACAGCCTGCGTGACGCCGTCTGCGCGACCGGCGGTGATGTTCTGGTACACATCGCCACCGGCATTACCGACCGGGGTCATCGAGATGTCGATGCGGAAATCATCGCCCGGCGCAAAGTCGCCAGAACGCTGGAACCGGAGCCCCGTGACTTCACCGTTGTTGGCGGCGCAGTCTGCCACCGCACCGCTTCCGCTGACCACGTTGCCGTCAGCGTCACACCAGGTGGTGCTGCCGTCAGCCAGGTTGGATGCGTCGTTCGGATCCGACGCGAGCGATGCAGGATCAGCCTTCGTCGTCAGCACCTTGATGCCGGTACCTACTGCAGCGATCACAGAGTCTAGGCGCAAGGATCCCGTGAAAGCGTTGCCGTTCAGTCCATTAGTCGGCAGCACGTCAATCACGTCAACGTTCGAGATACTCCCCGGGTTATCGATGTTCGCGAACTGCACGCTCCAGGTAAGCGTACGCGGAGTAGTCACATCTGCCGGATTGACCTCAACGACACCAGGGTCGACGGTCTTCGCGATCTTGATGCCGGTCGGCACCACAAGCTGCAGCTGCACGTCATCCGAGCGCACCGAGATCGGAGCCGGGTCCGCGGGCGACGAGATAGCCACGTCGTTCGTGTAGGTGCCGTTGCCAGCCACGTCGAGGATCTCAGCAGTGACGATGATCGGATCGATAACCTGGCCGACCTGTAGTGCTCCAAGGTTCCACTTCACGTACTGACGGTTGTCAGCACAGGTGAGCTCAGAGTCTGCGGGCGCACCCATCTGCATCGTGTCCGGCGCCAGCGCTGCACCGTTCTGCTCCGCACCAACAAACACCTGGTGGAGAGGCAGGCAGTCCTCAATCGTGACCTGCTCCTTTGCGCCTGCGACTGATACGTCACCTGTGAGGGAGGGATTCAGGCGGTAGCGCACTGAGCTGCCCGAGGTGAACTGAGGCACGGAGTTGTCGATGAATTCACCAGTATCGGGGTGCTCGATGTACTTGTGCACGCGGACACGAGCACTGCCCTGCCAGAGGCGGTCGCCGAGCGTGCCGGCGTGGGTCTCGGGGTTGTAGGTCGGGGTGTTGATCTTGCGCACGTCCGCGTTGCCAAACACGTCTTCAGCTGAGGCCTGCTTGCCGGGTGCAGTGACCTGAGAAGCCCAGTTGCCGATTGGCTCGTCGGACTTGCTGTCCTTGACTACCTGACCAATGCCCAAGAGGATGGCGACGTCGCTAAAGGTCGTTCCCGCTGGGTATGTGGCTACCCAGGTAGCGCGAACCCTATTGATGCCGTCCCATACCGTGCGACCCTGATCATCCTGCACAGGAGCGGCAATGTCGTCGGGGTTTTCAGACCAGGTTCCACTGGAGCAATCAGAGTCCTTGCCCGGACCAGCATTACCCGAGCTGTATTCGATTTTGAGGCCACCCACCGCGCTATCGGGCTGACCGATCAAGTCCGGGTTACGTGTGGCATTACCCCACCGCATATGCGCAGGGAAGACTGGCTTACCGTTGCTCGGAAACACCGAAGTGCTTGACCCATACCAGTCCGGGTGGGCAGCCAAGGAGAGCCTGTCGCCGTCCCAAACATCGCACAATACAAGTGTGTCAGTGTTTCCACTTCCAGCGATGGAGGTGCCGCTGGCCTGCACGATCGAGTACACCCCTTGGCCCGGCATGACTACCGTGTTTCCGTCCCTGAGGAGACCTGATCCAGGGGGGCCTGAGAAGTGGCCTCCTGGCCAGAACACGCTAGATGGGGTGTTGCCATCAACTCCCGAAACTCCAGTGAACGACTTGCTCAACCCAAAGCCGGTCTCGACCTTGATCGTCACGTCACGTTCATTGTTGTCGGTGTTTGCTTCGGTGACAGGTGTTCCGTCCAACGCAGTTGCGGAGAAGTCCGTGTACACGTTGTGGACGGGAAGAGTGAAGCTGTTTCCAGTTGCGACAGTTCCTTGCTTGCCGAACTTGGTGACGGCTGCAATTGGGACCGCAATATCAAGCTGGTAGGTGACAATGTAGCCGAGATCGGCGGAAAGCGCTTTGCCATCCCCTGAAGTGGTCGGCACGGTGAATGCTGAGCTATCCGTGCCGGTGAGAGTTACCACCGAGGCCTCACCGCGAGCACCGGTGAACGTTGCTGTACCGCTTTCTCGCACCGAGTTGCTCAGGTCTCCCAAGCTCGCGCGCGTGAAAGGCAGCACCGTGCTGACGCCAACACCCTTCGCAGCCCTAGTAAGACCTTGAACCTGTGCTCCGTAGAGCTTCTTAGCCTCGGTTTCAGATCCTGCTGCAGCGACCATCTCTTCCCACACCTTGGCACCATAGAACGAAGCCGGCTCAAGGTTTTCGGTGAAAGAGATGGGGCCGGTCAGCGGAGTTGAGCCTTTGCCTCCTGATGGAACGGTGATCGACACCGGGAAACTCACCAAGCGGCAAGCCTCGTCCTTATGAGGTGCCGGGCAGGCTGAGCTTCCCTGCCATGTCCAGCCCTTGTTGGCCTCGCTGGAATCCACGCGCTTCGACAGGTCGTAGTTAGCGGCGGCCGAGACGGTTACTTGCTCAGGTGAGGTCGCCTTGGGCGTGCTCACCTGGTCCGTCGACACGTTGAAGGTCACCTGATCCATGAGCGTGCCGTTCGGCACCTCTGGACGCACCTTCGCGGCAAACGGATAGTTCAGCGACGTGCCGGCAGACTGATTTTCGAGCACGCACGTGACCGTCTGGCTCGGTAGCGACTCCCATGAGGTTTCCGTCAGCGTCGCTGGCGGGGCGGGAATCGAATCCGGCGTCAATGAGCTGCCCGCGATGCAGAATGGCGGCAGTGCCAGCAGCTCCTGTCCTCGGGGCAGATCAAAGGTCACCGTAGGGGCGGTTTGGTCTGCCCCTTGGAAACGAATGCCGAGGTTGTAAGTGACCGTGTCGTTCGTGCGTATCACCAGGTTGTCATCGCCGGAGTCATTTCCGGGGTCGTTGTTCCCTTGGAAGGGAGTCGTGCCGGTCAGCTGCTGCATCGTGAGTTCGATCGATGCCGCCCCCAGCGGCACCGGGTTCTGCTCAGGAGCATCGAGCGGAGTCGGAGCTTGCGTCTGGGGCACTTCAGGAGCGCCGTCGATGGCTGGCGCTTCTCCTTCGATTACCGGAGCATCAGGCTCAGTACCTGCGTCGCTTTCCGCCCACGAAACTGTCGCCGGAGCGAGGGTGAAGGTCAATGCCAGCGCCAAGGCTGAGGCTGTGAACTTTCCACCCCGTCCCGATATTTTGAGCTGTTCCCCCGTTGTGGCTGGATCTCCCAGCCGTCGTAAAAAGGCCATTCTTGCCCCCTAGTCATGAGAAATTAGACGTCGTCGCACCGCAGTTACGGGCACGCCGAATTTGGCGTCATAAGATAAAGAGTCAAAAGGTTCTGATTTATTACACCTGTTTTGAAACTTTCTAGTTTTGTCGTGTTCCATGCCTCACTGTGGGCGGGAACTTACCTCAGATACCGCTATCTGAGCTTCCAATTCGGAGTGGTGTCATCAGCCTCGCCCGACACTTCCCGCTCGGGGCTTTTCTCCGTCAGGGCCGGGTCATTCGGATCGTCCTGCCCCGGAGCTGACTGCTCTCGATCAGGTGTGGGGTCCGCGAGTTTTCCCAGCTCGTTTGGCCGAGGGTCAACTGCTGAGTGCTGCAAATCCTCTGGAATGCCCCTCGACGGGTCAGCGTCTTCGTTCGGCATGAGCAGCAAGAATCCAGCTGCGATCAACACTGCGCTTGCGGCTAGTCCACCCCAGACGGCCAGCTTCTTCGTCGTCGTGCCTGCAGATTTCGAGGACCCAGGGGCCGCTGCCGCTGCCCCTGTCGCGTTAGCGCCGTATGTCGCGGCAACTCCCGCCGTCGCACCTCCAAGGAGCGCGGGGCCTAGGAAGCTCCGGAGCCCTTTCGACAGCGCCTTTAAGTTTTCGGACTGCTGCGAGCAGTGCTTGCATGTTTCCAGGTGTTGCTCCACCCGCACGGTGTTTCGCTTGCCCAGCTCTGATCGCAGGTCCTCCGCAAGTAGCGAAGCTACGGGCGAGCAGGCTGCACTGGACGCCTCAACGTACTGCTGCAGGTACAGGGTGCCCAGTCGCTTCCTGGAGCGGTGAGAACGCACGCGAGCCGTGCCCAGAGAAATGTCGAGCTGCTCAGCCACCTCTGTCAGCGGCCGCTGCTCCACGTCGAGTAGCCACAGAATTTGTTTCGCCTCAGTCGACAGTTCGTTGAATGCCCGCGCGATTTGGTCACGATCCGCGAGCGCTTCGCTGAAATCTGAAGTGGTCTCTGTCAGGAGGTCATTCATTGTGACGGGTTCGTATGACACCAGCGGCGCGTCGACCCGGGAGAGTCTGATCATCTCGCTGCGCATCGAAGTCAGCAGGTATCCGAGCACCGAAGTGGTTGGCCCAGCACCGTTCACGAGCGCTTGGAGCATCGTCGAAAACGTGCCGGATACGAGGTCCTCGACAACTTTCGGATCCCTCGTCATAGAACGGGCTTGCAGGGTCACCTGTTCGAGATACCGCCTGTATAGCTGATCAAACGCCGACCGCGCGTCAGTGGATGTCGGGTCACTCCGAATAGCTTCGCACCACTGTGTCTCCTCGATGGTGTGCTTGCCCGTAGCTTCGAGGCCTGCGTCCTGGTTGATGGTGGCGTTGTCTTCAAGTCTCGGAGATGGGTGAGCAGCCAAAATTGAGTCCTCCTAGGCGGCGCAACAAATTCAGCGGTCCCCCCCGAACCCGCTATTTCCCACATCCTACATACTGCGCAATCGAATATTGAATCCATTAGAGGATGCCATGAAAACAGCCTGCGACCGCACATCACTCGGATCATGAATGCTACGACATCAGAGCGCCAGCGAGTGCTCGGCAAAGGAGGGCAGCGCCAGCCCCCGAACCAGCCGGAGGGGCGCACGTACCCGGACGAGTACAGTTTCCGCTTCAGCGACGAGAAGCCCGACGGGCGCACGACGCGACGCGGATCGCGTCATCTTCAACTTCCAGCTCCCAATCGGTGCCCAGCGAGGCAACGCCAGCCCGCCAGTCAGCGCCAAGAGGCTCCGGGTCGATCAGGTGCCGGCAACCGGCGCGGTGGACGACGCCGTAGCGGTCTGCGTCGACGTCGTCCATCTCGATAGCGAACTGGTGCGTCATGGTGTCCCTCCTTTTGGCCGTCGCACGGTGCGATGGCTAGGGAGGGTATGCGCGGCCGCGGAGCATGGGTGCCTGGGCGGAGCATCTGGCGACGCCGCGTGTGGGGCTTTACGCGTCATCCCAGACCCGTATGTGTCATGTCGAACGGTGCAGCACCATGCAGCACCGCCCTGATGAAAGGCATGGCATGGCCCAGAGAACCACTGACCGTTTTCTCTCCATCACCGAGACAATGGAGATGACCCACCTCAGCCGACGCACGCTGCGCGAGCTACGAGCGCGCGACGACCACGGCGGGCTGCCGTTTTACAAACCGACCGGCGGCAAGACGGTGCTCTACCGCGAGAGCGATGTGATCGCGTGGCTGGAACGCGGACTCGTACCATCTCCGCACGAGCCGGAGGCAGCGTAATGTCGGCCGCGCATTCGAAATACATGGACACATTGACAGCCACTACCGAAACCCCCTCCGTTGACGAGTTCCTCGACCGGGTGCTCCCTGATTCCGGCGAACACACTCCCCCGCTTGAACCAGAGACGTTCATCCTCGACCCAGTAGAGCGGTGGGCTGCGCAGCAAGCGGCCACTGCGCCGCCGATCCCTGTGGCCGCTGAGAGAACTGTCGTCGGGCTCATGCGCCAACACCTCTAACCTGCGGCCCTGATAGCCTCGATATTGCCGGATGCAGAGGAATTCCCCGACTCATCTGTTTGGCGATCAGTCTCCCCGCTAACCGCCACGAGATGCGTGAGGGAGCTCGCCCGCATCTGCGCGTCGAGAGTCTCACCCACGAGCGCGGTATCGCCCACCGCGAAGCCCGGCACCAGTTCCGCGCCTGGAACTGTCGCGGCCGTGTCGCGCAGTTCGGCGCGCAGCCCCGCGGCGAACTGCGCCGGGGCGGGCGCGGGCATGAACTGGCTCAGGCTCTGAGTCCGGATCCCATAGGCCGCGCCGGAAGTCGGGCCCAGCACCACGGGCGTTCCGGTGACAAGGAGCTCGGTGCCGGGCGCCCAGTCTTCGACGATTACCGGATCAGGCTGGCCGGTGGAGGGCTGATCAGGGGGTTGCACATCGGTGCGCTGCAACCAGAGCACGACCTTGGTGGGGTGTTCCTCCCCCACCAGTTCGCCCGGCACCCAACCTGAGACGGGCCCGGGCGCCGGGTCAATCCCGTCTAGAACTTCTTCAGGCACCGAGTCGAGCTGCGGAAAATCGCTCAGCCTCACCCGTACATCAAGCGTCTGCCCTGTGGCAACCGCGGTCTCAAGATGTACAGCGACCCGGTGCGATTCCTCGATGCCCACCCGGGCTCCGACCACGAGCAGCAGGGCTGCCAACACGGCCCCGCCACCGAGCAGTGCCCGGTTCATCCGCGCAGCGCCCATGAACCCCAGCGCTATAGCCATGGCCCCAAATGCCGCCCCCAGAGCGACCAGCACCCACCAGGTACCCGGAAACGCGATGACCGTGGCCACTGCGGCCCAGGTCACGCAGGCTGGGCCGAGCACCCGCCACAGCCCCGGCGGAGCCCGAGGGACTGGGCCCACTGCATCAACAGTGGCAGCGGGCGGCATTTGAACCAGCGCACTGTTCACAGTGTTCACGGGGTTCACACGATTCACACCGTTCATACCGTCACCCTGTCTCGAAAGCCCGACAGCGTCTTTGCTCCGATTCCGGTCACCTCGAGGAGTTGGTCAACGCTCGCGAAACCGCCGTTTTGCTCGCGCCAATCGATGATTCGACCCGCCAGAGCCGGGCCGACCCGCGGTAGCGTTTCGAGAAGTGTGGCGTCCGCCGTGTTGAGGTTGACGAGGGGCTCGCCTGCACCCGCAGCAGCCCCCGCCGCTGCGGCCGAAGCGTCCGCGGCACCGGCGTTCACATTGCCTCCAGTCCCCGCCGTGCCACCCGCGGCCAGCGTCTCCTCGTCGGGCACGAGGAGCTGCTCGCCGTCGACCACCAGCCGCGCAAGATTAACCCCGGCAAGCACGGCCTTCTCGCTCGCACCTCCGGCGGCCTCGATCGCATCACTCACGCGGGCGCCGGATTCAAGCTCGACCACGCCAGCGCGTTCAACCGCTCCCACCACGTGCACGAAGAGAGGCCCACCCGTCCCATTCGCAGACTTCGTGCCTTCAGCCGAACTCGCGTTACCCTGCGAGGCAGAGCCCGCGCCTGGGGATCCGGAAGCGCCAGCGTCAACCCCACTCCCGTCGACCCTGCCATTACCTTGGCCGGCGCTGCCCGAGAGGCCGACACCCAGTTCTGGTTGACCGGCGGCGCCCCCACCGGTGGGCAGCTGTGCGCCGAGTGAACTCGCGACAGAGATCCCGATGGCAGCCAGAACGGCCACCACAAACACGGCTACCCCTGCGACCACCGGAGCGCGCACGGCACGCGCGATCCGGCCCCGTATGGGAAGCACCGCAACCCGCTCGAGCGCGCTGGCTCCGCCAGCAGCACCGGCACCCCCGGAAATACCGGAATCGCCAGACCCACCTGACCCCGCATCAACCCGATCCCGCCAGCGGGCGCTCGCGATCACGTCCTCGGAGTGGAGCACCGGGGGCTCCTCCCGGGCGTGAGCTGGGCTCGGTCGGGTGCGCATACCGGCACCGTAGTGCGCGCAACCGAGGCGGCGCCAGAGGGCTGGGCCACATGTGGACAAGTCGGTTCACACGGCAGAGATAGACGGGGTGTGGACGAAGTGTCGGCCCAACACAAAACCGCGGCCGCAGCCCCTTTCAGGGCCGCGACCGCGGTTCAGTACAGCGGAAGGGTTACGCCGCGGGCTTCGTGACGATGCTCACGATCTTGGGCACGCGCACCACAACCTTGACAATCTCGCGGTCGCCGATGGCGTTCTGGACGGCAGAGCTCGCGAGAGCCGCAGCCTCAGCCTCGGCCTCGGTGACCGATGCGGGCAGCGTCAGGCGATCGCGCACCTTCTTGTCGACCTGCACGACCATCGTGACCTCGTCCTCAACGAGCAGCGACTCGTCGGCGGTGGGCCAGGTCTGCAGTGCAACGGTCGGCTCATGGCCGAGCTTCGCCCACATGTCCTCCGACGCGTAGGGCGCGAAGATCGACAGGATCACCGCGATCGCCTCGGCCGACTCACGCACCGCGGGGTCAGCCGCGCCGCAACCGTTGTCGATGGCCTTGCGGGTCACGTTGACCTGCTCCATGAGGCGGGCGACCACGACGTTGAACTTGTACGACTCGACGAGGCCGGGGGCCTCGGCGAGTAGGTGGTGCGTCGCGCGACGCAGCTCCTTGTCACCGGTCGCAAAGTCAACAGGACCAGCAACGCCAGCGCGCTCAACGTCGTCGGCAATGCGCCAGGCGCGAGCCAGGAACTTGGCCGAGCCCTGCACCGACACGTCGGCCCAGTCGATGTCGTCCTCGGGTGGGCCGGCGAACGCGAGGGTCACGCGCAGTGCGTCGGCACCGTGCTCACCGAGCTCCGAAGCGAACTCGACGAGGTTGCCCTTCGACTTCGACATCTTCGCGCCGTCGAGCAGCACCATGCCCTGGTTGAGCATGTCCATGAAGGGCTCTTCGAAATCGACGTAGCCGAGGTCGTGCAGCACCTTCGTGATGAAGCGCGAGTAGAGCAGGTGCAGAATCGCGTGCTCGACGCCGCCCACGTACTGGTCGATCGCGCCCCACTTCTTCGCGGCCGCGGGGTCGAATGCCTGTGTGTCGTCCTGTGCCGAGAAGTAGCGCAGGAAGTACCACGAGCTGTCGACGAACGTGTCCATCGTGTCGGGGTCGCGGTTCCAGGTTTCGCCGGTCTCGGGGTCGACCACGGTCGCCCACTCGGTGGCGGCGCCCAGCGGCGACG
This sequence comes from Leucobacter salsicius M1-8, assembly GCF_000350525.1. Classification (GTDB taxonomy): domain Bacteria; phylum Actinomycetota; class Actinomycetes; order Actinomycetales; family Microbacteriaceae; genus Leucobacter; species Leucobacter salsicius. Next base: position 58,989 of record NZ_AOCN01000024.1, on the reverse strand, counting down.
AACCCTTGGGCTTCAGGTCGAGGCCCTCGGTCGAGGGCAGCTCAACGGGCAGCGAGGTGCCGTCAACGGGGCGCATTTCGCCGTCGTTGTCGCCGGTCCCGTGCAGGATCGGAATGGGGGTGCCCCAGTAGCGCTGGCGCGAGATCAGCCAGTCACGCAGGCGGTAGTTGGTCGTGGCGCGGCCGGCGCCGCGAGCCTCGAGTACCGCGATGGCCTTCGCGATGGCTTCGGTCTTGCCGAGGCCATCGAGCTCGCCCGAGTTTACAAGCACGCCGTCACCCGAGGTCGCAACGCCACTCTCGGCCGGATTGGGCAGCTCCACGCCGTCTTCGTCCCGTACGTCGACGACGACCCGCACGGGCAGGTCGAACTTGCGCGCAAAGTCGAGGTCACGCTGGTCGTGCGCGGGCACGGCCATGATCGCGCCGTGGCCGTAGTCCGCCAGTACGTAGTCGGAGGCCCAAACGGGAATGCGCTCGCCGTTTACGGGGTTCACCGCGAACAGGTCGAGGAAGACGCCGGTCTTCTCGCGCTCGGTGCTCTGGCGCTCGATCTCGGTCTGCTTCTGCGTGGCGGCCAGGTACTCCTGGAAGGCAGCGCGCACCTCTTCAGAGGCGCTCGCAACCAGTTCACCGGCAAGGTCGGAGTCTGGGGCGACCACCATGAAGGTGGCACCGTGCAGCGTGTCGGGGCGCGTCGTGAACACGGGCACGCGCTCCTCGCGGCCCTCGATCTCGAACTCAACCTCGGCACCGCGCGAGCGACCGATCCAGTTGCGCTGCATGTTGAGCACCTTCGAGGGCCAGCGGCCTTCGAGCTGATCGAGATCGTCGAGCAGGCGATCCGCGTAGTCAGTGATGCGGAAGTACCACTGCGTCAGCTTCTTCTTCACGACCATGGCGCCCGAACGCTCAGACGTGCCGTCGGCGAGCACCTGCTCGTTGGCGAGCACGGTCTGGTCTACCGGATCCCAGTTGACCCAGCTGGCCTTGCGGTACGCGAGGCCCTTCTCGTACATCTTGAGGAAGATCCACTGGTTCCACTTGTAGTACTCGGGGTCGCTCGTGTGCAGCACGCGGCTCCAGTCGAACGACGGCGCGTACACGCGGAACGATGCCTTCTGCTGCGCAATGTTCTCGTAGGTCCAGTCGCGCGGGTCGATGCCGCGCTTGATGGCCGCGTTCTCGGCGGGCAGGCCGAAGGAGTCCCAACCGATCGGGTGCAGCACGTCGTAGCCCTGACCGCGCCAGTAGCGCGCGAGCACGTCACCGAAGGCGAACGCCTCGGCGTGCCCCATGTGCAGGTCGCCCGAGGGGTACGGGAACATGTCGAGGACGTACTTGGTGGGGCGATCCGTCGCCTCGTCCGTGACCTCAAACGGCTTCAGTTCGTCCCAGACCGGCAGCCACCGATCCTGAATCGTCTTGAAGTCGTAGCCTTCGGCTTCACGCCCCTGCTCAGTCACACACACCTCGATCTTGTTCGGGAGAGTCCGCGACAGCGGACATACACCCGTCAAGGATACCGCGCGCTGGCTCCCCGTTTGCGCACCGCGCCAGTGCGTGCAGCTAGGCGGGCCCAGCGCGCAGCGCGGCAAGAATCGATGCGGCCTTTAGGTCTTTCTCGGCACGCTCAGATTCCGGATCCGAATCGGCCGTGACTCCCCCGCCCGCACCGACGAGCGCGAGTGGCCGCTCGCCACCGAGGCCGCGCAGCTCGACACCGCGGATCGTCATCGCTAGCTCGGTGTCGCCGCGATCGTCGATCCACCCAAAGCACCCCGAGTAGAGCCCGCGCGGCTCGTGTTCGAGCACGGCGAGCAGCTCGACGGCGCGTCGCTTCGGCGCGCCCGTCATGGAGCCACCGGGGAAGCAGGCCGTGATCGCATCGGTCACCCCTACGCCCGCGCGCAGCTGACCCACGACCGTGCTCACCAGCTGGTGCACATGCGGGTGGTGCTCGACGTGCAGGAACCCACGCACGCGCACCGACCCCGGCTCGCACACGCGGCTCAGGTCATTGCGCATTAAGTCGACGATCATCAGATTCTCGGCGCGTTCCTTCGCATCGGCCGCGAGCTCGGTGGCGAGCTCGCGATCCCGATCCGGATCGGCGCTACGCGGCCTCGTCCCCTTAATTGGTCGCGTGGAGATCTCGCGGCCGCGCACCGCGAGAAACCGCTCGGGGCTCGCGCTCACGAGCGCCCGGTCGCCTGCGGCAATGATGCCACCGCGAATCGCGGTGCCGGATCGCCGCAGCCGCGCGTACACATCGACCGGATCGAATCTACCTTCGATCGTGGCAGTATCGGTGAGGCAGAGCACGTAGGCGTCACCCCTGGCGATAGCGCGCTTGGCTGCGACGACGTCGTTCTCGTACTGCGCCCGGCTGCGGCGCCAGGAGGCGGTGCCTGCGGCGAGCGCGCTGGCAGAGGTGAGGGTCGAGCCGGGGTGGGATCCTGGGGCGACGCCCCTCAAGGAATCAAGTAGATGCTCGTGGTGTTCGCGCCAGGCTTCGAGGTGCGCGTGCGAGGCTGCGCGGAGTTCGAGTGCGTCTCCCGTAAGGGCGAGCACCGCGTCGAGGCGGAGAGCGAAGGCCGACGCCTCAGAATCGTGCGCCGGCTGCACTCCCTCGAGGGAGACCCCGAACTCGTAGCTAAGCGCGGCAACCCAGCCCGAGTGGAAGCCCACACCGTCTGCGTCGCATGCATCGTTCATGTGGTGTGCGCTCACCACATGTGGCGCTCGGAGCCGTTCGAGGAAGTCTCGCTCGCCGCCGGGATCGGATTCGAACACGTGTTCGGTGACCCCGAAGTAGCTGACGGGCTGCTCCCCGTCGGGTGAGGCTTCCCCGTCGAGCCAGCACCAGGCCAGGCCGGATGCCGCGAGCGTGCGTGCGAGCGTCTCGGCGTCAAAGCTGCCGGGGATGGGTTGCCGCACACCACGCGCGCTTGATTCTTGCACCGTACTAGCGTAGCCGCAGACTTGGCGCGTGTAGCCCGACTGCTACGCTCGCGGGCATGGGACTCACCGACACGCCCTCGCCCGAGCGCACTCTTCTCGTGGCCGACTCATTTCGGGTGCGCGCGCACGACGGTGTCGCCGAGGTGCGCGGGTTGGCACACCACCTGGCCCGGTTTCGCGGGTCGGCGCTGGCTGCGGCGAGCGCGTCACCCGACTCTCGGCCCACCCCTCAGGAGGTAGATGACTTCAGTGCGTCTGCCCTGCCGCGTATTGCCGCCGCGGGTGCGGGGTTTCCGCGGCTTGAGCTGTGGCGCGACACGGGCGGGGCGATGCTGTCGCTCGCCCTTCGCCCGAGTCCCCCGTTGCGGCACGAGATCTCTCTCACCTCGGCAGTACGCCCCTTCGGCCAGCCGACCCCCCAGACCAAGGGGCCCAACATCTCGGCCTACGCAGAACTCGCCCATCGGCTCGGGGGCGAGGTGCTGCTGCTCGACGACGCCGGCCGGGCCGTCGAGGGCACCACGACCAGCCTGATCTGGTGGAAGGCCGACGGTACTGGCTGGTACGCCGCCTCTCAGGATCGCGTCTCGTCGATCACCGAGCTCCTCATGCGGAACATCGCGCAAGATATCGGCGTCGCCCTGTGCCCGGAGTCCCGCACTCCCGCCGAGCTCGCGAAGCTCGAGGTGTGGGCCGTGAATGCGTTGCACGGCATCCGTCCCGTGGTCAGCATCGACGGCCTCGAGTCCGCACGGCCCGATCCGGATCGACTTGCTCAGTACCGCGCCGCACTCGATCGCGAGTGGGGCGCCGTATTCCCCTAGGCTGCTCGCGCTACGACCACGAAAGGCGGGCTCCCTGGATTGGGGAGCCCGCCTGCTGTATTCAGTCGCTAGCTGCGTGCGCGGCGACGTGCCGCGATCATCGCGGCACCTCCGGCAAGCACCGCGAGAGCCGCGATCGATCCGAATGTCGGGGCGAAGGCATCGGCGCCCGTCTGGGCCAGGGCTGGCCGGGTCTTCGAGCCGGCCGGCTTCGTGCCGTCGCTCCCCGTTTCGGCACCGTTGTCGACAGCATCAGCGTCCGCATTGCCTGGTGCCGGAGCAGCCGCAACGGTGAACGCGACGACGGTGGCCTCAGACGCACGTCCGCCGAGGGCCTGGGTCACTGAGAGTTCGTACGAGCCCGGGGCGAGGCGTTCACCAAAGTCGACGGCCCAGGCTTCGTTCGCGACCGTCGCGCTGTACGTGGCCGCTGCAGCACCCGAGAGCTTAACGGTCACGGCTGCGCCGGTAACACCCGCGCCCGCTACGCCCATCGGTGCGGCATCGTGTGCGAAGGAGTCGCCAGCGACGATCGACGTCACTGCCGGCGCTGCGGGCGGCTCTGGCACCGCGTCCAGCACTGTGAGCGCATAGTTCGTGAATCCCGACGTACTGTGACCATTGACCGCAGTCAACTTGTAGGTGAAATCACCGGACGTTCCCGGTGCGGGGAAACTGAACGCGCCGCTCGTCACGGGGACAGTGAATGTCGCCCCAACGCCCGCAATCTCGACACTCTCTGACCCCGGAGCGGTGCCCGTAATGGCGGCACCCGCTTCAACGCTTGAGCCAGCAGCAGGGCTCGAAACGACGGGCGCATTGAGATCGAGGGCTACTTCGTAGCCGCCAGTCTGGGGAAGAGCATGCAGCAGCGACGTCGACCAAGTCCACTGATCCACGCCGGGCGAGGCCACAGTGCCCCCACTGATCAAACCGATGGCGGTATTACCCCGGAGCACAGCGCCTCCTGAGTCACCCGGCGCCGCCAGAACGTTACTGGAGAACCCCCGCACCCACCGCCCGCTAATGTTCGCCCATCCATCGACAACATGGTCGACGCTGTTGAGCGTTCCGGTCGTGAACCCTGTCGTGCGTCCACTCTTGGAGACTTCCCCCGCCGCCGGAGGACCGGTAGCAATGACCGGCAACACACTACCTGCGAGCGAGTCGTTGCTCGGGCCGGCTGACCTCCAGTTGGTGACCGCGGGGAGCGGAATGTATCCCGACGCCGGATCGATCGTGATCACCGAGATGTCGGTCGCCGCAAGGTCGCCGGCCTGTCCCGGCGCGCCGCCGGTGCTCCCGAACTGGTAAAAACCGAATGTGCCCAAATTGGGCGTACCGCTCACTACCGTGAAGCCGGGGCCTCCTACCGCCGGGTCCTGGGACGGCTGCGACAGCACCATGTTGTCGAGCGGCGCGCAGTGGCCCGCGCTCAGCAGCGCGGGATCACCTGTCGGGCTCCAGGCCGCGAAACCAATCGAGCAGGAGAACGCATCGAATGCTGAATCCAGCCCGAGGTAGCCCTGGCCACCTACGACATCACTGGCAGCAAACGCGATGGGAGCTTCGGTGACGGTAACCACACGCGCGGCTTCAGCTCCCGCGGATTCGGCAAACATTTCTACTGCGGCCTCACCCTTTGGTGTGGCGATACTGTCCTCGGTCACAACGACGACGTCCTCACCCGATGCCGTGACACCGAATGCGACGATCTCCGCCCCCGCTTCTTCCGCTGCGCCGACCGCGTCGAGAGTCTCAGCGGACGGGGCGTCGCTTGCGGCTTGCTCGACCGGAGCCACTTCCTCGGCAAACGCCGGCTGAGTAAGGAACAGGCTTCCCATCGAGAGCGCGGCGACCGCCGTCAGCGCAAGGGAACGTCGAGCCGCAAGCGGGCTCCTGGGGGCCAGTGGGGCCATTGGGTGATCTCCTTAGATCATCGGATTGCACCTAGAGGCGCAACCAGGAGCGTATCGCACCCGAGCCAACCTTGCACTGAGTGCTTCATTCAGAATACTCGTCGGAGGCGATGACCCCGACGACATTCGTGATCGGCTCTCACTGGCCTCCCGGGATAGGTGGGAGCGATTCTTGAAGCGCCGACAACGCCGCCGGCATGTCCCGAAAGGAGTTGCCATGAATATCAACGTCCAGGATGCTTCCGTAGAAGCTGCCGTGCGGTCCGGCACATCACGAGCCTTCACGATCGCTTCCCGCGCCGCCCTGGTGGCGACACTCGTCTGGCTCATCGAGCCGATCGCGTTTGTCGCCACGCTGCTCAACCCGGCGAACATGGATCCGGATCAAACCCTCGCCGAATTCTGGAGGATCGGCCTCCCCTTCACATATCTCCTCGGAATCGGTGAGATCGTGTTCGGTGGCGCGATCGGCCTGGCCGTGTACGCCGCCGAGGCAGCCCGCCCGATGCCAGAGATGCGACGGTACACGGTCGCGGCTGCCCGCGCGCTGGGGCTACTGGCGGGGGCCGCGATGGTCGTGGCTGGCGCGATCCGGCTCACCGGAGGCGGGCTCGCGGGCATTGCGCTCACCCTGATCCCGGTCGATGATGAGGGGACTCGATGGCTCGCGCAGCAGAGCTTCATGGTCATACACGAAGCGCTCCGCCTCACCGCGTGCCTCGGCCTCGCTGCCTGGCTCGTCGTCCTTGCCCGCACCGGTCGGCGGGACGGGATGATCGGCCGGGGCGTTGCCATCACGATCACGATCGCGGCAGCACTCATTGCGATTCCCGGAGCCGCGACGGGGCTCCTCACCGGAATGAACCTCGTCGTGGTCGGGCTGATCCCGTAGACGCTCGTCCTGAATTTCTAGTCAGATGAGCGAGATTCAGGGAGAATCAATCCATGGACGAGGCGCTGCTTGTCGCAAGCCGCCTCGCCCACCTCGTCATTGGGGTGGGCGGTGCGATGTTGATCGTCGCTGCCGCCGTCCGACGATCGATCGCCGTCGTTCCCGCCATCGCCGGGGCAGTGCTCTTGCTAGTAATGGCGGCGTCCACGTGGTTCTCGAACGATCTCCCCGCATGGCAGGTAGGGCTGGTCACCGCACCGTGGTTCGTCTGCCTCCCGCTGTTTGCCGCGACGTTTCCCGATGCCCGCTTTGACCCCCGCTGGTCGTTCCCCCTCGCCGTCGTCGCTGCCCTCGCGGTAGGAGCTGACGCGGCAACCGGATTCGCGCTTAGGGACTCCCCCTGGTGGGGCGCGGGGGCAGCACTCCTGATCGTCGCAAGCGGGGCTTGCATGGTAATTCGGTATCGACGCAGCGCGACCACACTGGAGCGGGAGCGCCTGCGCTGGATTCTGCTCGGACTACTGATGACCGCCTCAGCCTTCGCCCTGATCCAGGTCACCGTCGGAGAGATCGGCGGCCCCGGCGAGCGCGAGATCGCGGAAGCAAACCTCGCCGGGCTTCCGCTCGCGCTGGGACTCGTGATCGCGTGCACGGCCCCGCGCCTCTGGAACGTCGATATCGTGTTTCGGGCTGTCGTTCTCGTACTCCTGGCGGGTTGGGCGCTCGCCGCAATCGCCACCGCAGCCGGGTGGCTCGCAAGCCAGGCGGGGGCCTCTCACGTCGCGGCCGCGCGGTGGGCCGGGCTTGCGAGCACGATTCTCGCGTACCCGGTCATTCGAGGGGCGACTCGGGCTGCCGGATGGCTAGTATTCCGCGACCGCCTCACCCCGTCAGCCGCTGTCGCTCGACTCAGCTGGATGCTTACACGTGACGATCCACTGCCCGTGGCCGATCGCATTCAGGCCGCGGTGCGGGGCGCCACCGGCGCCGCCACCGTCACCCTCGATACGCAGCATGCTCACGATCCGGATCAAGAGGCCACCGCAGCCACCGATTCCTCATTTCCGCTGGTCTTTCGAGGCCTGCAGATCGCAACGATGCACGTCGCTCCGAGACTCGGTGAGTCCGAACTCACGCCCCGTGACCGGGCCGTGATTGCCGCGCTCGCGCAGCATGCGGCCCCGGCCCTCGCCGAGGCCGAGGCACTCAAGGCCGCGACTCGGGCACAGACCGCGCTCATCACCGCACGCGAAGAGGAGCGCCGCACCCTGCGCCGCGAACTCCACGATGACCTCGGGTCTGCGCTCTCGGGCCTTGCCCTCAGCGCCGCCGCGATTGCACACCGGGCGGCCTACATTGATCCGGCACTTTCGAACACAGCCCAGGAGCTGTAGGAGGACATCCAGGCCTCCCTCGAGCGGGCGCGGGAGATTTCGCATGGCCTCCGCCCCGCGGTGCTCGACGACCACGGGCTGGTAGCCGCAATTCGGGCCCGCCTCGGTGATACATCCGACCTCGACTTCCGTATCTCGAATCTCGGCGTGCTCCCGGCGGCCGTCGACCTCGCTGCATTGCGCATCATCCAAGAGGCGATTACCAATGTGCGACGCCATGCTCAAGCAACGCAATGTATCGTCGCGATCGACCGCGTTGATGGCGTCAATGACATCGATGGCGCCCTGCAGATCACCGTCATCGACGACGGAGTCGGTGTTCATCTCGCCTCGCCTTCAGGAATGGGCATGCGGTCCATCCGAGACCGCGCAAACGAGCTGGGCGGCGAGGCCGAGTTTGACTCTCCCGCTGGCGGGGGCACTCGGCTGCGGGTCTGGCTGCCGCTGGGCAGCATCCAGGAAGGCACGACATGACCCGCATTGTCCTCGTCGACGACCACCCGCTGTTCCGCAAGGGGCTCATCGCACTGCTCCGCGCGAACAATCACGAGGTTGTTGGCGAGGCCGCTTCCGGCCTCGAAGCGATTCAAGTCGTCGCGCGCGAACACCCCAACCTCGTGATCATGGATCTGTCGATGCCCGAGATGGGAGGCATCGAGGCCACGGAGATGCTCACCGCAGTGGACCCCAACCTCCGAGTCGTCGTGGTGACGCTGCACGACGACGAGGCCACCGTGGCGAGGGCACTTCGAGCGGGAGCGAGCGCCTACGCCACAAAACAGGCAACACCCGAACAAATCCTGGCCGCGATCGATGCGGCGACCGCTGGTGCACTGTGGGTCGGCCCGGGAGTGCCCCGGGCCCTCGCGCGACAAGAGCACCAAACCTCGTCGATATCACCGTCGCCCAGCATGCTGCCTGGGCTCACCCCGCGCGAAGGCACGATCGCCGGCCTCGTCGGCCGTGGCCTCACCAACCCAATGATCGCCGCACGACTGAACCTCTCTGTAAAAACGGTCGCGAACTATGTTTCCACGATCGCGCTCAAACTCGGTGCGGATAACCGGGCCGACCTCGCGATGCGCATTCGCGTGGCGCGCGATCATTAGGCCCGGTTTCACCTCCTAGGGTGTGTGCTTTGCGTCGTGTTCTCCCGTCGAGGCCACCTCAACGGCCTGTTCCACGAGCATTGCTTCGTCGAATCCCTCGGGTAGGGCGACGACCTTAAAGAACTCGGGCCGCATGATTCGCCAGACGACGTCATCATCTTGCGGTAGGACCAAACGCAGGCATACCCGGTCAGGCCGCCGTAGAAGGCGATCATCAGGCCGATCGAGCCGATGAGCGCACTCAAGAGGTTTGCGCTGATCAGCGTCACCAGCGCGTAAGTGTCCAGCAGCAAGAATGTGCTGATGACCGCGGCTCTCCCATGAACTGACTGACAGTCGAACGAGAGGGCGGCAGTTTAGGCCGACCGATTTCTGCTCACAACCGCCACTATCTGGGCGTATTCAAGGACTCAGGTAGCTCTAAATTTCACGCGGTGAGACGCGCCCCGATCTGGGAATCGAAGACGCACTTGTGAGCAAGCCCCTCACAGTTACACCTTGTCACTATCGATTTCACGATTCCCCCGAGAAACTGGTGGCCGCCACACCAGCACGGCAACGACCACCGCAAGGATGAGCGTCGTGAGCGCAAACGGGATGGGAATAAGTGGGTCGATAAGCACCAGAATCCCGGAGGCGGGCAAGACAGTGTTCACGACCCAGTCTGCGCGCTGACGCATTGCGAACAGCCAGGTGCCCAGCAGAAAGACTGCGATCGGCACGGTAAACGCGAAGGACGCGTAGGGGGCAGTGAGCACACTCGTTCCCCTGATCACATCGATCTCCACTTCAATGCCCGCCGACAGCGCACCGGCGGCAGCAAAGATGAAGTAGTGCCCGTAGCCATACAGGAGCGAGCTCCTCAACCCCCCGATCGCGTGGTGGTGCGGTGTCCAGAAATAGATCCACCAAAGGGCAGCCGTCGTCACCAGTGTCAGTACGGCGATGGCGATGAGCTGCCCGAGCACCCGTGCATCACCCAGAGCATCGATGATTGCGTTGGTGCTGGCGAGCAGACTCAGGCCGAGCAGGATCAACGCGAGTAGACCGTATCGCTCGGTAATATGCTGCGCGTGCCAGGGTGTTGATCCGGAACGCTCGGCCAAGGCCGGCACGGCAAGCTCTGCGACGATCGATGTCGCGATCGCGATCGTCATCAGGTGAGGCGGCAGCAGCAAAGCCGCGATCCAGAATACCTGCACCGCCAAAATGCCGATGGCGTAGGTAATGGTCGCCCGTCGCGCAATGCCCGCTGAGCGGGAGGCCCGCAGCCATTGCGCAACCAGGGCCAACCGCATCACCACATACGCGAGGACCAGAACCGTGTAATCGTGTGCCTGAAATGCGGGAGCGATTCCTGAGGCGAGCACCAGCACGCCGCCCATCTGCAGAATCGTCGGCACCCGATAGAGCCAATCGTCGGTGTCGAATGAGGTGGAGAACCAAGTGAAGTTCATCCAGGCCCACCAGATCCCGAAGAAGACGAAGGCATAGCTCGCGAGGCCCCCCAGACGTCACCGCCGGAGAGAGATCCGTGCAGCTCGGCTGCTGCGATGCTCACCGCAATGGCGAAGACCAGGTCAAAGAACAGCTCAAGCGAAGAAGAGACGCGGCCTGGCTCGCTCGGATCCCGTGGCCGCATGGTCACCAGGCGAAATCGCGGAGGAACAGTCATGTGGGTTCTTTCCAGGGAAGTGAGGCGGTCGCGCCCAGAGCGGCCCGACTATCAGACAGATTCTGCCCCCTCCGATGCCGGGCCCGCAAGCGCAGCCGCTGCCAGCCCGATTCGCAACCTGGTTCCCCGCTATTACGACCCAACATTCAACGCCACCCGGATCTTCCGTTACACCAATACCACTCACGACCTAGTCTGTGTTCAAGATCACGGGCGATCAGAGAGTGGGCTTGCAGATGCACACACGAGCGCGCATTGTCAGACCGCGCCGGGCGGCGACATCACTCGGTATCGCGCTGATGATGACGAGCTGCGCTCGGCGCAGGCGACCTCCAGGTTGAGGTGCACGATCCCAATGGAGTGCTGCTGCCGCTCAGCTGGGGCCCCGAGCCTCACGAAGGCACCAGCAACTACGACCGCCCTGACGACGAGTGGGGCATGGGGATCAATTTCAATCAGCCGGGATGCTGGCAGGTCGCGATGATTCGTGACGCTGACACCGTCGCAGACTTCTGGTTCTCAGTCGAATAGCATTGCCTGGCCAGGCCAGGCCAGGCCAGGCCACCCAGCCACCCAGCCACCCAGCCACCCAGCCAACCTACAGCGCGAGCTTTGTGACGCCAAGCCCTTCGGGCACCTCGGTGTGCGTGATCAGCAACACCGAGCGGTCTGCGGGCACGGCACCCAGCAGGTCGTGCAGCAGTGTGTCTGCGAGCGGTCCGTCGACGCCCGCCGTAGGCTCGTCGAGCACCACCACGGGGAAGTCGGCAAGCAGCACGCGCGCGAGCGCGATGCGCTGGGTCTGGCCGCCCGATACGAGCGCGCCGCGCTCGCCGATCGGCGCGTCCAGCCCGCCGCGGGCTTCGGCCCACTCACGAAGCCCCACCCGATCAAGCGCCGAAAGCAGCTCCTCATCGCTTGCGGTGTCGCGCGCAAACTTTAGGTTTTGGCGCAGGTCAGTGTCGAACAGATGCGGCTGCTGCTCACACAGGCCGACGGTCGCTCGTACCCACTCAATGGGCAGGCTCGACACCTCGACTCCGCCGAGACGGTACGAGCCGCGATAGGTGAGGAAGCGGGTGAGCGCGAGCGCGAGCGTACTCTTGCCCGCCCCGCTCTCGCCCGTCACGATGAGGGTCTCCCCCGGGCGCAGCGTGAACGACACCCCGGATACCGCATCAGACGAGGCACCAGGATGGCGTACGGCCACACCGTGCAGCTCGATCGTCGTGTCGACAATCTGTTCACCGATGCCGGCAGTTGCTACGGAAGCCGAGCCAGCACTAGCACCCTCGACGACGAGCTCTGCCGGCAGCTCACCCTCGGTCAGCCCCGCGATCCGGTCAGCACTCGAGCGCACGGCGCGGGCGGCGACCAGCGCCGCTGGCACCTGTGCGAAGATCTCAAACACGGCGGCGGGCAGCACCGTTACGGCCGCCATCAGCGGCGCGGTGATGCCCGCGCCCGAAGCGCCAGAAACGATGAGCAGGATCGCGAGCGTGGCCACGCCCGAGCCACACGCGAGCAGTGCACCCGTGCGCCCGGCGGCTGCTGCGCGCCCCCGTTGAATGCGCGACAGTGCCCGCTCGGCTACAGCGATCGAGTCGCGCGCCTGGCCGAGCGCGCCAAATGCAGCGAGCGTCTCAGTGCGGGTGAATCGTTCGAGCAGCGCGTCGCTAAGCCGCGCACGCGCCTCGCTGAGCTGGCGATCGTGTTCGCCGGCGGTGCGAGTCGCGAGCCATACGGCCGCACACCCCGACACGGCCAGACACGCGGCCAATACGAGCGCCGAGAGCGGCGAAATCAGTGCGACCGCGGCCACCGACAGCAGCACCACAATCGCGCTCGTCACGAGCGGCCCGCGCACGCGCAGCGCCTCGTCCTGCAGCTGATCGACGTCATCAACAAACGCTGAGAGCAGCTCGCCCCGCCGGTTCGTGGGCAGCGCACCCGGTACCCGCGGTACGAGCGCTTCAAAGGTCTCGGCCCGCAACGGAGCCAGCTGCGTGAGCACGGCATCGTGCGTGTTCAACCGGTGCACATAGCGCAGCGCGGCCCGCCCGATTGCGAGCGCGCGCACCCCCACGATCGCGAACGTGAGGTGCAGAATCGGGGGTTGCTCGGCCGCGCTCACGATGAGCCACATGCTGAGCCCCAGCAGCCCCACGACGCACAGGTCTGCGAGCGTGCCCCACGTTACACCGATCGCATTGCGCATTGCGGGCGGCAGCGCGCGGGTAATAACCCGGTCGCGGCCGACGGTGGTGCTCTGAGCGGATGCGGTCATTTGCCCGTCCTGTCTGCCAACACGGATGTCTCGGAGTGCGGGGCCGCCAATGTGACGACACGGTCTGCGGCGGCGAGCACCGCGGCGCGGTGGCTCACGACGACCACCGCGACGCCCCGGTCGGCCTCGGCCCGCAACGCCTTGATGACGCGCGCCTCAGTGCCGGCATCGAGTGCCGAGGTGGGCTCGTCGAGCAAGACCAGTGGTGCATTGCGCGCCCATGCCCTGTAGAGCCCGCGTGCGATCGCTACGCGCTGCGCCTGACCGCCCGAGAGCCCCGCGCCGAGGGCGCCCAGGGCAGCGTCGGGGGCGATGCCGCTCAGCTGCGCGGCATCAAGGGCACGCGATACCAGCTCCGGATCGGGCGTCTCCTCACCCAACGCCACGTTTTCGGCGATAGTTCCCCGTGCAAGGTCGGGCTTTTGGCCCACCCATGAGACGGTGTCGGGTCGGGTGATCTGGCCCGAGGCGACCTCGGCGAACCCGAGCACCGCGGCGAGCAGGCTCGACTTGCCTGAGCCCGACGGGCCCGCGAGGGCGACGAACTCCCCCGCCCCCGCGGTCAGCGAGACGGGACCGGCGACGATGTGGTCGCCGCGCCGGATCATGGCCGCTTCAACGGCCAGGATGGAAGCCTCGGGCGACTCGCTTCGCTCGCGCACGCTGACGTGCGAAGCCTGGCCTGCGTCGGCCGAAGCTGCGCCATCGATCAGGTCGAAGACATCGCTCGAGGCGGCGAGACCCTCGGTCGAGGCGTGGAATGCCGCCCCCACCTGCCTGATGGGAATGAAAGCCTCGGGCACGAGCAACAGCACGAAGAGCCCGAGCGCGAGCGGGAACGCGCCGTCGACGAGCCGGGTGCCCACCGTAACGGCCACGAGCGCGATTGAGAACGTGCCCGCGAGATCGAGCACGAAGCCCGAGAGAAACGTGACGCGCAGCACCTTCATGGTGCGCAGGCGGTAGTCATCGGCCTCCCGCGCAATGCGGGCGGCCTGCCGGTACTCCCGGCGAAAAATCTTAAGAGTAGAGAGCCCCTCGACCGCGTCAAGGAACGATCCCGAGAGCCTCCGCAGCTGCGCCCACTGGCGATCCTGCACAGTCTTGGTCGCGAGGCCGATGAGCACCATAAACATGGGAATCACGGGAAACACGATGAGCACGGTAATGCCGCTGACCGGATCAGCGAGCAGGATGGCCACGACGAGCACCGGCGTCGCCACGACCGCGAGAATCAGCTGCGGCAGGTAGCCAGAGAAGTAGCCGTCAAGAGCGTCGAGCCCGCGGCCTAAAATCGTGGTCGTCTCGGCGGCAGGTACCGCACCATTCGATGCCACCCCGTGTAGTGCGGCCCTGTCGAGCGCATCGAGCGCCGCTGCGCGCAGCTGTTCCTTCGCGCGCACGGCGCCGCGGGCCGCGGTGACATCCATCGCCCAGCCCGCGACCGCGCGCACAACGAACGCGGCCGCGGCACCGGCGACGAGCGAGGTGAGCTGGCCCGGATCCGGAGCATTCTCACCAATTCGACCCGCGCCTCCCCCGGCCCCCGCGAGCACCGGCAACGCGACCACCGTGAGGGCGTTCGCGAGGAACCAACACCAGGCGACGGTTGCGAGGGTGCGCAGGAGGCCGAGGCCCCCGCCGAGCGCGAGCACACGGCGCGCGGCGGAGGCATGGCGCAGGAGGCGCGGATCGAGCGGCTTCATGGCGCTAGTGTGCCGTGGCTTCTTCGGAGGCGTGCTCCGCCGGAATCGAAGCGTGCGTGATGCGCTTGCGGAACACCCAGTACGTCCACGCCTGGTAGGCGATGACGAGCGGCATCGTGAACACCGCAACCCAGGTCATCAGCTCGAGCGTCATCTGCGAGCTCGCAGCGCCCTTGATCGACATTGAGTATGCCGGATCGATGCTCGAGTGCATCACGTTCGGGAACAGTGCCATGAAGATCGCGAGCAGCACGAACGCGATCGCGACCGTGTTGCCGGTAAAGGCCCAGCCCTCGCGGCCTCGCAGGTTGGCAACCCACGCGGCAATCAGCGCGACTGCCGCGACCGCGGAGCAGGCAATGATCAGCGGTATCTGATCGCTGCCGGCGTGCTGCATGATCGTCCAAACCAGGAACAGCGCACCGACCACGATCGTGACGACTCCGGCCTTTGTAGCGAGCGAACGAGCGTTCTCGCGCATCTCCCCCGTCGTCTTCAGCGCCACGAACACGAGACCGTGGGTGAAACAGAGCAGCATCACGGCGAGACCCCCGAGCAGCGCGTAGGGGTTGAGCAGCGTGAGGAGCGTGCCCTCGTAGATCCAGCCGCCCTGTTCCATCGGGGAGATGGGAACGCCCTGCGCGAGATTCGCAAACGCGACGCCCCACAGGAACGGGGGCAGTACCGAGCCCCAGAAGATGAACTGGTCAAACCAGCGGGTCCACTTCTGACCCTTGCCCAGGTGGCGGTACTCGAACGAGACACCACGCAGAATAAGGGCGACGAGGATCAGCAACAGGGCGAGGTAAAAGCCCGAGAACATCGTGGCATACCACTCGGGGAACGCCGCAAAGATCGCGGCGCCGGCGACGATGAGCCAGGTCTCGTTGAGGTCCCAGACCGGGCCAATCGTGTTGATGAGGATGCGGCGGTCAGTGTTGTTCTTGCCGAGGAACGGCAGGGACATGCCGACGCCGAAGTCGAAGCCGTCGAGCACGAAGTACCCGATGAGGAAGACGCCGACAATGAGAAACCAGACGGTTGTGAGGTCCATGGTGTTGGTTCTTCCTTCCTAGTAGACCGTTGCGGCGGCCGTGTGGTCGACTTCGCCGTGTTCATCGAGTTCGAGCTCGGGCGGGCCTTCCTTTGCGGCTTTGGCGATGAGCTTGAATTCGACGACCGCGAGCGCGCCGTAAACGAGGGTGAACACCGCGAGCGATACGAGCACCGCCCACGCCGGGACTCCCGGCGACACCCCTTGTTCGGTCGTCATCACCCCAAACACGATCCAGGGCTGACGGCCCATCTCGGTGAAGATCCAGCCGACCAGCGATGCGAGCATCGGCAGCGGGGCGGTCCAGAGCGCGACCGTCCAGACCCACTTCGGCAGCTTCGTGTTTTTGCGCGTGATCCACAGGCCAACGAGCGAGACGAGGGCGGCGACCGCACCGAGGCCGATCATCCAACGGAAGGCCCAGTAGGTGACCCAGATGATGGGCGCGAACTGTCCGTCGGTCGGGCAGGTGAGCAGCGAATCGGGTGATCCACAGTACATCGCCGTGTACTCGGCCTGCAGGTCGCGAATGCCCTCGACGGTGCCGTCGAACGAGTTCGTGGCGAGCACGGAGGCGAGGTACGGAATGCGTACCGAGAAGATCTCGTGCGCGCCGTCGGGGGTGCCGAGGCTGAACAGCGAGAACGAGGCGTCCCGTCCGGTGGCCGTGTCATACATGGCCTCGGCCGCAGCCATCTTCATGGGCTGCGTCTGGCTCATCACGACGCCGAGCGAGTGGCCGGAGAGGCCCACGCCCATGAACGCGAGGATGTTGGCGACCGCGCCAAATCGTAGCGTCGTGCGCATTTCATCGACAAACTGGTTGCGCTTGAGGTGCCATGCTGCGACGGCGACCATGACGGTGCCGGCGAACATGATCGCCGCGAAGATGGTGTGGGGAAACTGCGTGAGCGCGACGGGGTTGAGCAGTACGTCAACGATGCTCGTGAGCTCGGCTCGCCCCTTCTCCTCATTCAGTTCGTAGCCGACCGGGTTCTGCATGAAGGCGTTCGCGGCCAGGATGAAGTAGGCCGACATCACTGTGCCGAGCCAGACCATCCAGATGGTGGCGGCGTGCACCTTCTTGGGCAGCTTGTCCCAGCCGAAGATCCACAGGCCGATAAACGTCGCTTCAAAGAAGAAGGCAATGAGCCCCTCCATCGCGAGCGGTGCGCCGAAGATGTCTCCGACGAAGCGCGAGTAGTTTGACCAGTTCATACCGAACTGGAACTCTTGCACGATGCCGGTGACGACACCCATCGCGAAGTTGATGAGGAAGATCTTGCCAAACAGCTTCGTGAGGCGCAGGTACTTGGCGTTACCCGTCTTGACCCAGGTGGTCTGCAGAATTGCGACGATCAGGGCCATACCAACGGTAAGCGGCACGAAGATGAAGTGGTACAGCGTGGTCAGCCCGAATTGCCAGCGCGCTAGGGCTAACGCGTCTAGGTTCTCAATCATGTAGTGCTCCACAGTGCAAGGGATAGATCCACTAAAGGACCATTCACTCCCTTAGTGAGATCCGCCACGAGATATCATTCTCGCCGGAGCACCGACCGGTGGCCGGTGCTCAAATTCTATTGATTTACCAGGTCAGGCGCGACTTACATTCGACGTCAAGAGAGATTTCACTCGACGCCGAGAAATCTCGACACATGCGCCCGCATGGAGGAAGCTCCGCGATCCCAATGAACCACTAGCGAACAGGTGTCGCCAAGTCGGCGGGGATATCGTTTCGGCGAACAGTCGGTTGCCACCGCGTAGACTGGCCTGGTGACAGAGAACACCCCGCCGGACTCCCGCCCACGCCTCGCAGCTCGGCTCGAGGACTGGATGCACGCGCGCCGCGCCAAGCGCGCCGTGGCCAAGGGCAAGACTCCCGCGGTGATTCCTTACATCGGGTACGGCACGACCGAATGGGTGCGCGTTCTGGGGCGGGTACTCTACCTTCGCCCAGACAGCCGGGAGCACACGAGGTTTCGCCCCGATGTCGCCGCGGTGTCGCGGGTGCGCGGCTGGCGCACCTTCACGAGCCTCTCGGTGCCGCACCAGCCCGTGCAGGTTCTGGTCGATGGCGTCCCCGTCGCCGAGGTCGTTGCAGATCGCGGCGGCGTGATCGATTCCATCGTTCCGGTGTCGCTCTCTGCAGGCTGGCACACCGTCACCATGCAGGCCGGCGACAGTGAAGCGGCGCACGCGCCGGTGAAGATCGTTGACCCACAGGCCTCCCTCGGCGTGATCTCTGACGTCGACGACACCATCCTCATGACCGCGCTCCCCAAGCCGTTCGTGGCCGCGTGGAACAGCTTCGTGCTCGACGAGCACGCGAGAAGCGCCACCCCCGGCATGGCCGTGATGCTCGACCACATCACCGCGCACCACCCCGGGAGCCCGGTCATCTATCTCTCCACGGGCGCCTGGAACGCCGCCCCTGCCCTGAGCCGATTCCTCGCCCGCAACCTGTACCCGATGGGGCCGCTGTTGCTTACCGACTGGGGGCCAACCCACGACCGCTGGTTTCGCAGCGGCAAGGAGCACAAGCGGCGCGAGCTGCAGCGCATTGCGCGCGAGTTCCCCGACATGCGCTGGATCCTCATCGGCGACGACGGCCAGAACGATGAACTGTTGTACCACGAGTTCGCCACGTCGCACCCCCAGAACGTCGCGGCGGTGCTCATTCGCCAGCTCTCGGTCGGCCAAGCGGTGCTCGCCGGCGGCCGTTCGAAGGCGCGCGTCAACCGAACCACGAGCGGCGTGCCCTGGGTCTACGGCCCCGACGGTGCGACGCTGCGTGAGGAGCTGCGAAAGCTCGGCTTGCTGTGAGCAGCCCGGTCTCTCGCCCGTGGCGCAGGTTCGAGCGCGATCTGACCGGCCGTTTTACCGTCAAGGTGCGGCCCTCCTGGTTCCAGCTCCTCAAGGGCGCGGCGGCCTCGATCATCACCTGGTTCGTGTGCGCGGCAATCTTCACCGAGCAGATGCCCATCTTTGGCGCGATCGCTGCCCTGCTCGTGATGCAGGACAACGTCGATCAGTCGCTCACGAAGGGCCTCGAGCGCGTCGTCGGCGTGCTGATCGGGGTGTCAGTAGCGATCGGTGCCGGATCGCTGTTTGGGGACCAGTCGTGGCTGTTCATTGCCGCGATTCCCGCGGCAATGGCCGTCGGATGGCTGCTGCGGATGACTCCCGCCTCCGCGAACCAGGTCGCAATCAGCGCGCTGCTCATGATCGCGCTGGGCGGCCTCCAGCTGCACTATGGCGTTGAACGGCTCGTCGAGACCGCGATCGGGGCCGCCATCGGCGTGCTCATCAATGCCCTCGTCGTGGCTCCCGTGCGCAACTCGTCGATGCACGAGGCGATCGTCATGCTCACGGACGATGCCGCGCTCGTGCTCGAGGAGATCGCAGACGGCCTCACCACGCCCCGCGATTCCGAGTGGCTCGCCCAGATGCTCGCCGATGCGCGGGCACTGCAGGCCGAGCGTACCCGGGTGCACCAGTTGCTGCGGCAGGCCCGCGACAGCCTGCGCTTCAATCCGCGCAGCCGCCGCTACCGCGAGGCGCTCGAAGAGGACGACCGGCAGTTCCAGCGGCTCCAGCCCATCGTCACCCAGGTGATCGGCATGGCTCGCGCACTCACCGATCTCTACTCCCCTGATCTGGCCTCCGACCCGACCGTTCACGGCATGGCCGACGAGATGCGTCGCGCGGCGCACGATCTGGCCCGCCTGGCCCACTCGGAGGAGCCCAACACCTCCGAGCCGCCCGCCTTGACCGCGCCCTACACGATCCCGCAGCCCAGCCCCGAGCACTGGGTGCTCGTGGGCTCACTGATGGAGGATCTGCGGCGTGTGCGGGGCCGGATCACCGGCGAGATCGAATAGCGCGATCGCGCACTACCGCGGGCGGCGCTTGGCGCTCGCCCGCGCCCGGGTAACTGTTTCGCTGACTTCCACCGACGGCGCGAAGGTGCCGTACCGTGCCTTCGCGGCCTCGCCGATCAAGAAGTCGATGACGGCCGGGTTCTTGGGCAGCAGTGAGCCGTGCAGGTACGTGCCGATCACGTTGCGCGTGCGCGCGCCCTCCTCACCCGAGGTCGGGTTGTTGCCGGCGCCCTGGAGCACGCGCCCCAGTGGCCGCGATCCGGGCCCGAGCGTCGTATTGCCGCTGTGGTTCTCGTAGCCGATAATCTCGCCGAGATCGTCGGATTCGAGCACGATGTTGCCGATCATGCGGTCCGAACCACCCCGGGTCTCGACGTCGAGCACCCCAATACCCTCGAGCGTCTCGCCCGTGTGGGTGATGAATCGGTGCCCGAAGAGCTGGTACAGGCCGCAGACGAGCAGCATGGGCGTGCCCACCTCTGCGAGGGCGTGAAAGTCGGCCTTGCGGTCCAGCAGGTCTGCGGCGACCCGGCCCTGGCCCGAGTCCTGCCCGCCGCCGCCGATGACGACATCGACGTGCGCGGGCATGGGATCGCCTGGGTTCAGGTCGATCACGACGGGGTCATAACCGTGTGCGCGGGCGCGACGCGTCAGCGCCAGCACGTTGCCGCGGTCGCCATAAATGTTCATGTCTCGCGGGTAGAGCGAGAGAATGACGAGCTCGCGCGTTGAGCCGGCAACCTTGGTCGCCTCGTGTACGTCGGTCACCAGATGTCCTCCACGTCGGTAACGAGCGCGAGCGCGCGGCGCAGCTCGAGCATGGCGGTATAGGTGCAATAGATTCGACGCGGCTGGCCGGGAGTGCGCTCGCGGAACGCCGCAAGCGCCTGGCCGAGATCCTCTTCGACGAGGCTCGTGGCCACGTCATCGTGCTCGAGCCGCAGCGCCATGTCCCACGCCCGCGTGCCAGAGACCGTGTCCACCCCCGCGCCCGCGAGCGACGAGAAGTCGACGTCCCACAGCCACGACATGTCGCGACCGTCGGCGTACTGGTCATTGATCGCGATCATGGTCGCGACGCCCTCCGCCTCAAACGAGGCCAGGCCGAGCCGGAAGCCGGCGGGGTTCTTCACGAGCACCAGCTCGAGGGGCTGCTCGTCGAGCGTGAGCTGCTCGCCGCGACCGAACGCGGGGCGCACCTGAGCGAGGGCTTCGACGAGCGCGGCGCTGTCAGCCGAGGGCTCACGGTGTGCGTGATGACCGGCCTGCGGACCCGCCGCAAGCACCATGCGTACGGTGGCCAGCGCTGCTGCGGCGTTGAAGGTGTTGTACAGCCCCTCTAGCTTGAGCGCCGTCTGGTGCGCCTCGCCGTCTATCTCGAATGTGGCTTCGTGGTCGCCCAGCTTCACCAGGGTGACGTCAGCGGGGCGGTTGGAAATCGCCACCGACACCTCCCCGGCATGAAAGTCTTCGTCACTCGGAAAGGTGGCGAGCAGATCGGGGGCCAGCCCGAATGCGCGCACGTCGGGCGAACTCGTCGCTCCCCCGCGCTCGCGTGTGCGTTCCCCGATGGCCGCAACGAGGCGATCCTCACGGTTCACGACGAGGCCCGCGGTGGTCGCATCAGCGATGCGCTGCAGGTACTGGGCCGTCGTGTCGATCTCACCGAAGCGGTCGAGCTGATCGCGCAATACGTTGAGCAGCAGCGTAAATCGAGGGGGCACGCGATCAATGAAGTACATTGCGTGCGCCTCGTCGAGCTCAAGCACGGCGACGTCGGCATCCAGGTGACCTCGCATGGAGCTCTCCTGGATTGCGGCAGCAACGACACCGCGCGAGAAATTTGACCCGGTCTTGTTGGTGAACACGCGTAGGCCGCGCGCCTCCAACATCTCAACGATCATCTTCGTGGTCGTCGTCTTACCGTTGGTGCCGCTGACCGCCACGACCCCGTAGGGCAGGCGACCGAGCACACGCCCCAGGTAGCCGGGGTCAATCTTCTCGACGACAAGACCGGGGAGGGCCGAGCCGCCGCCGCGCAGCCGCGCCACCTGGCGCACAGCCTTGCCGACGGCGGCCGAAATCACATCACGCATGCGTCAAGCCTAGTGGCGCGTTAGTCGGCGGCGTGCCGACCACGCGACTCGCCGCGCAGTTCTCGGGGCAGCAGATCCGGGCGCACCTGGCGTGTCCGCTCGATGCGCTGCTCGTGCCGCCACTTCTCGATGTGGGCGTGATTGCCACCCAGGAGTACCGGGGGGACTTCGCGATCGCGCCACGAGGCGGGCTTGGTGTAGCTCGGGTACTCGAGCAGACCGTCCTCCTCGTGCGACTCCTCCACGAGGCTCAGCGGGTTGCCGACGACACCGGGCACCAAACGACCGATCGCCTCGATCATCGCGATCGACGCCACCTCGCCGCCATTGAGCACATAGTCGCCGATGCTGACGAGGCGTACGCGACCGCGGGCCGAGTACTCGTCAAACACGCGGTGGTCGATGCCCTCGTAGCGACCGCACCCGAACACGAGATGCGACTCATGCGCGAGCTCGCGGGCCATGCGCTGGTTAAACACGTCACCGGCGGGTGACGGGAAAATGATGAGCGGATCCGGATCAGCACCCGGCGCCTCATCGGCCGCGCTCGCGAGAATCCCGTCGAGTGCCTCGCCCCAGGGCTCGGGCTTCATCACCATGCCGGCGCCGCCGCCAGCGGGCGTGTCGTCGACCTTGCGGTGCTTGTCATGCGCGTGGTCGCGCAGGTCATGTACCCGTAGGTCAATCAGTCCCTTGTCTTTCGCCTTGCCGAGCAATGACAGCTCGAGCGCGTCGAAGTATCCGGGAAAGATCGAGACGACGTCGATCCTCACTCGTCGCCCCTCGCGACCTCAGCCTCGTCCTCATCGAACAGGCCAACGGGCGGGGTGACGTGCACGATGCCAGCTTCGATGTCGACGCTCGGCACGATCGCCTCGACGAAGGGCACGAGCACGGTGCCGGTGGGGGTCGTGATGACGAGAAGATCCTGCGCCGGGAAGTGTCGCACTTCGGCAACCTTGCCCAGGACCTCAGGCCCGGCCTCGGTTTCGCGCACGACGTCGAGTCCGACGAGCTGGTGGTCGTACCAGGCGTTGTCCTCTTCGCCTTCGTCGACGGCCTGCTCATCGATCCACAGGATCGCGCGCACGATGCTCTCGGCCGCGTTACGGTCGGGCACCTCGGCGAAGAAACCGACGGGTGACTCGTTGAACCAGCGCAGCTCGCGCATCGTGATGGTGCGCCCGAACCACTCTGAGTCCGCGGGCACCTGGAGGTGGAACTGCGCGCCAGGCACAAACCGGAGCGCAGGGTTGTCGGTGAAGAGCTCGAGCTTGACGCCGCCCTTCAGTCCGTGGGGCTTGGTGAGTCGGCCAACGCGCAAGCTCCCCGCCCCGCTAGCGGGGCGGGGAGCTTGCGCACGCCCGGAAGCGTCGGCCATCAGGCGCCGCCCTCGACTGCGTCGGTAGTGGTCGCACCGGTGCTCGTCGCACCGGAACCAGCCACATCAGTGTCGATCACGTCGACGCGCACGCGGCCAGCCTCTGACAGGGCAGAGACGACCGTGCGCAGCGAAGATGCGGTGCGCCCGCCACGGCCGATCACGCGACCGAGGTCGTTCGGGTGCACGCGCACCTCGAGGACCTCGCCGCGACCGGTGTCGCGTGAATCCACGCGCACCTGATCGGGGTGCGCGGAAATACCGCGCACCAGGTGGTCGAGCGCTTCAGCCAGCGCCTGTTCAGCCATGGAGACTTAGGCCTCGGTGGTCTCTGCAGCTGCTTCCTCGGCGGGAGCGTCTGCCGACTCAGCAGCGGGAGCCTCTGCGGGCTTCTCAGCCTTGGGGCGCAGGACGGTCTTCTTGGCAGCGTCTACCTGGAAGACAGCCTTGGGCTCGGGAGCGAGCACCTTCGACTCGGTCGAGCCAACACCGGTGTGCTTAGCCCAGTCGCCGGTCAGCTTGAGGAGTGCAGCAACCTGCTCGGTCGGCTGTGCGCCAACGCTGAGCCAGTACTGTGCACGGTCCGAGTTGATCTCGATGAACGAGGGGTTCTCGGTGGGGTGGTACTTGCCGATCTCCTCGATGACGCGACCGTCGCGCTTGGTGCGCGAGTCTGCAACGACAACACGGTAGAAGGGCGAACGGATCTTGCCGAAGCGCTTGAGGCGAATCTTGACAGCCATGAGTGACTCCTTGAATTGAATGGCACGACGCTCGACCCACATCCAAGGAGTGATCGGCGTGAAAACCTGGGCACGCGTATTTCGCGAACTCCACAATTTTGCCACAATCAGGCCAAAATCGCAATTTATGTTGCGACCAGGGGTTTTATCCGAGCCGAAGCTCGAGTGTGGCAAACAGCCGCTCTGCGACACCGTCGTGGTGCACGCCGTCGTGCTCGTACTCGCTTGTCACCCAGGTCTCGATGCCGCCCACGCGTCGTGCGGTGTCGAGTGAGAGGTCGGCGTCGACGTACATGTCGTTGAAGTAGACCGCGGCCTCCACGGGAACCTCGTTCGCCGCCAACCGGGCGTGGTCGTACAGTGCGATCGACCACTCGCGGGCGGCCAATTCCTCGACGCTCGCGCGAAACCCGCGTAGCGCACGCACTTCCTCAAACATCCAGGGGAACGCCATCTCACCCGTGAAAAGCAGCGGCCGCTGGGACTCGTCGAACTCGGGGCGCTCGACGCGTGCCCGCTGCGCCGCCCAGGTCGTGGGCCCGGGGCCGTAGATGCTCTCCTGCAGCGCCATGAAGAGCGGGTTCGTCGCGAACGACGTCGCGGCGCCCACCGTTTCGACGAAGGTGTCGCTCAGGCGCGTCTCGTCGACGTCGACGAACGCCTCATCAAACAGCCAGTGCACGCGATCGTATCCGGGGCCCATGCCGAAGTCGAGCCCCAGCGTTTGGAGCCTGCGCACCGTGAGGAGGTCGCCGTCGGGTAGCCGGGTCTCCCCCGCCGCAAGCACGTCGGCGACGCGGGCGATGCGCTCGCTTAGGTGTGGCAACCGCTCAGCGAAGGCCCGGTTCTTATCAAGCACGCGAGGAAACGTGCGGCGATACACCTCGTCCGGATCCGGATCAATCGATGGCAGCCCGCCCGTGATCGCCGAAGCGACGAGCGCCTCGGGGTGTGTCGACAGGTAG
The DNA here is from genome assembly GCF_000350525.1 of Leucobacter salsicius M1-8. Taxonomy (GTDB): domain Bacteria; phylum Actinomycetota; class Actinomycetes; order Actinomycetales; family Microbacteriaceae; genus Leucobacter; species Leucobacter salsicius. Next base: position 34,100 of record NZ_AOCN01000024.1, on the reverse strand, counting down.
TGCAGGGTCAAGAACCCGCCGTAGCTCTGCCCGAGGCTCCACCACTTGCGCCCCTCGTAGTGGGCCATCCGAATCGCTTCGAAGTCGCGCACGATCGAGTCGGCCCGGTGCAGGGCGAGCCGCCGCGCGCCCTCAGCCGCGGGGAGCGAGGCGAAGTCACTGCCCGAGAGTGGCGTCGAGCGGCCAGTGCCGCGCTGATCCGGCACAATCACCCGAAAGCGCTTCAGCGCAGCATCGAGCCAGGCGCCGCGCGTCAGCGGGCGCGGGCCTTTACCTCCCGGGCCACCCTGCAGGTGCACGAGCAGCGGTAGATCCTCGTTACGCTTCTCGGCGGCGACGAGCTCGCGCGCAAACACGCGAATCGTCTCACCCTCGGGGTCGTTCCAGTCGAGTGGAACCGTGACCCAGAGGTCGCGGGCAGCGATCTCGGAGCCGATGAAGTATTCGGCGCCGCGGATCGCTCCCCTGCTCATGGCTTAGCGCAGACCCTTGCCGAGCATCTGCTGCAGCTTCGCGAGCTCTTCCTCGCTCGGAGCGGCGGCCGCGCCGCCCCCGCCGAGACCAAAGCCCGAGCCCGCGGGGGCCGCGGCCGGTGCTGCCTCGATCCCTGTGGCCTGCTGGGCCCGCTTTGCCGGGTTGCCCGACTGCTTCTTGCCCTTGCCCTTGGCCTGCTGCTTCTTCTTGCCGCCGTGGCCACCCATTCCGGGCATCGGTCCCATGCCGGGGATTTGCGGCACTCCGCCCTTGGCGACGGTCTTCATCATCTTGGCGGCCTGCTCGAAACGCTGCACGAGCTGGTTCACGTCAGTCACGGTCATGCCCGAACCCTTGGCGATGCGCAGACGGCGCGAGCCGTTGAGCATCTTGGGGTTCTGGCGCTCGGCCTTCGTCATCGACTGAATGATCGCCTCGGTGCGCACGATCTCGCGCTCGTCGAAATTGTCGAGCTGATCCTTCATCTTGCCCATGCCCGGGAGCATGCCCATCATCTTCTTGATGGAACCGGCCTTGCGCAGCTGCTGCATCTGGCCGAGGAAGTCGTCGAGCGTGAACGAGTCAGTCGCGATCTTCTCGGCAACCTTCATCGCCTCTTCCTCATCGAAGGCGCTCTGCGCCTGCTCGATGAGCGTGAGGATATCGCCGAGGTCGAGGATGCGGCTCGCCATACGGTCCGGGTGGAAGGGCTCGAAATCACCGAGGCCCTCGCCGGTCGAGGCGAACATGATGGGACGGCCCGTGACGCTCCGGATCGAGAGCGCGGCACCGCCGCGCGCGTCGCCGTCGAGCTTCGTGAGCACGACGCCCGTAAAGTCGACACCCTCCTGGAACGCCTTCGCCGTGGCGACCGCGTCTTGACCGATCATGGCGTCGATGACGAAGAGTACCTCGTCAGGGTTCGTCGCCTTGCGAATATCGGCGGCCTGCTTCATAAGCTCTTCGTCGACGCCCAGGCGGCCGGCCGTATCGATGATCACGAAGTCGTGGTGCTTGGCCTTCGCCTCGGCGACACCGTTCTTGGCGACCTTGACGGGGTCGCCCACGCCGTTGCCGGGCTCGGGGGCGTAGATCGCAACGCCAGCCTGCTCGGCGACGACGCCGAGCTGAGTGACGGCGTTGGGGCGCTGGAGGTCACACGCGACGAGGATCGGCGTGTGGCCCTGGCCCTTGAGCCACTTCGCGAGCTTACCCGCGAGCGTCGTCTTACCGGCGCCCTGGAGGCCGGCGAGCATGATGATCGTGGGAGGGTTCTTCGCGAACTCCAGGCGACGCTGCGCACCACCGAGGATCTCGACGAGCTCCTCGTTGACGATCTGCACGACCTGCTGGGCCGGGTTGAGTGCCTGGTTGACCTCGTCGCCGAGGGCGCGCTCGCGCACCTTGCCCGTGAACTCCTTGACGACGTCGAGGGCGACGTCGGCCTCGAGCAGGGCGCGCCGAATCTCGCGAACCGTGCTGTCGACGTCAGAGGCCGACAGCTTGCCCTTCGAGCGCAGGTTCTTGAAGGTGTCAGTGAGCCGCGCTGAGAGGTTTCCGAAAGTAGCCATAGTGGTTCCGATTCTAGCGCGTGCCAATGCCTGATATTCTCCAACGCGCGGGTCGTAGGCATGTGCCATGCGGTCCGGGTATGGGGAACAGGGGACAATACCGATGTCATACGCATGTACAACCGGCGTACGCTGCGGGAGCTTGGGGAAGCGCTCGTGACGGCACCACCACTGGTCGGCGGTTCGCGCGAGACCGGTCCAATTGAGCTCACGCGCTCGGCCAGCGAGCCTCGCATCCGCGCGTCCGACACTCCAGCGCGCGAACTGACCAGACTCAAACTCTGGTCGGCATTCTCGTCTGGCGCGCTACTGGCGGCCTCCGCTGCCACCGTCGCACCCATCGGGGCACCCGTCTACACGTTTGCTCCGACCGCTGCGCTGTGTCTGATTATTTCCGCGTTGGCCGGGGGCAACAAACGGTTTGGTGATGCGGCGCGCGACACCGGTCTGCAGTTTTGGCTCGGTGCCGGGCTCAGTCTTTCGGGGCTCGGACTGATGATCTGGCTCATCGTCACGCATCAACGGTTTGCGGTGTTCCCGGCGCTGCTGCTCGGGTTCGCAGTGTCGGCGGCCCTCGGCTGGATCCCGCTGCGTCAGCTCGCGAAGGCGCGCGAGGTGGGCGAGCCTGCCGGCCCGGCCCCCACCGCGGCGGCACGTATTGGTACGGCATTGTTCGCGCTTGCGTACGGCTGGCTCATCGCAATCATGGGTGATCCCCGCGGCTTTGACACGCTCCACGGGCTTCTGCTGCTTGTCGCGATCGCCACGTGCGTGCCCTCACCCTGGAGTCTCACGCGCTCGGCCCGCACATGGAGTCGCGATCAGTGGCGAGCGTACGGTGTCGCTCTGGTTGCGTTGTTGGTCGCGGCGGCTGGCACAGCATTGACCGTGGACCTCGCCCGGCCGCTCACAATCTTCTGCGGTGGCGTCGCCGCGATCGCGCTCCTGCTCAACGCGTTTGGCTTTGCGCCGCTGGCTTCCGCTAGCCGACGAGCTGCTGCGCGAACACGTGGGGCGTGAAGCCCGTCAAGTCACCGATGCCCTCGCCCTGACCCACGAGCTTGATCGCGAGACCGGTCTTCTGCTGCACCGAGAGCACAAACCCGCCCTTGGCCGAGCCGTCGAGCTTGGTGAGCACGAGCCCGGTAACCCCGGCGTGTTCGATGAAGGCTTCGGCCTGGGCGAGACCGTTCTGCCCGGTCGTCGCGTCGAGCACGAGCAGCACCTCAGAGACGGGGGCGAGTTTCTCGATGACGCGGCGCACCTTGCCGAGCTCATCCATCAGGCCACCCTTGGTCTGCAGGCGCCCTGCGGTGTCGATGATGGCGATGTCGTAGTTCTCATCGATCGCGCGCTGCACGGTCTGGAACGCAACTGATGCCGGATCCTGACCCTGCTGCTGCGGGCGCACGAGGTCGACGCCCGCACGGTCGGCCCAGGTCGCGAGCTGCTCAACGGCCGCGGCGCGGAACGTGTCTGCCGCCCCCACGATGATCTTCTTGTCGAACGCGGTGAGGTACTTGGCGAACTTGCCGATCGTAGTCGTCTTGCCGACTCCGTTGACGCCGACGACGAGGATCACGGCGGGCCGCTCCGAGAGCTTCAGCGTCGGATCGTACGCCGCGAGCTTCTCCTCGATCGCGTCGCGCAGCATGCGCCGCATCTCCTTCACCTCGGTGACGCGGTGGCGCGTGACGTCGGCGCGCAGTTGATCAAGGATGACCTCGGTGATGTCTGGGCCGAAGTCTGCGGTGATGAGCGCCGCCTCCAAATCGTCCCAGGTGTCATCGGTGATGAGTTCGGGGCCGCTGAAGATATTACGGAAGGCTTTTGAAAAAGACCAGGATCGCTCTGCCATGCCTCTGATCCTATCGGTGACGTCCCGTCACTCCCCGCGACGGCCTGGGGAGGCCGCGTCACTCGACGGGCGCCACGCCTCGACATTGATATGGGTGTCGGGTTCCATCCGCTCCCAGTGCACGACCGCGCCGGTCTGCCGGGCGACATCGTTGAGCCAGTAGGTGACGCCTGGGTCCCACCCGGCGATCACGCTCGCGGGGCGCGCCGGGTTCGATCCTGGGCCGCAGTCAATCGCGCGCCCCGCGCTCGTGAGATAGCCCGCCACGCTCAGGTGCACGGCATCGAACTGCTTGGCCACAATCCGCCAGTCGGGCATGATCCAGTCACGTTCCTCGCCGGTAGCGCGGTGCCAATCCAGTCGCTTCTCGTGCACAACCGAGATCGATCCGATGCGGCACAGCACCGCCCAGTCCTCCGGTCCACGCAGCTCAAACACTCGGGCACTCTCGGGCCAGCCTACTTGCGTGACCGCCGCCGCCTCTGGCCCGTTTGAGTCCTCCTTGAGATGCAGCCGCAGGGGACCAAACCTGTCGAGGGCACGCGTTGATTCGAGTAGCCCATACGGCGGGATAGACCACCACTCTCCACTCCGCGCCGCGGTGGGGTCGGCCTCGCGCTCGCGCAGGCCCACTACTTCGAGTTGGGTGACGTGATCGGCCCATCGCGCCAAAATCGCCCCGGTGTCGCGGGGGCCGGTCTCGGGCGAGGCGCCCAAACCAAAACTGCTCAGCCACTGCGGGGCTGCCACCATGTCCTCTGCCCACCATCCCGAAGCCGGGGACGCGAGGATGTGCGCCGCGACACGCTCGAGCGGCGGGCCCAGCTCGGGCGCCGCGGCGAGCACGTGCACGCCAACCGGCGGCTGCCAGTAACGTGCATCCTCCACGCACATCGCGAGCGCCTCGAGAAGCAGTTCGGGCGTGGACTCGGGCAACGAAAGATCCGCGAGCGCGCTGACCACCTCGCCGATAACCTCGGCCTGACGCGCACCTGAGTTGTCAGGCGGCGGCGCCGACTCGCCACCCGCGACATAGAGCATGACGCGCGAGGTGCCGACTCCCGGGTCGAGCACGTGACTGGCTTGGAAGAGTGCATGTGAACGCCAGTGTTCTTCTGGGGCTATTGTTGCCAGCGCCTGACACGCGAGCTCCGCGAACGCGAGGCACAGCCGCCGCCCGTGCGGAGCGGCCAGTAATTCATCAACCGTCAGGGCAGCCATAGTCAGCAGCGTACTGGCCCGAGTCGCGCACCCGCAGCCCCAATCTCCGGCCGATACGGACAGACTTATGCGCCGCCTCGCCACAGTAAATTGCACCATGCCGACAGCCGGTGCGCTCGGTTGCTCTCGACTCCGCTATATTCACTGAACAACTGGCATTGTGAACTCAGGCAGGTCACAGAGCCGCAGAACGTATTCGCTTCACGATGGAAAACGACCAATGGAGGTCACGTGATCCTCACCCCGCAACGGAGCGGGGCGTCTCTCAGACGCTTCCTGCTCCTTCTTCTGATTAGCTTGACGGCACTGCTTGGGCTGTCGACGCTATTGGCTCCCCCCGCGCACGCCGCGGCCTGCGCTCCCGACCCTGCCACCGCCTGCATCCAGGGCATCATTAAGACCACCGCGGGCGAGCCCGCCGCTGGTGTCACCCTCGACCTCAACGATGGTGAGCAGCAGGTTGACACTGATGCGGAAGGCCGCTGGGCGTTTGCCGTCGATGCCGAGGGTGAGTACACCGTTGCGCTCGACAGCTCGACGCTGCCGAGCGGCCAGTTCGCCAAGGGCCAGTCGACTCGCACGATTACGGTGAAGCTCTACACGAGCTCGAGCGCGCTCTTCCCGCTCACCGATGATGCCGCGGCCGCAGCGCCCGCACCGGGCACAGAGGACGATGAGTCATCGGGCGGCTCACAGAAGCCCGCCACCACCAACCAGCCCGATGGCACCGGCGCGTCAGCCACCGAGGCCAGCGGCGAAGGCTTCTCGTGGGCCCGGTTCTGGCAGCAGTCGGCCTCCGGTATTCGCATGGGGCTGCTGCTGTCACTCGCCGCCGTCGGGCTCTCACTCGTCTACGGCACCACGGGCATGACGAACTTTGCGCACGCCGAGATGATGTCGATGGGCGGCATTCTCGCCTTCCTCTTCATGGGTCTCACCGGCAATATCTGGCTCTCGGGCGGCATCGCGTTCATACTGCTCGCCGCATTCGGTTGGGTGCAAGACGCGGTGCTCTGGAAGCCGTTGCGCAAGAAGCGATTGAGCCTGATGCAGCTCATGATCGTCTCCATCGGTCTCTCGATCGTGCTGCAGAACGTGTTCCAGTTCTTCTTCGGCGCCAACATCCTGCGCATCGACCCGAGCACCCCCGCAACGGTCACCATGCTCGGGGTCACGCTCACCGTGCAGTCCTATGTTGCGATGGGCATCGCCCTCGTCGCGATTGTCGGGACGAGCCTCGCCCTCAAGTACACGCGGTTTGGCCGCGCCACGCGCGCGGTGTCAGACAACCCGGCGCTCGCCGAGGCCTCAGGCATCGACGTCAACCGGGTGATCCGAGTCGTCTGGGTCGGCAGCTCGGCGCTCGCTGGACTCTCGGGCGTGCTCCTCGGCCTGGTGCTCAACGGCATCTCCTGGAACACCGGCTGGCACTACCTGTTGCTGCTGTTCGCGGCGGTCGTGCTCGGCGGCATCGGCACGGCATTTGGCGCCATCGTCGGATCCATGATCATCGGTTACATCATCGAGGTCGCAAACATTTGGCTGCCCGGTGACCTGAAACAGGCCGCGGCACTCTTCATTCTCATTGTTGTGCTGCTGATTCGCCCCCAGGGCATCTTCGGCCGAAAAGAACGAATCGGTTAGGGGCACACAATGGAGTTTCTCACCAATCTGCTGGAATCCATTCTGCAGACAGCGATCAGCCCGGTTACGGCAGCGTTTGTCCTCGCTGCGATTGGCCTCAACATTCACTTTGGCTTTACCGGCCTCATGAATATGGGTCAGGCCGGCTTCATGCTGCTTGGCGGCTACGGCTTCGTCATCTCGGTCATGAGCGGCCTCGGGTTCTTCCCCTCGCTGATCATCTCGATGCTCTGCTCAGCCCTCTTCGCGCTGCTGCTCGGCATCCCAACGCTCAAACTGCGCGGGGACTACCTCGCGATCGTCACGATCGGCGCGGCCGAGATCGTGCGCATGGTCGCCAGGCTCGCCAATCTCTCCCCGTTTACCGGCGGCCCGAGCGGCATCCAGAGCCCCAACTTCCGCGTGGAGTTCAATGCCCTTTCCCCGCTGCCAGAGGGCCGCACGTCCATTCTGGGGCTCGAGTACGTCAACACCGGCGTCGATGACTGGTGGTCACGCATCGTGGCCTGGGGCCTCGTGGCGCTCTTCCTTCTCATCACCTGGCTGCTGATGCGCAGCCCCTGGGGTCGCGTACTCAAGGGCATCCGTGAGGACGAGGACGCGGTGCGCAGCCTCGGCAAGAGCACGTTCTCGTACAAGATGCAGGCGCTCATGATCGGCGGCGTCATGGGCGGCTTCGGCGGCATCATCATGGTGCTTCCTTCAGCCATCAACCCCGACGGCATGGGCCGCGCCACCACGTTCAACCTGTGGATGATCATGCTGCTCGGCGGCGCCGCAACCATCCTTGGCCCGCTGCTCGGATCGATCCTGTTCTTCGTCGTGCGCCTCGTCATCTCGGCGACCATGACCGAGTTCGTGCCGGCAAGCGTGTTCAACGCGCAGCAGACCGAGATCGTTTCCTGGATCCTGATTGGCCTGATGCTCATGCTGCTCGTCATATTCAGGCCACAAGGGATACTCGGCAACAAGAAGGAGCTGTCGTTCAATGTCTAACGCACCATCCACGAACGCGCTCGCGTATCCGAGCGATCGCGAGGCCCTGCGCGCTGAACTGCGCACGCTCGAGCAAACTCCCGGGGTTGCGAAGCCGGATCCAATTCTCACGGTGGACCGCATCGAGCGGCGGTTCGGCGGCATGACCGCGGTCGACGTTGACCACCTGCAGGTGCAGCGCGGCGCGATCACGGCGCTCATCGGACCGAATGGCGCCGGCAAGACGACTTTCTTCAACCTCCTCACGGGCTTTGATCACCCCTCAAACGCGGCCAGCCTGGTCGGCAGCAGCGAGGGCAAGGCCAGCTGGTCGTTTGAAGGGCGGCAGTTGGGCCGCACGAACGCGACCAAGGTCGCGCGTGCCGGCATGATCCGGACCTTTCAGCTCACGAAGGCCCTGAACCGCATGACGGTCCTCGAGAACATGCTCATCGGGGCGAATGATCAGCCCGGTGAGAACATGTTCGTGGGTCTCGTGAAGCCGCTGTGGGCGAAACGCGAGCGCGAAAACGTCGAGCGCGCGGAGGATCTGCTGCGCAAGTTCAAGCTCCACGAGAAACGCGACGACATGGCAGGCGGGCTGTCGGGCGGCCAGAAGAAGCTGCTCGAGATGGCGCGGGCGCTCATGACCAACCCGTCGATGATCATGCTCGACGAGCCGATGGCTGGCGTGAACCCGGCCCTCACGCAGAGCCTGCTCGACCACATTCAGATGCTGCGCGACGAGGGCACGACCGTGCTGTTTGTGGAGCACGACATGCACATGGTGCGCCACATCTCGGACTGGGTGGTGGTGATGGCGCAGGGCAAGATCATCGCCGAGGGCCTCCCCGAGGAGGTCATGACCAGCTCGGCCGTCGTTGACGCCTACTTGGGTGCGCACCACGACCGCGACCTCGGCGACGATGACGTGCTCACGACGGGCGTGATTCGCGCGATCGCCACAGAGGCCGCCGAAGAATTGGCACAGGAGATTTCAGAGGAGTCGCGATGACTGCGCAAAACGATATCGTCATGCGGGCGGAGAGCCTGGACGCGGGCTACCTGCCCGGCATCAACATCTTGAACGAGTGCTCACTCGAGGCTCGCAAAGGCGAGCTGGTCGGCATTATCGGCCCGAACGGTGCCGGCAAGTCGACGCTGCTGAAATCGCTGTTTGGGCTCGTCAACATTCGTAGCGGCCGCGTGCTCTTGAACGGCGAGGACGTTACGGGATTTAAGACGAACGAGCTCGTGCGTGCCGGGGTGGGCTTCGTGCCGCAGACCAACAACGTGTTTCCGTCGCTCTCGATCGAAGAGAACCTGCAGATGGGGCTGTTTCTGAAGCCCAAGCAGTTTGCCAGCCGCGTGGCCGAGATGTGGGACCTGTTTCCCATGCTCGCCGAACGGCAGAAGCAGCTCGCGGGCTCGCTCTCGGGCGGTGAACGGCAGTCGGTCGCGATGGCCCGCGCGCTCATGATGAGCCCGAGCGTGCTGCTGCTCGACGAGCCAAGCGCCGGGCTCTCCCCCGTGCGCCAGGACGAGACATTCATTCGCACCCGCCAGATCAACAAGACAGGCGTCACGATCATCATGGTCGAGCAGAACGCGCGTAGGTGTCTGCAGATCTGCGACCGCGCATACGTGCTCGACCACGGCACCAATGCGTATGAGGGGCCCGGCCGTGAGCTCGCGAACGACCCCCGCGTGATCGAGCTGTACCTCGGCACGCTCGCGCAGGACGTCGAGGCGAAGGCTTCGGGACCGGCGGCTTCGGGACCGGCGGTCACGGGGGCCGAGTAGCGCTTGGTTTGTTGTAGGGTCCATACCTAAAAACTGCCCGAAACTTTGTATCGGGAGGGCCCCAAAACCGGGCTTGTTTGTCGGTGGTTGCTGCTGCAATGGAACCATGCAACATCCCTTCGAAGACGAAAGCCCTCACCTGGGGCACCTCGCCGATCTGGTCTCCCAGATCGTGGATGTTGACGCGAGCATGCGTGCCCTTGGTGCACGCCGAGACACGCTCCTCGCGCAGGCCTATCGTCTCGCTGAGCGCGAGGGGCTGCGTGTGGTGGGAGTAGATCCGGGATCTGCTGCAGAGGAGCTCGCGAGACAGGCGCTCACGGTTGGGCCCGGGCGACCGGTGGGGCTTCCTCGGGGTGCGGTGGTGCGTCGCGACCGGGCCCATCGCGTGGTGCGCGCCGAGATTGCGGCGGCTCTGCACGTGCCCGAGTCCCACGTCAGCAGGGATATTGCTCACGCGGTAGACGCGTTGGAGTGGTGTCCCAAGCTCCACAAGGCGCAGGCAGCAGGCGACCTCACCACCCAGCATGTGCGCACCGTGGTTGATGCGGGGCGCATCATCTTGCAGCATGCCGCTGAACAGCTCGGCGGCACGCTCGTTGACGCTGACGGGGTGCTCCTGGGCGAGGAGGCCGCAGGTATCGAGGTGGCACGACGGTACAAGCTGTACGAGGCAGCCGTCCTACCGTATGCACTCGCGCAGACCCCTCCCCTGCTGGCACCGGTCGCGAAGCGCCTCGCAGAGAAGGTGGCGGGGGTCACATTTAATGACCGGCATCGGTCTGCGAAACAGTACCGGCGAGTGTGGCTTACCGAACTTGAAGACGGCATGTGCAACTTGACCACCCATCTGACCAGCGTTGAAGCGCATGCGGTGTTTGACCAGCTCACGCAGCATGGCAAGCGACTGCAACAGACGGATGTGTCGGCATCGAGTGTGCAGCGGGACGCGGGTGCTGCAGACACCGGGCCCACGGGCGTAAGTACTGCAGACACGGGGCGTGCCGATGCACTGGCTCCGAGAGCTGCCCGAGAGGCGATGAAACGGCCGCTGCCCGAGGCGCGCGCCGACAGCTTGGTCGCGCTCCTGCTCGAGGGCCAGGTGCCCGAGACAGACGGCCGGCAGCCGCGTCTCGGCCCTCGAGTATCCGCCCGCATACAGGTGCTCGTTCCGGTGTCGCTGACCGGTCGACTCGGTGCGGCCAGTACTGGCACAGGGACCGGGACCGTCATTGATGATGGCTGGTTCCAGCCGGAGTTGGTGGGGGTCGGTCCAATCGACACGGACACCGCCCAGCGCATCGCGCACGACACCCCGACCTGGGATACGGTCATCGTCGACGACAGCACCGGCTCGGAGAACACGGGTGATGTGCTCTCCGTGGAGGGGTACCGAGTTCCGGCAAAACTGCGCAACTTCCTAGCAGCACGAGACGAGCACTGCAGGTTCACCGGCTGTGGGCTACCCACGTACCGGTGCGACATCGACCACACGATCGCGGCGGAGGATGGCGGTCCGACCGCAACGGACAATCTCGGGTATCTGTGTCGAGGTCACCACATACTCAAGCACCACGGCAACTGTCTCGTGGTGCAGGACGAACGCGGCGTTTACGAATGGACGTACCCGTCGGGGCGCGTGTATCGGGAGCCGCCACCGAGCAGGGTGGCCTTCCGATCCGCGCTCGGCGAGCCCGATCTCCAGTTGGCGCAGCAGCACATCCGGTCTCGGCTGTGGCGTGATGGCCCCAACCCCTGGCCCGGGTCGAGATCGGGATCCGGATCGAGATCGGGCTCGGGGCCGGGGCCGGGGCCGGAGCGTCCGAACGGTTCACCTCCAGATTCACCGCCACCCTGGTGACGCGTGCTCGTGACACGGACGACAGCGGCCGGCCTCCCGCAGGAAACCGGCCGCTGTTGTTCCACGGGTTCGAGAGAAACTAACCCTCGATCTCGCCCACTGCTACGGGCTCGTTCGCGGCGTTGTACTTGTAGATACCGATCAGCGCGGTCGACGGCTCGTTGTCGTCGTTCAGCGGGCCACCACCAGCCTTGCCGAGGTAGTGAATATCCTTGCCTTCAGCCAGCAGGTCGGAGCACGCCTTAAAGGTGTCGCACTCTTCTCCACCGTCGGTACCCGATACCGCGTGCAGGTTTGCCACGATGGTATCGGTGTCAGCCGAGCCGCCCTTCTCCGCCGCGAGGGCGACGAGCATCACTGCGTCGTACGCCTCGGGAGCGAAGTTGAGGCTCTTGCTTGCGTCGGGTGAAGCAGCGACGAGCGCCTTTTCGAAGGTGTCGTCCACGGTGCGACCGGGGGTCGTACCCTGCGCGCCCTCGAGCAGGCCGGCGTCGAACTCGGGGTACGGCACGGTGTTGCCGTCAACGAGGTAGAGCTTTGACAGGTCGAAGCCCTGTGCTGCGAGCTCGGGAATCGCCTGCTTTGCTTCGACGTAGCTCACGATGGCCACCGCGTCGGGCTTGGTCGCGAGGGCTGCCGTCACCTCAGATGAGAACGTGGTCTGAGCCTCGGGGAACTCCTCGCCCGCGCCGGTGGCGCCGTAGGTGACCTCGCCGCCGGCATCCTCGAGCGTCGTCTGCAGGTTGTCGCGCAGACCCTTGCCGTAGTCGTTGTTCTGCGTGAGCACGGCGACCTTTGCGTTGCCGTCCTGCAGAATCAGGTTGCCGAGTGCGCGACCCTGAATAATGTCGGACGCGATGGTGCGGAAGTACAGCGGGTTGATGCCCGCGAGAGCGATGCCCGTGTTCGAGGGCGAACCCATGAGGATCCCGGCCTCGGTGATCTTGGGCATGGCCGCGTTCGTGTTACCGGTGCCCATCGCGCCGAGCACGAAGGCCGGGTCGGCCTTGATGATCTCGTCGACGCTCTTGTTCATGATCGTCGGGTCGGTCGGGTCGTGCTCATTGGCCTCGACGACCACCTCGACGGGCTTGCCCAGCACGCCGCCCGCGTCGTTGATCTCGGACACGGCAAGCTTCACGGCTGCCTGCGGGCCGTAAATCAGGTGCTCGAGTGAACCGGTCTGGGGCAAGAGCGTGCCGATGCGCAGAACGTCGACGGCAGAATCTGCCGTGGTCTCGTCGCCGCCGGCGGGGGCCGTGTCGCCGCCGCCACTGCACGCGGAAAGCATGAGAGCTGCGCTCGCCATCAGGGCGAGAGCACCGACTGCTTTTTTGGAGTAAACCTTCATTGGCTAACTGCCTTTCATCATTGAAACGCCCCCAAATTGCGGAGCTTGTCGATGAGCCTACTGGGCAAATGGCCTACCGCCACTATGCGGCATGCCGTAGAGACAAATTCGTTAGATTTCGGGCGGCCGCGGCAATCCTCCCAGATGTAGCCCTCATCGGAGCGTTTGTGACACAGGGTCGGCTTCGCCCAGGTCGTGTGCAGGTCTACAACGTGCTGTGCTCGCCGATCCTCGCATCCACCACGATCATTGGAGACACGGTGCTAGCGACCGGGAGGGGGCAATGCGGGCGTTGCTGAACCACTTCGGGGAATCCGTCGAATCGCACGACCGGGCCCGCGCCGCCTGGGCGATCTACACCTCGGCGTTTACGCGCTGACCGACGACCTGCGAAATGCCGTCTTGGCGCATCGAGACGCCGTACAGCGCGTCGGCGATCTCCATCGTGCGCTTCTGGTGCGTGATAATGATCAGCTGCGAGTTCTCGCGCAGCCGTTCGAACACCTGCAACAGCCGCCCCAGGTTCGCATCATCGAGGGCCGCCTCAACCTCGTCAACGATGTAGAACGGGCTGGGGCGCGCCTGGAAGATCGCCATCAACCAGGCCACCGCCGCGAGCGACCGTTCGCCGCCCGACAGCAGCGACATGCGCTCCACCTTCTTGCCCGCGGGTCGCACCGTGATATCGATGCCGGTGGTGAGCAGGTCGGTCGGGTCGGTGAGTGCCACCTCACCGGTGCCACCGGGGAACAGAATCGGAAACACCTCGGCGAACGCCGCCTGAGTATCGTCGAACGCGGCCGCAAAGATGCCCTGCATCTTCTCGTCAAGATCCCTGATGATCGCCAACAGATCGGCCCGAGTCTTCGTCAGGTCCTGCAGCTGTTCGGCGAGGAACTGATGCCGCTGCTCAATCGCCGCGAATTCTTCGAGGGCGAGCGGGTTAATGCGGCCGAGGCGCGCAAGCTTCTTCTCGGCGGCTGCAAGCCGCTGCTCCTGCTCCTCGCGCACGTAGGGCACGCCCGCTGGCTGCGCGGCGGGGCCTGGTCCGGATCCCGGATCACCCGCGTCAAGCTCTGGCATTGTCCCAAGTCCAAGCTCCGCGGCGAGCTCCGCCTCAAGCTGGTTCGCAAACCCGTCTGGAACTGGCTGGCCTGCCGGGGTCGTGGGTGTTGCAGGGGCCTGAGACACCTCAGCGCTGCCCGGCACGGGCACTGGCTGATCCGGACCAAACTCATCCAGCAGCACGCTCTCGGTGAGCCCGAGCTCGGCCCCGGCCCGCTCGAGCAGTGAGGCCATATGCAGCTTGCGCTCATAGCTCTTGAGCTCGGCGCTGTGCGCATGCTCGGTCAGGCTCGCGAGTCGCGTGCGCAGCTCGGCTTCCTCGCTGCGCAATTGCGTTAACTCCTGATTGCGGCTCGCGCGCTCTCCCTCGGCCCGCTGTTGCGCCTCACGGGCTGCAAGAAGCGAGAGGTCGGCTGCCGCAATGATCGCGGGCAGCGCGCCAGCGACCCGTTCGGCGCGCTCGACCTGGCGGGCACGCAGCACCTCACGCCGGGCCGACTCGTCTGCCGCACGGCGCTCGGCCTCGAGCTGGATCTCGAGTTCGCGCTCGCGGGTCTGCGCGGCGCGCACCCGCTCGCGCGCGGTTTCGAGGGCGAGGCGCTGCTCCAGCTCGGTCGCGCGTGCTGCATCGAGTTCAGTGGCAATCGCCTCACGCTGACTGACATCGAGAATGGGGCGCGGGGTGGAAGCGGCGTCCTCGAGGGCACGTTCGGCGGCCACGCTGGCCGCCTCGGCCTGGGCCAGATCGGCCGTGACGAGCTTGATGGCCTGCTGGGCGCGTTCGGCCTCGGCATGCGCTGACTCCGCGCGCGCCGTGAGCTGGTGTCGGGTCGTCGCAAATCTTGCTGCGCGCGCTTCCGCTTCACGCATCTGACTGTACGCGGTGTGCACCGCCTGCTTGGCCGCCTGCGCTGCATGGCGCGCTTCGGCAAGCTGGGTCACCGCCGTCGCGGCCAGTTCACGCACGCGTACGAGCTCCTCACCTGCACGTTCGAGCTCAGCCGCCGTCTCAATGCTGGTCGTCGAGCGCCCCGAGCCGCCCGTAAGCGTGTGCTGAGTCAGCACGTCGCCGGCAGCCGTCACGACCACAAACCCCGATCCCGCTCGGGTGAAGGCGGCTGCATTGCCGGACTCGGTTGAGGATACGGATGCGGATGTTGCTGCCAGCGATTCCACCACACGGATCGCGTGCGCGAGGTCGTTCGCAGCGAAGCTCAAGGCAAGCAGCCCACGCACCCCGGCCGGTGCATCAATAACCGCCTCTACGAGCGGGTCGGCGCCGGCAGCCACAGCCGCCGTGGCGAGGGTGGAACGAACGTTGCCGACGTCATGCGCGGCATCGGCGATCACCGTACGCACCACGCCCAGATCGTTGGTGCGGGCAGCCGTTACCGCCGCCTCGGCGTCGCTGAGCGACCCCGCGAGGAGGGCGTCCACATTGACTCCAAGCGCCACACCAACGGCAGCCTCGAGGCCCGGCTTCACTCGTACATGGTCGGCCACTCGGCCATCGATGCCCGGCTGGGAGCCGTTGAGCAGCGCCCCCGAGGCGTCGCGCGCTTCGAGCAGCCCGGTAAGGGCGGCGACCTGTGCCTCGAGTCCGGCACGCTCGCGCTCAAGCGAGTGCAAGGCGTCGCGGGCCTCGTCGCGCGTTCGCTCGGCATTGATCTGTGCCTCTTGAGCGGAGCTGTGGGCTTGTTCAAGCTGCTCGGGCGTCCGCTGTGTAGCGCCCGCTGCATCGTCCGACTCAGCACCGCGCTCCCCGGCCAAGCTTTCTCGCTCGAACGCATCCAGCGCCTGGCGCGCGGCGAGCGCACGCTCATCGGCCTGCGCGACGGCCTGCGCGCGGCGAGCATGATCCTGCAGCAACGTCTGGTGACGCTGGTGCGCGGCATCCACCTGACCCCGCAGCTGCGACAGGGCAAGGTCGTGCTGCGACACGAGCGCACTCTGCTCGCTAATGTGTTCGTCGAGGGCGTCGAGCTGTGCCCGGGCCTTGAGCGACACCGACTGCGACGCCCGCCAGGCGGTCTCGGCCACCGGAATAAGAGCGGCAAGCCGCACCGCCTCGGCCGCCGCTTCATCGACCACGCCGCGGCTGATGCGGTGCGATTGATCCGGAGCCTCCGCCTGGGTCGCCAAGAACGTGAGCCGCTGCTGCGCCTGGGTCAGCAGGCCCCGCAGTTGCTGCTGCACGCCCTCGAGCCCGACTGTAATGCGCCGCGCCTCGTCAAGTTCGTCTCCCGTCTGTGCGGCCTCGAGCTTGGCCACGCGCAGCTGCTTTTGCTCCTGCTGCTCCTCGAGCACCATGCGTTCGGAGTGCCGCTCGGTCTCGGTGTGCGCGAGCTCGCCGAGCTCGCGCCGCAGCCGCGCGACATCGTCGGCCAGCAGCCGCGCCTTCGCGTCACGCACCTCGGCCGCGATGCCCTGCGCGTTGCGTGCGACCTCGGCCTGGCGCCCCAGCGGGCCCAGCTGGCGCCGGACCTCGTTCGCGAGGTCCTGCAGCCGCGTGAGGTTCGTCTCCATCGCTTCGAGCTTGCGCAGCGTGCGTTCCTTGCGGCGGCGGTGCTTGAGGATGCCCGCGGCCTCCTCGATAAATCCACGGCGATCCTCGGGCGTCGCCCGCAGCACCGCGTCGAGCTGGCCCTGACCGACGATGACGTGCATCTCACGGCCGAGACCCGAGTCGCTCAGAAGCTCCTGGACGTCGAGCAGGCGGCAGGTCTCGCCGTTGATCGCGTACTCGCTGGCGCCGCTACGGAACAGCGTGCGGCTGATCGTCACCTCGCTGTACTCGATCGGCAGCGCGCCGTCTGCGTTGTCGATCGTGAGCTTCACCTCGGCACGGCCGAGCGGGCCGCGCGACGCGGTGCCCGCGAAGATGACGTCTTCCATCTTGCCGCCGCGCAGGGTCTTGGCGCCCTGCTCCCCCATGACCCAGGCGAGCGCGTCGACGACGTTCGACTTGCCCGAGCCGTTGGGGCCAACGATGGCGGTGACGCCTGGTTCGAATTGGAACGTGGTGGGCCGCGCGAACGATTTGAAGCCCTTGATGGTGAGGCTCTTCAGATGCACGCGACCCCCTTC
This sequence comes from Leucobacter salsicius M1-8, assembly GCF_000350525.1. Lineage (GTDB taxonomy): Bacteria > Actinomycetota > Actinomycetes > Actinomycetales > Microbacteriaceae > Leucobacter > Leucobacter salsicius. The sequence continues at coordinate 17,190 of NZ_AOCN01000024.1, read as the reverse complement.
TCTTTCCTTGCGAGCGAGCTGCTCTGGATACTGACTATGACTCTATTGGGTACGTCTGACGACGCCCTGCTCGACGCCCTGCTCGCGTCGCCCTCGGCGGTCTATTCCTCGTCGGCGATGGCGCGCACCGCGTTGCGGTCGGCGATCAGTGCATCGCGCACCTTGCGGCGCAGCACCTTGCCAATGAGCGATTTCGGTAGCTCTTCCCAGATCACATAGGTCGAGGGGCGCTTGTACTCGGCGAGGTGCTCGCGTGCAAGCTCGCGCGCGGCCTCCTCGTCGAAGCTGGCGCCGGGCTCAAGGATCACGGCGACCGTCACGATCTCGGCCCCGCTGCCGCGCGGTACTCCCACGACGGCGGTTTCGGCGATGCCGGGCAGGCGGTTGATCACGGCCTCGACCTCACTCGGCGACACGTTGAAGCCACCAGTGATGATGAGCTCCTTCTTGCGGTCGACGACGGTCACGAAGCCGTCCTCATCCTGCACGACGAGGTCGCCGGTGCGCAGCCAGCCGCCCTCGAGCAGCGTCGCCGCCGTCTCCTCCGGCCGGTTCCAGTACCCCTGGAACACCTGCGGGCCGCGAATCAACAGTTCCCCGGGCTCGCCCTGCGCGACCTCGCGTGCGGGATCATTCTGGTCGACCACTCGAATGTCGGTCGACGGGAAAGGCAGCCCGATCGCACCGATCCGGCGCGCATCGTTAAACGGGTTCGCGAGCGCGACGGGGCTCGTCTCTGTGAGCCCGTAACCCTCGTTGAGCATGCTGCCGGCGGGCTCCTCCCAGCGCTTAACGATCGCGGGCGTCAGCGTCATCGCACCCGAGATCGCGTAGACGACCCCGCTCAGATCGAGCTTGCCGTCGCGCGCGACGCGAGCGAGCCGGTCGAACATGGGCGGCACCGCGGGCACAAACGTCGGCGGGAACTTCTTGGCCGCAGCCTGCACGAGCTCCGGATCAAAGGTCGGAAACAGCACGGCGCGCGATCCGGTCTCGACCGAATAGATGACCGACAGCAGCAGGCCGAACGAGTGGAACATGGGGAGCAGCCCGTAGATGCTGCCCTCGCCGCGTGTGAAGTCGGGCATCCAGGCGGCGCCCTGGCGGGCGTTCGACCACAGGTTCGAGTGCGTAATCATCGCGCCCTTGGGTGTGCCCGTGGTGCCAGACGTGTACTGCAGGCAGGCGACGTCGTCCTTCGTGGGGCGCGGGTGTGAATCGGGCAGGGCCGCACCGCGTTCGAGCGAAGCGAAGGACACCGTGCCGGGCGCGGGAGCGGTGAGCTTATCGCGCGATTCGCGCGCCTTCTGAATCGGCAGTTTGAGTGCCAGGCGGGTGGCGAAAGGCATCGCGCGCGTAATGTCGACGGCCACCACGGTCGTGATTCCCAACTCGGCCGGCATCGACTGGACTGTCTCAGCGAGCTTGTCCCACGTTATTACCACCTGGGCGCCGTGATCACGGAACTGCGTTTCAAGTTCATCGCGCGTGTACAGCGGGTTGTGCTCGACAACGACGGCACCAAGCCGCAGCACCGCGTAGAACGCAACAATGTGCTGCGGGGCGTTGGGCATAATCAGGGCGACCCGATCGCCCTGCCGCACCCCCAGGTTCTTGAGCCCGGCGGCCACGCGGGCTACGCGATCACCCAGTTCGCGGTACGACACCGTCGCGCCGAAGAAGCTGATCGCGTCGCGGTCGTTCCACTGCGCGACTCGTTCGTCGAGCAAATCGTTGAGCGATCCGGTGACCGTTTCGATGTCGACGGGTGTGCCCGGGGCGTAAAAGCGGTTCCAGGCGCGTGTTTCATTCACATGCATGCTTCAACAATAGAAGCGAAACGGCGAGAGTGCGGCTACGACCCTCTAGAAACCGGCCCGAAACGTCGGTGCGGCCTTCGGCAGCGTGCCGTCTTCGAGGCGGGGGCCGAATCCGAATGCACGGTAGGCGGCGTTGCTCACGAACCAGGCGAGACCGGCGACACCAATGCTCCAGGTGCCCGACTCGAATCCACCGGTCAGCAGCAGCGTCACGATTCCGATCGCGAGCAGAGCCATCGGCGCCGCGATGCCGAACGCCGCGTTGTGCAGGCGCACCCGCTCGGTCTTCATGCGACCGCGCTCAGCGAAGGATCCGATGAGTGTGAGGTACGGCAGGAGCGCCACGACAACAGCAATCAAGATTGCCTGCCCGCCCCACCAGGAGCAGCACAGCACGAGCACAACTAACCACACTGCGGCACTCATGCCCCAGGTCACGCGAGGAAATCCCATGCTCCCAATGCTACCGGGCTCCGTTACCGAAGCTCATGTGAGCGTCGATAGGCCGGTGTCGTGGAGCACCGGGATTAGAACGAGCAGCACGATCAGGGTGACCTCGCTGCACAGATCCGGCGCGCGCGACTCGCGCCTCCCCGGCGCGAGGCGGTGATGAGCGCGGGGCACAGCGGCAGCAGTATCGTGTGGGGCCCGACGCGCTCCAGCAGGGCGTAGCGTCCTAGTACTGCTGCTGCGCCTGCGCCCATTCCGCCACCCGGCGTGCGCTCTCTTCTTCGCTCAGGTCCTCGACCCGTGACATGACTGACCATCGCACACCGAACGGATCCCGGATGGAGGCGAAGCGGTCCCCCGATACGAACGTTCCTACGGGTTCGCGCACCGTGGCGCCCGCCTCGACGGCCCGGTCGACCACCGCGTCGACATCGGCGCAGTAGAGACCGATTGAGTAGCAGTCCGATTCTCCCTCGGGCGCAGGCACGAGGCCATAGTCGGGGGTGGGTTCCCCGAACTGCAGCCTGCCGTTGCCAAAGTCCAGGTCGGCGTGCACGACGACGCCGTTCATTTCGGTGACGTCGACGACGCGGGCGCCAAACACCTGCTCGTAGAACTTCACCGCCCGTGCCGCGCCGGGGATCGCAAGAAATGGGGTGAGGCTCGTCGCGCCGTGCGGCACTCCGTTAGTGGTGTGGGTGCCGGTAACGCCGAGGTGCTTCTCTTGAATGCTCATGATGTGACACTACGCCCGAGATAACGCGCGCGTCTTGAAGATTTGCGACACAATGGCGACATGTCTTCGACAAGCGACGCGTATGCCCCGCTCGAGTCTGCGCATGGAGACACTGCCGACGGTCGCGGCATCCTCTACCCCGCCAAGCTCCCCGTGTTTCATCGGGTGACTGCCCCCGCGGATATGGCCGGGCTCGTACGGTGGTTTTGGGTGCCGCGCTGGGACCTCGCTCCCGGACGCACGCTTCGCCAAACACTGTTACCGTTCCCCGCCTCGAACCTGGTGGTCGAGGCCAGCGGGGTCACCTACAACGGCCCGACCACCGGGGTATCGCATCGCGATCTGCGCGGTCGCGGCTGGGCGGTGGGTGCACTGCTGCGCCCTGCGGCGAGCGCCGCGCTCGGCTTTGTGCCGGGAGACAGCGTGGATCAGAGTCTGGAAGTGCATGTGCCCGGGCTCGTGCAGTCGGTGACGGAAGCCATGTCCACGGTGAGCCCCTCCGGCCCCGAGCACGAAGTGGCAGCGCGGGTTTTCTCAGAGTGGATCCGCGGGGCGGCCTCCCCCATCGACGACGCCGGCGACCGCGCAAACAAGCTGGAGTCCCTGGTGGCCTCAGACCAATCGGTGATGCGAGTCTCGCAGCTCGCGGACCGCATGGGCTATTCAGCGCGAAGCATTCAGCGCCTCTCGCGTGACTACATTGGGTTGCCGCCACTCGCGGTGATCCGACGATACCGACTGCAGGAGGCCTCGCAGCGTCTGCGCGACGACCCCCAGGTGACCGTGGGGCAGATCGCTGCAGAGCTGGGGTATGCCGATCACGCCCATCTCGATGCGGATTTTCGCAGCGTGCTGGGCTTCTCTCCCACGAGCTACCGCAGCAACGACGCCTCTCCCCCCAGAACGCCAAGCAACCAAGGTTGACAAGAACCCCGCAAGCAACGTAGGTTGACAGCATGATGTCAACCCAGATTGCCGCCAGCGCGGCAGACACCTCGGACCCACGGGCCGGGCTCCGTGCCGTGGCCTCCTTGCGCGCGCTCACCGAGCGCCTGGAGCTTGCCCAGGTGGAGGCGGCACTCCGGGCGGGCATGTCGTGGCCCGATATCGGCGCAGCCCTCGGCGTCTCGCGCCAGGCCGTGCACAAGAAGTACGCCAAGAAGGTCGACCAGACGATTCCCACCACACGGAGGCACGCATGAACAAGATCACGACCGCGCTCGCCACCTCGCACCGGGTGTCGCTGGCAGCGATGGAGGAGGCCTCGCGCCTCGGGCTGCGCACGGCCGACATCGACCACATGCTGCTCGCCCTCACCCTCGACCCGGGCACCGCGGGCACTACCCTTCGCGACCTCGGGGTCACTCTCACTTCGGCGCGGGAGGCTATTGTTGCCCAGCACGCTGAGCAACTGAGCTCGCTGGGAATCTCGCCCGCCGACGCCCCGGCCGGGCCGATCGTGTTCCACGAGACCGGCGGTTACGAGTGGAGCGGAGCCGCGCTCGCCGTCATGAAACGGGCAAGCGGCGGCAAGAATCGCGGCGACTCGGCGGCGATACTGCGCGCCCTCATCGTGGAGCCCAGCGGAATGATCGAATCGACGCTCGGGCGGCTCGGGACCTCCCCCGATGTCGTCCTTAAGCGGCTGAATGCGACGGAGAACACTGACATTCCCCACGCAAATGAGTCGAACACGAGTTCGAACATCATCGCCAAGTCAGTCTCCTCCCATGTTGCGGCACCCCCGGCAGAGGTGTGGGCCTTGGTCGGCGACCCCGCCCGCATTCCCGAGTGGGATCCATCGATCGCAAGCGTAGCCAGCGGATCGACACCACTGAAGCCCGGAGACTCCCGCATCGCCCGCGCACGGGTGGAGCGCCCCGACGGCGGGCGGATCCGGATCAAACCTGAGTTCACGCGCGTGGGCATTGAGCTCGTGGCTTTCGAGCACCCAAACACTGTGGAATGGCAGTTCTCGTACCCCGATAGTGCGCGGGCCAACAAGCGCAGGGTCACGATTCGCATCGAGGAAGCCTCGGGCGGCACGAGGCTCCGGCTGACCTACAGCTGGGAGCGAACCGGCGCCCGGAGTTCGCTGCGCGGCCTCGTACTGCGCCCGCTGCAGCGACTCGCGACCGATATGCAGGCCTCGCAGCTCGCCGCGGGCATCGGCAGGGCGTTTCGCTAGCACCCGACCGAGTTTCGCGCCGCCATTCGCCGCCCGAGGCATGCGAAGATGAGGCACATGGCAACCAAGAAGCCCGCAATGTCTCCCTCCGACGTCCCTGCCCAGCAGCTGCTTGATGGCATCACGGGGCCGCGCCGCGCAGAGGCCGAGGAACTACTCGCGCTGTTCAGCGAGGTGAGTGGCGCGGAGCCGGTCGTGTGGGCGGGCCGCATTGTCGGCTTCGGTCAATACGAGTACCGCTACGACAGCGGTCACGGCGGCATCGCCCCGCGCTATGCGTTCGCCTCGAACAACCGACAGCACACCGTGTACCTCGCGAACGATTTTGCCGACCGTTGGCCCGAACTCGTCGCGCGGCTGGGCTCCCCCAGGACCAGCAAGGTGTGTCTGTATCTGACGCGCCTTACCGGCGTGGATCGTGACGCCTTGCGTGAGCTCCTCACGCTCTCCGCTGAGTCCGTCGACGCCTAGGCAGCTCCGGACCGCCCCGTCGCCGGGGCCACCGGTTGCCGCAGGATCGTGCGGAGCTTCTCGGGCGCGTTGCGGCGCGGGTCGCTCAGGTAGATCTCGTGGTGCCGACCCGTGGGCGTAAGCCCGTTCGCGGGCACGAACTCGTGATGTAGCCGTTCGAGCACCGGGCCCTCATCGTCGAACGAGCCCACGTGCAGCGTCTGCACACAGCGCCCCTCCGCGAGCGACGTCAGGCGCACGTCGTTGAGCTTGTCGGGCGCGCCCTTGGCGCGCACTGCGGCGAGCGCGCCTTCGAACATGTGTTCGGGGATCCAATCGGGGACCATCAGCATCATCGTCCAGCGCCACTTCGTTTTGTCGCGGGCCACTGTGAAGGTGTCCATATCGTCAGCCCACCACAGCCCTTCGAGCGGCGGCACGACGTAGTCGCGACCCAGCTCCCGCTTGCTCGCAAACTTGAGCGCGTAGGCCACGGGGTACAGGGCGGCGAGCGCGGCTGCATACTCGGCAGAGGTGTTGGGGTCGCCCGCGCCATCGATCATGAGATAGCGCATCTCGGGCAGCTCGAGCATGCGAAATTCGCCCTGCTTGGCCCGGTATCCGTCGAGCGTCTTCTTGAAATCGATTTTGTCGACCATGGGGTCATTCTCCACTAGTTCCCGGCGAGCAACTACCCGCGGCCAGGGAGCCTACTCATGTGCCAACGTCGTTCAATGCCCATCGACGATGGACATGATGGCCGCAAACAGGAAGAGGCCCGGGACCACGTAGAGCAACACCATCGAGATCGCCCAGGCTACTCCCCTGAGGATTCCCCACCAACCCGTGCGGAAATCGAGCATCCTCAGCCGTGCACCTCGCGCATCGACGACGCGTCGCGGCTCAACCCAGGCCTCCCCCGGGGATTGCACGGCTGCCAAGATCGCGGCTACGGTGAGGGAGTCATTTTGGCCGGGCACGCGTTCGTCGCGATACCGTACGGCGGCACTCGCGATCGGTGGCAGCGCCCCCTGCAGCAGGGCATCAACCGCGCGCCACGATTCTGGGTCCGTGAACCGTCGGTGCCCCGGCACAAAAAAGGTGACGCGGTGATCAATCAGCTCTATGTGGAACGTGCTGGCGCTGTCGATCAACGCGGCCATCACATCAGGAACCAATATGAACAGGGCGTCGCGCTCGTACCCGCTGGGCGCGTAGGCGTGGAACCAGGAGTCGAAATCGCCTTCCAGTGGCAGTCGCTGGGAGGGCGCCACCCACACCGGCAGCTGCTTCGCCAGGTCACCTGCCCGATGCGACTTCAGCACGAGGTGAGGCACCGGCACGGCAAGTTGCACCGACAGGTAGCTCCATTGGTCACCGCTGTTGCGTCTACGACTCAAGTTGCCGAATTCAACTTCGCCGCGTGTGAAGCGAGGGTGAAACAGCGTGGCGCGGCCACCGCTGGTAATCAGTCCCGGGAATGTGCGTTGATTCGTCGGCGACGAGGTGAAGCCGTTGGCCACACCAGTGAGTTGTTGCCGCCATTCGGCCAGGCGAGCGGGCGATGAGGGCGACTTGCGCGCCCACTTCACGAGGGCATAGGTGACGGCTCCCCAAGCGATGAACACTACGACAACGATAGCCATGTCACGCACGTCAGTTGGGGTAATGCGGTTGTCCTGCAGCGTATCGATGCGGACACCGAGAACAAACCAACTGACAGCCAACGCCCACAGCAGCAAACAATTGTTGACGTGCAAAAGAAGCTGGCGGCGCGTAGGCACCCAGTGAGGACGTTCTGTCGTCTGCGTTCGCGCGATGCCCCTAGCCACCTCGTCATCTGTAGCTTCCAACCAACGCAAATCCACTCAGAATTCCTCCCTGGGGGCATCACAGATCCCCTCCGCTGATCGAGACTATCGAACGTGGTCGCCGCAATCACCGCAAGCACCCAGCGCGAGCCGACATAGCCGCCGTGATACGTTTTTTCGATGGACCGGTTTGCGGCGATCCCCGGCGGGGCTGTGCTCCTTAAGGACGCACGACGCCAGTCGGAGCGCACGGTGCAACTCGCTCCGTTCACCATCTGCCGCACCGTTGTTACCGAGGCTGAATTCTCCGCGGGATGCTTCCTCGATCACCCCGCAAGTACGGCGGCGAGCGCGGGACTTCCTGCCCACGGTGTCAGGTGGATTGATGCCGTTGCCTGGTGCAATGCCGCCTCGGTCGCGGCGGGACTCGCCCCCGCATACCGGATCGAGGGGTCGCACGTGTACTGGAATCCACTCGCCAATGGCTTCCGCCTCCCCACTGAGGCTGAATGGGTTCATGCGGCACAGGGCGGCGGATCCGGTCCCCGCCATGGCGCGCTTGCCGATATTGGGTGGAGCGCCCTCGACCAGACCGCGGGGCCGCAGCCCGTCGGGCTCAAGACCGCCAACGCGTTTGGGGTCTTCGACGCACTGGGCAACGTGTGGGAGTGGTGCTGGGACCGGCTCGACCCTGCCCGATACGGTGACTACCGCGTGCTCAAGGGAGGCGGCTGGGCCGACCCGGAGTGGAGCTGCCGGGTGGGCGTGCGCCGCGGCAATGCCCCCGATGCGCGCGTGGAAGACGTGGGCTTTCGCGTGGTGCACGGCGCGGCGACGGACGACCTTGGCAATGACGACTGGCAGGGCTGGTCCGTGCGGGCCGACCGCGATCGGGCTGCGCTTCCCGGGCCGCTCCCGGTGGGCTGGACACCGCTCGCGTCCGCCGAATCACCCGAACGGTACTTGCGTCAACTCACCGAGGCCGAGGACGTGCGCAGTAGACTGGGCAGCATGAGCACCCGGGGTCAGAATTGATTCGAATCACCACTGGCACATCCCCGCTCGATGAACAGTTGAGCGCCACCCATGATGCGTTTCTTGCCGAGCGACCGCCAGGTGCCGAAGAGGACGTGCATATGCTTGCTGCCCTCGTCGACCACGTCATCGAACACTGCAGCGCCCCCGGGGATCTCGTGTTGGATCCGTTCGCGGGCTTTGGCACCACCATCGATCGAGCTGTGGCGCTTGGCCGGCGAGCAATCGGCATCGAATTGCTGCCGGAGCGCGTTGAGCCGCTGCAGCGCCGGGTGCCCGGGGCGCGCATCATTGAGGGCGATGCCAGGGAGCTATTGAAGCTCGTGGTCGGCGCCGAACTCCCGTATGCCGAAACGAGCGTGCAGCTCGTGCTCACGTCACCGCCGTACATGACCGAGTCGCACCACGAAGCTGACCCGCTCACCGCTTACGAGCGCGACGGCGGCGATTACCACCGCTATCTGGCCGAACTGGGTCTCGTCGCCGCCCAGTGTGCACGGCTCGTCGCCCCAGGAGGCTTTGTCGTGTGGAACGTCGCCGACATTCACCACATGGGTCAGACGACCCACCTCATTCGAGACTGCGGGCGGGTGCTCGCCCAGCACCTCACCCCACTAGGAGTCACTGAGGTGCGGTGGGACGCCTACCCCCATGACCTGGTGGCCGACGCGTTGCTCGTGTTCCAGCGGGAGCCGATGCGCTAGACGCCCTACGCAATCACTTGTCGGCGAAGTCCACGATGGCGAGATTGAGCGGCAGCTCGTTCGTGCGAGGCTCTGCTACAGCTAACTTTCCAGCAAGAAACATACCGGTGAGGTTGTCGTCTGCGTCTGCAATCAGTTCGGGGGCAACCTGGCCGCTGTAGTCAAAGTTCTTAAGTGCGTAGGGCAGCGAGTCCGACTCGAGCAAGCTCGGCCCGTCCATGAGTTGGAAGTGCAGATGGGACGCATTTTCGTTGCCCGTGTTGCCCAGCTTGCCCAGCACGTCCCCCTCGCTCACCTTGTCCCCTGCCTTGACGCTCACTGACCCCGAGATCATGTGGGCATACATCGCGTACACGCCGTTACCTATGTCGAGAATGACGTGGTTGCCGTCGACGTTCTCGACCGTGAGCTTGCTCGCGAGCTTGGGGTCATCCGCAGGTAGTGTGCCGGGAATGTTCGCTTGCATACCGTCGAGAATTGAGACCACCGTGCCATCGGCGACGGCGAGAATCTCCGATCCATAGTCGACGTAACTTTCATTCTTCGTCTTGTCGCCCGAATAGAACTCGCCCTTGGGGTTGACTCGTTTCCAGTCAATGGCAAACCGCTGACTGTTGTTGAGCTTGCCGTTCACGGACATCACAGAACTGCGATGCGGAAACCCGGGTTCACAACACCCGTTCAATGCGATCCAGTCACTCCCGCGAACGGGCGGCGCAATGACGGGAAGCGTCTCGTCAGAAAGCGCGAGCGGTGTTGTGAGGTAGCTAATCTTTGCCGGCACCCCAAACGCGGGCGAATTCGCGCCCGTGCCGGTGATGCGATGCAGCAAAGCCTTGGGGGCGTCGTCGAGCGAATCGAACGTGAAATCGACAAACACGACCCGCGATTCTTGGGGCGGGATCTCGGCGGAATCGATGTACTTGGCGGGCAAACCTCGCAGCCGATTGCAGTCCCCAAAACTGCAATCCGGATCTATGAGTGAGGTGCCAGAAAAGCTTGCGATCACGCGCTTCTGATCAAAACCATCCACCACTTCAAGCTTCTCGAGCGTCGCGGGTTCTCCCGTTGCGTTCGTCAGCTGCAGGTCATAGGCGATGTGAAACTTGCCGTCAGTGCCTTTGAACGGGAGCGGCTCGTTTCCGATCGGGATCAGGGTCAGCGCGGTGAATGCATCGGGAACCGTCACCCCCGCCACCGAATCCACGGGAGGACTTGCGGGAGTATCTGGTTGAGCTTGCGTGCAAGACGTTACGAGCAGCGCGGTCGCCGCGAGTACTGCCAGAAGGGTCGTTCGCTGGAATGTGCGTTGCTTCATCGCAGTGCTACTTTCTGTCGTTGATCGACAGCCGTTACCAAACTAAGAGTATCTTTGGCGAGCATCCAGCACCACGATTGATTTGACCCGCATAGAATCGCATCAACCCGACGACTCCCAAACGACCAGGCAGCGAGGCCCAGATGAACACCATCAGGTTTGACCACGCGGGCATCACGGTACGAGATCTCGACACCGCAGCCCACTTCTTCAGCGCACTAGGGCTGGAGATCGAGGGACGCACGTTCGTCGAGGGCGAGTTCATCGACACCGTCACCGGGATCCCAAACTCACGGTCTGAGATCCTCATGATGCGCTTCCCGGAAGGAGGTGCCGCCATCGAGCTATCGAGCTTCGTGCGGCCTGAGCCCGAGCCCGGGTCGCCCGCCCCGATGGCAAACGAGATCGGAATTCGCAGCGTGGCGTTTGAGGTGAGTGACCTGCGTTCGCACATTGACCGGCTCGCCGCCATCGGCTACGACCTTGTCGGCGGCGTCAGCGAGTACGAGGGTGCCTGGCGCATGGCCTACGTACGGGGCCCCGAGGGCATCATTGTCGCGCTCGCCGAACAACTTCGGTGACGTCGCGCTGGCGCCTACCGCTCCCGTAGGTAGCGTGCAATGATGACGCCACCGGCAGTCGTGGCGCTGTGCGTGAGCGAGAACCCGGCGAACTGGCCCAGCCCGTCGAACATGCGCTTGCCGCCTCCGATGATGAGCCAGTTGCCACCACATACTTCGGCATCTCATTCATGGCCGCAACGGCCGGGTCGCGCTCATCGGCCTGCGCCCAGGCATCGCGCAAGATCTCGTATGAGCGCCGTCCCAGCAGCATGCCCGCCGCCTTTCCGCCCACCCGCTCGACGCGGGGCATTACTCGAACGCCGCCGCCCGCATACCGGTGATGTAGGCGGCTTGCGCAACATGCTCGGCCGCATCGACCGACATGCTGACCATGCGCGCTGCGAGCGTCACCGGCGGGTCCCAGCGCTCATCCACGATCCGCCCGAGCTCCCCCTCGTCGAGCGCGGCCAGGTAAGCGACCTGCGCCTCAATCACGGCGTTCAGGTGCTCAATCAGCAGATCCGGATCATGTACAACGATCGCTCGCGCCTGGCCCGGTGCATGACCGTAGCCGTGCTCGCGGTCTCCGACCTCGAGCACGAATCGTGCAGCAAACCCCTGAGCGACCCACACCGATTCGCCGCCGGAGAGGTCGACAAGCTGCTCGTCGATCTCGCGGGCAGCGTGCCACAGCAACCAGGCAATCGAGTTGTCGTGGTGCGGGTGTGTGTTGAGGAACTCGACCGAAAGCTGTGCTCGCACGTGTTCGGCCGCGGCTTGCGGACGACGAGCCAGATCAATCAGAATCTCGATGGCATTCATGCTTGCCTTTCCACCTCAGCGGGAGCCCGGTCAGGCCGACCCGGCGGCCTTACGAATGTGCGCCGTGACGATGCGTTCCGTCTCGGGCGTGAGCGCGACAAGTGCGAATGACGTGGCCCAGAGATCACCATCATCGAGCTGCGCCGCTTCCTCGAAGCCGAGGGTCGCGTAGCGGGTCGTGAACTTCGACGCAGCCTTAAAGAAAACCACGATCTTTCCGTTCTCGTTGGCGTAGGCCGGAAACCCGTACCAGGTCTTGGGAATCAGGTGGGCTGCTTCAGCTGACACGATGCGGTGGATCCCCTCGGCAAGGACGCGATCCGGATCCTCCATCTCCGCAATCGCATCGAGGATCGCCGCTTCCCCCACCGCCCGATTCTTGCCGATCTTCTCTTGCGCTCGTAGTTCGGCCGCGCGCTGCTTGACCGCCTCACGTTCCTCTTTGGAAAGGCCACCAGATGAGTTCGCCACTGTGTTCTCCTCGCTCCGTTGCGATCAGGTCGGACCAGAGCCGTCGTGAACCCAGATCCTTACTTCAAGGATTCCATTCATCTGCCGCGTATGCCAGTGTGGGCCTCATGGCATTTCAGGAAGTTATCGAACTGGTCGGCAAGATCATTGACGCGGGCGGGGCCGCTGCGATGCTGGTTGGGGCGCTCGCCGCAACGATCATGGCGATCCGAGATGCTGTACGCCGCAGGCCAGGCATCTACACTCGGTTTCGCCAATTTCTGGGGCGCGCAATTTTGCTGGGGTTGAAGCTGCTCGTCGCGGCAGACATCATTCGCACCGTCGCGATCACCCCCACCCTTATGGACGTCGCCGTTCTGGGCGGCATCGTGCTTATTCGGACGTTCTTGAGCTGGTCCCTCGAACTGGAAATGTCGGGGCATTGGCCCTGGCAGAAGAAGCCCTCTGAGTCCGTCGCACCGGCGGAGCCGGCTGCGTCGACCTAATCGCGGCTAGGCCTGCCCGCCTGTCCCCTTGTTGGTGACCTTATAGGGCTTGCCTTCTTTGTCGTAGGTGATCCACTCGCCCACGGGCTCGCCCGCCGCAAAGTGCCCGGATCGCTTCAGCGTGCCCTCGATCCGATACCACTCCCAATAACCGACGGGGATCCCTTCCTCAAGCTTGCCTTTCGACCACCGGGTCACGCCGTTCGCGTGGTACTTGATCGTGAAGCCGTCGACGACCTCGGACTTCTTCTCGTTGGGAGCCATGCGGTCATTCTAAGCCGCTGAAGCGACCCCGGGAATTGACCGGCTCTTGAGGTCGCTTCTTCAGCTGCCTGTCATGCTGCGCTGCCTATATGGTTGGGGCATGATCCGGATCCCCGCCGCCGTAGCCTTCGCTGTAGCCCTGACGATTGCGGTTACTGCGTGCGCCGCGGAGTCGAGCGATGTCAGCGGTGAGCACGAGGTCAACGACCCGCGCACGGCCACCGGCACGTTGATATCTGCCGACGGCCAGACCACAGGGCGGGTCGAAGTTGAGATTGAGAATGTCACCGATGGCTTCGGGGAGACCAGTCCCCTGGCGACCGTCCAATTCTTTGACCTCACGACGCCGTATTCCCATGTGACCCTCGGAGGGTCGCTTGCGCCGAGAGGCGATGACCCCTGCTTCGACACCGGAATTCGTTCGGCCGGCGGGAGCATAGTCCCCGCCCAGGATGGCACCGCGACGGCTGTGATGCCTGCCGAGGCCGAGGGCAATCTCCTCTATGAAATCGTGCTCCATCTCGATTGGACTCAGGTGGATGCCGAAATCGAGCCCTGCATGCAGCCGGTGGTGGCTCGCGCCCGGCTCACCTGGGACGATTAAGTCGCGGAACTTCGCCACCCACGCAGTACGAAACACAATGGGCCCTCTCCTGGTGAGGAAAGGGCCCATTGAGCTCGCGGCTGATCCGGCGACTATTTCTTAGTCGATCGTCAGCTCGCCCATTTCACCCCACGAATCGCCTTCGACCTTGCGGGAGACAATCTTCGGAGTAGAGACGAGCGCAGGGCGCATGGCTTCGAGGCCGGCCTTGAAGTGATCGCTGTTGACGTGAGCTCCTGCAGCCTCATCATCAAGGAAGGCCTCAACGAGAACAAACTCGCTGGGGTCCTCGATGCTGCGAGACCAGTCGAACCACAGGTTGCCTGGTTCCTGTCGGGTGTTCGAAGTGAACGGGCCCACGAGGTCCATGAACTGTTCGGTGTATTCAGCTTTGGTCTTGAACTTGACGACGATAAAGTACATGGTTTGATCCTACGTAATGCGCTTACAGAAGAACACATTCCGTCTCAGATAATGAGAATGCAACGTGCCTACCAGCCCCGGGCGCGCCACTCTGCAAGGGCTGGACGCTCTGCCCCCAGCGTCGTGAACGCACCGTGGCCGGGGAGCACGACGGTGTCGTCAGGATAGACGCCGAAGAGTCGATCTTCGACGTCGGTGATGAGGGATTCGAACCGTTCGGGGTCATCTCCGGTGTTGCCCACTCCACCGGGAAACAGTGAATCACCGCTGAAGATAATCGAGGATTGATCATCGCCAGCACCTTCGAGGACGTACGCGATCGATCCGGGTGTGTGACCACGCAGGTGTACTGCCTTGAGCCGGATCCCGCCAAGTTCAATGAGATCGCCATTATCCAGCATTCGGTCGGTGGTGCTGCCTGATTCTGCTTGAATGGCGGCTGCGTCGGCGCGTCCAGCTGCCGTGGGTGCCCCCGTTGACTGAGCCAGTTCGTGCAAAGCGCGCACGTGGTCCCAGTGACTGTGCGTGGTAGCGATGAGCTTGATTTCGGTTGGCTCCTCAGAATCGCTCGCCGCGGTCTGAATGAGCTCGCCGATCGCCGCGGCGTCCGCTGCCGCGTCGATGAGGATCTGGGCGCCGGTCGCCTTCGACGTCAACAGGTAGACGTTATTGGCCACTTCAGAGACGACAATTCGGCGAATCGTGATAGCGGGAAGGTCAAAAACAAGGCTAAATTCCGTCATGGTTTCAGGGTACTCCGGCGTTAGTCTCAGCGGGGAGATTGATCCGATCGTTCTCATTTCCTGAGAGCACGACCGCCCTGGCTGGAGTTAGCCGCCCGATCGCAGGTACTTGCTGATGCTATTTGCAGTGGTTCTGAGTGCGGATTCAACTTCACGTTCGCGGCCCACCATGCGCCGGCTTTCTGCACTCACCGAGACAGCGCCCACGATCATTCCTGCGCTGTTGTGGACGCCCACCGCGGCACACGTTTGCCCCAGCACAAACTCGTCCCGTTCCCACGCAATCCCGTTGAGCATGACCCCATCCAGGTGCGTTGAAAGCTCGCTCGGGCTTGTAATCGTCTTGTCTTGAACAGTTGGAGTCCCATGCACGTCGAGATACTGTTCCCGCTGGTGCTCGCTCATGCCGGAAAGCATGATTTTACCGAAAGCCGTGGCGTGCGCAGCTTCGTGGAATCCGAACGTAAGGGGCGTCAGACGGGGGCTTGCGGGCGAGTCCACCACAAACGCGACAACAACATCGGCGCCGCGATACACGGCGAAGTAAGCCGCCATTCCGACGAGTTGGTGGAGCTGAGCGATGAGCCCCTTCACCTGAGAAGGAACACCGACTTGGCGGTGCAGCGATACTGCCAGCTGATGCGGCTTATAGCCGAGTTCGAACCGCCCCTCGTTCTTCAGATGCACGAGATACCCCGTGGTAACAAGTGTCTTTGCGAGTCGATACACGCTGGGCATCGGGTACCCCAGCGCCTCTGAAATCTCCTTCGCGGACGCGCCACCCCGTTCGGCCACGAACTCGAGCACCGCAAATGTTTTTTCGAGCGGGGACGCCTTCTCGGCAGGGTGCTCAGAGAGTTCTGCAGGTGGTTGATGGTTCACGGTGTCCCAGTCTTCGGGTTTCTAGGGCTTGTTCATTGCGTCACCTAAGCCTAAGCGCAAGTGCTGCGCTCCAAGCAACTTCAACAGAGTTCGCGCCATTCGACGATCGCTATCTACGTGACCGGTCGGATACAAGCGGGCTGCTCTCGCAATCTATTAGATTGGCTGCATGGAGCATGAAAGAGCTACGAGAGGTCGGCCCGTGTGGGGCCGCACGGCTCTGTGGTTCTTCCTGGGTACGGTGTTGCTCACCTACGTCGGTGTCGGATCGAACACCATTCCGGGCGGTGGCTGGATGCTGTGCCTCATTGTTGCGATCACAGGTGGCCTGGCGCTGGCGATTACGTCTTTCGTCAAGGGCGAGCCACGAGGCCCCGCGATTGCGGCGATCATCTTGGCGTCTGCGCTACCGGCGCTGGTGTTCTTTGGAATGTTTATCTTTTTCACGTTTTTCTATATGAGCTAGATCAGCGTGGTGCGGCCTTTAGCCTGAAAATGCAGACAAGCTGAAGTCATTTCTTCTGGCGTCAGCAAACGCAAAGCATGCCCAACCAATAACGCATCATTTCGGTCGACTAAGTACCCTTGGAACCATGCTTACTAGCACGGCACTGGAGATCGATGTAACGTCCGATATTCGTAGTGACTCCCGGGGCAAGGATCCAGATCGCTTCAGTCCGACGCTTCGGCGGTCGCACCAACTCCTCTGGAGCAAACCGCTTCCAAACGGAAAACCGTTCCTACTTGAAGACAGGTACCCTAACGGATACCTTTACCATCAATCTGATATGGGAACGTATCACCTCTCAAGTGACATGATTATCCGGACGTTCCGCCCGACACTGCGCATGAGACCCATCATCTCTCTTATCCCCGAGGCCGATCAGCTCAGTTTTAGCCGCATAGGATGCACAGTTGGCGGCACCACGATTTTCCCCGGAAACCAAATCAACGGCCAGCATACGATCAATCAAGCTCGAGGCACCAGTCGAGCTGTTGAGGACCGTTTCGATCTAACCCTCGAATGTATTCGTCGATTCTATGACGGAAACTCGAGCCCTCTTTCGAAGGTCTTTGATCGGTATGTAGACTTTTTCAACCTGTTTGAAACATTTCAAGGATATGCAGATTTCTTCCACTTCCAGGATCTAGTTTCGGAAGACTACTCGGAAGTTCACTTCTTCTCCTCTTGGGTAGATTTCTCCTCACCCGCGCTTCCACAAAGCCTTAGGGAATACGGCGCCTACCGCGATCGGAATCTGGCCTTTGTCGAGAACCGGAATGCGCGCATCCGAGAATGGGCAACGCGAGAACTTTCAGATTGACAATGGCATCGCACCGATTAATCTGTCCGTAAGTCTCCGTCGATCATCCAGCTTGCTTTACTAAAGGCGGAGCTTCGTCCTGAGCTAGATTCGACC
>NZ_AOCN01000023.1 GCF_000350525.1 Leucobacter salsicius M1-8 | reverse complement strand
TGTTTAGAAGGCGCTTCGGAAAGCGCGTGTGCAACGATCGGAAAGCATTGATGTAAGCATCGGGTAGCGCTCTCGATGGCTTCTGGCTGAGGATGGCTCTTACCCTGGCGACGAGTGTTCGCTGGGGCGAGAGGAATTCTAATGACGGATTATCGGCAGCTGATGCTGCTTTTGATAGAAAAACGCTCTTACCGGGAGATTGCTACGCGGCTGGGCTGCTCGCAGCGCACGATCGCTAAGGTACGCCGCGTGCTCGACGAGCAGCAACTCGTCGGCAGTGAACAGGTTGCGGCGTTGGCGCTGGAAGAAATCGACGGGCTCTTCTCCGACGGACGCAAGAGCGCAGCGGACGGGTTTGTGCCAGTGGACATCGACAAGGTGGTCCAGTCGAGGTTAGGGCGGAAGAAACCGCCGTTGAAAGTACTCTGGGCCAAATACCTGCAAACAGATGCTCCTGCTGGGGTACGCCATTACGGGTACGAGCGGTTCTGCCAGATTATTGCTGAGTATGTACGCGTGAGAGACCTCACCGCCCCGATCAAGCATGTGCCCGGGCATACGATGCAAGTCGATTGGGCGGGCACCCGCATGCAGATCATCGACCCGATCAGTCGAGCAACCACCCCGGTGTCGGTGTTCGTCGCGTCACTGCCGTACTCCGGACTCGTGTTCGCGTATGGCTACCTCGATGAGAAACAACCTGCCTGGCATGACGCTCACCGACGCGCATTCGAGTACGTGAACGGTGTCACCCTGCTGGTCGTGCCCGACAACGCTTCGACGGCATCGAACCAGATCAGCAAGGCCTCGCGTGCTCGTGACGTGAACGGCTCCTATGCGGAGTTTCTCGAGCATTACCGGACCGCTGCTGTTCCCACGAGGTCAGCTGCTCCAAGAGATAAAGGGAACGTCGAAGCTGGGGTGAAAGTCGTCACGAATTGGGTCATTCACTACCTCAATGATCAAGTGTTCGCGTCACTCGATGATCTCAACGGAGCAGTCGCAGAGCGTGTGGAATGGATCAACCGCAGGATCCCGTTCCGGGGTGAACAGCGCAGCCGGATGGACTGGTTTGAGGAGGCCGAGAGGACGGGTCTCCTCGAGTTGCCAGCTCAGAGATGGGAGCCGGTGGTGTGGCGCAAAGCAAAAGTACATCGCGACTGGCATGTCCAGATCGACACCATCAAGTACTCAGTTCCGTACGAGTTCGCTGGCCTGAACGTCGACGTGCGTATCGTCGGCGAACAACTCGATGTGCTTGCTGATGGCGCAGTGATTGCGACGCATCAGCGCGGCAGCCATCGGAACGGGTATGTCACCGATGCTGAACATGCGCCCGCCTATCTGGAAGAAACGGCGGGGCTCTGGACGCGCGCCTATTTTCTCAGACAGGCCGCGAAAGTAGGGCCCGGAACGGTCGCCGCGCTCACGAGGCTGCTCGATGGGAAGAAGATCGAGGCACAAGGGTTCCGGTCATGCATGAACATCCTCGATCTCGGGAAGCGGGGCAGCCGGCAGCAGCTCGAACGCGCCTGCAAACAGCTCACCGATAACGACGCACACAGGCAGATCAGTTATACCGCCGTGAAACACGCGCTGGCAGTTGTCAGAGCTGAGCAAGACGAGCGCCCCCAAATCATACGATCAGGTGCGAGGACAACGGGGACCGAATCTCCTCACTCGCGTCGAATCGCTGGCCGCGACACGAGCGGCGCGCATCTGGCAGGGCCCGGGGCGTTCAGCCTCGAAGCACTCACCGGCATCCAGCCAGGAGCGGAGGGGGCCGATGTTTGAGCAGCACCTCACTGAGGACGACATGCCCCTGTTCACCAAACTGCGATTGACAGCATTTGGTGAAACCGTCATTAACATCGCGAACGATCCCTCGTTTGATGAGTGGTCGTTCTCGCAGAAGATCAGGCACGCGCTGAATCAAGAGACCGAGGCTCGGGGTGAGCGTCGTATGTTGAAACTGTTGAAAGCGTCGCGCACCCCGAACCCTGCCGCCTGTGTCGAGGACATCCACTACCTCGACGGCCGCTCGTTACACCGTGAAGTAATTGCCAGACTTGCTGCATGTAGATGGGTAGATCACTGCACAAACCTTGTCATTCTCGGGTCATCGAGCGTGGGAAAATCATACCTCGCGCAAGCAATGGTGAATGCAGCCTGCCGCCGTGATTACACGGCAAGGTATTACCGGTTGGATGACCTCGCGAACCAGCTCGCGGTCTATCACCACACCGATCCAGCCAGGTTGAAGTTCTTACAAGACCTCCATGCCTGCGACGCGTTAGTCCTGGATGACTTTCTCACGACGCCGATCAGTAGTGAGACCGCTGCCGAGGTCCTCAATATTCTCGCCGCGAGGGAGGGCCGGGGCGCGACCGTGGTGACGAGTCAGTTCGATCCCGAGGACTGGTACAAATCACTTCATGATGCAGTGGTCGCGGAGTCAATATTGAATCGGATCGTGTCGAACGCAGAGATCGTGCAGTTGGCCGGCCCGAACATGCGTAGGCACACGGTCACTGGCATCGATAGCGGGCTTGAGGTATAGCTCAAGGGTCATGCGTGGGTGCAGCGAGCACTTTACGGTCGTTGCACCCACGCTTTCCGATCGTTACACACGCGCTTTCCGAAACGTCGACTAAAC
>NZ_AOCN01000022.1 GCF_000350525.1 Leucobacter salsicius M1-8 | reverse complement strand
ATTCGACCGCGCTGATCGATCGGCGTATCGCGATATGTGCGCCAATCCGTGAGGAGCTTGTCGCGCGAACCCGTCGGATGCTGCTGGTGCCAGGCACGAGTGAAGCGGTTGTACTCAAACTGTCCATCAATGCTCTTGCTGCCCTGGTCTCGAGTCGACAGGTAATGGTCGACCGCGTCCTGCATGGTCTTCGTGCCGTCGGAAGCGGCAAAGAACTCACGCATTTCGGCATCGAAGTGAAAGCTCGGACCAATCTGTTCAAGCATCCACGCGCGCACGACCTGGCTGGATCGCTGCCCTTCTGGGATGACCGTGGAGGGGGTGAGTACACCGGAGAGTTGGCATCCGCCGGCCCGCCGCGCAGGGGCCGGCTCCGCAAAGGGTCTCCCGGCCAGAGCCGCTCCGATCCGGGCGGTGAGAAGGTCCTTGCTCCCCGTCGCCCGAATGTCGAGTTGGCGCGCGAATGATTCGAGCTCCGCCTTCAGCCAATACCACTGAAGAAACTCCTCTTCAAGGAGCCCAGGGGCGAGAATGGGGCGAGCTGCAGGAGTAGAAGTCACCGAACCAACCTAGCTGACTCCCAGCCTCTCACTTCAGCACTGAAAATCCTTGAGGAAGACCTTCCCGGCCGGTGAGCGCCATCAGTAGTGGCACCCCAGTTCCTGCGCGCAGCGAAAGGTGCACACTCAACTCGAGTGCAAGAGCCAAACACGGCCGCGGTGGCTCGACCTTGAGTCCAGCTGCGCGGGCAATATCGAGGCCGTGCACTATCAGCTCGAAAGTGCGCGTCGGAACGTAATTGCTGAGCATCATTCCGCCCGCAAGGGTAGAGATCAGCCGATCCGACTCGCTCGCAAGTAGCCGTGGTACCCGCTTGGCAATCGCAGCGAATTCCGTCTGGGGTGACTCGCCCAGCGCCACGCCCGCCTCGACTCCCCGTTGAAACACTGCGTCATCAGTGACCCCAGGAAGTTTCGCGACCTGCTCAAAGTAGTCCTCGGCGCTCAAGGCCGCCTCGTGCGAGGCGCTGGTCGCGGAGTACTGCTCGACGGTGAGTAAGGCTCGACTCGTATGCCCGACGAGTGCGCGCATGTTCCAACGGCCGAGGCCGGGGCGCTCCCAGGCCGTGTCAGGCAGAGCGGTGACCACCTGTGCCGCCCACGCAGCTGCCGCGGCAAACAATGAGATCTCGGTAGACAGCGCAGTCATGACTCAAGGATAAGTGGAGCCGGGGCAACGGGCTACTGTGCGGCACCGGAAAGCAGCATTCGGAATGCCGAGGACTGGGCCCGTTGAGTCGACGTCGCCTGTCGATTCAATCCTGTATTCCAACTTGGATACACCCGAAACCCCCGCTTGCCCGTTTGTGCAGCAGAGCTCGTGATTCCAAGGTTCGCCAATTGGTTCGAAGAAAACTGAAAGAACCCGAACTGCTCGCCGTCGCGCACGAACACCAGGAGCCCATCAATGTGCTCGTTTGATTCGAACGGACAGGTCTCTCCGTCTGGGTTTCGTCTCCATACCGCTACAAATGCTCCCGGCTTCTTCGGAGTCACGCGAGCGGTACGAATACGCCATTCCTGGGACCCTAATACGACAGTTCCAGATTCGTAGTCGCCGTTCTGTTCCTCGGGCTGCGGGTACCCCGGTTCCCCGTATTCGTCCCCTACGAACGTGACAAACTCTTCAAACGCCGTGAACCGCATTCACTCAAGATACCAAGTTGGTCGAAATCTACTGCGCGAAGACGATCCATCGCCGGCAGCATCTGTCCAAACAGCGTCGAGGCAACAGTACTCACGACAACATGCGCAGGAATCGCCGTCATGTGCTCGTCGCCCTATGCACGCGGTTCGGCCACAACCCGGTCAGAGATCGTGTCGTGGGTGTGTGGCCGGCAACACGAGACCTCAAGTAGCAGCTTGGTGGCGCACTATTGTCGCCACGCCTTACGACCCCTCGCGTGCCGAAGCGGCGAGCTCCTGCCGTTGCATTGCTCGCTCACCGGACGCGAGCACACCCATGATGATTCCGCCACACAGCAGGACAAAACCGAGACCTTGATTTGGCCTGACTAAAGTTCCGACATGGTTGTCCGTTACATCGTCAGTGCGGGCAACGGTTCAGTGACAGCGTAGTACGCCGCTTCAACCTCTGCAGGGGTACGCATATCAAGCTCCCCGTGAAGGCGTTCGTTGTTCCACCACCACACATATTCCAACGTCGCAAGCTCGACCTGCTCGACCGTTTTCCAAGGCCCCTGCTGCCTGATCAATTCGGCTTTGTAGAGCGCGTTCACTGCTTCAGCCATCGAATTGTCGTAGCTATCGCCGACTGTCCCGGTTGACGGGATCGCGCCGAGCTCTGCGACCCGGTTGGTGTAGACCATCGACATATAATTCGAGCCGTGGTCGCTGTGATGCACCAACCCCTCGAGATCACCACCGGCCTGCCAGGCCGCCATCTCAAGCGCTTGCAACGGCAATACCTCGGCCTTGAGTGTTGAAGCGACATTCCAGCCGACGATTCTGCGCGAGTACACGTCGGTCACGAACGATACGTACGCGAACCCAGACCACGTCGCAACATAGGTGATGTCGACGACCCACAACCGCTTCGGTGCTGCCGCAGTGAAGTTCCGATTCACGAGATCACCTGGCAGCCGGTCCGCCGGGTCGCTCTTCGTGGTGAATGCCCGTTTCGAGCGTTGCACGCCGCGTACTCCAGCGATCTTCATGAGCCGCTCGCAGGCGTCACGGCCAATTTCCCAGCCCTCACGCCGCAATAGGGCATGCATTTTGCGGCGACCATACACGCCGTAATGCTTGTGGTGGAGGCGCGTGATCTCCGGGATGAGGATCTCATCACGGAGGTGCCTAGCTGAAGGCAGCCGGTTCCTCGCTGCCCGATACCCGCGTGAGGTGAGGAAACCACGGACTGCCGCACGTAGCGTGCGGCAGAGGAACTCGACCCCGAAACGATCACGATACTTATCGATGAATCGGATCATTTCGATCGTGGCCGGTCGAGTTCCTGCGCGAAAAATATGCTCGCAGCTTTGAGAACTTCATTCGCTTTCCGAAGCTCCGCATTCTCGCGGCGCAACCGACGGTTCTCTTCATTCATATCGGTGGTGACACCGGGCTTCGCGCCAGCGTCGACCTGGGTTTGGCGATGCCAGACGCGAAGCGTGTCGGGCGAGACTCCAAGGAGCCCGCCGATGTGTTTACTCGCCGCATGAAGACTTGCGTGTTCGGGTAGAGCTTCGGTGAGCATGCGGAGGGCGCGCTCACGGAACTCGGGTTCGTATTTCTTGGCCATGGTGTTCCTATCCTTGTAAAAGATCGGAACTTTAACCAGGCCAAATCACACGAACTAATCGCTTGGTGACCATGCGGCCGTCACGCCCAGTGACCACACGCTTCACCGAGGGCAGCGTGCCTTTCTGATGTGATTGCGGATCGTCGTATCGCTCAGTTTCTGGCGCTCTGCCGCTTCCTTGATGTCTAGCCACTCCCCTACGTCGACCACGTGATCTCCTTCCACTTGCGCCCCTGCTAGCGCTCTTCTTCGAACCGCGCCAGATTAACACAGATGTGACTCATAGTCCGTGGACCGATCGTCAACACTGGAGGAGCGTTACTTACGTGACTTCTATCCCCGCCCATCGCATCGCTTTTGGCGACCGGATTCGCGATTTACGAAAAGCCAAGGGCTGGGCTTCCCAGGAAGACTTTGCGCACCACGCCGGATTAGACCGCACATACATCAGCGGAATAGAGCGAGCACGCCGCAATCCGACCCTTGATGTCATCATTCGGCTCGCTCGCGCGCTCGAGGTCTCGCCAGCGGAACTTCTCGCAACCGTCGATGAGCCTGAAGTTAATCGATAGGCACACAGGCTCGCGACACGCCCGGTATCCGAGCGTTCGCTGCTGGCGACCATTTTTGGGTACTCGTGACCGAGAAAAATAAACCCCTGTTCAAGGGTAGTTTTCTGCGTTTTGCTATGAAAACATGAATGTTAATGGGAAGTGGGACGTTCGCGGGCTCCCGTTTGCGTACACGTGGTGACCGTTGAGCAGAAATCGCGGCTGCACGAGCCGAGATCCGCACCGAACGCGAATCAGCGTTTTTGCTGGCAGACCAGGCAAAAATGCGAGGAACGGTTCATGAACTTCTTCCGTGTGATAGCGTTGCCACATCGGGAGCAAGGGTTACCTTCAAGTCCATAAACATGAAGTTCTCGCTGGAAATGACCCGCCTGCCCGTTCACGTTCACGTACTGCTCGTCAAAGCTCGTGCCGCCCTCGGCAAGCGCCTTCTCGAACACGTCACGCAGCGCGACCAGCAGCTCACGCGCTTTGCGCACGCTCACCGATGACCCCGCAGTCTCGGGGTGCAGCCGCGCCCGCCACAGCGCCTCATCGGCGTAAATGTTGCCCACGCCACTCACGAGCGACTGGTCAAGGATCAGTTGCTTGACACCGCGCGAGCGGGCGCGCAGCCGCGACACGAACGCGGCGTCGTCAAACGTGGGTTCGAGCGGGTCGGGTGCAATGTGCACCGCTTGACCCGGCACCAACGGCAAAGACGGCACCAACGGCTCCGAAGTAGCCGCAAACAGATCAGGCACCAGGTCATCGAGCGCGAGCGATCCGAACAGTCGCTGGTCGGCGAAGTCGAGGCGCAGCTCCCCGTGGGTCGGGTGCTCGAGCCAGAGCCTGATACGCACGTGCCGATCGTCTCCGGCATCGAGGTCGCGCAGCAGCATCTGCCCGCTCATCCCGAGGTGCGCGAGCAAAGCGAGGCCAGCGTCACCGTCACCGCCATCGACTGCAACACCAGCCGCCACCGGAATCCACATGAACTTGCCCCGGCGAACGGGCGCGGCAAGCGTCAGCCCCACCACCCGCCGCTCGAAGTCGGCGGCGCGCAGCGCACCCTCGGCAGCCGTCAGAGTCACCCCGTGCCCACTGCGGCCATCGGAGAACCCGCCCGTGAGCGGCACGTGCCGCTTGAGCGCCCGAGGGTCGAGCACCTCGCATCCGATAATGCGGGCGCCGGTGACGGCGGGGGCAAGCCCCGCCCGCACTACTTCTACCTCGGGCAGCTCAGGCATACGCGACTACGAACGCGGGCCGAACTGCCGCACCGCGTCACGCGCTGCCGCAAGCTCGGCGACCTTCTTGCTCGTGCCGCGGCCAAACCCGGTGACGCCGTCGAGCGTCACGGTAGACGTGTAGCGCTTGGCGTGGTCGGGGCCGGTGCCGGCCGTGAGGTACGGCGGGTGCGGCATGCCGAGCGACGCCGCGATCGCCTGCAGCGAGGTCTTCGGGTCGAGCGAGGCCTCGAAGCGATTGGGGTCATCAAGCAACGGCTTGATCAGGTCGAGCACAAACCGATCGGCCACCTCGGGGGTAGTCGACAAATAGACTGCGCCGATCACAGCCTCCACGGAATCCGCGAGAATCGAGGCCTTTTCGCGGCCGCCGGTCCCCTCTTCACCCTTACCGAGGCGCAAGAACTCGCCGAACCCCAGGCCCCGGGCGATTTCTGACAGCGCGACACTGGAGACTAACGATGCGCGACGCTTTGCTAGGTCGCCCTCGGCAAGCTGCGGGTAGGTGCGGTAGAGCATCACCGTGACGGCCTGGCCCAGCACCGAGTCGCCCAAGAATTCGAGGCGTTCGTTGTGGGGTGCACCGTCATGTTCGTACGCCCACGAGCGGTGTGTAAATGCGAGCTGCAAGAGCTCCTCGTCAACCGCGACACCGAACGAACGAAGAACGCCGCCGGGACCGCCCTGAGGCGTTCCCGACGGCGTTCCAGCTTCGGTGTGCGGGATCGAGTGTTCGTTCCCTGTCACGCGAAAAGTCTTACGCGTCAGCGACCTTGCGGCCCTTGTACTCGAGGAACAGGGGGGTGCCCTGTGAATCCTCGACCACGCGAGCGCGGTGGGGAAGGCTGTAAACGGTCTTGCCGTTTTCTACAGTCTTGACAAGGGTCGGGACCGAAGCCTTCCACGCCGAACGGCGGTGACGGGTGTTCGAGCGCGACATCTTCCGCTTGGGAACAGCCATGATGTTCTCTTTCCTACTTGCTTTTAGACTCGGGAAGCTCCCCCGAGTCAGGTTTTTCGTCAGCCGTGACCGTGCCCGCAGCGAAGCGGGCCAGTGCTGCCCAGCGCGGATCAAGATCCACGTCAGACTCTACCGCAGCCTCGGCCTCGCGCAGCTCACCGGACTCGGGATCGAGCCCCGGGCAGTCCGGGCGACACATTGGCTGGAACGGAAGTGCAAGCACTACCGCGTCTCGGAGCGGGGGTTCAAGATCCACGTGATCACCGTGAACCCCATAGTCGTCGGCCTCCGTAGGAGTATACGCGAAAAGTTCCTGGAACTCGACTTGAAACGGCGTGGCGAATTCTTTCAGGCATCGGCCGCATTCAGCTTGCAGGGTCGTGTACGCCTTAACCGACGCGAGGACGCCCTCGTGCACCGATTCCAGACGCACCTCGAGCTCCATCTCGGTACCCGCGGGCACCACAGCGAGAGCCTCGCCAAATTGTTCGGGCACGGAGATGACGCGCGAGCGTTCGCGCATCTCCCCCGGCCGGTTCGCGAGATCGCGAATGTTTTCTTCGTATACGCGCGTGGCGTTCATCAAACGGGCCTTGTCTTATCGAGGAAGCGGGCGACCGCTTTCGGTACATATGGGGTGACGTCGCCGCCGAGCGATGCGACCTGGCGCACGAGAGTACTCGACACGTGGGCGTGCGCGGGGTCTGGCAGCATGAACACGGTCTCGACGTTGGCGAGGCTGCGGTTCATAAGCACCATCGGGGTTTCATAAGCGACATCGATCTGCGACCTGATGCCCTTGACGAGCACATTCGCGCCCACCTCGGTGCAGTAGTCAACGAGCAATCCCATCGACCACGAGGCCACCAGCACGTTGCTGGGAATCTCGGAGTCCTCGGCGATTGATTTCTGGATGAGACCGACGCGTTCAGAGATCGGCAGCATCGCATCTTTGCCCGGGTTATGCACCACGAGCACATGGACCTCGTCGAAGATCTTGGCGGTGCGCCGGATCACGTCGAGGTGCCCCAGCGTGACCGGGTCGAAGGAACCGGGTACGACGGCAATCTTGCTCATGCCTCTACCCTAGCGGTGCCGCCAGGGGGAATTCCGAATACTTGCCCGGCGAGTGAACGACACACGCTACATTCCATTTTCTTTCGCAAAGATCACGGCGTGCACGCGGTCGCGAAGCTCGAGCTTCGAGAGCACACGGCCAACGTGTGTCTTCACGGTCGACTCCGAAAGAAACAGGCTCGCCCCAATTTCGGCGTTATTGAGGCCCGATGCGATGAGCGTGAGCACCTCGGCCTCGCGCTCGGTGAGTTGATCGAGCGCCGGATCCCGCTGGGCCGAGGCCGCGCCCGCACCCGGGGCCTGCTGCCCGAGGCCGATCCGATCAATGAGCCTGCGGGTGACGCTGGGCGCCATCGCGGAGTCACCGGCGGCGATCTTCGTGATCGCGGTAACGAGCTCCTCGGGCTTGGCGTCCTTGAGCAGGAAGCCTGCGGCACCCGCCCGGATCGCGTCAAGCGCGTACTCGTCGAGGTCGAACGTGGTGAGCACGAGCACCCGGGTCTCGGGGAAACGTCGCGCGATCTCGGCGGTCGCCTCGATGCCGTTCATACCGGGCATCCGCACATCCATGAGCGCGATGTCGCAACCTATCCCTTCAGTGTCCAGTCGCTCAAGCACCGAAAGCGCGTCGCCACCGTCCCCGGCCTCTGCGACAACGTCCAGGCCCGGTTCGGCGCCCAGCACGAGCGAGAAACCTGTGCGAATCAGCTCCTGGTCATCAACGATCATCACGCGAATCTTGGGGCCGGTCATGGTTTCTCCATATCTGTCTGAGGTTCCGGATCAGCGGCTTCCTGGGATCCGCTGGCGTTGATCGCTGCGGGCAGCGTCACACGCAGCTGCCAGCCGGGACCGTCTTCGGCTGGCCCGGAGTGGGCCGTGCCGCCGAGCATGCGGGCGCGCTCCGACATGCCCGCGAGCCCCTTACCGGCCCCGAGCCCAGTTTGGGCGGGGATTGATCCGGCAATCGAGCCGTAATCCCGCACCGAGACACAGGTCTGCTCGGGCTCGCTACGCACCGTGACCTCGACCCGGCTTCCCTGCCCCGCATACCGCAGCGTATTCGTGAGGGCCTCCTGCACCGCGCGATAGACCGCGAGTTCCTGGCCGCGGTCGCCGGAGGGCTGACCCTCGATGCGCAGCCCGACCTGCAACCCGGCATCGCGAAACCCTTGGGCAAGCTCGGGCAGGTCGGTGAGTGAGGGCTGCGGGGCGAGTTCTACATCGCCGTCGCTCAACGCTCCGAGGAGTCGCCGAGTTTCGGCGAGCGCATTCCGGCCGGTCTCGGCGCTCTTGCGCATCGCGTTTGCGGCGGCCTCTGGGGCGTTGGCTGCGGCCCGGGCGGCCCCCTCCGACAACGCGATCATCACGGAGAGCGAGTGCGCAACGATGTCGTGCATCTCGCGGGAAATGCGCTCGCGCTCCTCAGCGACAGCAAGCTTGGCCTGCTGATCGCGTTCAAGCACCAGTTGGTGAGCCCGATCGATGACCGCGGCCAGGTACCTGCGACGGTTGCCCAGGTTAATGCCGAGCATCAATATGGCGACATACCAGAGCCCCGAGATGATCGCGATCACGATGAACTCTTGCCGGTTCACGGAAACATCTGCGGCAGTGCCTGCCACGCTTGCTTCAAACGCTGCCGCGGGCGCGAGTCCCAGCGGCAGAATCATTTGCAGCAGCCCCACCACATAGGCGATCGCGAATCCGATCCAGCCCGCGGCCACGCTTCGGTACACGGGTACTGCATAAATCATGAAGCAGAGTGCCACACCGGTGGCGAGGCTTTGCACGCCATGCTCGCCGAACGACGCGAGCGACACCACTACAAGCCCGGCGAGCGGATACCGGCGCCGGTACAGCAGCGCGGCCGCGATGATGAGGATCCGGAGCGCCGCAAATGGCCACCACGGCCACTGCAAATAGACGGGAAGTGCAAAGAAATCAGAGGCGGCTTCGATCGCGCCGGGGGCGCCTTGCGCATCGATGAAGGCCTCGCTCGACGCCATGGCTCCATCAAGCAGGATCCCAAAGCAGGAGCCGATGATGTACCAGACGACGATAAACACGTCGACGGCGAGTGGATGGTCCGCGAGGAACCGCCGCATAATGCCCGGCGGTTTAGGCAGCCGCATCTCGGTGCCGGTCGCGCTCATCATATGTTCACCCTAGTCAATCACTGGTGGCCAGCGGCTCACGCCGCTGGCCACCACCTGTCTAATGCTGCGTCTAGTGCGCGTCGCGTCGCCGGAAGACGATGGCGGCGGGAATCACTGTGACGGCTGCCCAGACAACCATCGCGAGCAGCGAGCCGGCGTACCCCACGCCCGAGACGCCGGCGGCCGCAGCGTCTGCGGCCGGGATGATGCCCATGGAGAGCGTGTTGCCCAACTGCGTGGGGAGGTAGTCGATCACCGTGGGCACCCACTCCCAGTTCGCCATCATCAGCATCGAGAATGCGATCGGCGCGACGAAGGTGACACCGGCCACGATGCCGATACCTGCGGCCGCGTTGCGGGTGAGCGTCGCGATGCCGAAGGCGAAGAGGGCAAGCAGCGTCAGGTAAGCCGCTGTGCCGAGGGCGCCCGTCATCACCTGCGTCTTGAACACCTGCTCCGCTGCGGCAGGCTGGAACAGCACGCCGATCAGCAGCCCCCCACCGATTACGATAATGGCGGTGATCGCGGCGGTGGCGGCGAGCACGACGGCCTTTGCCATAAACACGGCAGTGCGGCGGGGTGCCGCGACGAGAGTTGAGAGAATGAGTCCGCTCGCATACTCGCTCGACATGACGAGCACGCCGAGTACACCGAACACGAGCGCGATGAACGGTGCCGAGATCGAGGCGGTCATCAACAGGTACTGCTGCAGTTCAGCCGCCGTCTGGGTGCCCGCAGGGGCCATGGCCTCGCTGTTCCACAGCAGCGCGATCAGGCCGCTGAGGCCAAACCCCGCGGCAAGGGTTGCGGCGAGGGTAAAGCGAATGCTGCGCAGCGAGCTGAGCTTAATGCGTTCCGCACGCAGCAGCCCCCCGAAGCTCAGCTTCGCGCCGGCGGCGGCACGGCTGCCCGCGGGCCTCGCGGCAGCGGGGCGCGCTGCGGTGCTGGGGTGTGAGGCGCGCGGATCCGGAGCCGAGCTGCCGTCGATGAAAATGGTCGTGGTCATGATGAAGTCCTTTGCGTACAGACGCGAGTGTGGGGCGGCGCGCTTAGGCGGCGACGGGCGCGGTCGAATACTCGACCGCGTCTTGTGTGAGCGAGAGGTACGCGTCCTCAAGGTTTGACGAGGTGGTCGAGAGCTCGTGCAGCTCGATGCCCGTTGCCGCCGCGAGACGGCCGATGCGTGCGCTGTCGATTCCGGTGACGGCGAATCCGTCGTTGCCAGTGCTTTCGAGGCTGCAGTCGGGCGTCTCGGTCATCACGAGTGAGGCGAGGCGTGCGGCCTCGGGGCTGCGCACGGTAACCGTACTCTGGCCCTGGGCGTCGAGAAACTCAGCGAGCGGTGCATCGGCCATGACCCGCCCACGGGCGAGCACGATGATGTGGTCGGCGGTCTGTGCCATCTCGCTCATCAGGTGGCTCGACAGCAGCACCGTGCGCCCCTCGCTCGCCATATGGCGCAGCAGCTGGCGCACCCAGCGCACCCCGTCGGGGTCGAGGCCGTTGACCGGCTCATCAAGAATGAGCACCTCTGGGTCGCCGAGCAGCGCCGCCGCAATGCCGAGCCGCTGCCCCATGCCGAGCGAGTAGCCGCCGACGCGTTTCTGGGCGACCGATTCGAGCCCGGTCTGCGCAAGCACCTCGCTGACGCGGCGATCCGAAATGCCGTGCGTGGCCGCGATGGCGCGCAGGTGACTGCGAGCGCTGCGGCCGGGATGCACTCCCTTCGCGTCGAGCAGGGCGCCGACCGCGGTCAACGGCGAATCGACCTCGGTGTAGCGCGCGCCGTTGACGGTGACCGTGCCAGACGTGGGGCGGTCGAGCCCCAGGATGAGTCGCATGGTGGTCGATTTGCCGGCACCGTTCGGGCCGAGAAACCCGGTCACTTGGCCGGGCTTGATGCTAAATGAGACGTCGTCTACGGCGCGCTTGGCGCCGTACTGCTTGGTGAGTCCGCGAGCCTCGATCATGAGCATTCCCCGTGTTCTGGCCAGACGTTCTGGCCTCAACAACTACGCTACGGGGGTGCGTCGCCCCGCACATCGGACGCCGGTGCCGAGTGCGTGGTACCTGGGTACTAGGACTTTGCGAGGTTCTCAATGTGCTGCTCTTCTGCCGCGATGCGCGCGCCCAGCAGCGGATACTGTTCGAGCATCGGGTCGCCGTCGAGCAGCTCCGCCGCAACGTCTCGGGCGTGCATGATGAGTTCGCCGTGTTTAGTGACCCGAAGGAGTCGGAGCGTGGAGCGACCGCCTGATTGCCGGGTGCCCAAGATGTCGCCCTCGCGGCGCTGCTCGAGATCGGCTTCGGCGAGCGCGAAGCCGTCGGTCGTACTCGCTACTGCCAGCAGGCGTTCAAGCGCGGGGGTGTCTTCCTCGGCGTAGGTGAGCAGCATGCACTGGCCCGCGTGTTCGCCACGCCCCACGCGGCCACGCAGCTGGTGCAGCTGCGAAATGCCGAACCGGTCGGCATCGCGCACGATCATCATGGACGCGTTGGGCACGTTGACGCCGACCTCGATCACGGTCGTGGAGACGAGGATGCCGATCTCGCCCGCGGCGAAGTCGCGCATCACCCGGTCTTTTTCGTCGGTGGGCATGCTGCCGTACATGCCCTCGATGCGCACGCCCTCGTACCAGGCCGAGCGGCGTAGCCGTTCGACCGTGTCGACGACGTTCGCGACGGGGCGCTTTGGTGCGGCTTCGCCGTCGCTATCTCCGCCAGCTACCGCGGGTCCGTCGATGTCGGCGTCGAGTTCGGGGTCGAGTTCTGCCTGGTCGATGGCCGGGCACACGAAGTAAATCTGGCGGCCAGCCTCAAGCTCCCGCGTCACCTCCTGCCACATGCGCTGCTTGCGTTCGGGGGTGTACTCCTCGTGCACCACGACGGTCTTGATGCCCTGGCGGCCCGCCGGGAGCTCCTTAATCGTCGAAACTTCGAGGTCGCCGAACGCCGTGAGCGCGACAGTGCGCGGGATGGGCGTCGCGGTCATCGCGAGCACGTGCGGGTTGTTGCCCTTGAGTCGCATGGCCTCACGCTGATCGACGCCAAACCGGTGCTGCTCATCGACCACGACGAGCCCGAGGTCGTACATCGATACCTTGTCGGCCAGGAGGGCGTGGGTGCCGACCGCGATGCGGGCCGCGCCCGAAGCAAGGGCCAGGAGCGATCGTTTGCGCTCGGCCACGGGCATGCGCCCAGTGAGCAGCACGACGCCAACCTCGGCCGCCATATCGGGACCGAGCGATTCGATGATGGAGCGGTAATGCTGCGATGCCAGCACTTCTGTAGGCGAGAGCAGCGCGCTCTGCCCACCGTCCTCAGCAACCTGCAGCATTGCGCGCAGCGCAACCAGGGTTTTACCCGAGCCAACCTCGCCCTGCAGCAGCCGGTGCATCGGGTGCACGTCCGCGAGCTCGCTGGCAATGGTTGCGCCCGCACGCTGCTGGTCTCCCGTGAGCGTGAACGGCAGCGTGCTGTCGAACCGGGCGAGAAGCAGACCGCCTTCGTCGCGCGGCATCGCGGGCGCCAGGCCCACGCACCGCCGTCGGTCAAGGAGCGCGAGCTGCAGCTCGAATGCCTCTCGAAACAGCAGGCTGTCGCGCGCCTGTTGCCAGTGCTCATCAACCTCGGGCTGGTGCACGAGCCGAATGGCCCGATCGAAGTCCATGAGCCCCTCGGTAGCCACGATGTACATCGGCAGCGGTTCCGCGAGCGGTTCGAGCTGCTCAAGCACAATTTCGATCGACTGCTGAATTGACCAGCTCGGCATCTGCGCGGTCGCCGGATACAGCGGCACGGGGGTCTGCGACCACGCCTTCGCGGCGGCCTCACTCAGCTCCAGCGCGCCCGGCGCATCCTCACGCCGCTCAAACATCTCATAGTCGGGCTGCTGCAGCTGCAGCGCGCCGCGATACTCGGTCACCTTGCCGGTGAAGATGCCGCGGCGGCGCGACTGCAGATCCTTGAGCCGCCACTTCTGATTGAAAAAGGTGATCGTCAGAAAGCCCTGACCGTCGGTGATGCGAGCCTCGATCAGGCTGCCGTTGCGGCGCTGCATGCGGCGCTCGCGCACCTCAAGCACCTCGGCGACGACCGTGATGTGTTCGCCGAGCGGCAGCTCGGTGAGCGGCGTGAGCTCGCCCCGCTTCGAGTAGCGCCGGGGAAAGTGCATCAGCAGGTCTTCTACCGAGTGCATGTCGAAGGCCCGCTCGAGGACCTTGGCAGAGCGATCACCGATCACGCTCACCAGGCGCGTATCAAGCGTCACGTTCTCCATACCCCCAGCGTACCGGCGACCATGGACACCGCGCTGGCACGGCGCGGTCACAACGCGCGCCCACGCGCACGCGATATTCTCGACGGGTGACGAGAATCATTTCTGGAACAGCCGGTTCGCTGCGACTCGAAGTGCCCAAGGCGGGCACCCGGCCCACGAGCGACCGCGTGCGCGAAGCCATCTTTTCGACGCTCGATTCTTGGGGACTGGTCGACGAGGCTCGCGTGCTCGACCTCTACGCCGGATCAGGCGCGCTCGGGCTCGAAGCCGCGAGCCGCGGAGCGAGCCTGGTGACGCTCGTCGAGAAGCACCCGCAGGCCGCGGGCGTAGCCGCCCGCAACTGGGGCGCAATCAAGGGTGCTTTTACACGCACAGGCGGTACCGCACCTGAGGTGGAGGTGGCCCGGCAGTCGGTCCAGGCGTTCCTTGAGGCGCGCGGCGACCGGGATCCGGCGCCTACCTGGGATGTCGCGTTCATTGACCCGCCGTATGACCTGGGTGAGACCGAGCTCGCGGCGAACCTCGCGGCGCTCGTGCCGCTGCTTGCTCCCGATGCCGCCGTGATGGTGGAACGTTCGACGCGCTCCCCCGAGCCTGCCTGGCCCGCGGGCCTCGAACGCGTGCGCGAAAAGAACTACGGCGAGACGCAGTTGTGGTGGGCTGAGCCGACCTCACTCGAGGATTCGGATCAGCCCACGCCCTAGCATCGGGCTCGCTGGCTAGATGTACCAGGCGTCGAAGGTACGCACGCCAAACTTCGGTGCGACCGCACGATTCCAACGCGACGCAAACCGTTCCTTGGGTGCGTCCGAGCTCGCGGCGGCCCGCGCGCCCTTGCTTGACAGCGACGCGCAACCCGATGCGTTGGCCGCTTCGGCCCAGGCCACGTACTCGATGTTTGCCCGGTGCGAGGCCTCAATAGCCGCGTACAGGTCATCGAGCAGCGCGCTACCTTCAGGGACCCTGTCCACGGGCATCGCATCGAGCGACGACAGCAGCTCCGCGCGGTTATCGCGCACCGCTTCCATGGCCGAGACGGTGTCACTGTACCCGCCGGCAGAGGCCGTGCAGTATTCAAGCTTGGGCAGCGCGTCCTTCACGAGAGCACGCCCCGCATAGGCCTTCTCGAGCACCTCGATCATGTAGCGCACCTGATCGTCCGCTGTGTCATCGGGTGCCTGCACGTCGAACGCGCCGTCCTCCTGAGCGGTATCCGTCACGGTGCGCACGGACTCACCCAGCGGCACGAAGACGTAGCGCACAAACCGCTGTTGCTCGATGGTCTTGCGCTCGACGGAGTCGCGACGCACGGCCGTACCAATGTCGTAGTCGAGGGTGACGCGGTCGCCGCCATCGAGCTCTGCGATATACCTCGACAGCCCCGCATCCCAGTCAACGGCAGCTTTGGCGTCGGCGCTGGTGGGGTTCTGCGCTCCCACCGAGTACAGCACCTTCGAGGAGTCAGGGCCCTGGTACGCCATAAAGGTGGGTTCGGTCGTCGAGACGCCGCACACGAGCACCCAGCCATCGGCGAATTCAGCCCAGGCGAGCAGGATCGTGTCGGCCGGGCAGCCGATCGTGATGGTGTCGGGAATCGAGACGGATCCCGCCGTCTGGGCCGTGCCGTCACTGTTGTTTGCTGGCCCCATGAAGGTGTAGCTGTCGAGCGAGTGTGACCCCTCTGCGGTTGAGCAGTCGTCACAGAAATAGTGTGAGAACAGCACGCCGTTGGGCCCGCCGACCACCTCAGCGACGTCGGTCACCTCGGGGAACGAGCCCGCATAGAGCTCGTCGCCGGTCTCGCCGTCGAAGACCTCGACCGACGACAGCGTGCGTTCGGAATTCCCGCTAAACGCCAACACCTGGCCTGCAGCGACTGCGATGTTCCGGTCACTCGCCGTAGTCGAGATCTTAACCTCGTCACCGGTTTCAACGTCGACGATTGCGACGCTTTGCTGGCCCTCGTTCCAGACCAGCACACCGTCGCCGGAGTCGCGCTTCACGAGTTGGGGCGCCTGGTACCACCCGGGAAGCGTTCCGGTCTTTGACCAGAGCTGTTCACGAGTCCCGGCATCAAATGCCGTTGTGCGGCTGTCACTGTCAATAAGTATCACGGGGCGTTCATCCCCGACCACAGCCCAGTTAAACGTCTCGAAGTCACCGAGAATCTCGTCTTCTGGCCCGGCACATCCGGCGCCCACATAGGAAACGGTTTCGCCCCCAGAGATCCAGACGCAATCGGTTGACCCCGAGTTGCCGAACCTCGCGCCAGAGTCGCCGACGCCTGCGACGGAGCCAACTTCCTTGCCAGCCCGATCGTACCGAACACTGCTCGTGTCCCCGACCACCTGCCAGCCCTTCTTAAATAGCTGAACCGAACCGGCCTGGCTCGGCTCCTGCATTGTGAGCCCGTCTGCATCAAAGCCCACGAGTTCCGATCCAGCGACGAAGCTCGTGACGCACGTAGCCTCGGTCGACTCAGCGTTGGATGCGCAGGCGTTCCCGTACCCCAGGCCCTCCTCGATCCACTTGGGTTCACCCGTTTTCGGATCAAGCAGTGCCCAGCTCGCTGGAACATCGCCCGGCTGACTATCTGGACGGAACGAAAGCAGGACGCCTGGGTCGAGCAGGACCGGCTGATCGCTGCGCTCTGCGACGTTAATCTGGCCGAGCATGCGGGGCAAATACCCCAGCAGTCGTGCCTCGGAGCCCAAATCGCTCCCCGACACCGACCACTTTTCCTCGATCCCCTGAGCAAAGGTCGGGGCAGCATCCCCCTGCGCGACCCTCGAGGCAGCTGACCCGCCACCCAACCCGCTCTCGCCAAACGGCCACGTGTCGGTGAGGGCAAGTGCGACCCCTCCCCCCGAGATCGCGAGGGCAGCAGCAACGCCGCCCGCGATCCACTTCTTGGACTTCGATTTGGGCCGCGAGCCGGGATCCGGCGCCGCACCAAAGGGCGTTGGGGCCGGGCCCACAGGCGGCGGGCCGAAGGCCGCCGGAGCTGGGTACGCAGGCATCGCGGCCTGCGGGGGCGGGGGCATCTGCGCCACGTCCGGCAGCGTGCCCCCCGGGGGCATCCAGTTGCGCGATGGGGGCGCGAACGGAGGCGCGCTATCGCCCATCCCCGGAAACGACGCCGGATCGGGGCCAACGGCAGCAGGCGGAGTCAGATTGCCAGCCACCGTGGTGCGCTCGAAATTGCTCGCGACCGCCGTCTGCTCAAAGTCAGCTGCGGCGACGGTGCGCGTCGCCTCCTCGAAACTCGCCGCCGTCATCGTTGCATCGGCATCGAGGCCACCGTTCGCGGCAGCACGGCTACTCTCAGCGATCCAACTGCGCAGCCCGTCGTAGCTGTTGGGGTGGGCGCTGATCTCTGACCACAGATCTGGGCGGGTCGTCGCCAACGCGGCCAGCTGCTCGGCGGTGGCGTCGGCCGACACGCCTGTCATGTCAGGCTCCCAGGGTGGAGTGGGTGGCGTAGGGGGCTGCGTCATCGTGACTCCTGTCGTCGAGTGGGCACCGCCCAATCATCTACAACACCTAATCCTATGGGAACCCTAGGAGATTGCCAGTTGATACAAAACCGCGGGCGTCGAGCCCCGTGGGGAGGCTCGACGCCCGCGGCGTGAATGCTGCACCGGTGAAAATCATCACCGGTGCGCGTCAATTACGAACGCGGCAGCAGCGTGTACTTCGACGAGAGGAACTCGTGGATACCCTCGAAGCCACCCTCGCGGCCGAGGCCCGACTGCTTGAGTCCACCGAAGGGAGCGGCGGCGTTCGACACGAGGCCCGTGTTGAGGCCCATCATGCCGGTCTCGAGCTTCTCGATCATGCGGTGGCCACGGTGAATGTTCTCGGTGAACACGTAGCTGACAAGACCGTACTCGGTGTTGTTCGCGATCTCGACAGCCTCTTCTTCGGTCGAGAAGCGGATGACACCAAGCAGCGGCCCGAAGATCTCTTCGCGCATGATGGCCGACTGCGGGGTGAGGTGATCAACCACGGTGGGCTGGAAGAAGCTGCCCGGGCCGTCGATTGCCTCGCCACCGGTGACGACCGTCGCGCCGGTCGCAACTGCGTCCTCGACCAGGCGTGCGGTGTTCGCAACAGCCTTGTCGTCGACGAGAGCGCCGATGTCGAAGCCCTCCTCTGCGCCGCGGCCCACGGAGAACGCGTTGACGCGCTCCGAGACGCGCGCTACGAACTCATCAGCAACCGACTCGTGCACGATGATGCGGTTCGCAGCGGTGCAGGCCTGGCCGATGTTGCGGAACTTGGCGAGCATGACGCCCTCGACCGCACGGTCGAGATCTGCATCCTCGAACACGATGAAGGGAGCGTTGCCGCCGAGCTCCATCGAGGTGCGCAGCACGTTCTGAGCAGCAGCCTCGAGCAGCTTGACGCCGACGGGGGTCGAGCCCGTGAAGCTGAGCTTGCGCAGGCGGGTGTCGCTGAGCAGCGCGCTCGACTGAGCGCTCGACTTCGAGGTTGCAACCACGTTGACGACGCCAGCGGGGAGGCCAGCCTCTTCGAGCAGCTGCGCGAAGAAGATGGTGGTCAGCGGGGTGAGCGCTGCGGGCTTGATAACGACGGTGCAACCTGCGGCAAGCGCGGGAGCGATCTTGCGGGTCGCCATTGCGAGCGGGAAGTTCCACGGGGTGATGAAGTAGCAGGGGCCCACCGGGATCTGCGAGACCAGCATGTTGCCGGTACCCTCGGGGTTCTGACGGTAGTCACCGGGAACGCGCACGGCCTCTTCCGAGAACCAGCGAAGGAACTCGCCACCGTAGTTGACCTCGCCACGAGCCTCGGCGATGGGCTTGCCCATCTCCATGCTCATGAGCAGCGCGAATTCTTCCTTGCGCTCCATCAGCAGATCGAATGCGCGGCGCAGGATGTTGGAGCGCTCGCGGCTCGACGTCGCGGCCCAAGCATCCTGAGCGCCAACGGCTGCGTCGAGGGCACGCACGGCGTCTTCAACGGTCGCGTCAGCGATCGACTTGATGACCTCGCCGGTCGCGGGGTCATGCACGTCGAGCGTGGCGCCCGAGGTAGCCGGCTCCCAGGTGCCGCCGATGCCGAGGCCGCTCTGAACGCGGTCGAGCAGATCCTGCTCATTGGGCTTCAATGCCATGGTGTGTCCTTTCAAGTCACGCGTTCGGGGCCGGATCGCGGCCTCGCTCACGCGGGTAAGTCTGTGGGAACGGCGGCATATGCCGCCAGAGTGACGGGAGGGTCTCAGCCAGATTACCGGCGAGACCCCCACGTCAGTTGCACATCAGTGCTTACGCGTTAGCCTTCAGCGCATCTGCGACGATCGAGAGGCCCTCGCGGAGCAGGTCGTCAGAGATCGACAGGGGCGGAAGGAAGCGCACGACGTTGCCGTAGGTGCCGCAGGTGAGCAGAACAACTGCCTCGTTTGCAGCGTACTTGGCGATTGCACCGGTGAGTGCAGCGTTGGGTGCCTTCGAGCCCGACTCAACGAACTCAACAGCCATCATCGCGCCACGGCCACGGATCTCACCGATACGGTCATCGGTCTTCTGCAGCTCGGTGAAGAACTCCGTGATGATCGCGCCGATTTCGCGGGCGCGCTCAGCAAGGTTGTCCTTCTGGTACGTGTCGATGGTTGCGAGTGCAGCTGCACAGGCGATGGGGCTACCCGCGTAGGTGCCACCCAGGCCACCGGCGTGTGCCGAATCCATGATCTCGGCGCGGCCGGTCACAGCCGAAAGCGGCAGGCCGCCGGCGATGCCCTTAGCGGTCGTGATGAGGTCGGGGACGATGCCCTCGTGGTTGGCAGCGAACAGGTCACCGGTACGTGCGAAACCGGTCTGCACCTCGTCGAGGATGAACACGACGCCGTTAGCGGTTGCCCACTCCTGGATTGCGGGGAGGAAGCCCTCGGCGGGAGCAATGAAGCCACCCTCGCCCTGGATCGGCTCGATGATGATTGCGGCAACGTTGTGCGCGCCAATCTGCTTGTCGATCTGAAGCAGAGCCTGTGCTGCTGCCTCTGCGCCGGTCAGGCCGTCGCGGAAGGGGTACGAAGCGGGAACGCGGTGCACCTCGGGAGCGAAGGGACCGAAGCCATCCTTGTAGGGCATGTTCTTGGCGGTCATCGCCATGGTGAGGTTGGTGCGGCCGTGGTACGAGTGATCGAACACGACAACGCCGTCACGCTTGGTGTAGTGGCGAGCGATCTTGATCGCGTTCTCCACTGCTTCTGCGCCCGAGTTGAACAGCGCCGAACGCTTCTCGTGGTCACCGGGGGTCAGCTCGTTGAGCTTCTCCGAAACTGCAACGTAGCCCTCGTAGGGGGTAACGGTGAAGCAGGTGTGCGTGAACTGCTGTACCTGGTTGATGACTGCCTCAACGACGGCGGGAGCCGAGTTGCCCACGCCGGTCACTGCGATGCCCGAGCCGAGGTCGATCAGCGAGTTGCCGTCAACGTCGACCATGACGCCGCCGCCTGCAGCGACGATCGAGACGGGAAGTGCAACGCCAACGCCAGCTGCAACAGCGGCGTTCTTGCGTGCCAGCATCTCCTGCGACTTGGGGCCGGGGATGCTGGTAACGAGCTTGCGCTCCTGGGGAAGCGACGGGCCGCCGATGATGTCAACCATTGTGGTGTATCTCCTTAGTGTCACAGCCGATACGCGCCCCATTTGCGCGCACCGAACTAATGCATTCAGACTAGCCCCAACGCCTGAAAGCAAAAGGTGCCACAATGGTGAACGGTTGGCGAACCTTTCGACAGCCTGGCATTATCTCAACGAGGGGCGTACCGCATGCAGGATTCAACGGTCAGCGTGCCCCAGGGAACCCCGGGCCACCCCCTCATCGAGCTCGGAGAACTGCTGCATCAGTACCACCTCGGGCTCGTACTGATCGCGGGTGTAACCGACCTCACGCCATCGCTCCCGGTGCAGTGGGTACACATCAGCGAGCTTGAGGATCCGACCCCCTTCCTTACCCCCTACACCGTCCTACTCACTACGGGTGCCCGGTTCGAGGCGGTCATTGAGCCAGCCGAAGCGACGGCCTATGTGCAACGCCTCATCGACTCAAAGACGACCGCACTGGGGGTCGCCGTCGGCCTTCACTGGGATCGCGTGCCCTCCTCGATCGTCGACGCCTGCGACGCCCTGGGCTTTCCACTCTTTCGCGTACCCTACGACACTCCCTTCATCGCGATCGTGCAAACTGCGGCCCGGCTCCTCGAGGCGCACAACCGCGAGCGAGATCTCTGGGCGATCGAGGCGCAGCGCGCGGTGGTCGCGGCTTCGCTCCACCGGCACGGCCTCGCGGCCGCCGTGCGCGAGGCCGCGGCCCGCCTCGGGCGCTGGGTGGCAATCACCGACCGCTTCGGCAAGATCATCGAGTTTGCGCCCTCCGTTCACCACTCCGAAGCGCGGGGTGAGTGGATTCGCGCGGAGGCCACTCGCCTCCTCGACCGGGGCGTCAGCGCGGGGCGCATTGGCGACCGGGACGGCGGCGGCATGCGGCTCGAGACCCTCGGTAGGCGCGGTCAGGTCCTCGGGGTGCTCGCAGTCGAGGATCGCGGCACCCCCGATAGCGCCGAGCGGGGCCTATTCTCCCTCATTGCCGCGCTCGCTACGGTGCAGCTCGAGCTACGCAGCGGCGCCGACAGTGCCCAGGCCGCCATTCGCGAGGCGCTCACGCAGGTCATCTTCGCGGGAGATCTCGATCTCGCACAGCAGCTCACCCGCCACACCCCGATCCGGCTCCCCGAGAACCCCATCGCGGTGCTCAGATACGACGCGCCGCACGCCACCGATCCGGCGTTCGATCAAGATCTTCGATCACTCGATGCCGGCAGCCGCGGGTTCGTGCGCGCAGGCACCTCGCCGCAACCCGTGATCGTCACCGAGGCCCGCCACCTCGCGTCCTTGCGCCGCGTATTCAATGCGCACGGCGTGCCGGCGGGCATCTCACAGCGGGCCACGATCGCGGAGGCCGCTAAGCTGCGCGAGCAGGCCGAGCGGGCCCTGGAGCACGCGCTCTCGACCGAAGCAACGGGCCCTGTGGACTACCGGCCCGCGGTGCACGATGGCGTCCTGCACCTGCTCGGCCGGGACCCCGAGGCCCGGGAGCGCGCGCTCAGCCTGCTCGCGCCGGTGCGCGAGCACGATGCGAAGCATCAGGATCAGATCGAGCGTGGGCTGAGCGTATGGCTCGCGCATCACGGTCAATACAGTGCCGCCGCCTCCGAGCTCGGGGTGCACCGGCACACGCTCAAGGCGCGGATCGCCACCGCAGCGAGCCTGCTGCAGCGCGATCTCGATTCGCCCGATGCGCGCGCCGAGCTGTGGGCTGCGCTGCGGCTTAGCCCCGGCGACTAATCGCGATAGGCGCGAACGGATCCCAGCCCCCGGGGGCATACGGGTTTCCGTCCAGTAGCAGCTCCGGATCGGGCCGCGCCTCCAGCACTCGACCGATCGCGCGGAAGCCGTCTGGCAGCCGTGCGCCCGGTGCGAAGGTCGCGAGCAGGCCGTGGTCCTCGCCGCCCTCGAGCATCGCCTGGATCGGCACCTCGATGCCCTGCTGGAGGCCGAATCCCTCGCGCAGCGAATCGCTTGCGAGGTCGATGCTGACGCCGCTGGCCTTGGCCAGTCGGGCTGCGTCGAGCGAGAGGCCGTCTGACACGTCCATCATGGCCGTCGCACCAGTGTGACCGGCGATCGGGCCAAGCGGGATCGGCGGGGTCGGTGCGAGCTGAGCGGCGAGTACCTCGGGGTGCTCCTGCCAGAGGGTGGCCAGGGTGCGCGCGTGCGCGACTCCCCCGTCGGATGCCTCCCGAAACAGCAGCGAGAGGCCGAGCCCGGCGAGACCGAGCTCGCCAGCGTACGCCACCGTGTCCCCCACGCGCGCGCCCGACCGGGTCACCGCGCCACCCGTTTTGACGCGGCCGAGGGCCGAAACGGCGGCCATTATGACGGGGGCGGTGCCGAGGTCTCCCCCAACGACGCCGCATCCCGGCGCGAGCGTGCGGCAGGCCGCGTCGGCCCCCTCGGCGATCTCCTCGAGCAGCGCCACCGGCGTCTCGTGGGGCACCGCGAGCGCGAGGGTAAGGGCCGTGGGCTCAGCACCCATCGCGGCGACGTCTGACAGATTGGTCGCCACGAGCTTCCACCCGAGTTCGAAGCCGCCGTGCCAAGCCAGCCGAAAGTCGGGGCCCTCGATCATCGTGTCGGTAGTGACGACGGTGTCATAGCCGTCGTCCGCGCCGAGCACCGCACAGTCGTCGCCCGGGCCCAGCGTGGCTGCGTTTGCGTGCGAGAGTTGCGCAAGGACCCTGGCGAGCACCTGCCGTTCCCCCGCTTGGCCGACTGTTAGCGAATGTCCCACCGTGTCCGTCACCCTTTCAACCTAGCGCACCCTCCGGCAACCCCCGCGCCCGCTCCCAGCCCGGTACGCGCCGGGCTGGGTAGGCTGGACGGGTGAAACGATCAGCATCTAGGATCCTCCGCGCCGTTTCGGCCGTCGCCGCAGCGTCTGCGCTGCTTACCTCCTGCGCCAGCACGGTTCCCATGGAACCCTCCGCGAACGCAAACGACCCGGCTTGCGCCGGCGTCACGGTGCGACTGCCCGATCAGGTTGCCGGCTTGGACAAGCGCACGACCAACGCGCAGGCCACCGGCGCCTGGGGAGAGACCGCTGCGGTACAGCTCGTGTGCGGCGTCGAGCCCAGCGGGCCGACCACGGACCAGTGCGTCGCGGTGAACGGTGTCGACTGGATCATCGACGACTCGGCGGCCCCGATCTACCGATTCGA
The DNA here is from genome assembly GCF_000350525.1 of Leucobacter salsicius M1-8. Classification (GTDB taxonomy): domain Bacteria; phylum Actinomycetota; class Actinomycetes; order Actinomycetales; family Microbacteriaceae; genus Leucobacter; species Leucobacter salsicius. Next base: position 520,168 of record NZ_AOCN01000022.1, on the reverse strand, counting down.
GGCGTACGGTCGCGAGCCCGGCCTCGCCGTGTTTGTCGATTCAGAGGTTGTGAGCGGCACCGACGCGGTGCTCGACCTCAGCGCTGTCGCACGCCAGCTCCCCCAGACGCGCAAGTGCACGGCCGTGTCGGACACCCTCGAGCTCCAGTAGTCCCTGGCTGCAGTACTCCCGTGCGACATCGCCCCTGAAACGCGAAAAGGCGGCCCCCACAGATCGTGGGGGCCGCCTTTTGCGCTGCCTATCGCGCATTGTTTTTGGGCATAAAAAAAGGGGGCTGGTCCACAATACTGTGAACCAACCCCCACTAAAAGGTGTCCGGCGGTGACCTACTCTCCCACACCCTCCCGAGTGCAGTACCATCGGCGCAGTCAGTCTTAGCTTCCGGGTTCGGAATGTGACCGGGCGTTTCCCTGACGCTATAACCACCGTAACTCTATCAACATCACCAGCCACCCCAACTCCCCGTACAGGAGTCTTCTGGGTGTGGCCGTCCGTTGGGAACCACAAAGTAGACGCGAACATCGTTACATACAGAATCTATAACTTACATCCCCCAACCCAAAGGTGGGGGTGAAATCAAACCATCGGCTTATTAGTACCAGTCAGCTCCACACGTTACCATGCTTCCACATCTGGCCTATCAACCCAGTAATCTACTGGGAGCCTCACACACTCGAAAGTGTACGGAAATCTCATCTTGAGGCCGGCTTCCCGCTTAGATGCTTTCAGCGGTTATCCATCCCAAACGTAGCCAACCAGCCATGCCCTTGGCAGAACAACTGGCACACCAGAGGTCTGTCCAACCCGGTCCTCTCGTACTAGGGTCAGATCCTCTCAAATTTCCAACGCGCGCAGAGGATAGGGACCGAACTGTCTCACGACGTTCTAAACCCAGCTCGCGTACCGCTTTAATGGGCGAACAGCCCAACCCTTGGGACCAACTCCAGCCCCAGGATGCGACGAGCCGACATCGAGGTGCCAAACCATGCCGTCGATATGGACTCTTGGGCAAGATCAGCCTGTTATCCCCGAGGTACCTTTTATCCGTTGAGCGACAGCGCTTCCACAAGCCACTGCCGGATCACTAGTCCCGACTTTCGTCCCTGCTCGACCTGTCAGTCTCACAGTCAAGCTCCCTTGTGCACTTACACTCGCCACCTGATTGCCAACCAGGTTGAGGGAACCTTTGGGCGCCTCCGTTACATTTTAGGAGGCAACCGCCCCAGTTAAACTACCCACCAGGCACTGTCCCAGAACCCGATCAGGGTCCATAGTTAGATATCCAATATGACCAGAGTGGTATTTCAACAACGACTCCACCATAACTAGCGTCACAGCTTCACAGTCTCCCACCTATCCTACACAAGCCACACCGAACACCAATACCAAGCTGTAGTAAAGGTCACGGGGTCTTTCCGTCCTTCTGCGCGTAACGAGCATCTTTACTCGTATTGCAATTTCGCCGAGTTCACGGTGGAGACAGCTGGGGAATCGTTACGCCATTCGTGCAGGTCGGAACTTACCCGACAAGGAATTTCGCTACCTTAGGATGGTTATAGTTACCACCGCCGTTTACTGGGGCTTAAATTCAAAGCTTCGACCGAAGTCTAACCTCTCCTCTTAACCTTCCAGCACCGGGCAGGCGTCAGTCCGTATACGTCCACTTGCGTGTTAGCACGGACCTGTGTTTTTAGTAAACAGTCGTTCCCCACTGGTCTCTGCGGCCACCACACCCTTTCGGAGCAAGTCCTAATAAGTGGATGGCCCCCCTTCTCCCGAAGTTACGGGGGCATTTTGCCGAGTTCCTTCACCATGATTATCTCGATCTCCTGAGTATTCTCTACCTGACCACCTGAGTCGGTTTGGGGTACGGGCAACAGTAAACCTCGCGTCGATGCTTTTCTTGGCAGCATAGGATCACCTGCTTCCCCAAACGGGTCCGCATCGTGTCTCAACCTATATGAGTGACGGATTTGCCTATCACTCGGCCTACACACTTACACCGGGACAACCATCGCCCGGCACAGGCTACCTTCCTGCGTCACACCTCACGCTCACCACCCGAGTCTGGGTTCGCAGCCGCCACCCACACATCACCCGAAGGATCCACGTGAATCTTGGTTTGCTTAGCACTACTCGTTAGGCCTTTGACGGTTTACCGCCGGTACGGGAATATCAACCCGTTGTCCATCGACTACGCCTGTCGGCCTCGCCTTAGGTCCCGACTTACCCAGGGAAGATTAGCTTGACCCTGGAACCCTTGGTCTTCCGGAGGACGGGTTTCTCACCCGTCTTTCGCTACTCATGCCTGCATTCTCACTCGTGTAGCATCCACGGCTGGATCACTCCGCCGCTTCACTCGCCACACGACGCTCTCCTACCCATCCAACGGACTGAACCACGAAGGCTTGTCTATACGTTAAATGCCACAACTTCGGTGGCGTGCTTGAGCCCCGTTACATTGTCGGCGCGGAATCACTTGACCAGTGAGCTATTACGCACTCTTTCAAGGGTGGCTGCTTCTAAGCCAACCTCCTGGTTGTCACAGCAACTCCACATCCTTTTCCACTTAGCACGCGCTTTGGGACCTTAGATGGTGATCTGGGTTGTTTCCCTCTCGACTATGAAGCTTATCCCCCACAGTCTCACTGCTGCGCTCTCACTTACCGGCATTCGGAGTTTAGCTGACGTCAGTAACCTTGTAGGGCCCATCGGCCATCCAGTAGCTCTACCTCCGGTAAGAAACACGCAACGCTGCACCTAAATGCATTTCGGAGAGAACCAGCTATCACGAAGTTTGATTGGCCTTTCACCCCTATCCACAGCTCATCCCCTCAGTTTTCAACCTAAGTGGGTTCGGTCCTCCACGCGCTCTTACACGCGCTTCAACCTGGCCATGGATAGATCACTTCGCTTCGGGTCTAGGACATGCGACTGAATCGCCCTATTCAGACTCGCTTTCGCTACGGCTACCCCACACGGGTTAACCTCGCCACATATCGCTAACTCGCAGGCTCATTCTTCAAAAGGCACGCCATCACCCCTACAAGGAGGCTCTGACGGATTGTAAGCAAACGGTTTCAGGTACTATTTCACTCCCCTCCCGGGGTACTTTTCACCTTTCCCTCACGGTACTAGTCCGCTATCGGTCATCTGGAAGTATTTAGGCTTATCAGGTGGTCCTGACAGATTCACACGGGATTTCTCGGGCCCCGTGCTACTTGGGATACACACCACGCGGTAAAACCATTTCGGATACGGGACTCTCACCCACTCCGGTCCGCCGTTCCAAGCGGTTCTCCTATAGCTTCACTCTCACGTCGAAGACACGGCAGTATCTTCAGGCATGTCCCACAACCCCGACCATGCAACCCCTGCCGGGTATCACACATGACCGGTTTAGCCTCTTCCGGGTTCGCTCGCCACTACTACCGGAATCACTATTGTTTTCTCTTCCTGGGGGTACTGAGATGTTTCACTTCCCCCCGTTCCCTCTACCCGCCCTATATATTCAGGCGGGAGTCACCAGGTACGCACGCGCCCTGGCGGGGTTTCCCCATTCGGAAATCCTCGGATCACAGCCCGTTTATCGGCTCCTCGAGGCTTATCGCAGATTACTACGTCCTTCTTCGGCTCCAGATGCCAAGGCATCCACCGTTTGCTCTTAAAGATTTGAAATCACATAAGTATCAGAAAATCACACCAGCAAGCTGATGCGACCAATGAAAATAAATAAAGTATCAACAACAACCACAAGAGCTGTTGTTAGATGCTCGCGTCCACTGTGTAGTTCTCAACGTACGGTCGATCCCACCCCCACAACCAACACGTGCTGTGAGCGCAGGCCCGAAAACTCAGTCACCCACACACTCGAAAGCATGTAGCCGGCTGGGCCTTCAGGACCCAATAGTATGCACCATCTCAAACACTGCCATCAACCCCCACGCTTTCCGACCATCCCAAAGGACAATGTACTCACACAGAAACCAACACCAGCACTCCACTGTCAAATGTTCCACCCATGAGCACCCAGTAAGAAACATTCGTTCTTAATCTGGGCAATCTGCGCGACCATAGGTCACGAGTGCTCCTTAGAAAGGAGGTGATCCAGCCGCACCTTCCGGTACGGCTACCTTGTTACGACTTAGTCCTAATCACCAGTCCCACCTTCGACAGCTCCCTCCCTTACGGGTTAGGCCACCGGCTTCGGGTGTTACCGACTTTCATGACTTGACGGGCGGTGTGTACAAGGCCCGGGAACGTATTCACCGCAGCGTTGCTGATCTGCGATTACTAGCGACTCCGACTTCATGGGGTCGAGTTGCAGACCCCAATCCGAACTGAGACCGGCTTTTTGGGATTCGCTCCACCTCGCGGTATCGCAGCCCATTGTACCGGCCATTGTAGCATGCGTGAAGCCCAAGACATAAGGGGCATGATGATTTGACGTCATCCCCACCTTCCTCCGTGTTGACCACGGCAGTATCCCATGAGTTCCCACCATAACGTGCTGGCAACATAGGACGAGGGTTGCGCTCGTTGCCGGACTTAACCGAACATCTCACGACACGAGCTGACGACAACCATGCACCACCTGTATAGAAGTGTCCAAAGAGTTGACGATCTCTCGCCCGTTCTTCTATATGTCAAGCCTTGGTAAGGTTCTTCGCGTTGCATCGAATTAATCCGCATGCTCCGCCGCTTGTGCGGGCCCCCGTCAATTCCTTTGAGTTTTAGCCTTGCGGCCGTACTCCCCAGGCGGGGAACTTAATGCGTTAGCTACGACACAGAACCCGTGGAACAGGCCCTACATCTAGTTCCCAACGTTTACGGCATGGACTACCAGGGTATCTAATCCTGTTCGCTCCCCATGCTTTCGCTCCTCAGCGTCAGTAGCGGCCCAGAGATCTGCCTTCGCCATCGGTGTTCCTCCTGATATCTGCGCATTCCACCGCTACACCAGGAATTCCAATCTCCCCTACCGCACTCTAGCCTGCCCGTACCCACTGCAAGCCCGAGGTTGAGCCTCGGGTTTTCACAGCAGACGCGACAAGCCGCCTACGAGCTCTTTACGCCCAATAATTCCGGACAACGCTTGCACCCTACGTATTACCGCGGCTGCTGGCACGTAGTTAGCCGGTGCTTTTTCTGCAGGTACCGTCACTTGCGCTTCTTCCCTACTAAAAGAGGTTTACAACCCGAAGGCCGTCATCCCTCACGCGGCGTTGCTGCATCAGGCTTGCGCCCATTGTGCAATATTCCCCACTGCTGCCTCCCGTAGGAGTCTGGGCCGTGTCTCAGTCCCAGTGTGGCCGGTCACCCTCTCAGGCCGGCTACCCGTCGTCGCCTTGGTGAGCCATTACCTCACCAACAAGCTGATAGGCCGCGAGTCCATCCACCACCGATAAATCTTTCCCACAACAGGCCATGCGGCCATTGTGCATATCCAGTATTAGACACCGTTTCCAGTGCTTATCCCAGAGTGATGGGCAGGTTACTCACGTGTTACTCACCCGTTCGCCACTCATCCACCCCAGCAAGCTGGGGCTTCAGCGTTCGACTTGCATGTGTTAAGCACGCCGCCAGCGTTCGTCCTGAGCCAGGATCAAACTCTCCGTAAAAAATTACATGCACAACCCATCACCGGAATAAGGCAACGAGCGTGCGAGTTCAACCTGACAAAAACGAACATCATTACTGACGTTCATATATATTTTGTCCAAAAGGAATCGCCATCAACCAGACCACAAGGATCCAGCGACGGGATATAAAATTGGCATTTGACATTTCAAGTGCACACTATTGAGTTCTCAAGGACCAGACATCCCCCGTACCAGCCAAAGCCTTCCGAAAGACAACTTGTCTAATCTACCACACTTTCGAGTGGTGTTTACCGCAAGCTAATGTAGCCGGCCCGCCCTGCGGCCCGGCTTCGTTGCGGCGACAAGAGATAACATTACGCAGTTGTCGGGGCGAGGGCAAACCCGGGCGGTATCCGTGGCGTGTCGCGCAGGTAAACGGCATGATTACGCCAAAACCATCTCGGGGCGCGAAACCAGGCAGGACACCTCACCCCGCAGCCTGACCACCAAAGCCCCCACCGTGAAGACGAGGGCGACGCCGGCAAGGACCGGCTGGAAGGGCGCAAACCAGGTCAGCGCCCCCGTGTATCCCAGGGCGAGCAGCGCAATCTTGTTGCAGACCGGGCATCCCACCGCGAACCAGGCGAGAAATCCACCGGCCATGCCAAGCCGCGCACTGCGCGTGGCGTCACGCCTCCGCTCCCCCGCGGTTTCTCCTCCACTGGGCGTACGCACATATGTCGCGGCCAGCATGCCCGCCGCGATCGAGGTGAAGAGCCACACGGGATAGTTCCACCAGACCGCGGCAATCTCGCGCGTAAAGAACTGATTGGGGATGAGCACGGTCGATGCCCCCATCAACACGAGAAACACGGCGCTGAACCCGGCTGCCCACAGCCATTTCTTCCCCGACCACTGCCTGATGGCCTGAAGGGCCAAACGCAGTTGGGTACCGATCCGGAGCTGCAGGTTTCTCGCCATAATCGCACCCTACACAACAAAGCTCCCCATACCCGTTGGGGTATGGGGAGCTGAGTAGTGCGAACGCCTGTGTCTAGTAGGCGGGGCGCTTCTCGATCGCGAGCTCAATGAGCTCGGTGATGAGTCCGGTGTATCCGAGCCCCGACTCCGCCCACAGGCGTGGGTACATCGAGACGGGAGTGAACCCGGGGAGCGTGTTGATCTCGTTCAGCACCGGGCCCTGCTCGGTCAGGAAGAAGTCAATGCGTGAGAGACCTGCGCACTGCGCAACTTCAAACGCACGAACTGCTGCGCTCCGGATAGCCTCGTACTCGGCGTCCGTCACTCGGGCCGGCAGTTCAAGGTCGATGCCCGCAGCACCCAAGTACTTGGCCTCGAAGTCATAGAACTCGCGGCCAGAAAACACGATCTCGCCAATCACCGAGCTGGCGCGCGGGCTTGCCCCGGCACGTCCCTCAAGCACAGCGATCTCGACCTCGCGGCCGGTGACGCCCGACTCGATGAGCACGGTGCGATCCTCGGCGAAGGCCAGTTCGAGCGCGGCAGGAATTTCGGCGGACTCGATGACCTTGCTGACACCCACCGATGATCCGGCGCGAGCGGGCTTAATAAAGAGCGGGTAGGTCAGACCCTCATCGAGGCGAGTGGCGAGCGACGCGTCGCGCTCGATCTCGTCAAGCGTGACCGTGCGCCAGGGCGCGACAGCAATGCCGGCTGCAGCAAGCACCGTCTTGACCGCGTGCTTGTCCATGCAGAGGGCGGAGCCCAGAACACCGCTTCCCACGTAAGGCATATCGACAAGGTCGAACATGCCCTGCACCGTACCGTCTTCGCCGTAGGGGCCGTGCAGCATGGGCAGCACCGCGTCGACGTGACCGAGCGACCGCAGCGAACCGTCCTCCGAAATCACGGTGATCGCGCGAGTGTCGAGCGACGCCGGCCACAGCACGCGCGTGCCATTGTCGCTGACCTCGGGGAGCGCGCCGGCTTCGAGCCCGTACGCCTCGAGGTCGTCTTCCTGCATCAGAACCGTGGCGCCACGCTTGGTGATACCGACGGGAATCACGTCGAACGCCTCACGGTCGATGGCGCGCAGCACGCCCGCCGCGGTCACGCAACTGATGCCGTGCTCGCTGGAACGACCGCCAAACAGCAGCACTACGGTGCGCTTTGACGAGACCTGGGCCTGGGTGGAGTCACTCACTAGTGGGTTCCCTTCATACGGTTCACGAAGCGCTGCCATCGGCCGGGCGCCTGCCCGCCGATTTTGAGCTCGGGTTGCGGCACGCTGTCCTCGGTCGCGAGGTGCGGGCCAAGGTTCTTGGGTGCCATGGTGCCCTCAAGCACCATCTGCACCTGCTCAACGATGGGCATCACGATGCCGCGTTCGCGTGCGAGCTCGAGCACCGGAGCCACCGAGGTGATGCCCTCGGCGACCTGGTTCATCTGCTCGCGGGTCTCCTCCTGCGAGTAGCCCTGACCGATCAGTCGACCGGCCGTGTTGTTGCGCGACAGCGGCGACTGGCAGGTCGCGATCAGGTCGCCGAGGCCCGCGAGCCCCGACATCGTGGCGGCCTCGCCGCCCGAGACAATCGCAAACTCGGTCATCTCGGCGAGACCGCGCGTGATGATGGCTGCCTTCGTGTTCTCGCCGTAGCCCACGCCGTCGACGATGCCGATCGCGAGCGCGATCAGGTTCTTCAGCACGCCGCCGAGTTCAGTACCAACGACGTCGGTGTTGACGTAGGTTCGGAAGTACGGGGCCGATGCAGCGGTCGCGATCTCTTCCGCGACCGAGAGGTCTGCGCACGAGGCGACTGCGCCCGTGGGCTGCTCCTTCGCGATCTCAAGCGCGATATTCGGGCCCGAAACGACCGCAATGCGATCCGGATCAAGATCGAGCGTGTCAGCAATCACCTCTGACATGCGCATGGTCGTCGTCTTCTCGACGCCCTTCACGAGGCTCACGAGCACGCTGCGCTCGTCGAGGTGCGGTTCGATGTCGAGCAGGTTCTGGCGCATCGTCTGGCTCGGGACCGCGAGGAACACGAGCTGGGCGTCCTTCAACGCTTCGGCGAGATCGCTCGTCGCATTCAGCGACTTCGGCAGGTTAATGCCGGGCAGGTACTGGCTGTTGCGCTTTGCGATCTGAACTTCGTTCGCAACCTCGGGGCGGCGAGCCCACATCGTGACGTCGCAGCCCGCGTCGCTGAGCACCTTCGCGAAGGTGGTGCCCCAGCTTCCCGAACCAATCACGGCAACCTTGCGTCCGCGATTGCGCGCGGCTCGCTTGGCCACCACCGGATTCGGTTTCGTTGTCAAAATCGTCCTGTCTCACTTTGCTGATGCTTGTTCGGATCCCAGCGCTCGGGCGGCGGGGTCTCGCCGCGCAAGTCGGCCAAGAGATCGGTGATTGCCTTCATGAGCTCTGCCGTGGCCGCGTTGATCGCCTTTTGATCGATGTGACCGGCACGATACTTGCTCAGATCAAGCGGCTCCCCCACCGAAACCTCAATGGTCTTGCGTGGGAAGGGGTGAATCTTCTTGCCGTAACGGGGCATCAGCTTCTGCGTACCCCAGTGTGCAACGGGAATCAGCGGAATACCCGACTCGAGCGCGAGACGAACCGCGCCGCTCTTGCCGCGCATGGGCCACAGGTCCGGATCGCGGGTGAGTGTGCCCTCGGGGTACACGATCACGCCGGAGTCATTCTTGATCAGGGATCCGGCCGCGCCCAACGCACCGCCAGTCCCCGTTCCCCGGCCTGCGCCCTCGCGCTCGACGGGGACCTGGCCCGATGCGCGCATCAGCCAGCCGAGTACGGGAACCTTGAACAGGCTTGCCTTCGCCATAAACCGCGGCAACCGGCCGAGATGCCACACCGCTGCACCCATCGCGATCGGATCGATCTCGCTGTAGTGATTGGGGGCGAGGATGAAGGGCCCCGAACGCGGCAGCTGTGACTGCGGCGTGAATCGGTAACGCGCCATCAGCGACCATGCGGGCAGTGTCACGCCGGCAAGAATCCAGAACGCGGAAGGCCGTCGCTTTTCTGCAGAAGGCCGACTGCGCAGCTTTACCGTTTCAGTCATGAATCAATTATCTCGAATCGCGCGCGCCGTGGGTGCATGCATCCCCGGCGCGCGCGTCGCAATTAGCCTTCGTAGACGAAATCCGCGCCGAGGAGGCGCAGCTTCTCAATGAAGTTCTCGTATCCACGAGAAATAATGCCGAGGTTGGTGACCTTGGTCTGCCCCTCCGCGGTGAGACCTGCGATCAGGTAGCTGAAGCCACCGCGCAGATCCGGAACCTCGATTTCAGCGCCCGTTAGTGGCGTGGGGCCCGAGATGATGGCGGCCTGCTCGAACTCGCGGCGCATGACGCGACGAGCATCATCGTGCATGCCGTCCTTGTAGACCTCGATGTTCGCACCCATCTTGTTGAGCGCGTCGGTGAAGCCAAAACGGTTCTCGTAGACGGTCTCGTGGATGGTCGAAACACCCTCAGCCTGCGTCAGCGCCACGACGAGCGGCTGCTGCCAATCCGTCATGAAGCCGGGGTGCACGTCGGTCTCGATAGTGACCGGCTTCAGCGGCCCACCCGGGTGCCAGAAGCGAATGCCATCGTCGTGTACCTCGAAGTCGCCGCCAACCTTGCGGAAGACGTTCAGGAAGGTCATCATCTCTTCCTGCTGCGCGCCGCCAACGAACACGTCGCCCTTGGTGGCGAGCGCGGCCGAGGCCCAGCTTGCCGCCTCGTTGCGGTCGAACAGTGCGCGGTGATCATACCCGCGCAGCTCCTCGACGCCCTCAATGAAGATGACGCGGTTCGGTTCGACCGTGATGATCGCGCCCATTTTCTGCAGGATGCAGATGAGGTCGATGATCTCAGGCTCGATGGCGGCGTTACGCAGCTCCGTCTGGCCCTGCGCGAGCACGCTCGTGAGCAGCACCTGCTCGGTCGCGCCGACCGAGGGGTAGGGCAGCTCGATGTTCGCGCCGTGCAGGCCGTTTGGCGCCGTCAGGCTAATGCCGCTCGGCAGCTTCTCGACGACCGCACCAAACTTGCGCAGCGCCTCGAGGTGGAAGTCGATCGGGCGATCGCCGATCCGGCAGCCGCCGAGATCGGGGATAAAGGCCTCGCCGAGACGGTGCAGCAGCGGGCCACACAGCAGAATCGGGATGCGCGAGGAACCGGCGTGCGCGTCGATGTCGGCGTGGTGCGCCTGCTCGACGTTCGACGGATCGAGGCGCCATTCGCCCTCTGCCGCGCCGCGGGTAACCTGCACGCCGTGCAGCGCGAGCAGGCCCGCCACAACGCGAATGTCGGAGACGTTGGGCACGTTGCGCAGGATGCTCGCGCTCGTGCCGAGCAGCGCCGCAACCATCGCCTTGGGGGCAAGGTTTTTGGCGCCGCGCACCTCAATGCGGCCCTTTAGCGGCGATCCGCCATTGATGATGATCTCGTTCGAGGTCAACCCCACACGGGTCGCAGCCTTCTGCGCATCAATCTTCAGGCCTTCGGAATCGTTGTCAGTCACGCGGCCTCCACCGGGGTCGTCGTCGGCATCCAGCTGGGGCGGCTCTTCTCAAAGTGAGAAATAGCCTCCTCGTTGCGGAGCGTCAAAGAAATGTCGTCGAGGCCCTCTAGCAAACGCCAGCGGGTGTACTCGTCAACCTGGAACGGCACGGTAAGTTCACCGGCCGTAACCGTGCAGTCTTCAAGACTGACGGTGAGCTTCATGCCGGGATCTGCGTCGATCGCCGCCCACAATTTTTGCACGTCTTCCTCTGAAACCTCTGCGGCAAGCAAACCCTGCTTGCCCGAGTTGCCACGGAAGATGTCTGCGAAGCGGGGCGAGATGACGACGTTGAAGCCGTAATCGCGCAGCGCCCAGACGGCGTGCTCACGCGAGGAGCCGGTACCGAAGTCTGCGCCGGCGACGAGAATCTCTGCGCCCTTGAAGGCCTCCTGGTTCAGCACGAAGTTCTCGTCCTGGCGCCAGTGGTGAAACAGTGCGTCGTCGAAGCCGGTCTTCGTCACGCGCTTCAGAAATACAGCGGGGATGATCTGGTCGGTGTCAACGTTTGAGCGCTTGAGCGGAACCGCAACGCCGGTACGGGTGGTGAACTTCTCCATGGTTAGGCCCCAATCTTCACAGCGTTAGCGTCGGTTGCGTCGTGCGTGATGCCGTTCGCGGCATCCTCCTGCAGGTCCCAGGGGCTCGAGAGCGTGCCCCGGATCGCGGTGGCCGCGGCCACGAGCGGCGACACGAGGTGCGTGCGGCCACCCTTGCCCTGGCGTCCCTCAAAGTTACGGTTCGAGGTCGACGCGCAGCGCTCCCCCGGCTCGAGCTGATCGGGGTTCATGCCGAGGCACATGGAGCAACCGGCGAAGCGCCATTCGCCGCCAAACGCTTCAACGATCTTGTCGATGCCGATGGCCTCGGCCTCGAGCCGCACGCGGGCCGAACCGGGAACGACCATGAGGCGCACGCCATCGGCCTTCTTCTTGCCCTTAATGATCTCTGCGAATTCGCTCAGGTCTTCGAGGCGGCTGTTGGTGCACGAGCCCATGAACACGGCGTCAACCGGCACGTCCTTCATGGGGGTACCCGCCACGAGATCCATGTATTCGAGCGCGCGCTCTGCTGCGGCGCGCTCGTTGGGATCTACAATCTGTGCCGGATCGGGAACATTGTCACTCAGCAGGACGCCCTGGCCGGGGTTCGTGCCCCAGGTGACGAACGGCTCAAGTTGTGCCGCATCGATGAAGATTTCCTTGTCAAAGACGGCGCCCTCGTCGGTGGGCAGCGTCTTCCAGTACTCGACCGCTGAATCCCAGTCGGCGCCCTTGGGGGCGTGATCGCGGCCCTTGACATAGTCGAACGTGATGTCGTCGGGGGCGACCATACCTGCGCGTGCGCCGGCCTCGATCGACATGTTGCACATCGTCATGCGGCCGTCCATGGACAGCGTGCGGATGGCGGAGCCGCGGTACTCGAGCACGTAGCCCTGACCACCGCCGGTGCCGATCTCTGCGATGACGGCGAGGATGATGTCCTTCGCGGTAACGCCAGGGCGCAGTTCACCCTCGACGTTGATGGCCATCGTCTTGAAGGGCTTCAGCGGGAGGGTCTGCGTCGCCATAACGTGCTCGACCTCGCTCGTGCCGATGCCGAACGCGAGTGCACCGAATGCGCCGTGGGTCGAGGTGTGGCTGTCGCCGCACACGACGGTGATGCCCGGCATCGACAGGCCGAGCTGCGGGCCAACGACGTGCACGATGCCCTGCTCCTTGTCACCGAGCGGGTGTGCGCGCACACCGAACTCAGCGACGTTGTTGCGCAGGGTCTCGATCTGCAGCCGGCTCGTCGGATCCTCGATCTGCTTCGTGATGTTCAGCGTCGGGGTGTTGTGGTCCTCGGTCGCGATCATGAGGTCGACGCGGCGCAGCGGCCGGTCCGCCACGCGCAGGCCATCGAAGGCCTGCGGGCTCGTGACCTCGTGGATCAGGTGGAGGTCAATGTAGATCAGATCGGGCTGGTCGCCCTCGCCCTTGACGACGACGTGGTCGTCCCAGAGCTTTTCCGCGAGGGTACGGGGCTGTGCCGGTACCGCGGAGGTCTGAACGTTTTGCTCACTCATGCGTGCTTCATCTTTCGGTCGGTGCGTCATCTCTAACGCTGCGCTGCGCGAAATTATTTCGGCCCCTGCGCGGTGGGATCGGCCCATAGGAAGACTCCGCGACGGGTGACCGAAAAGGGTTAGGCCCCGTCGCGGCAGTGAAGAAGCACCAGCCACGATCGCATGAGCCGAGTCTAGCACCGGCAAATACGGTGACTGTGAGAGCACACGCGTGCCGTCACGAAACATGACAGTTACTGCGCCCCAACGACAGAACGCCCCGTGCTCGGTCGGGTGACCGGGCACGGGGCGTTCGTATCAGCGCGGCTGCGCCTCACTACGGGCGCAGGTGCAGCACGTACTTGGTGTCACTTACTTGGTGTCGGGAGCGTCCGTCGCCGTGTCAGAGGCGATCTCTGCCGCGCCGAAGTGCAGCGTCTCGCCGTGTGCCGCGGCGACCTTCTTGGCCTTGATTACGCTGGCCACGGTGGCGACAATCATCGCGCCGAGGATCACGCCGAGCGACATCCAGGTGCTGATGTCGGGCACCCATGCGACGGGCTCGCCGCCGTTGATGAAGGGGAGCTCGTTCTCGTGCAGTGCGTGGAAGACGAGCTTCACGCCAATGAACGCGAGGATGAACGCGATGCCGTACTTCAGGTACTCGAGACGCTCGAGCAGACCGCCGAGCAGGAAGTAGAGCTGGCGCAGGCCCATCAGGGCAAACACGTTGGCGGTGAACACGATGAACGGGCTCTGCGTGATGCCGAAGATTGCGGGGATCGAGTCGAGCGCGAACAGCAGGTCGGTGGTGCCGAGCGAGATCAGCACGAGGAAGAACGGGGTCCACATCCGCTTGCCGTCAACCGTCGTGCGCATCTTGCCGCCGTCGTAGTGGTCAGTGATGGGCATGACCTTCTTAGCCTGGCGAATGATCCAGCTGTCTCCACCGTGGTCGTCTCCCCCGGGCTTCACCTGCTGCCACGCGGTCCAGATCAACCATGCGCCGAAGATGAAAAAGATCCAGATGAACCGCTCGATGAGTGCGGCGCCGGCGAGAATGAACAGGCCACGGAAGATCAGGGCGAGCACGATGCCAATCATGAGCGCGCGCTGCTGGTACGCCGACGGCACCTTGAAGCTCGCGAGAATCAACACGAACACGAACAGGTTGTCGATCGACAGGCTGTACTCAGTGAGCCAGCCGGCAAGGAACTCGGAGCCGTGCTGTACATCGCCGAGCAGGAAGATGGCCCCGGCGAACACGAGCGCGAGCAGCACATAGAAGCCCACCCACAGGCTCGCCTCGCGCATCGAGGGTACGTGGGGGCGGCGCACGATCAGCAACAGGTCGACAATCAAGATGCCAACGAGCAGGATCATTGATCCGATCTCGAACCAGAGCGGCAGAACAGAGGTCACAGGAATTACTTTCCTTCGGTTGGGCGAGAGTACGCCGATCACCGAAGGTCTCTTCCCGACGCGGATCTGATGGCAGCAAGATCGTGGGCCTTGCGGCCCGCGAGATCCAGCGCCGGATCGCGTCGCGCTCGCACCGGCAGCGCGGTCGGCGCGCTACGTATTGACGACACGAGCGAATGCGGAATACTCCCCTTCGCGTCGACCAGTATATGTTGCGAAGCTCCATTTCGGCGCCCGGTCAGCTTTCGGCGGCGCGGCGCGCGATAACATTTGCCTCACCGATTTGTTCGCCGGTCTTGCCGCGGTAGTACCGCGTTGTGAGGCCAAGCTCTGGGAGATTCGTGAACCGTCCTCATCAAGCCCCGATCGAACGCAGTGCCGGAAGGGGCCCGGGTATTGCGTCACGCACGCTCGCGGGCTTCATTTTTGCGAGCCGTTGGCTACAGGCGCCGCTCTACCTTGGGCTAATCATTGCGCAGGCGATTTACGTCGCGTTGTTCTTCGTCGAGCTGTGGCACTTGCTCGAGAAGGTTTTCGTGACGGGTGAGGTCTCCGAGACGGTCATCATGCTGAGCGTGCTCGCGCTGATCGACATCGTGATGATCGCGAACTTGCTGATTATGGTAATCATCGGCGGCTACGAGACGTTTGTGTCGAAGATTCGCGTGGGTGGCCACCACGACGAGCCGGACTGGCTGTCGCACGTCAACGCTAACCTGCTGAAGGTGAAGCTGGCCGTCTCGATCATCTCGATCTCGTCGATCCACCTGCTCAAGACCTTTATCGAGGTCGGCCGCATGGAGGACGGTTACGTTCGGTACCCCGACGGCACCGTGCTCTACTCGAGCGAGGGCGTGTTCTGGGAGGTCATGATCCACCTCGCGTTCATCGTGTCGGCGCTGGCGCTGGCATGGATCGACAAGATGAGCCACCATGCGCCGTCAAACCACAGCGACCAGATCACCGCGGCGGACATTGAGGCCGAGTTGATGGCAGGGTCGCGACCTGGTGTCTCTGCTACTGGTGCTGGCACCGCAACTGGCGAGGCGCAGTACGTCACGATCCGGCTCCCCGCGGGTGCGCAACTCCCTGAGGGCGCAGAAATCGTATCGGAGCCCGAGAACCGCTAAGCTGGTTCCCGGCCGGTGCAAACTGGCCGCTCGCGCGAGTGGCGGAATTGGCAGACGCGCTGGATTTAGGTTCCAGTGTCTTAGGACGTGTGGGTTCAAGTCCCATCTCGCGTACGTGAGGTAAACAAAGGGCAGTAGCTTTTCGAAGCTACTGCCCTTTGCCGATGGTGCAGCCACAAGTGCAGCCACAGGCTCGAAACCTGATTTGGTGCAGCCGCTAATCTGTCTTCATGCCTGTTGCTATCGCTACCTACACGATCCCCGACGGGGCGCTCATACTGCACTGGCGGTGTGCGTGAACGAACGGATACTCGAGCTCCGCGCTGAAGGCCTCACCTACGCGCAGATCGCGGCAGAGGTCGGACTGTCCGTGTCCCGTGTTGGCGAGCTCGTGCGGGCGCACGAGCGCCGGCTAATCCTCGACTTGTCACCCGTTGGCTCGTCCCGAGAAGCGTCGACTGAACATTCGTTATCTTAGTTGCACTGATAGCTGAAGCATGATATGTTCTCTTATACCGGCGCTACGATCGGGCTTCTGGAATCCGGTGGCCTTCTCGAATCTAGCGCCGGTTTTACGTTTCAGGATAATGTGTAGCGCTCCTAGGGAACACTGTGAAACCGGCCTGGTTCACGTCTCCATTTCTCCAATGGACAGCCATCGAATTCTTCATCTGAGGCCACAGATAGTGCGACGCTTCCGGAGCGCGACCGTCCTCAACACAAGTTGCTGACGAATACGCAACCATGTCAGCGATTTGCAGCAGCTCTCTATCCCACGAACTCAGATCAGTATCCAACCAGAGAGGCTTGTCGAGTATTAGATCGAAGTTGGGTTGCACTCTCAGAGGCGCTGAGACCCGATTGCGCATTTCATTCATGCCGCCTTCTCTAAAGAACTTCTCGTGCTGCTTTTGTTGGTCCGCAATAATGATGGCGCTTTCACCAACGTAGAGCTTCTCCAAGGCAAGCGCGATTCGCTCATGAATCAGCGCATAAGCCACGCCAATAGGGTTGTGGAAAGATTCCCCCCTCGTCGTGAGGAGTCTTTGCTTGTCAACGATTGCCGTAAAGATAAGGGGCCTGAATTTAGCAATCAGAAGCCCAAGGTCATCAAAGAGATGCTCTGCAGCTCTCTGGGTCTTGATTACTGAGTACGCTGGCGGATTTCGATTAACTTTTCCATTACTGACGGAAACGAAAGTTCGCCGCAAGTGGCGCCCTTTTATCTCGCTATCTCCCCATTCTGCCTCCTCAATACTGTCCCCGAAGTGGCGTTTCTTTGTTTCGAACAGAGCATCAGCAAATGGCTTTCGGACCGAGTCCCTGATGCCAACTGCAGACAATGTGAAGTAGGGAGAGACATCAGAAGCGATTCGTTTCGGGTCGCTCGGGTCGACCTTCATCGAAGATTCCCCGTGCTCGTCTAAGTAAAAAAGAAACACAACGCCCTCATTCTGTTACTCAAATCCCAGTTTGACAAAGCTAGCAGCTTACGCGGACAGGCCTTGTTCTCGAACGGCCGGCTACTGGCTTGTCGTAGGTCACTCGTATCCTCTCTCGCATGGGAGGAATGCCGTGGAATCCGATGTGTGCCGTGACCAAAAACAGGGGCGCTGCAAGCAAACGCTCACAACGCCCCTCGACCCGCCAGGCTCCCCCTCCTGAAGAATCGTCGAAAGCTTTGCATATTGCAGCGCTAAAACGGTGAAGCTCTAGCTCAGCTCGACACTTCCTTGAGTCGGCCCCAACATGTGAGGCTACCGCCACCATAGCATCGAGCTACGGTGGCGATGCAAGGGGTATGTTTAAGATTTTTGCTCAGGCACCCAAGTGTTTGCCTTGGTTTGACTTAGCTCTCAAAATGGCCTTTACTTTCCTTTGGCCATCGCGTCTCCCCCCCTAATGTGCGATGGCCCCAGGCGGGGTCGGCTTGCAGAAGCTGACCCCGTTGCTGTGTTGCCCCCTCGCGCACAGAAAAACCGCCCCTCACTCCCGAAGGAATGAGGGGCGGAACTGTCATCGTGCGCCGTGCTTAGCTTCCACACGCTTAGTCGACGGCCACAGCAGCGTGAACGCGGCCTGCGACACAACAAGACCCAGCAGGATCAGCACGGGCCATTGTGGCATCACGTCGCCGGTCTGCCAGTAGTAGAAGCCGAGCACGATGAGCGTGAGCAAGAGACTCACTGCGATAGCGATGGTGCGCTTCCACCGTGCGGGCCACGACGGATGATTGATGAGGGCGATCGCGTACGGTGCGAGGAAACTGAGCAGAGTCAGCACGCCTGCCGGGATCGCGGTGTTTAGTCGACGTTTCGGAAAGCGCGTGTGTAACGATCGGAAAGCGTGGGTGCAACGACCGTAAAGTGCTCGCTGCACCCACGCATGACCCTTGAGCTATACCTCAAGCCCGCTATCGATGCCAGTGACCGTGTGCCTACGCATGTTCGGGCCGGCCAACTGCACGATCTCTGCGTTCGACACGATCCGATTCAATATTGACTCCGCGACCACTGCATCATGAAGTGATTTGTACCAGTCCTCGGGATCGAACTGACTCGTCACCACGGTCGCGCCCCGGCCCTCCCTCGCGGCGAGAATATTGAGGACCTCGGCAGCGGTCTCACTACTGATCGGCGTCGTGAGAAAGTCATCCAGGACTAACGCGTCGCAGGCATGGAGGTCTTGTAAGAACTTCAACCTGGCTGGATCGGTGTGGTGATAGACCGCGAGCTGGTTCGCGAGGTCATCCAACCGGTAATACCTTGCCGTGTAATCACGGCGGCAGGCTGCATTCACCATTGCTTGCGCGAGGTATGATTTTCCCACGCTCGATGACCCGAGAATGACAAGGTTTGTGCAGTGATCTACCCATCTACATGCAGCAAGTCTGGCAATTACTTCACGGTGTAACGAGCGGCCGTCGAGGTAGTGGATGTCCTCGACACAGGCGGCAGGGTTCGGGGTGCGCGACGCTTTCAACAGTTTCAACATACGACGCTCACCCCGAGCCTCGGTCTCTTGATTCAGCGCGTGCCTGATCTTCTGCGAGAACGACCACTCATCAAACGAGGGATCGTTCGCGATGTTAATGACGGTTTCACCAAATGCTGTCAATCGCAGTTTGGTGAACAGGGGCATGTCGTCCTCAGTGAGGTGCTGCTCAAACATCGGCCCCCTCCGCTCCTGGCTGGATGCCGGTGAGTGCTTCGAGGCTGAACGCCCCGGGCCCTGCCAGATGCGCGCCGCTCGTGTCGCGGCCAGCGATTCGACGCGAGTGAGGAGATTCGGTCCCCGTTGTCCTCGCACCTGATCGTATGATTTGGGGGCGCTCGTCTTGCTCAGCTCTGACAACTGCCAGCGCGTGTTTCACGGCGGTATAACTGATCTGCCTGTGTGC
Source organism: Leucobacter salsicius M1-8 (assembly GCF_000350525.1). Classification (GTDB taxonomy): domain Bacteria; phylum Actinomycetota; class Actinomycetes; order Actinomycetales; family Microbacteriaceae; genus Leucobacter; species Leucobacter salsicius. Next base: position 501,026 of record NZ_AOCN01000022.1, on the reverse strand, counting down.
GTCGTTATCGGTGAGCTGTTTGCAGGCGCGTTCGAGCTGCTGCCGGCTGCCCCGCTTCCCGAGATCGAGGATGTTCATGCATGACCGGAACCCTTGTGCCTCGATCTTCTTCCCATCGAGCAGCCTCGTGAGCGCGGCGACCGTTCCGGGCCCTACTTTCGCGGCCTGTCTGAGAAAATAGGCGCGCGTCCAGAGCCCCGCCGTTTCTTCCAGATAGGCGGGCGCATGTTCAGCATCGGTGACATACCCGTTCCGATGGCTGCCGCGCTGATGCGTCGCAATCACTGCGCCATCAGCAAGCACATCGAGTTGTTCGCCGACGATACGCACGTCGACGTTCAGGCCAGCGAACTCGTACGGAACTGAGTACTTGATGGTGTCGATCTGGACATGCCAGTCGCGATGTACTTTTGCTTTGCGCCACACCACCGGCTCCCATCTCTGAGCTGGCAACTCGAGGAGACCCGTCCTCTCGGCCTCCTCAAACCAGTCCATCCGGCTGCGCTGTTCACCCCGGAACGGGATCCTGCGGTTGATCCATTCCACACGCTCTGCGACTGCTCCGTTGAGATCATCGAGTGACGCGAACACTTGATCATTGAGGTAGTGAATGACCCAATTCGTGACGACTTTCACCCCAGCTTCGACGTTCCCTTTATCTCTTGGAGCAGCTGACCTCGTGGGAACAGCAGCGGTCCGGTAATGCTCGAGAAACTCCGCATAGGAGCCGTTCACGTCACGAGCACGCGAGGCCTTGCTGATCTGGTTCGATGCCGTCGAAGCGTTGTCGGGCACGACCAGCAGGGTGACACCGTTCACGTACTCGAATGCGCGTCGGTGAGCGTCATGCCAGGCAGGTTGTTTCTCATCGAGGTAGCCATACGCGAACACGAGTCCGGAGTACGGCAGTGACGCGACGAACACCGACACCGGGGTGGTTGCTCGACTGATCGGGTCGATGATCTGCATGCGGGTGCCCGCCCAATCGACTTGCATCGTATGCCCGGGCACATGCTTGATCGGGGCGGTGAGGTCTCTCACGCGTACATACTCAGCAATAATCTGGCAGAACCGCTCGTACCCGTAATGGCGTACCCCAGCAGGAGCATCTGTTTGCAGGTATTTGGCCCAGAGTACTTTCAACGGCGGTTTCTTCCGCCCTAACCTCGACTGGACCACCTTGTCGATGTCCACTGGCACAAACCCGTCCGCTGCGCTCTTGCGTCCGTCGGAGAAGAGCCCGTCGATTTCTTCCAGCGCCAACGCCGCAACCTGTTCACTGCCGACGAGTTGCTGCTCGTCGAGCACGCGGCGTACCTTAGCGATCGTGCGCTGCGAGCAGCCCAGCCGCGTAGCAATCTCCCGGTAAGAGCGTTTTTCTATCAAAAGCAGCATCAGCTGCCGATAATCCGTCATTAGAATTCCTCTCGCCCCAGCGAACACTCGTCGCCAGGGTAAGAGCCATCCTCAGCCAGAAGCCATCGAGAGCGCTACCCGATGCTTACATCAATGCTTTCCGATCGTTGCACACGCGCTTTCCGAAGCGCCTTCTAAACACGCGGGGATGTCGATGTTCATGTTTTCTCCTGCCCGGCCACGTACTCACGCGACCATGCCAAATGTTCGTCAAACTTCGTGTCGAGCGCATCGAATTTGCCGTCAAGCTGGCGACGGTGACGCAGGTTTTCCACGTCGCGGTCATCGAGCCTGCCGATGTCCTTCTTCATGCCGCGCATCGCGTCCATGACTTCGTCGTGGCGCTCGTCCTGCTCTTCACGAAGGTTCGTTGTGTGGTCGTTCTTGACCTCACGTTTCACCTCTGCAGTGTCCTCTTTGGTCGCTGCCGTGTTGCGCACTACCCGTTGAAGCACGAGTAGCGTGATGGCTTGAAACGCGCCGATAATCGCGATCCACACACCTTCAGTCATGCGTTCCCCCTACGCGCCCGCTATTTGCCGGTGAGCTTCTTGACGAGCGCGTTGGTGGACTCCACGATGCGGCGGGTGACCCCGATCTGGTGATGCCACGACCCGATGAGGCCGCGCAGTGTGAGGGTGCCGGTTCGGCCCTTGCCGGTCTGCTTCACGGGCGTGCTGAGCACGAGCTGGGCGGTGCGCTGAGCGATCTTTTCGATGTCTTGCGGGGTCACGATGTCCTCCTGGGATTTGGGGGTGAGTGTGCGCGGGTTGATCCAGTTTCCACCTGACCAAGCACGGTCCCACCGGAGTTCCCAGTGGATGTGCACGCCTGTGGAGTAGCCGGAGTCACCGGCGTATCCGACGACTTGACCGGCTTTCACTGTTTGGCCTTGCTTGATCGCGTAGCCGTTGAGGTGGCCGACTCGGGAGATGAGGCCGTCAGCGCGGCGTATGTCGACGGTGCGACCTTCCCCGTTCGGGTACAGCCATCGGTCGCCGAGCCAGAGACGACCGGTGGCGCCGTCACCGCCGACGTACACGGCGACACCATCAAACGGTGCGAGCACCGGGTCGCCACGCTTCGCAGCCAAATCAATGCCTGAGTGCGTGCCGCCACGAGTACCGGCTTCCTCTGTTACTACGGGGCTACGCGCAGGCCAGAAAATGTCTGCCACGGTGCCCTCCTTTCGGGTATGAAAAAAGCCACCCCGCAGGATGGCTATGTAATGGTGCCCCGCTATTCGACAGGGTCTGGTGCTGGTGGTGTGGCGGCGAGCTCGGCTGCGATCACGTCTCGCACTGCGGCGAGAATCATGTCGTCAGGGATCGACGTTTCGCACTCGCCGGGCTTCTCGCACTCGCACCGCCCGTACGCTTCCGCCCACCCGGGCGACGCCATGAACCGGATACGTCGGTCATCAGCCCACGATTCGGGCCGATCCACGATACCCTCCGCCGCAGCACACGCAGCGATACGCATGATCAGGCCGTAGTCGCGGGCCATCTGAGACTGAACTAGATACGACATGTAAGCCTCCTACGGCAACGGATAAACAATGGTGAACTGCGATGACGTGCGCGTTGCACCGCTCCTGTTCGCTACTGCGACAGTCCCGTTGGAACGCACAAACGCTGTTCCCACATATCCGCCAGCAAGCCATGCTGCAGCAAACCTGTTTGTTGGTGGCCGTAGTTGTGTTGGCACGCCTGACCAGACGTCTTGCGCAGCACTTTCCGCGATGTCTCCGAAAACGTAGAACCTCAGCACGACCCACCCTGACCGAACCTCATACTCCGCTTGTGTCTCAGCAGTGATGCCAGTGGCCGGGGTGCCAGGTAGCGGCACCAGACCAACGGTGTCTTTCGATGCGTCTGGGAGCAGGCACCATCTGCCGCTGCTACGAACGTACTCGCGTCCCTCGCTGGTCACCCATGCGTGAGTGCCGTCGATAGGAGCCCACGCGTCGAGCTGCGACTTGAGTGCGAACGTGTTGAAGCTCGTCGTCACTCCCGGCCCAGACCGCTTCATCGCTCCCAGCGGCTGCCCGTACTCGTCGTACAGGGTGATCGCGTCACCCTCAAGCTCCCACCGTTCACCAGACTCAGCCGTGCCGATCCTGCCAGTGAAATAGTTATCCTCACCATCTATGCGTCCAGTTCGAGCGCCAAGCGAGTTGAAAAACTCTGCCCCGAACTCTTCCGTGAGCCTCCATCCCCTAGCCGGCTCTACCTTCGCAAAAACGGCGGATTGGATATTCCAGGCGAACCCTGCTCGCAATGTGTACGCGAGGCCATGCGTGCCAAGCAGTGAGGTGAAAGTGTCAGCTTGGGGCGCAGTCTTATATGGGAGTCTCTTGTTGCTCCCGTTCCCGAGCCAAGCGGTTTGCTGCGTGCCATCGATAGACCATCTTGCGAATGAATCACTCGTGACTGATCTCACCGCACCGCCACTCGTGCCACTCCCGAACGGACCGCCCCCACCACCAGCCGTATACGTTGCCTTAACACGACACTTGACGGTGCCGGTAAACGCCGAATCCCACCATTCGACAATGTTGCCGACCTTCAGCTCTGGGGCAGAAATGGTGCGCGTATGCAGCACAACCCCTGTTGTTGCGTTCACCACCTCGAATGCAGCCGACGCAACAAACCCGACCGTCTCGTCGGTTAGCTTCTCGTAGGCCAAGCGGATATTCCACCGCTCACCGGCGACAACGCTAATCACAGCAGAGTTGGTGAGATATGTTGTTTTCTCGGAACCGGCACCTGGCGCGCGCGAATCTACTGCTTTGAACGTCGGGTCAGGTGCACCGCCATTCATGCTGAGAGATTCATTCCACGTGGCGTTCGCTTTGAATGTGTACGGGTTGGTGAGCGTGCGTGGCGTGATGTTTAGCCACGAGTAGTTGGGCATGACGATACTGCCAGTGCGCCGAGAACCCGGCGTGAGTGCCAGGTCTGCCTTCACTGAGCCCCAATTCCGGCGCGCCTCACTCCCACCAAGTATCTTCGCCGCAGTCCAGGCCTGATCCCAGGCAATTGTGTCCCGCTGTGTGGCAGCCGCGTCACCAGCGTGCCCACTCAGCACCCAAGCCGAATTGACGGCAGACACAAACTCAGGATCATCAAGGACATTCGCGCCAGACCCAAGCGTGGACGATGACGCAATGGTAGGAGCCTCAATGTACCCGCCGTAGAACTGTGCTCCTCTGGCTGTCTTGAAGTCGAGAGCATCAGCAGCGATAGCGCCAGCAGTAACGGTGTCGTCCTTGATGCGAACCGTGCCGTCTTCGCCGATCACAAGAATGTCATCAGCGATGATCTGCTCTGGCACAAACCCAGCACCGTCCCAGACGAGTACCTGCACCGGCACCAGTACGCCATCACGATCCTCGTCGCGCACCCACTGGTCACCCTGCACCCAGCCACCCTCAGGCGGTGCGGGCTCGGTAGCGCCGCGGCGTCGCGAGTTCTTCCCGTTAGACGTGGTGAGTGCGTTAGCGGCGTCTTGTGCCGCCTGCCCCGCTGCAGCTAGCGCAGCATCAATATCTACAGCACCCTCAATGGCACGCATGCGGCCCTCGTGTGCCTCATCGTCCGCGTCCGCGGCCTGATCAAACACGTCCCCCATATCAGGGATCGCATCCGTCACCTCAGCGAGATCACCCGCATCAGCCGCAGCACCAGACCCCAAGATCGTGTCAGCATCCATCCCGTCATCGAGATAGCCCACATCCGATGCCAGCTCGAGCGTGGCCTCCCCCGTACCGACAGCACCCGACAACACGTCATCAAGATCAATATCGTCGTCGCCCACACTGACCGTCGACCGCAGCACCTGCACGGTACGCGACAGGCCCGCCAAATCACGACGCTGACGCGCCGCTGCACGAGCCTGCTTCCGCAAACTCAACTGATTTGGCCTGACTAAAGTTCCGACATGGTTGTCCGTTACATCGTCAGTGCGGGCAACGGTTCAGTGACAGCGTAGTACGCCGCTTCAACCTCTGCAGGGGTACGCATATCAAGCTCCCCGTGAAGGCGTTCGTTGTTCCACCACCACACATATTCCAACGTCGCAAGCTCGACCTGCTCGACCGTTTTCCAAGGCCCCTGCTGCCTGATCAATTCGGCTTTGTAGAGCGCGTTCACTGCTTCAGCCATCGAATTGTCGTAGCTATCGCCGACTGTCCCGGTTGACGGGATCGCGCCGAGCTCTGCGACCCGGTTGGTGTAGACCATCGACATATAATTCGAGCCGTGGTCGCTGTGATGCACCAACCCCTCGAGATCACCACCGGCCTGCCAGGCCGCCATCTCAAGCGCTTGCAACGGCAATACCTCGGCCTTGAGTGTTGAAGCGACATTCCAGCCGACGATTCTGCGCGAGTACACGTCGGTCACGAACGATACGTACGCGAACCCAGACCACGTCGCAACATAGGTGATGTCGACGACCCACAACCGCTTCGGTGCTGCCGCAGTGAAGTTCCGATTCACGAGATCACCTGGCAGCCGGTCCGCCGGGTCGCTCTTCGTGGTGAATGCCCGTTTCGAGCGTTGCACGCCGCGTACTCCAGCGATCTTCATGAGCCGCTCGCAGGCGTCACGGCCAATTTCCCAGCCCTCACGCCGCAATAGGGCATGCATTTTGCGGCGACCATACACGCCGTAATGCTTGTGGTGGAGGCGCGTGATCTCCGGGATGAGGATCTCATCACGGAGGTGCCTAGCTGAAGGCAGCCGGTTCCTCGCTGCCCGATACCCGCGTGAGGTGAGGAAACCACGGACTGCCGCACGTAGCGTGCGGCAGAGGAACTCGACCCCGAAACGATCACGATACTTATCGATGAATCGGATCATTTCGATCGTGGCCGGTCGAGTTCCTGCGCGAAAAATATGCTCGCAGCTTTGAGAACTTCATTCGCTTTCCGAAGCTCCGCATTCTCGCGGCGCAACCGACGGTTCTCTTCATTCATATCGGTGGTGACACCGGGCTTCGCGCCAGCGTCGACCTGGGTTTGGCGATGCCAGACGCGAAGCGTGTCGGGCGAGACTCCAAGGAGCCCGCCGATGTGTTTACTCGCCGCATGAAGACTTGCGTGTTCGGGTAGAGCTTCGGTGAGCATGCGGAGGGCGCGCTCACGGAACTCGGGTTCGTATTTCTTGGCCATGGTGTTCCTATCCTTGTAAAAGATCGGAACTTTAACCAGGCCAAATCAGTGAGCCTTTCATGAAGGCCATCAACTAGCTACCCCGAGTGGAAACCAAACTGTAGGTCAGGTCACCCTGTCACCTAAACGTGCATCAGACCCGGTTCGCCAACAGGAGGGACGTCTTGTGACTCACCGTTGGCCTGGAGATTCCCCCGCCGGCGGCGGCGCGACGATGACCTACGGGTACCGTCAACTCAAGACGCAGCTCGATGCGTCGTTCCATCAGTGCTACGCCGAGTACACGCCTGCATACGTGGAGACGGAGCATTTCACCACCGGCCTTGCTGTGCTCCGGTGGCACCTTCCAGATCGGCCGCGTCCTCGCGGAGCTCGACCCCACCGCGTCCGGTGGCGTTGCACTCAACATGGCCCAAAGGCCAAGACGACATCCACCAGGTTCCAGGACGCCAGCATCAACGGCGACACCGCCGTCGACGCCCACGGCTTTGATGGACTCGACAATGCACACTCGACCTGCTCGATGACTTCCTCGCTCTCCTCAACGGCACCCCGACCGTGATCCTTGGCAACGCCAAGCCACTCGCCAAAGTGCGTGCGATCGTACGCTACTCGTCCAGGTACCAGCGAGAGCCCATCGAAGGCCTCGTTGGTACCCACGGGAACCCGATCACCCGTAAAACGTACGGCGGTATCTACTTCGCCTACCCGTGCAACAAGGCAGGCACGAACACGCCGATCATCCAGATCACAGCAGGCAAGGCGAGCCTGTACACCTACCGTGCTAACTTTGACGGTTTCCACAGCTTCTTGACCTCGAGGGAGCGTCTGGCAAAGACCTGGCTGCCGGACTTCTCGAATGTGAAGGCGGTGCAGGAGGGCGGTATAGAGTTCGGCCCCGTCGGTGTCGCTCTCAAGGCCGCTGCGGTGCTGCGGTGCTGCGCGACACTACCGTCTATCCACCCCCGTGTGGGCCACACCAGCACGGTGCGGCCCACACATGCACGACCCTCCCAAAGCGGGAACATCGAGTCTCATCTCGCGTACGTCAGTTAGGCCCCGCTCTTAGCTTTGTTTCATTGGGAAGAGCAGGCTTTTTGCCTCCCCAAAGTACTCTGCCAGCAACAGACTCCGCGTTTCATTCGCTCATGCCGATGCCAATGAGATGCCCATATGAGGAGCCGAGGCACTCACCGGTGGCTTCTGGGAATGGGAGCGCAGCAAGATCGCTTCGCCGCCCATCGATGATTTCTGCAGATTCAGCGACGGACGGGCTTCGTGCGCCTGCCGGGATTCGCGTCCCCGGGAGTTCTGTGTCATTATTGTGAAGTCCCCAGTCTCCCTCCACGGAAACTGGGGACTTTTTGCATTCTAGGCGCAGGTCCATGACCAGCCCCCGTCTCGGGCACGTGGGATCCACACAAGGCCGTAGCTATTCGAAGCCACGGCCCGTTGTCGTTGGTGCCGCCACCGGCTTAGCACGAACGGGACAAACTAGTAGGTGTAACCGCCACCGCCTCCGGTGCCGCCACCACCCATGCTCATGCCAGCGAATACGCCGGCAATAATTCCAACCGCAAGTAGGATCGCGACCGCGCCAACGACGACCGCTGCCATAGCGATCCCATCGGCAGAGTGCCTGGTACGCGCAATGATACCGAGGACCACCGCGACCGCACCGAGCAGGCCACTCACAACCGTGGCAGGTGTGCCCACCGGGATGATCGCGTAGACGATGGTGACTAACAGGGCTACGGCGCCCACGATCAAAGCGGTGAGCGGAAGGCCTTTCGAATGGGAGAGATCGTGCGTATTCATGACAATGCTCCTTTGCTCGATGGAGCTGATTCTATTCCGGAGAAGAGCATCCAAAAGGGCATTGACACAGACGCCACATCGTGGAGACAAACTGGCCACGCAAGGCGGCCTGGGTGGGATTTTATCGCAGTATGATTCCCACGCCCATGAGGGCCACACTCAGAAGCGGAAGTGCCCCCTGGGTCACCGCCGCGACCCATTTTGTGGGAGACGAGACTCCCAGCACGACGGCCGCGGCAAGCATTGATCCGGCGCCGGCGAACACCAGCGCAAGGCCGGTCTCAGGCCGACCTGCGAGGTAGAGAATGATGCCAACCCCGGTCACGATGGCGAGAAACAGGTTGTAGAAGCCCTGATTGAACGCCATCTCTTTCGTGGCAAGGGCCTCGTTCTCGCTCGTACCAAACGTGGCCCGAACGCGGCGGCTCGTCCAAACAATGGACTCCATGTAGAAGATGTACACGTGGAGCAGGGCTGCGAGGCCAGCGATCACCAGTCCGATAATGACCATGGTGGATAGCCTACGCCGACCGCTGCCGGCAAGCTATGGCTTGCGTCGCTCAGAACAGGCGCTTTTCGAGGTGGGTGAATTCGAGGTCGTCCCGCAGCGGGCGCCCGAATCGTTCGTCCGCGTAGGGAAACGGCGTGCGCTCGCCCGTGTCGCGAAATCCTCGTCGAACGTAATACGCAATGAGCTCCTCGCGCTGTCGCACGACGGTCATGACCATGTGGGTGCTGCCCCAGCTGTCACGGGCAAGCCGCTCGGCGTAGTCGAGTACCGCGGCGCCCACGCCCTCACCCTGGCGTGTGGGGTCGACCGCGAACGTTCCGAAGTAGCTACGTTCTCCTTGCCGCTGCAGCTGGCAACAGGCCAAGAGGCGCCCATCAAGGGCGTTGCCACGCACCAGCAGCATCGTTGAGTCGGGATCCGCCACGATCCCTCGGATCTCAGCTTCGCTCGTGCGTGATCCCTCCATCACATCGGCCTCGTGCGTCCAACCGGCCCGGCTGGACTCGCCGCGATAGGCCGAATCGATGAGCGTGACAAGTGCGGGCACGTCTGATTCGGTAGCAACGCCGAACTCGAGGGTCGATTCCATGCCCATCATCCTAGTAACGAGTAACACCCCGGGTTCAGCTACCGCTGCGCTTGGCCGCACGCTCGGCCTGATACCGGCGTAAGTCCTCCGCAGTGGCTTCTGCGTCGGGATCAGGACGCGCCATGACAACGATCAGCAGCGTCGCCAGCGGCCCGATAAACAGGCTGCCGAGGAACCAGACCAGCCGGGAACGGCCCTTCTGCTCAGCCAGACCAGCGTTGATGATGGCGAGCGTGAACCAAAAGGTACTCACCGGGAGAAAGCCGTCCATGCGGTCTATGGTAGCGATCTGGCCGTAGCCGCTGCCCGTACGTTAGCTCCGAGCGCCGGCGCGCAGCTCCTCGGCCTGTTCAAAAGAGTGCTTCCGCAACGCTGACAAAACCGCTCACCGAACGAGGCGGCGCACGCCAGCACGCGCGAGCATAAGCGTCACGACGAGCAGCGTCACCGCAAAGAACCCTCCGAGGTAGACCGCGTCGCCGAGTATGACGTCCGTGAGCCATAGGATGAGCGCTTTGCTGCCACCGCCCACGAGCGACAGTGACACCGCCGCGACGACCTTGACCCGCATCGAGTCTGCGTTCTTGAATCGCGTGACGATCGTGGTTTTCAGCCGCACGACGACCTCGAGCACGACCTTGAGGAGCACGGCAGTAATGAGCGATGTGAGAAACGACTCGCTGATCACCTGGGGAAACAACTGCGTGAAGGTGCCCAGCACCACCGTGTAGACGAAGACGTCGATCAGGTCGGTGGCGCGAATGCGGGGCATGGAGCCATCGTAGGGCCAAGCCGGTCGACAGGCTTCTCGCTCGGTATGGAAACGCTACCGCTCCTGGTTGCGGCGGCGCGCCCTCCGGGCCGCCTTTCGGCGCTCGTACGCGGCCTGTTCCGTGGCCCGCTGTTCACGCCTGGCAGCGAACTGAGCCGACCGAGCCGTACGCTCGAGATCATCACGATCTCGCCGCGCACGAGCGCAGCGTTCACGGGCTCTCTGTTCTTGCACGCGGCGCACCCCCAACACCAGCACGATCACCCAGGCGAGCGTCGCTACGACACCGTACGCGGTGAGCATCCAGGTGTCGAGCAGGGTGGGCACGGTCCCCGCGGCTTGGGCCGGCACGTCGCGGCTCAGTAACAGCCAGTTCGCAACGGCCCCCGTAACCATGAACCCCGCGAACACTCCGAACGGCACGAGAGTCACCACCATCCATACGATGCGCCGAGCGGCAGTGCGGGGCTGCTTTCGGTACCCAGCCTGGAACAGGGCTGCGGACACCGCTACTCGCCTCCGCTCCGCTGCGCCGCGAGGTACGCGTTGTACTCGTCCAACGCCGCGTCGTCCGCCGCCTCGCGGTGCTGTGCGGTGCGCAGGTCTCGCCGGCGCCACTTCGATAGCGTCACGATGAGGGCGATGATGAGCGGCAACTCACCGTAGGTCCACATGAGCGCTCCGCCCACTGACTGGTCGAGCGCCCGGCTGATCCCCGCGGTCACGGGCTCCCCCGCGTACGCCGCAAACATCGGCGGCACGCTCAACAGCAGCACGAGCCCAAACACCGCGTGGATCTGAATCTCAACGAACACCTCGACGAGGCGCACCACGAACGAGGGTCGGCGCGGCAGCGGGTCACGCGCCCACAGTGGAGCCCCCGCAATCACGCCGAGCACCAAGAACGCGACGAGCAGCAGCGTGTGGCCTCCGGGCCAACCCAGCACCACGCTCACGAAGTCCGTCAGGTAGAGCCCCGGCAGCATCGCCGCCGCGATCACCAGCGCGGCCAGCGGATGCAGCAGCACGCGCGCAATGCGCGAGCGGTAGCCACTCAGCCCGATCCGGAGCAGCCCCCGGCCCAGGCCCAGCCTCGGGGTCGCTGTGAGCAGCAGGCGCCCCGGCATGCCGATCATCAGGAGCGGCGGCGCGACCACCATGAGCGTGAGTTCTTGAAACAGCAGGACCGAGACGAGGTCTTCAGCCAGGCCGGTCAGCCGGGTACCGGTCACGAGAATCACCAGCAGGCTGCCCGTCACAAACGAAAGCGTGGCGACCGGGCTCCAGCGTTGACCACGGCGCCACAAGCTGACGGCCCCCGCGAGGTACAGCCCCAGCGCGATGAGCATGAGCCACGCGACCGGGTTCATCTCCCACAGCGGCACTGGCAGAAACCACGTCGGCGAATAACCGGAGGGCTCGCTAAACAAACGCACCTGAGGGCCTCGCAATCTGTTCGACGCCGCGCAGCAGTGCCGCCGACACGACCCCGCTCGAGGTGGGCGAGGCTATGAGCGGCTTGTTCACGATCGAGAAATCGTAATCACCCGAGGTTCCCGAGGCCTGAATGCGATGGTGAGTCAGGTGCGCTTCCGGATCGGCGACCAGCCGCACACGCACACCCTCCCAGAGCCCGGTCGCCGCCGCGAGTGCGACCCCGACGTTGAGGGAGGCCGGAAACAGTTCGATCGCCTCGTGCACGCTGCCTTCGAACAGGGTGAACGCGGCCCGCGTCTCGCGGAGCTTTCCGGCTTCGCTGGCGCTCATCCACGGCTGCACGAGCGTGCGCGCGAGCTTCGTCGAGGTCAGCGTGACGGTGTCGAGGCCGTGGTTTCGGGCCGCGGCCCCCAGCAGGTCGAGCCCGCCGATCGCGCCAGCGGTCAGGTAGCAGCGGCCCGGGCCCTGCTCGACGAGCCGGGCCCGCAGATCCGGATCAGCCAGCGCGCCCAATGAGGCAGGCAGCAGCGAGACCCCGGCCGCAATGATGCGCGGCCCAGTTGCGCGGAGGGCCTCCCCCGTCGCGCACTCGACGATCAGGTCGCTCTCGGCGAGCGCCTCCTCGAGACTCAAGGGCCGGATCCCATCGCTCGCGGCCCGCTCAGGCACGCGCACGATCGCGCCCACCAATGTCGCCCCGGGGACTTCATTCTGAGCGAGGGCCTGCGTCACACGGGCGCCGATCGCGCCGTAGCCCAGCACCGCAACACGAAGAATTCCAGAAGCAGTCATGCGTTCAAGCCTAAGAGTCCGCCCGCGAAGCACCCAATCGGGCTACCCGGTGACCGTGACCGTCGTCTGCTCAACCGAGACTCGCACGAACGAGGTTGCGGTTTTCTCTTCGCGCATGGCCCCGATATACACGGCCTTAACAGATGCAGCCCGGTCGCGTGCGCGCACGCGCAGGCCCGATCCAATGAGCCGACGCACGAGCTCGCCGCCGCTCACGTACTCGGCCCCCGCAGCGATCAGACGGTCGTGCATGTCTGCGGGCACGTCGTAGTGATCAAGGTCGAAACCGCGCCTCGGAATGCCGTTTGCAGACGCAAAGTCGTGCAGCTCGCTGAGCGAGTGATCGCTCACGAGGTGAGCCCAGAGCCTGCCGTGGGCGGGCCACAGCGGGGTGTCAATGAGCACGGTCATGACGACAAGCCTACGACGCGAGCCTTGGCGTGACCTTCAACCCTCTTCGTTTATACGTCCTCGTCCACCCAATCCATGGACTTGGTGACGGCCTTGCGCCACAGTCGCAGCTCGCGGTCGCGGTCCTCGGCCGCCATCGCGGGCTCCCAGCGCTGCTGCTCCTGCCAATTGGCGCGCAGGCCGTCGAGGCTGTCCCAGAATCCGACCGCGAGGCCGGCAGCGTAGGCCGCGCCGAGCGCGGTCGTTTCAGCGACGACGGGGCGCACGACGGGCACGCCCAGCACGTCGGCCTGGAACTGCATCAGCGCATCGTTGGCGACCATGCCGCCGTCGACCTTGAGCTCGGTGAGTGCGACACCCGCGTCGGCGTTGACAGCGTCGAGCACGTCGCGCGTCTGAAACGCGACGGCCTCGAGTGCTGCCCGCGCGATATGGCCGCGGTTGGCGTAGCGCGTGAGTCCCACGATGGCACCGCGCGCATCGGGGCGCCAGTAGGGCGCGAAGAGTCCCGAGAACGCGGGCACGAAGTACACGCCGCCGTTGTTCTCGACCGAGCTCGCGAGCTTCTCGACCTCGGGGGCGCTCTCGATGATGCCGAGCTGATCCCGCAGCCACTGGATCAGTGATCCGGTGACGGCGATCGACCCCTCAAGCGCGTAGTGCGCGGGGCCGTCGCCGAGCTTGAACCCGACGGTCGTGAGCAGCCCGTTCTTCGAGTGCACGATCTCTTCGCCCGTGTTGAAGATTAGGAAGCAGCCGGTGCCGTACGTGTTCTTGCTTTCGCCCGATCGGAACGCGGCCTGACCAAACGTCGCGGCCTGCTGGTCACCGAGCACTCCCGAGATGGGGGTTTCGCGCAGCAGCGACGAGTCCTCGGCGTACCCGTAAACCTCCGACGAGGACTTGATTTCGGGCAGCATCGAGCGGGGCACGCCGAAGGCTTCGAGGATGTCGTCGCGCCAGTCGAGCGTCTCGAGGTCCATGAACATGGTGCGCGAGGCGTTCGTAACGTCGGTGACGTGCACCCCGCCTTCGACACCGCCCGTGAGGTTCCAGATCACCCAGCTGTCGGTCGTACCAAACATCAGGTGCCCGGCGTCGGCAGCCTCGCGCGCGCCATCGACATTCTCGAGGATCCACGCGACCTTCGTGCCCGAGAAGTAGGTGGCGAGCGGCAGCCCGACGATGGCTTTGAATCGCTCGACGCCACCCTCGGCCGCGAGCCGGTCGACGATCGGCTGTGTGCGCGTGTCTTGCCACACGATTGCGTTGTAGATCGGGCGACCGGTGCGACGGTCCCAGACCACCGCGGTCTCGCGCTGGTTCGTGATGCCGATCGCCTCGATGTCGTGGCGGGTCAGGTCAGCGCGCCCGAGCGCGATGCCGATCACCTCCTGCACGTTCTGCCAAATCTCGACCGCATCGTGCTCGACCCAGCCAGCCTGGGGCATGATCTGCTCGTGCTCTTTCTGCCCGACGGAAATGATGTTGCCGCCGTGGTCAAAGATCATCGCGCGCGACGAAGTGGTGCCCTGGTCGATGGCAATGATGTATTCAGCCACTGTGCTGCTCCTTCAGGTGAGGTGTCTGGTGAGGTCGAGAAACGGTGAGAGTGTGCAAGGATCTGTGCGCGCGAGGTGCGGTAGCCCCAGATTAGACGGCCTGAGCCAAGTCGAGCAGTAGTGGGGCCGAGAGTGCCGCGAGCCCGGCGCCCACGAAGGGTCCCACGACCGGCACCCAGGCATAGCTCCAGTCACTCGGACCCTTGCCCTTGATGGGCAAGATCGCATGAGCAATCCGCGGGCCCAGGTCACGGGCAGGGTTGATCGCGTAGCCGGTCGGGCCACCCAGAGACATCCCGATGCCCACGACGAGAAACGCGACGGGCATCGCCATCATGGGGCCAAGGCCCCCCGGCACACCCACTTGGATGTCGCCAAAATCTGCGAACGCAAAAATCACGAACATGAGCACGAAGGTGCCAATGATCTCGGTCACCAGGTTTGCTGGGTAGTTCCGGATCGCCGGCCCTGTCGCAAAGACGCCCAGTTTGGCGGCGGGATCCGGCTCTTCTGCGAAGTGATTGCGGTAGGTCAGCCAGCACAGGGTCGCCCCGACGATGGCGCCGAGTACTTCAGCGACGATTGCGACGCCAAACATGACGCCCGAAATTTTGCCCGAGATGAGCAACCCGAGCGCGACGGCCGGGTTGACGATGCCGCCGGAGTACGCCGAAGCGAGGACGCCCGCGAAGACCGCGAACCCCCACCCCCACGTGACCATGGCGACGCCGCCGGCGTTGCCCTTCGTCTTGGCTAGAGCAACGTTCGCGACGACGCCGCATCCGAGCAGGACGAGGAGCGCGGTGCCTACAAACTCCGAGACGAAGTAGAGCCCGAGATGAACTTCGGTCATGAGGCTCAGCCGAGCTGCGGCGTAAGGCCGGTCGCGCCAAGCTCGATGCGATGAGCATCGCGCAGGGTCCGGATCGCGCGCGCGATCTCGTCAGCGCGTGTTTCGTCGCTCCAACCGAGTTCGGTGGCGAGCACCGCGGCGAGCTCTTCCAGGAGCTCGCTCGTGAGGTGGCCGCGGAACGCGATCGAGGTGCGACGTTTGAGGAGATCGTCCAGGTGAACGATCTGCTCGGTGCGCGCGAGGTAGGCGAGCTCCTCGGCGTAGTAGCCCGGGGCGTGGGCGAGCTCGGTCAGCTGCTCGGGCAGCTCCGCCAGCAGCGTCGCCGCGCGGGTGCCGTAGCGCTCAAGTAGCGTCTCGACGAGGGCCTGATCGCGGCCGTCACCATGCGAGGTGATCCAGAGGCGTTTGGCGTCGTCGGATGCCGGGAAATCACGGCCGCCGCCGATCGCCAGATCGGCAGTGTCGACCGTGCGCTTGCCGCCGATGCGATTCATGACCTCGGTGGAGAGATGCTCCGCGAGGGCGCGGAACGTCGTCCACTTGCCACCCACGAGGCTGAGCGTGGGGGTTGAACCCATCTTGCCCTCGACGATGCGGTAGTCGCGCGACACGAAGCCGGGGGCTGTGTCGTCGTGCTTCGGCAACGGGCGAATGCCCGAGAACGAGTAGACGATGTCCTCGCGCTTGATCTCGATCTGGGGGAACACGTGGCCCACGAGATCAAAGAAGTAGTCCACCTCGTCGTCGGTGCAGACGCTCGCCTCGCGCGGGTCGGCGTTGATGTCGGTGGTGCCCACGAGCACGCGGTCCTTGAGCGGGTAGATCAGTACGATGCGGCCGTCGGAGTGCTCGAAGAAGATCTCACGGCCGCGGGTGGCCGCGAGCAGCTCGGGGTGGTCGAGCACGACGTGCGAGCCCTTGGTGCCGCCCATGAACTGAGTCTCCTGGCCGAGAGCCTCGTTCGTGAGATCGGTCCAGGGGCCGCTCGTGTTGACCACGAGGTCAGCGGCGAAGTCGAATTCGTTGCCCGTGAGCTCGTCGCGCAGGCGCACGCCGTTTGCAGAATGACCGACGGCCGAGACGTAGTTTGCGGCCCGAGCATGGCTGCCCGTTTCGATGCCGTCCCACAGCACGTCGAGCGCGAGGCGCTCGGGGTCGTGCATCGAGGCGTCGTAGTAGGTGGCCGTGTACTTCAGGCTCGGGTTGATATCGGGCAGCTCGGCTAGCGAACGCTTCTTGCCGAGGAACCGGTGCTTGGGCACGTGGCCGCCGTCGCGCGAGAAGGTGTCGTACATCATGAGCCCGATTTTGATCAGGAATGCGCCGCGTTCGTTCGGCTTACCGCGACCGTGCGTGATGAGCAGCCGGAACGGTGCCGACAGGATTCCCGAGAATGTCTTGTAAATCGGAATCGTGGTCTCAAGCGGCTTCACGTAGTGAGGAGCGATACGCAACAGACCGTTGCGCTCGGTCACCGATTCCTTGACGAGCCGGAACTCGCCGTTCTCGAGGTAGCGAATACCGCCGTGCACCATGTGGCTCGAGGCTGACGAAGCTCCCGAGACGTAGTCGCCGCGTTCTACGAGTGCGACGTCAACGCCCTGGAGTGCGAGGTCGCGGAAGGTCGCGATGCCGTTAATGCCAGCGCCAATCACCAAAACGCGCGCGTTGGGACGGCTCGTGAGCCCCGCAATACGGCTAGCTGCGCTGGGCGTCTCTTCTTGCGACACGGTCTCCCCCGAATTATTTGACTGTTGTTGCACGCCTCAAGCTTGAGACTCAACTGGTCAAGGGTGCAAACTAGATGCACATATGTGCAGTTTTGCTACTTGCTCGAGACCTCGGAGGCCAGATGTCACCGCATTCACGCGCGCCACGTGCAGCCCGTGCACTTCGCGCACCCCGCGCTGAGCAAGCGCTCAGCGCCGCGCGCCTGTACTACCAACAGGACCTCACCATGGAAACGATCGCCCAGGAGCTGAGGGTGTCGCGTTCGTCGGTGTCTCGGCTGCTGTCGTTTGCACGCGAGACCGGCCTCGTTGAGATTACGATTCACTCCCCCGAGGCCGCGCAGAACGAGCTTGAGACGTGGTTTGCCAATACGCTCGGCGTCACCGCGCACGTCGTGCGCGCTCCTGCCCGGGCAACAGAACTGGAACGGCTAGACCGTACCGCCCACGCTGCGGCCGGGGTGCTCGCGCAGGCGGTTCGATCGCAGCTCACGGTAGGGGTTGCCTGGGGTTCAACTCTGTCTGCGGTGGCGAGCCACCTTCCTGCGAAGCCCACGCATGACTCGCACGTCGTGCAGATGAATGGCGCAGTGAACCTGCGCACCACCGGTGTCTCCTACGCTGGTGAGCTCCTCGGCAGGTTCGCCTCGGCTTTTCAAATGTCGGTGCATGAGTTTCCGGTGCCCGCGCTGTTTGATGACCCCAACACCAAGCTTGCGATGTGGCGCGAGCGCAGTGTGCAGGCTGTGCGTGAGCGGCAGGCACGAGCCGGACTGTTCATGTTTGGGCTGGGATCGCCCAGGGCCGAGCTTCCATCGCATGTGTACTCGGGAGGCTATCTCGACAAGGCGGACAAGGCCGCGGTGAAGCAATACGGCATCGTCGGAGACTGCGCCACCGTCTTTTACCGCGCCGACGGCAGCGATGACGGTATCGACCTGAATGCCCGCTCAAGCGGGCCTTCGCTCGACGCGATTCGAGAGATCCCTCACCGCTTGTGCGTTGTTTCGAGTACCTCGAAGCGTGACAGTCTGCGCGGCGCACTCGCTGCCGGCCTGATTACTGAACTCGTAGTCGACGAGGCCCTCGCACGCTCCGTGTACTCCTGGCACACGGGTAGCGGTCGGTAACTCTCGCGCGGAACTGTACGGCAGCAAAACACCTCCCGGGGCAGAGTTCTGCCCCGGGAGGTTTTGTGCACTATCGCTGCCGCGCCAGAGACACTTCTGGTCCCCACAGCGGAGCACTCGGCTCGCTTGGCTTACTGGGCTTCCTTGGTTTGCTCGGCTTGCTCGGCTTGCTCGGCGTACCCGGCGTACCCGGCGTACCTGGCGTACCTGGCGTACCCGGCACCGGTTTCCCGGAGGTGCGCGCCATCGCGGCCCCCACAGCGGCCGCGCCGGCCGCCACTCCAGCTCAGGATCCACCCACCTCGGCGCTAACACCTCGGGCTTGCCCCGCACCATGCGAACATGCCAGCCACTGACCTCGATACTGCGGTGATGCCACCAACACAACAGCACCCCGTTGTCGGTGGTCGTCGGGCCACCTTCTGCCCATGGTGTCACGTGGTGTACCTCGCACCATGTCGCCGGCACCGTGCACCCCGGGATGATGCAGCCGCCGTCGCGGGCCGCGATCGCGCGCCGCTGATGCGGTGTGAAGATGCGGGTGGGGCTCGATATCCCGAGGATGCGGCCGTCGTTGTCGATGAGGACTTTCTGGGTCGCTCCGGCACAAACGCTGTGGCGCACGGTCGCAGCAGTCACCGGTACGGGGATCCCGTCGTGTCCGTGGAGCCACGCAACTCCCGCCTGCCCGGCGTCAGGGTCGGTGCTTGTGCTTGTGCAAGCTCCAGGCTCAGCGCCAGCTAATGATCCGAGCTCGGCGACCTCGCGGACCAGGCCCGCCGCGAGGTCTGCCTGGGTCGTCTGGATCAACACCGTCACCGGCGCGCCACCGAGCATCGGCATATCAGCCGCCCGTCCGGCGATCTGCGCGATCACCATCAGCGCATCATGCATCTTCTGCCCCGACGACCTGGCGTCCCCTGCCACCGGCACGAGTACCGGTTCGGGGTCGTCACCCTCCACGAACCGCACTCCGGACCCCGACCGGCGCACACCCGGCGCACCTGCGGCACCTGCAGCACCTGCGGAAGCGGAAGTGAGCGCGGCATCGGTGAGGCCAGCGCTCCCGAACCCGTCGTCAGCATCGACTCCATCTGCGTCTGCGTCGACAAAACCGCCTGCGATGACACTTTCCGTGTCAGCATCGCCAATACCAGCCTCGGCTTCGCCGGCAACCTGAGGGAGCCGAACACCGCCAGTCGACTCATCCACCGCTCTGCCACCAGCCTGCTCGACCGTGTCTGCGTCAGGACCCGTCAGGTTCGTCGACGTCTTCGGGGAATTCACACCCGTCACGAGGTTTCCGAGTAGCGCCGCAACCTCAGGCAGCAACGCCCCACGCACCGGCACCAACCCATTGCGTACCCGCCCGAGCCGAAAGAATCTGCGGGCCAGTTGTCCCTCGTCATCGGGCTCCGGTCCGTCCTGATCGAGCGATGTACACCAGAACGCGCACACCTGCCGCAGTGTGTCCGTGTCGAGCGGCACGCTGGCAGCACCCGCCACCGGACTGCAGGCATCAGAACCATCACCAGCGTTATCCGCACCAGGGTCCAGCACCGCCGCACCATCCGCATCGAGCCCGCACCCCTCGGGATACCCCGCTGCCTGATTCACGAGGCAGCGTTCCGCGACCGCGACCCGTTCCGGGTCCACCCAGCCCGGCACCGACCCCAACGACTTCGTCAGCAACAGCGCCGACTCCCACGGCAGATCCCCCGCATAAAACGCTTGCGCGATCGCCGGATACCGGGGCGGAATCTCTCCCGCCGAAAAGCCCGGCATCGGCCGCGTCAGATCAGCAAACGACACCCGCTGCCGCACCACCGACCCCGGCAGCAACGACACCCGCTGCAGCAACTCGGCCCCGTCACGGCAGCCGCGACGACCCGAAAGCGACTCCGACGGCACCCCGAGACACCGATCCGACACCGCACCCGCGGCCAACACCAGCAGGGCCTGCACGCGCCGAGACGCCCGCTCCAACTCCTGCGTCACCGACAGCAACGCATCATCAGACAGACCCGAAAACTCGTGCATGCCCAGCCTCGCCGCGAGCCCACCCAGGTCTGTGACGACATGCGCTGCGGCACCCGTCACATCGAGATCATCAACCTCGGCATCTTTGCTGGACATGATCCCATTTTACCACCAATTCGAAACTATGTTCGAAATAATTTTGGACGAACTCGCTCGCTCTCGAAGCTCAAGACTTCGACTCCCAACGCCTTGACTCCCACCAACCCTCCTCTTCCTCATCCACGGCGACAGTCACCCCCTCACCCGCATCCGCACGCAGCGCTCGCCGACTCGTAATCCCCCACCCCGCACAAACACTGACGCCGGTCCACAGTGCCGCCGGGTAGATCAGGTCACCCAAGGGCACCCCTCCCAGCGTGAGCCCAAACAGCAACACTGCGACAGCCCCCACCCCAACCCCGAGCGCGAAGAATGCCGTGCGGTGCAGCCAGCGACTTGCCACCCTCCGCAGCAGGAGGCCAAGCCCGTACGCGGCAAAACCCCCGTAGGCCACCGCCGCGAAACCCGAGATGGGAATTGCAAACATCGCAGTCATGGCGAGGTTGTTCACAAGAGACACACCCCACTGTTCACCGGGGGCCGCGGCCCCCTCCGCTAACACGTGCGGGGCGAACATCCACAAGATCAACAGCAGCGGAAACCCCACATTGAAAACCACGAGCGTCCACCACAGGCCGCGCCAATACTCACCGCCAGTAAACGCCATCGGGCGCGCTGGCGTGCGCGGGTTGGGAACCAAGACCAAGGCCGAGGGCCCCCGCTCCTCGAAACTCACGGCAGCTCGACCCGAGAGGGTGACTCCGAAAACTCAACGAACCGCAGCACGCCAGCACCATCACCAGCACTAATCCCGAACGCCAAAACATCGTGACCATGGCGCTTAATGAGGATATGTAACGAAGCTACTGGAGCAATGACTGACTCAGATTTGCGCCACTGAGACTGGAGCAGAGCCGTGGAGGCGGTGCAGACAGCGGCCATGGTCTAGGACACCGCCTCAGCAACACGATCCAAATCAAGATCCGAATCCAAGCATCCGCTCACACGTAACGCCTCCCGCACGCGGTCGCGCCCTGCGGCGCTAAGCCCGTGAAGCGGCCGCGGCAGCGACCCCTCCCCGATGAGCCCCAGCTCTTCGGCCACGGCGGTCGCCACCCGCAAGCTCCCGTAATCGGCAAAGAGCGCGAGCAGTGACTGGAGGGCCCCACTCGCCCAGGTGGTCTCGGCAGCCACAACCCGATCCGGATCAAAGCCAGCCTCACGCGCCTCGCGCGCGCGCTGCATCGCGGCCCGCGGCAGCACGCCCGCGATCACTGAATACCAGGCGTCGCATCCGGCGGCAATCCCGAGCGCAGCCGAGGCGTCACCCGAGACGCCGATCGTGACGTGCGCCGGCAACCGCTCCCGAATCGCGCTGATGTGCGCAGTGGCTGCCTCGAGACCCGCTGGCGGCGGCGGCACCTTGATCGAGGCCACCCCCGGTAGGGCGGCCACTCGGGCATAGAGATTGAGTGAGAACGTGAATCCGGTCGTCGTCGGGTTGTCATACACCACGACGGGCACGTTCGCGCCGGCCGTAACTTCCTCGAACAGCCCGAACACCTCGTCGTCATTGAGCCGCTGGTAGCTCACCGTCGCGACAATGAGGCCGGACGCCCCCGCCGCCTCCGCGACGCGCACATGGTGCAGCACCTCCGATGTCGATATCGCCCCGACTCCCGCGAGCACCGGCGTCCCCGCCGCGTGCTGCACCGCGAGCTGCACGACCCGCTCGCGCTCGGCAGCAGTCAAGTACATGTACGACCCGGTCGAACCCAGCACCGCAATCGAATCAACGTTAGCGGCCACGGCACGCTCAACCAGCCCCACAAAGGTCGCTTCGTCGAGCTCGGACTGGGATCCCAAATCGACATTAGACGGATCAACTTCACCCGCCCGCATCGGCGTCAACAGAAACGCGCTCACTCCCCGAACCACGTCGGTCACGACTCCCTGCTGCAGTGCATCCATGTCCCTATCCTCGCGCACGCACGCAATGTGCAGCAATAAGCCGCCCCTGCACCCCTGAAGTTCGCGCCTGAGGCTCACCCCTGGTAGCGTTCGAAGGTGGGCTAGTTGTAGCTCCGAGACGATTCGATCGAAGCGAGGTGAGTTCGTGCCCAGCGACAATTGCAGTTTTCGGCCGAGTCTCCCCCTTCCGCGGTGCCAGTGTGCACGCTCAGGCGAGGGCCTCGGCTCCCCCGCACACCCGTAATTCGCGCACGGGAAGTTCCGTGTGCTGACGCATGTGGCCCACAGCGGCCACGCAGTTCGGAGCGATAATCGTGACTCCACCTCAGCCAGAAAACGTCAACACGTCAGTTGACGCCACAATCGACGCGACCATAGATCTCGTCGAACACCATCTCAGCGCACGGGATCTCCCGGCGCTCACCGAACAACTCGGGAAGCTCCCCGTAGAAGACGTCGTGCTCGCGTTTGAACGCGTGTCTTCGAAAGAGCGGGCCGTGCTCTATCGGCTCCTCGCGAAGGATCGCGCGCTCGAGGTGTTCGAGCTGCTCGATCCCACCCTGCAGAGCGACCTGCTGCACGGACTTCAGGCAGCCGAGGTGACCCGGCTCTTCTCCGAGCTCGACCCCGACGACCGCGCCTGGCTCCTGGACGAGGCCCCCGCTGCCCTCGCCACACGACTCCTGCGCGGCCTCACCGAGAGCGAGCGGGTGCAGACCGCGGCTCTCCTCGGCTACCCCCAGGGCAGTGTCGGCCGCCGTATGACCCCGGAGTTTGTCTCGACCCGCTCCAGCTACAGCGTCGAGGAATCCCTGGCGCGCGTGCACGCCGGACTCGAGGACGCCGAGACCGTCTACACGATCCCGGTGCTCGACGACGCTCGCAGGCTCGTGGGCATCGTGAGCCTGCGCGACCTGCTCGGTGCGGAGCCCCAGACCATCGTTGCGTCCCTCATGAGCGATCCTGTGTCGACCCAGGCGGTCGAGAGCGCTGAGACCGCGGCCCGCCGGATCACCGATCTCGCGCTGCTCGCCATGCCCGTAGTCGACAGTGAGTCTCGCCTCCTGGGCATGCTCACCATCGATGATGCGGTGCGCATCCTCGAGCACGAGGAGAGCGAAGACGTTGCCCGCCAGGGCGGCACCGAACCGCTACGCCGCCCCTACCTGTCGACGCCCGTGTTCTCACTCGTGAAATCCCGCGTCGTGTGGCTACTCGTGCTCGCAGTGGGCGCCACGCTGACGGTGCAGGTGCTCGAGGTCTTTGAGGCAACGATCGAGCAGGTGACGGTGCTCGCACTGTTCGTGCCGCTCCTGATCGGCACAGGCGGCAACACCGGCAATCAGGCCGCCACGACCGTCACGCGCGCTCTCGCGCTGGGCGACGTGCGCCCGAAGGACATCATGCGCGTGCTCACCCGCGAGCTGCGCACGGGCGCTCTACTCGGCCTGATGCTGGGCGGCCTCGGCTTCACGATCGCGACGCTCGTATACTCTCCGGCGATTGGCGCGGTCATCGGGCTCACGCTGCTCGCCGTGTGTACGGTCGCGGCGGCCGTCGGCGGCGGCATGCCGCTGCTCGCGCGCGCGGTGAAGGTCGACCCGGCCGTGTTCTCCAACCCGTTCATTTCGACGTTTGTCGACGCGACCGGACTCATCATTTACTTCATGATCGCGCGCGCGATCCTGCAGCTGTAATCCACGCCGCTGGCCGTCGGGTGCAGAGTGCCCGGCGGCCTGCGATCCGGATCGCCCTATTTCGCATCGCCATGCGGCCCTGGGCTCTCCCGCGCACTGGCCCACGCAGCACTGCGGCCCCGGGTTCCAAAGAACCCGGGGCCGCAGTTTCGTGCGTGCAGCTATGCGCCGAGGCGCGCGATGATCTCGGGCGCGAGCGCGCTGAATGCGCGCGTGCGGTGCGAGTGCTGGTCCTTCTCGGTTGAGGTGAGCTCAGCCGCCGAACGGCTCATGCCCTCGGGCTCGAAGATCGGATCATAGCCGAAGCCGTGATCGCCGGCGGGTGCGCGCAGCAGGGTACCCTGCCACACTCCCAGCTCGCATACCTCGGTGGCCGGCTGGCCGGGCACCGCAGGATCGCCGGGCACTACGAGCGCGGCGGCGCACACGAATCCGGCCTGACGGTGGCCGTCAGCGATGTCGGTGAGCTGCCACAGCAGCAGATCGACATTGGCCTTGTCGTTGCGGGCCGGGCCGCCCCAGCGCGCTGAGAAGATGCCGGGCATGCCGCCGAGCACATCGACCGTGATACCCGAGTCGTCGGCAATCGCGGGCAGTCCCGTGTGTGCCGCGGCCGCGCGCGCCTTGATGAGCGCGTTCTCCTCGAAGCTCAGGCCGTTCTCGACGGGCTCAGGCCCGTCATAGCCAATGAGCTCGATGCCGGGGATCTGCGGGCCCAGGATGCGGCGCAGCTCCTCGAGCTTGTGCGCATTGTGCGAGGCCAGCACGACCTGACGGGTCGGCGTCACGTCTTCGGTCATGCGGCACCGCCCGAGCCGGTGAGCGCCTCCGCCAGCACGTCGCGCTGCAGCTGAGTCAGTTCAGCCGTGCTCGCGAGCGCCAGATCGAGCAGCACGTTGAGCTCATCACGCTTGAAGGGAACGCCCTCGGCGGTGCCCTGTACCTCGATGAAGTCACCCGAGCCGGTGACGACCACGTTCATATCGGTCTCGGCGGCCGAGTCCTCGACGTAGGCGAGGTCGCTCATAGCGGTGTCGCCCACGATGCCCACCGAGACGGCGGCCACGGAGTCCTTGAGCGGCTGGGCCTTCTTGGAAATGTGGCCGTTGGTGCGTGCCCACGCGATCGCGTCAGCGAGCGCGACGTAGGCGCCCGTGATCGATGCGGTGCGGGTGCCGCCGTCGGCCTGCAGCACGTCGCAGTCGATGACGATGGTGTTCTCACCGAGCGCCTTGGTGTCGATGACGGCGCGCAGGCTGCGACCGATCAGGCGCGAGATCTCGTGGGTGCGGCCGCCGATCTTGCCGCGCACGGATTCGCGCTGCATCCGCTCGTTGGTCGAGCGGGGCAGCATCGAGTACTCCGAGGTCACCCAGCCCGTGCCCTGGCCCTTGAGCCAGCGCGGTACGCCGGGGGTGAACGAGGCGGTGCAGAGCACGCGAGTGTTGCCGAAGGAGATGAGAGCGCTGCCCTCAGCCTGCGCACTCCAACCGCGTTCGATCGTAACGGGGCGCATCTGGCCGACGGTGCGCCCGTCGGCGCGGGTGTACTCAGACATGGGACTCCTAGGTGTCATATTGGGTTCTACGATACGGCGCACACGGGACTGATGCCAGACCCGGGGCCGTGACTATTGGGGCAGTGTGATCGTGCCGGTGTGCACGAGATCGACCGTGTCGATGCCGATGCCGAGCATGCGGCGCGCGAGATCGACAAAACCGGCGGTGTCGGGGCCGGTGGCCTCGTACCTGAGCTCGGGCTCCCCGTGGTGGGCGGGCCGCAGCAGGTTGTTTTCGGTGAGCACCTGGAACACCTCGTTGGCAGTTTCAATGTCGCTCGATACGAGGGCCACATCGGGGCCAACGACCTGCCGGATCGCACCGCGCAAGAAGGGATAGTGCGTGCAGCCCAGAACCAGGGTGTCGATGCCCTCGGCAACCAGCGGGGCGAGATAGCCCTCAGCCACGCGGTGCACCTCGGGGCCGCTCGTTTCACCCGCTTCGACAAGTTCGACAAAACGGGGGCAAGCCGCTGATGTGAGCCGGATCTCGGGCCGCATTGCGAACAGGTCGTCATAGGCTCGCGACTGGATCGTCCCCTGGGTGCCGATCAGCCCGACGCGGTGGTTGCGGGTGATTGCCGCAGCGCTGCGCACCGTCGGCCCGATCACCTCCACGACGGGAACGTCGTAGCGTTCGCGGGCGTCGCGCAGCACGGCGGCGGAGGCCGTGTTGCAGGCGATCACGAGCATTTTGACGCCCTGGGCGACCAGATCGTCAAGGATTTCGAGGGCGAAGCTGCGTACCTCGGCGATGGGCCTGGGGCCGTAGGGCGTGCGCTCGGTGTCGCCCACGTAGATCATGGATTCACCGGGCAGCTGGTCGCGAATCGCACGTGCGACGGTGAGCCCGCCCACCCCCGAGTCAAAGACTCCGATGGGCGCTTCGGCAGAAATGTTGCGGCTACTCACCTGACCAGCCTACCGCTCGGGCGCCGTGCGCTTGATCCGGTGCCGCTTGATTCCTCACGACTTGATCCAGGTGTGCCGGTGGAGCTCGGTGAGGCCGTGGGCAGCGATCCCGGCGTAGTGGGCCGCGGATCCGTAGCCCTTGTTGGAGGCCCAGGCATACTCGGGGTGCGCCTCGTCGGCTTCGCACATCAGTTGGTCCCGGGCGACCTTCGCTCCGACTGAGGCCGCCGCGACGCTCGCGCAGAGACGGTCGGCGCCCACGCGGGTCTGGACGTTCAGCGGGGACTTGAGCACGGGCGTGAGCCAATCCTGAGACCCGTCAAGAATGATCGCGGCCCGCGTCACGTCGATGCCCTGCGCATGCAGGGCGAGCAGTGCACGGCGGGCGGCCTCGCCGAGCGTGGCGGTGATGCCGTGGGCGTCGATCTCGGCGGCGCTGGAGTATCCGACGGCCCCCACGCCCCACTCGGCCACGAGCGGGGCGACCAGTGTGCGTCGCTTCTCGCTGAGCAGCTTGGAATCACGCAGCCCGACGGGAAACTCTTCGGTACCGGCGAGCACCGCGTGCGCGCCCACCGCGACCGGGCCGGCGACCGCGCCGCGGCCAACCTCGTCGATCCCGATCACGAGCGGAGCCCCTAAGGCCCACAGCTCTCGCTCAAAATCGAGCGTCGGGTCCTTTTCGGGGTTCGGAGTGAGAGCGCGCACTTACTGCGCCGTCTGCTGGGACTGCTTCGCCTGCTCGACGCCGGTGAACGTGCCCTCGGGCGTGCCGAGCCAGGTGAAGTGATCGAGCGGCCAGTTGATCACGAACGCGCGCCCTACGATCTCGTCCTCGGGCACGAAGCCCTTGCCCGGCTGATCCTGGTTGTAGCGCGAGTCCTTGCTCTGGTAACGGTTGTCGCCCATGACCCACACTGAGCCCTCGGGCACGGTGACATCGAAGTCGATCTTCGAGGAGCGGGTCTCCCCCGGCGGAATGACGATGTATGGCTCGTCGAGCGGCACACCGTTCACGGTGACGCGGCCCTGGGCATCACAGCAGGCCACCCGGTCGCCGCCCACGCCGATGACGCGCTTCACGACATACTCGTGACTCGTGTCGGCCGCGAGGCCGACGGACTGAAGTACCTTCTCAAACCCCTGCGGCGGCTGAGTCGCGCGCGGATAAAGCCAGCCACCCGGATCCTTGAACACGACAACGTCGCCGCGCTTCACGTCCATGATGTCTGGCACGAGTTGATTCACCAGGATGCGGTCGTTGACCTGCAGCGTCTGCTCCATCGACACCGATGGAATGTAGAAGCTGCGCACCAGAAAAGTCTTGAGCAAGAAGGAGACGAGAAACGCAACCACGATAATCACGAGCAAATCTCGCACGAACCCGAGGAATCCGCCGCCGCGCTGACGGTTCGATGACTTCGCTGCGGTTTCGCTCATGGCGGCTCCTTGATGCAAGGGCGCCGGGAGGACCTGGCGCACCGGATAATTGTCCCGCCAGAAACAGCGGGGAGACACCTCAGGCTCCCACCTTTTCGGGTTGGGAGCCTGAGACTGTCACAGGCGTGTCGAAAAACGCCTGCGTGAAGTGCGTGACTTAGCGGTCGCGCTTCTCCTTGATCTTTGCCTTCTTGCCGGTAAGGGCGCGCAGGTAGTAGAGCTTCGCACGACGAACGTCACCGCGGGTGACGATCTCAATCTTGTCGATTGCGGGCGAGTGCACGGGGAACTTACGCTCCACGCCAACCTGGAAGCTGATCTTACGAACGGTGAAGGTCTCGCGGACGCCCTCACCGTGGCGCGAAATGACGACACCCTGGAACACCTGGACACGCGAACGGTTGCCCTCAACGATGTTGACGTGCACCTTGACGGTGTCGCCGGCGCGGAAGTCAGGGATGTCACTCTTGAGCGACGGGGCGTCGACGTAGTCGAGCTTCTGCATGATTGTCTCTCTCTGCGCCCGCCGTAAGTCGGGATCGCGGATTTCGAAAAGTACTTGGGTATTTGGCTCACGGTATGTGCGGACCCTTACGGCAGTGCCGCACCGTGGCACAAGGATCAATTATGCCACACCCGGGACCCTGACACGACACATCGGCGCTGGCGCGTCCCGTTGAGGCCGATCTGCCGCCGCCACGATCACAATGTCTGAGGCGACTGGCATGATCAAAGCATGAACACTCTGGCCTCCCCTCCCCACGATAGCGCGGCTACACCCGACACGCGTGGTGAAGCCACTGCGCTTCTACGCAGCCTCACCGGCCGACCCGACGCCGCCTTTCATCCGGGCCAGTTTGAGGCAATCAGTGCGCTCGTCGACGACCGCCGCCGCGCGCTCGTGGTGCAGCGCACCGGCTGGGGCAAGTCAGCCGTGTACTTCGTCGCGACCGGGCTGCTGCGCCGTCGCGGGGCCGGGCCAACGCTGCTGGTGTCCCCGCTGCTCGCGCTCATGCGCGACCAGGTGTCGGCTGCCGAGCGAGCGGGAGTGCGCGCGGCGGCCATTAACTCCGCCACCGCCGACGAGTGGGACGACATCTCGGCGAAGCTTGCTGCCGATGAGATCGACGTGCTGCTGGTATCCCCAGAGCGCCTGAACAATCCTCAGTTTCGCGAGACGCAGCTCCCCAGCTTGCTCGCCCGGATGGGGCTGCTGGTGATCGACGAAGCGCATTGCATCTCGGACTGGGGCCACGACTTTCGCCCCGACTACCGTCGCATTGCCACGCTCATCAGCGACATCGATCGCTCGATTCCCGTGCTCGCGACGACGGCAACGGCGAACGGCCGCGTAGTGGCCGATGTCGTGGAGCAGCTCGGTAGCGATGTTCTGACGCTTCGTGGTTCACTGTCTCGCGCTTCGCTCAGGCTCGGGGTTCTCAGCCTTCCTTCGGCGCGCGATCGGCTCGCCTGGCTCATTTCACACCTTGGATCGCTGCCGGGCAGCGGCATCATCTACGCCCTCACGGTGTCGGCGGCTGAGGACACCGCAATGCTGCTGCGCGAGGCCGGCATGAGCGTCGCCTCGTACACCGGCCGCACCGACCCCGAGGAGCGCGAGCGTCTCGAGCACGCGCTCAAGGCCAACGAGGTGAAGGCCCTGGTCGCCACGAGCGCGCTCGGCATGGGCTTCGACAAGCCCGACCTCGGCTTCGTCGTGCACCTCGGCGCCCCCTCCTCCCCCGTCGCCTACTACCAGCAGGTCGGGCGCGCAGGGCGCGCCACCGACCACGCCGACGTGCTGCTGTTGCCCGGCCGCGAGGATCTCGAGATCTGGCGGTACTTTGCGACCGCTTCGATGCCGGATCCGGATCGCGCCGCCGCGGTGATCGCCGCGCTCGGTGACGAGCCGCTGTCGACCCCGGCGCTCGAGGCTCGAGTGGATCTGCGGCGCACGCAGCTCGAGCTCCTGTTAAAGGTGCTCGACGTTGACGGCGCCGTGCGGCGTGTCAAGGGTGGCTGGGTGGCCACCGGCGCTCCGTGGCACTACGACGCAGAACGCTACGCCCGCATTGCCGAGGCGCGCGTCGCCGAGCAGCAAGCGATGCTCGAGTACGAGCGCGGGGCGATCTGCCGCATGGAACTACTGCAGCGGGAGCTCGACGATCCGGCGGCCGCGCCGTGCGGCCGGTGCGACGTGTGTGCGGGGCCCTGGTATCCCACTGATCTCAGTGGTGAGGCCGCGTCGCGGGCCGCAAGCCAGCTCGACGTCACGGGCGTGCCGATCGAGCCGCGCGGCATGTGGCCGACCGGGGCCGATAAGCGGGGCCTACCGGTGCGCGGGCGCATTGCTCCCGCCGAAAAGGCGCTGGTCGGCCGCGCGGTGGCGCGCCTGACTGACCTGGGTTGGGGCGGCACGCTGCGCGAGCGCTTTGCCGCGGGCGCGCCCGATGCGCCCATCGATGCACGCCTCATGGAGGGTGTCATCGCGACGCTGCGCGACTGGCCGTGGGCTGACCGCCCGGTCGGAGTCGTCGCGATGCCATCGCTCACCCGCCCCCAGCTGGTGGCGTCGACCGCAGCCTTGATCGCGGAGCGGGGTCGGCTTCCCTATCTTGGCACGCTCGAGGTAGACCCGTCCCGCCCCGTTTCGGGCCCGGGCGGAAACAGCGCGTTTCGGCTCGCGTCGGTGTGGGATCGCTTCACCGTGCCCGAGTCGCTCGCAGCGGTGCTCGCCGATGCTCCGGGCCCCATCCTGCTCGTCGACGACCTGGTCGACAGCCGATGGAGCTTGACAGTCGCGTCGCGCGAGCTCCTCCGGGCGGGCGCCCCGGCGGTGCTGCCGTTCGCATTGGCGTCGGTCGCCTAGCCCGGCACGCCGCACCCGGGCACAACCAGCAACGCCCCGTTCCACTCCGGTAAGGGAGCAGAACGGGGCGTTCCATCGATCACTCAGAGTGGTCAGCCGTGCATCACGAAGCCGGTAATCAGGTAGGCGACGAACGAAAGCGCCGCTGCAATTCCGGCGTAGGGAAGAATCGCGGTCATGAGGTTAACCGGCTTCACCCCCACCGACTGCGACGCCAGAATGATTCCGTCGCCGTAGAGGCAAGTGGTCGAACCCAGGGCTGCGCCCGAGAACACCGCGGCCCCCGCCAGGATCGGGTCCACGTCCATCGCCATTGCCAGCGGCAACACGATCGGTGTAATGACGGCGGCGAGGTCCCAGAATGAGCCGGTCGCATACGCATAGATACCGCACACGAGGAATACGATGGCGGGCAGTAGCGCACCCGTCATCGCGGGTTCGGTTACCGAGATGACCCAGTCGACGAGGTTCAAGTCCATGTTCACGTGCTGCACCATAAAGGCGAGCACCGTAAGCACCATGACAAAGCCCATGCTCAGAATGCCATCAAACGCCGCGGTCAGGGTCTCGCGCACCTTCATCTTGCGCTGCGCGAGCGCAAGAATAATCGCAACCACGAGGGCCGCGGCGCTGCCCTTGACGATGTCGACGCCAGTGAAGATCGTGACCGAGACCAGAACGACAACCGGAATCAAGAAGTTGAACGGCAGCGGGTTCTTTGGTGCCGTGCCCCTGCTCCCAGCGAGCTCGAACTCTCGTTCCTCGACGGTCGTGTTGAGCGGCAGCGTGTCGCCCGTTTCCATGGCCCGCGCGACGTCCTTTTTGAGCGTCCCCCAGGCGGGCAGAATGCCCAGGGCAAGCAACAGCCCGATCGCGAGCGCGATCCAGCCGAAGAACACGAAGGGTAGACCTTGCAGGTACGCCCCCAGGCCGGTGCCGCCTACCGTCACCCCGCCCTGTTCGAGCAGCGCTGCGAAGAACACCGCCCACGTCGAGAACGGAATAATGACGGCGATCGGCGCAGAAGTCATCTTGATGATCGTGCCGACCATCGTGCGCGGCACGCGGTATCTGTCAGTGACGGTCTTCATCGACGTACCCACGGTGAGTGCGTTGAGGTAGTCATCGATGAACAGGATGATGGTGAGCACCCAAGTCGCGATCAACGACTTGCGCTTCGAGTTCACGAATCGCTCGGCCCACAGCGCGAAGTCTCGCACCGCCCCCGACACGTTGAACACTGCAATCAGCATGCCGAACAGCGCTACGACGAGCACTAGCCACTGAACTGTTTCGTCGGTCATTGAGATCGTAAAGTACTCAATCCAGCTGTCGACAAATCCCCAGCCGCCCACGATGAGCGCGCCGACGAGGGTGCCGGTGAAGAGCGCGAGCAGGGTGCGCCGTGTGAGCACCGACACCACGAGGATCGTGGCAATCGGTAGAAGCGCGAGTGCGCCGTTGGTGGTCATGATGGTGAGATTCGTTTCTCTTCAGTGAGCGTTAGTCGATATCCGAGGTGAGCAGGCGCTCACCATCGAGATAGGTGGAGTGCACGGGAAGCTGGGCGAGATCGTCACCCGTCACTTCGGCAGGGTCTTCCTCCCAGACCGCAAGATCGGCGATCGCTCCCTGCCGGATCACGCCAAGGTCGTGATCCCCCTGGGCGAGGGCTGCACCTCGGGTGTATCCGTGCAGCGCCTCAAGATTGGTGAGCCTTTCGCCCGGTTCGTACACAAACCCCTCAGCGTCGCCCGCGCGGCGCCGCAGCACGGCCCACGCGAGGCCCTCGCGAGCATCAAGTGTGGCGATGGGCCAGTCTGAGCCGAGCGACAGTGGAGCGCCAGCCCGCAGCACAGACCCGGCATTCCATGCTCGCGAAGTGCGCAGCGGCCCGAGTTTGCGGGACCATTCGTCACTCTGGTCCTCGAGGCGCCACTGCATATGAGGCATCTGCATCGATGCGGCGATCCCGTGGGCTGCGAGGCGCGCGATGTCGCGCGGGTCTAACGTCTCAAGATGCTCGATCCGGTGCCGGGGCTGGCCCTGTGCGCCGAGCCCCACTGCCTCGTAGGCCGTAATTGTCTCGCCTACCGCGCGATCACCGATCGCGTGAGTCGCGACCTGGAATCCCGCGGCCGTGCAGAGCTCAAGGACGGCCACAAACTCGTCCTGGTTCTCCCAAAACCCCTCAGTTTCAATGCCGTCAGAATCGGGCTCATAGAGCCAGGCCGAGCCTGTCTCGACTACTCCATCGGCGTACAGCTTGATCATGCCCCCGCGCCATCTTGCGCCGCGGCGGTCACGCTGTGCGAGGATCTCCAAGCGCTGCTCGGCCGAGTAGATGGGTTTAAGGTCGACTGCGCTCGCAATGCGGACCGGAAGCCCGGAGCCTGAACGGTCAATCGTTTCGAGTAAATCCAGTGTGCCCGAATTACCGTCCATGATCGTGCCTCCGGTGAGACCCGATCGACGCATGCGTCTGAAGATGGCCCGCGCTGCGTCAGCCGTTTCCTCGGGGGAAGGCAGCGGCATGATGCTCGTGATCGGGGCGTAGGCGCTTTCTTCTCGCAGCTCGCCAGTCGGTCGGCCTGCGTGGTCGACCACGATCTCTGCTGAGTCGGTGAAGTTGCGTGCGCCAGTGATGCCCGCCCGTTGCAGGGCAGCGGTATTGGCGACCGCCGTGTGGAAGTCAAAGAAGAACAGGAGCGTTGGCACCCCGGCGAGACACTCGTCGATGAGACTGGCAGTGAGGGGCTGTCCCTCGAAGGCCGAATAGTCCAGGTTCCAGCCGCGCAACCACCGTTCGCCCGCCGTCTCACGCAGCCGACGCGCTTCGGCGCCGAGCCGTTCGCGCAGCCCAGCGAGAGTGATGACTCCAGCGAGGTCGATACCCTGCGTGAGTTCGACACCCTGAATCGGGTGCAGATGAGCATCAATGAGCCCCGGGGTCACGGTTCGCCCCGCGAGGTCGTGCATCTCAGTGCGCGAGGTTTGGAACGTCGCCACGATTTCGTCTTTCGCGCCGACTGCTGCGATACGTCCGTTCTGAATCGCGATTGCCTCAGCTGGCGCTTTCGTTCCGCTGTCTGCAACACCCATGGTGTGTACTCGCGCCCCTGTGATGATGAGGTCGGCGTTGGTCGTCGATGACATGTGAGTGCTCCTGATTGCGTTTGCGGCCAGCACTTAATTTACGAGCATTCAATTAAATCTGCAAACCGGGTCAGTAAGCTCGACGAAAAGCCTCGATCACGAGGTGAGAAGTGTTGAGGAGTGTGCGCATGTCTGCGGTCAACGCATCAGCCGACCGTTCGGCGGGCCGCTCTGCCGGCCGGCCGAAGCAGTCTGTGCTGTCGCACCAACGCATCGTCGACGCAGCCTTCGCGCTTGCAGACAAGGCTGGCGTCGATTTCACACTGGCGGCTCTCGCACGCTCGCTCGATGTGCGGCCGAGCGCGCTGCACCACTATTTTGCGAGCCGTGCAGACCTCATTGCGGCCATGCGTGGCAACCTCGCAGCACGACTTAGCGACCATGGCTTCAGCCATTTACCCTGGCACGTGGCCATCATTCCGTGGGCTCACGAGTATCTCGAATCATTTGGCAACAGGCCGGGTGTGATTGCCGCAATGGCAGTGAGCCCGCTCGACGGTGAGCCTGAATCGATGCGCGACTACGAGCGCGTCGTGACGGCGTTTGAGCGGGACGGCTACCCTCAGCACTTAATCGTGCCGGCATTCGTAGCAATCGAATCGTTCATCATTGGCTCGGCCCTCGACGCTATCGCGCCGACCGATAACATGGCCCCGGGCTATGGCATCGAGTTCGCCCCCCGGCTCACGGCGGCCGAGTCAGTGTCGACTCGGGAAGCTGAAGCTCGGGGCATCACGCCTTCAGCTGCAGCCTTCGACTTTGGTTTACGCGCCCTCGTGTCTGGATTGCGTGCCCTTGGCGAATCGGAGACTACTTCACCCAGGGATCTGCTGGAGCCACACCACGAGTCGTAGAAACTGCACACCCGTGTCAGTGCTGGCAGCCGGCGCACCAATAGAGCTTGCGCGCGCCAATTTCCTCAAGAATGATGTTGGCTCCGCAGCGCTTGCACGGGGTGCCCTCCAGCTTGTACACCCAGTGCCGCTCGTCACGTTCCACGAGCGCTCGGTCATAGTCAGCACCGGTGAGGCCGTCGATTGTGATCATCTGGCCGACCGTGATTCCGATCTCGAGCAGGTGCACCCAGTCATCCCAGAGCGCTTCAAGCACGGTGCGGTCAAGCGTGTTCGACGGGGTGTGCGGGTTGAGCTCAGCCCGAAACAGCATTTCGGCGCGGTACACGTTGCCGATGCCCGCGACAACCGACTGGTCCATCAGCACGAGGCCGATCGGGGTCTTCTTCTTACCCGCACGCTCAACAAAACGCCGCTTCTCGGCAGTGGTGTTTGCGTTCGCGGGGTCTGGCCCGAGGCGCTGAATCACCGCATCAATCTCAGCAGGGGTCTGCACCTCGCACACGGTAGGCCCGCGCAGGTCGGCGCATACGGCCTCATTCAGCAGCCGCACACGCACCTGCCCCACCGGGTCGGGCGGGAAGGTGAATGACGCCAAAGATTCTTTGTCTTCCTCGGCCATGCGCACTCGGGTGCGTCGGGGCGCCCCGATCGAGGCAACTGAATCCTCGCCGTCGGCGTCAAGCGGGCGCGCACCCCCGGCGGCGGCACCGCTCGGCCGCGAGTGCTCCCCCGTCTGCCCGATTTTGGAGTGCGACGGCGTATACCCGTGGATCTGAATTGACGGGTCGACCTTCACATCGCCCGCGAAGTCCCAGGCTCCGTAAATGCCGAGGTGCACGCGAAGCCAGTAGCCGCCCTCGAACTCGAGGAACATCTGTTTGCCAACGGCGCGAGCATCGATCATCTTGCGACCGCTGAGCAGCTCGGCCCCCTGTGCGAAGCGCCCCTGCGGGCTCGATACCTCAGGGGACGTGCCGACGAAGTTCGCGGCGAACTGCCTGGCAATGCGATGTACGGAGTGACCCTCGGGCATTACAGCGCGTCGACCTGCTTGCCTGCGATCGCGCCGGTGGTCTCGTACTCACCGAGCTGGCTGATGCGGCGCACGTGGCGCTCATCACCCGAGAATGGGGTGGCAACGAACAGGTCGATGAAGCGAATGGCGTCGGCGACCTCGTGCTGACGCGCACCGATCGAGATCACGTTGGCGTTATTGTGCTCGCGCGCGAGCTCGGCGGTCGACTCGTTCCATACGAGCGCGGCACGAATGCCTGCGACCTTATTGGCCGCCATCTGCTCTCCGTTGCCCGAGCCACCGAACACGACGCCCAGTGCCTCGACGCCATCGCGCTCATCGCGGGCGACACCCAGCGCAGCGTTGATGCAGAACGAGGGGTAGTCATCGAGCGCGTCGTACTCGGCGGGCCCGTGGTCGATCACCTCGTGTCCTGCGTCGCGCAGATGCTGCTGCAGCTGCTGACTAAATTCGAGGCCGGCATGGTCGGTCGCAACGTGAATACGCATACGGCGATCATATCGCGTTACCAACACGCGCATCGTTGCCGAGGATCTCTGCAATGTGGGTAATCGCAGCTTGGATGCCCTCCTGGTCTTCTGGAGCCCAATCGTCGAGCAACTCAACGAGATGCGCCCGCACAGCGACCCGCAGCTTCTGCGCGACCACCTCGCCGCCATCGCTCAGGCGAGCACTGGACCCCGAGCCATCAACCCCTGAGGTGACGAGAAGCGCGAGCCGCTGTTTCGTCAGCGTGTCCAGTGTTGCAGCCAACTTCGCAGCGTCGACTTTCGTCTCTTGTGCCATCTCAGACACGCTGCTGTCGCCGTGCACGTGGAGCCGCCAGACCATCCACGCAGCCCCCGGGCCGAGATCGACTCCCGCCGAGTCCGCAAGACGCTGATACACACGTTTGCGATCATCACTCGTCATGACGCGGGCGATTGCGCGGGTCAGCTCCTGCAGCGACGACGTCTGCTGCGGCATGGCAAAG
The DNA here is from genome assembly GCF_000350525.1 of Leucobacter salsicius M1-8. Lineage (GTDB taxonomy): Bacteria > Actinomycetota > Actinomycetes > Actinomycetales > Microbacteriaceae > Leucobacter > Leucobacter salsicius. The sequence continues at coordinate 464,281 of NZ_AOCN01000022.1, read as the reverse complement.
GTAGCCCCCAAGTTCGCGTCCTTCGTCACGGTGCGCAACTTCACCTCGGGCAGGAACCACGCGAGCACGAATGCAATAACTGCGATGGGCACCGCTGCGAAAAAGACAACCTGGATCGCGCCCGCGTATGCGTCGATAAACCACGATTCAACCCCGGTTGGGCAGTGCGATAGCCCCAGCGAGGATTCCTCAAGCACCTTGCCACTGCATTTTCCCGTGGCGTTGCTCGGTGGGTTCGTTGCCAAGCGGCTGGACAACTGTCCTGCGAACACTGCACCGAACACTGACACCCCCACAGAGCTTCCGATCGAGCGGAAGAACGTCGCCCCACTCGTGGCCGCACCCAGATCGCGATACTGAACGGCATTCTGCACCGCAAGAACGAGTACCTGCATCACGAGACCGAGCCCGAAGCCTAGGACAAACATGTAGACGCTTGAGGTCATGACGCTCGTGTGGGCGGTCATCGTCGAGAGCAGATAGAGCCCCACCGCGAAAATACCGCACCCCAGAATCGGAAAGATCTTGTACTTTCCGGTCTTCGAAATGATCTGGCCGCTGCCCATCGAGGTGAGCAGGAGACCGATCATCATCGGGAGCATGCGGAGGCCCGACTCGGTAGCAGTGGCTCCCAATACCTGCTGCAGGAACATGGGAAGGTAGGTGATCGCGCTAAACATCGAGAAACCAACGACAAACCCGATGATCGACGCCATAACGAACACGCGGTTCTTAAACATGCGCAGCGGCATGACGGGCTCTGCCGCGCGCTGCTCCACGAAGATGAAGACCACGATCAGCACCGCGCACAACACGATCATGCCAATCGCCTGGGGCGACGTCCATTTCCAGGCGTTGCCCCCAAAGCTGCTCAGTAATACAACGCAGCTGGCCGCGGCGGCGAGCAGAATGATGCCCGCATAGTCGATTTTCTGACGGTTGCCGGCTGTGTGCGTGGCAACACCGATGTCACCACTATCAACGCGATGACGCCGATCGGCAGGTTGACGAAAAATACCCAGTGCCACGAGAGGCTATCGACGAAGTAGCCGCCCAGCAGCGGTCCTGCGACACTCGAGACGCCATAGACCGCGCCGAACGCGCCCTGATACTTGCCGCGATCTCGCGGCGAGACGACGTCACCAATAATGGACTGCGAGAGCACCATAAGACCGCCGCCACCGACGCCCTGGAGCGCACGAAACGCGATGAGCTCTGTCATGTTTTGGGAGAATCCGCAGAGCGCGGAGCCCACCAAGAAGATGACGATGCATGCCAGGAAGAGCATCTTTCGCCCGTACATGTCGCCGAGCTTGCCCCAGGCTGGCGTCGTCACCGTCGACGCCAGCAGGTATGCCGTCACGACCCATGCCAGATGCATGGCTCCGCCCAGATCCTTCACGATGGTCGGAAGCGCCGTTGAGACGATCGTCTGGTCGAGCGAGGCAAGCAACATGCCGAGCATCAGCCCGGAAAAGATGATCCAGATGCGTTTCTGACTCAGGGTTCCCTGCGGCTGAGCACCCGGCAATGCGCTTGTCTTACTCACTGAACCCCCATTGGATCAACACAATGCGGCCAGCGTATCCCTCACGTGTTGCGTACGTCTAGGAGGTGGCTCGCGCACGCACACGCCAGCGCGCTAGAACTGGGGTCCGGCGGTGCGCCCGCGCTTCAGCTCGTAGAAGCCAGGAACGCTTGCGGCGGCGTAGATGCCGTCCCAGAGGCGCAGCGCAGTCTCGCCCGTGGGAGCGGGCGTGACGACGGGCCCAAAGAATGCGACCCCGTCGATGGAGATGATCGGCACGCCAACGTTGGGTCCGGCGATCTTCATCGCGTGGTCCGTGTTGGTGCGCAGCTCGGCATCGAGTGACTCGTTATCTGCCGATGCGGCAAGCTCCGCGGGCAGGCCCACTGCGGCGAGCGCTTCGGCGATGATCGCGTCGGTGTCCAAACGGGCCCCCGGGTGAATACGGTTGCCGAACTCGGTGTAGAGCTGTGCAATGATGCCGGATCCGTGAGCTTTCTCTGCCGCCACGATAACGCGCCCCATCCGTTTGCCCTGTCGATGGTTCTCAGCGTGGGGTCCGTGATCGTGCCCCTCATTGAGGATTGCGAGGCTGATGGGGTGCCAGGCGATCGGGAAGCCCCGCACCTCTGATACCTCGCTCGCCCAGCGACTGGTCATCCAGCACCAAGGGCAGCTCGGGTCGAACCAAAACTCTACGGAGGGCACATGTTCGGTCATGACTTCACACTATCGCGGGATCGGAAACAAGGCCTCGATCTGTGCGTACTGTTCGCTCGTGGGTGTAAAGCGAATACCAGCGACCGCGTTCTGCCGTACCTGCTCAGGGGTCGTTGCCCCCGAGATCACACTGGCAACAGGCTTGTGTGCAAGCATCCAGCCAAACGTCGCCTCGAGCATCGTGACTCCCCAGGAGTCGCACAGTGCCCGGTACGCGTCGAGCACGTCCCAGTCGGCCTGTTCGGCGATGTGCGGGCGCTGACGCATGATCCGGGAGTTCGCGGGGAAATGGTCGCGCGTGAACTTGCCGGTGAGGAGCCCGTTGGCGAGCGGAAAGAATGGCAGCAACCCGAGACCCAGCCGCACTGCCGCGGGCGTCACGGCGACATCAGCCTCCCGGCGCAGCAGGCTCAGCTCGTTCTGGGCGGAAACGAACGGCGTGACATTGAGCTGCTCGGCCACCCGCGCAGCCTCCTCCATTTGTTCGGCGGAGAAGTTCGAGTGCCCGAGGTGTCGCACCTTGCCCTCCCCCACTAGCTCGTGGAGCGCGCCCAGGGTCTCGGAGATCGGCACAGCCGGATCCGGCACATGCATTTGATACAGATCGATGTAGTCCGTCTGCAGCCTCGTGAGGGAGCCCTCGATCGACGCGCGAATGAACTCGCGCGACCCGCGGTGGCCCGGGTACGAGGCGGGAGTGTCGGAGTCGGGATGCCCGAACTTCGTGGCGAGCACGATCTCGTCGCGCCGGCCCGCGAGCGCGTGGCCCATCAGGGTTTCGCTGCGTCCAAAGGCGTAACCGTACAGATCGGCGGTGTCGAAGAAAGTCACGCCCGCGGCGATTGCGGCGTGTACGACGGCGTCGGTGCCGTGCTGGTCTTCGGTGAGGGAGCCTGGGCGGCCAAAGTTATTGCAGCCGAGGCCCACAGCAGAAACGATGAGATCACTGGTTCCGAGGGTGCGCATCATGGGGACCACTGTACGTGGCCGCGGAGGCCAGGTGTTCGACATTCGGCAGATCGATAGCCAACAGGCATAGGCTTGGGGCCAGATATGTCACCCCTCGACAGGAGCAGCTGTGCCAGGAACGAACCTCACCCGCATTGAAGCGCAGGAGCGCGCCGCGGTCGTCTCAACCCAGAGCTACGAGATCGCGCTCGATCTCATGACCGGCCCGGAGACGTTTGTCGCAGACACGACCGTGCGCTTCACCGGCACCCCGGGCGCCTCGACCTTCATTGACGTGATCGCCGACTCCGTGCAGCTGATCGATCTGAACGGCACCGAGCTTGATCCGGCTACCGCGTTTGTCGACTCTCGCATCGAGTTGCCAAATCTTGCGGCCGAGAACGTGCTGCACATCGTGTCGACGCAGCGCTACATGAACACGGGCGAGGGCTTGCACCGTTTCGTCGACCCCGCCGACGGCGAGGTCTACCTCTACTCACAGTTCGAGGTGCCCGACTCGCGCCGCATGTACCCGGTGTTCGAACAGCCCGACCTGAAGGCTTCGTTCCAGTTCACCGTCACCGCGCCCGCTCGGTGGCAGGTAGTCAGCAACCAGCCCACGCCCGAGCCCGTTGCTGTTGGCGAGCGCCATGGTGAGGCCCTCGCGACCTGGGAGTTCGAGCCCACCCCCGTCATCTCGAGCTACATCACGGCGCTCATTGCCGGGCCTTACCGGGTCGTCCGATCCGAACTGACGAGCCGTGACGGCCGCACGATTCCCCTCGGCGCGTTCTGCCGCGAGTCGCTCGCCGAATTCTTTGACGCCGACTACATCTTCGACAAGACCCGCGAGGGCTTCGCATTCTTCGAGGAGCAGTTCGACTTCCCCTACCCGTTCGACAAGTACGATCAGCTGTTCGTACCCGAGTACAACATGGGTGCCATGGAGAACGCGGGCGCGGTGACCTTCACCGAGGCCTACGTGTTTCGCAGCCAGGTCACCGACGCAATGCGTGAGCGCCGCGTCGTCACGATCCTGCACGAACTCGCCCACATGTGGTTTGGCGACCTCGTCACGATGCGCTGGTGGAACGACCTGTGGCTCAACGAGTCGTTCGCCGAATACATGTCGACCCTGGGCGTCGCCGAGGCCACGGAGTGGACGGACTGCTGGACGACGTTCGCCGCATCTGAGAAGTCGTGGGCATACCGCCAGGATCAGCTCCCCTCAACGCACCCCATCGTCGCCCCCATTCGCGACCTCGAAGACGTGATGGTCAACTTCGACGGCATCACGTACGCCAAGGGCGCATCGGTGCTGAAGCAACTCGTCGCGTGGGTTGGCCGCGAGCCGTTCATGCGCGGCGTGCACGATTACTTCGTCAAGCACCAGTTCTCAAACACCGAGCTGCCCGACCTGCTCACCGAGCTCACCGCGCAGAGCGGACGAGACCTCACCGAGTGGTCGCAGCTGTGGCTCGAAACCGCCGGCGTCAACACGCTGCGGGCCTCGTTCACGCTCGACGCCGAGGGTGCGTTCGAGGAGTTCACGATCGACCAGACGGCGGCCGCCGACCACCCGACGATTCGCCCGCACCGCATCGCGATCGGGCTGTACTCGCTCAGCGACGGCCAGCTCACGCGCACCCACCGCATCGAGGTCGACATCGACGGCGCCCGTACCGAGCTCCCCGAGCTCAACGGGCTCGCCCAACCCGACCTGCTGCTGCTCAACGACGATGACCTTACCTACGCCAAGATCCGGCTCGATGAGCGTTCGCTCGAGACCGTCGCCGCGCACCTCGGCAGCATGCCCGATTCACTCGCCCGCGCCCTCGTGTGGGGCACCCTTTGGGACGCGACGCGCGACGGCGAAATGGCGGCGTCACGCTTCATCGATATCGTGCTCGCACACGTCGCGCACGAAGACGCTTCGACCACGTTGCGCACGCTGTTGGGCCAGCTCGTGCTTTCGGCGTCAAGCTATGTCGCTCCCGTGCGCCGCGAGCCTGCGCTGCACCTCGCCGCCGACGTCATGTGGGATCTGGCGCGTGGCGCGGCCCCTGGCTCAGATCGCCAGTTCCAATTCGTCAAGACGTTTGCTGGGCTCGCGTCCACGCCGACCCAGCTCGACAGCGTCGCGGCCCTGTTTGCGGGCACGCTGACGCTCGAGGGGCTCACGCTCGACACCGACCTCGGTTGGGAGCTGCTGTTTGCGCTCGTCGCTGGCGGGCTTGCGGGTGAGCCCGAGATCGCGGCTCGCCAAGCAGCAGATCTGACGGCGACCGGCAACCAGGCCGCCGCCCGGGCACGCGCGGCGCTGCCCACGCACGCACAGAAGCAGGCCGCCTGGGATTCGGTGTTCGTGGACACCGACAAGCCCAACGCCATCGTGCGTTCGACTGCGATGGGCTTCTCCCATGTCCACGACCGCGCACTGCTCGAGCCGTTTATCGCACCGTTCTTCGAGGCGCTTGTTCCGGTATGGGAATCACGCAGCCACGCCATCGTCGAGGAGCTCGTCGACGGCTTCTACCCGTCGTCGCTCGCGGGCGAACCCCTGGCCGAGGCCACTCGTGCGTGGCTCGCCGCCAACGAGGACGCCCCGGCGGCCCTGCGCCGCATGGTCATCGAGCTTCTCGCCGGGGTCGACCGTGCAATCGCGGCCCAGAAGGTCGATGCGGGAGCGTAAATGGTGACACATATGGAGGGCGTTACCGTCGTCGCAAGCAACGCGTTTTTTGACTTCTTGACGACGTTCGAGGTGCCGATCAACATCTTCATCATCGTCGCGGCTGCCGTTCTGCTGAACTGGCTGCTGCGGCGACTGTTGATGCGCACCGTCAAACAGATCGTGCGCGGCGTGAAGAAGGCGCAGGAGGTCGACACGACGTCCGAGATTCAAACCTCTCCATACATCAACGCGCGAGCGGTGCAGCGCACCCGCACCCTCGGCACGGTTGGTCGCGCCATCATTACGTGGGTCATTGCAGGCATTGCGATGATTCTGATCCTTGGCCAGCTGGGGGTGAACACCGCAGCGGTGTTCACCTCAGCTGGCATCGTGGCCGCGGGCCTCGCGTTCGGTGCCCAGAACATTGTGAAAGATATCTTGAACGGCATCTTCATGGTGTTTGAGGATCAGCTCGGGGTCGGCGACCTCATCACGGTGGGCACCATCAACGGCACCGTCGAGGACGTGGGTATTCGCGTCACCCAGGTGCGCGCTCTCGACGGCACCCTTTGGTTCGTGCGCAACGGTGAGATCCTCACCCTCGGAAACTCTTCCCAGGGCTGGGGGCGCGCCGTCATCGACGTCACGGTCGATGCGAGCAACGACATGGCAGAGGTCGAGAAGTCGGCCCTCACCGCCGCGCGTTCACTCCTCACCGCACCCGATGTGGCTCGCAAGGTCACAGGTGAGCCTGAAGTGTGGGGCATCGAGAGCGCATTCGGTGACCGCGCCACCATGCGGTTGGCGCTGCGCACTCGCCCCGAGGCGCAGTGGGCAGTGCAGCGGGCGCTTCGTGCCGCGCTCATGCGCGAGTTCGACAAGGCGGGCATCAAGCTAGCGACTGAGCAGCCCAAGTTGCCCGGCACGCAGGCCTAACCCCACCCGGCCCGGCCCGGCCCGAGAGTTTTCAGCACGCCCCTGGCGTGCGAGCGTGAAGGAGTTCACATGTCAGATTTACCGATTACCCCCGTTTCACCTTCCGGCAGCGGTCCGACGAGCAGCGGAGCTGCGGGCCACGGCTCTCCCTCCGCGGCACCTCGGGTGCTCGGCGCGGGTGAGGCGAGCGATGCCGTGACCAACTCGTTCTGGTCGCAGGTGGGTGGCACCGAGACGTTCGAGAAACTCACGCGCCGCTTCTACGCAGGGGTGCGTGAGGACCCCGTCATGGCGCCGATGTATCCCGAGGACGACTGGGAGGGCGCGATCTGGCGCTTGCAGACGTTCCTCGAACAGTACTGGGGCGGTCCCACCACGTACTCGGAGAATCGCGGGCACCCGCGGCTGCGCATGCGTCACCAGCCCTACCCGATCACGCCCGCGGCACGCGACCGTTGGCTGCACCACATGAATGCGGCGCTCGACGAGGTCGCGCTGCCTCCGATCTATGACGCCCAGTTTCGGGACTACATCGACCGGGCGGCACACTCGCTCGTCAACAAGCTCGAGTAACCGGCGGCGGCGGCTTCTGTGGATCAGCGCTTAGGCGTCGGTGGCGGGTGAGTCAGCCTGGCCCGCTTCGGCCGCCGCCGCGCGACGCTTGCGGACGATGCCGAACACGATCACGCCCGCACCCAACACGATGATGCCGATGCCCAGCGCGATGAGCCCCCACTGGGGACCACCGCCGGTCTGGGCGAGAAGTTCTGATGCAACGATGTGGGTCATATCTACGAGGCTAGGGGTTACACGGAAGGCAGCGCAACGACGCGCAACGCAGACCAACCCCCGGGAGCCGATGCCGCGTGACCCCGCGATGAGCTACGGCGCGTCGCCAACCGTGCGTTGACGCACACGGACGCGGGCATGACCTCGGATTTTCGTCGGTTGTTAGGGTCGATGGTGTAGGCGCTGTGTTAGGCATGCCGGGCAGCGTTCCGAATCCAACGGAGGATCGTCTTTTGCCTTTCGAAGTAGAACTGCCGCAGCTCAACCCAGAAAGTACACCCCCAAAGGCGCCCCGCCCGCGCTGGCCGGTGCTCATTGGATCGGCCGTCGTCATTCTCGCGATCGCACTCTGGGCCATCCTTGCGCAGGATGACGCCGACGCGGTTATCAATACCCTTGTCGGGTGGACCGCCGAGAACTTCGGCTGGTACTACGTGCTCACCGCCGGGCTCATCGTGTTCTTTGTGCTCGGTGTCGCGTTCTCGCCCGCCGGACGCACGAAGCTTGGCCCCGACCACGCCAAACCACAGTTCAGCATGTTCACGTGGGCGTCGATGCTGTTTGCCGCGGGCATCGGCATCGACCTGATGTTCTTCTCGGTCTCCGAGCCGGTTGCCCAGTACGTTGGGCCACCCACGGGTGACGGCGGCACCATCGCGGCCGCCCGACAAGCCATCGTGTGGACCTTCTTCCACTACGGCCCCGTCGGCTGGGCCATGTATGCGCTCATGGGCGGCGCGTTCGCCTACTTCGCGTACCGCCGCAACCTCCCGCTCAACATTCGATCGCTGCTGACCCCGCTATTCGGCAAGCGCGTTGAGGGCTGGGGCGGGCACTCGATCGACATCCTCGCGGTGCTCGGCACCGTGTTTGGCATCGCCACCACGCTCGGTATCGGAGTGGTGCAGTTGAGCTACGGCATGCACGTGCTGTTCGGCACCCCCGACGGCGTCGCCACCCAGATCGCCCTCATCGTCCTGGCCGTCGCGATGGCCACCCTCTCGACCGTTTCGGGTGTTGAGAAGGGGATCCGGCGCCTGTCAGAAGCGAACGTGATTCTCGCGATCGCCTTGCTGCTCTGGATCACCATTACCGGCGACACCCGCCGCATCCTCGAGGGTCTCGTGATGAACGTCGGTGACTTCATGGCCGGGTTCTCGGGCATGCTGCTCGACACCTTCGCGTGGGAACAGCCCGACGCGTGGATGCAGGGCTGGACCCTCTTCTTCTGGGCATGGTGGATCGCCTGGGCGCCGTTCGTCGGGCTGTTCCTGGCCCGGATCTCGCGCGGGCGCAGCCTGCGCCAGTTCATCTTCGGCGTACTGCTCATTCCATTCGGGTTTATCGCGGTCTTCATCTCGGTGTTTGGCAACTCCGCCCTTGAAATTGTGCTCGGTGGCAACTCCTCGTTCGCCGACACCGCAATGAATCTCCCCGAGCGCGCCTTCTTCGATCTGCTGCAGCAGTACCCGGCCGCCCCGATCGTGATCGCGGTGGCCCTCGTCACCGGCCTGCTCTTCTACGTCACCTCCGCGGACTCGGGGGCGCTCGTGCTCTCGAACCTGACCTCGAAGGTCGAAGACCCAAAGCAAGACGGCAGCAAGCCGCTGCGCATCTTCTGGTCGATCGCGACGGGCTTGCTCACCCTCGGCATGCTGCTCGTGGGCGGCGTACAAACGCTGCAGCAGGCCACGCTCATCATCGGCCTCCCCGTGTCGGTGCTGCTCTACCTCGTCATGATCTCCTTCTATCGCGCGCTCCGCACGGAAGCGCAGCACCTTGAGGGGTACGAGGCGACCCTGCCGACGCGGTACGCGCCGACCGAGACCAGCTGGCGCCGACGGCTGCGACGCTCGACCACGTTCCCGCACCGGGCTCAGGTGATGCGCTTCATCGACACCGTGGCCGAGCCGGCGCTCATCGACGTGACCGACGAACTGCGCAAGTCGGGCGTCGAGGTTGACTGCGAACGCACCGAGGTCGAGGGGCTCAGCGTGCAGGCGCTGCTCGTCACGGCCTACTTCCCTGACCAGCAAGACTTTACCTACCAGATTTACCCTGTCGCCCACGAGCTGCCCACCTTCGCCTACCGCAGCGTCGGCAGCCCCGAGTACTACTTCAGGCTCGAGGTATTCACGGTGACCGGCTCGCACGGCTATGACATCTATGGCTTCGACAGCGACCAGATCATCGCCGACGTGCTCGGGCACTACGAGTCGCACCTCGAGTACCTGCGCATCTCGGCCGGCGGCAGCGACGCGTCCATCGGCGAGAGCGAACACGTTGTGACCGACTGGAGCGATGATTTTGAACACCCCGAAACCACGAATTAGCCTCCAGATTTTCATTACCCTTCCACCGAAGAGCAGGAGAACAGCATGACTGCCACACTTTTCATTGATGGGGCCTGGTGCTCCGCGTTCGACGGCGGCACCCGCCAGATCCATTGCCCCGCCGACGGCGCCTTCGTGGCCGAGGTCGACGAGGCCGGGCCCGAGGACACTATCGCCGCGATCCGGGCCGCGCGCACTTCGTTTGACGCCGGCGTGTGGGCCAGCACCCCCGCTTCAGAGCGCGGCGACTTTCTGCTGCGGGTGGCAGCCGGGCTGCGCGACCGCAAGGAGGAGTTCGCTCGGGCCGAGGCCCTCGACACCGGCAAGCGGATCGTCGAGGCCCGCTTCGACATGGACGACATCGCCGCCTGCTTCGACTACTTCGGCAAGCTTGCGGCGCAGCACACGGGCCGCATCGTCGACGCGGGCGACCCCAACGTGAACAGCCGCATCGAGGTCGAGCCCATCGGCGTGTGCGCGCTCATTACCCCCTGGAACTACCCCCTGCTGCAGGCCGCCTGGAAGATCGCCCCCGCGCTCGCGGCGGGCTGCTCGTTCGTGCTGAAGCCGGCCGAGCTCACCCCGCACACGGCGATCCTGATGATCAAGCTGCTCGATGACCTTGGGCTGCCCGCGGGCGTTGCGAACCTCGTGTTGGGCGCCGGATCAACGGCGGGCGCTCCCCTCTCCACGCACCCCGATGTCGACCTCGTGTCGTTCACGGGCGGGCTCGAGACCGGCAAGCTCCTCGCCGCGAATGCCGCGGGCAGTGTCAAGAAGATCGCGCTCGAGCTGGGCGGTAAGAACCCCAACATCATCTTCGCCGACGCCGACTTTGACGCGGCACTCGACAACGCGTTGAACGCCGTCTTCGTGCACTCGGGGCAGGTGTGCTCGGCGGGCACCCGGCTCATCGTCGAGGAGCGCATTGCCGAGCGGTTCGTTGACGAGCTCGTGCGTCGCGCCGAGGGCATCCGGTTGGGCGGGCCGTTCGACGACACCGCTGAGACCGGCACCCTCATCTCGGCCGCTCACCGCGACAAGGTGCACGCCTACGTCGAGGCGGGTATCGCCGAGGGCGCGCGACTGCGCACGGGCGGCAAATTTGGCGAGGGCGTCCTGGAGCAGGGCTTCTACTACCTCCCCACCATTCTCGACCGGGTGGTGCGCGGCATGAGTGTCGTGCGCGACGAGGCATTCGGCCCCGTCCTCACGGTCGAAACGTTCACCACCGAGGACGAGGCCATCGCGATCGCTAACGACACGATCTATGGGCTGGCCGGCGCGGTGTGGTCGGGCGAGGCCGGCCGCGGCGAACGCGTCGCGAAGCAGCTGCGTCACGGCACCATCTGGATCAACGACTTTCACCCCTACCTGCCGCAGGCGGAGTGGGGCGGATTCAAGCAGTCGGGCTTCGGCCGTGAGCTCGGCCCCACCGGGCTCGCCGAGTACCAAGAAATGAAGCACATCTACCACAACCTCGCACCGGCCGTCACCGGCTGGTTCCCGGAGCATTAGAAAGGTGAGTCAGTTGAACACTACGCATTCCTTTGACTATGTTGTCGTGGGTGGTGGCTCGGCCGGGGCGGCCGTCGCGGCTCGCCTGAGCGAGGATCCGAGCGTCACCGTTGGGCTGCTCGAGGCGGGCCCCCACGACGCCGACGAACAGGTCGTGCTGCAGCTGGATCGCTGGATGGAGCTGCTCGAGTCAGGATTCGACTGGGACTACCCCATCGAACCGCAGACCACCGGCAACTCGTTCATGCGCCACTCGCGCGCCAAGGTGCTCGGCGGCTGCTCGTCGCACAACTCGTGCATCGCGTTCTGGACGCCGCGCGAGGACCTCGACGCGTGGGCCGAGCAGTACGGGGCCGAGGGGTGGGGTGCCGCGGACACGCTCCCACTCATCACAAAGCTCGAAACGAACGAGGACGACGGCCCGCTGCACGGCAAGAACGGCCCGGTCAACCTGATGAACGTGCCGCCCGTCGACGAGTGCGGCGTCGCACTGCTCGACGCGTGCGAGCAGGCCGGCATTCCTCGGGCCCAGTTCAACACCGGCGAAACCGTGATCAACGGCGCTAACTTCTTCCAGGTGAACCGGCTGCCCGACGGCACTCGGGGATCCTCATCGGTGTCGTACCTCCACCCGATCCGGAATCGCGAGAATCTCACGGTCTTGACCGGGATGCACGTGCGGGAGCTCGAGTTCGATGACGCGAACCGGTGCACGGGCGTGCAGGTCGTCGACAATGCATTTGGGCGTGCCACCCGTATTGCGGCCGCGCGCGAGGTGATTGTGTCGGCGGGCGCGATTAACACGCCACAGCTGCTGATGCTCTCGGGGATCGGGCCGCGCGAGCACCTCGAGGAGATCGGTATTGCGGTGCGCGTCGATAGCCCCGGTGTCGGGTCGAATCTGCAGGATCACCCCGAGGGCGTCGTGCAGTGGGAGGCGAAGCGCAAGATGGTGCGCGAGTCGACGCAGTGGTGGGAGATAGGCGTGTTCGCCCCCACGGAGGAGGGTCTCGACCGGCCTGACCTGATGATGCACTACGGCTCGGTGCCGTTCGACATGCACACGTATCGCGCCGGCTACCCCACCGCCGACGAGATGATTTGCCTCACCCCGAATGTCACACGCGCCAGGTCGCGCGGCACGGTGCGGCTGCGGTCGATCGACTATCGCGACAAGCCGCGCGTGGATCCGAAGTACTTCTCGGACCCCGAGGGACACGACCTGCGCGTCATGCTCGCGGGTATTCGCAAGGCGCGCGAGATCATGGCGCAGCCCGCGATGGCCGAGTGGGCGGGGCGCGAGCTGGCGCCCGGCGCCGCGGCGACGACCGACGATGAGCTCACCGAGTACATCTACAAGACGCACAACACGGTGTACCACCCGGTGGGCACCGTGCGCATGGGCCCGGTCGACGACGAGATGTCACCGCTGGACCCTCAGCTGCGCGTCAAGGGCGTGTCTGGCCTGCGCGTCGTCGACGCCTCGGCCATGCCCGAGATCGTGACCGTCAACCCCAACATCACCGTCATGATGATGGGCGAGAAGTGCGCTGAGCTGATTCGGTCGGGGCGGTAACTTCCGATCTCGCGTGCTCACTCCCGCGAGTTGCGTGCCCGGGGAGCCGAATTCGTTTGGCTCCCCGGGCTGCGCTACGCTGGATGGGCCGCCTCCGTAGCTCAGGGGATAGAGCAGGAGCCTTCTAATCTCTTGGTCGCAGGTTCGAATCCTGCCGGGGGCACCATTTGTTCGATGTTCAACACTGCGACTCGTTGGCGAGGGTCACCGTTCGTCCGTCGACCTCCGCGCCGTATCGGCTTCGATCCGTCTCGGCCGCTACCGAGGCGACTTCTGTTTAGGGCTTTGCACTCCCCTACCCACGCATGCGAGCCCAGCATGGCGGCGGGCGTCGATGGGACTTTCATCCTTGTAAAATTGAACATATGACTGAAACTGCAACATGGGTCTTTGAATCCCTTTGGATTGCCGGAATCTTGGCGTTCGCCATTTCTGGCGCCCTGGTTGGCGTTCGACACAATCTTGATCTTCTAGGGATACTCGTCGTCGGTACCGCTACCGGTATCGGCGGCGGCATTATTCGAGACATGATCATTGGGGTACACCCACCGATTTCACTCGTGGTGTGGCCGTACTGGACTACGGCACTGCTCGGGTCACTCGTCGTGTTCTTCTTTCACCCAGGACTCTCGAAAATTCGTCGTTTCGAGATCGTGTTCGACGCCTTCGGGCTCGGCATCTTTTCGGCCTACGGTGCAGCCGTTGCGACAGCTTCGGGGGCAGACCTGACGACGGCGATCTTCGTCGGAACGATTGTCTCGATCGGTGGGGGCGTCATCCGCGACGTTCTCGTCAATGACGTTCCCGGAGTGCTGACGCGCGAACTGTATGCCGTTTCGGCAATACTCGGCGCAAGCGTTGCCACGGTCATTACTCACTTCACCGGAAACCTCATGGTGGCAACGATTGTCGGTGGCGTGCTGGCGATCTCACTGCGACTCACGTCATATGCCAAGGGGTGGCACCTGCCTAAGCCAAGACCGGTCCGGGAGTCGCCCAGCAACAAGGAGTGACCAATCAAAGCTTCACGGGCACTCAAACCAACCCTGCAATGGGCTGCTCGTTCCGGACCCTGATGTTGTCGCGGATGAGGCGCCAGAGATGTATCCCCGCCACCGGCGCCGCCTCCGCCGGAGCACCCGGTAACAAGCGGGGCAAATGTGAGCACGCCTCCGACAACGCATGAGTCGCGAGTAATTATGTTCATGAGATCTCCGTAGCTGAGGGCTTGGTCTACACGTAGTGGGCTGACGAAGGGGGAATCCGCTTCGACCCCTGGCGCACCACCGCCTGAATATGATTGGCTAACACCACGAGTAGGCAGTTCACAGCTTCTCGCCATCGAGTGCCGTCAAAGGAGCGCATCATGTCTTTCTGGTCAACGATCTGGGACACCATTTGGTGGTTCATCACCTTCTTCGTGTTCATCGCATATCTCATGGCGCTCTTCTCGATCATCTCCGACCTCTTCCGGGATCGGAAGCTCAATGGCTGGGTGAAGGCGATTTGGTTCGTCTTCCTCATCTTCATCCCGTTCTTGACTGCGCTGGTCTATTTGATCGCGCGCGGATCCGGGATGGCAGAGCGAACTGTTGCCTCGCAGCAGGCGGCGGAGCACGCCGCGAGTTCCTACATCAAGTCGGTTGCCGGATCGTCTCCCGCGTCCGAGATCGCGCAGGCGAAGCAGCTGCTTGATTCAGGGGCAATCACTCAGGCCGAGTACGAGCATCTGAAGTCCAAAGCACTAGGTTCCGTGCCGACGGGGCTGCCCACGGCCCAGTAACGCCAGGGGGACCACACCCTGGTATCTTCGTCAGCGTGACCGATATCCCAGAACCTCACCTCGGCGGCGACCTCGCAACACCGTCAACGCCTGCGGCACCCACGGGATCACAAGACACCCTGTGGGTGCTCATGCGGCGTACCTTTCTGGAACCTGTCACGCTGGCCCTTATCGTGCTCACCGTGCCTCTGTCGGTCTGGGGCGTGCTGCGCACCGCCGCTGATGCGAACGACCATGGCCTGCTAACCGCGTTCCTGCTGACCGCGACGGCGACATTGCCATCTGCTTGGTCAGTGATCCGGGTTATCTGGAGCGAGAGCGCGACGGTCGCGATCATGATCGCACTGTTGCGCACGGTGCTGGTGCCGATCGTTGTCGCGTGGCCACCCGCGATCGCGGCGGCGGTCACCGTGCACGCGCCCGCGATTCGGGCCCGGATCGCGGCGTCCCAGGGCGACGATGGCTGGCGCTATTTCTTGGGTGAGCGCGACGGATCGCTGCTCGGCCAAACCCTGGGTCTCGGCGGACTCGTGGGCATGATTTTTGCGATGCTCACCGCGCTCGCGCTGAGCGTGTTCGTGGTGCTCCCCACGCTCGCCTGGCTGAAGCCGGTCGGAGCGGCGAAGAGCAATATGCTTCTCACCGACACCCCCGAGAATCGGGCCGCGTCGACCGTGGGCATTCGACTGCTGTCGATCGTATTGATGCTGACGTTTGCTGTGCCCACGCTCATTATCTTTGGGGCGGAGGAGGCGACGGCCAATTCGTTGTGGCAGGCGTTCGAACACCTCCCACGGTTCGTGATCGAGCCGCAGTATTACTACGGAGACGTCCTCTGGGTGCTCGGCGTGCTACTCATTCCCCTTGGCGTCTTGATCATTTGGTGGCTCTTGCGGGTGCAGCGCCCAGACGTCGCCGCCCGAGCGCAGCTTGGCGTCAATAGCGCCGCAGACCAGCGACGCTTTGAGGAGGAGGAGCAGCGTGCGGCAGACGGCGGCGCTGACACCAGCACCGACGATGACGGAGCTTCCGCCCCCGGTGCCTGACACAATGGGGGCGTGCGAGCACTGATCGAGAACCTGGAGCGGTTTCAGGTTCCGCTGTATCTCGCCGCGATTCTGGGCGCTGCGGTGGCGGCGCTTGCGGCCCCCCCGCTCGCGGCGCCAGCCGAGCTCACCGTGCAACCCGCGCTCGCGCTGCTGCTGTACGCGACCTTTCTCGGAGTGCCGTTTGGCAGGCTTCGCGCGGCCACCCGCGATGGCCGCTTTCTGGCCGCCATACTCGCGGTGAACTTCGCCGTCGTGCCCCTCGTGGTGTTCGCGCTGTCTCGGGTCGTCGCCCATGACCAGGCGCTCCTCGTCGGGGTGCTGTTCGTGCTTCTCGCCCCCTGCATCGACTACGTCATCGTCTTCAACGGGCTCGCGGGCGGCGCACACGATCGGCTGCTCGCGGCGACACCACTACTCATGCTCGCGCAGATGATCCTGCTACCGTTTTACCTCTGGTGGTTCACCGGCGCCAGCCTCAGCATCGAACCGGCCCCGTTTCTCCGGGCATTCGCATTCCTCGTGGCGGCCCCGCTCGCGGCGGCAGCGCTCACCCAGATTGCGGCGCGACGCTTCGCCGCCGCCCGCGCGATGCAGCGCTTCGCCCTGGACTCGATGGTGCCCCTCATGATGCTCACTCTCGCGGCCGTCGTCGCCTCCCAGATCAGCGGCGTGCGTGCGCAGCTGGGCTTGCTCATCATCACCGTGCCCGTGTTCGCGCTGTTCGCGGCCGTCATGGTCCCGGTCGGCATGCTGGTCGGGCGCTTCGCCCGACTCGACACCCCGGGCACGCGAGCGCTGGTGTTCAGTGGCGCCACGCGCAATTCACTCGTCATCCTGCCGCTCGCGCTCGCCCTGCCGTCCGCGTTTCAGCTCGTGCCCCTCGTGGTCGTCACGCAGACGCTCGTCGAGCTCCTCGTCATGGTGATCTTTGTGCGCCTGATCCCCCGGCTGGTGACGACTCGATCCGGCACTGCTCTCGACTCCTAATCTCCGGATCGAGGCCGAGCGCGAGAATTACCGTGCGCGCTGGGTCAGCGCGAGCAGGTCGGGCAGGTCGGGCAGGCGGGCGGCGAGACCACGACGCGGCAGTCGATTCAGCCGATCCACAATCTGCGGGAGCTCGTCCTGGCGCCCGGCCTGCAGCCACCGCACCGCATTGAGCAGTGCAATCGGATGCGTGTCAAGGGCGCTGTGGCCATTCTCAATCTCGACCAGCACCGCGTTGGGGGCGGATTCGAGCACACGCTCCGCAATCACCCGCGGAGTGCGAAGATCGCGCGTTCCAGTGAGCAGCACGAGGGGCCAGTCGAACGTGGCCGCAGCCGCCCTGAGGTCGAACGGCTCCCTCGCGAACGGTGAAAACCGGCCAGCGAGCGGAGCATATGTGAGCGCCGGGTCGAGCGGCAGTCCATCGGGTGTCCCGCTGTATCCCAGCTCTCGAAATGCCAACTCCCCGACCAGATCAAATTCGTAGATTCCAGACATGCGCGCCATTGACGCATCGCGCGACGCGTACTCCTCAAGTATGCGCCAGGCAACGCTCTTGCGTCCGCGCTCACGACTTCGCAGCATTGGCAGCAGCAGCTGGTCTGCCCCCAGCTCGTAACCGGCACGAACCACATCGAGGAGAATGCGTTGGTCTGCACCGGCTTTCACGAGCCGCTGCACCAGATTCGCAACCTCGCTACCTGAGTCCCAGAACCGCGCGCGCAGCACGGCACGCTCAAGTTCAAGTTCGTCGGCAGTCTGGAGTGCCGAGTCGAGCAGCATGCCAGCAACGCAATGGGGGTGCGCGGCACCGAAGCTGGACGCCAGATAGCTTCCGTACGACGACCCGACAATGTGGGCGCGCGGCACTCCCTCGCGATCGAGCACCGCCGCAATGTCATCGACCACTTCGGCGATGCGCATGGCCGCGAGCGGCAGATCTCGCCCCTCAGTATCGACACGAGAAAGCCCCACTCCACGGTGTTCGACCATGATGAGGTCGATGTCACCGCGGGCCGCGTACTTTCGCAGCGTTCGATAAGGCAGGATCGAGCCGAGCCCCGGCCCCCCGGGGATGATCACCACGGGGATCCGCGTGGCCTGGTCGGCGGCTTCACTCGTCCGTACATACGCCAGGTCAAATGCGGGCGTCGACGCCGTGGCCGGCCGCCGCAACGAACGCACCCCCCGAGTGTGCCCCGCAGACGCCAACAGCAGGCGGTTCGAAAGGCGTGACATCAGACTTAAGGATTCCCGCATGGGCCTAATTCTCGTAGCTGGCCCGGTCTTTCGCCCAGCGTTTCATCACAAATTTCACCAGATACGCAGCAAGAACCGAAAAGACTGCGCCGATGATAGTGAAGCCAAACCGCTCGCCGTTTAGTAACAGCGTGCTGATCCCCTTCGAGTTCATCAGCACCACCGCGACAGTGAGGAAGAGCGCATACTGCCAATAGGGCCGTTTGAGTACCAGGAAGTAGAGGCACAACCAAAGCGCAACGGGCGCCATCAGCTGCAAGGCCGCGTCGGGTACCCCGGCGATCGCGAGAAGAAACACCACGCCAAAGCCCGCAAATGAGCCCATCACTCGCCCCCACATCCGCTTCCACGTCAGCAGCTGGACAGGGTCGGCAAGCACGTACAGCGTGAGCGTCACCCATACCCAGTGCGACTTCAGTTCAGTGCTCGTTCCGAGCGTCATCACGACCGCAGAAATGACCCCCATCAGTGTTCCATACAGCAACGGTACTCGCCGATCCGGCACGACCATGGGCTTCAAATGGCGCGTGCCCAGCGCGAGATGGAGCACTAGCAGGGCCCAACCGCCCGCGAGGTTCACAATGACAACGATACCCACGGCGTACTGGACGTCAATGGTCGGTGGATAGTTGAAGAGAGCTGGCGGCGCCATCATGAAGTAGGGCGTCAAGATGGGCAGCTGCAACACCGCCTTGCCCACCCCGCGGCTGGCTGCGTAGCCATACAACGCTCCGAGCCCCAAGAGTATGAGCGCGAGCAACACCGTGTGCTCACGCAGCAAGATCGAAGCCAACCCCAAGATTGACAGCGAGACGACGACGCCCGCCCCCACCTTGGGTCCCCCGCTCATCCATCCGAAGGTGGCCGCGAGCACCCCAAAAAATGCCACCCCAAAAAAGCCGGGTATGAAGTGGTCCGCGAGATAGACGGGCGCCGCAATAATGAGCAGCCCCGCGAGCAGCTTCAGCCCCAGCATGACGTGTTTACGCCTGCCCTCGGGGACACCCCCTACCTGCGCCTCGGGCGCAGGTAGGGACGCGGATTTGATGCCTCCAGGGTCTTCCATTTCCTCCCCCATTCATGCTGGAGCGCCCACTGCCCCGTGCGGCGACACAGCCCTATGGCGCAGCTCGGCGACGTAGGCGTTCCAACATCCTGTCGAAATTTAGCCGCGCTGTTCGTGCACTGCTTCGAGTGCCACCGCGTCTTCGGCAGACATTTCGTCGATGGGTTCACCGTTCCACACGATGTCGTCGCCCAGCGCAGCGAGAAGCTCCTTGTGCTGGCCTTGACTCAGCTTGGCCCCGTGAATGAGGGTGGCCGGGCTCCAAAGCATGGCCAAGGAGTCGTGCCAGCCAGCCCCGACATCCTGCACATGCACGAGGTCGTGGAGGGTCTTGTTGAGATGCTTCAGCGGCTCCGTGAATGCGTCGGCGAGTACGGCGATTGAGACCTGCCGCTCCACCCCGGGCTCGACAACGAAGGTTTCACTGGATTCACCGGTGAGGGCTCGTTCGAATTCCTCTGCTCCCAGCAAGATCACGCCATTCGTGGGACGCGGGTTGCACTCAATTGCGTACAGGTCGCCGTCGTTGTCGACGAAGTCGAACGAAAGCTGCCCGGTGAAGTGGGGGTCGAGCGTCTCAATGATGCGCTGGGTGTAGGCAAGGGTGTCGGTGCTATCGACCGCCAGAAAAGTGATACCCGTACTGTGCGCCCACTGCTCGGGAGCACGATAGGTGCAGTGCGCCGTGACGCGACCGTCGACGATGGTGCTGTAGGTGCACACCATGGGACCTTCAACGAAGGGCTGCACGAGCCAGGGCTGTTCGGGCGTCGGGTGGCAGTCCGATACCTCCATCTTTCCGGCGAGCGGGCCGGTATTGGTGAGCAACCCGACACCCCCGCGGGAAAACGCGGCCCGAGCAAAAAACTTGGGGAACCGGTCGATCGCAGCGTGCAGTTCCCCCTCGTTCGTGACCACAACGGTTTCGGGGACGGGCACGCCGGCCTCGATGACGAGTCGTTTAAAACTCGCCTTGTCGTGCAGATGGGCAAGCTTCACAAAGTTTCCGGCAAACAATTTCACGCTCGGGGGCAGATCTGAAACTCGTGCCGAGAGGTAGAAGACTTCTTCAAACGTAGGGATGATGAGTTCGATCCCGTGAGTTTCGACGATCTGCGCAATATCAGCGATGAACTGGTCTGTTTCAAACCGCGGCGATGCGGTGATCGAGTGACCGGCAAGATACTTTGAGTGGCTACCCACGGAACCGTGGTAGGTGTCACTCGCGTACACTTCATGGCCCAGGCTGCCAAGCTTACGGATGATGTCCAAAGCAAATGTGTTTCGAGAGCTAGTTACAAGAATTCGCACAGTTTTGCCCTCAAATGTTAAGTATTTCATCGAGCCTATCGAGGTCTCAGGCATAAGCACAGCACGAATTTTGCATACGAAACGGGGCCCCGGCGATGCCGAGACCCCGTCTTGTGCGTGACGTACTTAGAACTGGTTCATCGTGTTGTCTTTGCCGCCCGCCTTGAGCGCAGCGTCGCCAGCGAAGTACTCCTTGTGGTTGTCGCCCAGGTCACTGCCGGCCATGTTCTGGTGCTTTACGGTCGCGATCCCCTGACGGATCTCTTCGCGCTGCACGTCGCGAACGTAGGTCAGCATGCCCTCGTCGCCGAAGTAGCCCTTGGCCAGGTTGTCGGTCGACAGCGCGGCCGTGTGGTACGTCGGCAGGGTGATCAGGTGGTGGAAGATGCCGGCGCGCGCGGAACCGTCGCGCTGGAACGTGCGGATCATCTCGTCGGCGAGATCTGCGAGCTCGGTGCCGTCGTAGTCCACGCTCATGAGCTTGTCGCGGTCGTAGGCCGACACGTCCTGGCCCTGTTCGACCAGCTGGTCGAACGCCTGCTGGCGGAAGTTGAGGGTCCAGTTAAACGAAGGACTGTTGTTGTAGACAAGCTTTGCGTTCGGCACAACCTCGCGAATCCGATCGACCATGCTCGCGATCTGCTCGACGTGGGGCTTCTCGGTCTCGATCCACAGGAGATCGGCACCGTTCTGCAGCGACGTGATGCAGTCGAGCACGCAGCGGTCTTCTCCCGTGCCCTTGCGGAACTGGAAGAGGTTGCTGGCGAGGCGCTTCGGGCGCAGCAGCTTGCCCTCGCGCTTGATGATGACGTCGCCGTTGCCAAGCTCGGCCTCTGAGATCTCCTCAACGTCGAGGAACGAGTTGTACTGGTCGCCCAGGTCGCCAGGAGTGTTGGTGACGGCAATCTTCTGCGTGAGGCCAGCGCCGAGCGAGTCGGTGCGTGCCACGATCACGCCATTGTCGATGCCGAGTTCGAGGAACGCGTAGCGCACCGCGGCGATCTTTGCGAGGAAATCCTCGTGGGGCACGGTGACCTTGCCGTCCTGATGCCCGCACTGCTTCTCGTCAGAGACCTGGTTCTCGATCTGGATCGCGCACGCGCCAGCCTCGATCATCTTCTTGGCGAGCAGGTAGGTCGCCTCGGGGTTACCAAAGCCGGCATCGATGTCGGCAATGATCGGCACAACGTGCGTCTCGTAGTTGTCGATCTGCGACTGGATGAACTCGACTGCGGTGTCGTCGCCAGCCTGGCGGGCCTCGTCGATCTCAGAGAAGAGCAGGTCGAGCTCGCGGGCATCGGCCTGGCGGAGGAAGGTGTACAGCTCTTCGATCAGCGCCGGTACCGAGGTCTTCTCGTGCATCGACTGGTCGGGCAGCGGGCCAAACTCCGAGCGCAGTGCGGCAACCATCCACCCCGAGAGGTACAGGTAGCGCTTGTTCGTGGTCTTGAGGTGCTTCTTGATCGAGATCATCTTCTGCTGACCGATAAAGCCGTGCCAGACCCCGAGCGACTGCGTGTAGACCGAGGAGTCACCGTCGTACTCGGCCATATCGCGACGCATGATGTCGGCGGTGTACTGAGCGATCTCGAGCCCCGTCTTGAACCGGTTCTGTGCCCGCATGCGAGCGACGTACTCGGGGTTGATCGAATCCCAGTTGGATCCGTTCTCTACGGTGAGTGCCTGGACGGCTTCGATGTCGTCTTGGAACGCAGTCATGATGATCCTTAGTGAGTGAGGGCTACTCGGTCACAATCGCTGTGACCCAGGTGGACTACTTCCACTCTGGGGCACGCGGAGACCCCACAATGCGAGAATCGGGAGTGAAAAACCCTCGTATTTCTACGTTTCAGAATTTGACTGCGTTGTTACCCCCGCACGTCGCGTGACCGCAGTGCGACTGCAGC
This sequence comes from Leucobacter salsicius M1-8, assembly GCF_000350525.1. GTDB lineage: Bacteria > Actinomycetota > Actinomycetes > Actinomycetales > Microbacteriaceae > Leucobacter > Leucobacter salsicius. The sequence goes on along the minus strand of NZ_AOCN01000022.1, from coordinate 441,896 downwards.
GCCGACCGCACAGGCCAACGCGACTCCCCAGACGAGGGCAAGCATGCCGAGGTTCGCGCCGTCCATGAGCGGCGACTGTCGGTACACCCACGAGTATGGCGAGAGGTTGCGCAGCCATTCGAGGTCGGTCGATTGCTTCGCCACCGCCTGCAGCACGTACCCCAGCACCGCGACTCCCGCCGCCGCCCCCAGCGCCCAGGCGTGGCGCCCGGTGAGCGCCCCGACGAGCAACCCAACGTAGGCGTGCAGCAGCGCGAGCCCCACGAGTGAGGCGGCGGCGCCAACCAGATACGCGCCGTTGAGATCGAGCTTTGCGGGCACGTTGAGAGCCCAGATGATGAGCGCCGAGGATGCCCCGAGCCAGGCGAGCTTTACGAATATCGCGAGGGCCTGCTCCCCCGCATACTGCACGCGCCCGATGCCATGAGCGAGGTCCAGCTCCAGCCGTCCCGCTTCCTCCCGCCATGCGATAGCCTGCGATCCCCAACCCACGGCGGCGATTGTCGTGAGCAGAAAACCCATCAAGCCATAGAAGGTGCTCTCGGTGTACCCCGCGCCGGTTCCGATCTGGTTGTACCCGATCGTGTCGACGAGTTGTTTCGGAAGCGATTTGATGAGCTCTGCCATCTGACCGCCACCGCCGAAGCTGGGAAACAGGGGGAGGTAGAGAAAGCACACCGCGGCGAGGCCAACCGTCCATCCCAACAGACCACGCCACGACTCTCGAAGCTCACGAGTAAAGACGGGCAACACGGTACTCATATCGCACCTCCAGCACCATACATATGCAGTACCGATTCCTCGAGGTCCGGTTCTTCGATCGCGAGCTCACGCACCTCGAACGCGGCGAGCGCCTTCACGAGCGGATCGATGGCGCCGTTAATCGTGCCCGACACGGCCACCCCTGCCGCCCCGAGACTCAGGTCCCAATCCTCCACGCCCGGCACACCTGCAAGCCCTCGGCGCACATCCTCCAGCGATCCTCCACCCGCGTGCTTCGCGCCTTCATTCATGGCCCCGAGCAGCGCGCGCACCCGCCGCACCGCCCCGAGACGCAGCGACGCGACATCGCCCTCGGCCACCAGCCGGCCCGCGGCCAGTACCGCGACGTCGTCGGCCGCCTGCTGGATCTCGCTGAGCATGTGCGAGCTCAACAGCACCGTCTGCCCCGCCGAACGGGCCTCGCGCACCATCGCGATGAACTCTCGCTGGATAAGGGGGTCAAGCCCACTGGTCGGTTCGTCGAGGATGAGCAGTTCGGGCCGGTGCATAAAGGCTTGGATTAGGCCAATCTTCTGTTTATTGCCCTTTGACAGGCTACGCACGGGCTTGGAGAGGTCCACCCCCAGCCGGTCGGCGAGGTCATTGATTGACTGTTTCGAGGCCTGCAGCGAGCGCCCATCTCCCGAGACACCCGCGTAGAACGCGAGGAGTCGATGGCCCGAGAGTCGGCCCTCGAGCCTGAGTTCGCCCGGCAGATAGCCGATCCGGCGCCTCAGTGGGGAGCCCGCGCGCCGGGGGTCTTCACCGAGCACGCGTACCGTGCCGCCGCTTGGGCGGATGATGTCGAGCATGGTGCGGAGCGCCGTGGTCTTGCCCGCCCCATTGGGCCCGATGAGGCCGAACACGGTGCCCTGCTGCACGGTCAGGCTCAGCTGTTCAAGCGCGGTCGTGCGCCCATAGTGTTTGTGCAGGCCCACGGTTTCGATTGCGGCGGTCACGGTACACCCCTCTCTGCGGGGCGCATTCCGTTGCCACGACACCGTGCGCAAGGCACTGGCCCAGCCTGTATTTCACACGCTAGGCACCTTGGCAGGTAGGCACAAGCGCGGGTTTGCCGCGCTCACACGTCATCCTCAAATTGCATTCCCACTTCAATAGTGCATAATTGCACTTCGTGACCAATAGTGCAGAACCGCAGGGCCGGGAGGCCAAGATGCGGCGCACCCGCATCGCGATCACCGAACAGGCGCGCAAGCTCACCGCCGCCCACGGACTCTCGGGGTACACCATCGAGGACATCTGCGAGCCAGTGGGGGTCTCGCGACGCACCTTCTTCAATTACTTTGCGTCAAAGGAAGCCGCCGTCGTGGGGCACCCGCCCGATGCACTCGACAGCGATGCGATGCGCCAGTTCATGGCTGGCGGCGTCGCCGACGGCCGCGTCTCTGAGACGCTGCTTGAGGATCTGGTTGAGGCCACCATCGAGGCGCTCGATGAGGTCTTCGATATCGCGGGCACTCATACGCACGTGCAGGCCATCATCGCGCGCGAACCCTCCTTTATGGAGAAGTTCATCACCGAGTCCGAGCAGGTCAATGCGCAATTCGCGCGCCTGATCGCGGAACGCGAGGGCCTTTCGCCCGACGACCCGAGGCCGAAGCTCGCGATTCAGTTGCTGGGCGGGCTGCTCCATGCGACCGCTCACGATTTCTTTGCGGGCGGCGCGACCGGCAGCATCGGCCCCGAGCTGCGTCGCAAACTGGCGCTCAGTCGGGAGCTCTTTTCGCCGGGACTGCCCGGTTCTTCCAGCTAGCACGCACGTCACACCGCCACGCTCACCATTTCAATCCAGAAGGATCCCACCCCTCATGCCCGCTGATTCACCACAGCGCACCACCAGCAAGGCCAGTAAGTCCAGCAAGCGCGGTGCCCCCTCGAGTGACGCCCCGCTGCTGCTCACGCAACGCCGCATCTGGATCATCTTTTCCGCCCTCATCGCGGGCATGATGCTCTCGAGCCTCGACCAGACCATCGTGTCGACCGCGATGCCCACGATCGTTGGCCAGCTCGGCGGCGTCGAGCACCAGGCTTGGATCACCACGGCCTACCTGCTCGCGACGACGATCGTGATGCCGATTTACGGCAAGTTCGGCGACGTACTCGGACGCCGCAACCTGTTCTTGATCGCAATCGCGCTGTTCACGCTCGCCTCGGCCGGTGCGGCCTTCGCCCCCGACTTCCTCTGGCTCGTGATCTTCCGCGCTATGCAGGGCCTCGGTGGCGGCGGCCTGATGATCCTGTCGCAGGCCATCATCGCCGACATCGTGCCAGCCTCCGAGCGCGGAAAGTACATGGGCCCGCTCGGCGCCATCTTCGGCATCTCGGCCGTCGCCGGCCCCCTGCTCGGTGGCTTCTTCGTCGACCACATGACGTGGCAGTGGGCGTTCTACATCAACATCCCCATCGGCATCGCCGCGTTCCTGATCGCCTGGTTCGCGCTCAGCCTGCCCAGCAAGCGTGCCACCAAGAAGATCGATGTCTGGGGCGTCGTGACGCTCTCGATCGCGACCACCTGCCTCATCTTCTTCACCGATTTCGGCGGCAACCGCGACTACGGTTGGGGCGCTCTCGAAACCTGGATGTGGGGCATCGGCCTGATCTCCTCCGCGATGCTCTTCATCATTGTCGAGGCACGCGCAGAGGATCCGATCATCCCGCTGTCGCTCTTCAAAAACCCCATCTTCCTTAACGCCACCGCGATCGGGTTCACGCTCGGCCTCGGCATGTTCTCGGCGATCGCGTTCGTGCCGACCTTCCTCCAGATGTCCTCGGGCACCTCGGCCGCTGTCTCGGGTCTGCTCATGCTCCCCATGATGGTCGGCATGATGGGCACGTCGATCTGGTCGGGCATCATGATCACGAAGCGCCAGAAGTACCGCATGTACCCGATCGTCGGCAGCCTCGTGACCGCCGCCGCGATGACGGCCATGACGACGCTTGCTGCCTCGACCCCGATCTGGCTGATCTGCGTCTACCTCTTCGTGTTCGGCGCGGGGCTCGGCCTCATCATGCAAGTGGTCGTGCTCGTCGTGCAGAACGCGGTCGACGCGACCATGGTCGGCACGGCCACGAGCACGAACAACTACTTCCGAGAGGTCGGCGCCTCCCTCGGCGTCGCGATCTTCGGGGCGATGTTCACGACGCGCCTGAGTGATAACCTCTCCGAGGTGTTCTCGGGCGCCGGAATGGCGAATGCCCAGCAGGCCGTCGCGACCATTGACCCGCAGTCACTCGCCAAGATGCCCGAGGCCGTGCGTGAGGGCGTCGTCACCGCCTACGCTGACTCCCTCGCCCCGGTGTTCTGGTACCTCATCCCCTTCATTCTGCTCGCGTTCCTGTTCGCGCTGTTCCTCAAGCAGATCCCGCTGTCGGATCAGGCTGGCATGGTCGCGCGCGGCGAGGCCATCGGCGGGCAAGACGCCGAGGATCTCGAGCGGGCCCAGGCGGCTTCGAAGACATCGGGGGATGACTCCTCATCCGATCCGGATCAGGCAGCCCCGGTACACCGGAGCTAGATAGACTCGGCAGGTGACGACCACCTCAAAACCCAAGCTCCCCTTCGAAGTTTGGGCACTCGTGGCGGGCGCCTTTACGGTCGCCCTCGGGTACGGGGTGGTCGCGCCCGCGATTCCGCAGTTCGCCCTCGAGTTCGGGGTGTCTAACTTCGCCGCCTCGGCGATCGTGAGCGCGTTCGCGGGCATGCGGCTGGTGTCGGCCCCGCTGGCGGGCTGGGTCGTCGGCCGGTTCGGTGAGCGGGCGAGCTACACGGTCGGCATCTTGATCGTGGCCGTTTCGACCGGAGCCGCCGCGCTCGCGCAGGATTACACCCAGTTTGTGGTGCTGCGCGGGGCCGGCGGCGTCGGGTCGACCATGTTTACGGTTGCGGCCACCGCGCTGCTCGTGAAGCTCAGCCCACCCAACGCGCGCGGCCGCGTCGCAAGCCTCAACGCGGCGGGCTTTCTGCTGGGCGGGCTGCTCGGCCCGGTCTTTGGCGGCATCGTCGCGGGCTTCGGGCTGCGTGCCCCGTTCGTGTTCTACTTCTTCATGCTGATCGTGGCTGCTTCGGTCGTCGCGATCGCGCTGCGCAACTCGAAGGCGGCTGGAGCCCCCAGCACGCAGAACTCGCAGCTGCAGCCCATGTCGTTCGGGGCAGCACTGCGGATACCGCAGTACAGGTCACTACTCCTGTCGGTCTTCTCGTTCGGCTGGTCTTCGTTTGGCGTACGCGTCTCGATCGTGCCGATCTTCGTCGCCGTCGTGTTCAGCGGCGACGCCGCGATGGCCGCCTGGGTGCTCGCCGCCTACGCCGCGGGCAACGCAATTCTCATCTTCCCGTCGGGGCGGTGGACCGACAGCCTCGGCCGCAAACCCCTCCTCATCACGGGCATGATCGTCCTCGCGGTGAGCTACGCGGCCTTCCCGGCCTCCCCCAACATGCTCGTCGCCATGCTCGCCATGTTCGTGGCTGGCGCGGGCTCGGCGCTCGCCAACCCCGCGCAGCAGGCGGTGCTCGCCGACGTCCTGGGAGGCCGCAGCGGCGGCGGCGTGGTGGCCGGCTACTCGATGGCCAGCGACCTGGGCGGCGTACTCGGGCCGCTCGTCGCCGGTGCGATCGTCGACTTCGCCGGGTTCGGGTGGGCGTTCGGCGTCACCGCGATCCTGCTGACCCTGGCGCTCGGTGGGTGGACATTGGTGTCAGACATGCACGCGAAGCGCGCGACGCAGCCGTAGCTAGCCTGCCCACCTTTCTTGTTCCTCGGATCGGCCCGATCCGGATCAGCATTGGCCTCGAACACAAAAATGCGGGGGTTGTTCCGTCTTTGACCAGCTCAAAGACGGAACAACCCCCGCTTATTTTCGGCCCGACTCGCACAGAAGCCAGGCCGAGACCACTGGTGAGTGGATCAGCCTTCGAGATCGTCCTCGCCGGGCATCCAGCTGAGGCCGGGCTTGCCCCATCCATTGCGGCGCTCGGCCTTCTGAGCGCCCCGGCTCTCGGGGTGCACGAGGCGGTCCACATAGAGCATCCCGTTCAGGTGGTCAAACTCGTGCTGCAGAATGCGTGCAAACCAGCCCGAAGCGGTGACCTCGAACGGGTGGCCGTCAATGTCCTGGGCACGCAGCAGTGCGCGGGCCGAGCGGCGCAGTGCGAAACGCTCACCGGGGAATGAGAGGCAGCCCTCGACCTCTTCCTCGTCGTCGGGCAGGCCGGGCTCGAGGGGTTCGATCCACAGTTCGGGGTTGATGGCGACGCCGCGCGCGGGGGCCTCGTCCTGGTCCTCGTAGATCCAGACAAACACGCGCTTGCCCACGCCCACCTGGGGAGCCGCGAGGCCCACGCCCGGGGCAGCCACGGTTGTCTCGAACATATCGTCGACAAGCTGACGCAGCGCATCGTCAAACTCGGTGACGGTAGCGGCGGGGGCGTGCAGCACGGGCTCGCCAGAAATCACAATGGGAAGAACAGCCATGAGCACCAGTCTAACGGCCCGTCACCGGCCAAGAACCCAGGGCCTAGGGCTCGGGGTCGTCCTCCCGCGCCCACGTGATCGCGATAAGGTGGCGCAGCACGTCGAGGTCGATGTGCTCGAGTCGCTTGACGTAGACGCAGCCGGCACCCTCGGTGTACGTGCCCAGACTCGGTAGCAGCGCGGCCCCCTCGGCGGTATCCTTCAGTCCGTACAGCGAGAGCTGTGCCTTGCGCGGCGAGAACCCGGCCTTGGGCCAGTCACCCCGCGTGCGCGGGTTCGCGGGCGAGATGTAGCGGTAGCTGCCGTATCCCACCAGCGACGGGCCCCACAGCACCGGCTCGACCCCCGTCACCTCGTGAAAGATGTCGGCGAGCGCAAGGCCGTCCTCGCGCCGCTTCGCGGGTTCGGCCGCGGCAAGGAAATCGGGCACGCTCGCGTCAGTGGGCTGGGTCTTCGGTGCAGTAGCCATGGTGACATTGTGCCTGTTCGGCCCTGAAATGGGTAGCTGCTGCGGGCCCCTCGCTAGACTGGGGCGGTCACCCCGGCACTTCGGCTCGGGGATCTCACGGCAAGGAGCGAGAGTGTCGAACACCCCAGCAGAACAGATCGTCTGGATTGACTGCGAAATGACCGGGCTCGACTCCGACCTCGACGGTCTGTGCGAGATCGCGGTCATCGTCACCGACTTTGATCTCAACCCACTCGATCCGGGATTTGAGATTGTGATCAACCCCGGCCCCGAGGCCCTCGCGAACATGAATGATTTCGTGCGCGGCATGCACGAGACGTCGGGGCTGTTGCCCCGCATCGAGGCGGGCGTCCCCCCCGCCGAGGCCGAGGAGCAGGTCATTGCGTACCTCAAACCGCTCATTACCGCCGGCCGCCGACCGCTCGTTGCGGGCAACACGATCGGCATGGACCGTCGTTTCATCGCGAAGTACATGCCCGTGCTCGAGGAAAAGCTGCACTACCGTAGCATCGACGTCTCGACCATCAAGGAGCTCAGCCGCCGCTGGTACACCGCCGCCTACTTTGGTGCGCCGAAGAAGCGCGGCGGCCACCGCGCTCTCGCCGACATCGCCGAGTCGATTCAGGAGCTTGCCTACTTCCGCGACACCGTCATGGTCGCGCAGCCCGGCCCCGACAAGGCAGCCTCGGCCACCATCTCCGCCACGGCGAGCGAACGGTACGCGTCGCTCGTCGACGGCCTGGACGTCAAGCCCTCGGAAAACGCCGCAAGCTAAGCCGTCACCCGGCTGTACCGCAGCAACAGCGTGTCCCCCGACGCCAGCACGCGCGCGAGGCGCATGTTGCGCGGGGTCGCGCGCCCGGTCGCGATCCGGCGCGCCTCGCCCGCCTCTAGCGTTGGTTCGATCGTGAGGCACAGTTCGTCGACCGCGTCGGCGGCGATCAGCGCGCCAAAAAAGGTCGGGCCGCCCTCGCACAGGATGCGGGTGAGCCCGCGCGCCCGCAACGCCTCAACTGCGGCTGCGCCATCGACCCGATCTCCCGCCGCGGTCGCCGCCACGACGACCTCGGCGCGGCCCGCAAACAGCGGCGCGCGGGCCGCCCCCGCGGGCGTCGTGAGCAGGATCGGAGGCGTGGGCGCGTCGGTGAAGATCGGCGACTCCGGATCGAGGTCGAGTCGCCCCGACGCGATTGCAAACACCGGGTGTGCGGGCTTGCCGTGTGCTTCGCGCCAGGCAGCTGACTCGGGGTCGACGCGCATGGCTGTGTAACCCTCGGTTCGTACCGTGCCAGCCGCGACGAGCACCACATCGGCTACCCGTCGCAGTAGTCCGAACAGGCGCTTGTCGGCGTCGCTCGAGAGGCCGCCCGAGAGACCCTCACGGGTCACCGCGCCGTCGATGCTCGACACAAAGTTCATGCGCAGGCCCGGCGCATCGAGCTCGGCCAGCAGATCGGCGTCGCTGAGCCCGGTCGCGGGAGCCGGAAACAGCCCGTCGATCTGGGGCACAGATTCGGTTTCGCCTGCAGTCATCGGTGACTCCGCTCGTTTGTGACGCGACTAGACGTTGCGCGTCGGATGCGTGTTGTGTTCCAGTCGGACCGGCGCGCGCCAGCCCAGAATCGCCTCGGTCATGCGCACCGCGTCAACGCTCTCGGCGACGTTGTGCATGCGCACGACGCGTGCGCCGTTCAGGATGCACACCACCATCGCCGCGAGCGAGCCCGAGAGCCGCTCGTGCTTGGGGCGGTCGATCGACTCGCCCACAAAATCCTTGTTCGATACGGCCGCGAGCAGCGGCAGGCCCAGGCTCTGCAGCTCGCCGTAGCGGCGTGTGAGCTCGAGTGTGTGCAGCGTGTTCTTGTCGAGGTCGTGTCCCGGGTCGAGAATCAGGCGCTCGCGCGGAATCCCCGCCGCCAGAGCCCGTTCAACTCGCGCTTCGAGAAACGTCTTCACCTCGCCCACAACATCTTCGAAGCGAGCAGCCGGTTTCTCCTCGCGCCACGGCCCCACGCTGTGGGTGAGCACGATCGAGGCATCGGAGTCGGCGATCACGGCAGCCATCTCGGGATCTCCGAGACCGCTCGTATCGTTGATCACGGCGGCACCCGCATCGATCGCCGCGCGCGCCACCCGTGCCCGGTTGGTGTCGACCGAGATCACCACGTCACTATGTCGCGCGACCTCCGCCACGAACGGGGCGACGCGATCGATCTCTTCCTCCGTGGTGACCACGGGCCCCCGGCCGAAGGGGACTCCCCCAACGTCGATCCAATCGGCACCGTCCGCCGCGGCCGCAAGGGCCGCTGACACCGCACGGTCGAGCGCGAACGTCGCGCCTTCGTCGTAAAACGAATCGGGCGTACGGTTGATGACCGCCATGACGGCGACCTGTCGGTCGAAGTCGAAGCTGCGCTGGCCGATCGTCCGAAGAGTCACACGAGATCCTGTGCGGTGATCGTTCCCCGAATGACGCGGGTTTGGGCACGGGTCGCGGGCCCACCCACGCCACGCATCGACATGCAGAAGTGCTCGGCCTCAAGACGCACGCCCACGCCCTTCGGGGCGAGCTCGTGCTCGATCCAGTCGGCGACCTGCGTCGTCATGCGTTCCTGCAACTGCACACCCCGAGCGAAGTGTTCAACTACGCGCACGAGCGTCGAGAGCCCGATAACGCTTTCCCCCGGCTCGTACACCACCGTTGCCGTGCCGCGAAACGGCAGAAGGTGGTGCTCGCACATGCCCGCGAACGGAATATCTCGCATCACGATCGGGCCGTCGTATCCCTCACACGGCATCAACGTCACCGTGGGCTCCTCGCCGCGTAGCAGCAGCTCCGCGAGGGTGTGTGCGACCCGTTCGGGGGTGCGTTCGATCCCGGCCGCGGCGATATCGATGCCCAGGGCGCCCAAGAGGTCACTCACGGCACGCGAGGCCGCCGCCAAGTCAGGCGCGCTCGCGTGGTCAACAGTGTGCAAAGCCATAAGGCAAACCTATCAGCTGTCCATCTCGCTTTTAGAGTTCCTGCGTGACCGCGAGCACCGAATCAAGGATCGCAGCGAGCCAATCAAACACGAGCACCGTGCCGCGCGTCGATTCCTGCTCGAGCAACCGGTCGTGATCTCCAGGTTCATCGAGCCCAATGCGGGCGGCCATCGCGAGCCGCAGCGCGGTCACGGTGCGCGCCCAGGCAGGCAGGGAGTCGGCCGTGATCTCGACCTCGACTGAGTCGGCGTCTGCGGGCACGCCCGCCCCGAGCCCCAGATCCGCGGTGACGCGCATAGCGTCCTGCAGCTTGCGATTCACCAACCCCTGCTCGGTCACCCTGCGATAGCTTGCCGCGTCAGCCGGCTCCTCGTAGGCGTCAGGAAAGAGCCGCGCGAGTGCCGGGTCCTCGGGAGGCTCCTCAGACCCTCCGACCTCGAGGCTCGCAAACAGCGGATCCGGATCAAGAGCGGTCTGACTGTAGCTCTGTAGCAACTGGGTGAGTTGTGTGACGAGCTGGTCGAGCATTGCCGCCTCGTCGATTTCGAGAGCGAGCCGAAGCCCCTCTCCCGGCAGTGGGGCAATTTTCACGACATTCCCCCTTGCTGCACCGTCGCCCACAGCCCGTACTCGTGGAGGGCCTCGACGTGCATTTCCATCGCAGCTCGCCCCCCGTCGGCAACGATCGCCCGGCCGCGATTGTGCACCTGCAGCATCAGCTGCTCGGCGCGCTTTTCATCAAACCCAAAGTGTCGTCGAAACACATACGACACGTACGACATCAGGTTTACTGGATCGTCCCACACAACGGTGTGCCACACAGGCTCATGCAGCGCTTCGTCACCAGCATCCAATGCGGGCGAGGAGTGCTCAGTGGGCACCGCGTGCTCCGCACGATCAATCGTGGTTGTTGACACTAGCCCCATCCCAACTCATGAATGCGTTCTTCAGTCAAACCATAAAAATGGGCGATCTCGTGCACCAGGGTAACCCGGATCTCACGCACGAGCTCCTCCTGATCCGCGCAGTGTGCCAGCAGGTTCTCTCGAAACAGCACAATGCGGTCGGGCTGCTCTCCGTAGCCGTAGACGTCCCGCTCAGCCAGCGAGAACCCCTCGTACACTCCGAGGACGTCACTGCCGTCCTCGGGTCGGTCCTCGACCATAAAGATCACATTGTCGAGCCGCTCCATCATCTCGTCGTGCAACGAATCGAGACCGTCGGCCACCATCGATTCGAACTCTTCATGCGATAACTCGAGCATGCCTTCACACTACACACGAAGACTGCCTTCGCGGGGAGCAAGTTTGGCTCCATGAGGGCCCACACAGGGGCGGCGCGCGCGAGCGTCACTCGATTTGGCAACTGCCTGTGCGCATAGGTTATGCTTTTCACTGTTGCCTGATTCACTCACAGTGAGCAGGTTGCCATGGTGGGCGTAGCTCAGTTGGTAGAGCACCGGCTTGTGGTGCCGGTGGCCGCGGGTTCAAGTCCCGTCGTCCACCCCATGTGAATCGGCCCCGACTTTCGAGTCGGGGCCGATTTTGTTTTTACTCGTGCACCGCTCTGCCCCCTACCGCGGCGGCTGCAGCGAACGCGGGTCTACGGGCGTGCCACGTCCCTTCAGCAGGCTCGCCGGCGCCAGCCCCGCCGCACCAAACCGGTCGCGCACTGAGTCGACCGCCTGATCGACGGCGTTCAGGTGCTCGTCGTCATCCCAAAGCCCCGCAAAGCCCGAGTCGGCGTCGCCCAGCTGCTCGGCGCGCACGCCAATGAGCCGCACGGGCCGCCCCATGTCCCAGGCCTCATCAAAGAGCTCCCGCGCCGTCAGGAAGATGCGTTGCGAAGCGTTCGTGGGTTCGGCCAGCGTTCGCGACCGGGTGATGGTTTCAAAGCTCGACCACCGCAGTTTGATGGCGACCGTGCGGGCAGACAACCCCTTGTCCCGCAGCCGCTCCCCCACCCGCGTCGACAGGCGCAGTAGTTCGCGGCGCAGCACGTCGCCGTCGGGCTCATCAAACTCGAATGTTTCCTCGTGCCCGATGCTCTTCTCGACGCGCTCGGTCTCAACGTCGCGCGCGTCGCGGCCGTGGGCGAGCTCGTGCAGCTTCTCGGCGCTCGACGCCCCTACGATCCGGCGCAGCGACTCGAGCGGCTCGGCCGCGAGGTCAGCGACGGTATGGATGGCACGCCCCGTGAGCGCGCGCGCCGTGGCCTGCCCCACGCCCCACATTGCCGACACCGGCAGGGGATGCAAGAACTCGAGCGTGCGATCCGGCGGGATCTCGAGCACCCCATCGGGCTTCGCACGCTGGGAGGCGAGCTTGGCCACGAACTTCGTGCCAGCGAGCCCGACCGAGGCGGGCAGGCCGAGCTCCGTCCGAATGCGCTCGCGCAGCTGGCGTGCGATCTCGGCGGGCGGTCCGAACAGACGTACCGACCCCGCGACGTCGAGGAACGCCTCGTCGATACTGAGGGGCTCCACGAGGGGCGTGAACTCGGCAAAGATGCGCATCACCTCGCGTGACGCCGTGCGGTACTTCTCGAAGGTCGGCGGCACGAGCACCAGCTGCGGGCACAGCTGCTTAGCGCGGGCCACAGGCATCGCCGAGCGCACCCCAAATCGGCGCGCCTCGTAGCTGGCGCTCGACACCACCGATCGGGCAGAGTCGTGCGCCGCAGCCACGGGTTTGCCCACGAGATCGGGGCGCTCGAGCAGTTCGACGGACACGAAGAAGGCGTCCATGTCGACATGCAGGATCGTCGCGTCTTGCCGCGGTTCTCCAGTCAAGTCTCTTGCACCCCAGTCAGTACCTTGCCGTCAGTACATTGCCGTCAGAACTTTGCCGACAAAACTTCGCCGTCAGAACTTTGCCGTCAAAACTTCGCCGTCAGAACTCCACCTTCGGCACATCGCCGCCGGCGAAGTCCGGCCGCCGACGCTACACCCGCGCCGACTTCTCCCGCCACGAATCTGCCTTCGCGAGCAGATCTTCGATGGCGGCGTGAAACCGCTTCGTGGGCGCCCCGGCGGTAGTATCGCCGAAGTAGCGCGTCGACCATACCCCGAGCTTCTCGCGGGCCGCGTCATCGCCGATGACCCGGTCGAGCACCACGTCGATGCTGTCGCAGTCGGTGGTGTCGAGCCACTCGCACACACTCAGGTAGCCGCCCTCATCCACCGAAGCCTCGGGGGCCACGGGCTGCGTCACCATCAGCGGCTTCCCCGTCGCGAGCCGGTCGTAAACCATGGCCGAAATATCGCAGATGGCCACGTCGGGCAGCCGCAGCTGCCACCCCAGCGCGGGGGCGGTGTCGTACACATGCTGGGCCGTGGGGTCGCTCTTGTTCGCTTCGGCGAGCATCGCGATGATGCGCTTGTTCGCCTCACCGAACTCGGAGTCGACGACGCCGCTGCGAGGGTGCGGTCGGTAGACCACCCGGTGACGTCCCGTCGCGATCAGGCGCGTGACGAGCCGTTCGCCGTGCGTGGCGACGGAACCGTAACTCGCCGCCGGGCGGTCGCCCTCCCACGTCGGCGCATAGAACACGACGGTGCGGTCGTCGGGCGCAAACGGGGGCTCGCCGCTGAGGTGATCGGTCTGCGGGCGGCCAATTGCGACGGTGCTCTTTGAAACGTCGTAGTCCCACAGCGCCTTCGAGAGCCGGTCTCGAGCAGCATCACCTGCAACGAAGGCATAGTCGTACGCCTTGTGCTGGTTGCTGGTCATGTACATCTTGTCGCTCTCGCCGTGGTTGACGAAGACGTGCCAGCGCTCGCCATAACGCATCATCTGGAAGTTACGCGTGTTCTGGTTGACGTAGAGGATCACGTCGAGCGACTGCTCGGCGATAACGCGCTCAATGTCGGTTACCTTCGGCACAAACGCGACGTCGAGGCCGCTCTCGTTCATCAGCTGGCGCGCGCCCGCCGCGTTGCGCGCGAGCACGAGCACCGGGTGCGTGCGTGACAGCTCGGCGAGCGGAGCGTACCACTGCCGCATCTGGTAGATATTGACGTCGCTGTCTGCGAAGTACACGCCGACCCGAAAATGCTCGGTGGGCAGCGGTCCGCGCGCGGCGAGCATCTCCCGAAGTTCGAAGTAAGCCCGACGTCCCTTGAGTACGCGTCGCGCGAGCCGTGCTGCGCGCTTCACATCCTTCGCAATTTGCATCCCTCTAGGATACCCCGGCAACCTTGGGGCGGGCCGCCATCGCGCCCCACACCCGCCGCGTAGTGCATGTCATACGGGGGCCTCTCCGGCCGTGTATGGGAGGATCAAGGGGTGAATCGGCCCCGACTTTCCCAGCCCGCAGAGCGGCTTGTGCTCTCGCCCCTGCCCGAGCTTCCCGGCGTGAGCTACGTCATGCCGGTGCTCAACGAAGAGGGCTTCCTCGCGCAGGCCGTGCATACGGTGCTCGCGCAAGAGTACGCGGGATCCAAGGAGCTCGTGCTCGCACTCGGACCGTCCACCGACGCCACTAACGCCATTGCCCAGCAACTCGCGGACGAGGATCCCCGTGTGACGCTCGTCGCCAACCCCGCCCGCGACATCCCCGCTGGCCTCAATCTGGCAATCGCGCACAGCCGCCACCCGATTATCGTGCGTGTCGACGCACACTCCGAGCTCACCCCCGACTACACCACTCGCGCGGTCGAGGCGCTGCGCCAGGTGGGCGCGGCCAACGTCGGCGGCGTCATGCGGGCGGCCGGATCGGGGCCCGTGCAGCGCGCTATCGCCCGCTGCTACAACAGTCCCTTCGGCCTGGGCGGCGGCGCCTACCACGGCGACGGCGTAGCCGGGCCGGCCGAATCGGCCTACCTCGGGGTGTTTCGCCGCGACGCAGTCGATGCCGTCGGTGACTACGATCCCGAGATCCTGCGTGGCGAGGACTGGGAGCTGTGCCTCCGCTTCCGCCAGGCCGGGTACCTCGTCTGGTTCGAACCGGCGCTCGGGGTGACCTACTGGCCGCGCGCAAGCCTCGGCAACCTCTCACGCCAGTTCTTTGCGACGGGCGCCTGGCGTGCGGTGCTCGTGCGCCGCTACGGGCGTGCGAACCCGTGGCGATTCTTCGCCCCCGGTACCCTCGTCATCGGGCTCACGGTCAGCGCGGCCGCGCTCGCTCTGCTCGCCACGGGCGTGGTGCCCTGGGCCTCGGCCTGGCCGGTGCTGCTCGCCCCGCTGGGGGCATACGCCGCTGGGATCACGGTCGCTACCGCAAAGATTCCGGATCAGCGGGGGGCGCGCGACCGTGTGCTCACCGCCGCCACCCTCATGACGATGCACCTGAGCTGGGGGTCTGGGTTCTTGCGCGGCATCGTGTTCGGCGCGCGCAGCGTCGTCGACCGCTCACGCATTCGGTAACCGTTCGGCGCGCCAGCACCAATTAGGCGTGCCGCTCGGCGCTGACCGGCTGGCTCAAGTTGTCGCCACCGTAATGCACCCCTGCCGTCAAGCTTCCACATCGGGCGGGCGACCCGAACTGTCAGCCGCTACTGCCGCAGCGCGCCCATGCCGTCGAGCTCGTCGACGACCCGTGCCGCGGCAGCACCATCATCGAGCGGGTTAAACACCTGACGCCACTCCTCGTAACGTTCGGCGTACTCCCTCGACCACGCAGCCTCGGCGCCGTGCTCGGCGAGCTGTCGCGCATGCTCGGCCACCTCGTTGCGCCGGGACAGAATCGGCCCGGGTGCGCGACGCTCGAAGTCAAACGTGAAGCCGCGCTCTCGGTCGCGGTAGGCGGCGAGATCCGGCGCAAAGAACAGCATCGGAAGCCGAGCGACGGTCGCGTCAAACATGATCGACGAATAGTCGGTGACCACCAGATCTGCGGCGAGCAGCACGTCATTAATGTCATCGTGTCCCGTCGCGTCGATGACGTGCCCCGCACCCTCGTACGATCGCCCGTAGCCGCCAAACCCGTGCGTGCGGGTGTGCCCGCGCGCGACGACGACCCAGTCGTCGCCGAGATCCGCCGCGAGCGCGTGCACGTCAAGATCGTTGACGACGCTCACGCCGCCGTCGCGCCAGGTCGGCGCGTAGACGAGCACGCGGACGCCCGTGGGCACCCCAATCGCGGTGCGGGCGAGCCCCACATCGATGGGGTTGCGGCCCGTTCCGATGACAGAGCGTGCGAGCCGGTCGCAGCGCGGATACCCCGCCTCGATGATGCGTCCGCGAAACGCGTAGCTCTCGCGAAACTGATCCCGCGAGTGCGGGTTCTGGGCGAGCATGAGGCTCCAACGCCGACTCTCGCGCCGGATCGCCACCCGCGTGCGCAGTCCCACCTTCGGGCGGCTGAGCGCGAGGTGCTTCAGCATCGTGCCGTGCCAGGTTTGCAGCACGATCTGGCCGCGGGCGCGTCGGAACCCGTAGCGCAGCCAGTCGTTGACGACGAGTAGCTTGGCGTAGCGCCGCGCCGCGTGCCAGTCTTTGCCGCCCACGAGCACGGGAATCGCGCCCGCGGGCACGGTCTGGGCCTCGCTCGTGACGCTCCAGTAGCGTGTGACGTGGGGCGCACGCGCCGCAATCTCGCGGTCAATGGCGAGCGGGTTGCAGCTCACCTGGCGGCCGTAGAAGCTTTCGAAGAACACGGCCGGCCCCTGCACGAGCTCGCGTGCGGGCCGCTGTAGTCGATCGATCTCATCGAGCACCCGGGCGGCGGCGCCGCCCCCGGGGTAGGCGTGAAATCGTGCGGCAAGCAACCGGGTCTCCTGCTCGGCCGCGCGGTAGGCGAACGACGACGTGGCCAGCTCGGTCAGCCGCTGCGCGACCGAGCCCCAGTCGGCGCTGATGCGCCCACCACTCGTGACCTCGAGAGGCTCGTACAGTCCCCGAGTGGCGGTGTATGCGGCAAGATCCGGCGCAAACCACAGCAGCGGGCGTCCCAGCAGCGCGAAGTCGATGGCGATCGAGGAATAGTCGGTAATGAGCCAGTCGACGCCGCCGAGGAGCGGCGTAATGTCGCGCACCTTATCGGCGCCGAGCAGGTGCACGCGCGGGCTCTGCCACTGGGCCCACTCCCCCTCGCCGAGCGGGTGGGAACGGGTCACGAGGTGCGCGTTCGCACGTTCGAGAGCCGCCTCGACTTCGGTCATCTCGGCGGCGCTGGGCAGCCCCGGATCGGGCTCGCCATCGCGCCAGGTGGGCGCGTAGAGCACGACGCGGGCGCCCGTATCAATGGCCTCGGGCGCGTCTGGAGCGGTGAGCAACGCCGCAAGCTGTGCTCGGGCGTGGGCGGCATGATCCGGATCTGCGGCCTGCTCAGCGAGCGCGTCGTCGCGCGGATCTCCGAGCACCCGCACCTTGCCCGGATCAACGCGGAAGGCGGAGCGGAGCCTCGCCGCGGAGATCTCGGAGCCCGCGACAAACAGGTTGACCTCCTGCGCGCCGCGCAGATACATGCGGTGCAGCAGCCCGCGCACCGCGGCAGGCCCGCGCACGGTGGTCGTCACCGGGGAGTCGAGGTGCAAACGCTTAAGCGGTGCACCGTGCCACAGCTGCGCCACAAAACCGCCAGCGACGCCGAAGCGGTTCGCGTCGCCGAGCCCGTGGGTGACGACGATCTGGCCTGCGCGCAGCGTGGCCCAGAACCCGGCCCAGCTTTCGCGCTCGATGGGCGTAAAGCCGCGGCCAGCGGCCTCCTGCGCCTCGTCATCGTTCGCCACGAGCCACACGATCGGAACCGCCGGATCGCGCCGCACGAGCTCCTCGGCGACGGCGAGCGCGCCCTCGCCCACTCCGGCTCCGCTGCCAAAGACCCAACGGCCGCTCACCCGGGGGACAAACCACGAGAGGACGAGCGCGAGGGCGTATTTGGGCAGTGCGAGGAGCTTGTCGAGGTTGCCTCGGTCGAAGCGGAATCGCGTGCTGCTACTCATTGGGTCAATGCTACGGGATGCAGGTGAGCCCCGGGTCCAGATGAACTGGTCCCGGGGCTCACGCGGCGCTCACTGCTCGCCTGGCACGGCTTCCGACTCGTGCGGTGCGGCCGTTACCACTCGAGAGTGCCGAGCTTGGCTTCGGTCTCGCCGGCCTTGCCGTCGCGAGTGTAATCGATCTTGACCGTGCTGCCGCCGGCGTTCATGCGCACGAGCGCTGACACCGAGGTGCCGTCGACGGCGGGCACGCCGTTCACTGCGGTGATGACATCTCCCGCACGCAGGCCAGCCTTGTCTGCGGCACCGCCCTTGACCACATCGACCAGCAGACCACCGGCACGGTTGGCGTCGGCGTCAGTGTCTTGTGAGGAGTCGGCGACCGAGGCCCCCAGGAGTCCGTGGGAGGGCTGTTCGCCCGCGATGAGGGCGTCGGCCACGCGAGCGACCAGGTTTGACGGGATCGCAAAGCCGAGCCCGGCGCTGCCGGCAACCCCGTCGGAGCTACTCGGGGACGCGATCGCCACGTTGATGCCGATCAGTTCGCCCTTGCCGTTGAGCAGGGCTCCGCCCGAGTTGCCCGGGTTAATGGACGCATCGGTTTGAATAACGGGGAGCGTCACAGTGCCGCCAGCGGCCTGCTGCTGAGGCTGCTGCTCGCCTCCCTGACCCTGGTCGGGGAGGCCGAAGCGGAAGTCCCAAGGGAATCCGTTGCCGCCATTGTCACCCTGACCGTTGTCGCCGCCCTGACCGTTATCGCCTGGCGACGGGGTGGGATCCTGGGGAATCAGTGGGCTGCCGACCGAGATGCCACGGTAGAGCGAGCTCACCACACCGCTCGTGACCGTGTTGGCCAGGTTGAGCGGTGCACCGATGGCGACAGTGAGGTCACCGACGTTGAGCTTGCCGGAGTCTGCCACCGTGATGGCGGGAAGGCCGTCTGCCTCCACCTTGACGACGGCAAGGTCGGCGTACGGGTCAACGCCCACGACCGTGCCGTCGAGGATGCGGCCATCGCTCAGCTTGACCCGAATCTGTGCGGAGTCGGGATCTGCGCCGTCGAGGGTGACGACGTGGGCGTTGGTGACGATGTAGCCGTCTTCGCTGTAGATTACGCCGGATCCCGAGCCGCTACCGTTTGCGCCGGTGACCTGGAGGGTCACGACACTCGGGGTCGCTACTGCCGCGACGCCGGAGATGGCGGTGACGTTGTCGGCGTTGTTGAGCGTGAGGGAACCGTTCGCGCCCTGCGTGACCACTTCCTGCTTGCCGTTTGCCGACACGACCGCGGCCACGCCGCCACCGACGACGCCGCCAAGCAGCGCACCAATCGCGAGCCCAGCCAGCAGCATGCCGGTGCGACCCTTGGACTGGGGGGTCTGGGGAGCGCCATTGTCTGAGCCGTTACCGTCGTTACCGCCGGCGCCTCCCATGCCGCCATTGGCCGACCCGAATGCGCCCTGACCGAGCTGCGGCTGGGGCTGGTAGTTGCTCTGGTCAGCAGGTGCACTGTAGCCGTGGGCAGCGGGTTGCGGGGAGCCGACGGGCTGCGGCTGCTGGCTCGCGGGCTGCTGCGGGAATGACGGCACCTGGGGTGCGGGCATGTCGGGCAGCGGCGTCGTTGCCTGCGTGGTTGATGCCCCCTGGTAAGGGGGCTGCGGTGCCTGCGGTGCCGGGTAGATGTTACCTTCGGCTTCGTTCGGCTGGTGGTTCTCGGGCGTCGTGGCCATGGTGGCTCCCTTCGTATGTCACCACTTTGGCCCGTCAACCTATGAATTTGGTTTGGATCAACTGCACAATGGCTGCGGGTCATGAGTCGCGCCGACTTCTGCGCACCGTTGTCAGTGCCAGGATCGTTCCCCCGACAAGCAGCATCAGCGCGGCTGCACCGGCGGCCCAGAGGCCCGAGGAGCCACCGGTGCGTGGGAGGCCTGGCTTCCCTGGCGGGGGCGGAACGTCACCCGGCACCACTTCAAAGTTCTCAGAGGCGGCCCCGCAAGCCCCACGGTGGACGAGGTGTGTTTGCCCGTCGACGGTCATCATGAGCGATTCGACGTAGCCACCCAGCCCCACGTGCTCGGGTCGCGCAATCGTGCGCCGTGATTCGTAGCGCCCGGCCTCGGTGATGATGACGCCCCGCTCGTCCGACAGCTCGGCAATCTCAGTATCTGGCGTGCAGCTCATGCTTCCGTCGGCCGAGCGCTCATACGCGGCGAAAGTCACGCGATACTCGATGTCCTTCCGTTGCGCGAGCGCCCCCTCCACAATGACGGTGTCAAACAACGGTTCCCCGACGCGTACCCGTGCTGTGGCAACCGTGGCGACGCTGGGACGTTGAATCCTCGTGGTCTCGTGTTCGACCCCGCATTGCCCCTCGCTAATGAGCGTGCGGACTGGTTCTCCCCCTGCCTTAAACGCCTTGCCCCGGTCGATCTGCCACAGGGATTCCACCCACCAAATGGTGTCGCCGTGCCTGGGAAGCACGGTGAAGGCTGGCGAGGTGACGTCGCCGGGCGCGGTCACGGCGACCGAATCACTTTCCCAAAGCATGTTCTCTGCCGTGCATTGCGCTTCTGTCGTACCGGTCAGGGAGCTGTCCCCTCGGTATACCGCGAAGCTGAGTTCATATGCTTGTCCGAGCGCCGTGCTGAGCGGCCCGGTCACGGTTGCCGTATCGGTCGCTGCGTCGCCCACCGTCGCGAGCGGCATCGCGAGCGTTGTGACGGATGGGCCCTCGAGCGAGGTGGTCTCATTCGCGATTCCGCACACTCCCGTCGCGTAAGCCGTGCGTTCCCCGTCTTGAATCAGCCACAGCGTTTCCACCCACCACACGTCCCCACGCCATTCGGGGCGGGCGCGCACCGGGGCGCTGGTGATCTGGCCCGGCCCCTCCACTGCGACGGGCGGCACCGAGAAGATCTGGTTGCTGGCATCGCACACGGGGGTGTCGTTCGCACTCACCGTTGTCGCTCGATAGCCCTGAAACGACAGCTCCCACTGGGCCCCGTCATTGGTAACAAACTGACCACTCAACGTGGCGGTGTCAGTGATGTCGTCCCCCACCACAGCCGAGGGCAGTGCTTGGGTCTCAACTTCGGGCTGACCGATGTGCGTGGTCTCATTTGCGAGCCCGCACACGCCTCGATGCAGTGGCCGCGGCCCGTCGCCCTCATCAATTTCCAGGGTTTCCACCCACCACAGTTTCGCTCCGTGCGCTGCACTGATGGTGAACCCCGGTGATCGGATCTCCCCGACGGCGGTCACCGGTATCCGGCCTGACCGAAACACGAGGTTCTCGGCAGTGCAGCTCGGCGCCTCAGCGCCCGGTGCCACATCGACTTCCTCGGTGTCTAGGGGCGCTGCGGGCGCACGATATGCCTCGAATCGAATCGTGTACGACACGTTGGGGAGCAGCGTGCCACTCACGGTGGCGGTGTCAAACGCTTCTTCCCCGATCACCAAGTTGGGCGGCGCCTGAGTGACCACACCGGGCTGGTTGATGCGGGTGGTTTCATTTGCGACCCCACATTCCCCCTCGTGCATCTGCTGGCCGCGCGAGAAGACCTGCTCGACCCAGTGAATCGTGCCGCCCGAGCGCACGGTGACATCTGAACTCGCATAGGTGCCCGGCCCCGGCACCGCAATCCCGGTTTCCTCAAAAACCGGTTGCGCCAGACACCGTTCGTCCTCAGACATTGCCGTCAGCTCGTCTTCTGTCCACCGCTGCGGGTCTCGGCGTTCCTCGAGCTGTGGCTCCCGAATCGTGTGGAACGTTGGCGTGCCCGCTTCGTCAAGCACCGGCTCCCCCGCTTCGGTCAGATGTGCCACCGGGTATGTGGTGCCGTCTGCCGCGGTTCCCGACGTCTGGTGTCCTGTGTGATCGGCAATCGGGATGGGATTGCCGTCGTAATCGCGCAGTGCTTGCCCCTGCTGATTAGCCCACCAGGTGTGCCACAGCGGCTCTCCCGTACTCTCGTCTTCCTTGTGGGCGCTATATGGCGCACCCATCAGCGGATTCCACGACGCGTCATACTTGAGCGCTCCGGCTTCGGGCTCGAGGTACGCCGTAAAGCTCGCGGTCGCGGCCGGCCACATGTCGAGGGTCGTGCCGCTTCGCTGTTGCACGATGAGCTCGTCTCGCATCGATCCACCCACTTCAGCGGAGGGCTGCGCAAGCGACGAAGCCACCGGGGGTGCTTTGGGCGGAGGCGGGGACGCGATCACCGTGGTGAACTTGCCCGTTCGCCGAGGGACATTCGATTTCCCTGTGGCCACGGCCACACGCTGGCCCGTCCCTCCAGCGGCAGTTGAGGTGCTGTAGACATCGAGCTGGGCTTCCCACCCCGCCTGCCCCACGGTTTCCCACGAACCGGTCACTTTCAGCTGCTTCGCGCCGGGTTCAATGTCTATATAACGAGCGGTGGCTTCATCGCTCGGCACCGTAATGGTCGCCTCACCATTTCGCACAAATACGCCGCTGATCGCGCTCAATGAAACCGTTCCCTTGGGGTAGGCAACACGATATCTGCCAGCTTTACCCATCGGATCCGGCGTAATCGACAGCTCCCCCGAGATCGCCGGGGCGGAAGTGGGAGCTTTGGCATTGGTCTTTGCGTCGGCGACGAGCTGGTTCGAGCGCGTGATCAGATCGCGCCCCTTCTGGGACGACTTCAACACGGCCATTTTTTGATTCAGCATCGGGTTGCCTTCGAGAAAGTTCTCGCGCATGCGCCAGATCGTCAGCTGCACAGCGGCCGAGGTCCACGCGTTCTTCGTCTGCCCGTGGCGGTCAATGAGATAGTTCATTTGACGCATGCCGGTCGGGTTGTTCCACGGGTTGAGCCGCAAGGACACCCCGGGCAACTTCGAGAGCCGCCCGTCAAGCCAGGCTTGACCGGTAGGTTCGCCCATCACCACCTCGACGCAGTAGGCACGCTTCCCTCCGGGCAAGATGAAGTTTGAAATTGTGAGCCCTCCCGAAAACGACACCGACTCACCTCGCGGGAGCGCTGAGGCGGGGCTTGAGCCAGCGACCACACCTCCAGATACGAGGGCGGCGAAAGCGATAAGCGCTCCGCACGCCTTGCGCAACCATCTCGTACGCCGCGGTCGGGGCCGCGCCACCTGCGGGCTGACCAGCTCTGGTGTGGACATGGGGTCCTCCTCAAAATCCAAATAGCGGATCCCGGTGCGGCCCGCATCACCGCCCCATGAGGCGGCTGCCCCCGATCTTGCGCGTTCAGGCAGCCCTGTTGTCAGCGCTTTCCACAGACCGCAACACGCCTGGGAACCCTCGATTCGTGGGCCCCCTTTCGCCGTGATAGAGTTATCTCTTGTGACGCGGGGTGGAGCAGCTCGGTAGCTCGCCGGGCTCATAACCCGGAGGTCGTAGGTTCAAATCCTGCCCCCGCAACTGTGAGAAAGGCCCCTGGCCTGGGATTTATTCCAGACCAGGGGCCTTTCGCTTTCCCCAAACACCCCGGCACCCACACCACCTCGCCGTAAGACAGGCAACCGGGGCCTCACGGGCCGACCAACCCGGTAGACAATTTTGCACAGCGCATTCGTGCCGCTTGTGAGCGACTCGATCCACCCACTCGATCCCCCGCACCCCCAAACACTTCAAGCACCCAAAGCAACACGCCCACAATTTCGTCGCTTTAGTGCCATGCTGCACCACCGCATTAAGCTAATGATTGTGACGCGGGGTGGAGCAGCTCGGTAGCTCGCCGGGCTCATAACCCGGAGGTCGTAGGTTCAAA
This sequence comes from Leucobacter salsicius M1-8, assembly GCF_000350525.1. Taxonomy (GTDB): domain Bacteria; phylum Actinomycetota; class Actinomycetes; order Actinomycetales; family Microbacteriaceae; genus Leucobacter; species Leucobacter salsicius. The sequence continues at coordinate 418,544 of NZ_AOCN01000022.1, read as the reverse complement.
TCCTGCCCCCGCAACTGTGAGAAAGGCCCCGGTCTGGAGAAATCCAGACCGGGGCCTTTCGCTTTGTCTGTTGCTTCACATTAGCCGGAGCCGAGCCGCCAACAGCAACGGGGCGGTCAATGGCAATCTGCCATCTCCCGCCCCGCCTCGACCCCCAGTGAGCTGACTAGGCTGCGACTGTCAGCGGTTTCCTGTGTGTGAGTCGGAACACAAGATAGTAGACCACTCCGGCCACGAGGGCGCTCGGCACGCTGCCTCCAATAATGTGGAAGCCGAACCTCGGAATGTAGCCGATCGGATCAAACATCACAAAGAACGACCCGATCCCCAGAGCCAGCGCGACGATTCCCGCTACATTGAATCCACCGGTGTACCAGTAGCCGCTCCCACGCACGGACGAGTACAGTCCATCTGCGTCGAGCGACTGCTTGCGCACAATGAAGTAGTCCACGATGAGGATCGCACAGATCGGGGCCATCAGCACACCCGAGAATGCGAGGAACGTGGGGTACGAGGCCAGGAATGGATCACCGAAGAAGATCGACACGATCAGCACCGGAATGAGCGTGATGACCGTAGCGGTGCGCCACGACAGCTTGTTCTCGAGCACCGGGGTCTGCTTGAGCGCGAGCACGCTCGTGTACGTTCCCACCATCATCGTGCCAATGTTGGCGAAGAAGAGGAAGAGCAGTCCGCCGATACCGAACCAGACGCCACCCTGCGTCGCGAGCAGGTAGACCGGGTTGCCGCCCGATTCGGGAAGCACGAGTGCGGTCATGAGACCCAGCGAGGCGATGCCCACCATCACGAGCCCGAGCCCGAGCAGGCTCGGCCACATGGCGGTGTTGGTGTTGCGACTGTAGCGCGTCAGGCTGCCAAGATATGGCCACCAGGAGAGACCGCTGGCGATGCCCATCTCAACGATGATCATGATGTTCAATCGAGAATCTTCGAGCGGAGCGAGCGGGGCAGCGGTAACGATAGCTTCCCAGCTGAAGTGCTGAATCAAGAACACCAGCATCACGATGACGAGCAAGATGACGGCAGCGGTTATGGCGGGGCCCGCCCAACGCAGCGCACCCGAGCCCCTGTTGACGAGCGCGAACACGACGGCAACCGCGATCACGAGGATCACAATTTGGGTGACCTTCATGGCGCTGGGTGGCACGAAGCCCAGCGTCTCCATCACTGTCGACGCTGATTGCATTAGCACGATGGCGAGCACCGAGTTCCAGCCGATCAGCGTCAGGAACACGAGCACGACGCCAAAGATGCTGCCGCGCACACCGAATGCGGGTCGCATCGAGCGCACGGCTTCGAGCCCGTATCGCTGAGACATCGGCAACGCCGCCATCACCGTAATGAAGAGGCCGATCAACACGCCCGCGGCCATCACGATGATGCCCACGACCGTATCGAGGTAGAACGCCACGGTAGCGCCGGCGACGAAGCTCCAGGTTGCAATCGCGGCCGAGGTCGTGTTGCCAAACGTGGCGAGAAAGCCCCACTTTTTCTCGCGAAGGGTGAGCGGCATCGTGGAACTGTCCACGGGAACCTGTTCCTTGATTGCCATTAGAACCACGCCCCCACGATCATCAGCACGACAGCCGGCACAATGACCGCTGCCGTGAGGAGTGAATAGAACTGGCCGCGCGACAGTTTTTGCTGCAGCGCGTCATCGGATTTCAGCACTTCGAGTGCTTCGTTGGGTTGCATCTTGATACTCCTCGTTGAGTTGTCGGGGGGCGGCCCACGGCCGCGGTTCACGTCGTGGCTGGTAGTTAGGGCTTGCCTGTGATGAGGTTCGCCATGTGCGCGATGGGCGAGGTGGCTTGACGCCCCTTGTACTCGCTGTTGTCTGCCATGCCATAGGCGACATAAAGACCCTTGGTCGCGACCCAGCGCAGCGGCTCCGGCTCCCACTTACGTACGCGGTGGTTGACCCACGGCAGGTCCACCAGTTCGGTGCGCTGCCGCAGGATCAGGTCGCTGAGAGTGCGGCCCGCAAGGTTGGTCGAGGTCACGCCGGTACCGACGTATCCGCCACCCCAGGCCATGCCCGTGGCCGGGTCGAGGCCCACGGTCGCAGCCCAGTCGCGCGGCACGCCCAGCACGCCCGACCACAGGTGGTCAATCGCTGCGCCGTCGGCCTGCGGGAAGAACCGGTACAGCAGGTCGGCCAGGGTGCGCGCGGTGCGCTCCTGCGTCGAACCATCGTTATCGACCTTGGAGCCAAAGCGGTACGGCACGCCCCGGCCACCAAATGCGATGCGATCGTCCGCGGTGCGCTGCGCGTACATGTAGACGTGAGCGAGGTCTCCCATGACCTCGCCGTTGTTCCAGTTCAGCTCGTCCCACACTGCGGGCGCTAGTGGCTCCGTCACAATCAGCGATGAGTTCATGGGCAGCCACAGTCGCTTCAGGCCTTTAAGCTGCGCGGTGAAGCCCTCCGTCGCGCGCACGACGTACTCGGCACGCACGGTGCCCCGGTCGGTGAGTAATGTGCGGGGCCGGATCTCACTAACGGTCGTGCGCTCGAAGATGCGAACGCCCATGCCCTCGACCACGCGCGCGAGCCCAGCCGCGAGCTTGGCGGGCTGCACGCGCGCCGCGTTCGGGTGCCACACGGCGGCTCGGGTGCCTGAGACGTTGATCTTCGCCTTCGCCTCGTCGGCTTCGAGGAGCCGCAGCCCCGAGCTCTCCCACTGCGCCTCCGAGGCGGCGTAGGCGCGAATCCGCTTCTCCTGGGCGGGCGTGTACGCGACGTTAAATTCGCCACCCTTCAGGATGTCGGCGTCGATCCCCTCCGCCGCGCACACTCGAATCACTTCATCAACGGTCTCATTCATGGTCCGCTGAAAACGCTCGGCCGTGTCCTTGCCGTGGCTCGCGACATACTGCTCGCGTCCACCGGTAATGGCACTCGTCAGCCAGCCGCCGTTGCGCCCCGAGGCGCCGTAGCCGACATGCTTCTGTTCGACGATCACGACGTCGAGGTTCGGCTGAGCCTTCTTCAGGTAATAGGCCGTCCAGAGGCCGGTGTAACCCGCCCCCACGATGGCAATGTCGCAGGTCAGATCGCCGGGCAGTTCGGGGCGCGGCGCGGGGGCCCCGATCTGTTGCCACCAGTGCGACACATTTCCATTGATCATGCTGGTGTAAGGGGTGTGCTCGCTAGTGCGCACGTGAATGACTCTCCTGATTGTATTTGATTGCTGCGGCTGCTCGCTGCCCGCTCGAGATCGCTCCCTCGAGCGTCCCGGGGAATTCCGAATCGAGGTCGCCTCCGATCACGAACAGCTGGGGGAAATGTGGGCCGAGCGCGGCGAGGGCCGCGTACTGGCCTGGGCGGGGCACAAACCAGGTGCCCTTCGCGTGGGGATCATCGCCCCAGTCGTAGGTCATGCGGGAGCGAATGCGGGCCTCCGGCAGGTAGTGCTTGCGAATCATAATCTCGAGCTCTGCCGTATCGATCTCGCCCTCGTCAGCGGGCGCGAGCCCCACCGAGAGCACGCCGCCATCGGCGAGCACCTCCTCCGACCTGAAATAGCCGAAGGGGCCATGCGAAGCAAAGACGCGAAAGTGATCCGGCACCCCATCGAGCACGAGCCAGTCCTTACGCGCCAGGCCCGCGTGCCCCTCGCGCGCGATCGGGGCGACGCCCCCGAGCAGCACCTGGTCAATGTCGATATCCGCAATGCAGTTCAACGGCACCGCGAGAATCAGGTTTGAAGCAGCATACTCATGCCCGGCTCCCGTGCGCACAGCGAACTTCTCCCCGTCGTGACGCACGCTCACCGCGCGCGCATTGAGCTCTACGCGCGCCGAGATGCGCGCCGCAAGCGCGTCAATGAGTGACTTCGTCGCGCCCTGAATCTGCGCACGGTAGTGCTCCGGATCAGCAATGTCTTCAATCGCAAGCAGCAGGTGGCCAGCGTCCACCGCGTCCAAGTTGGCGCCCGCGAGGTACCGCTGAGTGGCACGAAGCCAGTCCTCGATGAGCGGGCTCGGCGCTGGCTCTTCTTCACGAGCCAGCCGCAGCGCCGCTTCGGAACTGAGCGGCTCGGGTGATGCGGCAACCACGCGGCGAAGGATCGCCAATACTCGTTCGAGTTCGGTGTATTCCGTGTCGCTCAGCAGGTGGCGAGCCGCAGCGCCGTCCCTGAAGTGGGTCAGCCACAGATCTGAGGCAGGAGAATCGTAGGTGCTGATCCCGAGCCTGTCGAGCAGTTCGAACGACTTCGTAAACGTCGGTAGCAGCCAGGTGCCGCCCAGATCCACTGGGCGGCCTGCGGCGGCCCAGTGTTCACCATGGGTGCGGCCCCCCAGCCGTGACCCGGCTTCAAGCAGGGTCACATCAAGGCCCGAATCCCCGAGGGAATCTGCTGCGGCGAGGCCTGCAAGGCCACCGCCCAGAATGATGACATCTGTTGCCAGCTTCGCTGCCGTCGCGTGCGCCACGTGAGACTCCTTTGCCCTGCGCGTTGCGTACGAGGCTCGTCCCCCGCATCACTATCTACATCATGAAGATAAATGATGTCGAGCAGGATGTCAACCTAACTGACGAATGCGCTAAACAAGCACCGCACGCGCAAGTCGAAGCGCCCCGTCATAGACCTTTCGCTCAATCGCCTCCGGGCCCTGTTCGCGAGTCTTCAGCAGGGACTCCAAGTGCTCGCATCCCTCGCGTGCGATTGCCTCCGGGGAAAACAAGCTGCTCCAGGTGGAATGCTCAAAGATTGTCGAGAATGTCATGTGCTCAAGGTCCAGCAATAGCTGCAGGGCCTGTTGCCCGCCCACCCCCGCCTCGATGGCGCGCTTGATAAATCGCTCATACGCACGAAGGGCCTGACCGTTCGTGATCACGAACATAAAGAACACCGAGTTCTCCTGGCCAAGTGGCTGGAATGCGCGGTAGTAGGCGACAGCAAACTCGGCCACGGCTTCGTCCCACGGGTCCTGTTCGAGGAGGCCCACGTCAATGCGATCCATCACCACACCTCGCGCCATATTGACCGCGTCACTTACGCTGGCCACGTGGTAGTAGAGGGTCTGCGAACGCACATCAAGTGCCTTGGCGATGTTTGAGATCGTGAGGCCGTTGACCCCCTGTGTCGACAGCACCTCCATCGTGGCACTGCCGATGCGAGTGGCATCGATCACGGCACTGCCCCGCTTGGGACGTCCAGCCGGGCGAGGTTCGCTCGCCACTTTTGCGCCGTTCACAACGCGGCCCCGCCTGCGCGACGCGGAGCGCTTGGTAGGGCAGGCTCACGCCACATCACGGTCACTCCATCAGCCACCCCGACCAATCGATCTCTGCGATCAAACCCCAGCCGTTCGTACAACCTCGCGCTCCCCTCCGTCGTTGCCTCCAACGAAACGATCCTTTGGTCTCGGTCTGCACACTCGAGTCGGTGGCGCACGAGCGCTGCACCTACCCCGCGCCCGCGCGCGCTGGGGCACGTCCCCACATCGACCAGATGCCAATGTGGCTGCTCGGGATGTTTCCTGAGGCCCGCTCGCCCAAACGCCTTCAGGGTTGTGAACCCGGAGCGGCCGATGCCCCGCAACACACCAGGAAGCGCAATCGCGCCGCGCACGGTGTGCGGGCGATGTCCGGGCGGCTCCCACAGAGCGACACCCAGCACCCGGTCAGTAAGCGGATCAATCGCTACATCGGTATTGCTGAGCCCGGTGACGCGAATACTCCACGCGAAGTAGTCCCTGATTTTGCGATCCCGTTGCGCAGCATCTTCGGCCACCATCTGACCAATGATCGGCTCGTCACGAAAGGCGCGCGCGATCACGCTCACCGCCTCAGTGAGGCGGTGAGGCTGAATGGTTCGTATCTGCACAGTTTCTCCAGTCTCGCGCCCATCATTGGGTGAGCAACCACAGCGCACCCCTTCCGCGACACTGCTGGAGGGTGGCTGCATTTCTTCCCCTCACTTTATCTGCAACGAGTAGATTAATGCGAATGATTCGGCCACCGGTCGCTCACGTCGCCCTGTGCCCAGAAACGAAAGTGGGGCCCGACGCAAACGCGTCGGGCCCCACTTTTCAGTGACTGAAGTCGCTACTCGGCGGCCAAAGCTGCCTCGAGGGCCTGCTTGGCCCGCTCATCAGCCTTGCCATAAGCGGCCCAGTCGCCCTTCTTCATCGCGGCGTCGCGGTCCTTAAACGCCTGCTGCAGTTCCTTCAATGCCGCGTCCAGGGTCAGCGGTGTACCCGATCCGGCACCCTCGTCTACCGCGGGGGCTTCGGGATCGACAGCGGGCTCCTCCGTGGGCACGTTGCCGTCACCCGCGTTGGCCCCCGAGTCGCCCGCAAACAGCGCGTCGAGTGCACCATCAAGCGTGTCCTCGAATGCGATCTGGTCGCCGAACGAGACGAGCACCTTCTGCAGGATCGGGAAGCTGGTTCCCGTCTTAGCCTTGACGTACACGGGCTGTACGTACAACAGGCCGCCACCGACTGGCACGGTCAGCAGGTTACCGCTGATGACCTCACTCTCACCCTGGCGCAAAATGTTCAGCAGATTCGAGACCTTCGAGTCGGTCGTGAAACTGTTCTGTACCTGACCGGGCCCGGGAATCGAGTTGCTCTTGGGCAGCGTGAGCATCTTCAGCGAACCGTAGTCCTTCGAGATCTCACCCTTCTTGTTGCCCGCGTTCGAGTTCGCCGCGAGGTAGCCCGTGAGAATATCTCGCTGGGTCTCCCCCTCTGCAGCCGGAATATAGGTCGAGTAGATCGAGAAGTTCGGGTCTGCCTTAGCACCCGCCGCGAGGGTCAGGTAGTACGGCGGCTGCAGGAACTTCTGCGCGTTTGCCTGTGTGCTCGATACGGGGTCGTTCGGTGTACGCCACTTGTCCTCTTCCGAGTAGAACGCATCGGGCGACGTCACGTGGTACTCGCCGAGCACCGCGCGCTGCACCTTGAACATATCGGTCGGGTAGCGCACGTGACTCATCAGATCGCCGCTCATGTCGGCAACATCCGACAGCGTTCCCGGGAAGATCTTGCCCCAAGACTTCAACAGCGGATCCTCGGTGTCCCACGCGTACAGCTTCACTGAGCCGTCGTACGCATCGACCGTGGCCTTGACCGAGTTGCGAATGTAGTTGATCGGCTTGGGAAGCGGGTTACGCTCCTTATTCGCCGAGTCCACCGTCAGCGCGTTCATGTCCTGCACCTCGGAGTACGGGTAGTCCGCAGAGGTCGTGTAGCCGTCAACGATCCACTTAATGCGACCATCAACCACCGACGCATACGGTGCAGCATCAACTGTTAGATACGGCGCAACCTTCTTCACGCGATCGACCGGGTCACGGTCGTACAGAATCTGCGAACCGTCCACCACAGCACCCGACAGCAGCACCTCCATGTCCTGGAACTTCAGGGCGTAGATCAGCTTGGTGAACAGGTTGTTCAGCGCGGGGCCACCATCACCCTTGAACGTGGTCATGTTCTGACGGCCGCTGCCGGCCGCCTCGTCAGCTGCGGCCTGCTCGGCTGCAGCGGCTTCGTCGGTCGCTGCGGCTTCTGCTTCCTCAGTCGCTGGCGTCTGGTCAGTAGGGTCCGCCTTCTGCGCGTCAGGGGCGTCCTTCGCGGCAGCCTCGGCAGCGCTCTCGGCGTCAGCCGGGAAGTCCAACTCGATGGACTTCTTCCGCTCGCCACCCACGATGGAGTACTCGGGCGAATTCTGACCGAAGTAGACCCGGGGCTCAAACTCCCCGAGCTTGCCGCTTGTGGGGATTCCGCTCTCAAGGAAGACAGGCTCGCCGCCCGCCGAACGCTGGTTACCATACGAAGCTACGAGACCGTAGCCGTGCGTGTACACGAGCGTACGGTTATACCAACCGGTCTGATCCCGGATATCAATGTCGCGAATTGCCGACACGGTGTCTTCGATCTTGCCGTCGATCTCATAGCGATCGACGCTGAGCGAGGTGGGGAACTGGTAGTACTGCCGAATCTGCTCAAGCTGTGCAAACGTGGGCGAGACTACCTCGGGGTCGATAATACGGATGTTGGCGGTCGTTGCGGCATCATTGCGCAGCGCCCCAGGCTCAGCGTCGGTGACTGCGTCGTAGCGTTCCGTCTTGACCTCGTCGATGCCGTACGCGACACGCGTGGCATCGATGTTGCGCTGAATGTACTCAGACTCGAGGCTCTTCTCGTCGGGCTGTACCTGGAACTGCTGCACGCCCCACGGGTAACCAACGCCAAGCACAATGCTCGACACGAGGAACAGCGCGGTACCCACGACCGGCAGACGCCACTTGCCCGTGAACGCCGTCACGAGGAACAGCACTGCAACAATGATCGCGATGCCCGCGAGGATCTGCTTGCCCGGGATGACCGCGTGCACATCCTGGAACATGGCACCCGTGCGCAGGCCTTCACTGCCCGTGAGCGACCGGTACTGGTCGAGCCACAGGCTCACGGCCTGCAGCAGGAGGTACAGCCCGGCGAGAATCGCGGCCTGGATCCGGGTCGCCTTCGAGACGCGCACGTCGCGCCCCGAGAATGAAATGCCGCCGTAGAGGTAGCTTGTGGCTACACCGGCGATCAGCGCCAGCAGTGTCACGGCCGAGGCAAACGCAACGATGCCCTGCAGCATTGGCAAGCTAAAGAGGTAGAACGAGACATCGAGCCCGAACTGCGGATCCTTTTCGCCCGTGTTCTCGCTGTTGAGCCACAGCAGAGCGCGCTGCCAGTTCGCGGCGGCGGCAAAGCCACCGAACAGGCCGATCAGCGAGGGCAGGGCCCACTTCACCAGTCGACGGAGCGGCTCGAACAGCTCCTGGTAGCGGTCGAGCTGCGCGGTCAACCGCGCATACACCGGGCGCTTGCGATAGGCGAGATCGATTGCGAAGAAGAGAGGCACGGCCATGCCGAGGAACCCGAGCACGAACATCGTGCCGGCCGCGAGCCATTGGGTCGTCAGCACCGGCAAGAAGCCGACCTGTCGATACCACAGCACTTCTGCGGTGACGGCGGCTGCCGCCAGGAAGCCAAGAATAAGGGCCACCACGATCACGACCGTCACCGCAAGCGGTGACAATCGGCGCGGACGAGCGGCCTGAGCATGCAAGTTCTGGTCGGTCACGTCTCTGTATTACTTCCTGTCCGAGCGTGCACCCGAAGTTGTCGGGCGCTGTCTACCCCACGAGCCTATCGTTTGCGTGCAGGACGCTCCTGACAATTCGTAAACTCGAGAGCGGCCCCCGGCCCCGGCGGTTGAGCAGTCCGATTCGCCGCTATTCGGCCACCTTCGCGGCGCAGCGGTCGAGCCCGGCCACCGCATCACCGGCGCTTGCGGCGTTGATCGCCGCCACGGCCTCATCCAGCGTTGCCACGGGCGCCACGTTGAGGTCCTTCGGGAAGTCTCGAACGTCGGGGCAGTTCGCCACCGGCATTAAGAACAAGTCAGTGTCTGCGCGCGACGCAGCCCAGGCCTTTTGAGTGAGTCCACCAATGGGCCCGACCGCACCATCTTCGTTGAGCGTGCCAGTGCCCGATACGGTAAGCCCGTCGAGCGACGGGCCCTCCCCCATTCGGTCCATGATCGCGAGCCCAAAGATAAGCCCTGCACTCGGCCCGCCAATGTGGGGCACGCTGATGTCGACCTCGCGCGGAAGCTCGTATGAAGTTGAGACGACGATCCCCAAGCGCGGCGCCGCACCATCGGTGGGCTCCCGAGGCGTCACCATCTCGGTGCGGGGTTTGCCGTCTCGCACGATCTCAATCGTGAGGGGGTCGGTGCCGGTAGATACGGTCTCAAGCAACTGCTCGAAGCTCTTGAGCTCCTCACCGTTGATGCTCACGAGCTCATCCCCAGGTTCCAGTACTCCTGCGGCGGGTCCCGCCTTGTCGACGTCGCCGATGCTGAGCGAGACCCCCACCTCGAGCCCCACTGCACGAAAGGCGGCGGTCGCCGACACCACCTGCGAGGCGTCCATTTGCATGGAGGTAACTTCTTCGCGCTGCTCGACGGTGATCCCCTCGGGATAGAACTGGGTCATCGGAGCGATGTCCTGCGACGGGTCGAACAGCGCGGGTACGAGTGAGATCCAGCTCAGGGGCCGCTGCGGGCTGCCCGCGATCGATACCGTCAGTAGGTTCAGGCGTCCCTCGTCCTCCCCACCCACCTGGTCTTCGACCGTCAGCACGGGCACGTCCTCACCTTCGACCGGCACCGTGCCGAGTACGTCGACGACGGGCCCCGGGCGCTCGATGGCGTACGGCGAGGGAATGGTGGCCACGGCCAGCACGAGAAGCGCGACGACCACCATGACGGCCTCGGTGCGATTCTCGCGGATGACGCGCCGCAGGGAACGCCACAGGCGACCGCCCACACCGCCCGCTCGGGGCTCTTGAGCGTGTTCGAACGAACCCGAGGACTCGGAGGAATCTGATGAGTCGGGCGCAGGATCGAGGGTCACGTTGCCTCTTTCGTTTCTGTCGGCGGTTCAGGCGCCTGCCGCTGGCGCGGGCGCGCACCTCGCGGGGCTGTTCGCACTCGGCGGAACGCATCTGGGCAACCGCTCGCCAATCTAGCAGGCAGTTTCTGGCCGTGTGCCGTACCGTTAAAGTTGCACCGATCCGAAGGAGTTCAGACATGGGTACTGGCGACACGAACAGGCCAGACAACTCTGGCGACACCCCCGACTTCGAAGAGCTGCAGCGTCTCCTGCGCGACATGTTCTCAGGCAATGGACCGGCTCAGGGCCCGGCCGACGCCGAGCAGTTCGCGAAGGCCGCCGGCATTCCGATCGATCCGGCCACGCTGCAAAATCTCTTCAGTACACTGCAGGGCGCGATGCAGCATCCGAGCGACGGCATCGATTGGTCAGTGACGCGACGCACCGCGATCGAGGTGGCCAGCGACGGCACGCCCGCGGTCGACCCGGCCCCCGCGCTGCGCGCCTTTCCCGTCGCCGCGCTCTGGCTCGATGAGGTCACTGACCTGGGCCCCACCCCCGACGCGCCACGCGCGATCGGCCGCATCGAGTGGGTGCAGCAGACCATTGACACTTGGGTGGCGCTCGCCGAGCCCGTCGCCGAGTCCATCACCGGCGCACTGATGAGTGCGCTTGACCAGCAGATGCCCGAGGAGTTTGGCGACGCCCTGCGCGGGGCGACCCCAATGCTGCGCAGTGTGGGCGGCGCTCTGTTTGCCGTGCAGCTGGGCACGATCATCGGCAAGCTCTCGGGCGAGGTTGTCTCAGCGGGCGATGTGGGAATCCCGTTGTTCGAAGGCCCGGGCCGCGAGGGTGGCGCCATCCTGCCCGCCGGCGCCGCGAAGTTCGCCGAGGGGCTCGACCAGTCGCTCGACACGGTCATGCTGTACCTCGCGCTGCGCGAGCTTGCACACGCGCGCTTGTTTCGGCACACCAAGTGGCTGCGGCTCCACGTCCTCTCGGCGATCAAGGACTACGCCCGCGGCATCAGCATCGACACCGATCGCATCCAGGAGTTTGCGCAGGATCTTGATCCGGAACGCCCCGAGCAGATTCAGGATCTGATTGCGGGCGGCGCACTGATCCCGCCCAAGACCGAGGCGCAGGAGGCAGCGCATGCGCGCCTCGAGACCATGCTCGCGCTCATCGAGGGCTGGGTTGATGTCGTCACCGCCGATGCGGCCAAGCGCATTCCCGGGGCGGAGGCCATTGCCGAGATGGTGCGTAGGCGCCGCGCCACCGGTGGGCCTGCCGAGCACGCGTTCTCCTCACTCGTGGGCCTTGAGCTGCGCCCCAGGCGACTGCGTGAGGCGGCGGCACTCTGGCGACTCGTCGCTGAACGCGGGTCCGTTTCGATGCGCGATGGGCTGTGGGCGCACCCCGACTTGCTGCCGACGAGCGAGGAGCTCGACCACCCGGCACGGCTGCTCGAGCGGCTCGGGCTCGCGGGCGAATCCCCCGAGCACCAGGCCGACGAGTTCGATGAGGCGCTCGCTCGTCTGCTGGACGGCGAAATGCCGCCGCACGATGCCGACGCTGACTCCGATCCTGATTCTGATCCCGGTGAGGGCCCGAAGCCGGAGTAGCTGCTCAGCTCTCGAGCTTCGTCCACAGTGCGCCGAAATTCGCGGTATCCGCGAGTTTCGGCGCTTGCCTGTGGATAACCCGCACAGGACGGCGTTCCCACGCATACTCGTCGTATGGTGCGGCTCAAGATCAATCCCAATCTCCCCCTCTGCTGGGAAGACCATGAGACGCTGCGAGTCGGGTTTGAAGCCGCGCACGCGCGACTTCATGACCCTTCCCCGGGTGTGCAGCGGCTGCTGTACGCGATGCTGCGCGGCATCGATCCGGATCGCCTCAGCGAATTCGCCCGCGTCGTCGGCATCTCTTCGCGCGAGGCCGAGGGCGTCTTCGCGGCCCTCTCCTCAACTCTTGTCGCGGCCGAGCCAGCCACACGGGAACTGACCCAGCCTCGTACGGGGGCCGGCACAGGTGCTGGCACGGGTGCTGGAACGGGTGCTGACACCCTCAGCATCGCTGTGTGCGACACCGGCCGCCCCGTTCCGGGACTCGTGGAGGCCATCGCGGGCACCGGCCTGTGTCGCCTCGAGCGTGAGGATGAGCAGCATCAACCCGAGCTCGTGATCCTGGTCGATCGGTTCCTGGGGCCGCTCGAGCGCGCCCAGCGCTGGCTTATGGCGGGAGTACCACACCTGCTGTTGCGATTCACCGACACGGCGGTGCATGTGGGCCCCATCGTCGTGTCTCCCGGTGCCCCGTGCCACGCCTGTGTTGCGCTCACTCTCGTCGCCTCCGACCCGGCATACCCGGTACTTGCGGCCCAACTGGCCAATACCGTGCCGCCGAGTGAAACCATCGATTCTGCCGGTGTAGCGGTGGGATATGCGGCAACGCTCATCCGGGATTGGCTCGACGGCGGGCCCCGCGCCCACAACACCCGCATCGTGATCCCCACGAGCTGCGGTCGGGTGCTCTCGCCGCCTCGATTTGAAACGGTCGCCCCGCACCCCGAGTGCGCGTGCGCTCTCGGGTGAGCCGGGCGGTGAGCCGGGCGACCGGAGTAGTCAGACCGCGATGCCCGCCTCAGCGAGGAATCGTGAGGGCACCCGGCGGCCGCGCGCGCCTCCCGCTACCCCCGAGAGCCGCAGCGAGTCTCGTGCGCGAGTGAACGCCACGTAGGTGAGCCGTCGCTCCTCGTCAATGGCTTCCTCGTCGACGGCGTGAGCGATGGGCAGCACCCCTTCGCTCAGGCCCACGACGTGCACGAGCGACCACTCGAGACCCTTCGCCGCGTGGATCGCGCTGAGCGTGACCGCCTGGAGGGTGGGTTCGTGCTGGGTACGCTGGCGTGCAATGAGCTCCTCACTGAACTCCTTGATGCCGGCTCCCTCGGGCATTTCGTCCACGAGCGAGAGCACCGCAGCGAGGGCCTCCCACTTGTCTCGAGCGGCCGCCCCCTCGGGTGCACGGGCGGTCCAGCCGCTCGCACGCAGCACGTCGCTGACGATCTGAAACAGCGGCCTGGTGTCGCCCACCTTCGCCTCGCCCCGAATGAGCATCACTGCCTGACGCACGTCGGCGCGGTCGAAGAACCGCTGCGCGCCGTGCACCCGCGTGTTGATGCCGGCGAGTTGGAGCGCCTGTTCAAAGCGCGCGGACTGGGCATTGGTGCGGTACAGCACGGCGATGTTCGACGGCTCGGTACCCGAGGCGACCGCCTCACGCACCGAGGCCGCCACAGCCGCAGCCTCGTCACCCTCCGAGGCAAACCACTCGAACGACGGGGCCTGCGCGTCCTGCTTTGACAGGCCAGACGCGGCAGGGTCGGGCTCGCGGAACGCGCGCAGGGTCAGCGCTCCCGGCCGATCACGCATTAGTCGGTTCGCGAGACGCACCACCGGCTCGGTCGAGCGATAGTTGCGCTCGAGCTTGATCTGTCTGGCGTGCGGATACTCCGCTCCAAACTTCAGCAGGTAGGAGCTGGATGCCCCGGCGAACGAGTAAATCGTCTGGCTCGCATCGCCAACGACGCACAGGTCATCTCGATTGCCGAGCCACGTTGAGAGCAGCGCGTGCTGCAGCGGCGAAACGTCTTGATACTCATCGACGGTGAAGAAGCGATACCGCTCGCGCACCTGCAGTGCCACCCGAGGCTCCGCCTCGAGCATGCCCGTCATGAGCACGAGCACATCCTCGAAGTCGATTTGCCGACGTTCCTCAAGCAGCGCCGTGTAACCGCGCTGCACGTCCATCACCTGTTCGTGGGTGAGCCCCTGCGGCAGCGGCCTGGCCTCGAGCCGCGCTGCGTAGTCGTCGATGCTCAGCATCGAAGTCTTGCGCCACTCAACTTCAGAGGCAAGGTCTCGCACCGTTTCACCGCTCGCCCGCAGCTTCATGGACTCGAGCACCTGCGACAGGGCGGCCGATTTGCCGGGGACGATCTGCGGGGCTGAACCGCCCACGATGTCAGGCCAGAAGTGCCCCAGCTGAGCGAGCGCCGCGCCGTGGAAGGTCTGGGCTCGCACTCCATCGGCTCCGAGCGCGCGCAGGCGACCCTGCAGCTCGCCCGCCGCCTTGCGCGTAAAGGTCACCGCAAGCACACGATCAGGCGCGTAGACGCCAGTGCGCACGCCGTGCGCAATACGGTGCGTAATGGCTCGGGTCTTGCCCGTACCCGCACCCGCGAGTACGACGACCGGGCCGCGGAGTGCCTCTGCGATTTCGCGCTGGTCGGGGTCGAGCCCCGAAAGGATCGGGTCGGCGTCGCCGCTCATTCGCCCGCCTCACACCACCGGTCGAGCATCCACCGTGCGATCGACAACGGGCCGGGCAGCAGGATGCCGGGCGGTGGGGTGAGCAGTTCGTCGCGGCTGAACCAGCGCAACTCTGAGATCTCATCGGGGTCGGCGTCGAGCGCCTCGGGGTCTTGGCCGGGGGCGAGGAACGCATGAAAACCGAGCATGAGTGAGCGCGGAAACGGCCACGGCTGCGAGGCCACGTAGTTCACGTCGCCGAGCCTGACGCCCGATTCTTCGAATACCTCTCGCCGGGCGGCCTGTTCGAGTGACTCCCCCGCCTCAACAAAGCCGGCCAGCAGTGAGAATCGTCCCGTCTCCCACAGCGCGTTCGATCCCAGCAGCACGCGACCGTCGTGTTCGATCAGCACGATCACCGCGGGATCGGTGCGTGGAAACAGCTCGCGGCCGTGGTCGTCCAGGCGTGCCCAACCGCCCTGAATGGGCCGGGTGCGGCTGCCATCGGCACCCGAAAACTCTGCCGACTCATGCCATCGCAGCAGCGCCGAGGCCGCCGCCACCAGCTCGCGTTCCGATTCGTCCAGGCGCACGGCGATTTCGAAGGTCGGCCGCCACTGGAAATCTGCGTTTGGCATGCTTTCTGGTGCTTCGCCGGGCGCGGCGGCGCACGCAAAGACGGGCGTACCATCGATGCGTCCCAGGAAGACGTGCCCCACCGCGCCATCCGCCGCGACGGGTGTCCAGTCTCCAGTTGTCTCGACGAGCGCCAACCGAGTCTCAGCCGCAATGGGAATCTCCGCACCGCGCACCCTGAGCAGCCGTGCCCGGGGGTCATGCCAGGCCTCGGCAAGGAGCGTCTCACCGAGCCTGGTAGGAGCGTCCCGGTCGAGGGTTCCCTGCGCGAGCGGTGGTACAGCCTGGTTCATCGATTTTCCTCCCTGCGCGTGGCGCAGCCCGGTCACGCGTGCGGATGCCTACGCTGTGTACATGGCCAGCATCCCTCTCACTTTAGCCGCGCTTGCCACCTCCGCGGTTCCAGACCTCACCGTGTTTGGTGCGCGTTCGCTCGGGCAAAGCTCCGATTACGCTGCAGCGGTCATCGTGAGCGCGGATGCCGAGCTGCTCGTGCGGGTACCCCGTACGGAGGCCGCCGAGGCTACGCAGCGGGGTGAATTGCTCGGACTCGCGGCCCTCACCGAGGGGCCGCGATCACAGCTTTCGTTCGCCGTTCCTGAGTCGCGCGGGATCACCCGCGCCGGTCAAACTCGTGCCGTGGTGACCACCCACCTTGCTGGCACGTCCTTTGACATCACCGACCTGCACGATGACGCGCTGCTCATCGATTCGATCGCGCAGGTGATCGCGTCGATTCATTCACTCCCCCTCAGCGTCGCGCAGCAGGGCGGGCTGCCCATTCGCTCGGCCAACGACGCGAGGCTCGCTGCCACACGCACGATTGATCGCGCTGAACAGACCCGCCTGGTCCCCGAGATCGTGCGTCGCCGGTGGCTCAGCGTCGTTGAGGATGCGTCGCTGTGGGACTTCGCGCCAACCATGGTGCATGGCACGCTCAGCGAGGAGCAGCTGCGGGTCGAAGACGACCGGATCACCGGTGTGCTGGGCTGGTCAGGCCTCGCCGTCGACGACCCCGCGCTCGACTTCTTCTGGCTGCTGGGCGCGAGCCCGGCAGTGCTCGACGCTGTGCTGGAGCGGTATGCGGATCTGCACAACCCCGGTGTCCTCGCGAAGCTCAGCTCCCGGATCGCGCTCTATCACGAGCTCGAGGTAGCTCGTTGGCTGCTGCAGGGTGTGGACACTCACGATCAGGAGATCATCGATGACGCGGTCGCCATGCTTGATCGCCTCGTCAGCGGCGGGCACACCCTCACCTCGGCGCTCGCAAAGGCCCGCAGCCGTGCGCCGCTGTCTGCCGATGAGGCTGAGTTGATTCTGAGTGAGACCCCTGAGGTGATCGATTTCTTGTCGGACACCGCAGCGTATGAGGCCCTCGACGAGGATCGCATGTTTGGCGTCGACAACGATTTCCGTGAGACTCCGGCTGACGAGCGCGAGGCTGTCGACACAGACGCTGCAGACGGCACCGATAACACGGACGGCACCCCAAGCGAGGAGACATCCGACGCACTCGCGACCGATGTGTTGACGACCGACGTCCTCGACCCGCAGGCGCTTCGAGACGCAACCTCGCCTTCGCCCAGGGATCCCGACGCTTCAACGCGCTAGCGCGCCCGGCAGCGCCGCTTCAACGGCAGGGTCGATTCAACGGCCCTGCCGCATCAGCTCGCGTCCGGGAATCTGCGTTCGGCAGCTTCTCGCCAAAGCTGTTCGAGTTTGGCGAGGCTGCGCGGGGTGTCGCCGCGCAGCTCGATTCCCTCTGCTACATAGAACAGGGTAACGTCGATGCGCTCGGGCGCAATGCCCGCCCACTGTGCGTAGGCGTGCCGGTATAGGTCGAGCTGGAAGAACCTGCTCTCACGTTCCTCGTCGGTGGCGGGCGCACGGCCCGACTTCCAATCGACTACTTCGAACCGTGGCGCCCCGTCCGCCCCGATCTCTTCGAACACGGCGTCGAGCTTGCAAACCAGCGAGCGCCCCGCGAACGGAAGCACGACTTCCTGCTCGACTGAGATCGGTTGCCGTGCCGCCCACCGTGAACGTTCAAACTGGTCAATGAGGCGCTGTAGCTCGGCGGCGTCTTGGCCCAGGTTTTCTCCCTGGCCCACCTGCTGATCCGGATCGATCTGGGCGATCTCCTCGGACCCACGTGGTTCAAACCCCGCGAGGGTGAGGGCCGTGCCGCGAGCGGTCGTCGCCCGACGTTCGACCCACTCGTGAAACCGGTTGCCGACGCGGGTGCGCCGGAAGGGCCGCTGCGGCACCGGCCTAAGCCGCGTCCGTTCAGCGGTCACGGGATCATCGACGAACTCGTGGAACGTCGACGCGGTAATGCGGGCTGGGAGCGGCACTTCGGCGTCGCCCTGCCGCGTGTGGCGCTCGGCGAGCAGCAGCCGCACCGTCGGGTCAATGAACGAGGCGTCTTTATCAGCGCCCTCATCGTCGACGGCCGCCACGTCGAGCCGGGCCCGCAGCACATCGGCGGCTGCGAAGACGGCCGCGCCGCGCGCCCCGAGCGGGTCGAGCGGCCAGGTGAGGGTCAATTCTTCGCGCTCGCTCGGATCGCTTTCGTGGGCGCTTGCCTCGGGGAGGCCCGAGACCAGGCCCTGTTCCTGCAATTCCAGCAGAAACTCGGAGGGGACGCGTGCGCGGGTCTGGCCGCCCCAGAATGATCCGGTGACGAGCAGCCGGGAGGCGGAGCGCGTGACCGCGACGTAGGCCAGTCGGCGTTCTTCCTGCGCGTGCCGGTCCTTGAGCGCCTGCGCGTATTCGGCGATGCGCTCCTTGAGCTCCTGTTGGGTCTCCGAGATGCGCCAGTTCAGTGCGGGCCTGGCAGCAGCGTCGCCGCGCAGCTCATCGGGGATCTGGCCGGTGCGCAGCCAGCCGTTGCCGCTTCGGGCTTGCCCGGGAAACTCGCCTGCGACGAGCCGTGGCACTGCCACGAGATCCCATTCCAAGCCCTTGGACCCGTGCGCCGTGATGAGGTGAACGGTGTCGGGCGATGGAGCGGCGACGTGTTCGGCGACCTCGTCTGCCTCGGTCGCCCGTTCGATCCATTCGAGCAGCGAGGCGAGGGTGGCCGCGCCGTCAATGGACAGGAACTGGTCGACCAACTGTACGAACGAGTCGATGTTGGCGTGTGCCGCAGACTTGCCGGCGGTCGCCCGCGTCTCGTTGGCGTCGAGTTCGATGTCGAGGCGCAGGGCATACACCGTTTCGGTGATGAGCTCGGTGATGCTGCCACCGACGCCCAGGCGAAGCTCCGCCAGCATCTGGCCGGCCTCGCGCAGTCGCTCGAGGCCCGCGTCGCTCACCCCCGCGAATGCGCGGTGCCGCCCGGGCTTCATGCGTGCGAGCTGATCGAGGGCGTCCACGAGAGTGAATGCGCGGTCGGGGTCTGGCAGCACCCGGTCGGCCTCGCGGTCCCGATCATCGAGCGGCTGCTGGGTCACATCGCGATCGCCGAACCAACGGGCCGCGTCTCGCAGGCCGGCAAGGTCGGCTGCACCCACCTGAAATCTGGGGCCAGTCAGCACCCGGATGAGCTCGCTGCTGGCGTCGGCGTACCAAACGCAGCGCAGCACGCTCACAATGTCGGTGACCTCAGGGGTGGTCAGCAGGCCGCCCAACCCCACGATCCGGTTGGGCACGCCTGCATCGGTGAGGGCCGCAGAGAAGGCCGCCATGTGTGACCGCGTGCGAAACACGACGGCTGCCGTTGGGGGCTTGCCGTGTTCGGCGAGATGAGCTTTTCTCGCGTCGCGCATCCACGCCGCGAGTTCGAGGCGTTCTTCGTGCACAGTCTCGGGGAACCGCCAGTCGAGGGAGCCCGCTGCCGCGCCGGCTCTCGATTCGAGTCGAGGCACCTCGACCGCGGATTCTGCTGCGAGCGGTGCCGAAATCGCGTTGGCTGCGGCGAGCACGCTGACCGGGTTCCGCCAGCTCGTCGAGAGGGAGAGCGTGTCCGCGGGCACGCCCAGTCCGCCGAAGTCCTGGTGGAACGATGACAGGCCCTCGGCCGACGCACCGCGCCATCCGTAGATCGACTGGTGCGGGTCGCCGACGGCCATCACCGGCATGCCCGCGAAGATGCGCGACAGGAACCGGGTCTGCCCCACCGAGGTGTCTTGCACCTCGTCGAGAAGCACCGCACGGTATCGCCGCCGAATGCTGCTCACCGCTTCGGCGGAGCGTTCAATGGTGCGGGTCGCCAACGCCAGCTGGTCCGAGAATTCGAGCAGGCCGCGCCCCTGTTTTTCTTCGGAGTACGCGCGGGCGAGCCGCGTGATGAGTGGGGTCTCCTCGAGGGCTCGCAGCGCGTCGCGCACGGGCGCATAGAGTTTGCCGGTCGCCCCGGATTGGCGCTCTTTCTCGTTGTACGGCAGCTGTGCCACGCGGCCGAACTCGGTTACCACCTGGTCGACACGGTCAAACGAGGTGAGGTTGTCGGCCACCGAGTGGTCGAGCTGCAGGATGTGTCCCACGAGTTTGGCGATCGACAGGTCGCTTGTTACGAGTTCGGGGTCGCGGCTGTCGCGCACAATCGAGCGCGCGAGCCCCCAAGCCGTGGCCTCGTCGATGATCGCTGCACCGGGGGCTACCCCGGCGGCCACCCCGAACTCCTGCAGTACGGCCGCGGCAAACGCGTTGTAGGTGCTCACGTCGGGCAGCTCGAGTCCGTCGGTCAGCAGTGCGACTACTTCGGTGGCACGCGCCTGCTCGGGTTCGCTGAGCAGGCCGCGCTCGGACGCGTCCGTGAGCCGTTCGGCAAAGGTGGCGAGTCTGCCCGCGATGCGTTCGCGCAGCTCTCCCGCCGCCTTGCGCGTGAACGTCAGCCCGAGCACCTCATCGGGGGCCACGAGGCCGTTGGCCACCAGCCAGACGACACGGTTTGCCATCGTCTCGGTCTTGCCGCTGCCGGCCCCGGCCACGACAAGCGCGGTGCCGGCGAGGGGGTGTTCGATGACCGCCTGCTGCTCGGTGGTGGGTGTCAACGGCGTGTTCGGCGGCACGGTCAGGAGTTCGGCGATGCGCTCGGCACTAAACACGACGCCACGCTGCTCGGTCACCGATTCGTAAGCGGTCATGCTCGACTCACCGCCGGAATGATGTGGAGGTGGCAGTCCCCCGGTTTGTACTGATCAGAGCAGTGGTGTTCGACTCGGGCAACGAAATCCCCGGCGGCCATCACCTGAGCGGCCGCGGCGACTCGGTGCATGAATGACTCCCTCATGTCTTCGCTGCTGGGTGCCTGCGCACGTTCAACGAACTCGTTCTTCTTGGTGGCGTCGGGGTGCACGAACAGTAGCCGTGCCCCGCCCGTCACGGTCTCGGGCGGCGTCTCGCCCTCGGGGGTATCGAGCACGAATGATCCGAGTTCAACGCCAAGCTGGTACGCCTGCAACTGAGCGTGTTCGGCGGTTTCATTCGCGGTTGGAACGGTGCGCCCCGTCTTCAGATCGAGCACCGTCACTTCAAGTCGACCGTCCTCGAGCGTGCGCCCTTCCAACCTGTCGGCCGTGCCCCGCAGCAGCGCGCGTTCGATCGTCGCCCGAAAGCGGGCTTCCTGTCCGAGAAGCTCGCGCTGCGACCCCTCGAATTCCCGGAGGTAGCCCGCGAGCCCCTCGACCATCGATTGCGCGGTGCGCTCGGAGCGCTGAGATTCCCAGTCGGTGTCAAACTGCAGTTTGGACCACTGCGTCATCACCGCGTCGAGCAGCTTGGCAGGGTCGGGCTCGTTGACCGTCTCAAAGGCGTGGTGCACGAGCGTGCCGATGTTGGCCTGCAGGTTACTGCGGCCTCCGCCGAGGGCCGCGACGGCCCAGTTCAATGGGCATTCTTCGGCGCGCTCTAGCTGCGACGGGCTCACGGGCACCAGCGCCTCGGGGTCACCCGCAAGGTCGATGAGTGGGCGCTGAGTACTAGGGCCGCGCACCCCATACCAGGTGTCAGGGTGTGCCCCCGGAAGGCCTTCAGCGGCGAGCGCCGCGAGGGTGTGCATGGCCACCGTGTTGGTCGGATCTTGCACGAGCTCCCGTCGCATCTCTGCGGTGGCTCCGCGCAGTGTGAGTCGGGAGCTCGGCAACCCGTCGCAGCGATGCGCCTCGCCGAAGCGAAAGAATGCTGAGGGGTGCTGTTCGTCGTCGGCGACAGCCACGACGAGGAGGTCGTCACTCGCACGGCTGCAACTCAGCGTCAGCAGCCGCAGTTCGTCATGGATCGTGTCCCGGCGTGACGGCGTGCTCGCCTGGCCGCCCCGAAGCCACCGTTCGAGTGCGGTCGCCCCGAGCAGCATGCCTCGGGCCCGCAGGTTGGGCCAGCTGCCGTCTTGCAGCCCGAGCACCGCGACGGCCGCAAACTCACGCCCGATCGCCCCCTGTGGGGTCGTCACGGTTACCATCTGCCGGTCAGACTGACGTGCCAGCGAGTCCTCGGGAAGCGTGTTCTCCATGAGGTCGGTGAGGAGCTCGGCGATGGGCTGTGCGCTGTCGTTTTCCTCGTGTCGCTGCAACGCAAAGAACAGCCCCATCGCGGCGTCAAGGGCCCGGTTGGCCTCGTCGGCCCGCGCCGGCCTGCCGTCCAGTGCCTCAGCCTGGAGCTTGTCGGCGAGCTTCGTGCGGTCCCACACGGCCCAGAGGGTCTCGCGGGCGGTGCCACCGGCCAACCGCACCCGAGCCCCGGCCTCGGCTACAAGCCCGATCTTGCGCAACGCCCGGCCGCCCGCGCTGTCGACCACCGGCTCTGATCCGGGTGTGCCAAAGGCTTGAAACACCCGCTCCTCGATGGGTACCGGGTCCCGCCCAGCCGCGGCGGCTGCCCGCCGCTCGCTGATGAGCAGTTCGCGACGCAACCGACGCCTGGCGACTGGGTCGAGCCCACCGATGGGGCCGCTCACGATGTCGAGCACGTCGGCTGCTCCGAGCTGCTCGTACCCGAGGGCGTGCCGCAGCAGCGTGACGAGGTCGCGCACCAGTTGGTGTTCCCGCAGCACAATGCCACCCGCGGCAAGCGCCGTGGGCACCTGGTGCAGGGCCAGCGCACGGGACGTGCGAATCGCTTCGCCACGACTGCGGCAGATCACTGCCATGTCGCCCCAGTCGAGCGGGTCGCCGCCGTCGAGCCCGAGTCTGCGCGAGCGCAGCTGATGGGCCACGATGCCCAGCTGGTCGGTGACCGACTCCGCAAGGGTGAAGCGCAGTCGCGGTGTATCCCGAGTGGGCCCCTGCTGGCGCGACGCTATCGTCTCGGCGGCATCGGCATCCACATCGGCCCCGACTGCCGCAGCAGCCCCAGCGATCCCAATAGCCGCGCGCTGTGCCCCCGCCCCGCGCGCGCCGACACGACCACTCAGGTCGCGCACCAGCTCGCGCAGCGCACCGCGCTGCCTATGGGACTGCACCAGTACAACCCGCTGCTCACGCTCGCGCGCGGCGCCGCTGCCACCCCGGCGCACCAGCTCGCGCTCGGGATGCACTGCAAGCTCGCTCGCCTCACCCTGAAATGCAGCCGTCGAGACATCGGGGTCACCAAACGCCCACACCGTGCTGCCGCGCGCAGCGCAGGCCGCAACAAGGGCGAGGGACCCTTCTCCGATCTCTTGCGCATCGTCCACCAAAATGAGACGCGGCAGACGCATCCGTGCGGACGCGTCGATGCCTCCCTCGGCGAGCACAAGCGCGGCGGCCGCCCGCAGCAGCGCACTCGACGTGAACTCCCCCGGTCGTTCGACCGCCAGCTTCTGCGCCACCACATCGATCACCTCAAGCCCGGCCGCCCAGCGCTCGGCAAGGCCCCGATCTGGAGCCAAGGTTTGGGCGTCGCGCACCGCTTCAGCCGCCGCCGCCCGCACCTCGCTCGCGAGCTCGGCTCGACCTCGGGCGTAGTCGTCACTCACCCGCCACAGCTCGCGCAGCTCCCCGCGAAACGTCGGACCCACGAGTACCTCGGGCGGGAACACGCCGACGCTGGCGACCCCCGCCCCCGAGTCACCCTCGAGCAGCTGCGCAATCGCCTCGTCTTGCACCGTTCCGGTGAGGAGTCGCGGGGCTTCTTGACTGTGGAGTGCAGCCCCGCGGGCAAGAATGGAGAACGCCAGCGAGGTCGCCGTGCGCGCTGCGGTGCCTCCCATTGCGACGTCGGCGCGGGCTTCGATCTGCTGCCGCAGGGCGGCCGCGCTGAGCCTGTTTGGGGCGAGCGACAGTACGTCTTCCTCGCCCCACCCCGACAGACCCAGCGCACGCACGTGGGCCTCGACGAGGGTGGCCGTTTTTCCGCTGCCCGGCGCCCCCAGCACGCTGGCATGCAGCCCCGGGTCGAGCGCGAGTACGGCACGCTGCGAATCGTCGAAATCGATCATGGCCACAGCCTACTGGCGGCGTCCGACATCGCCGGGCGCGGCATCGTTCGGCTGCGCTCAGGGCGAACGAGGCACTTCGCTTCAGC
Organism: Leucobacter salsicius M1-8; assembly: GCF_000350525.1. Taxonomy (GTDB): domain Bacteria; phylum Actinomycetota; class Actinomycetes; order Actinomycetales; family Microbacteriaceae; genus Leucobacter; species Leucobacter salsicius. The sequence goes on along the minus strand of NZ_AOCN01000022.1, from coordinate 394,717 downwards.
GCGACCAAGCCCATCGCCCCTAGACTCAAGACAGGTATTCACGCCCAGGCATCTGCCGGGCACCCGTGGCCTCGCGCCACCGCATTCAAGGAGGCACCGTGGAAGTTCGCATCGGCATCAAGGATTCCCCCCGTGAGCTCACCCTCGAGACCGACCAGGCAGCTGCAGACGTGCGCAAGCTCGTCGAGGAGGCCATCTCAGGCGATGCTCCGCTGGTCGCGTTGACGGACGCCAAGGGCAACCAGTTTCTGATCGCCACGCGCTCCATTGCGTACGTCGAGCTCGGCGGCGAGACGACTCGCAAGGTCGGCTTCATCAGCTAAATTTGGCGCAACGCTGACGCCGGCAATGGTCTGACGCTCAGCGATCGACAGCGAACCCACCGCCCCGTGAACCACTAGGTTTCGCGGGGTGGTGGGTTCAGTCGTTTCTGGGGCGTGAACGTACCCGCTACAGCTCGCGCAGTTCCTCGCGCACCGCGTCGAGCAACCGATCGGCGACCCGCCGCTTGCTGCCCGAGGACCGAGTCACGACGTGACCATCCGCGTCGAGCACCATCAGCGCATTCTCGGCCGATTCGAACCCGGCCTCCCAGCCGACGGCGTTGACCGCCAGCAGGTCGACGCCCTTGCGCGCGAGCTTGCGCAGCCCGCGTTCAAGCAGTTCCTCATCGCTTTCCACCGTCTCGGCAGCAAAGCCCACGATGATCTGGTCCGCAACGCGCTCGCGCACGAGGCCCACGAGAATGTCGGGGTTCTCAACGAGCGTGAGTGTCGGCGCCTCACCGGGCGCATCTTCCTTGCGAATCTTGTGGTCGGACTGCTGCGCGACCCGATAGTCGGCCACCGCCGCCGCCATCACGATGGCCTGCGCTCCCGCGGCCGCGGCCCGTGCGGCCTCCTCGAGCTCGGCCGCTGTGCCGACGGGCACGATGCGTACGCCCGCGAGGTCACGCACGGGGGCGAGCACCGATTCATCAATATTGGCGGCCAGCAGCACGACCTTCGCACCGCGCAGCGCGGCGGCCGCGGCGACCGCGGCACCCTGCCGCCCGCTCGATCGGTTACCCAGGTAACGCACCGGATCAATCGGCTCCCGCGTGCCACCCGCGGTCACCAGCATGCGCACGCCCAGAAGATCCTGCGCGGGCAACGGCTCGCCCGGCTCCTGCGCAAACCACGCTGCCGCGACTGCGGGGGCAGGCGGCAAGGCCGCCGTCTCGCCCGTGGCCCCAGCGCCATCCGCGTCGAGCGCCTCCGGCTCAACGCCCTCGGCAACAAGGCTGTCGGCCTGAGCAGCCTCGGTAGCATCGGGGCCCGCCGCGGCAACGGGATCCGGATCAACACCGGGCGTCGCGCTCGCGTCGCCCTCGGCGCCCGAGATCTCGCCCAGCAGCGCGAACGCACGTGCCGCGATCTCCTCGGGCGCGCTCATGCGGCCTGGGCCCGAGTCGTCTCCGGTAAGCCGGCCGCTGTCGGGCCCCACCAGGTGCACGCCGCGGGAACGCAGGATCGCGATGTTGTCTTGGGTCGCGGGGTGCTGCCACATCTCGGTGTGCATCGCGGGCGCGATCAGCACGGGCGCCCGGGTCGCGAGCAGCGTCGTGCCGAGCAGGTCGTCAGCGAGGCCCGCGGTCATGCGCGCGATCGTGTTGGCGGTCGCGGGCGCGACGATCACGAGGTCGGCTCGCTGACCGAGCGCCACGTGCCGCACCTCGGGTACGTCCTCGTGCACCGAAGTGGTCACGGGGTGACGGCTAATCGCTTCCCAGGTGGGCTTGCCCACGAACCGGAGCGCGTCCGCGGTCGGCACGACATGCACGTCGTGCCCGTCCTCTACGAGCAGCCTCGCGAGCAGCACTGCCTTGTACGCGGCAATGCCGCCGGTCACTCCCAAAACGATGTTCACGGATTCATCTTCGCACTTTTCGCGCGCCGAATCCCCGAGCGCGGCTAGTGCCGTTCGAGCAGCACCATCACCTCGAGGTGATTGGTGTGCGGAAACATGTCGAATACACGCGCGCTCTGCACTGCAAAGCTCGGCATCGCGGCAAGATCGCGAGCGAGGGATTCGGGGTTGCAACTCGAATAGATCACGCGGTCGACATTCGACGCTTCGAGCCACCCCGCAAGGTCTGCGCCGATCCCACGACGCGGCGGGTTCACAATCACGAGCTCGGGCACCTCGGTCGCCGAGAGCGCAAACGCGGTCGCATCGGCCGCAACGAACCGCGCGTCGAGGCCCGCCTCCCGCGCGCTGCGCTCGGCCGAGGCCACGGCGGCCTCGCTGATTTCGACGCCGGTGATCTCGACGCCGGTGATCTCGACGCCGCTGTTTTCAACGCCGCGTTCGGGCGCGGGGGTGGTTGGTGAGCTCGCTCCGGATCCGGATCTCAGTGCCGGGGCGCAGTGCAGCGCGAACCCACCGACTCCGCAGTAGAGGTCCCACAGCGAGCGCGGGGCGGCCTCGGCAACCCACTCAGCGGCCTGGGCGTACAGCGCCCGCGCCACCGGGGTGTTCGTCTGAAAGAAGCTGCGTGGCAGCAGGTGCAGGGAGATTGCACCGAGCCGCATCGTGAGCGACGACCCGATGAGAGCGCGCTCCTCGTCCCCTTCGAGCACTGCCTTGTGCTCTGGCAGCAGGTTGACCGAGGCAGCCTCAATGTTGGGCACCAGCTCCATCAGCCGGTCGGTGAGCTGCGCGATGCGGTCGGCGGAGCGCGCGCTGCGCACCACGAACCGCAGCATTAGCTGCCCGTCGGGCGATGACGTGACGTGCACGAACTTGAGCTCGCCCCGACGTGCGGGCACGTCGTAGGGTGCGAGCTGCGATTCCTCGAGCAGCTGCCCGATGGCGGGAATCGCGGCGTGAATCTCGGGCGACTGAATCAGGCACTCGCGTAGATCAACGCCTCGCTGATCCGGGCCTAGGATGCCGAGGGTCACCCGCCCGGGCTCGCCACCCACCACGAGTTTGGCCTTGTTGCGAAACCCGCGCACCCCGCCCGCCACGCTGGGCAGCCAGGCAGCCTCGGGCACGTCGTGCAGCAGGCCGCGGCAGCGCGCCTCCTTGTCGGCGAGTTGACGCGCGTATGGTGTCTCGATGAGGGTGCACGACCGGCAGACCCCGCGCTCGAAGTAGTCACACTGCGGAGTCTGTTCGGGCAGTTCGCCGGTGGTGTGAAGAGAAATATGCTGTGGCATGGCGTGCAGGGGCGCGGGTTAGGCGGTGAGGCCGAGCGCGTCCATGCGCCGAATATGGTCGGCGATGAGCTCGGTAAACACTGGCTCAACCTCGCTCGCATCGAACTCGCGCCGTTCGCTCAGGGTCAACACCGCGCGCGATACGAGCAGGGTGTCCCCCACCAGGCGGCGGCCCCAGATCGCAAGCCAGCTGCCAAGCGCGGGGTCCGCCTCAAGCTCGCCCTCGAGCAGTGCCTTGACCTCGCCGCGGCCGGTCTCGCTCTGCAGAATGGAGATCGCCTCGGCACGAAAGCCGTCTTTGAGTCCAGTGGCGAGGCTCGCAAAAAAGTCATCGAACAGGCCGCCCACGAGGTACAGCGACAGCACGTGCTGGTGCCAGTCGCTCGTCTCGATGCGTTCGATATACGAGTCGATCACGCTGGCGTACGGCGCCATCAGCGTGTGCGGCTCGTGCCCGCGGTCTCGAATCTCTTGCGTGAGCCGCTGGTATTTCGCAAGAGTCTGGCCGGCCACGTTTGCGAGCACATTTTTGGCTTCCAGCGTCGGGGCGCCAGACACCGCGCGGGTTGCCGCTTCGTACAGCTCGAGCTGTAGGTACGCGGTCATGCCCAGGAATGGCAGGATCCCCGGCGCAAACTCGGCGAGCTCAACGCGTTCAGCATCGCCACCGTCCCCACGGGAGCGCAACTTGCGGGCGGGGGCTGACTGCCTGCGCAGGCCTCGGATCCATTCAAACACCCCGCCAGTTTAGCGTCGTAAGCACGAATCGCTGGAATAGACTGGCCAGGTACGTATTCACCGCGGGTGCCGCAGGAGCCCCGCAGCTGCGCCTTGAGTATTGCGTGCGCAGCACCGCACACCGACAAGGACGCACACGTGACGACTTTTCTCGAACTTGGCGTCGACCAGGATATGGTCGACCAGCTGGCCGCCAAGGGCATCACCGAGGCCTTCCCGATCCAGGAGCAGACGATTCCGCTCGCGATCCAGGGTCAAGACATTATCGGCCAGGCCAAGACCGGCACCGGCAAGACCTTTGGTTTCGGTCTTCCGCTGCTGCAGCGCATTGGCGCCAACCCCGAGCCCGGCGTGCAGGCACTCATCGTTGTGCCGACCCGCGAGCTCGCGGTGCAGGTTTACGAGGACCTCGAGCTGGCGGCCGTAGGCCGTGCCGCTACCGTCGTCCCCATCTACGGCGGCAAGGCCTACGAGGGCCAGATCGAGCAGCTGAAGGCCGGCGCTCAGGTCGTCGTCGGCACCCCCGGCCGTCTGCTTGACCTCGCCAGCCAGCGCCTGCTCGATCTCTCAAACGTGCGCGAGATGGTGCTCGATGAGGCCGACAAGATGCTCGACCTCGGGTTCCTCCCCGACATCGAGAAGCTGTTCTCGAAGGTGCCCGAGGTGCGCCACACAATGCTGTTCTCGGCCACCATGCCGGGCACGATCGTGACGCTCGCGCGCCGCTTCATGTCGAACCCCGTGCACATTCGCGCGACCGACCCCGACGAGGGCCTCGCACAGGCAAACATTGAGCACATCATCTATCGCGCGCACTCGCTTGACAAGGACGAGGTCATCGGCCGGATCCTGCAGGCGGAGGGCCGCGGCAAGACCGTGATCTTCATGCGCACCAAGCGGGCTGCGGCGAAGCTCCAGGAAGAGCTGAACGATCGTGGCTTCAGCACTGCTGGCGTGCACGGCGACCTGAACCAGGATCAGCGCGAGCGCGCCATGGCGGCGTTCAAGGCGGGCAAGAAAGAGATCCTGATCGCCACCGATGTTGCCGCCCGCGGCATCGACGTCGACGATGTCACCCATGTGATCAACCACACAGTTCCCGACGAGGAGAAGACGTACCTGCACCGCGTGGGCCGCACCGGCCGCGCTGGCCGCACCGGCATCGCGGTCACGTTTGTCGACTGGGAAGACATGCACAAGTGGGCGCTCATCAATAAGGCGCTCGAGTTCGGTGTGCCCGAGCCCGTCGAGACCTACTCGTCGTCACCGCACCTGTTCACCGACCTGAACATCCCCGAGGGGTCAAAGGGCCGCCTCAAGGCAACCCCCGTGAAGGAGAACGCCCCGGCACGCCGCGCAAGCGAGCGCTCGGGCACCCGCTCAGAGGGCGGGCGCGGCAACCGCGAGAACCGTGCCGAGGGCGAGACCTCGGGGGAGGGACGCACGCGTCGGCGCACCCGCAGCGCAAACCCGCAGGGACGCGGCCGCCACGAAGCACACGGCCACGAGCAGCACGGCCACGACCTCGACGGCGGCGGCGAGCCCGGCGCACCGTTCGACGGCTCACTGAAGTCGGCGGAGAAGACGGAGGACGGCGCGTCGAGCACCCGTCGCCGCCGTCGCCGTCGCCGCACCAGCGGCGACAACGGTGCAGCGCCCGGCAGCGAGTCAGCAGCGCAGACGAGCGAAGCTCCCGCGCAGGCAGCAGCCGACGCCTAGGTCACCGAGATGACGTCAGCCCACCGATCCCGGTATTGGGGTCGGTGGGCTGACGTCATCTACCGCGAGTGTTCGCAGCCTCTCAATGAACTGCAGCTAGGCGACGCACTGACCAAAGGTCTTTCTCGCCACCTGGTTGCCGTATGCGGCGACGGCAGGTGTGCCCAGGTTGGTGAGGCCTGTACAGGTGAGATTCTTGCCCACTTCGTTGCGGACAATGTACACACCACCGGCATCGGGGTGCGGGTCGCTCAGCGCGATATTCGTAACCGTCAGGTGGCCGCCGATGTGGTTGAAGAGCACACCAACCCACTCGCCAGCTTGACCGGTCACCGTGACGTTTCCGCGTACATCGTTGTTCTTCACCGACCACGGGATCACACCGCCACCACCCTGGAGCGAGATATGACCATTGATGCTCACCCCGTTGATCAGGACAGTTGCGGCATTGTTCGCAGTGATGTGTCCGCCCACGCGCACCGTAGAGTAGCCTTCGGGATCAGTGAGACACGGGTGTGCCGAATTGCCAGTCATAGACATTGGTTGACATCCGAGTCCTAGGAATGACCCGGGTCCGGCGGTGACATGGTTTCCGACCGTGATAGTTGACGGAGCACTCTGTGCATCGAGCATTGCGCCGTTGTTGACCGTGACACTACCTTTCACCGTGATCGTGGCCCCGGAGCCAACGCTGCAGGGGCCGTTCACCGTCATGCTCGAATACGTGCCTGACGGAATCTCGCCACCGTTGCAGGTATACGCTCCTCCACCGGGTGCCGCGAACGCGGGTGTGCCGACGAGGGAGAGTCCGGCAGCCACCGCCAAAATTGCTATTAGCCGCAAGGGCTTGTGAATGTTCATTGAACTTTGCCTTTCAGTACCCATGAGCTGGGAAGGCAGCCCGAGGTTCATCCCCCGCAAGCCCATGACTGTGAACGGTCGTATTTGGAGTCGCATCCCAGCGTCGCGCTCCGGAAGTACCGCCGCTCAGAGTAAGCAAGTTTTGGTCAAACCATACGCCCCTTCAATGCCGCAAACAAGAGACTTCAACAATTGCCCGAGTTCCCTCAGCAGGCCAAAGCCTCGAGCCAAGCTGTGAACCATGCTGTGGGGTTTGCAGTCGATCTCGGCATGCCGGTACGGGTGCAGGTCACCGAAGTATCCTCTACCCACCGCCGATTCGGCGGTAGGCAGACGTGTTTTAGTGCGGTGTTGCGACGATTGCCCGCAAGCGCTCCACGACCTCGACACCGGTGCGATGCTCACCCAGACGGTTTGGCTTGCCATCCCCGTGATAGTCGCTCGATCCGGTGACTTCGAGCCCCAGCTCGGCCGCCGCGGCCGTGAGTGGCGGAAGCCAGTCCCCGCGGTTCTCAGGGTGCGCCAGCTCGATGCCCCACAGCCCCGCTGCCGCAAGCTCGGCGAGATGCGCGACCGAGGTCGCGGCTCGCTGCCGAAACGCGGCGGGGTGCGCGAGCACCGAAACACCCTCTGCCGCACGGACAAGCCGGATCGCTTCGCCGGTCTCGATCGCGTAGGTGCCGAGGTAATAGGGCGAACCCGGGTGCAGCACCTGCTCGAAGGCCGTCGACCGGTCGACGAAATAGCCCTTGACGACGAGGGCGTCTGCGATGTGGGGGCGCCCCACGGTGGCGACATCGCCCGTTCCAACGACGTCCTCAAGCGTGATCGCGTAGTCGACCGACACGCGTCGCACCATTTCCTTGACGCGTACCAGCCGCGCATCGCGCACCTGCGTGAGGGCGGTGAACAGCTCGCCGTGCGCCGGGTTCATCCCGTAGCCGAGCAGGTGTCGCGAGTGCCCACGGTGCTTCGTGGTGATCTCGATCCCGGGCAGAAACGATACGCCGTGCTGCGCGGCGCCGGCCCGGGCCTCGCCCCACCCATTAATCGTGTCGTGATCGGTGAGCGCAAACCCGAGTAGCCCGACCGCTGCCGCCTCCGCGGCGATCTGGGTAGGGCTCGTCGTGCCGTCCGAGAACGCCGAGTGCGTGTGCAAGTCATAGCCGACATCGGCCAAGGGAAGCGCCATCCCGCCATTCTATGGTGGGCTCAGCCTCGAATGAGACAATGGCAGGCATGACCGAGAGCGCGCAGTCCACCCACGAGGTGGAGATCGACAACAGTAACCGCAGCACGACCCCCGATTCAGATCTCTTCAACTCCTATGTCTCGCAGCACTGGGCCGACCGCCCAGAGGAGACCCCCGACCTGCACGCGGCAGCTCCCTTCGCGGCCAACCGCCGCACCGCCCTCGGAGCACAGTTCGTTGGTGAGCGCCTCGTGATCGCTGCTGGCGCTATGAAGCAGCGATCAAACGACACGTTTTACCAGTACCGCGCCCACAGCGCCTTCGCGCACCTGACCGGGTGGGGGTCCGACTCGGAGCCCGGCGCCGTGCTCGTGCTCGACCCGATCGAGTCTGAGACCGCCACGCACGAGGCGACCCTCTACTTCCGTGAGCGCGCGGGCCGTGACAGCGACGAGTTCTTCGCGAACCCCGAGATTGGTGAGTTCTGGATCGGTGCCCGCCCGTCACTGGCGCAGGTGTCGGCCGCCCTCGGTGTGCGCACGGCCCCGCTCGCAGATTTTGCGGCGAACGACGCAGATCTCACACTAGAGCACACCAGCCTCGCCCGCGCGACGTCTGAGCTACGTCTCGTCAAGGACACGTACGAGCTCGCAGAGATGCAGGCCGCGGTCAACGCGACGGCAACCGGCTTCGACGAGATCCTGGCCGCCCTGCCGCGTGCGAGCGCGCACCCGCGCGGTGAGCGCATCGTCGAGGGCGTCTTCAACCAGCGTGCACGACTCGACGGCAATACGGTCGGCTACGAGACCATCGCCGCCTCAGGCCCGCACGCCTGCACGCTGCACTGGATCCACAACAACGGCCCCGTACTTGAGGGCGACCTGCTGTTGGTCGATGCCGGCGTCGAGATGGATAGCCTCTATACCGCAGACATCACGCGCACGATCCCCGTTTCAGGCACCTTCTCCGAGGTGCAGCGACGCGTCTATGACGCGGTGCTCGAAGCAGCAGATGCCGCGCGTGCGATCGTGCGCCCCGGGATCCGGTTCGGCGATGTGCATGAGGCAGCGATGGCCGTGATTGCACGCAAGACTCGCGAGTGGGGGTTCCTCCCCGAGGATGACAACACCGCGTACTACCGCCGCTACATGGTGCACGGCACGAGCCACCACCTCGGCATGGACGTGCACGACTGCGCCCAGGCCCGTCGTGACATGTACCTCGACGGCAAGCTCGAAGCAGGCATGGTCTTCACAATCGAGCCCGGCCTGTACTTCCAGCCCGACGACCTCACCGTTCCCGTCGAATACCGTGGCATCGGCGTGCGTATCGAGGACGACATTGTCGTGACCGCCGACGGCTGCGATAATCTCTCGGAAGATATTCCGCGCGACGCAGACGCCGTTGAGGCCTGGGTCCAGCGGCTGCGCGGCTAGTCCGCAGCGATAGATTTACCCTCAACGTCGCGAGACGTCACTACGAAGAATGGTGCAGAGCATGTCAGTCTCCCCCGGTACCCACGGGGCCTCGCCCTGGGTGCGCGTTCGCGCGGTCGGGGCAGTCGCGGCGGTGGCCGTGTTTCTCGGCACCGCCGCGCTGGCGCCGTTCTCCATTTCGAGTGCGTTTGCGCTCGACGGCAGTCCCCTCACGGCCGGGCCGGATCAACAGCTGCAGAGCCAGGCTGCGGGTGACGTCTCTCTCGTAGCCACCGACGTCGAGGGCATCGAAGTCGGCGGCAAGGCCTCGCCTCTCGTGACCAAAGGCGCCACTGCAGCGCTCTTCTCACTCGAGGAGTTTCTCTTCAGTGGCGTCGTGAACTGGAGCGGCTATCGCTTCACGTTCTACAGCCAGCAGGTGCTGCCCGGCCCGGGCCTGGAGATTCCCGGCCGGCACGTCAATGAGGGCGGCTTCGTCGCTGACGAGGACGGCTTCATTGTGCTCGCCGGATCGCACCCGAAGGGCACGGTCTTTGACACCCCGTTTGGCCACCAGGGCAAGATCTACGACCGCGGCACCTTCGGCAACCACCTCGACGTCTACATTCGGTAAGACGCCGAGGCAGGGTGCGTGCCGCCTACGCGTGCGGGGTGACGACCGCGCGGCCGCTGAGCTTGCCGTCGTGGAGGTCACGGTAGGCATCGAGCGCCTGGTCCATGGTGTACCTGGTCACGTTCGGGCTGAGCTTACCTGCGCGGTACAGCGCGACGACTTCGTACAACTCTTCGATAGTGCCCCAGTAGGTGTTGGTGAGCTCAGCCTCGTAGGGATTCGAGAAGAAGTCCCAGCTCGTGGGTCCACCCGCAACTCCAACGACTGTGATGCGGCCCTGGCGACGCACGACCTGCTGCGCGAGCTTGATCGTCGGGCTGATACCGACGAAGTCGAAGACCGCGTCCACACCCTGTCCACCGGTGAGCTCGCGGATGCGAGCTACCTGGTCGTCACCGCTGGCCACCGTGATCGCGCCTGCACGCTCAGCCTCGGCCATCGCCTCGGGCTTCATGTCTGTCGCGTAGACCTTCGCCCCCGTGATCGCCGTGAGAATCTGTACGGCCATCTGGCCGAGACCCCCGAGGCCAATAACCAGCGCGGTCTTGCCGCCGCCCGCGAGCTTGGGCAGCGACAGCTTGATCGCGTGGTAGGGCGTCAGGCCCGCGTCTGAGAGCGGGGCAGCGGCCACTGGATCCGCGTCGCCAAGCGGCACCAGGTTGCGCGCGGGCACCGTCATGTACTCGGCCATGCCGCCGTCACGGCCCAGGCCGGTAGCCAGGTAGGGCTGCTGCGCAGCGTTGTGGCAGTAGGTATCCTGACCGCGCGAGCATGCAGGGCACTGCCCGCAGCCAATGGGACCATAGGACAGGTAGGCGTCGCCCAGCTCAATCCCGGTGACGCCCTCGCCCAGTTCTTCGACCCAGCCCGAGTTCTCATGGCCGAGGGTATAGCTCGGGGCCAGCTGAGCGCCCATGTTCTCATCGAACTGTTCAAAGATTGCTACGTCCGAGTGGCACGCTCCCGCGCCAGCGATCTTGAGGAGCACTTCTCCGGGGCCGGGCTTTGGGCGCGCAACCTCCTCGATGGTGGGGAAAGTCTTCCATGCAGTAAACCGAACAGCCTTCATTGCATTTCCTCACTGCCGCATTGAGGTGGCGCATGCGGCTGCAGCGCCGTCCGAGAACTCAATGCTCATGCATCTACAGGCTACGACCCAAACACACATGTGTCACCGCTGTTCGCTCCCGGCTAGAACTCGGCGTCGCCGTCGATGTATACCCAGCGGCCAGCCGCATCACGCACAAACCTGCTGCGTTCGCGCTGCTCGAACCGGCCCTCGGAGGTGCGTCCGATCGCGGTGAAGGTGACATAGCCCTCCTGGTCGAACGGGCTCCCCGCTTCGACGCGCTCGATCAGCAGTCGACGCCAGGTCACGTCGGGGTCGATCTCGAGGTCGCCGGGGCGCGTTGAGGCATCCCAGCTGTACTCGAGGTAGTCGAGCAGCCCCAGCGCGAACGCCGCATAGCGCGAGCGCATGAGGCGCTCGGCTGTGGGCGCGGGCTCCCCCGCGTGGAGCGGACCGCAGCACCCGCCATAGGGCTCGCCTCTGCCGCACGGGCAGGCTACTTCGCTACCGAGCGCTGCTGTGCCCCTCGCCACTGCGCCGCTCATGGGCGAAGCGCCTGCTGCAGCGTGTCGAGGCGCACCCCGCCCAGCGCAAGCGCGCTCCGGTGAAAGTCCCGTATATCGAAGGGCGATCCGGATCCCGTAGCTCGCGCACGAGCCTCGTCCCTGAGTTCCTCCCAAATCCGCTGCCCAATCTTGTAAGCGGGGGCCTGCCCCGCCCATCCGAGATAGCGCAGCACCTCGAAACGCACGAAACTTGATTCCATGTTCACGTGCTGACCCATAAATTCGAAGGCGTAGTCGCCCGTCCAGACCCCTCCGCCGTCGGGGCGCTGCTTCCCCAAATGCACGCCGATGTCGAGCACAACGCGCGCCGCCCGCATGCGCTGCCCGTCGAGCATGCCAAACCTGTCGGCGGGATCGTCAAGGTAGCCCAACTGTTCCATGAGGCGTTCCGCGTAAAGCGCCCAGCCTTCCGCGTGCCCCGACGTACCGGCAAGCTGCCGGCGCCATTCGTTCAATGTGCCACGGTTGACGACGGCCTGGCCGATTTGCAGGTGATGGCCCGGGACGCCCTCGTGATACACGGTCGTGAGCTCACGCCAGGTATCAAATGTCTCGACGCCCGCTGGCACCGACCACCACATGCGCCCCGGCCGCGAAAAGTCATCACTCGGACCCGTGTAGTAGATGCCGCCCTCCTGCGTGGGCGCAATCATGCACTCAAGCGTTCGAATCTCGGCGGGCACATCGAACTGGGTGTCCCCCAGGTCGGCAATCGCGCGATCGCTCGTCTCTTGCATCCAGCGCTGCAGTTCTGCGGTGCCGTGCAGTTTGCGCGAGGGGTCGCGGTCGAGGTGTGCAATGGTCTCGGCAACGATGCCGGGGCGCGGGGAACCTCCGACGATCTCGGCCGCGATGCGTTCTTGCTCTTCGACCATGCGCGCAAGCTCTTCGATGCCCCACTCGTAGGTTTCGTCCAGGTCGACGCGGGCGCCCAAGAATCCTTCAGACGCAAGTTCGTAGCGTTCGCGACCGAACGCATCGGCTATGTGAGCTTGCGGTGCCAGGTCGGCCTCGAGAAACCCCGCAAACTCGGCGAATGCAGTAGAAGCCTCGGCCGCGGCGGCTTCGAGCTCGCGCACGAGTGTGGCGTCCACGCCCTCGGGTCCCGACTCTGCCTCGGATGCCTTCACCAAAGACCGAAAATACCCGGGAGCGTCAGCGGTGCCCGCGGTGCGTCGCACCTGCGCGGCGACCTCCGTCACTTGGCGCAGGGCGGGAGTCAATCTTCTCGAGGCGCCTTCGGCAAGCGACGCCTGATACCCGGCAATCGCCTGGGGCACCGCCCGCAGTCTGAGTGCGATGCGTTCCCAATCACTCACGGTGTCGGTCGGCATGAGGTCGAACACGTCGCGCATGTCTTGCATCGGCGACGCAATCACGTTTAGGTCGCGCAGATGCTCACCCATTTCGTGCTCAGCGAGCGACAAACGCAGCTCTGCCGAAAGGTCAGCGCGGGTTACACCATCAACAGCGTCGACTTCGGTGGCCGCGTCCAGCTGTGCAAGAACCCGACGCTCGGCCGCCGCGACCGCTTCGGCTCCAGCGGGTGAGTAGTCTGCGAGCGTGCTACTTTCGCGCCCGATATAGGTGCCGACTGTTGGCGCGAGTTCGACTATGGTGTCAACCCACCCCTCGGCGATCCGATCGATGGAGGTTGGGGTGCGTGCTGAGTCCATGCTTTGATCCTAGAGCCGGTCACCGGCATACGCCGCACAACATTCGGGCGGGCCACGGCCAGCCGTCCAACCGGCTAGGATGTTGGTATTGCCATTTTTCGGCCAATTCACACTCGCGAGGAGACATCCGTGAAGATCCGCACCCGTATTGCCACTGCCGTGACTGCAGCGTTCGCTTCGGTCTTCGTGGCCGCCCCCGCATTTGCTTCTGCCCCCGCGGTAGACGGCGCGAACCCCTTCTCGTCGGCAGGCCAGCCCGTAGATGTCGTCGCGATCTCGATCGTGGGCGTTGTCATCCTCGGCATTGTTCTCGTGGGCGCAACCCTCGTGGGCAACCTCTTCGAGAAGAAGTAACTGCCACACACGTACAACGCAAAGGGAGCGGGGCCAATCTGGCCCCGCTCCCTTTGCATTTGGCTGGGTTTTCTAGCCCCAACTAGTGCGGCTGCGTGGTGACACGAAACTGGCTGACGAGCGGATCGACCGCGCCGCGCACATACCCGGTCGGCGATGCCGCGACGGCGCGCAGAAATGCGACGGTCTCGGCGGTGATCTCTTCCCCCGGCAGCACATTGGGAATGCCGGGCGGGTAGGCCGCGAGCGTGTCGGCCGACACCCGACCAATGGCGTCCTCTGCCGAGACGAGTTCGCTGTCCCCGAAGTAGGCGTCGCGAGGCGAGGCCGAAAGCGCGCCCGGGGCGGGCAGCGTGGGGAAACCGCCGGTCGCGGCGGGGTCGGGGCTCAACAGGGCCGCCTCATCAGCCACGCTGCGCAGCGCCCGCATCACACGATCAATGTCGGGGGCAGCGAGCGCACCGATCACCGCGACCACGCTGGAGGCGGTCGACATCTCGAGATAAATGCCGTGCTCCTGGTTCATACGTCCACGCACCCAGTGGCCGCTCTGTCCGAGCCTGGACACATCGATGGGCACCCGCAGCAGGTCGGTCGCCACGATGTCGTCGTACTCGTTAAAGTGGTCGCTGATGACATCGAAGCGGGCGTCGGCGCGCAGCTCCTCGCGCAGCCGCTTCGCCGCCGCCACCGCGTCACCGATGCGCGCATCGCCCGCGACGAGCGCGTGCCGCGCGGAGTCGAGCGACCCCATCAGCACGCCGCTCATTGAGGTGGAGGCCGTCATCGAGAATGCGCGTTCCACGAGGGGCTCAAGCTGGGCCGCGAGCGGGCCGTGCCCCAGGTGCAGCATCGCAGATTGCGTTAGTGAACCGGCCAGCTTGTGCGTGCTCGAGATCACCAGGTCTGCCCCCAGCCGCACCGGTGACTCAGGCAGCTCAGGGTGGAACCCAAAGTGGGCGCCCCACGCCCCGTCAATAATGAGGGCGGCGCCGTGCGCGTGCGCAACCTCAGCGAGCCCTGCGACGTCCGCCGTCGAGCCGAAGTAGCTGGGCGACACCGCGTAGACGCTCGTCACGGGACGCCCCGCCGCAGCCTCCCGCTCAAGTGCGACATCAAGCGCCGCTGGCGTCAGCCCGTGGGAGATGCCGTGGCGCTGGTCGATCTCGGGCATCACGAAGGCGGGCAGGAGCCCCGACAACAGCACACCATCGGTGAAGCTCGAGTGCATGCTCCGCTGGATCAGCACGCGCTCCCCAAGCCCGCGCACGGCGATCGCGGCGGTGCGGTTCGCCTGGGAGGCACCGTTCGTGAGAAACCAGGTGCGCTTCGCGCCCCATGCTTCGGCCGCGAGTTCACGGGCGTGGGCGAGCGGAGAATCATCGCCGAGGTCGATGCCCTCGAGCATGAGCGGCGCGTCCATACGCACGACACGGTCACCGAACAGTTCACCCAGGTGGGCGGCGCCACCGGCTGGGTCGTTACCGTGCCCCGGCACCATCAGTGACAGCGGTGAACTCTCGGCAAAGCGTCGCAGCGCGTCTGCATAGGGTGTTTCCCGCTGCCCCGGCGACAGCCGTTCCACTAGCGGCCACTGTTGCAGCCCACACCCCGGCAACCCCGCCAGATTCTCGCGGTCAGCTGACGCGACGAATCCCTCTCCTGAGGCAACAACCGGGGACTCTGAGCGAGGTGTGTGCTGTTCGAACATGGTTTCAGCGTGGCGTGGATCACGGTGCCTGGGAACCCTCGAAACTCCTCCCGGGTACCATAGACTCTATTGAGCCAGGCTTCAACGTTGAGCCTGGGCACCGAGAGGACATGGGGTACTTCATGATCGATGTTCGTCAGCTTCAAGCCTTGAGCGCCGTCGCCGCCGAGGGTTCCGTCGCCCGCGCCGCCCTGCGCCTCGGGTGGAGCCAACCCACGGTCGACTATCACCTGCGCAATCTCGACCGCCTGGTGGGCGCCGACCTCACGACCCGCAGCACCCGCGGCTCACGCCTGACGACCGCCGGTACGCTGATGCTCGAGCGCGGCGAGGAGATTCTGAGCCTCGCCGAGCGCGCGCTCACCGACGTACGCGACCTCGCACAGCTGGGCCGGATCCGGCTCAGATTCGGCACGTTTCCTACCGCCGCGGCCCGGCTACTTCCCGGCATCGCGAGTCGCGTTGCCGAACTGGGCATCGAACTCGACGCGACGCTCGAGGAGCTTGCGCCGCTCGTCACCCGCGTCAATCAGCACACTCTTGACGCTGCACTCGTCTATGCTGCGGGCGGTTATCAGCTGCCGTTTCGATCTGAGGTGCACACGACGCATCTCTTCACCGACCCGATGCTGCTGGCGTTGCCCGAGGGCCACCCGGCCGCGAAGCATGCCTCATTCGATCACGAACGGTTGCTCGCACTCTCGGGCGACAGCTGGGTGATGGGATCAACGCCTGGCGATACGCTTGATGACCTGCTGCGCGAGGTGTTTGCGTCGGGCGGCCACAAGATTGAGGCCGCCATTCGCACCGATGATTACTCGGTAGTGCTCGGTTTGATCGCGGCGGGCATGGCTGTGGCTCTCGTGCCGAGTCTCCTGGGGCATACTCCCCCAGCGGGAGTCGTCTTACGCCCGATCGATGACCCGAGGTTTGCACGCGAGCTGATCCTGGCAGCGCCGGCGGGCCCCGGGGGCCCGTCGGCGGCCGTCAGGCAGCTCGCGGAGGTCGTGCGGCGCTCAATCAGCGCACTCGACTAGAGCACGCACCTAGTGTGCGGGCGCGGGCGCCTCGACGGCTTGGGGTGCCGGATCGCGTACAAAGAAGGCGAGCACGAACCCGACCGTCGACACCGCCCCGCCCAACAGGAACGCAGCCCGCGTTCCCGCCGCGAGCGCGTGAGGGTCAACCGCGGCGGGCGAACCAGCCGTCTGCACTGAGACGAGCGTCATGACCGTGATGAACAGCGCCGTGCCCGCGGCCCCAGCCACCTGCTGCGCCGTCGAGATGACTGCGCTGCCGTGCGAGGCGAGCTTCGTCTCGAGGGATCCGAGCGACACCGAAAACAGCGGCGTGAAGACTCCGGCGAGGCCGAGGCTCAGGCCCATGTGCGTAGCGAGGACCTGCCACAGCTGGGTCGTGTCGGTGAAGAGCCCCATGCTCCACAGCGCAAGCGCGGTAATCAAGGTGCCGGGAATCAGCACGAACTGGGCGCCGCGCGCGTCAACCATGCGACCCACGATCGGCCCGAGCAGGCCCATCATGAGACCGCCCGGCAGCATCAGCAGACCGGTCTGCAGAGTGTCGTAGCCGAGCACGCTCTGCACGTAGATCGGCAGCAGGATGAGCGATCCGAACAGCGCCATCGAGCTGAACACAAACAGGATGACCGACAGCGTGAAGGGGCGTGAACGGAAGGTGCGCAGATCGAGGAGCGCGCGGTCCTCCCGCTGCAGCACGATCTGGCGCCACACGAACAGTGCCAGCGCCACAAGCCCAATGACCACCGGTACCCACGGCGGCATCAGCGCAGATCCGTTCGCGGCATCGCCCACGAGGCTGAGCCCGTACACGAGTCCACCAAACGCCAGCACCGAGAGCAAAACCGAGAGCGCATCGATGGGCGCACGCCGCTGCTCGCCCACGTTGGGCATGCGTACCATTCCGAACACCAGCGCCGCGAGGGCGATCGGCAGCATCATGATGAACAGCCAGCGCCAGCTGAGCGACTGCAGAATCAAACCAGACAGCGTCGGGCCGAGTGCGGGGGCGACCGAGATCACAATCGCAATCCTGCCCATCATCTTGCCCCGCTGACGCTCGGGAACGAGAGTAACGACGGTGGTCATGAGCAGCGGCATCATGATTGCCGTGCCGCCCGCCTGCACGACTCGGCCGAGCAGCAGCACTTCGAAGCCGGGGGCAGTCGCCGCAATGAGCGTGCCCGCGGTGAAGAGCGACATCGCGGTCATGAAAAGGCTGCGCGTCTTCACTCGCTGAATCAACATGCCCGTAATCGGGATCACGATGCTCATCGTGAGCAGAAACGCGGTCGTGAGCCACTGCCCCGCAACGGCCGAAACGTGCAGGTCTGCCATCAGCTTCGGCAGGGCGACGCCCATCACCGTCTCGTTCAGGATCACGACGAACGCTGAGATCAGCAGTACCCAAATGGCGAGCTGCTCGGTAGGCCCAAACGGGCGATTCTCGGTTTTAGACATAAGAGATCAATCCTAGCGCGTGAAACTGAAAAGCGGCTTGGCGCGTAGGTGCCAAGCCGCTCGTCCTCCCCCAAATGGGAACGAAGTTTACTCCGAGAATGGGTCGCGCAGGCGCGAAAGGAACTCGCGCGTCTCTTCGCGCGTGGGGTGCTCGAAGATCTGCTCGGGCGTGCCCGACTCGATGATCACGCCGTCCTTGAGATAGACGACGCGGTCGGCGACGCGGCGCGCGAACGACATCTCGTGTGTCGCCATCACGATCGTCGATCCCGCTTCCTTGAGCTCTTTCACGAGATCCAGCACCTCGCCCACGAGCTGCGGGTCGAGCGCGCTCGTGATCTCATCGAGCAACAAGAGCTCCGGATCAGTCGCGATCGCGCGCGCAATCGCGACGCGCTGCTGCTGGCCGCCCGAGAGGCGATCCGGAAAGTCCTTGGCCTTGTCAGCGAGGCCAATGCGCGTGAGCAATTCAATTCCGCGCGCCTCCGCCTCGGCACGTGGGGTGCCGAATACCTTGCGCGCGGCGAGCGTGACGTTGTCAAGCACGTTCATATGAGGAAACAGGTTGTAGTGCTGAAACACGACGCCGATGCGAGCGCGCGCCTTGTCGGCATCGACGCGGGGATCGGTGATGTCGGTGTCCCCCAGCATGATCTGGCCGTCTTCGATGGGCTCAAGCAGGTTGATGGCCTTGAGCAGTGTCGACTTGCCCGAGCCAGAAGCACCGATGAGCACGACGATCTCGTGCTTGTGTACCGCGAGATCGATGCCGCGCAGCACGGCGTGGTCACCAAACTTCTTGTAGACGCCACGCACGTCGAGCACGGGAGCCTTCCCTGTGGTCTTTTCGACGGTCATACCGCTCCCCCAATTTGTTCACGCTTCTGGGCGCGCGCCGTAACCCAGTCAGTGAGCCGAATGAACGGCAGCGACAGCAGCACGAACAGCAGACCCGCCACCACGTAGGGCGTGAAGTTGTAGTACGTCGCGACCCCAATCTGGGCGGCGCGAACCGCATCGACGACGCCGAGCACCGAGATCAGGCCCACATCTTTCTGCATCGACACGAAGTCGTTCATGAGCGCGGGCGTCACCTTGCGCACGGCCTGCGGCAGCACGACGAGCCGCAGCGTCTTGCCGTGGCTCAGCCCGAGCGAGCGAGCCGCGAGCCGCTGCGACGGGTGCACCGCATCGATACCGGCGCGCAGCACCTCGGCGACATACGCCGAGTAGCACAGGATCAGCGCGATCGTGCCCAAGACTTGAACGGGCACGCGCCCCGTGAGCTCGAGCCCCGGCACGCCGAAGCCCACCAAATAGAGCACGAGCAGCACGGGGATGCCGCGAAACAGGTCGGTGTAGCCCGCAGCGAGCAACCGGATCGGGGTGAACACCGCACCCTTGAGAGTGCGAGCCACCGCAAGCAGTGTGCCGAGAATCGCTACACCGATTACTGCAAAGAACAGCACCTGAATGTTGACCCAGAGCCCCTCGATGATGCGCGGAAACGACTTGATCGCGACATCGAGGTCGAAGAAGCTGTCTTGGACGCGCGACCACCCGGGGCTCGACATGAGCACGAGCACGATGACTGCGGCGAACACGATGGTACTCGCGAGGCTCACGAAGATTGAGCGGCGACCGCGCGCGCGACGATACGCGCGGCGGTCGAGCTCAATTGCGCTGACGGTGTGGGTCAACTGGGGATCCTGTCGTTACTGGGGGTTACAGGGTGGCACAAAGCCAGCGTTGCTGAAAAGCTCTCGCTACTTGAGAACAGGAGCGCCCTGGTCGGCAATCCATTCGGCAGCGAGCTTGTCGAGCGTGCCGTTCTCGCGCAGCGTGTCGACTGCCTTCGAGACCTTGGGCGTGAGCTCGGAGCCCTTGGGCAGCAGGAATGCGAACTCGTCGCCGGCCTCGTCAGCAAGCTGACCCACGATCACACCGTTGTCGAGCTGCGCATCGCGCACGAAGAATGCGCCGGGCAGGTCGGTAATGAGCGCGTCAATCGTGCCGTTCTGGAGGGCTGCAACGACGTCGTCGAGGTTGTTGAATACCTGGACCTCTGCGGCGTCACCGAAGACCTTCTCGGCGGCCTGGAACGACGTGGTTCCCGAGGCGACACCGAACACCGTGCCATCGAGGTCCTTGATGGTCTTTGCCTTTGCCGCGTCGGTGCCCTCGGTAGCAACGATGGCCTGCGTGGTGACGTAGTAGGGGGTCGAGAAGTCAACTGCGTTCTCGCGCTCCTTGGTCGCCGAGAACTGCTGAATGTTGAGGTCGAAGTCCTTGGGGCCGGGAGCGATTGCGGCCTCGAACGGGGTGCGCACCCATTCAACGTCCTCAGGCGCGTATCCCATTTCTTCGGCAACTGCGTAAGTGACGGCGGATTCAAAGCCTTCGCCTGACTCGGGCTTGTTGTCGATCACCCAGGGGGCGTAGGCGGGCTCGCCCGTGGCGACAATGAGCTTTCCCTCGTCGGGGGCAGCGGCCGAGCAAGCGGAGAGTGCGAGTAGGGCGGCGGCGCCAGCGGCAACGGCGGCAACAGCGCGAGACGTGCGAGACATACGAGTACTCCTATTGAGGTGAGAGAGGTGTAACGAAACCTGTGGGCGCATCAGCGACAACCGTCCTCCAGTCTACGAGACGAAGGAGCTCGACCCGAATTCGGCGCGTAACACTCTGGTCACAGCCGTACTCGCTGCTTGCCAACCAGTCATCATGAGCCGGTGAGACCATGCGTCGTCAGCGCGAGCCTGCTATGCGTTGGCCGCGTTGAACTTTTCGACGCCCGCGACGATCGTGCGACGGGCGCGGCCTGCTCCTGCTTCCACGAGCTCGGCGAGCGCGACGTCGGGGTTGTGGGTGGGCACATCGAAGAAGGCAAGGTCGGCCATCGCGCCGACGCCGAGCTGGCCGATGCGATGCTTGCCCACGTGCAGCCCGAGCGCCTCGGCTCCTCCGAGTGTGGCGGCGCCGAAGAGGCGCTGGTGCAGGTCATCGCCGCGGTACCCCTGGTCGCGGGCGACCCGGTAGAGCTTGCCGACATCGGCGAGCAAGTCGAGCGAGGGCGACGACGACAGCGAGTCGGTGCCGACCGCGATCTGGTTACCCTCGCGCAGGTATGCGGCGACGGGCGGCATGTCGAGCCCGATGACCTCGTTGGAGCGCGGGCAGAGCGCGACGCTCGTGCCGCGGGCGCGCAGCAGCGCACGGTCCTCGGCGCTCACGTACACCCCGTGGGCGATATGGCAGTCGGGGCCCAGCACGCCCAGGTGGTCGACAAACTGGGTCGACGAGACGCCGATGCCGTGCGACCGCAGCGCCCTGAAGCTGTCGGCGCCGAGCTCGGGCCACGACCCGTGACCGCCCGGGCCCGCGTAGCCGTCGATACCGTCGAACTCGCGCTCCATGTGGGCTTCGGCGAGGTGGATGTGGAGCCGCAGCCCCTCCTCGCGCACAATGTCGGGCAGTTCGAGCAGCGGCTGCACGTCGAGCGAGTACGGCGCGTGCGGTGAGACGCCCGCGCCGGGAGGAGCGGGGATCGAGCGGATCTGCTCGCGCACCTCGTCTTTCGCGGCCTGCGTCCAACCGTCGTTGCTCGCTCCGTAGACCTCCCAGTAGGCGATGCCGTGCATGCCGGCGTCGTGCAGCGCCGACAGTGCCTCGCGGTCGGTGACCACGTCGGCCGCGGCCGTCACGCCCGCGGCGAGGCTCATCGCCGCTCCGTCTGCGGCGGCCGTGCCCCAGTCGTGCCCGACCCGGTCGTAGACCACGTCGAAGGCGTCGCCCCAGTCGTCGAAGCCGTTGTAGCTGCGGTTCGCGACCTCGGCCATGTGGGTGTACTGCAGGTGCGTGTGTGCGTTCACGAGGCCGGGTGCGAGCACACCGTCCCAGCGCTCCTCGCGGTACTTCGCGCCGCGCTCCTCAAGCGCCTCGAGGACCCAGCGGCGGTCACCCACGTGCAGGATCCGGTCACCCAACACCGCGACCGCCCCATCGGCGATGCGGGGGCTAGTCACGGGAAATACGAGGGCGGCGCTATAAACGACGATTTCTTGCTGGGTACTCACCCGCTAATCCTAGGCCGTCGCGGCTCACTCAGCCTGGGCGCGGTAGCGATGCACGCGCCACGGCTGCGCTGCGCCGCCCGCGCGCAGCTGCTCAGGATCCGGATCAGCACTGGCCCCGCGCGTGGTGAGCGCCGCGCGCGCCACGGCCCGTTCCTCCTCGGCCGACAGCGCGTGCACCCCTGGCGCGGGATGCTCGCGCATGAGCCGGGCGAGCGCCGCGAGCTGCGTCGCGAACGAGAGATCCATCACCTCGATCGGGTTGCCCTCGCTGGTGGTGTAGTTGACGCCACCGCCCCACGCGAGCACGATCGGGCCGCGGTCGGCTCCGGGCGCACGCCACTCGTCGACGCCGGGAGTGGTGCTCGCGGGCGTGTCAGTCCAGCCGCTCGCACGCAGCGAGTCGAGGGCGAGCTCGTCGTCGATGCCGCCCGCAACCGCGACCGCGGTGCCCGGCCGTATGAGGGCGAAGTGCGCCTCGGTGATTGTGTGCCACACGCCCGTCGCGCTCACGACCACATCGGCCTCGGCGATTGCCTCCGACATGGCGCGAGCCTCGAAACCGTCATGCAGCGCGGCTAGCGCACGCACCGGATCGTGTTCAACGACCGTCACACCCGCGCCCAGTGCCGCCGCAAATCGCGCCGTTCCCACGCCGACAGGGCCGTACCCAATCACGGCCCAGCGCGTGCCGCGCACGCCGCGGTAGGTGGCCGTGTCAAGCAGGTCGGCGATGGCGAAGACGCACGATTGGCCCGTGCCGATGAGGTTGTCGAAGCCCGTCTTCGTGCGGGCGTCGTTGACGGCGATCACCGGAATGCGCAGCTCGCCCGCGGCCGCCATCTCCCGGAGCGGGCGCACGCCACTCGTCGTTTCCTCCGCAGCCCCACGCAGCCGTTTGAGCGCTGCGGGGCGCTCGGTGTGGGCGAGGCGAATCAGATGCGACCCATCGTCGATCAGGTAGTCGGGGGCCCAGTCGAGAATGCCTGCCGCGTGCTGCGCGTCGACCGTGCGTGCTTCGGCTTCGGTGACGGGCTCGTGCGGCGCGAACACGGCCACGCGTCCGTCGTCGGCAAGCTCACGCGCGATCACAGGGTCGGTCTCAGACACGGCACTAAACACGGCAACCTCGCATCCCGCCTCGGCGAGCGTGCGTGTGAAGGCCGCGGTTTTGGGCTCGAGCACGAGGCTGACGGCGACGCGTGGCTTGGTGTCGGTGTGCGCCTCAGCGCCAGCCACCATGCCTCGCGCCAATTCGCGCGCAAGGACCGCGGTGGCGGGCATACCGCGCTCCGCCCAGGTAATGCGGGCGGCGGGATCCTCCCCGCGCGGCGAGGCGACCGAGCCGTCGAGCCCCACGATGACCGCGGGCAGGGTGTGTGCGGCGCTCGAGGCATGGGCTGCGTGCTGCTCCCCGATGTGGGCGACCGCCCCGCCATCAACGAAGACGAAGTCTGCGGGGGATCCGGCACTTACGGCGCGCACGCCCATGCGCGCGAGAGCCACGAGCAGCGCCTCTCGAGCCCCCTCGTGCTCGACGAGCACGAGGGCCGTGCCACTCGCAAGCAGTCGGTTGCCCGCGCGGGCGGCGGTGCGCACCGCGCGTTCGACTCGCAGGGCGATCTGCTGGGGGTCGTTTGTCACTTGTTGGTGCCCGTCTTGTCGTTGGATTTGTCGGCCTGAGCTTTCTCGGCTGCAGCCTTGTCTGCCTTGGCTTTTTCTGCTGCGGCCTTTTCGGCCTCGATTTGTTCCTGCCACTGCGCGCAGGCGCTCTGCCCATCGGCGGGAAGCGCGAGGGCCTCGCGGGCGGCGCTCGCAGCGGCCCCGACTTCCTCGGAGCCCTGCCAGGCGTAGTTCAAGACCTCACTGCCAGTCAGCTTTGCCACGCGGGCCGCTTGCTTCTGATCGTCTGTAAGGGTCTTCTGCACGGCCTTGATATCGGAGATCGCCGTCTTCGGCCACGCGTGCCCGGCCTCGTCGAGCGTCTTGGGGTCGAGCTCCTGGGCCGCGGTCTTGCTCGCCGCAGCAACCTCGTTCATGGCAGCCGCGAAGCGCCGAGTGTCGTCTTCACCGCGCGACAGGGTGAGCCGCAGCCGTTCGAGTTCAACGTCGGCAGCGTCCCACGCCGCGTTCACCGGGCATATCGCATCGAGGTAGATTCCGCCGGCTTCGCTGGCCGACAGCACCTCGGGCTCGGGCGCAGCCTCGGGCGGCCCACCCTGCCCGCTGCACCCGGCCAGCAGCAGCCCCGCGGTTGCGACGATGGCGAGCGTGAGTACGCGGGTTTGAAACTTCTTTTGCACACGTCCGAGGATAGCCGTGCCACAGGATGCGCGCGTAAGGTGTGGGTATGGCCAGATTTCTCGACGAAGCGCAAGCGGCCTCCGCGGGCTTTCACATCGCGCACGAACCCAAGGCCTCGCGGTATGTCGTATATCAGGGTGCAGGGGCCGATCGTCAGCTCGTGGGTGAGGCCCACTACTCGCTGCGGGGCGATCACTCAGTTGACTTCGATCACACGTCCGTCAGCCCCAGCCTGCGCGGCACCGGCCTTGCTGCCCTGCTCGCGCGCCGCGCGCTCACAGGCGATCAGGTGCGGGGTCGACAAATCGAGGCGTCGTGCTGGTTCATCGCGGGTTTTCTCGAGCGGCACCCCGAGCTGCGCTCCCAGGAGCACACCCCGTAGCGCAATAGATTCGCGCGCCGGGGCTGAGGAGCGCCGCACCTTGACGATGCGGTGCCGCTAGCTGCGTTCCTTGCGCTTGAAGATACGCTTCTTGGGTACTTCAGCACCGTCTGCGGGCTCTTCCCCTTCGGCCTGTGCCGATTTCTCGCGAATGAGCGACGTCAAGTCCTTCTCGATGAGCTGCTGAATGCGGTTATCGCGTTCGTTGCGGTATTCGTCGTTGTCACCGCCGCTGTAGTACGGGTGTGTCGCGCGGTCGGCGAGGGAGTCGCCGATCTCGTGCCAGGCCGCCTGGCGCGCACGTTCGGCGGTCTCCTCGAGATAGGTTGGGTCGGCGGCACGCTTGTGCAGTTCGGCCGCAACCTGCTCGTACACCTCTTGGCGGTGACGCAGCGTGCGGTTGTCGTCGTTGCCGTAATCTGATTCGCTCCAGGAGCTGCGCCCGGTGTCGCGAATCTCGTTGCGCATGCGCGAGATGTGGCGGGCGTCGCGCTCGCGTTCGACCGCGAGATCCTCGCAGGACTCACGTACCATCTCACGAATCTGGGTGACGTCGTAGTCCACCTGCCGCTTCAACGCATTCATAATGATTGCGTTCTTCACGGTCATGCGCACCGCAACGTCGGCCACCAAGAGGCCCTGTTCAACAATCTCTTCTACGGGGGCCAGCACGCGCTTCGGAAGCCGGCGGAGCCCTCGAGAGCTACTGCCCTTGCGTTTCTTCGATCTGCCGAACACTGCACTCCCTCCTGGCGCTCGTCGGCGCACTCCTCCATTATCTCTGATGCCTCCGACAAACGTGCATGCGCGCGCGGAAACCACCAAATGTGACAGACTGGGGGTGACCCCACGGCTGGGGTGCGGACGAGGGAGCAGTACCCGCACACTGACGACTGCCAGAAAGTACAGAGCCGTGGCAATTGCCTGGGTAATTTTGATCGCAAGTGGTCTTCTTGAAGCGGTCTGGGCGACCGCACTCGATGCGTCTCAAGGGTTTCGTAAACTCTGGCCTACCGTCACGTTCTTCGTGTCGATGATCGTGAGCATGGTTGGGCTGTCCTACGCGATGCAGCACATCCCCGTCGGAACGGCGTACGCCGTGTGGGTGGGGATCGGTGCGGTACTCACCACGGTGTGGGCCTTTGCGACCGGCGCCGATCGGATCACGCTCGCGCGCGTTCTGCTCCTCGCCGGCCTCATCGCCTGCGTGGCCGGCCTCAAGCTGGTGAGCTAATCATGACTGATGCTGCGATTGCACAGACTCCCGCTCGCGCTCCCAAACAGGCGCTCGCTCGCCACTGGGTGGTGCTGTTTGCCAGCGCCGTCCTCGAGGCAGTGTGGGCGATCTCGCTCGATGAATCCGACGGATTCACCGTGCTGGCACCCACGATCGTCTTCCTGATCACCAACCCCATCAGCCTGATCGGGCTCGGCTACGCGATGCGCGGTCTGCCAGTGAGCGTCGCCTACGCAATCTGGACCGGCACGGGAGCCGCCCTCACGGTGGCGGCCTCAATGCTGAGCGGCAGCGAAGAGCCCTCTGTGCTGAAGCTACTGTTCCTTGCCGGCATCATCGGCTGCGTGATCGGGCTGAAGTTCGCCCGCGACCCTGACTGATCTGAGACTCTCAGATCAGGGACTCTCGATCCGGATCATGCCGAAGCCGGGACTTCTCGCGCCTGCAGGCTCGATACTACGGAAGCGTTGACACCCACACGGCGGCGGCGGCGGCCGGGCCCAACCGCACGGGCTCGCCGCCGTCGACCCGCACGGTGACCGTCTCCGAGTAGGGCTCCCCCGGCAACACCTCAAGCACGGCATCGACTACGAGGCCCCGGCTCGCGAAGTACTGCAGCATCTCGTTGTCGGAATCCGAGATGCGCTCCACCATCACCCGGCAGGGTGCCTGCGCGTGCGTCAGCTGCACGGCGTCGGGGCGGTGCACGCGCCCGTCTGCGCTGGGGATGGGGTCGCCGTGCGGGTCACGCGTGGGGTAGCCGAGGGCGCGATCCACGCGATCGATCAACTGGTCGCTGACCGCGTGCTCGAGCCGGTCGGCCTCGTCGTGCACCTCGTCCCACTCGTAGCCCAACGTCTCGACCAAAAAGGTTTCGAGCAGTCGATGCCGACGAATCATGGAGACCGCGTGCTGCCGCCCCTCATCGGTAAGGGTGACGCTGCCGTAGCGCGCATGCCCGATGAACTCCAGGTCAGACAGCTTGCGCAGCGCATCCGACACGGTCGACAGCCGCACACCGGCAGCCTCGGCAATTGCCGAGTTGGAAACGGGCACCTCAGACCACTCCTGCAGGCTCCAAATGACCTTCAGGTAGTTCTGCATGCTCGGGGAAATATCGTCGACACTCACCCGCTCAGCGTACCCGGGCAGCTCTGCAGCCGCACCCGACCCGCGCGCCGCCCGTCTCAGTCGGCCCGACACCCCTGGCAAGTTTCGAGAGAGAGGAGCACACTGGAATTATGGATGTCAAGATCAAGCGGGTGTACGACACCCCGGCGACAACCGATGGGTTTCGCGTGCTTATCGACCGGCTATGGCCGCGTGGGCTCAGCAAGGAGCACGCCGCGGTAGACCTCTGGGACAAAGACGTCGCCCCGAGCCCTGAGCTGCGCCGCGAATGGCACGCCGACCCGCACGCGCACTCCCCCGAACGGTTCGCCGCGTTCGCCGCCGACTATCGCGCCGAGCTGTCGGCCGCGCCGGCATCGGCCGCACTCGATGCCCTGATCGTCCTCGCGCGTGAGCACGAGCCACTCACTCTCGTATACGGCGCCAAAGACGAGCACTCCAATCACGCGCTCGTGCTGCTCGAGGCACTCACTGCACGCGCGGGAGGGGCAGACAACACGGGCGGCAGCTAGCTGCGTTCCGCGTCAGCCAGCACGCCGCGCAGCACCGAGAGCGCCCGATCAAACCCCGCATCGTCGGGCCCACCCATGCCGATGACGAGGCCCGTCGATCCTGCGACGCTGTTCGCCTCCCAGTAACTACTGAGCCCAACGGCACCCAGCCCAGCAGCCGCCGCACGCTCGAGTACTCGACGTTCCTCGGCGGCGCCCCCGGGCACGAGCTCGATCACGGCGTGCAGCCCTCCGCTCATGGGCCGCACGCGCCACCCGGCCTGGCCGGCTAGACGTTCAGACAGCAGGTCACGCCTGCGCGCGTACCGCCGGCGCATGCGCGCGATGTGGCGGCGCAGCTCTCCCTCGGCCAGGTAGCGCGCGAGCGCGGCCTGCACGACTGCGGAGACGGGGCCGCCCAGGTCGAACCGCACCGGTTCGATGAGTCGTCGCAGCCCCGCTGGCGCGAGCATGAACCCGGCCGCCAGCGCGGGCGAGAGCGTCTTTGAGAACGTTCCGAGCAACACCACGGTGCCGGTGGCGGGATCGTCGAGCGCGGCGAGCGTGGGCAACGGGCTGCCGACGTGCCGCAGCTCGGAATCGTAGTCGTCCTCCACGATCACCACTCCCGTGCGGATCGCCCATTCGAGCAGCTCGCGCCGCCTGGCGAGCGGCAGTGATCCGCCCAGCGGGTACTGGTGGCTCGGGGTCACGATCATCACGTCGAGCACACCGTTCGGCAGTTCCCCCGTGACGAGCCCGTCCGCGTCCACGGGCAGGGCCACGATGCGGGCACCGTGCCGCGCGGCCACCTGCCGCAGCGACGGGTACCCCGGGTCCTCCACCCCCACCACGAGCGCGCGCCCACGGGTCGTGCCGAGCGCGGTCAGTAACAGCGAGAGCCCATCGCGCGCACCCGCGGTCACGATCACGTCACTGGGCGAGCGCCGCGTACCGCGCATCTGCCGCAGGTGATCTGAGATCTCCTCCCGCAGCCTGGCGTCGCCCAGCTCGGGCGCTGAGCGGTGGGCCAGGGTGGCGGCGTGGCGCCACGCCGATCGCCACGCGGGGCGATCGACCGCATCGGTGAGCGGTGTACCGGGCGCGAGCGGGCCGGCAACGGCGCGGGTCTCGGGCGCATGCTGATCCGGATCCCCGACGCCCTGGGCCGCGCGCGCACGATCGAGCCGCGGGTGCACGACCGTGCCACGACCGTGCCCCGCGAGCAGGTAGCCCTCGGCCACGAGCTGCTCGTATGCCGCGACGATCACACCCCGGGCGACGCCCACCCGCTCGGCGAGGTCGCGCGTGGAGGGCAGGGGCTCCCCCGGGCGCAGAGTGTCGGTGTCGATGGCCTCGCGCAACGCCGCCGCGACCTGAGCGGGCAGCGTTGCCCCGCCCGTTCGGTCGAGCGAAATCGGAAACTCGCCTGCACTACCCATGAGACCGTCCTCATAATTCACAAACCACTGGTCTACTGAGATTAGCCTCAAATGGATCTTGAAGTAAACCACTGGCTGCGAGAGTCTCGAGTCATGAGCATCAATAATCGAACCAGCATCCCGTCAACCGGCACCCCCGAAACCGCCGAGGCCGGTATCGCCCTGGCCCACGCCCTCGGCGGCGGCGTCATCATGGACGTCGTGACCCCCGAGCAGGCCCGTATCGCCGCCGACTCGGGCGCCATCGCTGTCATGGCACTCGAGCGGGTCCCCGCCGACATTCGCGCCCAAGGTGGCGTGGCACGCATGAGCGACCCCGACCTCATCGAGGGCATCCGCGCTGCCGTCGGGATCCCGGTCATGGCCAAGGCCCGCATCGGCCATTTCGTTGAGGCGCAGGTACTCGAGGCACTCGGCGTGGATTTCATCGACGAGTCAGAGGTGCTCTCACCCGCCGATTACACGCACCACATCAACAAGCGCCGGTTCAAGGCTCCGTTTGTGTGCGGCGCCACGAACCTCGGTGAGGCGCTGCGCCGCATCGCCGAGGGCGCCGCGATGATCCGGTCCAAGGGCGAGGCCGGCACGGGTGACGTGTCGGAAGCCACCCGGCATCTGCGCACGATCCTCGGCGAGATCGCCCAGCTAGCGGCGAAGGACGCAGACGAGTTGCCGCTCGCCGCGAAGGAGCTCCAGGCGCCCCTCGATCTCGTCGAGCGTGTGGCGCGCGAGGGTCGCCTGCCCGTGCCACTGTTCACCGCGGGCGGCGTCGCCACCCCGGCCGACGCCGCAATGATGATGCAGCTCGGCGCCGACGGCGTATTCGTGGGCTCGGGCATCTTCAAGTCGGGCAACCCCGCCAAGCGCGCCGCCGCAGTGGTGCGCGCGACCGCCGACTACGCGAACCCCGGCACGATCGCCGATGCCTCGCGCGGGCTCGGGGAAGCGATGGTGGGCATCAACGTGGCAGACTTGCCCGCACCGCACCGCCTCGCCGAGCGCGGCTGGTAGCGGGCAATCCCGGAGTTACTGAACGATGAAGTGCATCTCGGGGTCGGTGAAGCGTCGCAGCATGACCTTCGCCGCCTCGGGATTGTCGTCGATCAGCACGAACCGTCGGTACAGCTCCTCGGCCGCAGCCCCCGTGGTGCCGCTGCCCGCAAACGGATCAAGCACCCAGTCCCCCGGCCGCGACGATGCCTGAATGATGCGCCGCATAATACCGATCGGCTTCTGCGTCGGGTACCCCACGCGCTCTTTGCCCGTCGGCGACACGATCGTGTGCCACCACACATCGGTCGGCAGCTTGCCGAGCGCCGCCTTCTCCGGTGTGACCAGCCCCGGCGCCATGTAGGGCTCGCGGTCGACCGCTTCGGCATTAAAGAAATAGCGATCCGGATCCTTGGCATAGACCAGAATATTGTCGTGCTTCGTGGGCCAGCGCTTCTTGGTGCGCCCGCCGTAGTCGTAGGCCCAGATGATCTCGTTGATGAAGCACTCAGGCCCGAACATCGCGTCGAGGATCACCTTGGCGTAGTGCACCTCGCGGTAGTCGAGGTGCAGGTAGAGCGTGCCGTCCTGTGCGAGCAGTCGCCAGGCTTCCTCGATGCGCGGCTCGAGAAAGTTCCAGTAGTCGCGAAAGCGATCGTCGAAGGAGATCGTGCGCTCGCGGGTGACCGCGTAGCCCTGGCCGCGAAAGCCGAGCCGACCGCCTTCATCCACCTCGGTGCGCACGCCGCGCACCCGCTCGGTGTGTCGCTCGCGCCCAGTATTGAAGGGCGGATCCAGGTAGATCAGCTGAAATGACTCCGAGGGCATCGACCTCAAAATCGGCAGGTTGTCGCCCGCGTACACCTGGTTTGGCCCCAAAGAATCCCAGCGATCAGTCACCCGCCAATAGTAGTCGCCCCCGGCTGAGCGACCGGCGTTACAGCTCGAGTGCCCGCTCGTCAGGTCCCAACCGGGGGTCGAGGATGGCCCCCAGCTCAGCCTCGTCGAGGAGTTCGAGCGTCTCGGGCTGCCAGACCGGGTTGCGGTCTTTGTCGATGACCTGGGCCCGCACGCCCTCCGTGAAGTCTGGGCGGGGCGCTAGCCTGCCGAGCACCCGCAGGTCGTCGACGAGCACCTCGGCCAGCGTGAAGTCGAAGGCGCGGGTGCGCGCGATTTGGGCCAGCGTGACCGCTACCGAGGTGGGGCACATCTCGCGGATCGTGGCGGCGGTGCGGCCCGCAGCCCGCGCCTCGGCCTCGTCCGCGGCGGTCGCCCCCGCGATCCGGGCCGCGTCGCCGAGCCCGTCCGTCGCTTCGACCTCGGCAGCTTGCTCCAGCGCCGCGACGAGCCGCAGCGCGGCCTCGGCCGGCCGCGCGAATACCGCCCGCCAGTCGTCACCAAGGGCCTCCTCCGCGATCGGCCCCCACCAGGCCCCGACCGCGAGCATTGGGGCCTCGGTCACCTGATCCGGAGCGTTCGGGTCGGCAAATCTCGCGATCGCGGCCTCCGGATCCTCGCCTGCGGCGAGCGCCTCGCGCAGTGCGTCGAGTTCTCGTGACGGCACCAGCACGTCGGCAAAGTTCAGTGCGATGGCGTCCAGCGGGCCCATCTCGGCCGAGGTCATCGCCAGGTATTCCCCGAGCCGGTGGGGCGCGCGGGCGAGCAGCCGGTGCCCGCCCACGTCGGGTGCGATGCCGATGCGGGCCTCGGGCATGGCGAGGCGCGAGCGTTCGGTGACGACGCGGTGGTGGGCGTGTCCGGTGAGTCCGATGCCGCCGCCCATCGTAATACCGTCCATGAAACCGACGACGGGAATCTGCGAGGTGGCGACGGCGTGGTCGACGCGGTACTCGAGTGCGAGGATCTCGGGGCCCTGTTCGCCCGAGAGTTGCTTGATATCGCCGCCGCCGCAGAAGCCGCGGTCGCCCGCACCGTCGAGCAGGATGGCCTGCGAACCGTCGGTCTGCGCCGCGGCGACCGCCTCGCCGACCATCGCAAACATGTCGCGGGTGAGGGCGTTGAGCGCGCGCGGCCGGTTGAGGGTGATGCGGGTGATCGCGCCCTCGCGGCGTACGACCACGAGGGGATCAGTGGATTCGGGCAGCGTCGTTGCTGAGCTCATGTCAGCACCGTATCAGCCGGGGTTTGACGCGGGGTCGGTGCTACGGGCTCGGGTGGCGTGCGTCGTAGTGCATGAAGCCGTGGGCGGTGCGCGCGAGTACGAGCATGACGCCCACCACCACGATGCCGCCGAGCAGCGCGGGCGCCCAGAGCGCGATCGCGGTGGCGACGGCCCCTGCGTACAGGTCACCGACGCGAGGGCCGCCCGCGACCACCACATAGTAGAGACCTTGCATGCGGCCGCGCACCTCGTCGGGGACCGCGGTCTGGAGAATGGTGGAGCGAAACACCGAACTCACGTTGTCTGCGGCGCCTGCGCCTGCCAGGGCGAGCGCCGCGAGCGTGATCGCGGGGACCAGCGGATCGCCCGCGTCGTGCGCACCGTTCGTGAGTTGAGTGACGAGGAGGACAATGCCGAACAGGGCGTTGCAGACGCCGAATACGGCGATCGCGTAGGTGATGGCGCGACCCTGCCGGCGCACGCGGCCGAGGGTGCCCGAGAGCAGGCTGCTCGTCAGAGCGCCCACCGCGAAAGCCGCCGTGAGGGCGCCCACGGTGACCGCTCCGCCGCCGAGCACGAGGGCGCCCGCGGCGGGAAAGACCGCCTTGGGGTTGCCGAGGGTGGTCGCGATGAAATCCCATACGAACGTGGCGCGCACATTGGGTGCGGTCTTCAGAAATTTGAGGCTGGCGAGCACCGAGCCAAGTCCGAGACGCTTGCGACTGCCCGCGGGGCGCATGCGCGGCAGGCTCGCGACCCCCAGGAACGCGCCGACAAAGAGCACGGCGTCGGCGAGGTAGGTCCACGGATACCCGACCGCCGCGACGAGCAGTCCCGCGGTGGCGGGGCCGACGGTGACTGCGAGCCCCATCGAAATGCCGGTGAGGGCCGCCGCGGCCGGCAGGAGCTGGGCTGGGAGCAGCTGCGGCACGATCGCCCCGCGCGTGGCCCCCATGATGGTGGCCGAGGCCGCGTTGACCGCGGCGAGCGCGTAGTACGGCCAGGTGGCGGAGACGTCGAGAAACGCGATCGTCGTCATGGTGCCGATGCTGCCCCAGGCCGTGCAGGCCGTGACCAGCGCGACCGTGCGGCGGTCGAACGCGTCGGCGAGCGCACCGCCGATGAAGCCGGCGAGGATCATGGGGCCAATGGCCCACAGCGCCACGAACGAGACCGCGAGGGTGGACTGCGTGATCGCGTAGATGTGCAGCCCCACCGTGACGATCGTGATCTGAGCACCGATCTGGGCCACCGATGTGCCGACCCACAGCCGGGCAAACGCCGGGCTGTGCCGAAGTGGGGTCGTGTCGACGAGCAGGGCGCGCACGGAGCGGCGGCGTGGAGAGGCCTGGTCTTCGGTCACTACAGCACGCTATCGCAGCTCCGTGGCGCGGAGGTATCTCGGGCCGCCCGCCCACAAGCTCCGTATCATTCACGTATTCCGGAGGAA
This sequence comes from Leucobacter salsicius M1-8, assembly GCF_000350525.1. Lineage (GTDB taxonomy): Bacteria > Actinomycetota > Actinomycetes > Actinomycetales > Microbacteriaceae > Leucobacter > Leucobacter salsicius. The sequence goes on along the minus strand of NZ_AOCN01000022.1, from coordinate 361,462 downwards.
CTGGGGGGAGGAGCTTCCGGAGTTACTCAATATGCCGGATCTGGCAATGCCGGATCCTGATCCACGCGCCGAGGCGCAGCACCGCGAGCATGCCCTAGGCTCGAAACCGTGTTTGACGACCGTTACGACCTCGATCCCGTCGCCCGCATGAAGCCCCGCCGCGGCCCCGTGGAGCGACGCCGTGTGCCGCTCGCCCGCGGCCTCGTCGTGGAGCACTCCGAGACCGAGTGGTGCGGCGCCGTCACCGGCGTGCGCGAGGGCCTGGTGCAGCTGGAGGATTACCGCGGCAAGGTGCGCGCCTTCGCTCTCACCGACGGATTCCTGATCGACGGCGAGCCCGTCGCGCTGGTCATGCCGCAGCGCAAGCCGCAGGGGCGCGCTCGCACCGCTTCGGGCTCGTTCGCGGCCCCGCCCGAGCGCGCCAAGGTCGCGATGCCCAGCCGTATCTTCGTCGAGGGCAAGCACGACGCCCAGCTCGTCGAGCAGGTGTGGGGTGCCGATCTGCGGGTGGAGGGTGTGGTGGTCGAACTGTTGCAGGGCGCCGACAACCTCGAGGCGGTGCTCGCCGAGTTTGGCCCCGGCCCCGGCCGTAAGGCGGGTGTGTTGCTCGATCACCTCGTGCACGGCAGCAAGGAGACGCGCATCGCCGACGCTATCGCGCAGGGCCCGCACGGCGGTCACGTCATGATCGTGGGTCACCCCTACGTCGACATCTGGCAGGCAGTGAAGCCCGCCCGCGTCGGCCTCGCATCGTGGCCCGAGATTCCGCGTTCGATCGAGTGGAAGACCGGCATCTGCCGTGCGCTCGGCTGGCCGGGCGACGAGCCCGCCGACATCGCCGAGGCCTGGGCACGCATTCGCGGCCGTGTGCGCAACTTTCGCGACCTCGAACCCGAGCTGGTGGGCCGCGTGGAACAGCTCATCGATTTCGTGACCGTCGACTAGCGCGCCACAGGATGCCCCGATCCGGCACAGAATTGACCGTGCCATCGCCCGCCAGTTTGCAAGCCAGCTTGCAGGCCATCTCGCCGCGCGAGGCGTAGCATAGAAGCATCGACTTTTAGAGGTCGCACAAGCGAGCAAAGGTAGCGAGGTCGCGATGTCTCAACCCGTGTTTTTCGTGATGCCCGAGTGGCAGGGATCCGCATCGTCGCGAGCCATGCGGCTCACCGAGGGCGCGCAGCTGCTGCGGGAGGACCTGCCCACCCGTGCCCGCATTGACGTTCCCGTACCCCTCGAGGCGGGCGACGCCCTCGGCACACCCGTGGCGCGACTGTCGAGCCTGATTCACGCCCGTGATTCGGCCCTCACCCTCCTCGCCGAGGCGACGGGCACGCCGATCATCGTCGGCGGCGATTGTGCCTCGTCGCTCCCCGGCCTCGAAGCGGCCGTGCGTCGCCACGGCAGCGACAACCTCGCGGTGCTCTGGTTTGATGCGCATCCTGACCTGCAGCACCCGAGCACCTCGCCGTCGGGTGCCGCCTCGGGAATGACGTTGCGGCACGCCCTCGGGGATGGCTCCGAGGATCTGCGCGCCCGCAACCCAATCAGCGCCGAGCGGCTCGTGCTCGTGGGAACGCGTGAACACGACCCCGAGGAAACCGAGGAGCTGCGGCGGCTGGGACTGTCGCCCATTGGTATCTCGGTGTTCGACGCGCTGCGCACGGAAACGGCCGCGGCAACTGAGACCGCCGAGGCCGCCGCCGGGCTCACGGCCCTGCAGCAACTCGCGGCCGTGATCGCAGAGCGCGTCGACGGTGCCACGCACGTCTACGTGCACATCGACCTCGACGTCCTCGATCCCGCAGAGTTCGGGTCGGTGCACGCCCCGGTGCCGTTCGGATTGCTGGTCGCCGAGCTCACGGGCATGCTGCGCGAGGTGCTGGGGCGCGTGCCGCTCGCCGGTGCCTCGATCTGCGAGTTTGCCCCGACGAACGCCGAGACCGCGGGCGACGACCTCCCCACGGTGCTGCGCATCCTGGCGGCACTGACCTCGGGGCGTACCGCGTGAGCGCCCCTGAGGCGGCTCACGCCCGGCCGCTCCCCCTCGCCTGGTTCGGCTTCGCCTACGCCACCTGCGTCGGGTTTGTCTGGGGCGCGATATGGAGCACGGGAAAGATCGAACGCGTCGACGGCCTCTGGGTATTTCGCGGTATGCCGAAGTGGACGTTTCGCCGCGGCGGCACCTGCGTCGGCGCGTGCTATCTCACCAACCAGAACGTCTCCAAGGCCGTGCTGCGGCACGAGCGCGTGCACGTCTCCCAGTGGCGCAGATACGGCCTCGCGATGCCGCTGCTCTATGCACTCGCTGGCCAGGACCCGCTGCGCAATCGCTTCGAGATTGAGGCTGGTCTCGAAGACGGCGGCTACGTGCGCCGCACCCGCTAGGCTGCCCCAATGATGATCGACGACGAGTTTCGGTTTCTCGCGGCAGACGCCGCACGTGTCGGCGCGCAGGCGCCCACGGTTCGGCGGGTCACGGCCCCACTCACCGACGGCCGTGAGGTGGCTGGGCTGAGGTTCGATCCGGATCATGCCCTGCGCATTGTCGCGCTGCACGGAGCCGGTCTCAACGCCCATAGTTTTGACCCGATGCTCATCTCGCTCGCGCTGCCCGCACTCGCAGTCGATCTGCCGGGGCACGGCCGCAGCTCATGGCGCGAGGACGCCGATTATGGCCCGGTGACGCTGGCGAGCGACCTCGTACCGGCGCTCGCCCAGCTCGCCCCGGAGCAGTCTCCGCCCGCGCCGTTTGCGCTCGTGGGGCATTCGCTCGGGGCGCTGACGGCGGCGCTTGTCGCGGCCGCAATTCCGAGCCGGGTGTCGCATCTTGTTCTCGTCGACATCACCCCGGGGGTACGCCCCACTGATGGCGCAAGCGCCGTGGCCGAGTTCGTTCAGGGGCAGCGCTCGTTTGCGACCGTCGACGAGATCGTCGACCGTGCGGTGGCGTTTGGTATCGGGTCGGACCGAGCCGCACTGACGCGCGGCGTCGCGCTGAACACGCGCCGCAGCGAAGACGGCCGACTGGAGTGGACGCACCACTTCGCGCACCTCGACGGACTGTCAGCCGCGAGCCCCGAGGGCGCGCTCGCGCCGTTGTGGGACGTGTTGGCCGGGTTGCCGATGCCGGTGTCGCTCGTGCGCGCTGAGTCGGGCATGGTGTCCGAAGAGCTCGCGGCCGAGTGGCGGGAGCGGCTCCCCCAGAGCCGAGTGCTCAGCCTCGCGGGCCCGCACAATCTGCACGAGGCCTGCCCGGCCGAGCTGGCCGCGGCCCTTCGCAGCCTGCTGACCTGAATTTCACGGCTTTTTCTGATCGCGCACGCGTGTCTGCAAGGATGGATGACATGCGCAACGACGTTCTCGCTATCGAAGGTACCTACAATTTTCGAGACCTTGGCGAGCTGCGCGCGGGTGACCGGCATACGCGAACCGGGCTGCTGTTTCGCTCGGACTCGCTCGCGCGTCTTGCAGCGTCGGGGCAGGCCCAGCTGCAGGAGCTCGGGGTCACGCGCGTCATCGATCTGCGCGACGACCTTGAGCGGCAGATCATGCCCGACGCACTGCCCGCGGGCATCGAGTTTGTGGCGCACCCCATCTTTCCGAGCGCGAGCGCCCACGTGGCGCGCCAGCTCGACATCTTCTCGCTCACCGACCTGATTTACGCGGAGCACGCCGACACGCTCGCCGCGGGCGTGACGATGCTCGCCGACGGCGGGCCCACCGTGTTTCACTGCACGGCGGGCAAGGATCGCACGGGTGCGATCGCCGCGCTCACCCTGCTCGCGCTGGGCGTCGACCGCGACGACGTGCTCACCAACTACGAGGCGTCGGAGGCTCATCTGCGAGGCGCCTGGTTTGACGAGCATGTCGCGGCCCTGCGCGCGCACGGCGTCGACGTGACGCCCGTGGTCGAGCAGCTCGTTGGCGCTTCGCCGGCCGCGGCACTCGATCGAACGCTGACGACCGTGGTCGAGGCGCGCGGTGGCGCGTTCACCTACCTGCGCGCGGCCGGAGTTACCGAGGCGACATTCGAACGGCTGAACGCACGCTTCACTGAATAGGGAGCGATGCGCGAGCGCGCCTGATCCCGCAGGCTACGCGCTCGTCGCGCCGCGCAGGCTCGACAGGATTGCATCTCGCAGCTGCTCGGGTGGGCAGTTCGCGTCCCGCTCTTCGATGCAGGCGCGCTTCACCACTCCCATGAGCTGACGGCAGACGTCTTCTTCGCCCTGGCATTCGGGGCACTCCGCGAGATGCTCACGGATCGGCGCCGAGTCCTCGGCGCACAGTTCACCGCGCAGCAGCTCGTACAGCTTGCCTTTCGCGCCGTCGCAGTCACTCATCGCGTTGTTCCTTTCTTTGAAGCTCTACCAGTACCAACGCCCTGCTCGGCGGCGTATTCCCCGAGCGCCTTTCTGAGCCGCGCGCGGCCGCGGTGCAACCGGCTCATCACCGTGCCGATGGGTACCTCGGCGATATCGGCGATCTCTTGGTAGCTGAAGCCCTCCACGTCGGCGAGATAGACGGCCATCCGAAAGTCTTCGGGGAGCTCGTTGAGCGCCGACGTAACGACGGAGTCGGGCGAGCGGTCGATCGCCTCTGCCTCGGCCGAGCGAGACGACATCGCCGTCGTCGATTCGGCACCTCCCAGCTGCCAGTCCTCGAGCTCTTCCACGACGCCGAGATAGGGCTCCCGCTGCTTCTTGCGGTACGTGTTGATGTAGCTGTTGGTCAGGATCCGGTACAGCCAGGCCTTGAGATTCGTTCCCTCGGCGAAAGATTCGAACGCGGCAAACGCCTTCAGGTAGGTCTCTTGCACCAGGTCCTGCGCGTCTTGCGGATTGCGCGTCATCTTCATCGCCGCCCCGTACAGCTGATCGAGCAGCGGCAGCGCCTCCCGCGTAAAGCGGCGCTCCAGGTCATTGGGCGTTGTGGATGTGGTCACACGCCGATCCTATCGGTCGCGGATTGCGAGGCTCAGGCATGTCGTACACAACCCGGGTAGACTCGGCGGTGATGTTGATCGCAAAGATGAATCAGGGTAAAGACGGCGACGAGGTCGGGTCGGGCGAAAGCCTCGAGGGCGAGGCCCAGCACTGGGCGGCCCCGAGCGCGCATTCCCCCGTGCACGGGCGGCTGCAGCTTCCCGCCTCGAAGTCCCTCACGGGCCGCGAGCTCGTGCTCTCCGCACTGGCCAATGCACCGGGCATGCTGCACGCTCCGCTGCACTCCCGCGACACCGACCTGATGGTCGAGGCAATGCGTGCGCTGGGCGCCCGCATCGAGGAGGTGCCCGGATCCGGCGCATTTGGTGCCGACCTGCGCATCACCCCCGCCGCTGAGCTCACGGGATCTACCACGATCGAGTGCGGCCTCGCTGGCACCGTCATGCGCTTCGTGCCGCCGGTCGCGGCGCTCGCGCTCGGGCCCGTCGCGTTCGATGGCGACCCCTACGCACGCAAGCGCCCCATGCGCCCGCTTCTCGAGGCGCTGAGCGCGCTCGGGGCAGACATTTCAGACGAGGGCCGCGGCGCCATGCCGTTCACCGTGCACGGCACGGGTGGGCTCGAGGGCGGCCGCGTCGAGGTCGACGCTTCGCTGTCGAGCCAGTTCGTATCGGCCCTGCTGCTCGCTGGCCCCCGCTTCACCAACGGCGTGCACGTCGTGCACACCGGCGAGCGGCTGCCGAGCGTGCCCCACATCGAGATGACGCTTGAGGCGCTGCGGGCCCGTGGCGTGCAGGCCTCCTCACCCGCCACTGGCGAGTGGAAGGTCGAGCCCGGCCCCATTGGCGCACGCAATCTGCGGCTCGAGCCGGACCTGTCGAACGCGGCCCCGTTCCTGTCGGCAGCGGGGGCGGGGGGCGGCAGCGTCACGATCACCGATTGGCCCGCCGAGACGACGCAGGTGGGCGACCAGCTGCGCACCCTGCTCACCGCGTTTGGTGCCACGGCGGAGCTTTCAGCAGACGGCGCACTCACGGTCAGTCGCAGCGGAGAACTCACGGGTGCGACCCTGCACATTCCCGAGGCCGGCGAGCTTTCGCCGACCTTCGTGGGTCTTGCAGCACTGGCCGGTCAGCTCGGGCACACGAGCCGCATCACCGGCATCGGTCACACCCGACACCACGAAACCAACCGGCTCGAGGCGCTCGTCGCCGAGATCAATGCACTCGGCGGCGACGCTGAGGAGCTTGAGGACGGCATCGAAGTGCGCCCAGCCCAGCTGCACGCCGGTGTCTGGCACAGCTACGCCGACCACCGCATAGCCACGACCGGCGCCCTCATCGGCCTCGTCGTCGAAGGCATCGAGGTCGAGGACATTGCGTGCACGTCAAAGACGCTGCCCCAGTTCCCCGAGCTCTGGCACGCCATGCTCGGCCTCGGCACGGCGCAGCCGTCGGGTGGCGACGTGCTGGGCCTGGGCGGCCTCGGCTCGACCCAGTACCTCGAGAGCTTCTGAGCATGAGCTGGCTCACCCCCGACGACAGCGAAGACCCCTACGCGGACTACGCTGAGCGGCTCCGTGTTCGCCCGAACCCCAAGGCGAACAAGCCACGCACCAAGCGGCGCCCCGAGCATGCCGAGTCCATCACCGGCATGATCACGGGCGTGGATCGCGGGCGCTACTCCGTGCTCGTGCCCGAGGACTCGGATCCGGCTGACGCGCGCGAGCGCGACGTCACCGCGGCCCGGGCGCGCGAGCTGCGTCGCACCCCCATCGTCATCGGTGACCGCGTGCAGCTCGTGGGCGACACCTCGGGCGACGAGGGGTCACTCTCCCGCATCGTGCGCGTCGACGAGCGCGCGACCCTGCTGCGCCGCAGCGCCGATGACTCCGACCGCGTCGAGCGCGTCATGGTCGCGAACGCCGATCAGATGCTGATCGTCGTGGCGGCGGCGAACCCCGAACCGCGCGTGCGGCTCGTGGACCGGTACCTCGTGGCCGCGTACGACGCCGGAATTCAGCCGCTGATCTGCATCACGAAGACCGACCTTGCTGATCCGGATCCGTTTCTCGCGCACTTCTCTGCGCTTGAGGTGCCGGTCTTCCGCTCGGCCTACGACGCCTGGCCGCTCGACGAGATTCGAGCGTCCCTGGCGGGCAAGACGACGGTATTCGTGGGCCACTCGGGGGTCGGCAAATCGACGCTCATTAACGCGCTCGTGCCCGAGGCGGACCGCGCAATCGGTCACGTCAACGTGGTGACAGGCCGCGGCCGGCACACGTCGTCATCGTCGGTCGCGCTGCGCGCCCGCACACCGAACGCGAGCGATGGCGATACCGGCTGGGTCATCGACACCCCGGGCGTGCGCTCGTTTGGGCTCGGTCACGTCACGAGCGAGGGGATCCTGCGCGGATTCACCGATCTCGCAGAGCTCATCGAGGCTTGCCCGCGCGGCTGCACCCATCAGGAGGACGCTCGAGACTGCGAACTCAACCTCGCCATCGAGAACGGCGAGCTCGACGCATCGGGTGCTGCGCGAGTCGAGTCCCTGCGCCGGCTGCTCAAGTAACGCCGATAGGCTGGCCGCATGAGTGAACGCGTGATTCTTGAACCCGGTCAGCCCGCCCCGGAGTTTTCGCTCCAGGATCAAGACGGCGCAACACGCTCCCTCTCGGAGTACCGAGGCGAACGGGTGGTCCTGTTCTTCTACCCCGCAGCAATGACGCCCGGCTGCACCAAGCAGGCGTGTGACTTCCGTGACTCGGAGGCCGCACTGCAGGCGGCTGGCGTGCGCGTACTCGGCATCTCGCGCGACAAGGTCGAGAAGCAGCGCAAGTTTGCCGACCGCGACGAGCTCGGGTACCCGCTGCTGAGCGACCCCGAGCTCGACGTGCACCGCGCCTACGGCGCGTTTGGCACGAAGAACAGCTACGGCCGCATCATCGAGGGCGTCATCCGCTCAACGTTCGTCATCGATGCTCACGGCAACATTGAGCACGCGCTCTACAACGTAAAGGCCACGGGCCACGTCGCTCGCGTGCGCAAGCTGCTCGGGCTCGACGCGTAACACCGCCGCACAGGCGCCAGGATCGCCCTGGCCGCCCGCAATTGCCCCGTGACACACATGCCCGGTCACATACATCTTGCTCGGGCGTCCTGGGGCACCCTGGGACGCCCGAGCCTTTTCAATTCTTCCGTTAGGCCCCCGTCTGCGCCACCTCGGGTCGAGCCATGATCGCGGCAGCGAACCCGATCAGCGCGATGGCGACGATGCCGAGCCCTAGCCACCACGGCCCGATGCCCAGCTGCAGGCAGCCGGTGCCACCGGCAAACGTCAGCACGTGAATCGCTACCGCGCTACTGCGTGCCCAGCTCGCACGGGAACGCACGACGCCGAAGAAGGTGACAGCCACCCACGCGAGCGACACGGCGCTCATGAGCACCAGGCTCACTTCTTGGGTCACGTCGCCCGGTTCGGCGATCGAACGCACGATCGTGAACCCGAGCACGGCGACCAGGCCCAGCGTCTCAAGCCCCAGCAAAACCTTGAGAATTGCCCAGCCCAGTTTCGACCGCACATGGCCAGTAGGTGTCGAGACCATTTCGGCTCTCTTTCTTATGAATTACAAAATGCCTATTGATTTGCTTGGTGTTCCGTGAAACTATATATTCCGTCGAGTTTCGCGCACACCGACGTGAGCATTCTCAGCCACGTATCAGGTAATTACGGCGCGAGTACTAGGCTATATGGCCTGACTCTCTCGTGCGCGTGCATTGAAGAGGAGATCAAGATGGATTGGCGCGAAGAGGCTGCGTGTCTCACGGTGGACCCCGAGCTGTTTTTCCCCGTGGGAAACACTGGCCCGGCAGTGGAGCAGATCGAACGGGCAAAGTCCGTTTGTGCACGTTGCACGGTCACCGAGATGTGCTTGCAGTACGCAATGGACACCGGCCAGGACTCTGGCGTATGGGGCGGTCTCAGTGAGGACGAGCGTCGTGCGCTGAAGCGCCGCGCAGCTCGCGCGCGCCGCGCGTCCTAAGGACCCTCTGCGGGTGCCCGTAACAAGCACCCGCAGCACGCGAAGAGCCCCGGATCACTGATCCGGGGCTCTTCGCGGTTTGGGCTGGCGCCATAGCTCCCACGTTCTGAGCCCCGGCGTACACACAACGGCGGCTGCCACGGGGATTCCCGTGGCAGCCGCCGTTGTGTGTACGAACGCTTAGTCGGTGCCAGCGTCGAACGCGGCAGCCAGGCCGAGCTCGTCGCCGTCGACGCTAATGCCCGTGACCGCGTCAGCGATCTCGGCTGCTCCGCCGGCCTCAAGCTTGCCCACGAGCTCAGCGACGGGGCCGCCTACGATGCCCATCGACGCGTACTGCTCGAGACGCTGGCGCGAGTCGGCGATGTCGAGGTTGCGCATGGTCAGCTGACCGATGCGATCCTGGGGACCGAATGCGGCGCCCACGGTGCGCTCCATCGAGAGCTTCTCGGGGTGGTAGCTGAGGTTCGGGCCCTCGGTGTTGAGGATCGTGTAGTCGTCGCCGCGGCGCAGGCGCAGCGTGACCTCGCCCGTGACTGCCGAGCCCACCCAGCGCTGCAGCGCCTCGCGCATCATGAGCGACTCGGGGTCGAGCCAGCGGCCCTCGTACATGAGGCGGCCGAGCTTGCGGCCGTCGTTGTGGTACGAAGCCAGCGTGTTCTCGTTGTGGATCGCGTTGACGAGGCGCTCGTACGTGATGTGCAGCAGCGCCATGCCGGGGGCCTCGTAGATGCCGCGCGACTTCGCCTCGATGATGCGGTTCTCGATCTGGTCGGAGATGCCGAGTCCGTGACGGCCACCGATCTCGTTCGCCTTGTAGACGAGCGCTACGGGGTCGTCGAAGACCTCGCCGTTGATCGCGACGGGACGACCGGCTTCGAAGCGCACCGATACCTCCTCGGTGAGCACCTCGACGTCTTCACGCCAAGCGGCAACGCCCATGATGGGCTCGACGATGTCGAGCCCGGCGTTCAAGAACTCCAGGTCCTTGGCCTCGTGGCTGGCGCCCCAGATGTTGGCGTCGGTCGAGTACGCCTTCTCGGTCGAGTCGCGGTAGGGGTAGCCGTTTGCGACGAGCCACTCGCTCATCTCCTGGCGACCGCCGAGCTCCTCAACGAACTGGCTGTCGAGCCACGGCTTGTAGATGCGCAGGCTCGGGTTGGCGAGCAGACCGTAGCGGTAGAACCGCTCGATGTCGTTGCCCTTATAGGTCGAGCCGTCGCCCCAGATGTCAACGCCGTCCTCCTTCATCGCGCGCACGAGCAGCGTGCCCGTGACCGCGCGACCGATGGGAGTCGTGTTGAAGTAGGTCTTGCCGCCCGAGCGCACGTTGAATGCGCCGGTTTGGAGGGCAACGAAGCCCTCCTCGACGAGCGCGCGCTTCGCGTCAACGTGACGCGCGAGCTCTGCGCCGTACTCCTTGGCGCGGGCTGCAACGCCATCGAGATCGGGCTCGTCATACTGGCCGAGATCGGCCGTGTACGTGCAGGGGATGGCGCCATTTTCGCGCATCCAGGCGACTGCGCACGAGGTATCGAGACCACCGGAGAAGGCGATGCCGACGCGCTCGCCCACGGGAAGAGAAGAAAGAACCTTGGACATGCTTCCTATCCTAGGGCGCGCGAGCGCCCTCTTCGTACGGGGAGCGGTTGAAACCGCCCCGATTTACTATCGGCAGGCCACTGGCCGGCCGCGAACTGGCTATCGGCCGTCGAACGTGCGGGGATCTGGCCCCAGGTTCTTGCCCTCCTCGAGCGCATCGATCGCGGCCATCTCGGCCGCCGAGAGCGAGAAGTCGAAGAGCCCAGCGTTTTCTATCAGCCGCTCACGGCGCGTGGTCTTGGGAAAGACGATGCGGCCCTGCTGCACGTGCCAGCGCAGTACGACCTGCGCCGGCGTGCGTCCGTGTGCCTGCGCCGCCGCAAGAATCTCGGGGCGCTCGAGCAGATCGGTGCGGCCGCGCGCGAGCGGCCCCCAGGCTTCAATCGCGATGCCGTGCTCGGCGCAGAACGCGCTGAGTTCGCGCCGCTGATGGAATGGGTGCGCCTCGATCTGATTGACGGCGGGCACGACGCCCGTCTCGTCGATCAGCTGCTGCAGGTCTGCGATCTCAAAGTTTGACACTCCGATCGCGGTTGCCCGGCCCGACGCGGCGATCTCGATGAGATCGCGCCACGCGGTGAGCGCCTCGCCAAACATGGGCTGCGGCCAGTGGATCAGGTATAGGTCAACGCGGTCGAGGCCGAGCTTGTCGAGGCTTTCCTCGAATGCTGCCGTGGCGCGCGTCTGGTCGCTGTTCCACAGCTTCGTCGTAATGAACAGGTCGTCCCGGGGCAGCCCGCTCGCTGCCACCGCGGCCCCCACGCCCGCTTCGTTGGCGTACAGGCTCGCCGTATCGATGTGGCGGTACCCCAGTTCGAATGCCTCGCTCACCACCCGTTCCGTGTCTTCCGGATCGATCTGGTAGGTACCCACACCCAGCTGCGGAATCTGGCTTCCGCGAGCAAGCGTGACGTGGGGAATCTGCAGCGAGGTCATCGAGTCTCCTTTGAGTACGGTTCTTCTTCAGTCTATGACGCCACGCCGCCGGGCAAACGCTGGGATACTAGGGAGGTCATGACACTGCACCTTCCCCACATCTCGTTCCCCGAAGAGCTACCCGTCTCGCAAATGCGCGACGAGATCCGCGAGGCGATTCAAGGCCATCAGGTCGTCATCGTCGCGGGCGAAACGGGCTCGGGCAAGACCACCCAGCTGCCCAAGATCGCGCTCGAGCTGGGTATGCAGCGCATCGCGCACACCCAGCCCCGACGCATCGCTGCCCGCACGATCGCGGAGCGCATTGCTGAGGAGCTCGGCTCAGAACTCGGCGGGCTGGTCGGCTACCAGGTGCGGTTCACCGACAAGGTTTCGGCAGACACCCGCGTCAGGCTCATGACCGACGGTATCCTGCTGAACGCGATCCACCGCGACCGCGATCTCAAGGCCTACGACACGATCATCATCGATGAGGCGCACGAGCGCAGCCTCAACATCGACTTCCTGCTCGGCTACCTGCGCACGCTGCTGCCGCGCCGCCCCGATCTCAAGGTGATCATCACCTCGGCCACGATCGACCCCGAGTCGTTCGCTCAGCACTTCGCCGACGTGAAGACGGGCAAGCCCGCCCCCATCATCGAGGTTTCGGGCCGCACCTTCCCGGTCGAGGTGCGATACCGACCGCTGATTGAGCAGATCGAGGTGCCGGATCCGAAGGGCGCGGGGCGCTCAGAGGGGAACGCGAAGCGTTCTCCTGCGCCCCGCGCAGACGCCACCGCGTCTGCGCCGAAGACGCGCACTGAGGAACGGGATCTGTTTGACGCGATCGGCCAGGCGGTCGATGAGCTCGGGCGCGAGGCTCCCGGCGATGTGCTGGTGTTCCTCTCGGGCGAGGCCGAAATTCGTGACGCGGCAGACGCACTCGGCGGGCATCTGCGCCGCTCGGCCCGCGGCGCCCGCACCGAGATTCTGCCGCTGTATGGCCGGCTCAGCGCGGCCGAGCAGCACCGTGTGTTCGAGCGCGGCACCCAGGGTGTGCGCCGCATCGTGCTCGCCACCAATGTGGCCGAGACCTCGCTCACCGTGCCCGGTATCCGCTATGTCATCGACGCCGGCACCGCCCGTATCTCGCGCTACAGCGCGAAGAGCAAGGTGCAGCGGCTGCCGATCGAGGCGGTCTCGCAGGCGAGCGCCAACCAGCGTTCGGGCCGCTCGGGGCGTACGAGCCCGGGTATTGCGATCCGGCTCTATAGCGAGGAAGATTTCCTCTCGCGCCCCGAGTTCACCGAGCCCGAGGTCCGCCGCACCGGGCTCGCCTCGGTGATTCTGCAGATGCTGTCGCTCGGGCTTGGCGAGATCGCTGAGTTCCCATTCCTCACCCCGCCCGACCAGCGTGGCATCGCCGACGGGCTGGGGCTGCTCGCCGAGCTGGGCGCGGTCGAGGCACTCGGGCGCGCGCGCGGCAAGGCGGCTCCCCAGGGACCCAGCCACCGCATCACCAAGATCGGGCGCGAGCTGTCTCGTCTGCCCATCGAACCGCGTTTTGCCCGCATGGTGGTCGAGGCGCGCGCCCAAGATGTCGTTCCCGAGGTGCTCGCGATCGTCGCCGGCCTCACCATTCAGGACGTGCGCGAGCGGCCACAGGCGGAGCGCGGCCGTGCCGACGAGCTGCACGCGCGCTTCAACGACCCGCACGGCGACCTTTCGACGCTGCTGAATCTGTGGAACTACCTGCAGAAGCAGCAGCAGGAGCGATCTTCGAGCGCGTTTCGGCGCATGTGCAAGGCCGAGTATCTCAACTTCTTGCGCGTGCGCGAGTGGATGGATTTGTATCGCCAGATCTCGCGCATCGCCGGGGTCAAGCGCGACGCTAGCACCGCTGAGACGGGCCCTGCAGAGGCAGAGTCGGGCGGCCCGAGCGAGGCGATCCACCGGTCGATCCTCGCGGGTCTGCTGTCGCAGCTGGGCGTGCGCGACGACAAGCAGGATCGCCGCCAGCCCGCGGGCCGCGGCGCCGCCGCGACCCAGGGCGCAGCGAAGCGCAAGCCGGCCCAGGAGTTCGTGGGGTCGCGCGGCACCCGGTTTGTGCTCTACCCAGGGTCGGTGCTCGCCAAGAAGCCACCCGAGGTCGTCATGAGCGTCGAGCTCGTCGAGACCTCACGGCTGTTTGCCCGCGGCAACGCCGTCGTCGACCCCGCGTGGGCCGAGGATCTCGCGGGCCCGCTCGCGAAGCGCCAGTACTCCGAGCCGCACTGGGAGAAGACGCAGGGCGCGGCCGTCGCCTACGAGCGCGTCACGCTCTACGGCGTCGCGATCGTGGAGCGTCGCCGCGTGCAGCTCGCCCGGTTCGACCGCCCGCACGCGCGCGAGCTGTTCATTCGGCACGCGCTCGTCGACGGCGACTGGGACTCGCCGCAGGCCTTCGACCGCGCGAACCGGCAGCTGCGCCGGGAGCTCGAACAGCTCGAGGAACGCACGCGCCGCCGCGACATCGTGAGCGACGACGAGTCCATCTTCGAGTTCTACGACCAGCGCATTCCCGCCGAAATTGTTTCGACGCGCAGCTTCGAGGGCTGGTGGAAGAAGAAGCGCCTCACCGACCCGCAGTTCTTGCACCTCAAGCGCGAGGACCTGCTCGAGGACGAGGCCGACGACGTCGATGAGCAAGAGTTTCCGCGCGAGTGGCAGCACGGCGACCAGCGCCTGCGACTGAAGTACCGCTTCGACCCCACGGCCGAGGACGACGGTGTGACCGTCAACGTGCCGCTGCCGCTGCTCCCCCGACTCGACGAGGCCGACTTCGAGAAGCTCGTGCCCGGCCTGCGCCAGGACCTCGTGACCGCACTCATCAAGACGCTCCCCAAGCAGATCCGCAAGCACGTCGTGCCCGCGGCCGACTGGGCACGCACTCTGCTCGCCGCTATCGAACCGCAGCTTGAGCGTGGGCAGGGCACCGAGGCGCCCGCGCTCACGGCGCTGCTCGCGACCGAGATCCGCCGCCGCACGAGCGTGCCCGTGAGTCCCGATGATTTTGATCCGGATCGGTTGCCTGCGCACCTCACTCCCACCTTCCGGGTGGTCGATGGCCGCGGTAAGACCGTGGGTACCGGCAAGAATCTGGGCGAGCTGAAGGCCGCGCACAAGCAGCAGGCGACGCAGGGCGTCGCGAAGGTCGCGGCGTCCGCGCTCCCCAAGAGTGAGCTCGAGCGCAAGAATGTGACGACCTGGACGTTTGGGACGCTGCCCAAGCACGTCGACACTGCCTACGCGAAGGGCCGTGGCCCGGGCGCGGGCGTCGTACGCGCGTACCCCGCGATCCTGGACCGGCGCACGAGCGTCGATCTGGTGCTCGTCGCCGATGTGGCCGAGCAGGCACGCCTGTCGCGGCGCGGTATTCGCCGCCTGCTGGTGCTCAGCTCGCCGTCGCCCGCGAGCTACATTCGCGAGCATCTGTCGAACCAGGAAAAGCTGCTGCTCGGGGCCGGCCCGTACCGCAGCCTAGACGCCGCGATCGCAGATGTCTCGCTCGCCGTGGCCGACGCCGCGATTCGTAAGCACGCCCCCGACGGGCTCGTCTGGTCTGCCGAGGAGTTTGAGCAGATTGCCAACGAGTACGCCCGATCGCTGATCAATGCCGTGTACGGCGCCATCGCGTTGACGGCGAAGACACTCGACGGTGTCCGTATGGCCCGCAAGGCGATCGACCAGGCGAAGTCGATTCAGGTACTCGGTCAGGTGGCCGACGCCGCGAAGCAGGTTGAGGGGCTCGTCTACGACGGGTTTGTCTCGCACACGGGCCTCGCACAGCTGAGTCGTTTGCCCGTGTATCTCGAGGCGTTGTGCCTGCGTATGCGCGGCCTCACCGAGAATCCCGGCCGCGACCGGGCTTGGCAGAATGAGATCGATCGCATGCTCATCCTGTTCTCGGACGCGGGCGGGCGCATTCCGCTGCCCGAGGGCGCCCCCGAGAAGCTTGTGCACGCTCGCTGGTTGATCGAGGAGCTGCGGGTGAGCCTGTTTGCGCAGCAGCTACGCACGGCCGAGCCGGTCTCGGGGCAGCGCATTCAGAAGTTGCTGCGCGACGTGTAGCTGACTGCGGGGCTGCGGCGTCTCAGCGCATTGCAGCCCAGTCAGGGTTGACGGCAATCGCGTGCACGCTGAACTCCCTACGCGGAAAGTCAACGCGGTCGATCTCGACCTCGACTCGGCGCTCGCCTGACACCGGATCGACGCTAAAAATCAGCATGCTGTCCAAGCGGTCAAAGGAACGAGACTTCCTCCGCTGCACCCAGGTCTCATCGGCGGCAACGCTGAACACTTTCCCGGCGGCAGGGGCAACGACCTCGGAACCGAAGCCTGCGACGCCGCTGTGCAAAGTCGATCCATCGGTGCCGCGAATCGAGCCGCTGAGATCCCCGATTCTTCCGCCTCAAGCACGGTCGTGCGCCCCGTTTCAGCGCTGTCGGGTGCCGGCAGCTCGACCGACCACAGGTACCCCTCTACCGCCCAGAACAACCGCCCATCCTGCACGAATGATGAAGATGGCGCCCAACCCTGTACCCGGTCGGGGTATCGGACGAGGTACTCGACGGGCGCGCCAGATTCTTGGTTCCACACCCGCAACAGCTGAGTGGGCTGCGGGTCGTCTGAAACATCGCCGAGGCCAAACACGCGGCCATCAAAGCACACGAGCTGCTCGACGTCGTCGAACGGGCCGAAGCGATCGAAGTCGTTCGCCTCAGGCGTCACCTCGTGTATTCCTGAGCCGTCCACCATGACGACGCTGTCGCCGCAGCTGGCGATCTCAGGGTTCACGTATCCAATGTCAAGCGCTGTTGCCCCACCGGCAGCTGCGTCGACCATGACCAACTGCTGCCCGTGGGCCGAACCGTTCAACACGGCAAAGCCGTTGGCCGTGGCGACCCGCGTGCGTTCCGAAAGTGATTCCCGTTTCTCTCGTGGAGTCGCAAGGTCCATCTGCACGAGGTCGTCCGCACGCAGGAGGTACTCGTGAGTCGGGTCCCCCGTGCTCAGCCCGGCCTCCGTCCACTCCAGCTTCGAGCGTTCAAAGCCGCGCTCCTCGAGCAACGCCGATCGGGTATCACCCGCTTCGTTTACCAGCACCAGGTACGAGCGGTCGTGAGCGTCGAGCCGCAGCGCGGCGACCGCGTCTTCAAGCCCAAACGACTCGGTGATCGTGGATGCCTTGAGATACCTCACGAGCGGCGGCCCGCCAATGATGACGGCCAGTACCAGCGCGAACGTCAGCGCGATCGCGACGGTTCCGCGGGCTTCAACCCTGCGGTGTTGTGCGCTGCGGGTCACTCGCCAGCGTCAGCGGCGCCACCCGACAGGACGCGGCGTGCGTCGTGCAGAAGGTCAGCATCGGTCAAGAGATCGTAGCGCGTTGCCACCATCTGCATCACCGAGGAGAAGTCACGGCGATTGCGGTTCATAGAGTACGACAGCACACCAAACAGCATGCCGAATCCGGCACCAATCACCAGTGCGGCCAGAAACACGCCAACGATGGCCGAGTTGTCGGGCTGGAAGATGAACAGCAGTAGCCCCAGAAACAGGCCGAGATAGGCCCCCGAAAGCGCACCCATGAGCGCGACACGGCCGTAGGTCAGTCGACCGGTGACGCGTTCAACGCTGCGCACGTCGTTGCCCAGGATGCTGACCTGCTGCACCGGAAACCCGGCGCGGGCCAGCACGTCGACCGCGTGCTTCGCGTCTTCGTAGCGGTCGTAGGTCGACACGATCTCACCCGTCGGCAGCTCGGGCGTCAACATCAACTGACGGCGTGATCCGGGGGTCGTCGGTGTGCTCATGTTCCCAATCCTGTCACAGCAGCGTGGAGAAATCACTCGCCGCGTCAGCGCGTGGTGAAAGCCACCACCGCCTGCGGGTACCCCGGCAGTGGGATCTCGCGCACGCCAAGATCGTCGAGTGCCACGAGCGTCAGCCCATCCCATCCGGCATCGCGAGTGTTTCCCCCCGCTACCGCCGCAAACTCTCGCCCCGACGCGTCTCGCCACACCGCTACGGTCTCGTGTGGCACTTTGAGAGACACCTCTCGTTCAGCGCCGGAGTCCAGATCCAGAATCGACAGGTTGGCGACTCCCGTGGCGCTCCCAAATGATCCGGTGCCGACGGTGAGGAGTGTGCGGCCCGCGAGCGTGGTGCCGTGAGCATGTGAGTTCGCGGCACTCGCGATCTCGCTCGTTGCGCCGGTGAGCGGGTCGAGCCGCACCACGACCTCCCCCTGATAGGGCAGCAAGATGCTTCCGAAATTGGCCCCTGGCGTGGTGTCGACCGCGCCGTAGTGGGGTTTCTCCCACGAGGCCAGCCCGCCTTCGGTGCCGAACGGCGCCACCTCGTGCTGCGTCACGGCCAGAGTGTCCGCAGCGACCACGGAGACCGTGAAGCTGTCGTGGTCGACCGTCGCTGCCCAGGCGCCGTCTGGCGCAACGAGCACGTCGAAGGGGCGCAAACCAACGGGCGCCGATCCAATGAACTTCGCATCGGCAGTGTCAAAGGCCTCCAGAAAGAACGCGCCATCGCCGCTGGTCACCGCGACGTAGACCCGGCTGCCGTCGGGTGACACGGCGAGCCCGAGCCCGCCCGGGCGGTATTCGCCGGTCGCACGCTCACTCGTAGGGTGCAGGTATGGCACGAGGTCCGTGCGTACTCCCTGCACGAGGTCGACCACGGCGAGCCCCTCCGCGGTCGCAGCGTAACCGGTCGTCCCGTGCACCCCGACGCCCCAGGGGGCCGCGCCGACGGTGATCGTGCGGGCTGCCTGTTCTGTGGCGTTCTGCGCCGGATCGACAATCGCGATCTCATCGCCGCGCGCGAGCGAGACCAACAGCAGCGCTGCCGCTGGTGGCTCGACGGGTTCGGGAGCAGGGACGGGGGCGGGTTTCGGAGCCGTTTGCGGTGTGACCTGACTTTGCTTCGCCGCACACCCCGCGAGGCCCATCGCGATGAGCACAGGGAGCGCGAGGGCTGCCCGGCGACTCAACTGGGCGCGCTTCGCGTGAGTTGGAGGCTTCATCGCCCCAGTCTCGGGGGCGCGGCTGCGGTAACCCTGAGTCCCCAACAATGAACGGACAGCGCGCCGGAGGCATCCGTTGCCCCAAGCCACAGCGAGGCGCGGTAACTTAGGGGGGTGACTACTTCGAGGGTGTTTGTCGGGCGTCTCGCTGGCCGAGGCGTCTTTGATCCGGTGGGCGACCGAATCGGCAAGGTAAGAGACGTGCTGGTGGTCTTCCGCGCCTCCGGCGCACCCCGCGTCGTGGGGCTTATCGTCGAGATCCCCGGCAAACGCCGCGTGTTCGTGCCCATCAGTCGCGTCACCTCAATCGGCTCGGGCCAGGTCATCACGACCGGCCTCATCAACGTGCGCCGATTCGAGCAGCGGGGCGGCGAGACACGCATGATCGCGGAACTCATCGGCCGCGAGGTGCACCTGGGCGCCACGCGCCCGGGCGAGCCCGCCGCTCAGGCCCGCATCGAAGACGCGGCTATCGAGCGCAGCCGCACCGGCGAGTGGCTCGTCAGCGAGCTGTTCGTGAAACTGCACCGCGCCGCGACCCCGTTCGCGCGCGCCGAGTCGCGCATCGTGCAGTGGTCTGACGTACGCTTGCCGAGCGCAACCCCCGGCTCGCACTCCGCGGAGCTCCTGATCCAAACCCTGGTCGACCTCAAACCCGTTGACCTCGCCGAGGCGCTGCTCGAACTGCAGCAGCCCCGCATGCTCGAGGTGATCGGCGAACTCTCCGATGACCGTGTCGCAGATGCCCTCGAAGAGATGACCGAGCACGACCAGCTCGCGCTCCTCGCGCTCCTCCCCCAAGAGCGCACGGCCGACATCTTTGATCGCATGGAGCCCGACGACGCGGCAGACCTCATTGCGGCGCTCCCCACTGCCACCGGCATCGAGCTCCTCGATCTGATGGAGCCGGAGGAAGCCGAGGACGTGCGCCGGCTGCTCGAGTACGACGCCGACACTGCGGGTGGTCTCATGAGCCCGTCGCCCATCGTGCTGTCGGGTGAATCGAGCGTCGCCGAAGGGCTCGCCATGATTCGGCGGGCCGAGATTCCGCCGGCGATGGCCTCAGCCGTGTACGTGACCAACCCTCCCTACGAGACGCCCACGGGCGAGTATCTCGGCATGGCCCACTTCCAGCGCATGCTGCGGTTTCCGCCCCATGAGCGCCTGTCGGCCCTCATCGACACCGAGATTGAGGCGGTATCGGTGCACTCGAGCGCGGCCGAGGTGTCGCGTCGCTTGGCCAGCTACGACCTCGTCGCGATGCCAGTCGTCGACGACCAGGGTCGACTCGTCGGCGTCGTCACAGTCGACGATGTGCTCGATCACCTCCTCCCCGACGATTGGCGCCACGCGGACGACGAATCCGATACGCACAGCGCCTTCGGCTCGCCCGCGCAGAAGGGCCGTGCACTATGAGCTTCTTCAAGCGCCCCGGCGCGCTCGATGCGCCACGCTCCACCAGCGTGCGTACCCCGCGCGGCGGCTCCGGCAACGCCAGCACCAATGAACGCTTTGGCCGCTGGACCGAGAGCATTGCCCGCGGCATGGGAACTCCCTGGTTTCTCCTGTTCCTGACGCTCGTGTGTGTGGCCTGGCTCCTCTGGAACACGATTGGCCCCGAAGAGTTTCGGTTTGACTCAGCAGCGCTCGGGTTCACCGCACTCACCCTCATCCTGTCGCTGCAGGCCTCCTACGCAGCCCCGATGATCCTGCTCGCGCAGAACCGGCAAGACGACCGCGACCGCGTGCAGATCGAGCAGGATCGGCAGCGCGCCGAACGCAACCTGGCCGACACCGAGTTCCTCGCGCGCGAGGTCGTCGCGCTGCGGCTCGCGCTCAAGGACTTGCCGGATCGCGATTTCGTACGGGCGGAGCTCAAGGCGCTGCTCGCTGAACTGGCCGATGATCCGGATCAACACCCGAACCACGAACCACGAACTGCCCGCAAGGCCCCCGGCGCTTCAGCCGCAGAAGGAACCGATGTCGCACCCCACTAAGGACGCAATTCTCGAGTCGCTCGCGCGCGTGCAGGATCCCGAGATCCTGCGCCCCATCACGGAGCTCGGCATGGTGGGCGACATTGCCGTCGATGACGAGGGGCGTGCACGCGTCGCCATTAGCCTGACGATCGCGGGGTGCCCCGCCGCACGCCGAATTGAGGCCGACGTCACCGCCGCGGTGGCGGGAACCCCCGGGGTGACCGAGACGACCGTCGACGTGGGAGTCATGACCCCCACCGAGCGGCGTGCCTTCGTCGAGCTCGTGCGTGGCGACCGGGCGACCAAGCCCCAACAGTTTGGCCCCGACTCGCTCACGCGCGTGATTCTGGTGACGAGCGGCAAGGGTGGAGTGGGTAAGTCGTCCCTTACCGCGGGTCTCGCGGTGGCGCTCGCCGCGCAGGGGCTGCGCGTCGGGCTCGTGGACGCAGACGTGTTCGGCTTTTCGATCCCCGGCATCATGGGCTTGAGCCGTGACGGCCAGGTGGCACAGCCCAGCCGCGTCGACGACATGATCGTGCCGCCCGTGGCGCACGGCGTCAAGGTGATTTCCATTGGCATGTTCCTGGGCGACGCCGACCCACGCACCACCGCCGTGTCGTGGCGCGGGCCCATGCTGCACCGCACCATCGAGCAGTTCTTGCGCGATGTGTGGTTCGGCGACCTCGACGTGCTATTGCTCGATCTACCGCCTGGCACGGGCGACATCGCTATCAGCGTGGGGCAGTTGCTACCGCAGGCCGAAGTGCTCGTCGTGACGACGCCGCAGGAGGCCGCCGCCGACGTGGCCGTGCGCAGCGCTCTCGTGGCACGGCAGACCGGGCAGCGGGTCATCGGGGTCATCGAGAACATGGCTGGCCTCGTGCAGCCTGACGGGAGCATCATCGATGTGTTTGGGTCGGGCGGAGGCAAACTCGTTACCGAGCGGCTGCACGACGAAGCTCACCCGGCGGTGCCGCTGCTGGGAAGTGTACCGCTCAGCCCCGCATTTCGTGAGGCGGGCGATGCCGGGGAACCGGCGGTGCTCACCCTCCCAGAGGACCCCGCCGCGCGGGCGGTGCTCGAGATCGCGAAGGGACTCAGCGCTTCACCTCGCGGGCTTGCGGGCCGAAAGCTAGGCCTCAGCGTCCGGTAACATTCCGGCGAGGATCGGCTCCTCAATGGGCCGAGCGGGGGCGAACAAGAAGCCCTGAAACGCGTCGACCCCGATGACCCGCAACGTCTCAAATTGCGCCTCGGTTTCGACCCCCTCCGCGACGACCTGCAGCCCAAATGTACGTCCGAGATCGACGATGGTCCGCGTGACCGCAACTGCTCGCGGGTCGTTTGCCACACTCGAGACAAACGACCGGTCGATCTTGAGCTGCTGCACGGGCAGATCGCGCAGGTAGCTGAGCGACGAGTACCCCGTCCCAAAGTCATCGAGCGACGCCGTCACGCCGGCGCTGAGCAGTGACCGCAAGAGTTCGGCTGTCGATTCAACGTCTCGGTGCCAGGTGCTCTCGGTCAGCTCGACCTGCAGGCTACCGGGCGCGAGACCGTAGTGTTCGACGCGTTCGCGCAGCCGCTTGGCAAATCCCGCGGTGCGAATCTCGTGCTCGCTTAGGTTAACCGACAGGGTGATGCCAGCCGTGCTCGGGCATTTCTGCCATGCCTGGAGTGTTGCGCAAGCACGATCAAGCACCCACGCCCCGACATCGACAACGCGGCCCGACTGTTCGGCGAGCGGAATGAACTCGTCGGGCATCAGGAGCCCCCGCTCGGGATGCAGCCAGCGCACGAGCGCCTCTACGCCGACTACGCGGCGATCCGCGTCCACGATCGGCTGCGCGTGTAGGCGAAGCTGCCCCATTTTCACGGCCTGCCGCAGCTCGTGACCGAACTGCGCGCGGTCCTGCGCCTGCACCAGCATGGACTCAGTGAACTGCCTGACCCGGTGCAGTCCGCCAGCCCGCACTGCGCTCTTGCGTGCAACATCGGCTCGCTTGAGCACTTCATCCGCCTGCCCAGCGCCAAATATGCCCTGCGCAGCAAATACGTGACAGCTGAACACCACAAAACCAATACTGACCGAGACCTCAATACTTACCCCAGGTCCCAGGTCAATGGGCCCCGAGAAGGACTGCCGAATCCGCTCCGCTACCTCTGCGCAGGCGCGCGAGGCACACGCTTCTGAGCCGCCAGCGTCGGGCAACAGCACGCCGAAGGTGTGCGCGTCGACACGTCCAACGAGCGACTGATCCCCCGTAAGCGCGCGCAACCGCGCCGAGGCCACCGCCAACAGTTCGTCACCCACTGCGAATCCGAACGCGTCGTTGACTGTCGCGTGCTCGTCAATACTCACCGAAAGGAATCCACAGTTTTTCGGGGGCGAGCTTCGATCCGCAGATTCAAGGATGGTGCGCAGCAGCGCGCCACGGTTCGGCAGCCCCGTTACGGTATCGATGTGAGCGAGCCGATAGATCTCTCGCTCGTTCGCGGCGTGCCGCAGCGTTGGCTCGATCCGGATCGCGACGTAACGTTCGGGGAGCCCATCGGGCCCGATCGTGGGGACGATCGTGACATCCTCCCAGAACTCGCTGCCGTCCTTGGCGCGATTGCACATATTCGCCCGCCAGGTGCCGCCGCTGGCGAGGATCTCGCGCATCTCGGCAAAGAATGCGGGGTGGTGGATCCCCGATTCGAGCTTCTCGTGGGTTTCACCGATGAGCTCGGCGCGGGAGTAGCCGCTTCGCTCGCAGAAGCAATCGTTGACGAACGTGATGATTCCGTCGAGATCGGTGACCGAAACTCCCGTGCGGTCAGACACCACACTGCGCACAGCATCAACCACCGCTGCCTGGGCTTCCGGCGGTGTCTGCTGGGCATCGTCGCGCATTACTTCTGGATACTCCGGGTCATGTCGCTTCCTCGTCGTAGCGCAGGCTGCCATCGCCGGCGCGTGCCTCGCGTTCGCGACGGGCCTCGGCCACCCGCTCTTTGCGGGCTTCGGCCCGCGCTTCACGCTCGTCCTCGACGAGGGCGTCACGAATGATGCGACGGGGGTCATACTGACGGGGATCCAGCTGACGCCAATCGACCTCGTCAAACTCGGGGCCCATCTCGTCGCGCAGTCGATCCTTCGCGCCGTCGGCCATGTGTTTCACACCGCGTACGAGCTCGCCGAGCTTCTTGGCGTACCCGGGAATCCGCTCGGGGCCCAGCACAAACATGGCGATCACCATGATCACCAAAATCTTGTCAAATGTGAGGCCC
The DNA here is from genome assembly GCF_000350525.1 of Leucobacter salsicius M1-8. GTDB lineage: Bacteria > Actinomycetota > Actinomycetes > Actinomycetales > Microbacteriaceae > Leucobacter > Leucobacter salsicius. The sequence goes on along the minus strand of NZ_AOCN01000022.1, from coordinate 337,621 downwards.
AGCACCCTGCCATCGTAGCGCGCCGCGCCCGTGAGGAAGAATGCCACGCGCACATGTGCAGGAACCTCTACTCTAGAAACGAATGCACCTCCGCGCGCGACTCCGGGTCACGCGCCGTCACTCGGCGGTGCGAGAAAGAACCGGAGGGCCCCACGTGAGCAAGATCGTGCGCAACTGGCAGTTTGCCGAGCAGTACCCGGCAGAAACTGACGCAACCATCGCTGCGCGCCGCCTGTCGCTCGAGCTGGGGATCGAGCCGGTGAGCCGGTCAGTCGCGGCCCACCTCTCGGGCTATGCCACCGTAATGCAGGCGCGCGCGATCTGCGAGATCGGCACCGGAGTCGGGGTGAGTGGCCTATCGCTGCTTCGTCATGCACCCCAGGCGACCCTCACCTCTATCGAGATCGAGCCCGAGCACCTACGCGAGGCCCGCGCAACGTTTGCGAACGCCGGGGTCGCGGCTTCCAGGCTCCGCCTCATCGAGGGTGATGCGCGCCACGTGATGCCGCGCCTCAACCTCGCGGCATACGACATCGTGCTCGTCGACGCGAACCCCGCTCAGATCCTGGAGCATTTCGAGTACGCACTGGGCGTTGTGCGCCCGGGTGGGCTGGTGGCAGTTCCCAGCGCATTTGCGCACGGCCGCGTGCCGGATCCCGCCTCGCGTGATGCAGAGACACAGGCCATGCGTGACTTGCTCGCCATCGTGGCAGAGTCCCCCGCCATCGCCCCCGCGCTGTCACCCGCTGGCGACGGGCTGCTCACGCTCGTGCGGCTCGAAGGCTAGCCTCGGCGCGAGTCAGTCTCCGCAAACGAAAGGGCCCGGGATTCCACGAATCCCGGGCCCTTCGTTGTTCGCAGTACTAGCCGTCAAGCACTGCGGCGAGCACGTCACGCAGCTCGGCTGCTTCTTCATTGTTGACCGAGACTACAAGACGCCCTCCGCCTTCAAGTGGTACACGCACGACGATCAGTCGGCTCTCACGCACCGCTTCCATGGGTCCGTCCCCGGTCCTCGGTTTCATTGCAGCCATGACGCCTCCTCGCATTGTTGGTGGTTCGTACCCAGTTTATCGGGCACGCATGACATCGCCGAACCAACGGCGAGTCTATTTCGTAAAACTACGGTGTCGCCCGAGCAAGCGTGCCATAGAATTCCTCGCTTTAGCGGTCGAGGTGCCGCTCTGGCGACCCGATGTAGAGCTGCTGCGGTCGACCGATCTTCGTCTGGGGATCCAGGCGAGCCTCGCGCCACTGGGCGATCCAGCCGGGGAGCCGGCCGATCGCGAATAGCACCGTAAACATGCGAGTGGGGAAGCCCATCGCCTTATAGATCACACCGGTGTAGAAGTCGACGTTCGGGTAGAGCTTGCGCTCCTTGAAGTAGTCGTCCTCAAGGGCGATCTGCTCCAGCTCCTGCGCGAGTCCGAGCAGCGGATCGCTGACTCCCAGCTCCTCGAGGACCTTGCCAGCGCTCTCGCGCACGATGCGGGCACGGGGGTCGTAGTTCTTGTAGACGCGGTGCCCGAAGCCCATGAGCTTGACGCCGTCTTCCTTGCGCTTGACCTTCTCAACGAACGTCTCAACACTCTGACCCGAGTCGCGAATCTGTGCGAGCATGTCGAGCACGGCCTCGTTTGCGCCGCCGTGCAGCGGGCCCGAGAGCGCGTTAATGCCAGCCGACACCGACGAGAACATGTTGGCGCCGGTGGAACCCACCAGACGCACGGTCGACGTCGATGCATTCTGCTCGTGATCCGCGTGCAGAATGAGCAGCTTGTCGAGAGCGTCCACAAGCACGGGGTTCATCTCGTACTTCTCGGCCTTGTTGCCGAAGTTGAGGCGCAAGAAGTTTTCAACGAAGCTGAGCTCGTTGTCGGGGTACAAGAACGCCTGGCCCACCGACTTCTTGTGCGCGTATGCCGCGAGCACCGGTAGCTTCGCCAGCAGGCGAATCGTGTTGACCTCGACAAACTCGGGCACGTTCGTGTCGAGCGAGTCCTCGTAATAGGTCGACATCGTCTGCAAGCCGCCCGAGAGCACCGCCATCGGGTGTGCCGTGTGGGGCACCGCCTCGAAGTAGTACCGCATGTCCTCGTGCAGCAGCGTGTGCCGGCGAATCTCGGTGTTAAACGCCTCGAGCTCGGTCTCCGTCGGCAGCTCGCCGTAAATGAGCAGGTACGCGACCTCCATGAAAGTGGAGTGCCGGGCAAGCTCTTCAATCGGGTAACCGCGGTAGCGCAGAATGCCCTGCTCACCATCGATGTACGTGATCTCAGACTTGGTCGATGCGGTATTTACGAAGCCGTAGTCAAGCGCGGTCAGTCCGCTTTGCCGAGTGAGCGTCGTCACGTCAATCGCTGACGTCCCGCTTACCGATTTCACGATCGGCAGCTCGGCGGAACCGCCCGGGAACGTCAGCTTCGCTGCGGCCGCACCCTGGCCCTGAGTCGATTCGGTCACGTCGTCTCCTCGTGAGGTCTCATGTCGGCTCGCCGTCGGGTGTGACGGCGGCCTTGCTTACACACTATCGGTTCCCTGAAGAGCCGGTGGACACTGCTGGATACAGCCGGTCCGCACCCCAGGTTATCTTGACGTCAAACAAAATGCGATTTCGTGACGACGGCGGTGCGTCTGCACACACCGCCGTAACACGCGCTCTTCAGCGGGCTTTGCTTAGTCGCCCTGGGGTGGCAGTACTGCGATGACGGGGTGGTCAAACGCGTACGGCCCCACCTTTGCGGCGCCGCCAGGCGAGCCGATCTCGTCGAAGAACTCGACGTTTGCCTTGTAATAGTCGGCCCATTCGCTCGGCAGGTCGTCCTCGTAGTAGATGGCTTCGACCGGGCACACCGGCTCGCACGCGCCACAGTCCACGCACTCGTCGGGGTGAATGTACAACGCACGTTCGCCCTCGTAGATGCAGTCAACCGGGCACTCGTCTACACATGCGCGATCCTTGACGTCCACGCATGGAAGAGCGATTACATAGGTCATGGCGCCCGCCTTTCACTCGGAGCGCGGAGCCTTATCCGCGCGCTCGTCCATCCTACTCTTGGCGCTCCTCCGAGCCTGACCTCCCGGGGTGGCGCGTCGGAATCACGGTGGTTACGGCGGGCACCTCGGGCATGAGCGTCGCAATCACTCCGGTGTCCCCCTCGCGGGGCAGCATGCCAGCAGACAGTCCCGTGAACGGACCGAGGTTGGGCCCGTGGTCGGCGAGTCGAACCGATACGGGCGCACCAGGCGCGACCTGCACGGGCTCCCCGCGCACCTCCACCGTCACTGCAGCGTCGCCGCTGCGCACGGCAAACTCGATGTACTCCCGCGTCAGCGTCACCCGCAGCCGCGCGCCACGCCACGCGAGCGAGAACTCCAGGGCGTTCCAGTGCTGCGGCAGCCTCGGGTCAAAGGCGAGCTTTCGGCCCGCATCGCGCATTCCCGCGAATCCCTGCACCAGCATCATCCAGACCCCGCCCGTCGACGCAACATGCACGCCGTCCGCCGAGTTGTGATGCAGGTCGTCGAGATCGACACGGAGCGAATGATCGAAGTATCGGTAGGCCAGGTCGGGGTAGCCCACCTCGGCGGCCATGATGGACTGCACCACCCCCGACAGGGTCGAGTCCCCCGTGGTGAGGGCGTCATAGTATTCAAAGTCACGCTGCTTCTCAGCTCGCCCAAACTCGTCGCTCGCGAGCAGCAGTGCAAGCACAACATCGGCCTGCTTCAACACCTGGAATCGGTAGATCACGAGCGGGTGAAAATGCAGCAGCAGTGGCTTCTGCTCGGGCGGCGTCGCCGCGAGGTCCCACACCTCGCGCTCGAGGAAGTGGGCGTCCTGCGGATGAATGCGGCGTTCATCTGAGTAGGGAATGGACATTCCACGCGCGGCTTCCTCCCAATCTGACACCTCGAACGTTTCAATACCGAGCCTCGTCGCGAGCAGCGCATAGGCCTCGGGCGCTTCCGCCGCCAGGCTCCGCACGACCTCGGCCGCGTAGCGCAGGTTAAACCGCGCCATCGTATTGGTGAACAGGTTGTCGTTCACAACCGTCGTGTACTCATCGGGTCCGGTGACGCCGTGGATGTGAAACTTGGCTTCGCCGCCCGGGTCAGTGCGCCAGAAGCCGAGCGAGTGCCACAACCGGGCCGTTTCAATCGCAATGTCGCAGGCCCCCGTCACGAGGTATTCGAGGTCCTCTGTCGCTGCGATGTATCGTGCGAGCGCGAAGGTGATGTCGGCGTTGATGTGGTACTGCGCGGTACCCGCCGCATAGTAGGCGCTCGCTTCCTCACCGTTAATCGTGCGCCAGGGAAACAGTGCCCCGTCTTCGTTGAGCGTCGTCGCCCGCTTTCGAGCAAGCGGCAGCATCTGCTCGCGCGAGCGCAGTGCGTTGCGCGCCCACAACGGCGTCGTATACGTGAGAAACGGAAGCACGTAGATCTCTGAATCCCAGAAATAGTGCCCGCTGTATCCCGAGCCGCTCAGCCCCTTCGCCGCTATGCCCCGCCCATCGGCCCGAGCCGAGGCCTGAGCAAGCTGGAAGAGGTTCCAGCGCACCGCCTGCTGGATGCCCGGCTCGGCGTCAACACGCACGTCGCTACGGTCCCAGAAGTCATCGAGGAACTTCCGCTGGGCGTCCCACCGGTGCTCGGGATCCTCGGCTCGCGCCTGCGCCAGCGTGTGCGCGCATCGATCGACGAGCTCCGACAGGGCGGCTGTGTCCGAGGAATGGTAGGCCACCGTCTTCACCAGTTTTACAGTGGCGCCCGCGCGCGCCACCCCCTGAAACACGTGCCGCACACGATCCGGCGCACGCTCAACACTGCGCCGCCAGGCGTCCGCCTCCACGGGATCCCCGGGGTCAAACTCGTGGTCAACGCCCACGCCGAGCCCGATCCCCGACATGGCCGCCCGGTAGCTCACGATGCTCCGGTCGCCCACATGCTCGGCGGGGCCGGCGTGCAGAATTCGCTCGGTGAGGTGCTCGCTCTTGCGCGGATCCGTGATGCCCTCTGCTGGCTCGGGCTGCTCGGTGCGCACGCGCCCCAGATCATGCCGGTTGATGAGCAAGCTCGAGACCGTCAGCTCCGCGTCGGCGTCGAGCACGGTGATCCGCATCTCCAGGGTCATGAGGTGCCGGGAGGCAAACGACACCATGCGTCGGGTCTCGACCCGCACCCGTTTGCCAGTCGGCGTCAGCCACAGCAGCGAGCGGGTCAGCGTGCCCGAGCGGAGATCGAGAATGCGAGTGACGTCGAGGATGTCGGCCGACCGCAGGTTGAGCCGCTCATCGTCGACGTAGATGCGGATGGTCTTCGCGTCGGGGGCATTGATGATCGTCTGCCCCTGCTCCGCAAACCCGTAGGCATTCTCAGCGTGCTGAATCTGCCAGGTCTCATGAAACCCGTTAATGAACGTGCCGTGGCTGCCCAGCGGCAGCCCCTCCTCATGGTTGCCACGCACCCCGAGATACCCGTTGCCGAGCGCAAGCAGGGTTTCATCTTGGCCCGCGAGATCCGGATCAATACCGTGCAGCACGAGCCGCCACGGATCGTCCCCAAAATCGCGCCTCAGCTCATTGATCGGGCCCCCAAAGGTCTCCGCATTCATGCTGCAAGCTCCTCGAGATCGGCGACGACGACGTGGGCGCCCGCGCGTTCGAGCGCAGACCGGCCGGCCCCGCGATCCACCCCGACGACGAGACCGAAGTTGCCCGCACGGGCGGCCGTAACCCCCGATTCTGCGTCCTCGTACACCACGATCTGAGCCGGCGCGAAGCCGAGCAGCTCGGCCCCTCTCACGAACGTGTCGGGCGAGGGCTTGCCCGGCAGTCCCTCGGCGGCGGCCCGTTCACCGTCAACGATGGCGCCGAAACGCTCGTGGATGCCTGCGGCACGCAACACCTGCTCGGCGTTGCGAGAGCTCGAGACAATGCCAAGAGGCTTGCCGGCCAGGGCGAGCTGATGCAGCAGCACGAGCGAGCCGGGGTACGCCTCGATGCCGTCGCGCTCGAGCACCGCACCGAACCGCTCGTTCTTCAGGTTACCCAGCCCCATGATGCTGTGCAGGCCGGTGTCTCCCGGCTCGCCGTCGGGGAGCTCGATGCCGCGGGCGGCGAGCAGCGTCGCAACCCCCGCGAACCTGGGCAGACCGTCGAGGTACGAGAAGTACTCGTCCTCCCGATACGGTGCGAGCCCAAGCGTGTTGAAGAGTTCATTAAAGGTCTCACGCCAAGCGCGCCGGTGCAGCACGACCGTGGGCGTAATGACCCCGTCGAGATCGAAGAGGTGGGCATCAAACCGGTCAATCACAGAAGGTCCTCCTGAAGTCATTTTTGAGATCCAGCGAGCATGGCATTCACAAAGTAACGCTGAAACGCGAAGAACACGATGAGTGGAACGATCATTGACAGGAACGCCCCAGCCGAGAGCACGTCGATGTTCGCACCGAACTGCCGCAACTGCGATTGAATCGCCACGGTCAACGGTTGAGACTCCGAGTTCGTGAAGATCAGCGCCACGAGCATGTCGTTCCAGGTCCACAGAAACTGGAAGATGGCGAGCGACGCTATCGCGGGCAGCGCGAGCGGCAGCATGATGCGGCCAAAGATGACCCACTCGGGGGCCCCATCGATGCGAGCGGCCTCGAGTAGCTCGTCGGGCACTTGCGTAAAGAAGTTGCGCAGCAGAAATATCGCAAAGGGCAACCCGAAGGCGGTGTGAAACAGAACCACGCCGAGCACACTGCCGAAGATACCGAGCGAGCCAAAAAGCCTGGCGAGCGGAATCAGGGCGACCTGCACGGGCACTGCCAGCAGCACGATCACGGCGATAAACAGCCAGTCTCGACCCGGAAAGTGCAGCCAGGCGAACGCGTACGCCGCGAGCGCCCCGATCAGGACCACGAGAATCGTGGCGGGGACCGCGATGACGATCGTGTTCCAGAACGAGCCCGTGATCGTGGGGTTCTGCAGCAGGTTGGCGTAATTCTGGAGGGTGAGCTCTGCCGGCTTCGTCAGCACTGTCCACCACCCGCTCGAAGCGTTGTCGGCGCCGCTGCGAAATGACGTGAGCAGCAGCCCGAGAGTGGGCACGAGCCAGAACACGGCCACGAGCGCCAACACGATGTTTACGAAGCCCCGGCTCGCAGCGCCCGCGATGCGGGCACTGACCGAGCGTTTCTGAAGTGTCATCGCCTCCGCTCCTCCTTAAACCTGCGCACGTTGATAATCATCGACGGCAGCACGAGCACCAGCAGCAAGATCGCCAGCGCGGACCCGAGGCCCTGGTTGGCTCCTCCACCGAAGGAGACCGTCCACATCTCGACCGCAATCACGTTCGCGGCGGGTTTGGACGCGCCCGGCGGAATCACGTAGACCAGGTCAAAGATCTTGAGCACGTTGATGATGAGCGTGACGAGCACGACGACGAGCACCGGCGACAGAAGCGGCGCCGTGATGCGGCTAAACACCTGCCACTCGTTGGCGCCATCGGTGCGGGCCGCCTCCTGCAGTGACCGGTCAATGGCAGAGAGCCCCGAAGCGATCATCACCATAGCGAACCCGGCCCAGATCCAGATGTACGACATGATGACGACGACGTTGATGAACGTTGAGCTGAGCCACGAGACCCCCTGCGGGCCAGAGCTAAAGTTCGAGGCGGGCAGCGCCACGCGGTAGGACTCCCCCGCGGTGAGGCCCTCGATGACATACTCACCACCGGCGCCGGTCGTCGCGTAGCCCCGGATCGAGCCGTCCTCGGCCACGGCGTCGACGCGCACTCCCGGGAGCCCCTTCTTCCCCGGTTCGAGCGCACCGTCGGTGCCGCCGCCGCCGCGCACCACGTCGAGGAACACGGTGCCGGTGATCTGCGTATCCCCGGCCTGCGGGGCGGGCGTGGCATCGCTCGCCTGATCCGGTACCTCGCTCTGCTTGATCCCAGTGAGCGGAAAGTTCTGAGCGCCGCCAGCCGTGACAGCCGCCGTACCAAACACAATGCCACCGTCAACCTCGAGCCCCTGGTCTGGTCTGGGTTTGGCCCCGGGGTAGCTGGCGGTGTCGCTAAAGACGCTCTGGGCACCCACGATTGCGGCGTTGACGACGCCGAGCTGCGGGCTCTCCTGAAACATGCCGCGAAAGATCACTCCCGCGGCGAGCATGGAGATCGCCATCGGCATGAACACGATGAGCCGAAACGCGGTCTTCCATCCCAGCTTCTCGACCAGCACCGCCAGAATCAGGCCGATGATGGTGACCGTGACGGGCGCGACCAGCACCCACATGAGGTTGTTCCGAATGGCCGTGAACGTCGTGTCGTTGGTGAACATCGTGACGTAGTTGTTCCACCCCACGAACGCGGTGCCTCCCTTGTCATAGAAGGAACGCACCACCGTATAGACGATGGGATACGCAACGAAGGCCCCGAGAAACACGATTGCGGGGCCCAGAAACGAGGCGATGACGAGCCAACGCCCCCACCGGCCGCGGCCGTGCACGCTGCGTGCACGGCCGCGAACAGCGATGGGAACGGTTTGGGTGCGGCTCATGGCGCTGCTAGTACGCCGCCACGGCTGCCGCTTCGAGCCGATCCGCCGTGCCGTCAATGTCGGAGGGATCCTGGTAGAACTTGATCATCTCCTGCCAAAAGCCCTGACCGGGGGTGCCACCAAACGCACTCGGGGTGAGGTCAGACATGTCGAACCTGAAATCCTCGGCGCCGGTGAGCGCTTCGGCAATCTGGCGTGCGGTGTCGTCAGGGTACAGGGCCGTGTCGACCGAGTTGTTGGGCGAGGTGAGGCCTCCTAGCGGCACCCACACGTCGGCCGATTCGGGAGACGCGAGGAAGTTCATGAGCGAGGTCGTGGCCGCGCCATCATCGAACTGAATCGCGACGTCACCGCCGCCCACCACCGAGGGACCCGATCCGTTGATGGACGGGAAGTCGAAGAACAGGGCGTTCTCGCCGACGACTGAGTTTCCATCGGCCGTAATGTTACCCGCGACGAAGTCCCCCTCGTACACCGTCGAGGCCTTCGGGTCGGCCCCAAATACCTCGGTCACGCTGGTCGGGAAGTCCCGTTGATCGCCGCCCGGCTGCACCAGATCGGTGCCCCACAGGCTTGCGAGCACCTTCAGGGCCTCCTTCACCGAGTCGTCGGTCCAGGGGATCTCGTGATTGGTGAGCTGGTCATACTTCTCGGCCCCGGCGGTACGCAGGTACACGTTCTCGAACCAGTCCGTCAGCGGCCAGCCCACGTCTGCGCCGACTGACACACCGTAGAATCCCGCATCCGTCACCAGCTTCATCTGGTCGAGGAATCCGTCCCAGTCCTTGGGCGCGGTGGCACCGACCTCATCGTAAATGTCGGCGTTGTACCAAACGGTCGACTTGTTGGCCGCCTTAAACCACACACCGTAGAGGTCGCCATCGACCGTGCCGAGGTCAACCCACGACTTCGAGTAGTTTTCGCCCACGGTGTCGGCCACCGACTGGTCGACCGCCACGATGCTGCCGTCCTTTGCGAGCGACTGCATCAGCGCAGGCTGCCCGACGATAGCGACGTTGGGCGGCGCACCACCCTCAAGCTGACCGCTGATGTACGTGGGGCCGTTGTCGCCGAAGCTCGTGTAGTTGACCTTGGCGCCGGTCTCGTCTTCAAACGCCTTCAACACGGCCTCGAAGTTCTTCTGCTCGTCACCAGACCAGGCCGCCGCGACCTCCAACGTTTCACCAGCGAGCGCCTGATCACCCGACGACGCATCGCCACCGCCGGAATCACCGCCGCCAGAGGAACATCCGGTGATCAGAAGCGCAGCAGCGGCAACCCCCGCTGCCGCTCGCAAAGCACGCTTCGCCCCGCTCGTCCGGTAAGAAGTGAATCGCTGAGAACTCATCCTGCACTCCATTCATCCGATACTGCGTAGTCGCAGGCACGGCTCCCTGAGCCGTGCCCCTCGGGCGACGTCACTTGGCTGCGCGCGGGTGGAGCTTGCGCGGTGAAGCGTCGGCGCCTCTGATTGCGAGGCTACGCGCACGTCGGCGGGCCTTACAAGTCTTGTGCGATGCCCTGCAATGCGATACGGACGCTACTTAAGCCCCGGTCAACAACCCATTACTGGCGACCACGACCGCCACGACCGCGGCGGCCCAGCTCGCACCGAGCAGGATCGGGCCGAGCGGCACACTCGACCGGCGCCGCATCAGCGCGACGACTCCCGTGAGGGCGAGCGCGCCACAGACGAGCAGTGCGAATGCCACCGGACCGGCCACCGGATCCGCCCATACGGCGAGAAAGGCCGCCGCAGGCGTGAGTTTCACGTCGCCCCCGCCGACCGAGTTCGGGGCACACCACCAGGCGAACAGCATGACCCCGGTGAGGGCGGCAGTCGCCGCGAGGCTCCAGCCCAGCCGGGCGGCACTGCCCCACACGAGTGAGACCGCGGCGAGCGGCAGCACGAGCCCGAGCGTGGCGAGCGCGACGACCGGGTTCGGCAGGCGTCGCTCGCGCACATCGGTGAGGCAGAGCCATACCGTGCAGCCCCCAAAAATGGCCAGCGCGACCGCCATCGCGACGATACCCGCCAGCGGGGTGTGCAACCACGGGGGCGCTCCAAATTTCAGCACCGCTAACACCGGGGACAGCAGCAGGCCGCCCGCCGCGCCAAGCAGCACGAGCCGGGCGGCGCCTGGGCGCCGGTCGGTGAGCGCGGCCCACTCGGCCGCAAGCCCCCTCGATCCGGCCCCCAAGCGTTCTGCCCCGACCCGTGCTGACTACAGCGCTGCCGCTAGGGCGTGACTTCCGTGCCGATGCCGTGCTCCGTGAAGATCTCGAGCAGCACCGAGTGCGGTTCGCGGCCATCGATGATGGCCGCCTTCGAAACGCCCCCGCGCACCGCGTCGAGGCACGCGCGCATCTTCGGAATCATGCCCGATTCGAGGCTCGGCAGCATGTCCTCGAGCTCGGCCGTGCTGAGCGACGAGACGAGCGAGTCGCGGTCGGGCCAGTTGGCGTAGAGCCCCGCGACGTCGGTAAGAATGACGAGCTTCTCAGCTCCCAGCGCTGCCGCGAGCGCGCCAGCCGCCGCGTCGGCATTCACGTTGAGGGAGTCACCCGGGCGATCGCGGTCGGGCGCGATCGACGAGACCACGGGAATGAGCCCGGCATCGAGCAGCGCGAGCACCGGTTCGACGCGCACGTCGACGACGTCGCCCACAAGGCCGAGGTCGACCATCTCGCCGTCGACCAAGATCGGGTCGCGACGGCGGCCCACGAAGAGCCCCGCGTCCTCCCCCGTCGTGCCCGCGGCGAGCGGGCCGTGAGCATTGATCTCGTCGATGAGCTCGGGGTTCACCTTGCCAGTGAGCACCATGCGTACGACGTCCATCGCCTCGGGAGTAGTGACCCGGTAGCCACCCTTGAACTCACTCTCGATGCCGAGCCGTGCGAGCATCGCATTGATCTGCGGGCCGCCGCCGTGCACGATGACCGGGCGAATGCCCGTGTGCCGCAGGTAGACGACGTCTTCGGCGAACGCTTTGAGCAGCGCTTCGTCGACCATCGCGTTGCCGCCAAACTTGATGACCATGATGCGGTCACGAAACTTTTTCAGCCACGGCAGCGACTCAATGAGAACCTGCGCTTTGGCCTTCGCCTCGGCGTGATCCAGGGTGTGGGTAGTGGTGCTCATGCCGCTCCTAGCTCGAGTACGCGCTGTTTTCGTGCACGTACTCCTTGGTGAGGTCGTTCGTGCGAATCGTCGCGGTGGCGTCACCGGCGAACAGGTTGATCTCGACGTGTGTGCGACGCGGCGTGAGGTCACAGTCGGTGACGGGGCGGTCGGGGGCACCCGCGTGGCACAGACGCACACCATTGAACGAAACGTCAACCTGGTACGGGTCGAAGGCTGCCTCGGTGGTGCCGATTGCGGCGAGCACGCGGCCCCAGTTGGGATCGTTGCCAAAGATGGCGGTCTTGAACAGGTTGTTGCGGGCCACCGACCGGCCCACCTCGACGGCGTCTGCGACGCTCGCAGCGCCCAACACCTCAATGTCGATGTTGTGGCTTGCGCCCTCGGCATCGGCCTGCAGCTGCGCCGCGAGGCTGCTGCACACGTCGGCGACGGCCGCCGCGAACTCGGCTTCGTCGGGCGTCACGCCCGAGGCGCCGCTCGCGAGCAGGGTGACCTGGTCGTTGGTCGACATGCAGCCATCGGAGTCGAGGCGGTCAAAGCTCGACCCGGTCGCGCCGCGCAGCGCGCGGTCGAGTGCTGCGTCATCGAGCACCGCGTCGGTCGTGATCACGACGAGCATCGTCGCGAGCCCGGGGGCTAGCATGCCGGCCCCCTTGGCCATGGCGCCAATCGTCCAGCCCGTCCCCTCGTGCAGGGCGGTCTTCTCGACCGTGTCGGTCGTGAGGATCGCTGCGGGAGCGGTCGTGTCGTCTGCGGCGAGCGCGGCGGTAAGCTGCGGGACGTTCAGCACGATCTTGTCGCGGAACGCCTGGTCGCCCGTGCCGATGAGGCCGGTCGAGCACACGAGCACGTTTTCTGCGCCATCCACCGACCCGTCGAGCTCGCGCGCGACGGCCTCTGCGGTGAGGCGCGTCGTCTCATATCCGAAATCACCCGTAAAGCAGTTGGCGCCCCCCGAGTTCAAGACGATCGCGCGAGCGGGGCCGTTCTGGGCAACCTTGCGGCTCCAGAGAATGGGGTTGGCCTGCGCGCGGTTCGTGGTGAATACCACCGCGCTCGCGGGGGCGGGCCCATCGTTGACGACGAGCGCGAGGTCGGGCTTGCCGGTGCTCTTGAGGCCGACGGCGATGCCTGCCGAGCGGAAGCCCTTCGGGGTGGTGACGGTCACGATGCTTCTTTCTCTGAATGCTGCGAGGGTGCTGTTCTTCGGGGCGGCGGTGCCGGATCGGGGCCCGCGGCCCCGGGGTTCCTTACGGCGCGACGCCGTTGACGCCGAGCCCCGTGGTCTCGGGCAGGCCGAGCGCGATGTTCGCCGACTGGATCGCGGCACCGGCCGTGCCCTTGGCGAGGTTGTCGAGCGCCGCGACGACGACCACGCGGCCCGCGGCCTCATCGACGGCGACACCCATGAGGCAGGTGTTCGCCCCCAGGGTGTCGGCGGTGCGCGGGTACACGCCCTCGGGCAGCACGTGCACGAAGGGTTCGTCGGCGTAGGCCTCTTCCCACGCGGCGCGCACCTGTGCGGCGGTCGTGCCGGGGGTGAGCCGCGCGGTCGAGGTCGCGAGGATGCCGCGACTCATGGGCACGAGCACGGGCGTGAAGCTGATTGTCGGATCGACCCGGGCGCCGGCGTTGCGCAGTCCCTGCTGGATCTCGGGGATGTGGCGGTGCGTACCGCCGACTGCGTAGGGGTTGGCGGTGCCCATCAGCTCGGCACCGAGCAGGTGGGTCTTCGCTGCCTTGCCCGCTCCCGAGGGGCCGACCGCGAGCACCGAGACGATGTCCTCGGCCTCGATCACACCGGCCGCGATGCCGGGGGCAAGCGAGAGCGCGACGGTCGACGCGTTGCAGCCCGGGGCCGCGATGTGGGTCGCGCCTACGAGCAGGTCGCGCTGCTTGTGCTGCGCTCCCGCTGCGCCCGATGCGGGCTGCGCTGATCCGGATCGAAGGAGCTCGGGCACGCCGTAGCTCCACGCTTCGTGGTGTTCGCCGCCGTAGAACGCGGCCCAGTCGTCACTCGATTCGAGGCGGTGATCGGCCCCGCAGTCGACCGCGAGGCGCACGTTCTTGAGCTGCGCGGTGAGCGCGCCCGAGGCGCCATGGGGCAGCGCGAAGAACACGATGTCGTGGCCGTCGAGCACCTCGGGGGTCGTGGCCCCGAGCGTCAGGTGCGCGAGCGATCGCAGGTGCGGCTGCGACTCGATGAGCGGGTGCCCCGCGCTGGAGTGCCCGGTCACCGTCTTGATCTCGAACTCGGGATGGGCCGCGAGCAGTCGCAGCAGCTCGCCTCCCGCGTACCCCGAGGCTCCCGCAACCGCAACGCTGTAAGTCATCGACACACCCTTCGTTCTCGCGGGCTCTCAAGCGGCCCGCGCACACGCAACTCTCCCTATTCTGGCACTTCAGCGCCGTAAGGATAGAACCCGGGGCTCGATGGGCGAGCTACGGGCCGCGCCAAGCCATTGGGTGCGACGGGTCAAGATCCGGATCAATATGGCACCGGGGATACCGAAATGACGAGTCCACACGATAATTACGCGATTACCGTATGGACTCGTTATTTCGATATCACTTGAACCGCCGCGTGACCGACCGGACCACGCCTACCGGTGCTTAAAATCAGCAGCGCGCTTCTCGGCGAAGGCGCGCATGCCCTCCTTCTGGTCCTCCGTTGCGAACGACGCGGCGAAGGCCTGACGTTCGAAGCGCAGCCCCTCGCTCAGCGGCATTTCTTGCGCTGCCTGCAGCGCATCCTTCGCGGCGTACACCGCGGGCAGCGACTTCGAGGCAATCGTGTCGGCAACCTTTGCGGCCTCCACGAGCAGCTCGGCCGCCGGCACGACGCGCGACACGAGGCCCGAGCGTTCGGCCTCCTCGGCACCCATCATGCGCCCCGTGAGCACCATCTCGGCCGCCTTGTACTTGCCGATCGCGCGCGGTAGCCGCTGCGATCCGCCGAAGCCCGGCAGCACGCCGAGGTTAATCTCGGGCTGCCCAAACTTTGCGGTGTCGGCCGCCAGAATGATGTCGCACATCATCGCGAGCTCGCAGCCACCGCCGAGCGCGAAGCCCGAAACCGCTGCGATCACGGGGGTGCGCAGGCGCTCGAATCCGCCCCAAGACGGAAACGGGCCACCGAGGTACATGTCGGAGTAGCCCAACTCGGCCATCTCCTTGATGTCGGCGCCCGCGGCGAACGCGCGCTCCGATCCGGTAATCACGATCGCACCGATCTCGGGGTCTGCGTCGAATGCGAGCGCCGCCTCGATGAGCTCCCGCACCAGCTCACCGTTCAGCGCGTTGAGCGCCTCGGGGCGGTTCAGGGTGATGGTCGCGACGCGGCCTCGCGTTTCGGTAATGATGCTGGTGTAGTCAGTCATGTCGGTCCTCTCTGACGGCAGTCCGTTCTGCCCCAACGCTATCGTGCGTCACGCCCCGTCGACGTGCCGCTCATCCACACCGCTGTAGGCCGACAACGGCCTGATCAGAGCGTTCGACGCTGCCTGCTCCATGATGTGCGCCGTCCAGCCAGTGACACGCGAGGCAATGAACAGCGGCGTGAAGATCTCGGTGTCGAAGCCGAGCAGGTGGTAGGCGGGGCCCGACGGGTAGTCGAGGTTGGGGTAGATGCCCTTGCGAGACACGAACTCGCGCTCGAGTTCCGTGTAGAGCGCGGCGAGGTCGTCGCGGCCCGACTCCTTGAGCAGCACGTCGAGCGCCGCCTTCATTGTAGGTACCCGCGAGTCGCCGTGCTTGTAGACGCGGTGCCCAAAACCCATGATCTTTCGCTTCTCGGCGAGCGCCTGGTCCAGCCAGGGACCCACGCGGTCGGCCGAACCGATCTCGGTCATGATGTGCATCACGGCTTCGTTTGCGCCGCCGTGCAGCGGCCCCTTGAGCGCGCCGATTCCGCCCACGACTGCCGAGTACAGGTCGGAGGTGGTCGAGGCGATCACGCGCGCGGTGAATGTCGAGGCGTTGAACGAATGCTCGGCGTAGAGCACCATCGATACTCGAAACACGTCGATGGCAGCCTGCGATGGCAGCTCACCAAAGGTCATCCAGAGGAAGTTGGCCGAGTAGTCGAGGTCGTCGCGCGGTTCGATGAGCGCGAGCCCCCGCCTGCGCCGCTGCACCGCCGCCACAAGGGTGGGCAACTGCGCGAACAAATACATCGAACGCCCCAGGTCGAGGGTCTGGTCCGTCCAGCCGCCTGGCCGGTCGAGCGTGTCGTCGAATGTACCGAGCTGGCTGACCGCGGTGCGCACGATGTCCATCGGGTGCGCCGTCACCGGCATCGTGTCGAGCAGTGCGACCGTGCGCGCGTCGAGCGGGCGCAGCGCGCGCTCCCGCCGCTGGAACTCGGCGAGCTTCTCGGGCGTCGGCAACTCCCCCCACCACAGCAGGTAGGCGACGGCCTCGAAAGGTTGGCTCGCCGCCAGCTCCTGCACCGGGTAGCCCCGATACAGCAGGCTGTTGGTTTCGGGGTTGACCTTCGAGATCGCGGTGTAGTCGACAACAACACCCGCGAGGCCCTTGTGAATGTCTTGCGTGGTCTCGTCCATGATTGCTCCTTTGCAAAGGCGAGTGGGGCGAGTTTACCGCTGCACCTCGAAGTTGAACACGTTGGTGTCAAAGCTGTTGTACGACGCGTAGTCGACGAGGTCGTAGAGATCGGCGCGGTGCTGCATCTCGTCGAGCTTGCCGGTGAGGGTGCCCGCGCTGTTGAGCTCGTCGAGGGCACGATCGGTCGCGCCCATCGCGATGCGCAGCATCGATACCGGCCAGATGACGATGTTGATGCCCACGTCGGCGAGCTGTTGCACTGAGAACAGCTCGCTCTTGCCGAACTCGGTCATGTTCGCGAGGATCGGCACTTCGAGCGCATTTCGCATGGCCTCAAACTCGGCGAGCGTGCGCATGGCCTCGGGGAAGATCGAGTCGGCGCCGGCGTCGACGAGCGCCTTCGCACGGTCGATCGCCAGGCGCAGCCCGCCCTCCCCCGGTTCGGTCGCGCGAATGTCGGTGCGCGCCATGATGAGGAAGTTGGGGTCGCGGCGGGCGTCGACGGCGGCGCGAATGCGTTTCAACGCGGTGCCCTCGTCGACGACTGCCTTGCCGTCGAGGTGGCCACAGCGCTTGGGGTTGACCTGGTCTTCGATGTGGGCACCGGCGAGGCCCGCGTCCTCGAGCTCCTGGATCGTGCGGGCCACGTTCATCGGCTCACCGAAGCCGGTATCGGCGTCGATGATGGCGGGCAGATCGGTCATGCGCGCGATCTGCTTGCCGCGGCCGGCCACCTCGGTGAGTGTCGTGAGCCCAATGTCGGGCAGGCCGAGATCTGCCGACAGCACGGCGCCCGAGATGTAGACGCCATCGAAGCCCTTCTGCTCGATGAGGCGGGCCGATAGCGGGTTGAAGGCACCGGGGAGCCGCAGCAGTTCGCCGCTTGCGAGCCGTTCTCTGAGGGCGCGGCGCTTCGCCTCGGCGGTGGTGTGTGCGTACAGCATCAGAAGAGTCCCTTCGGGCCAGCCGACGGGTCGATGAGGCCCGGTCGCGCCACGATATTGAGTTCGCGTACCTCGTCGCTCGTCAGCTCGGGTAGGCGCTGCACGAGGTCGAGGAATCGTTTGGTCTCGGCGGGCTCGAGCACCGGCTCGGCGAGCAGGCGAAACTTCGCGATGTAGTGCTCGCGCACAAACGGCCGCGCTCCAAGCGGGTGTGCATCGGCAACAGCGATCTCATCGGTGATCGTTGATCCATCGACGAGGGTGATCTCGACGCGTCCGCCGAACGCCTTCTCTGCGGGGTCCTCGGAGTGGTATCGACGCGTCCATTCGAGATCCTCTGCCGTCGTGACCTTGTGCCACAGCGCGACCGTGTCGGCGCGCCCCGCTCGCTCGGGGGTGTAGGAATCGACGTGGTGCCAGCCGCCGTCTTGCAGCGCGACCGCGAAGATGTACGGGATCGAGTGGTCGAGGGTCTCGCGCGTGGCCGTCGGGTCATACTTCTGCGGATCGTTTGCCCCCGAACCGATCACGTTGTGCGTGTGGTGGCTCGTATGGATCACGATGCCGGCGACGTTTGTGGGGTCTACCAACTCGGGGTGGGCCCCGTGCAGCTTGCGGGCCAGGTCGATGAGCGCCTGGGCCTGGTACTCGGCCGAGTGCTCCTTCGTGTACGAATCGAGAATCGCGCGCTTCGCCTCGCCTGCCGCGGGCAGCGGCACGTCGTAGGAGGCGCCGGGCCCGTCGAGCAGCCACGCGATCACCCCGTCTTCCCCCTCGTAGATGGGGCTCGGCGAGGTCTGGCCGCGCATCGCGCGATCCACCGCCTCGACCGCCATCTTGCCCGCGAATGCCGGGGCGTGCGCCTTCCACGTCGAAATCTCGCCCTTGCGGCTCTGTCGCGTGGTCGTCGTCGTGTGCAGCCCCTGGCTCACGGCCTGGTAGATGGTCTCGACATCGAGCCCGAGCATGGTGCCGATGCCCGCCGCGGCGGACGGCCCGATGTGCGCGATGTGGTCGATCTTGTGCTTGTGCAGGCAGATCGACCGCACGAGGTCCATTTGGATCTCGTATCCCGTCGCGATGCCGCGCATGAGCGCGAGCCCGTCGGCCCCGACGTGCTGGGCGACCGCGAGGATCGGCGGAATGTTATCGGCCGGGTGCGAGTACTCGGCCGCAAGAAAGGTGTCGTGATAGTCCAGCTCGCGCACCGCGACGCCGTTGGTCCAGGCCGCCCACTCGGGGCTCGAGCGGTGAGCCTCCCGGGATCCATCGAGGCCAAAGATGGTTGATCCGGATCCCCCGCGCGAAATTGGGTGCGCGAGCGCCTGGGCGCGCGAAGCCACGATTGGCCCCCGGGCGAGCGAGGCCGCGGCAACCGCCGCGTTGTCGATGATGCGGTTGATGATCATGTCGGCGACGTCGGCGTCGACGGCCACGGGGTCGGCGGCGACCTCAGCGATCTTCCAGGCGAGCTGGTCTTCTTTGGCCAGGGGTTCCTCGCTCTTGTAGACCCGAACGTGGTGCAATACGGTCATTTCGTTCCTTCCGAGGGCGGGGATGGGACAGGCTGCGCGATCGAGCGCAGGATCGCGTCGAGAGCGTTGTGCAGGTGCACATGGGTCGCGTGTGCGGCAAGCTCAGCATTGCCCGCGGCGATGGCAGAGGCGATGAGCGCGTGCTCGCGCACCGAGGCGCTCAGCCGGTCGCGGTTGTCGCGGGCGAGGCTGCGGGCGCGCATAAGGTGGGTGCGCACGGTGCGCAGCGCCTGGGTGAGATAAGCGTTGTTCGCAGCGACGTCGAGCGCGGCGTCGAAGCGGGCGATGAGAGCATAATAGGCGTCGGTGTCGGAGCCCCCGGCCTCGGGCCGAGCGGTCTCGAAATCGGCCGCAAGCTCCGCAAATACTGCCGGATCGCCCCGCCGTGCCGCCGCGCGTGCAGCGGATTCCTCGAGGGCCCTGCGGGCTTCAAACAGGTCGCGAATGTCGTGGGCATCGAACCCCGCGACGACGAGCACGCGGGGTGACTGCTGGCGCACGAGGCCATCGGCGAGGAGCCGCGAGATCGCCTCGCGCATGGGCGTGCGGCTGACGCCGAGGCGTTCGGCCTGCTCCACCTCACCCACGACGGCGCCGGGCGCAAGCCCTCCCTGCTGGATCTGCTCCAGCAGGGAGGCATACGCCCGGTCACTGGCTCGCACGGGTGCACCACTCATACCGCTAGCGTATACATAAGGCGCAGAGTTTTGCAATCATTTCGCGAATCTTGCGCCCAATGCATACGTTACAGCTGGGCCCAGGCCAATCTATAGTTCTGCGATGATGATCTTCTTCATCTGCAGCATGCGCTCGAACGCGCCCTCGTGTTGCATCAGCTCCCCCATATTGGCGGGCACGATCTGCCAGCTCAAACCGAACTTGTCAGCGAGCCAGCCGCACTGTTCAGCTTCGGGCACGGCCGAGAGCACGCCCCACAACCGGTCAATCTCGGCCTGGTCGGCGCACCGCACCTCGAGCGAGACACCACAGGTGAATGAAAAGTCCTGCTCGACAGCGGAGTCCATGACCGCGAACCATTGATCACCGATGCGAAACTCACCAAACATGAGCGCACCCTCGGCCGCGGGCCCAGTGGCCTCGGGATAGGGGGCGGTCATGCCCGGAGCGGCGTCCTCAAACACCGAGGTGTAGTACGTAAGTGCCTCCGCGGCCTTGTCCTGCACGGGACCGCCAAACATGAGACACGGGACGACAAAGGGCCGCGGGTCGCCGTCGGGGTCGGTCAGTATGAGCTGCCAACTCACGCCATACCGGTCTTCGACCCAGCCGTAGCGCTGACTGAATGGGTACTCGTCAAGCGGCATCATGACTTTGCCGCCCACGCTGAGGGCATTCCAGGCCGCATCGAGTGCTGTAGATGCCGCGTCGGCACCGCCGAACAGCGCCGGGTCATAGTTCAGCATGAACGATACCGAGGGATTCGGGCTGAACTCATCGCCAGCATTCACCAGCACAATTCGCGTGGAGTTTCCCGCCGGATCCGGAATATCCACGGCCACGGTCAGCGCGGCCCCTGCGAAGTCACGCTGAAAGTCCAGCAGACCGGTTTCGGGGTAGCGGGATTCGACCTCCATTGAGGCCCCAGGAAAGGCGGCTGCATAAAAGTTGCCCGCCTCTTCGGCTAGGCGGGTGTTCCAGATATTTGCGACGATCTTTTGCATGATTCCTCCAGCAATCGGCTGTGTCTGCACGTCCATTCGCGAAGGCCTCGTCACCGTCGCGTCCGCTGCCCAGAATACTCTCGCGAGGCGCGGAAGAAAATCCCCTGTCCCCCTTGTCTCGGCGCGCATTCAGGCGCACACTGGGATGCATTTATTCTGCGCATACTGCAGTCCACGAAACGAAAGATGGGGAGTCATCATGACACTTCGCTTGAACCCGTACCTCAATTTTCACGGCCAGGCGCGTGCCGCCCTTGAGCATTATCACGGGGTGCTCGGAGGCAAACTCGAGATCATGCGCTACGACTCGATCCCGGGAATGATGGGGGCAGACGACGAGGGCGACAAGGTGATGCACGGCCAGCTAGAAACCAATGACGGGCTCACGCTCATGGCGGCCGATTACCCCGCGTCAATGGAGGCAGCCCCTGACGCCTCGGTGGGCGGGCATTCGGTGTGCGTATCGGGCGACGATCTGGGCCGTGTGCAGGCGATCTGGGACGGCCTCGTCGAGGGTGGAGAAGTTCGCGAGCCGCTTGCACAGGCGCCGTGGGGCGACACCTTTGGCATGCTTACCGACCGATTCGGGGTGCCGTGTATGTTTAGCTGCTCACCACCGGCGCCAGCGGAGTAGCCAGAGCCAGAGCCAGCGCTGGCTCGTGTCTTAGCGTGCCGCTTCTAGCCACGTCTCAAACGTCACATCGTCAAGCTGGGCCGCGGGGCCAGGCAGAATAGATCCGTCACGCAGTCCCCTGCCGAACCGACCAGGCAAGGGAAGCTCCAGCACTCGACGAGCGTCGGCGCGGGCACCCATGAGTTCACGCAGCAGGTCGGCGATCCCTCGCTCGTGCGGCCCAGCAATCTCGTGAACCCCGTGCGCCTCGTGATTGCCCGCCACCGCGGAGCGAGCCAGCCGCAGCAATTCGGCCGCCACCGACGCCGCCGCAATCGGTTGGGACCGGACCTTGGGCGCCACGACCCACGGCCCAAACGGCCGGGCGACCTGCTCGGCAAACTCAAAAAACTGGGTGGCCCGCAGGATCGTCCACTCGGCCATGGCCGCCGCCACCAGGTCTTCCTGGGCCCGTTTCCCCGCGTAGTACCCTGTGTTGATCTTCGCCGCCCCCACGATGGACAGCGCCACGTGGTGTCCCACCCCCGCGTCTTCCTCGGCGTTGAGCAGGTTGGTGGTGACCCGCTCAAAGAACGCGACGGGGCCGCCGTGGTCACCCTTGCCCGGGCCCGACACGTCGATCACCACGTCTACCGCGGCGAGGTTCAGCCCCTCACCGCTCACAAGGTCGATGCCGTGTGACCGTGCCAGGACAACCACGTCGTCGCCGGCCAGCCGCGCGAGCCGATCCACGTGACGCCCCACAACTCCGGTTCCACCCGCAATGGCGATTCTCATGCCCTCAGCGTACGCCCGCACGCGAGGCCGTCAAGAAATGCGGGAGCTCGGCAATGCTGATCCGGATCAAAAAGACCCGGGCGCCCCGCCCTGAATGATCAGAGAACGGGAGCGCCCGGGTCTTCAGCCGTGCGTTAGTCGCGCAGGTGCGCGCCGAACGCCATTTCGGCGGCAGCGACGCCCGCGAGCTTCGCCTCGCTGGCTTCTTCGGCCTTGAGCGTGCGATCGTTCGCGCGGAACAGCAGCGCGAAGGTGAGGGCCTTCTGGCCCTCCTCGACGCCCTGGCCGCGGTAATCGTCCACGATGTGGGCTTCCTCGAGCAGCTCACCCGCGCCTGCCGTCACCACGGCGAGCACGTCGCCCGCGGGCACGTCTACAGCCACGACGAGCGTGAGGTCCTGCGTTGCGGCCGGGTAGGTCGACAGCTGGGCAGTCTCGGGCACGCGCGGGGCGAGCTCGATGATGCGCTCAAGATTCAGCTCAAATGCGACGGCGCGACCGGGCAGGTGGTGTGCCGCGACGAGCTCGGGCAGCAGCTCACCGGCAACCCCAACGACCTCGAGGCCGCCGTCTTCGCCGTCGGCGTCACGGGTGACGCGCACAGCCAGCTCGGCGGTGCGACCCGGGTGGAACGCGCGATGCGTCCCCTGCGTCACCACGAGCTCCGCCGAAACCGACTGAGCAACCTCGCGGGCCGCATCGAGTGCGTCGGCCCAGTCGTACTCACGAGCAGCCTCGCCCGGCTGCTTCGCGATCACGTCGCCGAGCAGCAGCCCGGCGGCGCGGCGCGGCTGCGCCGGGATCGATGCGTTCAGCGCGGCCAGCGTCTCCTCCGAGGGGCGCTCACCCAGCGGCGGAACCGTCTCGGTGCCCAGCTCGGCATCGCCCGTCATCGGCTCGAACACCGAGCCGAACTCGACGAGCGCGAGGTCGGTGATGCCGCGTGACACGCTGCGCTGAGCTGCGGTGACGAGGCCGGGCAGCAGCGAACGGCGCAGGAACGGCGTCTGGCCGTCGAGCGGGTTGGCGAGCCGGATCGCGTCGACCGCGGCGGGCTCGGCAGCATCTGCGGCCGGGGCCTCTGCGCCGGCACCGAACGCCTCGAGCTGCGCGCGCGACACGAACGGGTAGCTCTGCACCTCGTTGAGGCCAGCAGCGGTGATCGTGTTCGCCGCGCGGCGGCGCAGGCGCTGCTCACGCGTGAGACCGCGGCCAGCCGGAGCGACGGGCAGCACCGAGGGGATGCGATCGTAGCCGACGATGCGGGCGATCTCCTCGATCAGGTCAGCGGGGCGCGTGAGGTCCGAGCGCCAGCTCGGCGCAGTGACGACGAGCTCGCGGTCGGCGGCACCGTCGGCGACCGTGCACCCGATGGTTTCGAGGGCCGCACGCGACTCCTCATCGGTGTAGTCGGCACCCATGAGACCATTCACGCGAGCGAGCGGCAGCATCACGGTGACGGGCTCCCACGGCGCGACGATGTCGCTGCCGAGGGTGTCGGCGGTACCGCCAGCGAGCGAGACGAGCAGGTCGACCATGCGCTGCGCAGCTGCTGCCGCCACGAGCGGGTCAACGCCGCGCTCGAAGCGCTTCGATGCCTCGCTCGGCAGCTTGTGGCGACGCGAGGTGCGGGCGATCGACACGGGGTCGAATGTGGCGGCCTCGATGAGGATGTCGGTCGTGTCGTCGGTTGTCTTGGTCGACTCGCCGCCCATGACGCCGGCCAGGCCAATGGCGCCCGACTCGTCAGCGATCACGAGGTCCTCAGCATGCAGCGTGCGCTCTTGCTCGTCGAGCGTGAGCAGCGTCTCGCCTGCGGCCGCGCGGCGCACTGTGATGCCGCCGGTGAGCTTCGCGAGGTCGTAGGAGTGCAGCGGCTGGCCGAGCTCCATCATCACGTAGTTCGAGATATCGACGGGCAGTGACAGCGCACGAACGCCGGCAAGCTGCAGGCGGGCCACCATCCATGCGGGCGTGGGGCGGGTCGCGTCGATGCCGCGCACGACGCGGGTGATGAAACCGGTGGCTCCGTCGCGGCCGCGAATCGGCGCCTCATCGGCGAGCGCAACGGGGAAGCCCGAGGCGGGGGTCACCGTTACGGCCCGAGCCGGGTCCGCGAACGCTGCGCCGGTCGAATGCGAGTACTCGCGGGCCACACCGCGCACCGAGAACGCGTAGCCGCGATCCGGAGTCACGTTGATCTCTACCGCCGTATCCGAGAGACCCAACAGCGCTTTGGCGTCGGTGCCGATCTCGGGGTCGAGGCCGAGCGCCCCGAGCACGATGATGCCGTCGTGCTCGTCGCCGAGCGACAGCTCGCGTGCCGAGGCGATCATGCCGTCGGACACGTGGCCGTACGTCTTGCGGGCCGAGATCTCGAAGCCGCCGGGCAGCACGGCGCCGGGCAGCGAGACGACGACCTTATCGCCGGGGCCAAAGTTGTGTGCGCCACAGACGATACCGCGCACGTCCTCGCCGCCATCAGCAGCGAGAGCGCCCGGGGCGGCAACGCGCACCTGGCACCAGTTGATCGTCTTGCCGTTCGAGTGTTCCTCGGGCTCTGCCGAGATCACCTCGCCCACGACGACGGGACCGGTCACGTCGAAGCGACGGATGGACTCCTCCTCGAAGCCCACGCGCACGAGATCCGCGTGTACCTGCTCGGGGGTGACGCCCTCGGGGAGCGTCGCGAACTCGCCGAGCCAGCTGAGTGGAACGCGCATTAGACCAGTCCTCCGAACTGACGGTTGAAGCGCACATCGCCCTCAACCATGTCTCTCATATCGTTAATGTCGTGGCGGAACTGGAGCGTACGCTCGATCCCCATGCCAAACGCAAAGCCCTGGTACTCCTCGGGATCGATGCCCGCGGCGGCCAACACCTTGGGGTCGACCATGCCGCAGCCACCCCACTCGACCCAGCGAGCGCCGCCCTTGGCGTTAGGCTGCCAAACGTCCATCTCGGCCGAAGGCTCGGTGAACGGGAAGAAGTTGGGGCGCAGACGAATCTTCGCCTCTTCGCCAAACATCTGGCGAGCGAAGTGCTCAAGCGTGCCGCGCAGGTGCGCCATCGTGAGGCCGCGATCAATAGCGATGCCCTCGATCTGGCTGAACACGGGCGTGTGGGTCGCGTCGAGCTCGTCGGTGCGGAACGTGCGGCCCGGGGCCACGACATACACGGGCAGCTCACGGCCCAGCAGCGACCGGATCTGCACGGGCGACGTGTGCGTGCGCATCAGCAGGTGGCGGTCTGCGGGCTCCACGAAGAACGTGTCCTGCATCGCGCGCGCCGGGTGATCGGGGTCAAAGCCGAGGGCATCAAAATTGAACCACTCGTGCTCGAGCTCGGGGCCCTCCGCGATCTCCCAACCCATGCCAATAAAGACATCGTTGGCTTCGTCCTGCAGCTGCGCAAGCGGGTGGCGGTTGCCGGTGCGGCGGCGCACAGGGGCGGCCGTCACGTCGACGGTCTCGGCAACGAGACGCGCTGCAGCCTCGGCCGCTGCGACCTCGGCCTCGCGGGCCTTGTACGCGCCCTCGACGCGGCCGCGGGCCTGGCCCATGACCTTGCCGGTTTCTGCCTTCTCTGCCTTCGGCACCTGACGCATGAGCGCGTTCAGCTGAGCGATGGCAGAGCCCTCGCCCGAGTGCTGCGCACGCGCTGCCTTCAGCTCTGCGACAGTGCCCGCCGCGGCAAACGCGGCGAGTGCTGCCTGGACGGCGGCGTCAGCCGCTTCCTGGGTGATCGGATTCGACTCCGCTGGCCTATTCGATTCGCTCTCTGACACGAGATCTCATCTTAGTCGGTGCGGCTGGGCCCCGCGGTCGGCAACGCGAGCCCGGGCGGTGCCTGCGCTCAGACCGGGGGCCGGATCGCCCGCACCAGATTCACTATCAGTTCGTCTGCGGCCTCGGCCAGGCTGGGCTGCGGGCGCTGCGGTTGCTCCGTCTCGTCCTCGCCCCACGCGCGGTCGAGTGCTGCGGCGAGCGCACCGGGGACCCGGATCGCGTGCCGCCGCCCGTCGATCTCCAGGGTGCACGGCACCCATGCGGGGCGCTCGGTGGTTTCGCGCGCGGCTTGCGACTGCGCTGCAGGCCACGCGCCATCGCGACCACCGGCGGCCTCGTGTACCCATTCAAATCTGACGGGATCGCCCGGGGCAAGCTGGCCGGCGAGGTCGAGGTCGGCGTCGACGACGACCCCGATGACCGGGTATCCGCCGGTGACGGGGTGGTCGGCGAGGAAGAGAACGGGTTGGCCGTCGGGCGGCACCTGCAGTGCACCGCGCACCATCCCCTCGCTCGGGAGTTCGGACTCCGAATGTTCGGTGTCGCGCTCAATCGCGGGCCCCGTCAGCCGCGCTCCCACCCGATCGGACTGCGCAGTCACCGTCCAGGCAGCTTGGCTGAGGGTGTGCAGCGCGTCGGGCGCGAACCAGTCGTCGCGCGGCCCCGGGAGCACGCGCAGCACCGTGGTGGTTGCTCCGGGATTCTGCAGTTCTGAGGTGTCGTTCACTTCGTCATGGGCGCCCGTGGCTGCCTCGTTCGCCGGAGCCGTTGGCCCGTCGATGTTGCCCACGTACAGCGCATCGCCCGTGGTAAGACGGCGCGGGCCGATGCCCGAGAGCGTGTCGGATGAACGGCTGCCCAGCCAGCTTCGTTGCGCGCTGAGGTTTGCTTGAGCACCAACGCCGAGCACCCCGCCGCGCACGGCGAGGTAGTCGCGCATCCCCGGGCCCGTGTGCGTCAGGACGATGCACTGCCCGGGCAATAGGTCGATGGCCGTGGCTGCAGGAACGCTCCTGTGCGCCTCCGCGTCGTGGATTTCGAGGGTCACCGCACTGCCAGCAACGGCGACGGTGACGGTGCGCTCCACGCGGAGCTCGAGCCCGCCCGCCACGACCTCAAGCGCGGCAAAGCCCGAGGCAGATCCCCCGGCAGCGTTCACGGACGGACCGGCTGATTCCCCGCCGACCGCTGTGTCCTGCGACGGAGGGTTACCCACCGCCGCGTTGGCGCGGGCATAGGCAGCCCGATCCATCGGTCCTGATGCGGTGACACCGACCGAACGATACCCGGCGCGGCCGTCGTCCTGGATCAGCGTCTGCAATCCGGGTCGTGTGACCGTGAGCGCCGGTTCTGCTGGTGTTGACCCTGCGTCGGCTGTGTCTGCGCCGCCGGTATCCCCTCCCGACGCGATCACGCTCGCGCTCCCGATGGCACGCACCTGCTCGCGCATGGCGCGAAACCGCACGGCGTCGCCGGGACGCACCAGGGCAGGCTCTTCTCGGTCGAGGTTCCACAGCTCAGCATTGGTGCGGCCGATCAGCTGCCACCCGCCGGGCGAGGCCGCCGGATACACCGCCGCAAACTCGCCCGCGAGGGCAACAGATCCCGCGGTAACCCGCTCACGCGGGGCGTCCAACCTGGGCAGCCGGTACGGCCAGTCCTCGGCCGACAGGTACATGAACCCGGGCGCGAACCCGCCGAACGCTGCCCGCCAGGCGGCCGCCCCGTGGGCCGCAACCACGGCTTCACGACTCATCCCGAGGAGCCCGGCAACCCGTGACAGGTCTTCGCCGTCGTAGGCCACATCAATGTCGACCGTGCGTGGCTGAGTCACCGCGCCGGGGCGGTGTGCGGGGATGGCACCGGGTTTGGTGATTTGTTCCACCTCGCCTACGCCGCGCTCCCGCACCCAGGTGAGCACGCTCTGCACGCCCAGCCAGTCGTCACTACACACGAGCACGGTGCGGGCGGCGGGCACCGTCTCGGTGACGCCGGTGAGCCGCCCCGCGGCGAGCGCGCCCTGAACCGCCCGGGCCACCGCGTTGATCTCACCGGGGCTCACACCGACACACTCGATTAACACGGCGCGGTCGCCCATCAGTCGGGCATGCATCGTGCCGAGCATCTCAAACCCGCGCATCTCTAGCCCCGGGCACGCACGGCAACGCCCGACGCGGCGAGGGCCGCGCGGATCTCACCCGCGAGTTCGACCGCACCCCGTGTGTCACCGTGCAGGCAGATACTCTCTGCGGCCACCGCAATCTCGGCTCCGCCCTCGGCGACGACCGTGCCCGTCGTGGCGATCCGGATCGCCTGCACGATCGCGTCGTCCCGGCCCAGCACCGCCCCGGCTTGGGACCGCGGCACCAAGGTGCCGTCGGCGCGATACTCGCGGTCGGCAAAGCCCTCGGCGATGGTGATGACGCCGGCCTCGCTCGCAAGCCTCGCGGCGAGCGATCCGGCCTGCACCATGAGGGGCAGCTCGGTGGCGACGGCCGCCCGTACGACCGCGCCCGCCTGCCCCGCGTGGTGCGCAAGCGCGTTGTACAGCGCACCGTGCGGTTTGATGTAGCGTACCTCGGTTCCGGCGGCTGCGGCGAGCGCACGCAGTGCCCCCACCTGGTAGATCGTTTCAGCCTCGAGCTCGGCAATGTCGTAGTCGATGAAGCGGCGGCCGAAGCCCGCGAGGTCACGGTACCCAGGGTGTGCGCCGATCGTGACGTTGTGCTTGGCAGCGATGCGGCAAGTCCGCAAGATCCCAGCGGGGTCACCGGCGTGAAAGCCGCAGGCTACATTGGCGCTCGTGACGTGCTCGAGGATCGCCTCATCGTCGCCCATCTTCCAGGCACCAAATGACTCGCCCAGATCGGCGTTCAGATCGATCGCGGGCATCACGCGCCTCCTTCATCGGTTTTCTCGAGGCTACCCCAACCTGTATCGCTCTCAGGTTTCTCGTCAGTAGGATGGATCACATGGAGAGCAAGGTGGCGCGGCGAACGGCCGCGCCCGCAATGGGCCGCGGCGTGCGCACGGCTCGTGGCGCGGCGATCTCCATCGCCGCCACGCTGCTTGCCGCTACGTCGCACGCGCTCGCCGGGGGTCAGGTCACCGTATTCTCGGTGTTCGCGACCGCCGTCTTTGCCCTGCCCCTGACCATGGCTCTGGT
This sequence comes from Leucobacter salsicius M1-8, assembly GCF_000350525.1. Lineage (GTDB taxonomy): Bacteria > Actinomycetota > Actinomycetes > Actinomycetales > Microbacteriaceae > Leucobacter > Leucobacter salsicius. Next base: position 308,833 of record NZ_AOCN01000022.1, on the reverse strand, counting down.
CGGGCGCAAACCCGCACTGTGGCGTTTGACCATCGCTGTGAGCGTCGCCCAGCTCGTCTACCACTGGTGCTTCGCAGGCCTCGGACTCTTCTCGGAGCGCGGAAATCTTTCGGCGCCCGCCCCGCTGCATGCAATGCATTTGGCTCAGCTCGAATCGTTTGTGCCGGATCTCGCCACGGCCGCCACCGCGAGCGCAGCAATGTGGCTCAGTCACGCCGCAGCAGCGGTGCTGACGATTGCCCTGCTTTATCGCGGCGAGGTCGCATACCGCCTGCTTGCGCAGATCATACGCCGGGTACTCCCCCGTCTGCGCTTCGCGGTTGTTGCCGTACCCCGACCGATCTCGATCCTCCCGGTCATCAGGGTTCTCGCCTCACCGCAGCTTGCACAGCTCACTCCGATCTCCCATCGCGGCCCGCCTGCAGTGTCTTTCACCTACTCCATCTAAGTAAGTAATTTCGGCGACCCCAGCGTCGCCACTGCAGAAAGACACTCATGCATACCCATGCGCAGGCAAACCCTTTTCGCTCCCGCGTAGTCGCGATCACCGTCGCGGTCGTCGCCTTCTGCGCAGTCATGTTGGGCGCGGCCACCCCCGCGTTCGCCCATGATCAGCTCGTTGGCACCGAGGTCATCTCGGGTACCGACGGCAAAGCACAGGCCGTACAACTCTCGTTCAACAACAAGCTGATCGAGCTGGGCGCCGAGTTTGTGATCGTCGATGCGGCTGGCACCAGCGTTACGGACGGCACCCCCGAGATCTCGGGCATGGACGTGCGGCAGGCGGTCCAGGCCGGACTCGCCCCCGGCGTGTACAACGTCGCGTGGCACGTGGTGTCGAGCGACGGCCACCCGATCGAGGGCGCGTTTGGCCTCGAGATTGCAGCCGACGGCTCGGGCATGGCCATCGACGCGGCCACCAATGAGCCCGATCCGCAGCACGCAGAAGACGAGAGCGTGACCGAGGGCAAGGCCCCGGCCGAGGGCCTCAGTACTGGCGCGATCATCGCGATCAGTGTGGGCGGCGTTCTGGTGCTGGTCGGCGCGATCGTCACGATCATTGTCGGGCAGCGCCGTCGCGCGCAGGGTATGCAGTAACTCCGAAAAGGACAGCAATGAACATCTTTACCCACAACAACTCTGCCCGTTTCTCGCGTTCGGCTCGCAATGTGGCCGCCACGGCAGGCATTCTGCTCGCGGCTCCCCTGCTGCTCACTGCGTGCTCGTCGGCGCCCTCAGCACCCGCCGCCGCAGAGCAGTCCTCGCAGCAACACCACGGCGAGGCTGGCGTACATCTTATGGATGGCTGGGCCAAGGCCGGCGAGATCGACGGCATGACGGGCTTCTTTGGCACCATCAGCAACCCGGGCGATACTGACCTCACCATTACGGGGCTTTCCTCTGACGCCGCTGGCGTTGCGGAACTACACGAGGTCACGTCGGCAGGCGTGATGCAGCAGATTGAGGGCGACGTGGTCGTTCCCGCGGGTGGTTCGTTTGAACTCGCACCGGGAGCAAACCACATCATGCTCATGGAGCTCAATCAGAACCTGCTCGCGGGCGACGAGGTGACGGTCACTGTCTCGTTTAACGACGGTTCAAGCGTCGACCTGACCGCCCTCGTAAAGGACTACTCGGGCGCAAACGAGGACTACGGCGACATTTCGCACGAGGGTCACGATGCAGAGGCCGATACCGGCGGCACGGAATCTCACGATGGCGGGCACTAACCTTCCCGAACCTCCGCAGGGCTCAGAGGCCCCACCTCGCCGCCTGGCCCGCCGCTCGCTTCTTGCGGGCGGCGGGCTCGGCCTGGGCCTTGGCGCGCTGCTCGGGGCCGGCGGGGCCTGGGGCGCGACTTCACTTCGTGCCACCCAGGCCGCAGCTGACGCTCCTGGCTCCGATGCTGCGCTTGAAGCTGTCCCGTCCCAGGGCATCGACGGGCACCTGCCCGGGTTCGGTGGCGAATCACTTCCCTGCCACGGTAACCACCAGGCAGGAATCACATCGGTCCCGTCGGCAAGCGTGCAGTACTCCGCATTCCGGCTGCGCCCCGAGACCGATGCTGCCGCACTCAAACGCATGTTCCGCGTGCTCACGGGCGACATTGAGGGCCTCACCTCGGGGTTCAGCCCCCTCGCTGATCCCGAGCCCGAGCTCGCGGCTCGCCCGGCGCGGCTGTCCGTGACCGTCGGTGTGGGCAGCAAGGTGGCGAAGCTCGCCGGGCGCGAGGCGCCCGAGTGGCTGGCCCCGCTGCCCAAGTTCACCCTCGATGAGCTCGGCGGTGGCTACGACGGCGGTGACCTGCTGATCGTGCTGCAAGCCGACGACCCCACGCCGATCTCGCACGCCGCGCGCATGCTCGGGCGCGATCTCGCGAGCTTCGTCGAGCCTCTCTGGGTGCAGCGCGGGTTCACTCGCGCGCGCGGAGCAGAGGCCGACGGCACGACCATGCGCAACCTCATGGGGCAGATCGATGGCACGGTCAACCCGGCTCCCGGCGCCGACGATTTCGACGGCCTCGTGTGGCTCGGTGAGGATGCGACGTGGCTCGCGGGCGGCAGCGCATTTGTGTTGCGTCGCATCAGGATGGAGCTCGATACCTGGGACATGGTCGACCGACCGGGTCGCGAGGCTTCGATGGGACGCAGGCTCGCCGATGGTTCGCCACTGAGCGCTCCCGCCGAGGGTGCCTCCGAGCACACTCCCGCCGATTTTGAGGCGAAGAATACGCTCGGACTCTCGAGCATCGGCATGGCGGCACACATTCGGCGCGCGCACTCCACCGATCCTGGGGAGCGCATCTACCGTCGCGCGTCAAACTACGATGACGGCACCGAAGCGGGTCTGCTCTTCGGCTGCTACCAGACTGACCCGCGCAAGCAGTTCGTCCCCATCCAGCAGCGCCTCGATGAGGCCGACCTGCTCAACGAGTGGGTCACCCACACCGGCTCGGCGGTATTTGCGATGTTGCCCGGGTTCTCCCCCGGCGGCATGCTGGGCGAGACACTGTTCACCTAGGCGAGGGCGGGTCCGGATCGTGTTGATCCGGCCCCGCCCTTCTTTCGACCTATCTAGGCCGCGATGCGGGCGTCTTCGTGCGCCGCCGCGATCCGTGCCCTGATTTCTGCGTCTTCGAATCTGCCACCGAAGATCTCGCTCCCGGGCTCCAGCTCAACCCCGAGCGCGAGCGGCGATGCCGCGGTTACATCGAAGCCGAAGCTCGTCACGATGTCGGCAACGACCTCGGCGGCGGCCGGGTCGTCTGACACCGCCGCGAGGCCGCGGCGATCGGGCGCCCCGATCAGCCGCGCATCCGCCTCCATCTCGTGGTACCCGATGTGATTGAGCGCCTTCACCACGCGTGCTCCCGTAAGTTGGCCCGCGACCACGGCGCTCGTCGAGGAACTCCCACCGAACACCTCGGGTAGCCCTCCGTCGGTGGGTTCCCAGTGGTTCATCGCGTCGACAACGATGCGCCCTTCAAACATCACCGGGTCAAGCGATTCGAGCTTCGGCAGTGGGATCGCTAGGATCACCAGGTCGCTTTCGGCTACGGCGTTTGCCGCGGTGTCGACGTGCGCCCCGGGTGCCATCACTTCGACGATGAACTGTACGGGTTCGGGTGATCCGGAACCCGCGAGCGTGACTTCATGACCGCCCGCCAGTGCGGCCCGCGCAATCGCGGTGCCGACCTTACCGACCCCCAGGATCGCGATCCGGCTCACGACTGCGCTCCGGTCGCACGCCCCGAATCCAGCGGGTTCGGCACGGCCTCGGGTTCGGCCCCGAGCGCGGCGTCGACGAGCGGCTTCACCCGAGTACCCAGTAGCTCGATCGACTTCAGCAGGTCCTTCTGCGCGAGGCCCAGGAAGTCCATCTGCAGGAACTGGCGCGTGTGGCCCATCGCGCTGTGCAGCCGGATGATGCGGTTCGCAATCTCCTCGGGGCCTCCCACAAACAGCGCCCCATGCTGTGCCTCGACCTCGTAGTGCTCGCGCTGCGGCGGTGCGAATCCTCGACGCTTACCAATATCGGACATGCTGCGGTGCCAGGTGGGCCAGAATGTGTCGCGCGCGGCCTCACTGGTTTCGTTGATGAAACCCGGGTTGGCAACCGAAATCATGGGCGTGCGATCTGTTGCCGGCCCAGCGTCCCAGGCCCGCCGGTACAGGTCAGCGAGAGCTTTGAAACGCACCGGGTCCCCGCCGATGATGCCATAGGACACGGGGAGCTGTAGCTGCCCGGCGCGCACGGTCGAGGCCGGGCTGCCGCCAGTGCCGAGCCAGATGGGCAGCGAGCCCCGGTCAGGGCGGGGCACCACGAGCTGTTCATCAAGCGGCGCACGCATGGTGCCATTCCAGGTCACCGTGGCCGAGCTATTGACCGCGAGCAGCAGCTCCAGCTTTTCGGCGTACAGCTGGTCGTAGTCTTCCAACTGGTAGCCAAACAGCGGGTATGACTCGATCGCAGAGCCACGCCCCGCGATAATCTCGGCCCGTCCCCCTGAGATTGCGTCAAGTGTGGCGTACTGCTGGAACACCCGAACCGGGTCGTCGGTACTCAACACGGTCACCGCACTGCCGAGGCGAATGCGCTTCGTGCGTGCGGCAGCGGCAGCGAGCAGGACGGACCCCGCGGAGGCGGGCATTTCTTGAGTGTGGTGCTCACCGATGCCAAAAAACTCGAGCCCTACCTGATCGGCGAGCTCGATCGCCTCAAGCAGATCACGCTGCGCCTGGGCGGTGGTGACGAAATCGTTCGTGGCCGGATCGATGGCCAGGTTTCCAAAGCTGTAGACACCAAGTTGCATGTGCTAATTCCTTCGAGAGTTTGGGTGATGGTTCTACTCTCTCGGGTGCCACACCGTCGGGCAACACGCAGGTAACTCACTTACCATTGGTTAGCATGAGCGCATCGTATTCCACCACCGCTACCGAGGTCCAAGCCCACTCGATTGACGATGCGGAGTGCCGCCTGTTTCGCGAGGCCGCCGAGCTCGCGGGCAAGAAGTGGACCGCCGCCATCCTGCTCGCCCTCGCACGCGGTGCCGAGCGGTTCTCCGAGATCGCCACAAGCATCGACGGCATCTCGGACCGGCTGCTTTCCGCCAGACTCCGAGAGCTTGAGACGCAGGGCCTCGTCGGGCGAATCGTCATCCCGACCACACCGGTGCAGATTCGCTATACGCTCACCCCGACGGGTTCAGACCTCATTCGCATCCTGCACCCGCTCGTGCAGTGGGCCAAGCGATCCGGCGCCCGCGCGGAGGCGTGAGACTCACTGTGCGCTGAACACGGGCGAGCGTTAGGCGCGCTGCGCGAACGCGGTCTCGTAGAGCAGCACGCTCGCGGCGGTCGCGAGATTTAGCGACTCTGCCGCGCCATAGATGGGCAGCTTGACCGCGCGCCCGATGAGCTCGCGATCCTGCTCCGTCAACCCACGCGCCTCATTGCCAAACACCCAGGCCACCGGGGCCGCCAGCACGCCCTCAGCCCGGGCCTCAAGCAGGTCGCCGCCGCGCACGTCAGCGGCGAGCGGGGTAACACCGGCCGCCTGGGCCGCCTCGATGACCTCATCGAGCGAGGCAGCCACTGCGACGGGAAGATGAAACAGCGACCCCGTAGTCGAGCGCACGACCTTGGGGTGGAACGGATCGATCGACTCCCCCGCGAACACAACCGCGTCGGCGCCCGCGGCATCGGCCGCCCGCAGCACCGCGCCCGCGTTGCCGGGGTCACGCACCTCGTGCATCACCGCGACAAGCTTCGCGCCCGAGAACGCCGTTTCGAGCGGGGTCTCCCAGGTGCGCGCAACGGCGACGACCCCCTGCGGGTGCACGGTCTCACACATGGCAGCCAGCACCGCGTCAGTGACGCGCTCGAGCGGAACGCCTCCGTCATACGAGAGCTCATCAATCTCGTCCTGCCAGGATTCGTATCCAGTCGTCGCATACACGACATCGGCGAGCTCAGGCCGGTGCGCGAGGAGCTCGCGCACCGCCTGAGGCCCCTCTACAACAAAGCGCCCCTGGGCAACCCGCTCCTTCTTGCGCGAGAGAGCCGCCGCACGCTTCACGCGGGTGGCTTTGACGTTAGACAGGATCTCTTCGTTCACCCGTCAAGCCTATGCCACCGTCGCCCGACTTTTCGTGCGAACGCCATCCCTCGCTACTGGACGGACCAGCCACCGTCAGACGGCAGAATCGCCCCGTTGATGTTCACCCCATCATCGCTCAGCAAGAACGTGATTGAGGCTGCCAGCTGCGCGGCGGTTGCGACCGTGGGGATCGCGGACTGGAAAGGGTGCAGCCGCGCGCTGCCCTCCTCGGAAACGTGCGCCGGGAACGGAATACCGGTCGCGACGCCACCCGGCGCCACCGCGTTGACCCGAATTCCCTGCTTGGCGTACATGAATGCGGCGCTTCGCGTGAGGCCCACGACGCCGTGCTTCGAGACGGTGTAGGCCTTACCCGAGGCGTTACCACGAATGCCCGCCTCCGAGGCGACGTTGACGATAGCCCCCTTCCCAGCCTCAAGCATGCCCGGAACGACCGCGCGGGTGAGCTTGAATACCCCAGTGAGGTTGATACCGATGACCCGATCCCAGATCGCGTCGCTTGTTTCGTGGATCGGAGAAAAGTCGTCGTTGACGCCGGCGACGTTCGCGAGGCCGTCGATCGGGCCACCCACTGCCGCAATCACCCGGTCAATGTCGCCCTCGTTCGTGACGTCCGCCGCCACAGGCACAACCGACCCTGCGGGAGCCTGCTGGGCGAAAGCCTCAAGCTTTTCGGCCGAGATGTCGACCGCGACCACCTTGCCGCCCTCGCGAGCGATGCGCGAGGCCGTCGCCTGGCCGATTCCGCTCGCGGCACCGGTGACCACAATGGTCTTTCCGTCGAAGCGCCCAACAACAATCGTCTCTTGCCAGCCGGTGGCCGCATCGTCCTCGGGAATTTCCCCGCCATTGACCGATCGCACCAACCCGTCGATGACCGACTGCGGCATTTCACCCTGGCTCAGCGCAACCATCTGCTGGAGTGGCAGCGCCCGAACGGGAGTCAGCGAACTCGGGTCGGAACCCGACGCCGCGAGCAGCCCACCCAGGGCTTCGGCCCCGCGGGGGTCATCCAGCCAGTCGCCAATGGTGCTGTTTGCAGTGAGTGAAGCCATGGTGTCTCCCTAACTCGGTGGCATCGAGCCTGTTCTCGAGGCCAATACACCCGCAGACTACTCCGACAGGTGTCGGAGAAGCTAGGCGTCCGAGTGCGCCCGGGGCGAACTGGCAGAATCAAAGCATGGATCCACGCGCAGAACACACTCGGGCTGCTCTCTTTGATGCCGTCCTAAGCCTCGCCGCCCGGCGCCCGATCAACGAAATTCCGGTTACCCAGATCGTGGCCGCGGCTGGCGTGAACCGGAGCAGCTTCTACCAGCACTTCCCTGATCGCGAGGAGCTACTCGCGAGCGCCCTCGAGAACCTCGAGACGAACGCGGCCCGCATTCAGGACCCGATTCGCACCGAGAACCCCACGGCGGGGCCTCCCGCAGAGCTCACTCGCTTCGCGAAGCACTTCGCGGATCATGCTGATCTCTACCGCCAGGCGCTCAGCCCGCACGGCTCGTCCCGCGTGGCTGGCCGCGTGCGGGCCCGCACCATCGCACTCGTGCGGGAGGGCATCGAGCTCTCGGGCCTGCAGACCGACAACCGAGTACCGCTCGACATCGAGGCCGCCGGAACTGCCGGCGCGCTCCTCGGAGTAATCGAGGCGTGGCTCGCGCAGGATCCTCGTGCATCCCACGAGACCGCCGCTGCATGGATGTGGCAGATTCTCGCCCCGCAGGCATCCGGATCCGACCCCGCGCAGTAACAGGACCGCGCCCGCGAAACACAAAAGAACCCCCGCACCCAAAGGTGCGGGGGTTCTTTCAGAAGTGCGAGTTACGCAGCCTTCGGCGCCGACGTGTCAGCGGGAAGAGCCTTCTTGGCAACCTCAACGAGGGTTGCGAACGTCTTGGGCTCGTTGGTAGCCAGCTCCGAGAGCATGCGGCGGTCAACGCCAACGCCAGCCAGCGCGAGGCCCTGGATGAAGCGGTTGTAGGTCAGGCCGTTTGCACGTGCACCAGCGTTGATGCGCTGGATCCACAGGCGACGGAAATCGCCCTTCTTCTTGCGGCGATCGTTGAACGCGTACTCGTATGAGTGAACGAGCTGTTCCTTGGCCTTGCGGTACAGGCGTGAACGCTGTCCGCGGTAGCCCTCGGCGCGCTCAAGGATTACGCGACGCTTCTTGTGGGCGTTGACGGCCCGCTTTACTCTTGCCATTTCAGTTCTTCCTTACAAAAATTCTCGGTAAAAGGTGTGCTCGTGTGGCTTAGTGGCCGAGGAGCTTCATTGCCTGCTTGGCGTCACCCTTGGAGAGCATCTGATCGGCTCCCAGCGCACGCTTCCGACGCGAGGACTTTACCTCGAGGTTGTGGCGCAGGCCGGCGCGCTGCTTCTTCAGCTTGCCCGATCCGGTCAGCTTGAAGCGCTTCTTGGCACCCGAGTGGGTCTTCTGCTTAGGCATCAATTTCTCCTTGATTGTGTGCGCGCCCGGGGGCCGCGTCTTTGTACGGCGTCAGAAACGCCGAAGCTTATTCGTCCGAAGACTTTTCGGCCTTACGAGTGGCCTTTTCCTCTGCACGGCGGGCGTTCTGCTCTGCCTTTGCTTCGGACTTGTTCTTGTGAGGCGCAATCACCATCACCATGTTGCGGCCGTCGATGCGGGGCGTCGATTCGACGACACCGAACTCGGCTACTGCCTCAGCGAACTGCTGCAGCAGACGAACACCCATCTCGGGGCGTGACTGCTCACGACCGCGGAACAGGATCATGGCCTTAACCTTGTCACCCTGCTCGAGGAAGCCGATAGCGCGCTTCGTCTTGGTTTCGTAGTCGTGCTTATCGATCTTCAAGCGGAAGCGAACTTCCTTGAGGACGGTGTTCGCCTGGTTGCGGCGAGCTTCCTTCTGCTTCTGGGCTGCCTCGTACTTGTACTTGCCGAAGTCCATGATCTTTGCCACGGGGGGCTTAGAGTTCGGGGCAACCTCGACGAGATCGAGATCGGCGTCGGCCGCTAGGCGTAGCGCAGTATCAATCGGCACGACACCGACCTGCTCGCCACTGGGACCAACCAGTCGCACCTCGGGGACGCGGATTCTGTCATTCGTACGGGGATCGCTGATCGCCGGCTCCTCTACTCTCGATGATGGGGACTTCGTCTGAAGCATCGGAGGAGGGTTCGGGGCAGCGCAAGCGCATTCCCACACCCTGATAGCTGCCGTGAACGGCGGGGTGCCAACTACCCGGTAACCTAGTAATGGTGCCGGGTGGGAGTATCTCCTCTTCCGATATCTCGGCGCAAGCCGAGAACCGAACCAATCGTAGCACAGAATTAGCTACACAGAACCAGCTTTGACAGTCAGGACAACATGAGCGAGCAGACCGCAGACCTTCCCCAGGGCGACGAGAATGTGGCACAGGCCACCCGTGACATCGCCGACGTCGCAGCCGTTGAGGTCATCACCACCGCATGCGTGCACCTGCTGAGTGCCGCTGCCGTCAAGGTGGGCCTCGCCGATGACCCCGAGTCGCAGATCGACCTTGATGAGGCACGCAAGCTGATCAACGCCCTTGCTGGCCTGATCACCGCAGCAGCCCCCGAGGTCAGCGACATGCACGCGCGCAGCCTGCGCGACGGCCTGCGCTCGGTACAGCTGGCGTTCCGTGAGGCTTCGGCAATCCCCGACCCGATCGGCAAGGGCCCGGGCGAGAAGTACACGGGCCCCGTCAACTAACCCCTCCAGCTCTATCCCCCCGCGCACTCGCGAGATCGGCACATGTCTCCGTCACACGATCCTTTACCGCGCCGCGCGGGCGCCGCGGCCGGCCTTCGAGATTCTCTCGGGGTCGGCCTCGGCATTTTCCCCTTGGGCATTGCCCTCGGAATTCTTGTCATTCAGGCGGGACTTCCCTGGTGGCTCGCCCCGGCCCTCTCGATTGGTATCTTCGCGGGATCTGTCGAGCTGCTCCTGGTCAGCATGCTCGCCGCCGCGACTCCGCTCGTGACGATCGCCGCGACCGTGTTCGCCGTGAACTTTCGGCACGTATTCTACGCGTTCTCGTTTCCGCTTTCGCGGGTGCGACCGGGTCTACCCCGGGCGTACTCCATCTACGCAATGATCGACGAGGCCTACGCCACCTATGTGCTGATGGATCCGGATCGCCTGAGCTCAGCCCGCATGGTAACCGGCCAGCTCGCGATGCAGCTCTATTGGGTGCTCGGCGGCTTCGTCGGCATCATGATTGCGAACGTGCTCCCTGCCCCCATTGAGGGCTTTGAGTTTGCACTCGTGGCGCTCTTCGTGGTGATGTCGATGGATGCGATTCGCGGCAAGCGCGAGCTCCCATCGGCCTTGCTGGCTTGCCTCGCTGTCACGGTTGCAATACTGGTCGCTGGCGACAATGCGCTGCTGGTCGCGCTTGCGCTGTACTCCGGGCTACTGGGGCTGCGCTATTTCCTCACCAAGCGAACCACGGACACTGCGGAGGAGGGCGAGCGTGCCTAGCACCGAATATCTAATCGCGGGCGTCGTCGTCGCGGGCCTCATCACCCTGGCGCTGCGCGCACTCCCGTTTGCGGCGCTCAAACCGCTGCGCAAATCTAAGCTCGTGCAGGCGCTCGGGCGCTGGATGCCCGCTGGCATCCTCGTTATCCTCGCCGTCGTCGTACTGCGCGATCAGCTCATATCGCAGCAGGGCCGGGTGTGGCCGGTGCTCGTCGCGACCGCGATCACGGCCCTCGCTCACTTGCTCTCAAAGCGACGCGCGCTCGTGAGCATCGCGGCTGGCACCGCCTGCTACGTGCTGCTGCTCAACTTTTTCTAGCCGGATCGACCCCAACCGCAGCATACATATGCTCGCCGGTTGCGGGCATGTCGACGCCTTCGAACGCCATCGGCAGCCCCTGCCCGGTCCACGGCGACGCGCGGTCCATGAGTTGCGCGTGCACGTGCGGTTCGGTGCTATTGCCTGAGTTGCCACAGCGCGCGATCAGCTGACCGGCTCGCACCCGGTCGCCGACGCGCACCGCGAGCGATCCGCGCTGCAGGTGCCCAACGACTGCGAATTCCCCGCCATCGCTCCGGATCGTGACATGGTTGCCGACAATGAACCCCGGGCCACCGATCTCACGAATGACCCCCTCACACATCAGATACAGGAGCGCAAGGATGTTCGACCGCGACCTGTGGTCGCGTCGCCAGTCGCTCGCACGCACGACTTCCCCCGACACCATGGCGCGCACGGGCTGCCCGAATGCAGGGAAGGTACTCGGCTCGCGCATCGCGGGCCTACCGCCAAATGGGGGCCGCACGATGCCGATGGATTCAGTGCCGTCACCCCCGCTCTCAGGTTCGTAAACGAGGTCAACCGCGTAGGCCTGGCCATACATTCTGACACCGTGACTCGGCACCTTGGTGGCGGGGCTATTCACCGCGAGCCAGCGGCCTGTGACCGGAGCGGTGAGTGTGACGGAATCACAGATAGGCACTAACCTCGCGCCGAAGAAGATCAGCGCGAGCGCGATGGCCCCGACAGTCAGCCCCGTGAACGCGAGTGCGCCGCGCGCGCCACTCAGCAACTCGCCGGCAGGAAGACGAGCGGTGAGCGCCACCGTCACCAGCATCGCTGCCGCGGCGAAATAGAGCAGACCCCGCAGTCGGTAGGCAACCAGCAGCGCAGCCTTCATTGCTCGATTCACCGTTCAACCCCCACTACGCAGGCGAGCAACGGCACGATGCGGGCAGCCGGGATCTCGTAGCTGCCGCGCCCACTCTGGCGCACCCAGCCGGCCGCGACGAGTTGGCGCAGATGGTGGTGCAGTTGACCTGTAGTACCGAGGCCGTCGATCGCAGCCAAGTCAGCCGTCGCTTGGACGCCGTTCAGCATATGGCGCAGCAGCTCGATGCGCACAGGGTGGGCAAGCGCACCAAACACCGCCGCGCGGTCACTCCAGTCGGCATCGAGCAGCCCGGCAGCGTCCGCGCCCTGCTGCCACGCGACAGGGGCACCGCCGGGCAACGTCAGCGACCCTATGAGCATTACCGCGCCGCCACTCTCAGAAGCGACATCCGCAAGCCTGGTTTGGAGCCCCTCAAGCGCCCAGAACGCCTCCTCGGGCAGCGCGCCGCGCTCGGGCGCCGCACGGGGGCGATCCAACACTTCCCCTGCGGCCCACCCCTCGAGCATCGCCACCCTCCCGGCGAGCGCTTGCAATTCGCGTCGCAACTGCGACAGTTCATCAGCCATACTCTGATTGTACGTTAGTACGCACTTTTAAACCAAGATCTCATGAGCCGCCGTCGGCTCCCCCGAGATGTGCTTACAGCATCAGGGGCACATCTCCACCCTGTCGCGCGCCGCGCCACAGGTCGACGTTGACGTCCAGCCCGTCGAGGATGCGCTCGATCTCGGCGATCTCGTCTGCGCTGAGCTCGAGCTTCTCGAGTGCCCGCCAGTTCTCGTCCAGCTGCGACACCCGGCTCGACCCGATCACGAGGCTCGATACGCGTGCGTCACGCAGCGCCCACACGAGCGCGAGCTGCGCGAGTGACTGGCCACGGTTCTCGGCCACCGCCGCGAGCGCACGCAGGCGGTCCCGCAGTTCGTCGGTCAATACCTCGTTGCTAAACGAGCTCGGGCCGGCGCCGCGCGCGCCCTCGGGCACGCCGTCGAGGTACTTGTTCGTGAGCATGCCCTGAGCGAGCGCGGTGAACCCGATGATGCCGAAGCCCTGATCCGCGGCGACGTCGAGCAGCCCCTCGGTCTCAATCCAACGGTTCAGCATGTTGTACGAGGGCTGGTGGATCGTGATGGGCGTACCCAGGTCTCGCATCAGCTGCGCCAGCTCGCGGCTCGCATCGGCGCCGTAGGAGGACATGCCGATGTAGTGTGCGCGCCCCGTGCGCACAATGTGGTCCAGAGCCCGGGCCGTTTCCTCGAGCGGCACCCGGGGATCCGGACGGTGCGTGTAGAACACATCGACGTTGTCGACCCCGAGCCGCTCGAGCGAGCGATCGAGGCTCGTGATCAGGTGCTTGCGGCTGGCACCGGCGCCGTGATGACCGGGCCACATGTCCCAGCCAGCCTTGGTCGAGATGAGAATCTCATCGCGGTGCGCCGCGAGATCGCTCGCGAGGATCTCGCCGAAGTTGCGCTCGGCCGAGCCGTAGGGCGGGCCGTAATTGTTGGCGAGGTCGAAGTGGAAGATTCCGCGGTCGAACGCTCCCGTGATGATCTCGCGCTGCGTTTCGCGCGGCCGGTCATCGCCGAAGTTCTGCCACAGGCCGAGCGACAACAGGGGTAGGTGCAGTCCGCTCTGGCCAACACGACGTACATCAGTCCGCTGGGGGTAGGGGCGGGGGTCATCAATCTGGCTCATGGGTTGAGCTTAGCCGAGCGGTGTGGGGCACTGCCATGCCATGCCATGCACCGCTCCGCCCCAGCTTGCCGCCCGCGTGCCGTTAGGCTTCGGCGGGTTCCCCCGGAGCATCCTCGCCGCCCTCCGGGTAATGCGCCACCTCGGTTTGCTTGGACAGGAAAATCGCGCTCGCGATCAGCCCACCCCAGATCACCGTGAGCGCAATGACCAAGAACGTAATCGCGATCGGAGTCATCGTGCACCACCTTCGGTCTCAGTCTTCGTGCCGACCGCGCGCTCGCCCGGCACTGGGGGCCAGGGCGTAAAGCGGTCGGGGTTGTAGCGCCAGGGACTCATTGTGAGCAGCACCGATGCGATGATCATCACCGCGACGGAGCCCCAGCCGACGATCAGCAGGTAGAGCTGGTCGTAGCCGCCGTAGGGCTCGTTGACGAGGCCTACGATCGTGGCGATGAGCATGTAGCCCAGCACGAGGGGCCCGAGCACCGACACGAAGAAAATCCAGCCGCGGCCGACCTTAAACGTCGACAGCGCGCTCAGGTGGCCCGACAGTTCGGTTCCCGCACGCCTGATCCACATCACCGTAATCGTCACGACGACGGCGGAAGCGACAATACCAATGTTGTTGGCCCAGTTATCGATGGTGTCGAGCGCGGTGAGCCCCGAGCTGGTGCCAAACATCACAATCGAGATGACTGCGAGCACACCGCCGAGGCCGTACACGGCCTGCTTGCGGGTGAGCCCGAACTTGTCGATCACGCCGGCGAGGATGACCTCCATGATCGAGATCATCGAGGTGAGGCCCGCGAGCACTAGCGCGCCGAAGAACAGCGCACCGAAGGCTTGTCCCCCCGGCATCTCGCTCGCGATCGCCGGGAAGGTCATGAAGGCGAGCCCCACCCCCGTGAGCCCCTCGAGCTGGTCGACCGCAACTCCCTGCTGATACGCGAAGAAGCCGAGCGTCGCGAACACACCAATGCCAGCGAGAATCTCGAACGATGAGTTCGCGAAGGCCACGACGAGGCCGGGTGCCGTCAAGTTTGAGCGACGCTTGCGGTAGGAGGAGTATGTCATCATGATGCCGAATGCGACCGACAGCGAGAAGAAGATCTGGCTGTAAGCGGCCACCCACACTCCAGGGTCCGCGAGGGCAGCAAAGTCGGGGGTGAACAGGGCGTTCAAGCCGTCCGCTGCGCCGGGCAGGAACAGCGCGCGCACGACGAGAGCAACAAAGCCCACGATGAGCAGCGGGATCGCGATCATGTTCAGACGCTGCACGCCCTTCACCACGCCGGCTCCCAGCACGATGAGTGCGATGATCCACATGAGCACGAGCGGAATGAGCACGGCCGGCACAAACTCGAGCGTGAACGGTGAGGCCGAGGTTTGCAGGTATTCACCGGTGAAGTAGCCTGCGGCGTCGTCGCCCCACTTCAGATCGAAGGAGAACACGAAGTAGCTCGATGCCCACGCGAGCACTGCGGCGTAGTAGATCGCGATAAAAACGCAGATCATCACCTGGAACCAGCCGATGCCCTCGCCAAGCTTGCCTGCGAGACGCCTCAGCGCGAGTGGTGCGGAGCCTCTGAATCGGTGTCCGATCGCGTAGTCGAGGAACAGGATGGGGATACCTGCGGTGAGCAGCGCCACGATGTAAGGGATGAGAAATGCGCCTCCGCCGTTCTCATACGCCACCCCGGGGAATCGCCAAATATTGCCGAGGCCCACCGCCGAGCCAATGGCTGAGACGATGAAGCCGATCTGGCCCGTCCATTCGGCGCGCTGCGGCGCCTGCGGAGTCGTTGAGGTTTGCGCCACGTATCTGCTCCTTACCGGATGATCCGGGTTTTGATATCACAAGATGGTAGCAGCCGCAAGAGGTCCTCAGGCGCGCGCAGCGCCGGGGAGGAGGGGGTGCACCCGAAGCGAATCGACGCGCTCGGCGATCACCCGTTCACTCGCCCACACCTGTTGGAGGCGCCCCAGGAGCGCGTCGAGCTCGGGTCGAGAGAGGTCACGCGCGATCCGGATCCTGACATCGACCTCGGGGGCGGCGAGCGTGCCTGCCAGATCGGCGGGGGCGATCCAGATGCGCACGACATCGACTTCTGCCTCTGCCGAGGATTCAAAGGCCGTGGCTACCTCAGGGTCGGCCCAGGCAGGCACGTAAGACTCCCCCAGTGCGAGGGCAGCGAGGGCCGGTCGACGTACGCCGTAAACGAGATCGGGGCTGCCGGCGTCGAGCACGATCATGTCGTGTTCCTCCTGCGCAGCCGCCACCGCCGCCTGCGGGGCGGGCACCGGAATGGGGCGTGCCGTGTCATTCCAGCCTGACATCGCGGCGACCGAGCTAAACACGGGCAGCACGCTGCGTCCATCGGGTGCGGCGACCGCAACGATCGAGAGTTCCTGTGACTTCTCGACGATCTTGCCGTCGGGTGTCATCCCCAGATCACCGGCTTCGGCGAGCATGGGAACGAGCACGCGCGAAGTGGCGAGCGCAGCGATCACCGCTGTGTGCGCGTTGGCGAGCCGAGCGACAGCATCCCAGTGTGCTTCGGCGGTGGGGGCCGCCGAAGCCTCCGCCGCAATAGCGCGCAGTGCGGCTACCGCGGCGGTCAGCTCTGCGGAGGCTTCGCCCGAGTCTCCCTCAAACGCGGTCTCGTGATGATCAAACGTGCGGCCAGCCCAGGGGAAACCCGCCGAGTCGGCCGCTCCCCCCGGTACCAGGCTCTCAGGGACGCCCGTAGAGCGCGGAGAGTCGCCGGTCGATGGAAGTCGCTTGATCGCCACGTCTAACGCCTAGTTCGAAGCGACGTCGAGGGCCGCGGGCAGCGTGAATGCGCCGTCGTACAACGCCTTGCCGATGATCGCACCCTCGACACCGTGCGACACGAGCTCGCGCAGCGCCGCGAGATCATCGAGGCTCGAGATACCGCCCGAGGCCACGACGGGACGATCGGTGTGACGGCAGACCTCGCGCAGCAGGTCAACGTTCGGGCCGCGCATCGTCCCATCCTTGGTGACGTCGGTGACGACGTAGCGGGAGCAACCGGCCTCCTCGAGGCGTGCGAGCACGTCCCAGATGTTACCCGCATCCTCAGTCCAGCCGCGCGTAGCGAGGATCTCGCCGCGCACGTCGAGGCCCACCGCGATCTGCTCGCCGTAGCGGGCAATGACCGCACGGGTCCACTCGGGGTTCTCGAGGGCGGCGGTGCCCAGGTTTACGCGGCGCGCACCCATCTCGAGCGCGGCTTCGAGACTTGCATCGTCTCGGATGCCGCCCGAGAACTCGATGTTCACGTTGCCCGCGCGACGAATGATCTTCTTCGCTACAGCAACGTTTGATCCGCGCCCAAAGGCCGCATCGAGGTCGACGAGGTGGATCCATTCGGCGCCCTGTTCGATCCAATCCATGGCGGCGTCAACGGGGCTGCCATAGTTGGTCTCGGTGCCAGCCTCGCCCTGG
This sequence comes from Leucobacter salsicius M1-8, assembly GCF_000350525.1. Taxonomy (GTDB): domain Bacteria; phylum Actinomycetota; class Actinomycetes; order Actinomycetales; family Microbacteriaceae; genus Leucobacter; species Leucobacter salsicius. The sequence goes on along the minus strand of NZ_AOCN01000022.1, from coordinate 291,878 downwards.
GTCAGGCGCACGGCCTTGCCGTCGACCATGTCGATCGCGGGTAGCAACTGCAGCTTCGGGCTCTCGGCCAACTCGATCATTTCGAAAACTCTCCTCGTGAGTGGTGTGGTGCCCGCGCATCATGGCGGGCGCGACTAGTTAGAGCGTCGCGATCCAGTTGCGCAGCAACTGAATGCCCGCTTCGCCCGACTTCTCGGGGTGAAACTGAGTGGTGGTCAGCGGGCCGTTCTCGACGGCCGCTACAAACCGTTCGCCATGCTCGGCCCAGGTCACGCGCGGACGTGTAGTCTCGCCGCGCCCTTCGATCGACCATTCGGTCGCGCCGCAGCTGTGCACGAAATAAAACCGCTCGTGGCGGATCCCGCGAAAGAGCACCGAATCCTCGGGGGCGTCAACCGTATTCCACCCCATGTGGGGCAGCACGTCGGCGCGCAGCTCGTGAACGGTCTCGGGCCACTGGCCGAGGCCTTCAGTGTCGTGTCCGCGCTCGATGCCCCGGGCAAACATGACCTGTTGACCGACGCAGATTCCGAGCACGGGCCGCCCGCCGGCGAGCCGCCGGTCGATCATCTCGTCGCCCCGCACCGCGCGGAGCTGCTCCATGACGGCGTCAAAGGCACCCACGCCGGGCACGAGCAGGCCATCAGCATTGGCCACGGCCGTGGCGTCGCGGGTAAGCGTAACCTCGGCTCCGGCCTTCGCGAGGGCCTTCACCGCCGAGTGCACATTGCCCGAGCCGTAGTCGAGAACGACGACGTGCTTGCGGCTCACAGAGCGCCCTTCGTGGACGGGATACCCAACACCAGCGGATCCTTGGCCTTTGCAACGCGGAATGCGCGCGCGAACGCCTTGAACTCTGCCTCGGCGATGTGGTGGGGATCACGGCCCTCGACGAGCTTAATGTGCGCGGTGAGGCGGGCGTTCAGCACGATTGCCTCGAAGAAGTGACGCACCATTGAGCCGGTGAAGTGACCACCGATGAGGTGAAATTCGAACCCCTGAGGCTCACCCGAGTGCACCAGGTACGGGCGACCCGAAATATCGATCACTGCCTGCGCGAGGGCCTCGTCGAGCGGCACCAGCGCGTCGCCGTAGCGTGAGATACCGCTCTTGTCTCCGAGCGCCTTCAGAAGCGCCTGACCCAGCAGAATGCCGGTGTCCTCGACGGTGTGGTGAATATCGATGTGCACGTCGCCCGTCGCGCGAACCGTCAGGTCCGTAAGCGAGTGTCGCGCGAAGGCGGTGAGCATGTGATCAAAGAATGGTACGCCGGTTTCGACATCGGCTTCACCGGTGCCATCGAGGTTGACTGAGAGACTAATCTGCGATTCGCTCGTGACACGCTCGAGCGACGCTGTTCGTGATGCTGCGGACATGGGTACCAGTCTACTCAGCTTCAGCTGCCTGACTGCGCAGAGCCCGGTTGTCTCGCCGCGTCACGACGACCGCGGCCCACACCCCCGCCAGCACGATGAACACGACGGCCACAAGCCAGTTGGGCACAGCCCCGGTCAGCCGGAGCACGTCGGCCTCAAGCTTTGCTTGTGTGGTGGCGCCAACCAGCCCACCGAGCGTCGTGGTGCCCCGGGTCACGAGCAGCACGACACCGATCGCGACCGTGAGCAGACCACCAATCACGTTGGTCCATGCGTTGCGCCACTTCCCGATCCTCAGTTCACGCGGTCGCACCAGTGCGCGCACCGCGGGGATCCGGTTCCAGAGGAACCCCAGCAACAGGAGCGGCAGCGTCATCCCGGCCGCAAAAACGAGCAGCACGATACCGCCAAAGACCGCGTTCGCGCCGAATGCGGCGAACGACAACGCTGCCCCCAGCAAGGGCCCTGCGCACACGCCGGCGAGTCCGTAGACGGCGCCGAGCGCAAACACCGCGATACCCGAGGCGTTCTCAGGGCCACGCTGACGCATCAACCCCGGCAGCGGAACGCCGCTCAGCAGCAGCAGGCCCAGCACAATCACGACGATTGACGCCACGGTGACGAGCTCAAAGCGGTTCTGACTCACCCAGGCGCCGACGGTGCCCGCCAGTAACCCTAACGGCACGAGCGCCGTCGCAAGGCCCAAGAAGAAGACTCCGGTACGGGCCAAAAGCGCGCCAGTGCTGGTGAACGCATAGGCAAAGAACGCGGGCAGCAGCATCACCGAGCAGGGGCTCAGCAATGTCAGCACGCCCCCAAGGAACGCTCCGGCAAGCGTGAGGTTCACGAGGCTTCCGTGACAGCCTGATCCAGGAATTCGCGGAAGGTATCGATGGGCTGAGCGCCGCTGATGCCCTGTCCATTCACCACGAAGAATGGAACTCCGCTCACGCCAAGCTTGCTGGCCTGTTCTGTCGCTTGGCTAGCCGCGGCCCGCAGGTCGTCACGCGCCATGTCTTTCTCGAAAAGCTCCATATCGGGCACTCCAGCGGTGCGTGCGTGACCCAGCAGTTCTTCGGTCGTAAGCTCGGCGTGACCTGACTCGGGGGCAGCCTCGTAGACAGCTTCAATGAACTCGAAGTAGCGGCCCTGCTCTGCCGCGGCGCGCGCAGCCGCGGACGCCCGGAGTGATTCTTCACCGAAGAAGGCGACGTCTTGCATTTCGATGCGCACCTTGCCCGAGTCAACGTACTCCTTGACGACATCGGGCAGCGTGTCTCGGGTGAACACTGCACAGTATGGGCAGCGAAGATCAACCCACTCCGTCATCACGATGGGTGCGTCAATGTCGCCGATCGCCATCGGGTCGCCCTCGACACGCCTCTCGAGCGAAGCTTGCTGCGGTGCACCGGCATCGCCAGCGCCCTCTGCCGTTTGCCCGGCCGCAGCCGCCTCGCCTAAAGAACCGCTTTGCGCCCACTGCACACCGCCGAACACCAGGCCGAGCGCGGCCACCACCGCGAGGATCACGTTCAGCAACCGTGACCGGCGAAGCTGACGTTCGAGCACGTGACGGGGCATAGCTTCAGGCGCACTAGTCATGGTCAAAGCCTACCGATGGACGACAGATGCAACCCTGAGAGCGCCGGTGCTAGCCCAACTCGGTGATGGCCTGGATCACTGCGCTCGTTTCGGCTTCGGTGCCTGCTGTGATGCGCAGGTGGCCGTCGATTCCCAGGTTGCGAATCAGAATGCCCCTCGCACGCAACGCTTCAAACATGCCGTCGGGGTCCGCGAAGCCGCCCACCAACACAAAGTTCGCGCCTGAGTCGTGCACCCGATAGCCCAGCGCCGTAAGGGCTGCGCCGAGCCGGTCCCGTTCGTTGCGGATATCTGCAACCGTCGCGAGCATGGTCGCGGAGTGCTTGATGGCCGTAGTGGCGGCAGCCTGAGTCAAGGCGGACAGGTGATAGGGCAGGCGCACGAGACGCAGTGCGTCGATCACAGCTGGGTCAGCGGCCAGATATCCGAGGCGCACGCCGGCGAAGGCGAACGCCTTGCTCATTGTGCGTGACACCATGAGGCGGGGGCGTCCCTCCAGCAGGGTCACTGCGCTCTCGCGTTCATCATCAAACTCGAAGTAGGCCTCGTCAACGATGAGCATGCCATCGAACGCGTCGTATGCGGCAAGAATCACCTCGCGGTCAAGCGGTGTGCCGGTCGGATTATTGGGCCCGCAAAGGACGACCAGGCTGGGCCTGTGCTCGGCGAGCGCCGCAACTACAGCTTCGGGCGTGAGCCGGTACCCCTCGGGGCGGGGCACGTCAATCCACCCGGTGTCCGTGCCATCCGCCAGAAGCGGGTACATCGAGTAGGTGGGCGTGAAGCTGAGCAGGGTGCGGCCAGGGCCACCAAACGCCTGCAGCACCTGCTGGAGCACCTCGTTTGAGCCGTTTGCTGCCCACAACTGATCGGAGGAGAGGCCATGCCCCAGGTAGCCAGCCAGCGCGGAGCGAAGCTCAACGAAGTCACGGTCGGGATACCTGTTTGCGGTGCGTACCGCACGCTCGAGAGCCGCCGTGATATCTGCGGCGACTTCGTCGGGAATCGGATGGGTGTTCTCGTTGACATTCAAGCTGACGGCTACGGGATCCTGAGGAGCGCCGTAGGGACTTTTGCCCACAAGGTTTGCACGGAGAGGAAGATCACTCAAGCTGGTCACCACGACAGTCTATCGAGCGACCGAATCACCTACATCAACGATCCCTCGCATCGTCTCCGGGGCTACGCGTGACTACGCCAAGCGTGAACGCAACTACAGCCCCAGCTCGGTGGCAGACATCACCGAATCACTGTCGGTGTACCGCAGCGGCACAGCGATGGGCTGCCCCACGACTACTTCGGAGCCCTGAAGCTGGTTGAGCTGCACAATCTCGGCGATGAGGTCGCGAGGGTCCATCGACGGATCAAGCTCTGTTGCGAGCTGCCAGAGAGAGGCCCCGGGCGCCGCCACGACGTAGCCAAACTCAGCGTTACCCGTTTCGTTCGAAGCGATTGCCTGCGGCGCCGAGAGCGAAGCTATCAGCGCCAGAGTCGCCGCTGCCGCAAACGTCGCAAGCCCACCGAACACGATTCGGCCTCGCCGCGTCAGCCGCATGCGCGGTGTGGGCTGAGCTACTTCACACCACTCGTTCATCTGCTGTACTGCGGGCGCCTGCGCCAGTGCTGCACTCATGTGTCGAGTCCCTTCAAGTGAATTGCCGCACGTGATGCGAACAACTGTTTCGAATATACATTCGAAGATTCGAAAGAGCAAGCTTCGCTTTCGAATCCTCTCGCTCAAAATTCCAGCGACACTCGAATACTTGTTTGGCCAAGTGTCGTGCAGTCGGTAGAGTTTCGAACTAACGAGAGCACTCAAGCAGGTACCTCCGACATCGTCGTCACGGGCCACCTTCCTGGGGATACCAACCGATAGAGGAGACCGCCATCATGGCTGAGATCGCAAGTCCGTTGGATCGCCTAAGCGACAAGCAACGTTCCATCCTTGAGTACATCGCTCAGTCGGTCGCCTCGCGGGGATATCCGCCGAGCATGCGTGAGATCGGTGATGCAGTGGGGTTGTCCTCGCTCTCGAGCGTCACCCACCAGCTCAGCAGGCTCGAGCTTGCGGGCTGCATTCGCCGTGACCCGCATCGCCCACGCGCGCTCGAGGTACTCGTGGACCCCACCGCCCCCGAGCCGCCAGCTGATTCACCGATCCCCGCAGAAGAGACCGCCTACGTCCCCCTCGTCGGCCAGATCGCTGCGGGTGTGCCGATCACGGCTGAGCAGCAGGTCGAGGAAGTCATGCCCCTCCCTCGTCAGCTCGTCGGCGACGGCACCGTGTTCATGCTGAAGGTGGTGGGCGACTCCATGATCGACGCTGCGATCTGTGACGGCGACTTCGTTGTCGTGCGTCAGCAGCGCGAGGCCAACAATGGCGACATCGTCGCGGCCATGCTCGACGGCGAAGCGACGGTCAAGGTGTTTCGCAGGCGTGATGGCCATACGTGGCTGCTCCCCCGCAACAGCGCATTCGAGCCGATCCTGGGTGATTACGCCGAGGTACTTGGCAAGGTCGTCGCCGTTCTCCGCTCCATCTAGGCTGCCACGCCCCACTTCGCGCTAGACCCCGACGGGTGCGAGCAACTCCAGTTCACGCAGCACGGCCAGCACCCGCTCGTGCCGGTTGAAGGTGTACAAGTGCAGCGATGGGGCGCCGCCGGCCAGCAGTTCGCGCGCGAGCGCGGTCGTGTGTTCAACCCCCAGCTCGGGGGCATACCCACCTGCGTCCTCAATCTCACGCACGAGTTCAGAGGGCGCAGGGCGCCCCGCCAGCTCAGCCACTTTGCGCAGCTGCGCGGCGGTGGCCACGGGCATCAACCCCGGTAGCACTGGAATCGTCAGCCCTGCACCCCGGCCATCTGCCACGAACTCCAGGTACTCTTCGGCACGGAAAAACAGCTGCGTGATCGCGAACTGCGCCCCAGCCTCTTGCTTGGCCACTAACCAGTCGAGATCCTCCGAGCGCGACCGCGACAGCGGGTGCCCGTTGGGGTAGGCGGCGACCGAGGTGCGCCCCACGCTCGTAAACGCGGGGCGTTCCGCCCGCGCCTGCGCCACCAGCTTGACCAGCTCAAGCGAGCTCAACGAGCCCGCAACCGCCGGGTCGGACTCGTCACTGCCTCGGGGCGGGTCACCGCGGAGGGCAAGGAAATCGTGCACCCCCGTGTCCATGATCCCGTGAATCGCTTCGAGGATCGCGTCCCGAGACTCCCCCACGGTTGTGAGGTGTGCGAGCGGCAACGCGTCGGTGTGATCGCGCAGGTACTTCACCAGGTCGCGCGACGCGCCCCGGTTCGAGCCGTTCGCCCCGTAGGTCACCGAGATGAAGTCGGGGCCCGCGGCCGCGAGGTGCTGCACGGCATTGCCGAGCGCCAACGCTGCGGCACCGCTGCGTGCGGGGAACACTTCAAAGGAGAACCGCGGCCGGGTCGGCGCGCTCCCCGTCAGCAGAACGTCGCTGAGGGCTCCATTCAGCCCACCGTCGCGCACCTCGCTCATACGAGCACCTCCTCGGGTCGGCCAGCAAGCTCGGCACTCGCACGCAGGGTCCCACGTACGCGCGCGGCCACCTTCGCGAACGCGACATCTCGGGCAAAGTCGGGTGACCCGTGCCGGGGCTTCTCGTCGACCAAGTACGGCGAGAAGCCGCAGTCGTCGGTTGACCCGATGAGCTCCGGCGGCACGAACCGGGCAGCCCGCACCAGCTGTTCGGCAATCTCTCGCTCGGTCTCGAGCTTCGGGCTCGTCGGGTTCGTAACCCCAAAGAGAACGCGCGGCGCGCGTCCCCCGGCCGCCGAGATCTGTCGCAGCTGGCGACCCACGAGCCGGGCCACACGATCCGGCTCTGGCTCGCCCGCGGCCTGCACGAGAAAGTAGCCCGCCTCGATCTGAAACAGTTCGGGGATCAGCTCGGCATAGTCGATGTCGGCACTGTGCGCGCTGTCCTGGTCGTTGCCCGGGCAAGTGTGCACGCCCACGGCGGAGCGCAGCCCCTCGGGCAGCAGCGCGAGCACGCGGTTCATCAGATCGATGAACCCCGTGAGTGCGGCCGGCCCAGCCCACGGCGCGCGCAGGTCGCGGCGCAGGGCGAGGCGCCCCTCGGTGAAGTCGATCGTGACGCGGGCAGCGCCCGCCGCAAACGAGCGCCGAATGTCCTCGGCGCAGCCCGCCACGACGTCGTCAAGAAAATCGGTGCGCGAGTACTCTGCAAGCCCACCGCCTGTGAGCGTCCCTTCACCCTCCGGCCACATGAGCGACAGCATCGACGGCGACACGACGGCCTGCTTGATCGGTAGCGACGTAAGCCGACGCGCGGCCGCAACGTCATCGGCCGCCCAGCCGCGAAACGCGAACGGTGCCTGAGCGAGCCGGGGAATCACACGGTGATGACCGTCAGCAAACACGGCAAACACCGGATCGGTGCCCGGCGCACCGCGATCCGGATTCGCACCGAGCGGGTAGCTCGAGAAGCTCTGACGCCGCTGCTCCCCGTCGGTCACGATGGGTGAGCCGGTGGCTTCGAGGCCCGCGAGGGTCTCGCGCACCGCGCGCTGCTGTTCATTCGCCAGCTCGGCGGCGGAGGCGAGCCCGAGCTCGGCGTCGAGCACCGCGCGCTGCAGCCGCGCGGGCCGCGGGAGACTGCCGACCGGTTCGGTCGGCAGCTCCCCCGCGGGCCACGGAGCAGCAAGCTCCGTGGCCGCGGGGCCCACACCCCTCACTGTCTCGGCGTTCACGCTACGCCGCTGGGCACGGCCTCCCGCACCTCGCGCGCGGCGCGCACCAGGTTCGTGAGGCTTTCGATCGTCTCGACGTAGCCGCGCGTCTTGAGGCCGCAGTCGGGGTTGACCCACAGCTGCTCGCCCGGAATGCGCGATGCCGCGATGCGAATCAACTCCGCCTGCTCCTCGGTACTGGGCACGCGGGGCGAGTGGATGTCGTAGACGCCCGGGCCGATGCCGCGCGAGTAGCCGTGGTCGCCCAGCGGCTCAACGACGTCCATGCGGCTGCGTGCGGCTTCGATCGAGGTCACGTCGGCGTCGAGGCCGTCGACCGCGTCGATGATCTCGCCAAACTCCGAGTAACAGAGGTGCGTGTGGATCTGCACCTCTGGAGCAGCCCCACCGGTCGCGAGGCGGAACGCACCCACCGACCAGTCGAGGTAGTCGGCCTGGCGGCTCGCGTCGAGCGGCAGCAGCTCGCGCAGCGCCGGCTCGTCGACCTGCACGATGTGAATGCCCGCAGTGACGAGATCGTCGATCTCGTCGCGCAGCGCGAGCGCCACCTGGTTGGCGGTGTCGGCGAGCGGCTGGTCGTCGCGCACGAACGACCACGCAAGGATCGTGACGGGGCCCGTGAGCATACCCTTCACGGGGCGCGGAGTGAGCGATTGGGCGTATTCCGTCCAAGCGACCGTCATGGGTGCGGGCCGCGACACGTCGCCCCACAGGATCGAAGGGCGCGTGGCGCGCGTGCCGTACGACTGCACCCACCCGTTCTCAGTCACCGCGAAGCCGTCAAGCAGCTCGGCGAAGTACTGCACCATGTCGTTACGCTCGGCCTCACCGTGTACGAGCACATCGAGCCCGATCTCCTCCTGGAGCCGGATCACGCGCTCGATCTCCTCGCGCAGGAATCCGTCGTATGCGGCCTGATCGATCTCGCCGCGACCGAACGCGGCGCGGGCCTTGCGAATCTCGGTGGTCTGCGGAAACGACCCGATCGTGGTGGTCGCGAGCTGCGGGATTCCGAGGCCCTTTTGTGCCTCACGACGCTCCTCCTCGGTGACACGGTCGCGATCTTCGCGGCCGGTTGCTGCGGCGCGGCTCCGGATCGTATCCACGCGCACACCCTGTGCCTGCGCGCGGTCTGCGAGCGCGGCATCGGTGTCAGCGAGCTCGGTCTCGATGCTGGCGCCGCCGCCCTCGAGGCCACGGGCGAGGGTAGCCACCTGTGCGACCTTCTGATCAGCGAACGCGAGCCACGACTTCAGCTGCGTGTCGAGCTTCTGTTCGTCTGCCACGTCGTGCGGTACGTGCTGCAGACTGTTCGAGGTGCCGATCACGGTGTTAATGTCGGCCGCCTTGAGCTGCTCGGCCTGTGCGAGCGCGCGGCGCAGGTCGGTGCGCCAGATGTTGCGGCCGTCGACGACGCCGGCGACGAGCTGGGTGTTCTCGAATGCCAGCGCCAGTTCACCCGTGGCGAGGGCGTCCGCGGGGATCCTGCCGCGCACGAGGTCGGTATGCACGGCCTCGACGGGGAGCTTGCCAAGGCGCACGAGGGCCGCCGAAGCGTCACCGTAGGGCGTGGTCAGCAAGACCTGCGGGCGGTTCGTAGCGACACCCAGAGCAGCGTAGGCGCGCTCGACGAGGGCGAGCGTGAACTCGCGGGGCACCGAGAGCGAATCAGACACGAGCGCGGGCTCATCAAGCTGCACCCACGTGGCGCCCGCTGCGGCGAGCGCGGCGAGCAGCTCGGCGTAGACTGCGACGACCTCGTCGAGGCGGTCGATCGGGGCGAAGTCGGTGCCGGCCTCATCCGATGCCTTAGCGAGCAGCAGGTAGGTGACGGGGCCGACGATGACGGGGCGCGACTCAATGCCAGCGTCAATCGCCTCGGCGGCGTGCGCGACGAGCTGCGCGGGGTTTGCCGTGAACTGCGTGTTCTCGTCGATCTCGGGCACGCTGTAGTGATAGTTCGTGTCGAACCACTTGGTCATCTCGAGGGGCTGGTGCTGCTCATCGCCACGGGCGAGGGCGAAGTAGATCTCGAGGTCCGTGCCGGTGACGCCAGCGAAGCGGCCGGGGATCGCGCCGAGCGCGAGCGTCGCGTCGAGCACCTGGTCGTAAAAGCTGAAGCTCTCGGGGATCGCTCCGCCCGTCTTCGACAGGCCGAGTTCCGCCAGGCGCTCACGAGTCTCCGAGCGCAGATCGCGCGCGGTCGCCTGCAGCTCCGTCTCGTTCGTGTTGCCCTTCCAGAACGACTCGACGGCGCGCTTCAGCTCGCGGCGCCGGCCGATCCGGGGGTATCCAAGAATGGTGGCGTTGGGCAGTGGTGAGTTTTCAGACATGCGATTCCTTCGGCTGTGAGGAGGGCGCACCTTTGCGGGCGCAGCTGGTGTACTCAAAAGTAATCTCGGGGCCCGGCCCGTGGAGAAATGTGTCGCCGTGTGAACTACGAAGTGTTACGCCGCATCACGCAACGTTACGACCTCACCCCATTTGGGCCGACTGTCGCAGTTTTAAGCCGTTTTACGCAACAATTGTGGTTACGTCCGTTGCCCGAGAAAGTGAATCAGCCACCGTGGATGTTCTGCCCCAGTTCGTGCCAGACCGCAGGTCCTCGCGCACGCTCACCGAGCAACTCGTCGACGGCGTGCACGCTGCAATCGCCTCCGGTGCACTCACTCCCGGTGACGTGTTGCCGCCCACGCGAAAACTTGCGGCGTCACTCGGGGTCTCCCGCTCGGTAGTGGTGAGCGCCTACGAGCAACTCGTGGGCGAGAACCTGCTCGAAGCCACTCCGGGATCCGGTACTCGGGTCACGGCCTATGAGGCGTCCCGGGCGCCAGCTGGTCCGCGCGCCCATGATCCGGATCAACGGCCCGCCAGCGGAGCGTCCGTCAGCGGAGCGCCCATCATCGACCTGCGGTCCGGGCTTCCGTTCGTAGCGCCGGAGCCTCCGCGAGCGTGGTCGCGCGCGCTCGCCAGCGCGGCTCGTTCGCCCTGGTCGTCCCAGTCGCCGGATCCGCGGGGCACACCGGCGTTGCGCACGCGATTGGCCGCGCACACCCGGTTGCATCGCGGCCTGTCCTGCTCCGGCGACGATGTGGTCGTCACCTCAGGCACCTCCGAGGCCCTGGTGTTGATCACCCTTGCGCTGAGGCGCACCCTACGGCGGGCGCCTCTGGTGGCGGTCGAGGATCCGGGCTATCGTTCCGGATCGGACGCACTCGAGGCCGCCGGGGCCGAGATTGTGCCGCTCGCGGTGGGCCGCCGGGGCGCCTCGGCCGACTCATTGGCCGCGCTGCACGCCGGTTCACCCGTCGACGCCGTCATGCTCACCCCGAGCCACCAGTTTCCGCTGGGCGGGAGCCTCGCCGAGGGCGAGCGTGACCGCATTCTGCAGTGGGCGCTCGAGCACCGCGTGCTCATTATAGAGGACGACTACGACAGCGAGTTTCGTCACGCCGGTCCCGCGCTGCCAGCGCTCGCGGCGAGCGACAAACACGGCGTCGTCGCATATGTGGCGAGCCTCAACAAGATTCTGTCGCCGTCGCTGCGGTGCGGCATGCTGGTGCTCCCTTCGCCGGGCCCGCTGCGCGATGCCCTGTTGTGGGTGCGTGAGTCGCTAGGAGCCACAGTGTCGGCGTACACGCAAACGGCACTCGCCGAGTTCATTGGGAGCGGCGCATTCGCCCGGGCGGTCGCGCGCAACAAGCGGGAGTACGCGCACCGTCGTGCCGCAGTACTGGCGGAGTTCGCAGGGCTCGGCGTTGAAGTGTTTGCCAGCGAGGGCGGGCTTCACCTCGTCGCCAAAACCCCAACTGCTGCCGGTGCCGCTCAGGTCGCCGCCCTGCTGCGCGAACAGGGAATACTCGTCGAAACCATCGCCGACTTCTCCCTGCTGCGGCCCGAGGGTGGCATCGTGTTTGGGTACGGTGCCGGGTCAATGCACCAGCTGCTACACGCCGTGCGTCTCATCGCGGAAACAATAATTGGTCTGCCGCAATTTGAAGGTTCTGGCATACCAATCAGGTAACCGTTCGAGCAGGCTGGGAGGTGTCTAGTCATGCCACCATCGAAAGGCTCACGCATGAGCTCCTCCCTCCCGGCCACCCGTTCATCCCACCAGGCCGAAACTCCCCCACGGCCCGATTCCCCACATCCGCTGCGGCCGCGACGCATGCCCGAGAAGATGGAGCGTGATCGTGCCGCGCTCGATGCGCTCTGCAGCGAGACCGTACTCGCTCACGTCGCCGCGTTCGTCGAAGGCCAAGCAATCGCGATGCCGACCGCATTTGGCGTGTTCGACGACCGCATCGTCATTCACGGCTCGACCGGATCGAGGTGGATGCGGGCCCTGCAAGAACACGAGGCCTCGGTATCCATCACCCGCGCCACGGGGCTTGTGGTCGCTCGCTCCATGTTTGAATCGTCCATGTGGTACCGCAGCGCGGTCGTCTTCGGGCGGTTCTCCCCCGTGCCCACCGAGGAGCACGACAGCCTCCTCACGCGATTTACCGAGCGGCTGCTGCCCGGCCGCTCGGCGGAGACTCGCCCTTCCACGCGCAAGGAAATCGCGGCCACGATGCTGCTTGCGATGCCGACCGAGCGGTGGTCGCTGCGGGTGTCCGAGGACATGCCAGACGACGAACCGAGCGATGTGGCGGGCGACGCGTGGGCCGGGGTCATCCAGCTGGGCCAGAGTGTGACCGGGGTGCTGCCGGCTCCGGATCTGCGCCCCGGCATCGAAGCGCCGGGGTCTGTGGCGGCGTTTGCACGCGCCCCGCACGGATTGCTGTAGCGGCGAACAGCGAAAGCCCGGGGTGCGTGTCAGTGAACTGACGCACACCCCGGGCTTTCGAAGTCACCGGCCTGAGTTATACGCGGAAGCCCTCGAGCTTCGCGAGCATCTCGGCCGACACGAAGGCGTGCACCTTGGTGCCCTCCTCGACGTATTCGGTCGACACCACGCGGTTACGCTCGTGCATCTCGGCGACCAGCCCGCCGCGGTCGTAGGGCACCACAACTGTGACTTCCTGATCCGGCGTCGGCAGCGCCGCGTCCACGCGCTTCTTAAGCTCGTCGAGCCCGTCACCCGTGACCGCCGAAACGAACACGGCATCGGGGGCGAGCCCGTGCAGCACGAGTCGCTGCGAGTCGTCGAGCAGATCAGACTTGTTGAACACGACGACCTCGGGGATCGACTGAGCGTTCACCTCTGCGATGACCTCGCGCACGGTGCGCAGCTGGGCGGCAGGGTCAGGGTGAGCCCCGTCGACGACATGCAGAATGACGTCGGCCTCGCCGACCTCCTCAAACGTCGAACGGAACGCTTCGACGAGCTGGTGCGGCAGGTTGCGCACAAACCCGACCGTGTCGGCGTAGGTAAACGTGCGGCCGTCAGCAGTCTCTGCGTGACGGATCGCCGTGTCGAGGGTCGCGAACAGCTCGTTCTGCACGAGCTCCTGCGCGTCGATCAGCTTGTTCACGAGACTCGACTTGCCGGCGTTCGTGTATCCGGCGATTGCGACCGAAGGCACCTCGCCACGCTTGCGGTTGGCACGCTTGGCCTCTCGGGCCGGGGCCATGCCCGCGATTTCCTTGCGCAGCTTCGCCATGCGATTGTGAATCTTGCGTCGGTCGAGCTCCATCTTCGTCTCGCCGGGGCCGCGTGAGCCCATGCCGGCGCCGTCGGAGCCCACCTGGCCACCGGCCTGGCGCGACATCGACTCGCCCCAACCGCGCAAGCGCGGCAGCAGGTACTGCAGCTGCGCGAGCTCGACCTGGGCCTTGCCCTCACGGCTCTTCGCATGCTGGCTGAAGATATCGAGAATCACGGCGGTGCGGTCGATCACCTTGACCTGCACGACATCCTCAAGCGCGCGGCGCTGGCCCGGCCGCAGCTCGGTGTCCACGATCACCGTGTCGGCGCCGAGCGCGGCCACGAGCTCCTTGAGCTCCTGCGCCTTGCCTTTGCCAAAGTAGGTGGCGGGGTCGGGGAACGCGCGGCGCTGCAACAGCCCGTCGAGCACGACGGCACCCGCGGTCTCGGCGAGTGCGGCGAGCTCGCGCAGCGAGTTCTCGGCGTCCTCCTGGCCTGCGCGTCCATTGCCCGAGTACACGCCAATCAGCACGACATTCTCAATGCGCAGCTGTCGGTACTCGACCTCGGTAACGTCTTCGAGCTCGGTTGAGAGCCCGGCAACGCGCTTGAGCGATGCGCGGTCTTCGCGCTCCATGCGGATCGTGTCGACCGCTTCATGCACGTCATCGTGTGCGTCGTCGCCGAGCGCCTGGGCGCTCGAAAGGTCGCGAATCACATTTGCCGAGCCAGCTTCCTGGCGCAGAATACGTGAGAGGGCATCCCCGCCCAGCGCTCCGCCGTCACGCGCGTCGATGTCGCGTGCGGACTCGTCTGGTGCGGACTCGTTCGGCTCGTGGCCTACTGCAGTGTCGTTAGTCATCTACTACCAGTCTATGTCGGGATTCACGCAAAAGGCGACCGAAATCTACGGCCACCGTGCTATGGCGCAGGCAATCGCTGAGATACTGGAGGGTGTGACCGAGCATTACTTCTCAGCTTCCCCCTCCGGCGACTACCGACCCCGCGAGATCGAGGTTGTGTTGGCCGGGGCCCCCCGCACGGTGCAGACCGCCGGTGGCGTCTTCAGCCCCGAGCACCTCGACCGTGGCACCGAGATCCTGCTCGCGCACCTCGATTCAGGTCTCGAAGCTGCTCACGACACCGAGCTCGATACTGATTCTGATCCGGATCAGGGCCCAACTGCCGCTCCGATGCTCGACATCGGATGCGGCTGGGGCCCCATCGCGCTCGCCGCGGCCCTCAACCACCCCGAGCGCGAGGTGTGGGCCATCGACGTCAACGAGCGCTCGCGAGAGCTGACCCGCGCGAACGCGGATCGCCTGGGACTCACAAACGTGCGCGTGTGCGCGCCCGAGGAAGTGCCGGCCGACCTGCAGTTCGCCGAGATTCGTTCCAACCCCCCGATTCGCGTCGGCAAGGAGGCACTGCACGAGATCCTGCAGCAGTGGCTGCCCCGGCTCGCCCCGGGTGGCGTCGCAAGCCTCGTTGTGGCGAAGCACCTGGGTGCCGACTCGCTGCAGCGCTGGATCGCGGCCGAGTTCCCCTCGCTCGAGGTCTCGCGTCCGACCCGTTCCAAGGGCTTCCACGTGCTGCGTGCGGAGGCGGCCGCGGGTTCCGAGGACTCCGAGGCTTGAGCCGCGTGTTCACGGCGGGGCGGCGCGGTCGCGCCTCCGCCGCTCTCTTCGCTGCGCTCGCCCTCACACTCGCCGGGTGCGCGGATCCCGCCGGGCTCGCCGTCGATGACCCCGCCGCGAGCGTCGTCGAGGAGCACGTGCCCGCTGAACCGGACGACTCAGACGCCGATACCGACGTAGCGGACCCCCTCGAATTCGAAGACCTCACTGACGCCGCCGACGTTGCCGACCCCGCCGCAGGGTCGGCCCTCGAGCTGCTCGCGACACTGCCGATAAAGGGTCGCGCCCCCAAGACCGGCTACGACCGCAAAGCCCAGTTTGGGTCCCCGTGGAAGGACGTCGACCGCAACGGCTGCGACACCCGCAACGACATGCTGCAGCGCGACCTCACGAATCTCACGCTCTCGGGCCCCTGCAAGGTGCTCTCGGGGACCCTCGCCGACAAGTACACGGGCAAGACCATCGACTTCGTGCGCGGCGATAAGACGTCAACGCTCGTGCAAATCGATCACGTCGTGGCGCTCTCGGACGCCTGGCAGAAGGGGGCGCAACAGCTCTCGCAGGACGCCCGCGTCGCCCTCGCAAACGACCCTATCAACCTGTTCGCGTCGGACGGCCCCGCCAACAGCGCGAAGAGCGACAGCGATGCCGCGAGCTGGCTGCCCAAGAATCGTGCATTCCGGTGCGAGTACGTCGCCCGGCAGGTCTCGACCAAGGCCGCGTACCAGCTGTGGGTGACGGCAGCCGAGCGCGATGCGATGCAGCGCGTCCTCACGACCTGTCCCGAGGAGCCCGCGGTCGCGAGCACGCTCGCGGGCGGGCTCGTAGCTGAGAATGCGCCGGATCCGGATCAGCTCACCGCGACCACTCCCGATTCAGAACCGGCCCCGGCACAGCCGCGGCCGGCGGTGCCCACCCCCACGCCCGAGGCTTACTACAAGAGCTGCACGGCGGCCCGCGAGGCGGGCGGTGCTCCGGTGTATGCGGGGCAGCCGGGATACGGCAGGCACCTCGACCGTGACGGTGACGGCGTGGGCTGCGAGTAGCAGTTGAATGATTGGTGCCGGATCCGGCGCCCGTGTCTGGCCCGGTGAAAACCGGGCCAGTGCCCGTTTTGGCTAGGCCTCGGGCAGTTCGATCTCGCCCGTGTAGACGAGCTCGGCGGGCCCGCTCAGCGAGACATGCTCGCCCTCCTGCGTGGGGAACATGCGCACCGCCAGCCGACCGCCGGGAACCTCGACGCTCCAGTGATGGGGCATGTCGTCGCCACCCCAGTGCCGAAAGGCAAGGGCCGCCGCCGCGGCTCCGGCCGCGCTGGAGCGGTTCTCCCCCCGTCCCTCCTCGTGGACGCGCATGGAGATGCGCGCGACGCCGTTCTTAACGAGCGTGTCATCGGGCACGACGAATTCGAAGCTCGCGGTGTCATCGGTGTTAAGCGTGGGTTCATGGTTCAGGTCAAGCGCTTCGAGTTCGCCCGCGTGCGCGAGGGCCGTGACGACGTGCATGCCGCCGAGATCGATCGCGAGGCCTGGGCGAGGCACGTACAGACCGCGCGCGCTGACAAGCTTCTCACCGCCGAGCCGCCAGCGGCCCATGTCGACGGTGTACCCCGAGGCGCCCGCGAGCACGTCACGCACCCCGAGCCGGGTGGCGATCGGGAGCGTATCGCGTCGCTCCGGGGCCACAAGCCCCTCAGCGATGAGGTAGTGCGCGAAGACCCGAATGCCGTTGCCGCAGATGTCGCCGCGGGTGCCGTCGGCGTGCCAGAAGTCGAAGAACCACTCAGCCTCGGGTTCTTCCTCGAGCACCGCGGCCCCCTCAGGGATCGCCCGGCTGCGCACGGCACGGATCACGCCGTCCGCACCGATCCCCGTGTGGCGGTCGCAGAGCGCGCGCACGCGATCGCGAGTGAGTTCGATCGTGCCGTCAGGGTCGGTGAACAGCACAAAGTCGTTGCCTGTGCCCTGGCCCTTGGCGAATTGCAGCGTCGTCATCGTCCCAGTGTATTGGGCACGATTATGGGGAACAGCTATGCGGGTAAAACGGCGTCGATATCGGGGCCTGCGACGTGCTGAATCCCCGGATACCGCTTGAACCAGGCCACCTGTCGCCGCGCGTACCGTCGCGTGAGCGCCTGCGTCTCGGCAATCGCCTCGAATTCGGTGAGCCGCCCCTCGAGCTGACCGAGTGCCTGGGCATACCCGATGGCACGGCTTGCGGTGACTCCCCGTTCAATGCCACGCGGAATCAGGTCGCGCACCTCGTCGACCAGGCCATCAGCCCACATATGATCGACGCGGCGGTCGAGCCGTTCGACAAGGGTCCCGCGCTCGCACTCGACGCTGACGAGACGGGAGTTGGTGCGCCACAGCTCGGGCTCGCTGGGAAGCGTGACACGCGCGTCGCCGCCCAGTAGTGCGACCTCGAGCGCGCGCACGACGCGGCGCGGGTTTTTTGCGTCCACTGCCGCCGCAGTCTCGGGCGACAGCTCAGCGAGGCGCGCCAGCAGCGACGCAGTGCCGTGCTCGGCGTCGTCGGCTTCGAGGCGCGCGCGCAGCACCTCGTCCCGGGGAGGGAACTGAAAGTCGTAGATCACGCTCGAGACGTAGAGTCCGGATCCGCCCACTAGAATCGCGTCGGCGCCGCGCGCGTGGATCTCGTCGATCACGCCGCGGGCGCGTGGCTGGTACCACGCGACAGTCGCCTCCTCCGTGGGGTCGAGGGCGTCGAACAGGTGGTGCGCGATGCCGCGCCGCTCCCCCTCGGGCAGCTTCGCAGTGCCGATATCCATGCCGCGATAAAACTGCATCGCATCGGCATTGACGATCTCGGCCGTGCGGCCCTGCCCGGCGAGGCGCTCGGCGAGGTCGAGGGACAGCGCAGACTTACCCGTGCCGGTCGCGCCGACGACCGCCCACAGCGTGGGGGTCGCTGGCGCGTCTGTGGTCGCGGCAGTCGCGGTGCTCGCGATGCCTGGGGTCACTGCGCGCTCATCGCGTGCGAATGGTGGGAAGGCCCAGGCTCACAGCCTTGGGCGCTCCGTCTGCGGCCGCCGGAGCCGGTACGCCGCAGCTGTCGGCCTGTCGGCGATCCCAGGCGTCTCCGGCGCGCGTGCGGCGCACACGGTAGGCGGTGGGCTCGTCGGCGATGAGGAAGTGCGGTGCGGCACTCGTGACCTTTACAGTGACGACATCGCCGGGGCGCGGCTCCTCTGCGCCCTCCGGAACCGAGAAGTGCACGAGACGGTTGTCTTCGGCGCGTCCCGAGAGTCGGCTCTGGGCAGAGTCCTTCTTGCCACCCCAGGCCGACACCAAAACCTCGACGGTGCGGCCGATCTGGGCGTGGTTCTCACGCAGCGAGACCTGCTCCTGCAGTTCGTGCAGGCGCTCGTAGCGACGCTGCACGATCTCCTTGGGAAGCTGGTCCTCCATCTCGGCCGCGGGAGTGCCGGGGCGGATCGAGTACTGGAAGGTGAAGGCGCTCTGGAAGCGCGACGCCTCAACGACGCGCATCGTGTCTTCGAAGTCTTCTTCCGTCTCGCCGGGGAAGCCGACAATGATGTCGGTTGTGATGGCCGCGTCGGGCATCTTCTCACGCACGCGGTCGAGGATACCGAGGAACTTCTTGGAGCGGTAGGAGCGACGCATAGCCTTGAGTACGACATCGGAGCCGGACTGCAGGGGCATGTGCAGCGACGGCATCACGTTGTGGGTCTCGGCCATGGCATCAATTACGTCGTCGGTAAATGCCGCGGGGTGCGGGCTGGTGAAGCGCACCCGCTCAAGCCCTTCGATCTCACCCATGGCACGCAGCAGCTTGCCGAACGCGAGCTTGTCGCCAAACTCGACTCCGTAGGTGTTGACGTTCTGACCCAGCAGGGTGACTTCGATCGCACCGTCGTCGACGAGCGCTTGCACCTCGGCGAGCACGTCACCCGGGCGACGGTCCTTCTCTTTGCCGCGCAGTGAGGGCACGATGCAGAACGTGCAGGTGTTGTTGCAGCCGACCGAGATGGAAACCCAGCCGCTCGACGCAGAGTCGCGCTTCGTGGGCAGAGTGGACGGGAAGATTTCGAGCGACTCGAGGATCTCAACCTGGGCCTCTTCGTTGTGGCGGGCACGTTCGAGGAGCGCCGGCAGGGATCCCATGTTGTGGGTGCCGAACACGACGTCGACCCAGGGGGCCTTTTCGACGATGGTGCCCTGATCCTTCTGTGCGAGACAACCGCCCACGGCGATCTGCATGCCCTCGTGCTTA
Source organism: Leucobacter salsicius M1-8 (assembly GCF_000350525.1). GTDB lineage: Bacteria > Actinomycetota > Actinomycetes > Actinomycetales > Microbacteriaceae > Leucobacter > Leucobacter salsicius. The sequence goes on along the minus strand of NZ_AOCN01000022.1, from coordinate 272,677 downwards.
CGCTTCACGCTCGCGAGGTAGCCGAGGTTGCCGTACAGTTTTTGGCCAGCATTCTCACGCACTGCGCACGTGTTGATCACAACAACGTCGGCCTGCTCGGACTCTGCCACCGCGACATAGCCAGCGGCTTCGAGTGAACCCGAGAGGCGCTCGGAGTCGTGCACGTTCATCTGGCAGCCAAGGGTGCGCACCGAATAGCTGCGCGGACTTCCGTCGGGGCGCAGGGCAGCCGGCGAGGGCGCGATTGCGGTCTGATCGGAGACAGCTTCGACAGGTGCAGAACTCATGTAGTTCATTGTACCGGCGGGCAGCGGTGGCCGATGACGGGGTGTGCGGCGCCGTGCGCCGCACACCCCGGTTCCTCAAAGCGCGCGCGGCTGGCTATTCAAAACGCACGCCGCCGGGTCCGCGTTTGCCGCGTCCGAGGCCGCCGTCGAGTGCCTCGTTGGCGGCGCGCATGGCGGGCTCCCCCGACCAGCCCCGTCGTGCCAGGAATCCCAGGAGGCGCCGCTGGGCGGTCTGCCGGTCAAGCCCAGTCAGCCGCTCGGCGCGTTTCGCGGCGGCCTCCCGCAGCAATGAGAACTCTTCGTCGACGTCGAGCTCGCCGAGAATCTCTTCGACCACCGCGTCGGGTAGTTTGCGCTCGCGCAGCTTGCGTGCGATTTGCCCGCGACTGGCCCCCTTTGAATCGCGCAGCTTCTCGGACTGCACTCGCGCCAGGCCGATGTCGTCGAGGTAGCGGCTCTCGATGAACTCATCGATCACGGTCAATACTTCGTCAGCCGAGTGGTCAAGCGCAAGCAGATCGTCACGCAGTTCACCGCTCGAGCGAGCTCGGCGTGCGAGCAGTCGAACTGCGTCCTCGTAGGCCTCGCTGCGGCTCGACTCGTCGTCCGATTCGGCGCCCGCCGGCGCTTCCGCTGGCACCTGCGCTGAGGCGCCCCGATCCGCGCGTCTTGCAGTCTTTGCGGGTTCTCGCTTACGCCGCGGGTTCGCGGGGGCAGTCTCGCTGGGCGTGGACCGCGCGGACTCGGCAGCCGTTTCGACAGGGCCGTTGCCGAACTGCACCCGCGTCACGCGGGCGCCCCCCGACTCGCCGGGGCCCTCGGTCGGAGCGTTGCCGTCGCCGGCATCGCCCGTCCAGGACTCATCGGCAGAGACCCAAGGGGCGCCGGTCGGCTCGGCGCCCGAAGCCCAGCCCGAAGCCGCTGGCTCGGCGTCCGAGGCCCAGCCAGCTGGCTCCGGCAGTTCGGCCTCGACGTCACCGTCGCCGTCACCGACTGTCGAAGCCGGCCGCAGCCAGGAACGCATCTCGACGACCTCGGCGAGGTTCTCGCCCTCGTCGCGGTTCGCCGGGATGCGTTCTTCTGGCGGCGGCAGGAAACGTACCGCCATCGAACTAGGCGCTCGCGCGCTGTGCCGGGGCCTTCTCGGCCGACTCCTTCACCGCAGCATCCTTAGCAGCAACCTCCTTGGTCGCCGGAGCCTTGGCCGCCGCGCCCTTCGGAGCCGCAGCCTTCGCGTCGACTGCCTTCGCGTCAGCACCCTTGGCATCGGCGGCGGGCTCCTCGGAGCGACCGTTTACGCCGAGCTTGGTGAGGATCTTCTCTTCGATCTCGGCGGCCATATCGGGGTTATTCAGCAGGAAGCGTCGCGCGTTCTCCATGCCCTGACCCAACTGGTCACCGTCGTAGGTGAACCAGGCGCCGCTCTTCTTCACGAAGCCATGCTCTACGCCGTAGTCGATGAGCGAGCCCTCACGCGAGATGCCCTTGCCGTACAGGATGTCAAACTCCGCCTGCTTAAAGGGCGGGGCCATCTTGTTCTTGACCACCTTGACGCGCGTGCGGTTACCCACGGCTTCGGTGCCGTCCTTGAGCGTCTGGATGCGACGAATATCGAGACGAACCGAAGCATAGAACTTCAGCGCCTTGCCGCCCGAGGTGGTCTCGGGGCTTCCGAAGAATACGCCGATCTTCTCTCGCAGCTGGTTAATGAAGATACAGGTGGTCTTGGTGCTATTGAGGCTACCCGTGATCTTGCGCAGAGCCTGCGACATCAGTCGTGCCTGCAAGCCCACGTGGCTGTCGCCCATCTCGCCGTCGATCTCAGCCTTGGGCACGAGCGCGGCGACCGAGTCGATGACGACGAGGTCGACCGAACCCGAGCGAATCAGCATGTCGGCGATCTCGAGAGCCTGCTCACCCGTGTCTGGCTGAGCAACGAGCAGCGCGTCAATATCGACACCCAGCTTCTGCGCGTACTCGGGGTCAAGCGCGTGCTCGGCGTCAATGAACGCGGCAATGCCACCCGCGCGCTGCGCATTTGCAATGGCGTGTAGCGTCAGCGTCGTCTTGCCTGACGACTCGGGGCCGTAGATCTCGATGATGCGACCGCGGGGAAGTCCACCAATTCCCAGAGCTACGTCCAGTGCGACCGAACCGGTGGGGATGACCTCGACGGGTGCGCGCTCGGCGCTTCCCATGCGCATGATTGCGCCCTTGCCGAAGTTTCTGTCGATCTGCGCAAGAGCGGCCTCGAGTGCCTTTTCGCGATCTTTGGGAGCTGCCATGATGTGTCCTCACTCGTGAGCGGCGATGCCGCGCGGGTTGCTGCCTACCGACTGTCGTTGCCGCGGAGCGGCCGACAAGGCATGGGGTGTCGATAACTCACACGTTAGAACCAACCACCGACATCGGGAACCCCCGGGTCGAAGATGTGGAAAACGAGCTAGCTCGACGCCCTGTGGACGAAGCTATCACCCATCGAACACACATTCGAAAAAAGATCCGGCGTGTCGTGCACTGGCCAGCAAACCAATCAACAGATCCTATGTGCGCGGATCCCGCAGCCCTCTGCCGTGTCGCCGAGAAAGCGGCACATTGAGGTCTTCACAGAGGGCGGCCCAAACCAGACGGGGCTCTTCCCCTGCATCGAGGGACTCTTGAGCAGTGCCGTCGAACTCGCGCAGCCAGTGGTCACGAAGCAGCACCGCTGCATAGTCATCACCAAACTCAGCCGCGCAAGCCCGGCGAAACTCGCTAATTCTCACGCGCGAAGAGGCGCCGAATTACGAAACGAGTTCGGGCGCGAAACCCGAAACAAAGTCTGCAGGCACCGTATCGGGCACGCCGCTGGTAATCGGGAGCGACAGCCCCTCGATCACTGCGAGACGCTCGCTCACCTCGCCCATAATGACTGAGAGTGGAGTCTGAAGCGCATCGGCCACAGCTGCGAGAATTTCACTCGAAGCTTCTTTCTGACCGCGCTCAACTTCACTGAGGTATCCGAGAGCAACGCTCGCTTCGCCAGCAACCTGTCGCAGGGTACGCCCCTTTTGCAACCGGAAGTCACGTAGCACGTCGCCGATCTCCTGACGCATCAGCACCATGTGAACCCTCCTTCACTTGCACAACCTAAGAGCCGTGCCTAGATCTTACCTGTTTACGCTGGATGTTCTCCAACGCCACGACACACTTGCCGCATCACTAGAGGTAACCGAGAGACTACCCGCCCTATTCCTGAAACTTCCCTGAACCTGAGTGAACCTGGCTCAAGTTTCGGGGAATAGTCGGCTTACTCGAGGTTTTTGACGCGTACAACCCCGATCTCAGCCACGGAATCCTCACCCCCGAGCCAGTCTCTCTTGCTGAGCGCTCCGGGATCAATTTGTCGCTGCCACGGAAGGGATCAGGCGACTACAGGCCCGGCAGCTTCTCGCGCTGAGCCGGATCTAGAAGCTAGCGTTCGAAACAGCTCGAGCGCCAGCGGAAATCGATGTGGCCCTCCGGTCGCGGGCCGCGGAGTGCTCCGCGCCTATCGGAGTCAGCGATCGCGCGGTGCTCGGAATGATGGGAGAAGCCCATCAACTGGTGATCCTGTTTCCTCGCACTCATACCGCAGTCTTCCACGCAAGAATCTCGCTGCAGCACGCGAAGACGATTATTAGCGAAGGCGGCGCGGTGAGTGACCAGCTGCGCCCGCGCTACGAGGCGCTGTGTCTCCGCGAGGCGGTGAAGACCACGCCTGGCCGGCTGCGCAGCAAAGTCCGCGAAATCGCCCAACGGCTACACCCACGCAGCACGAATGAGCGCCACCAGTCCGCGGCGGCGCAGCGCACTGTCTGGGTGACGCCTTTGCCAGACGGCATGGCCGAGATCGGAGCGGTACTCCCAGCGGTCTTGGCTTACGGCATTAAAGATCGAGTTGATCGGATCGCGAAAGCAGTGAGGCGTCGTGCGGTGCAAATCTCTCGGGATCAGCACGAGGCAAGCAGGGAGGCTGCGGCGGATACACAACCACCTACCAGCCCAACACTTCATCCCCGCACAAGGCTTCCTCTTGATTTCGATAGCCTCAGGCCGGAGGCCCAGCAGCGGGCTCGGGCGACTGTACAGGTGATCCGCGATACCGAAGCCGTTTGGAGTCTCGACACATATCGGGCTGACGCATTCGCCGAACTCCTCTTGAACGGGGATCCGTCTGCGAATGCCCCCGGCACAGGCGCCACTCCGAACGTACAGGCCAATATCTCGTTGGCTGGTGCAGCAAGATGTCGATGGGCTGTTGTACTAGAGGAGCCCCCTCAACGAGGTCTTCATCGATCATCCAGAACGGAGATTCCGAGCGAAGTCGGGCGTGAGACGCGGCCCGCCCCGCGGCCAGGATTCGGCCGCCGGAGCCCCTTCAGAAGCTTCGTCCACCGAGGCGCGAACCCGAGAGTCCGCGACACATGAATATTGGGCAGAGCTGGCTTACGAGGCTCAACGAGGGATCCTGCCCGACATCAGTTCAGTGTCAGCCGAGCAGCATTCCATGATTTACAGCTGGGCGAGTTCTGTGTTCAGTTCGATGAGGGCAGCTTCCACGGCGGCGGCCCGAATCGCGGCGCGATCTCCCGCACACGCCACCAGTACCGAACGCTCCCCCGCTGGCGAGCTCACGCCCACCCAGACAGTACCGGGAGATTGTCCGGTCTGGGGATCCGGATCCGGGCCCGCGACCCCCGTGGTCGCAATTCCGATCGCGGCCGGCACCCCGTCCACGGCGCACGCCCGTCGCGCACCCGCGGCCATCTGCTGCGCGACCAGCTCATCGACGGGGCCCTTTGAAGCAAGCAACTCCTCGTCGACTCCGAGTAAGGATTGTTTAAGCGCGGTGTCATAGCTCACGATCCCGCCCGAGAAGGCGCGTGAGGCGCCCGGCACGCTCACGAGCGCGTCAGCCAACAGCCCGCCCGTGAGTGACTCCGCCACCGCAATGCGCAACCCGTGGTCGCGCGCGCGTTCAATGGCCACTCGGGCGAGCTCGATCATGCCGTGCGGCCCTTGGCCCGCACAAAGGCGACGATGTAATCGATTCCGCTCAAAATGGTGAGCGCGACCGCGATGGTCATGGTGATCACATTGGCCCAGTACGCGATCGGCGCTGCGTCACCCATGATCGAGGCGAACGGTGCGAGCGCCAACGTAATCGCGACCGACTGTGCAACCGTCTTGAGCTTGCCCATCCACGCGGCCGCCAGGACAACGTTATGAGCGACGATTAGGCGGTGCACGGTGATGCCGACCTCGCGCACGAGCACCACGATGGTCACCCACCAGGGCAGCTCAGCGATAATCGACAGCCCGACGAGCGCGGCGCCGGTGAGAAACTTGTCCGCGATCGGATCGAGCAACTTGCCCAGATCCGTGATCAGACCGCGCGAACGGGCGAGATGACCGTCCCAAGCATCGGTGGCAATCGCGAGCACGAAGAAGGCCGCCGCAGCCCACCGAAGCCCAATGTCCTGGCCGCCCTCAGCCAGCAATAGCCACAGAAAGAAGGGCGTGGCGATGATGCGAGCGGCAGTGATGATGTTGGGCGCGTTCCAGTTGCTGGGTCTCGCAGCGGTCTCGTTCACTCGGATCTCGTTTCAGTTTGCCGGTCATGGATAATCTTGGCGCTAATGATGCTCAGCACGCCTAGGCGCACGGCCTGCAGCACGGCCCGCCGCGTGGTTAGTCCCGGCCGGTGAGCTGCCAAGCGTCTTCGCTGCCATCTTCGTCGCCCTCGACTTCTTGGAGGCTCGACTGGTACGCGGCGACGGGGTCGTCGTATCGGGAATCCGGCTCGACAGCCGTGAACTCAGTGGTCGGTGCGGCGTCAGCCGCGCCAGCACCAACACCGGCATTTGCGCCCACACCCGCCTGCCCAGCTCCAGCTGTCTGGTAACCAGCAGCCGGGGGCGTTGCAGGAGCCGCAGCGGGAGCCGACGGCATGCCCTTAATGCGGGCGAGCACCTCGGGCAGCTGCTCGGGCGATACGAGCACGTCGCGCGCCTTGGACCCTTCAGAGGGCCCCACAATCTCGCGCGACTCCATCAGATCCATCAGACGCCCGGCCTTCGCGAAGCCGACGCGCAGCTTACGCTGCAGCATCGAGGTCGACCCGAACTGCGAGCTCACGACGAGGTCGACCGCGGCGATCAGCACCTCGAGATCGTCACCGATATCGGCGTCGATCTCCTTCTTCTCGGCGACCTGTGCCACGTCAGCACGATACTCGGGTTGAGCCTGGGCCTTCACATGCGACACAACCGCAGCAATCTCGGCCTCACCGACCCAAGCACCCTGCACGCGCACCGGGCTCGATTCCCCGTTCAGCAGTAGCAACCCGTCACCCTGGCCGATGAGGCGCTCGGCGCCCACCTCGTCGAGGATGACGCGGGAGTCAGTGCCCGAGGCCACAGCGAAGGCGTAGCGGCTCGGCACGTTCGATTTAATGACACCAGTCACGACATTTACCGAGGGACGCTGCGTCGCCAGGACGAGGTGAATACCCGCGGCGCGCGCGAGCTGGGTGATGCGCTGAATCGAATCCTCCACGTCGCGCGGGGCCACCAGCATCAGGTCGGCGAGCTCGTCAACGACCACGAGCAAATACGGGTAAGGCTTGAGCTTGCGCTCGCTGCCCTCGGGGAGCACAATGCTGCCCGATCGCACGGCGTCATTGAAGTCGTCGATGTGCCGATACCCGAAGCTTGCGAGGTCGTCGTAGCGCATGTCCATCTCTTTCACGACCCACTGCAGTGCCTCGGCTGCCTTCTTGGGGTTCGTGATGATGGGGGTGATCAGGTGCGGCACGCCCTGGTACACGGTGAGCTCAACACGCTTCGGATCGACGAGCACCATGCGCACCTGCGCGGGCGTCGCCCGCATCAGGATGCTCGTGATCATCGAGTTAATAAAGCTCGACTTACCCGATCCGGTCGCGCCAGCGACCAGCAGGTGCGGCATCTTGGCGAGGTTCGCGACCACGAACCCGCCCTTCACGTCCTTGCCCACGCCAATGGTCATGGGGTGCACGCTGCGCTGAGCACGGTGCGAACGCAGCACGTCGCCGAGGGCCACGTTCTCGCGGTCCTTGTTCGGAATCTCGATGCCGATCGCACTCTTGCCCGGAATCGGCGACAGAATGCGCACCTCGTTTGAAGCGACCGCGTACGACAGGTTCTTCGACAGCGCGGTGACTTTCTCGACCTTCACGCCGGGACCAAGCTCGACCTCGTACTGCGTGACCGTCGGTCCGCGCGAGAATCCCGATACCCGCGCATCGACCTTGAACTCCTCGAACACGCGCGCGATCGCTGCCATGATCTGGTCGTTCGCGTCAGTGCGTGTGAGCGGCGCATCGCCCGCCGCGAGCGTCATCTGGTCAGGCAGGTTGTACTCGCGCGCCGCGCTGGGATCGTGCGCGGGTGCCACGCTGAACGGTGTTGTATCGGCTGCGGGCTCAGATTCTTCGGGCTCCGGATCAACCGCGTCAGCAAAGTCGTCCCACGAGTCATCGCCGAGCCCCGATGCGCGAGCGGCACCGCTGGCCTCTGCAGCAGCAACGGCGGCCTCCGCATGGTTCAGCGAGTCAAAGAGATCGGTGGGAAACACGTCGGTCGCAGCGGTGGCGGCCGCGCCAGCGCCGGTGACCGGGAGTCCAGGCGTGCCCGGTGCACCAGGCGGTGTGACATCGGCCGTCGCGAACGCGCTTTCAAAGGCACCCTCGGGCTCAGCATCGCCACCGAGCACACTGTCCAGGGCGTCCTGATCGTCGGCGTACGTCGGATCTTCCTCGCGACCGGTCGAGTTGCGACGCCACCAGGGCATTGCGCCCGGCTGCGGCTTCTCCGCCTCGTCGTCGGCGTGATCCTCGAGATCAAACAGCGGCGTCTGCTTCTCACGCTCGCGTTCACGTTTTTCGCGCTTGCTGGGAGTGGGCTCCTGCGTGTCAGGCTCGACCACCCCAAAGAGGAAGCTGTAAGCCTCCTTCAGGCGAGCGCCGATTCGACTCGGGGGCGTCTTTGTCACGATGAGCAGCGACAGCAGCACCAGGATCGACAGCACCGGTACCGCCACCCAAATCGTGAGCGCGTAGAGCGGGGTGCCTACCATCCACCCCAACAGGCCGCCCGCCTGCGCGAGCGCCGGCATACCCTCCGTGGGCTGGGGCAAACCGCCGAAGATGTGCGTCAACCCCGAAACGCTCATGATGGCCAAGAACAAACCAATCGCAATGCGCCGATTGTCGTTGACGCTCGACGGATGGTTGAACAGCCACAGCGCGAACCCGGCCATGATGATTGGGAAGCCAAATGCGACCCGCCCAACCAGGCCACCGAACGACCATGCATCCAGCTGCACGGCAACCGAATTGCCGATGAGGAACCATTCGATGATCGCACCCGTAATGGAGAGCAGCACGAGAAACAGCGGGATCCCGTCGCGCCGGTCCTCGGGCGCGAGGGGCTCGGCCCGAAACACTCGCGCGGCTCCGCCCACAACGTGCGCCAGGCCTTGCCAGGCACGAACGAAGCCGTTCTCGGTGCTCGGCTTGGCGAGCACCGTCGTCTTCGCGGTGCTACGAGGTGAGCGCTCGCGAGTCGCTCGCGTGGTGCTCTTGCCCGTTTTTGCGCGCGACGGAGTTTTACTGGCCATGATTCGAGGGTACGTTCGAATCATCACATACGCGAGGTGACGCTCCGGGAACCACGCAATCTAGCGCCGCCCAGCCCGTCACCCCGCAAAAACCGCGCAAAACCCTGCGCTGCGAACGAGTTATCGGCGGCGCAGCGAGCGCACGACGCGCTTCGCGAGCGGCAGCCCCTCGGTCCAAATCGTGTAGCCGGGGCCGGGGCGATCCCACGAACCCGCGAGCAGGTTTTCGTGTGACGCCCAGCCCTTCTTAAAGGTCGTGACACCGTCGTTGATGAGCCCGCCAAAGTCGTAGCGGGTGATGCCCAGCTGCTTCATCTCGCGAATCACGTGCCACTTGAGCGCGTAGTTGGCGCGCAGCCGCTGCCCGACCTCGTCCATGCCACCGTAGAGTTCGAACGCGGTGCGGTCACTCTTTGCCATGAACAGGAAAGCGACGACCTTGCCTTCGACATAGGCGGCCCACACCGGGCTGTCTTCGCCGAGCATCGTGAACGCGTCGCGGTAGTACGAGTCCTCGTGCAACCCGAAATCGGCGCGCTCACTCGTCGCGTGGTAGACCTCGAGGCACTCGTCGAGCTGCGCGAGCGTCTCGACCTTGCGAATCTCGAGCGACACCTCGCGGCCGGACTTGCGCACGTACTGGCGGTGCTTCTTCGTCATATTGGCGATCAGCTCGTCCTCGTCCTTACGTAGGTCGAGAATCAGCGTGCGCGCCGGTAGCACCGGCGTCTTGGCCTCGCGCCAAGTTGCGGGGAGCGCAAACATGCCCTCGTCCTCGTCTGGCTCGATCGATACGGCGACCGCGCGGCGCGTGCCGCGCACGTACTGGGCCACTGCGTCAGCGACCGCTCCGGGCGCGGGTGACTGGGCGGGGCGATCCGGATCGCCAGCATCCCGAGCCACGACCGGGCCGCGGGGCGCGTACACGAAGCCGCCCAGCGGCGCGGGCAGCTTGCGCGTGAGGAACTGGCATGCCCCCACGATCTCACCCGCGGCGTCGGTGACGAGCACGCGCTCAGCGCTCCACCGGTGCGCGCTCTTGAGTTCGCCCCAACCCCACAGCTGCAGCGGGTGCCCGCCGAGGCGCTTCACGGTGGCATCCCAGTGGGCGCGATCCGTGCAGGGGGTTACTGTGAGAGTCACGAGGTGGTCCTTCCAAGTTTGCGGGCAACAAAGCCCGTGAGTTCTGCAAGTTCGGGTGAGCGCAGCAACCGCAGCGCGAGCGCGTAGACGATGCCAACGACGGCCGCGACAATCGCGGCAAAGAGAACGGACAGTAGCGCGTCCACATCAGCGACCATTGAGTTCAGCGCCCAGGTCGTGGCGAGGCCGAGGAGCACGGCTGGAATTGCCGCGAGCACGAACCTGACGACGCTGTGCATGATCCGGCGCCCGTCGATCGAGCCGATCTTGCGGCGCAGCAGCAGGGTGGCGAGCAGCGCCTGGATAATCGTGGCGATCGACCAGACGAGCGCGAAACCTATGCCGATCTGAGCATCTGACACGACCAAGGGCAGCATCAGCGACAGCACGATCACAATCGCCATCTGGATCGAGGTGAAGATAAATGGAGTGCGCGTATCTGACAGCGCGTAGAACGCGCGCTGCACAACGAAGAGGAAGCTGTAGGCCGCGAGGCTGAAGACATACGCTTGCAGCGCCGCCGCGAACTGGTCGACCTGCAACTGGGTCGCACCGAAGTTGATAATGCGCGATACGAAGGGCGCCGCGGCAAAGATCGCCGCAGCCGCGAACAGCATGACGAGCGCGATCTGCCTGGTCGACGCAGAGAAGTCCTCGACGAACTCGGCCATGCGGCCGGTCTGACCCCACTCCGAGAGGCGCGTGAAGTAGGCCGTCGCGAGCGACACCGCGATCACCGAGTGCGGCATCATGAAGATGAGCCAAACATTCTGCATGGCGCTTGTGGAGGGACCTGCACCCGAGCCGATCGCGACAACGTTGTTGGTCACAATGCCGCCGAGCTGCATCACCGTGATCGTGGCAAGGCTCCAGCCGGCGATCCGTGCGGTCTGGCCGAGTCCCATGCCCTTCCATTTGAAGTCGGGGCGGTAGCGAATGCCAGCCTTGCGCCAGAAGACAAACAGGATCAGTGCCTGGGCAATGACGCCGAGCGTCGCGGTGCCTGCGAGCACCCCGATCGATACAGCGTCCCACTCGAGCACCGTGCGGTGGCCCGTGGGGTCGGAGCCAAACATGATGATGAAAACAATGATGCCAGCGATGCCGATCACGTTGTTGAGCACGGGCGCCCAGGTGAAAGGCCCAAAGATGCTCTTGGCGTTGAGCACCTCACCCAGCACCGTGTATAGACCGTAGAACACGATCTGCGGCAGGCACCAGTAGGCGAATGCCGTTGCCAGGGCGAGCTGCTCGGGCGGCCATTCGACGGCCGTGAGCCATACGATCCAGGGCGCCGCGATCATCGCGATGACGGTCAGCAGGAACAGCCCAACCGAGATCAGCGTGAGGATCTTATTGATGTATCCGGCTCCGCCGTCACGACTGTGAGCCGCCTTGACGATCTGCGGCACGAGCACTGCGTTGAGCATGCCGCCCAACAGGATCATGTAGAGCGTATTGGGTAGCAGGTTGCCGTTCGCGAACGCGTCAGCGGAGTCTGACCCCACCGAGCCGATGGCAAACGCGAGCAGCATGGCCTTCGCGAGTCCAAGAACGCGTGACACCATCGTGCCCGACGCCATGAGCGCGCTCGCCCGCATGATTCCAGCGGCCATTAGTAGTAAGGATCCTTCCAGCGGAGGAGCGAAAGCCTGCGCATGACACGGTCACCGAGCTTCGTCCACAGCGCGAAGGCGCGTGGCTTCACCGGCAGGTCGAACGCGCCGGGATAGTCGGTGATCTCGGCCGAGAATGAGCGCTTGAACTGACCCACTCCGTGCAGCGGGTGGGTCTTGTCATCGACGCGGCCTGCGGGCGGCGCGCCGCACAGGTCGTGCACGGTGGCCCCGCGCTCGTTGGCCCAGCGCAGCACTTCCCACTGCAGCGCGTGAGACGCGCCATAGCCAGATTTTGCGCGCACCGAGGCGCCGTCCTTGTAGGTCGTCTTCTGACCGAGCCCCATCGCGAAAGCACCGGCAACGAGCTCACCGTCGCGATGGGCGAGGAAGACCTGGCCATCGCCGCTGCGCTGAAACCGCTGCCAAAATTCACGGTAGTACTGTTCGCTGCGCAGCACGAACCGCCCCTCGGCGGTCTCCTGGAGTAGCCGGTAGAGCGCGGCGCACTCCTCGTTGGTCGCGGCCGCGCGGGTCACGACGATGCCGTCGCGGGCGGCGCGAGTGATCGCGTTACGTGCCTTCTTACCGAGGCTCGCGAGCAGTTCCATGTCGGCCTGTTCGGTGCCGGGCTCGGCGTCGGTCGACACCTTCACCAGGACAGTCGAGGGGTTCGGAATCACGCGCACGGTATCCACGAAACCGCGGCTCCGGATCTCGCGCGCCGCATCCGGGTACGCGGCGACCGCGAGCCGGGGCTCGATCTTCACGAGGAACGCATCGTGCTTCCGGGCAAGACGCCCGACGGCTTCAGCGGCCTCGATCACGGACTCGATGTCCTCGCCGTCAGGCCCTGCGGGCAGGTGCCACCACTCTCCGAGTAGCGGCACGCGCTTCGCCAGCACGCCGACCGCGATCGACGGCTTTGCGGTTCGATCGACGATCAGATGGCGGACGAGGTATCGCCCCTCGTCGCGCTTAAGGGTGAGATAGCTCTCCCCCATCCACACTTCGCCGCCACCGGGGTTACTCGCAATAAGCGAGTCCCATGAGACGACCTCGGCCGGGGTCGCAGGTCGAGCAATAACATTGCTCGAGCCCGCTCCCCCGGCCATGCCGGGAATCCGGGTCACTCGTTACACCACCACCACGACGGGAACGATCATCGACTTGCGGCGCAGCTTAGTGCCGACCCACCGGCCAACGGTGCGACGCACGACCTGCTGCAGGCCACGGCGGTCGGTGATGCCGTCCTTCATGGCATCCTCGAGCGCCTTAGCAATCTGCGGCTTGATCTTATCGTAGGTGCGCGTGTCTTCTGCCACGCCACGGGCGTGAATCTCGGGGCCCGAAACAATCTGACCAAGCGTCGTCTCGACGACGGTCACGACCGAGATGAAGCCCTCTTCAGCCATGGTGCGGCGGTCACGCAGGTCGTCGTCCGTGACGCGGCCGACGCTCTTGCCGTCGACGTAGATGTAGTCGATCTCGATCTGGCCCACGGGGCGAGCAACGCCGTCGATCAGGTCGACGACCGTGCCGTTCTCAGCAATCACGGTGCGGTTTTGGGGCACACCGGTCTCGATCGCGAGCGCCGCGTTGGCGACGAGCATGCGGTGCTCGCCGTGGATCGGCATGACGTTCTTGGGGCGCACGATGTTGTAGCAGTACAGCAGCTCACCGGCCGAGGCGTGGCCAGAGACGTGCACCTTGGCGTTGCCCTTGTGAACCACGTTTGCACCGAGCTTGATGAGCCCGTCGATGATGCGGTAGACGCTGGTCTCATTGCCCGGGATCAGGCTCGAGGCCAGGATCACGGTGTCGTCTTCGCCGACCTCGATCTGGTGCTCGCGGTTGACCATGCGGCTCAGTACGGCCATGGGCTCGCCCTGCGAACCGGTCGACATGTACACGATGCGGTGATCGGGGATGTCGCCGCTCTTCTTGAGCTCGACTAGCACGCCCTCCGGCACCGTCAGGTAACCCAAGTCAGCAGCAATCTTCATGTTGCGCACCATCGAGCGGCCGAGCAGCACGACGCGACGGCCGTTGGCGTATGCGGCGTCGAGCACCTGCTGAACACGGTGCACGTGGCTCGAGAAGCTCGCGACGATGACCTTGCCGCGGGTCTTCGAGATGACCTGCTCAATGACGGGACCAATGTTCTTCTCGGGCGAGGTGAAGCCCGGCACGTCGGCGTTGGTCGAGTCGGTCATAAAGAGGTCAACGCCCTCTTCACCGAGGCGGGCAAACGCGCGCAGGTCCGTGATGCGGCCGTCGAGCGGCAGCTGATCCATCTTGAAGTCGCCGGTGCCGATCACGAGGCCAGCGTCGGTGCGAATCGCGACCGCAAGCGCATCAGGGATCGAGTGGTTCACCGCGATGAACTCGAGGTCGAACGGACCGTACTTGGCGTGCTCGTCCTCGCGGACCACGTGGGTCTTCGGGCGGATCCGGTGCTCCTTGAGCTTCGCCTCAACGAACGCAAGGGTCAGCTTTGAGCCGACGAGCGGAATGTCTTCACGCATCTTCAGCAGGTAGGGCACGCCACCAATGTGGTCTTCGTGGCCGTGGGTCAGCACGACCGCCACGATGTCACTGAGTCGGTTCTCGAGCTTCGTGATATCGGGCAGGATGAGGTCAACACCGGGCTGGTGCTCCTCGGGGAACAGCACGCCGCAATCGACGATCAGCAGCTTCCCGTTGATTTCGTAGACCGTCATATTGCGGCCTACCTCTCCGAGACCACCCAGCGGGGTGATGCGGAGAGCACCCTTCTCGAGAGCGGGAGGGGCGTAAGGGGGGTTGGGCACGGGGCCTCCTGTTTATTAGCGGGTGGTGCCTGCAATCTGGGGCAGGGCACCGCCGGCAGCCGCATTGCGGTCCGGCCTGAAGTTTGAAAGATCGACGCCCGGAACGTTCTTCACCAGTGCGAGCTCGTCCTCGATCAGGGCGGCCTCCCACTCTTCCGGGCCGACGAGGGGCAGCCGCACGCGCGGGCTGCCAATACGGCCGAGGCCGTGGAGGATGTACTTCGCCGCAACCGTTCCCGGAACGTGCGTCATGACGGCGCGCACGAGCGGCTCAAGATTCTGGTGAGCCTCGCGCGCGGTGTGCAGATCGCCTGCGTTGACCGCGTCGATGATCGCGCGGTAGGGCGCAGCCGCAATGTTCGCGGTCACGCCGATGAGTCCGGTGGCGCCAATCGCGAGGTGCGGCAGCACGTTCGCGTCGTCGCCCGAGAAATACATCAGGTCAGTCTGGTTGAGCACACGGCTCACCTGGCTGAAATCACCCTTCGCGTCCTTAACGGCAAGAACGTTGGGGTGCTTGGCGAGACGCACGAGCGTCTCGTAAGCAATGGGCACTCCGGTGCGGCCGGGAATGTCATACAGAATGACCGGCAGATCGGTGGCGTCGGCCACCATGCGGAAGTGCGTCAGCAGACCCGCCTGGGTCGGCTTGTTGTAATACGGGGTGACGATCATGACACCGTCTGCGCCAGCCTTCTCGCTGGCCTTGTACAGCTCGATCGCGTGCGCGGTCTCGTTGGACCCACCGCCCGTGATGATCTTTGCACGACCGCCCGACACTGACTTGGCGACCTCGACAAGCTTGATCTTCTCGGGGTCTGTCAGGGTGCTGGTCTCACCCGTGGTGCCCGTGACGACGATGCCATCAGCACCGCTTGTGATGCACTCCTCTATGTGCTTCTCGGTGGCAGCCCAATCGACCTCGCCGTCAGCCTGAAACGGCGTGACGAGCGCTACCAGTACCTGCCCGAAAGGGTTCTCATGATTTGCCACTCACCTAGGCTACCGTACGCGAGGGGCTTCCCCGCTCAGGCACGGGATCCGGGCGCTCGTTCGGAGCTCTGATCCAGGCTCCGGATCAGAGTAGCTCCGGGCCTCGCTGCCACCGTTCAATGAAGAACTCGAGCCCGGTCTTCGACTGCTGCATCTCGCCGCGCGATACGAGCCGCCACTCGGGGCCAATCTCGGGAGCAAAGGTGTCGCCGCCCTCGATGTCTGCCTGAATGCGGGTTACCGCGATCTCGGTGGCCGTCGCCATTGAGGCCCGAAACAGTTCGGCTCCGCCAATGTTCCAGACAATGGGATCGGCCGCCCCGTCGTTCGCATCGTCAGCCGCTGCGAGCCCCGCTTCTACAGAGGCGACTACCGTCGCACCGGGTGCCACATACTCGGGGTTGCGGGTGACCACAATGTTGTCGCGCCCGGGCAGGGGACGCACGCGATCCGGCAGCGATTCCCAGGTGCGTCGCCCCATAATGACGGGCGCCCCCACGGTCGTGCGCTTAAAGTGCGCAAGATCCTCGGGCAGATGCCACGGCATCGTGCCATCTTTGCCGATCACTCCGCCGTTGGCCTCTGCCCAGATCAGGCCGAGTCGTGTGTGTGCCATGTCCGGGCGCGTCTTAGATCGCCACCGGAGCTTTAATGCCCGGGTGGTGCTCGTAGCCGACGACCTCGAAGTCAGCGAGCTCGTAGTCGAAGATCGAGTCCCGCTTGTTGACCTTCAGGCTCGGGTACGGGAACGGATCGCGCGAAAGCTGCCGCTCGACCTGCTCAATGTGATTGTCGTAGATGTGGCAATCACCGCCCGTCCACACAAACTCGCCGGGCTCGAGCCCGGTCTGCTGCGCCACCATGAGCGTCAGCATCGCGTAGGAGGCGATATTGAACGGGACTCCGAGGAACATGTCGGCCGAGCGCTGGTAGAGCTGGCACGACAGCTTGCCGTCGGCGACATAAAACTGGAAGAAGGCGTGGCAGGGGGCGAGCGCCATCTGGTCAAGCTCGGCCACGTTCCACGCCGACACGATGAGGCGGCGCGAGTCGGGGTTGTCGCGAATCTGCTCGACGACCTGCGAGATCTGATCGATGTGCGCGCCGTCGGGTGTGGGCCACGAACGCCACTGCACGCCGTAGACCGGGCCAAGGTCGCCCTCTTCGTTGGCCCACTCGTCCCAGATCGTCACGCCGTTGTCGCGCAGGTACGAGACATTGCTCTCGCCGCGCAGAAACCACAGCAGCTCGACCGCGACCGACTTGAAGTGCACCCGCTTCGTGGTGATGAGCGGAAATTCCTTGGCGAGATCGAACCGGATCTGCCGCCCGAAGAGGCTGCGCGTGCCGGTGCCGGTGCGATCAGCTTTGGGGGTGCCGTGCTCGAGCACCTCGCGCAATAGGTCTTCGTACGGGGTGAGAATCTCGCTAGTAGTCACACGAGCAAGTTTAACCTCTCTTGAGGCGGGGGTGGCTGAGTTGCCGTGTCCATCGCCCAGGGCGCAATGGTGCGTGCGCGGCCAGCCCGCGTCATGCGGCTCCGATCACCCACTACA
Organism: Leucobacter salsicius M1-8; assembly: GCF_000350525.1. Taxonomy (GTDB): domain Bacteria; phylum Actinomycetota; class Actinomycetes; order Actinomycetales; family Microbacteriaceae; genus Leucobacter; species Leucobacter salsicius. The sequence goes on along the minus strand of NZ_AOCN01000022.1, from coordinate 255,587 downwards.
CAAGAAGCGCGGCATCGCTATGCGATGCCGCGCTTCTCTTTTAGTTACAAGCGACTACGAGCCGAGGCCGTCGTCGAACAGCACCATAGCCGAGGTGTCTGACGAGGCGTCAGCCTTCGACAGCACGCGTCCGCGGAAGAAGTCGGGCGACACCTTCGCCTGCACGAACATCAGTACGACGCCAATGCCGAGCACGACGACACCGATGATACCGACGAGGCCGATCCCCGCGATATTGCTGCCCGAACCAAACTCGGGATTCATGCTGTCGATCGTGGTCTGCACGAAGACGATGAGCAGCAGCACGCCGCCAATGCCGGGAAGAATGAACTTCGAGAAGATAGCCCCCACGCCTTCCTTGAAAACGGTCTTGCGGAAGTACCAGGGGCTAGCCAGCGCCGTGATTCCGTAGTAGAAGCAGACCATCATGCCGAGTGCCGTGATCGTGTCCCAGAGCACGTCCTCGCTAATGAAGCGCATCACCGCGTAGAACGCCGAGGCGACGAGCGCCGAGAGCAAGAGTGCCACATGGGGCGACTTGTACTTGGGGTGGATCTTCTTGATCGACTTGGGCACGGCACCATAGTGCGACATGGCGAGCAGCGTACGAGCCGGCGAGATCGCGGTCGAGTTAATCGACGCGAGGGCACTCACCAGGATCGCGAGCGACAGCAAGATCGCGGCGGGCCCCATGACGGGGTGCGCGAGGGCAGCGAAGACGTTTTCAGCAATGGCCGGGTTGTTGAGCCCGGTGCCCGATTCGCCGAGACCCGCGTATGCCACGGTGGCGGTCGCGGTACCCACGTACAGTACAACGAGAATGCCGACGAGGATCATGGCAGCCTTGCTCTCGGTCGAGAGGCGACCCTTGGAGGGCTTCGTCTCCTCACCCATGGTGAGCACGGTATCCCAGCCCCAGTACACGAAGATCGACACGGCGATACCCGCGGCGAACGCGCTGACACTGTCAACCTCAAGCGGGTTGAACCACGACAGCTCGGGCATGCGACCCTCGGTGTTTGCCGGGTCAGCTGCACCCACAAACATCGCGACAATAAACCAGATCAGAATCGCCATCTGGAATGCGACGGTGACGTACTGGAAGATCTTCGTCGAGGTCATACCGCGGTACGAGATAAACGTCGCGATTGCCATAAATACGAGACAAACGAGGATGTTGATGATTCGGTTGCCCGAGAGCTCAGCAATCGAAGGATCGTTTGCGACGATGCTGATCGACTGGAACAAGAATTCCACGGCAATACCGGCGAGGTTCGACAGCACCAGCACGGTTGCTGCAATGAGGCCCCAGCCTGCCATCCAGCCGACCCACGGGCCGAAGGCGCGTGATACCCAGGTGAACGACGTGCCGGAGTCGGGCATGGCCGAGTTCAGTGCACGGTACCCGAGTGCAACCAACAGCATGGGAATGAACCCCATGAGGAAGATCGCGGGGGTCTGATAACCCACTTCGCTCGCCGCCGGGCCAACGGCCGCGGTGAGCGTATATGCCGGGGCACAGGTTGAAAGCCCAATCACAAGGGCCCCGAGCACACCAACAGTGCCCGAAGGAAGCCCCTTCTTGCTAATACCGGTGTGCGAATCAAGAGTTCGCGTCGCCGGTGCATTCAGGTCATATTTCGCCATGTTACTTCAGTGCTTTCTGGCGCGCCTCTGCGCACGTATGCTCAAGTGTGAAGAGGTATGCCGCCCCGAATAACCCAAGGCGCCAAACCTCATCTCTTCGGGCATTGAGTCTATTTAGCTCGGCGTCAAAACACTAATCGGTGTGCGAATTCCCTCAAATTCGAACAAAATATGTCGATATCGCTTGTCGAATTGCTGCACGGGCACGTTTTCGGTCGCCACAGGCGTCATACATGAGCCCCAACCGAGCCCATGCTTGCCATCGATCAGGAGCAGCTTCAGCATCTGCCCGGTAGCGCTCAAACGCCGCATCTAGCTCGCCCCGATCTGGGCGAACATTAGCCTCGCGGGCTGCCGCGAGCTCCTCGGGTAGGACCCCTTCGGTTTCGAGCTGGTCCACGAGCTGCGTGGCCTGGCGCCCGAAGCGGAGCTCTCTCCACAGCGCCCAGGCGCCGATCAGCGGCAGAATGAGCATTCCGAGCCCCATGAGCACGGGCACGACGCTACCTGAAGCCAGGAGGGCCACTGCGCGCACGCCCGTGAACACGAAATACAGTACGAGCAGCACACTCATGAGCGCGACCCCGAGGATCGCACGTAGGCGCGGGCTCATGCGCCCGCTCCCCCGATGCCGAGCAGCGCGTCCAGCCCCACAGTGAGCCCTGTGGCAGTCGGTGCCGCCTCGAGAGCGGCGTGGATGCCAGCACGGTACGCCTCGTTCGAGTGGGTGTCGTGCGTAATCGAGAGGACTTCGCCGGGGCCGCCGAAGCGTACCTCCTGCTTAGCCACTACACCTGCCAGGCGCAGGCTGTGCACGGGGATACCCGCCACGAGCTGGCCGCGCGCCGGCTGCTCGGCGAATGGTGCTTCCGTGGGATGGCCGGCGCGCGCCTCTGCCATCAGCTCGGCAGTGCGCACGGCCGTGCCCGAAGGCGAATCGACCTTGTGCGGGTGGTGCGCCTCGATGATCTCAACGGCGTCGAAGTGGGGGGCCGCGATCCGCGCAAGCGCGGTTCCCAGCACCGACCCCAGCGAGAAGTTGGGCACGACGATGACGCCCGCATTGGGCAGCCCCGCGAGCCGCTCCCGCAGCAAGTCGAGCCGATCCGCAGACCACCCGCTCGTGCCGATGATCACCTGCTGGCCACGCTCGAGCGCGCGCTCAACGATGCCCGCCGAGGCGTCCGGGTGGCTCACGTCGACGACCACGTCGGCGTTCGCGCCCTCCTCGGGGGCCGAGGTGCTGCGGAGACGCGCGACCAATTCGAAGCCTGGTGTCTCCTCGACGACCTGGCAAACCAATGTTCCGAGTCGCCCGGTGGCGCCCGCGACTGCTACACGTACACTCATGCGTCCAGGCTACCCGCCCGTGAAACCTCACCGACGGCAACAACCGTCTGCGGCCGCGCGGCGATCTCGGCCGCAATCGACCGAATGTCTTCAGCTGTGACCGCGTGGAAGCGCTCAAGCGAGGTGTCGAGGTCATAGAGTTCGCCGCTGCCGATCTCGGCACGGGCGAGGCGGCTCATGCGTGTGTCTGAGTCCTCGAGCGCGAGCGCCGATGAGCCGGCGATTTGCCCGAGCGAGCGCTCGAGCTCTTCCTCGGTGACCCCCTCGGCGGCCATCTTGTTTAGTTCGATCCGGCTGAGCTCGAGCACTTCCTGGGCACGCTCGGGCGCGCAGCCTGCGTAGATTCCGAAGAGGCCCGCGTCAGAATAACTCGCGCCGAACGAGTAGGCCGTGTAGGCCAGGCCGCGCTTCTCGCGGATCTCCTGGAACAGTCGGCTCGACATGCCCCCGCCGAGCACCGAGTTCATGATGCCGTATGCGAAGCGGCGGGGGTCGTTCGAATGCAGTCCCTCCATGCCGATCATCAGATTAATCTGTTCGCTCGGGCGCTCGGTAATGTGCAGCTTCTCGCCGCGGGTGATGGAAGTGGGAACCTGCGCACGGCGCACCGGGGTACCCGGTCGATCAGTGTGCCAGCGTTCCTCGGGCGAAGCGTTCAGCGCCGTCAGCACAAGATCCACGAAGGCGTCGTGGTCGACCGCACCAGCGGCCGTCACCACGAGGGTGGACGGATCGTACTGCTCGCGGTAGTGCAGCATGACGTCGTCGCGCTTGGCCGCCTTGATTGTCTCGGGGTGTCCACCGATCGGGCGCCCCAGTGTGTGTTCCCCGAACACTGCCTCAAATAGGCGCTCACCCGCGACGTCCGCGAGATCGTCTGAAGCCATGGCGATCTCTTCGAGAATCACGCCCCGCTCCATCTCGAACTCGTCCTTGTCGATCACCGAGTTTGCCACCATGTCGGTGAGCACCGTGACCGCCTGCGTGACGTCGGCGTCGCGCACCTTGGCGTAGTAGCAGGTGTACTCCTTGGCGGTCAGCGCGTTGTGCTCGGCGCCGATCCGGTCAAAGCTCGTCGCGATCTCGAAGGCGTCACGCGTGGGCGTGCCCTTAAACAGCAGGTGCTCGAGGAAGTGGGTCGAGCCAAGGCTGCCCGGGGCGTCATTGTTCTCAGCCTGCTCGTCGCGCGAGCCCACGCCCACCCAGAACCCAATGGTGGCGCTGCGAGCACCCGGCATGAATTCAGTGAGCACGCGCAGTCCACTCGGGTGCACGGTGCGGCGCACGAGGCCGCCGCTGAGGTCGACCGAGAGCTCGGGCTGGTCGAGGGGCAAGAGAATGGGTTCACGCATTACTTCAGCCTATCGCCGCCGCCCGGTGATTCCCCGGGCGGCCCCCATTAGCTACTCGGTTGGCACCGCGTCGCGCTCCCAGACGGGGTCGCCCCCGATCCACACCCGCGCAAGGTCAGCGGGAGTCCCCCACGCGAACAGCTTTGCGATAGCGGCGTCAGCGTCTGGGGCGTGCCGCAGCCCGATCCCCAGCGGCGAGGCTGGGCTCGGGCGCACCCACACGGCGTCAAACTGGCATCCGGTCGACAACTCCCCCACGCGCGCGGACGAACTTGCAGCCGCGCCGGCGAGCCCGAGCGCCTCAGCGCCCGCGCGCGTCGCCAGGTAGAGCAGGTGGGCGCCGGTCAGCGCGTATCCGCCTCTGGGCGCGAGCCGCTGCATGAAATAGGCCTGCGCCCCCTCCTTGAGCAGCGAGAACCCGGTGCCAGCGCCCACGTCGCTGCCGAGCGCCACCCGCACCCCGTGCTGCACGTGCCGCGTGAGCGGGAATACCCCGCTGCCGAGCGAGGAATTGGAGGTCGGGCAGTGCGCGACGGCGGCGCCGGCCGCGCCGAGCCGCACGAGCTCGGCATCGCTCGGCAGCACGTTGTGCGCCAACACACTGCGCTCACCGACGAGTCCGGCACGGTCATAGGCGTCAAGATAGTCGCGCGCCTCGGGGAACTGCCTGGCCACGATCTCAACCTCGGTCTGGTTTTCGTTGAGGTGTGACGTGAACCACAGGTCGGGGTGAGAGGAAAAGAGCTCCCCCTCGCTGGCGAGCAGTTCGGTCGAGGCCGAGAGCGCGAAGCGCGGCGTCACCGCATAGCGGTTTCGCCCCACGCCATGCCATCGCGCGATCAGCTCCTCCGCCTCGGCACGCGCGCGCTCGGGCGTGGTAAGCAGTGCCGTCGGCAGCTCCCGGTCGCTCGTGACGAGCCCGGTGGTGAGGCGCACGCCCGCTCGGGCCGCCTCGGCAAACAGCGCGTCGGTCGCGTTCGCGAAGTGCGATCCGAACGCCAGCGCGGTCGTCGTGCCCGAGCTCACCAGGCCTGCCACGAACTCGCGGGCGATCTGCTGCGCGTACGCGAGGTCCACGAGCTTGGCTTCCTCGGGCAGGGCGCAGTGTTCGAGCCACTCCAGTAGCGGCCGCCCGAGGTCGCCGATCACACGCACCTGCGGGTAGTGCACGTGCGTGTCAATCAGCCCGGGAATGAGCAGCCCATCGCGCAGGTCCTCGACTTCGGCGACCGGCCAGCGCGCGCGAACGCTGGCGAACGCGCCCCGGTCGACGATCACGCCGTCGACCACCGCCAGCCCGGCATCGTCGTCTGCGCGCAGCGCTCCCCCGGCGAACGGGCTCAGGGGTGTATCACAGACGCTTGCGCGGTATAGCTTCATGTCCTGTGCTCCTCACGGGTGTGCCAGCAGCCTATCGCGCGCGAAATGGCAAACGCCCGCCGCACCTCGGGGGTGCGACGGGCGTTTGACTATCGATCCGGATCGAGCAGCAGCTGCCCCATCACGGCCGCGGCTTATTCAGCCGCGGGAGCCTCCTCGGCTGCTGCAGCAGCCTGCTCCTCAACGACGGGCTCGAGCGAGAGCTTGCCGCGATCGTCGACCTTGGTGATCTTGACGAGCACCTTCTGGCCGATCGAGAGCACCTCGTCAACCGACTCGATGCGCTTGCCGCCGACGAGCTTGCGCACCTCGGAGATGTGCAGCAGGCCGTCCTTGCCGGGAAGCAGCGACACGAAGGCACCAAAGGCGGCGTTCTTCACGACGGTGCCGAGGTACTGCTCGCCAACCTCGGGGTTCTGCGGGTTAGCAATAGCGTTGACCTGCGCGCGTGCGGCCTCAGCCGACGGGCCGTCGACCGCACCGATGTACACGGTGCCGTCGTCGTCGATCGAGATGTCGGCGCCGGTGGCGTCCTGGATGCCGTTGATCGTCTTGCCCTTGGGGCCGATCAGCTCGCCGATCTTGTCAACGGGGATGTTGACCGCGATGACGCGAGGCGCGGTGGGTGCCATCTCGTCGGGCGTGTCGATGGCCTGGTTCAGCACACCGAGGATCGTTGCGCGAGCCTCCTTTGCCTGCGACAGTGCGCCTGCGAGCACGTCAGAGGGGATGCCATCGAGCTTGGTGTCGAGCTGCAGCGCGGTAACGAACTCCGAGGTACCTGCGACCTTGAAGTCCATGTCGCCGAGCGCGTCCTCTGCACCGAGAATGTCGGTGAGGGTTGCGTAGCGGGTCTCGCCGTCAACCTCGTCGGAGACGAGGCCCATTGCGATACCAGCGACCGGTGCGCGCAGCGGCACACCAGCGTTCAGCAGCGACAGCGTGGACGCGCAAACGGCACCCATCGAGGTCGAGCCGTTCGAGCTAAGCGCCTCGGACACCTGGCGGATTGCGTAGGGGAACTCCTCGCGGCTGGGCAGCACGGGCGCAATGGCGCGCTCTGCCAGGAAGCCGTGGCCGATTTCGCGGCGCTTCGGGCTGCCAACGCGGCCGGTCTCACCGGTCGAGTAGGGCGGGAAGTTGTAGTGGTGCATGTAGCGCTTGCTGGTCGTGGGCGACAGCGAGTCGATCTGCTGCTCAAGCTTGAGCATGTTCAGCGTGGAGACGCCCAGGATCTGGGTTTCACCGCGCTGGAAGATCGCCGAGCCGTGCACGCGAGGGATAACCTGCACCTCTGCGTCAAGCGCGCGGATGTCGCGGAGGCCGCGGCCGTCCATGCGTGACTCACCGGCGAGGATGCGATCGCGCACAACCTTCTTGGTGACAGCCTTGTACGCGCCAGAAACCTGACCCTCAACCTCTGCTGCCAGCTCGCCTGCGGCGACCTTGGCCGAAATGGCCTCCTTGACGCGCGACTTGAGTGCGTCGTCAGCATCCTGACGCTCAACCTTTGCAGCGATCTGGTAGACGTTCTCAAGCTCAGCCTGAGCGAGCTCAGCGACCGCGGCGTATGCCTCGTCCGTGTAGGGCAGGAATACGGGGTACTCCTGGACAGCCTTCGCCGACTGAGCAGCGAGCTGCTCCTGTGCCTTGACGAGCTGAGTCAGGAACGGCTTTGCAGCCTCGAGGCCCTGCGCGACGACTGCCTCGTCGGGCTTCGTTGCGCCAGCCTTGATGAGGTTCCACGAACCCTCGGTGGCCTCAGCCTCGACCATCATGATCGCGACGTCTTCGGTGCCGTCAGCCTTGGTGATGACGCGGCCGGCGACCATCAGGTCGAACACAGCCTCGCCGACCTGCTCAGCGTTGGGGAACGCGACCCACTGGTCTGCGTTGTTGCCCATGCCGGGGATCAACGCGAGGCGAACGCCTGCGATGGGACCCGAGAACGGCAGACCCGAGATCTGGGTCGATGCGCTCGCCGCGTTGATCGCGAGAGCGTCGTAGAACTCACCGGGAGCGATCGACATCACGGTGATGACAATCTGAACCTCGTTACGCAGGCCATCAACGAACGACGGGCGCAGCGGGCGGTCGATGAGGCGGCAGACGAGGATCGCGTCAGTCGACGGGCGGCCCTCGCGGCGGAAGAACGAGCCTGGGATCTTGCCTGCGGCGTATGAGCGCTCTTCAACGTCAACGGTCAGCGGGAAGAAGTCGAAGTGATCCTTCGGGTGCTTCGATGCACTGGTGGCCGAGAGCAGCATGGTCTCTTCGTCCAGGTATGCAGCAACTGCGCCCTGTGCCTGCTGCGCGAGGCGGCCTGCTTCGAAGCGGATGGTGCGCGTGCCGTAACGACCATTGTCGAGAACGGCTTCGGCGAACTTGATTTCAGGACCCTCCATGGGATCTCCTTTGTTCGGGTGAGCGCGCGGCGTGGTTACAGCGAGTGCCGCACTGCTGATGTTCAGTAGAAGGCCACCCTGAGAACTCACTCACAGAGGGAACTACCACCGAAGACCAGCCCGCCGCCTGCGCGCTCGATACTTTGTCGTGGACAAATGCCCACTAGGCCAGGCTATCACCGTACGCCCACAAATTCGGGGCGAATGCGCGCGAGTGCCTACTTGTAGAAGCCTTCGCGCAGATTGATGCCGTGTTCGAGCCACGCCTTCATGGCAGCAAGCATGCCCGTCCAGCCCATGCAGTTGCCGAAGGCGCCCTCCGCCCCGGCTACCGAGTTGTGCCAGGCGCGCTCGGTGATGCGCACTTCAGTGCGTGCGCCGTGGTCGACCGACCGAAACTCGAACTCGACCCGGGTACCCGCGGGCGACACCGTCACCCCAGGCGTGCCCGCCCAGCGCAACACGATCCGAGGTAAAGCGTCGCCAGCGCCCGGGGCCACGACGTCAAGCACCTCGACCGGGAATGCACCAGGAAAGTCCGCGAAGTCCCAGGTAACCGTAGTGCCCGGTTCGATGCGCCCCTGGGCGCCTCCCGTCGTGAAATAGCGGCTGAGGACCGCCGGATCAGCCACCGCTTCAAATGTCTCTGCCGGCGGCCTGGCGATGAATCCCGAAACGGTGAATCCGAGCTCCGCGGGCGCTCCCTGGGTGTGTGCTTCGCTGCTACTCATGGTTGCACTGTACGCCCCCGTGCGCGCGTTGAACACCCGCACAACGCACAGCGGCACCGACTCCCAGAAACCTCTGAGAACCGGTGCCGCGGTGGGCCGCTACGGCCCAGAAAGTGACGTCAACTATTACGCGTCAACGTCGATCGTGTGCATGCGCTCTGCGCCGATCGCGGCGCGCAGCGTCGAAATCAGCTGATCATCCACGGGCGAGTCAACAGCGAGCACCGAGAGCGCGGTGCCCTTCTTGTCGTCGCGCGCGATCTGCAGGCCAGCGATGTTGACGCCTGCCTCACCGAGGATGCCACCGTACACGGCGACGATACCCGGGCGATCGGTGTAGCTGAATACGACGAGGTGCTCAGAGACGGGAATCTCGATCTCATAGCCGTTGATCTCAACGATCTTCTCGACCTGCTTGGGCCCGGTGAGGGTACCCGAGACCGAGATCGGCGTGCCGTCGGTGAGGGCGCCGCGCAGCGTAACAACGTTGCGGTAGCTCTCCGAGACGGTGTCCTTCGAGAAGCGCACCTCAACCCCACGCTGCTCGGCAATCAGGGGCGCGTTCACGTACGAGACGGGATCGCTGACTACCTTGGAGAACACACCCTTAAGCGCGGCGAGGCGCAGGGCCTCGACGTTACGCTCTGCGAGCTCACCGTGCACCTCGATGTCGAGCGAGGCGATGGGGCCAGCCGCGAGGCCAGCAAACACCTGACCGAGCTTCTCGGTGAGGGGCAGGCCGGGGCGCACGTACTCGTCGATCACGCCACCAGCAACGTTGACGGCGTCGGGCACCAGGTCGCCGGCGAGCGCGAGGCGCACCGACTTTGCCACCGACACGCCAGCCTTCTCCTGAGCTTCCTCAGTCGAGGCGCCGAGGTGCGGGGTCACGTTGACGTTGGGGAGGCCGGTGAGCGAGTTGTCTGCCGGGGGCTCCTGCACGAATACGTCGAGCGCAGCGCCAGCGATCTCGCCAGCAGCGAGCGCGTCAGCGAGCGCTGCCTCGTCGATCAGGCCGCCGCGTGCGACGTTGACGACGTACGCGGTCGACTTCATGGCGCGCATCTGGTCGGCGCCGATCATGCCGAGCGTGTCGGGGGTGCGGGGCATGTGGATCGTCAGGAAGTCGACGCGCTTCACGAGCTCGTCGAGCGATACCAGTTCGACTCCGAGCTGCTGGGCGCGTGCGGCCGTCACGTAGGGATCAAATGCGATCAGCTCGACACCAAACCCGCGCAGACGCTCAGCAACCAGCGCACCAATGCGTCCGAGGCCGATGATGCCGATCGTCTTCTCGTACAGCTCGGTGCCGGTGAACGACGAGCGCTTCCACAGCCCCTCGGAGAGCGAGGAGTGCGCGCGTGGCAGGTGCCGCGCCAGGCCCAGAATATGGGCAACCGTGAGCTCTGCGGCGCTAATGATGTTTGAGGTCGGGGCGTTGACCACCATCACACCCGCCTGCGTCGCGGCCTTGATATCGACGTTGTCGAGACCGACTCCGGCACGGGCGATGACCTGCAGCTGGGGCGCCCAACTGAGCGCCTCCGCATCGATCTGGGTGGCCGAGCGCACCAGCACGGCGTTTGCAGTGGCCAGCGCCGAGCGCAGCGCGTCGCGGTCAGTACCGTCGACGTGCACCACCTCGAAGTCGGGGCCGAGTGCGGCGATGGTAGCGGGCGACAATTGTTCGGCGATCAGCACGACCGGCGCAGACATCAAGCGAATCCTTCGGGTCAGCGGCATTGGGCACCCAGTCCGTACGCGACGGCCGGGATTCCATTCTAATGGCCGAACCGGGCTGGCTCTGACCGAATCGTCACGAGGCGTCACTCAAGGGCTGGGCGGAGGCCCCCAAAATCGCTACCCGAAAAAGCTGGACTGCGGCACGAGCAGCATCACTTCAAGCTGCACGGCAGCGGCAGCGCACAGCCCAGTCGCGAGCGCGAGCAGGCGCACGGCGGCCCCGCGTCGGCGCGACAGGATGAGTGCCACGACATACGCGATGGGCGGCAGCGCGACGCCAAAGATGAGCCAGAACCAACCGATCCCCGTCATCGACAGCCCCATGAGGCCCACCATTTGGGGCAGCAGCGTGAGGCTTCCCACGGCTGCAACCACCATGTAGACGTAGAGTCCGGTAACAATGGCCCACACGGCCCAGGTAATGATCCGGCGCGTCATCTTATGCACCCCACGTAAACATCGGCAGCGGCACAAGAACCACCGCACCAATCACAATCCACAGCGCAAGCCGCCAGGTCGGCGCCCCGCGGTTGAGCAGCAGCGCGCACAGGAACCAGCCGATGGGCGCGAGCGGTGCCACCCAGAACACGATCTGCTGCAGCACGCCACCGAGGGAGCCGCTCGAGGCGGCGAGGAGGTTGTTGGCGCTCTCGTAGTACTCGGCCCAGCTGAACCAGACCCAGGTGTACATGAGATAAATGCCGCCAAACACCCCCAAGACCACGAGTGCCGCGTTCGACATCTGCACTCGTGTGTCGGTGATCTCTGCTTCACCGGCCGCGTCGGCGGGCGCTTCACCGGCCGCGTCCCCCTCCAACGCTGAAGAGGGTGCCTCGAGTGCTTCGGGCTCGGGGGTCGGGGCAGGCGCCTTCGCACTCGGCGCGCCCTCGACCGTCCAGCCGCTCGCGAGGCGGCTCTCGCGGCCCTCGCTATCGTTGTCTTTTTGCACGACATAAGCCTAGCGAAGTGCATCTTTGAGTCTGCCGAACCGGGCATCAATCCTGTTACTGTGAGGACAGCAACGCAGCAGCGAAGTGACAGGACGCAAGGGGGCACCGTATGGCACAGGAACCAGGTCAGAAGTCGACGTCGAAACCGACCTCAAAGCCGACCAAGAAGATTTCACAGGTCCGCGCCAAGAACGCAGTCGATCAGCCCGTCTGGCAACCAACCCCCGAATCAGCCGCCAAGGCGACCAGGCTGCGCATCTTCGCGTGGGTCGCGTGGGCGCTGGCGATCGGGGCCGAGGCCTTTGCAATCTTCTGGGTCCTCAGGCAGTCGCCGGTCACCATGTGGCTGCTGATCACACTGATCGCGGTCGCCGGCGTACTCTCCGTAGCTGGTTCGCTGTGGTGGAAGCAAGCAAACCGACTCTCCCCCGCCTCACGCGAAGACAAGCTGCGATTCTTCGTGCAGAACCAGTTGGGCGCGATCGTCGCGATCATCGCGTTTCTGCCGCTGATCATCATGATCTTCCTCAACAAGGACATGGACGGCAAGCAAAAGGGCATCGCGGGCGGCATCGGCATCGCAGTGCTGCTCATCGCAGGCGCCGTCGGCATCAGCTGGGACGCCCCCTCTCAGGAGCAGTACGCGACCGAAACCAACATTGTGAAGCAGCTCACGGGCGAGGACACCGTATTTTGGACGAAATCAGGCAGCGTGTTTCACGTCTGTGAATCCGTGCCTGACGTCAACAAGGCCTCTCAGGACGGCACCATCTATCAGGGCACCGTCGCCGCCGCTCACGAAGCGGGCAAGGATCGGCTCACCAAGCGCTGGGAGAGCGAAGCCACGAACTACTGTGGCTACACGGCTGAGGAGGTCGCAGCGGTTGCGTCCGACAATCCGGGGCTTGACGAGGGCCCCGCGAGCACGCCCGACGAGGCTCCGTCCGACGAGCAGCCCACGCAGGATCAGCCCGCTGAGCCGCAGCCCGCGGCGGAGTAGTCAACAGCCGAGCCTCGTAAACTAGCGGGGTGACCCCGCACCTCTTTGACCTCGACCGCATCGGCGCAGGGCTCGTCGTTTCGGGCGCTCGCGCCGAGCTCGAGCACGCGGCAACGACCGGCGCCTGCGTGGTAACCGCTCCCCCGGGCACCGGCAAGACGACATTCGTGCCGCCGCTGGTGGCGAATCTGATGGCGGGTCCGGATCGCGCGCAGCGCGTGATCCTCACTCAGCCGCGCCGCGTGGCCGCCCGTGCTGCCGCGCACCGCCTCGCCGAGCTCTCGGGCACCGCGCTGGGCGAGGCGGTGGGCGTTACGATTCGGGGTGAACGTCACGTGAGCGCACGCACCCGGGTCGAGGTGGTGACCCCCGGGGTGCTGCTGCGGCGACTCATCTCTGACCCCGAGTTGGCCGGGGTGGGGGCCGTCATCCTCGACGAGGTACACGAACGCTCGGTCGAGGGCGACCTGCTGCTTGGCATGGTGTCCGAGGCCCGCGCCCTGCGTGATGACCTCATCGTGGTTGCGATGTCGGCGACGCTTGACGCAGCCGGGGTCGCAGCGCTGCTGGGTGACGCCCCCGTGGTCGAGGTGCCCTCCGCGCTGCATCCGCTGAGGATCGAGCACGCCCCCTTCGCTGGCGCGCGCCTGGGCCCGCGCGGCGTCAACCGCGAGTACCTCGCGCACCTGGCTCAGGTCACCCTCCGTGCGCAGGCCACCTCCGCCTGCGACGCGCTCGTGTTCGTGCCGGGTGCGCGCGAGGTCGATGACCTCGTCGCGCTGCTGCGAGACGGTGCCGGCGGTATTGTCGGCGGCGCCGCTGGCCGTGCGGGGATGCTCGAGATTCTGCCGCTGCACGGCCGCATCTCGGGGCGCGAGCAGGATCGTGCCGTGCGTGGTCGTGGCCCGGGCGAACCGCAGCGCATCATCGTCAGCACGTCGCTTGCCGAGAGCTCCCTGACGGTGCCGGGCGTGCGCCTGGTCATCGACTCGGGGCTGGCCCGCGAGGTGCGCCGGGACCGTGGCCGCGACATGGCCGGGCTCACCACGGTGAGCGCATCGCGGGCGAGCGCCGAACAGCGGGCCGGCCGTGCCGCGCGTCAGGGCCCAGGGGTCGCGGTACGCGCCTATTCCGAGTCAGAGTATGCGCACATGCGCGCCGCTGCCCAACCCGAGATTGCTTCGGCCGACCTCACCGATGCCGCGCTGCTCCTCGCGGCGTGGGGTACCCCGGGCGGCGTCGGCCTCGCGCTGCCCACCGCGCCACCCGAGGCCGCCATGCTGCCGGCCGTCGAAACGCTACGTGCGCTGGGGCTCGTGGACGCGACGGGCGGCATCACAGTCGACGGGCGTGCCGTTGTGCTGCTCCCGGTCGGTGCACGCGCCGCACGCGCGCTGGTCGAGGGCGCACACGAGCTGGGCGACGCGCGCCTCGCCGCTGAGATCATTGCCGCGGTGTCGGATGACTACCGCGACCCCGGCGCAGACCTCACGCGGCTGCTGCGCGAGCTACGCACGGGGCGGCACCCGGGCGCAGGCCGGTGGAAGCGCGAGGTCGATCGACTCGTGCGCAACGCGGGCACTGGCGATACCCGTGCGGGTGAGGCCGGATCCGGCGTACGCCCGCATGGCCTTGACCTGCAGGCACCCGACCCGCATGCCCCCGGCATCGTGGTCGCGCTGGGCCGCCCCGAATGGGTCGCGCGCCGCACCGGAGAGCACGCCCGCAGCTACCTGCTCGCGAGCGGCACCCGGGCCGCGCTTCCCGAGGGCAGCGGGCTTATTGCTCACGAGTGGCTCGCGGTGCACGAGGTACAGCGCGCCGAGGGGCGCGCTGCCGATGGCACCGGGGCAGTGATCCGGCTGGCGGCTCCCCTCGACGCGCACGACGCGCTCCGCATCGCGGCCACCCTCGCCTCCGACGAGCGCACCGCGCGCATCGTCGAACGCAAGCTGCGCGTGCGGGAGGAGCGCAGGCTTGGCGCGATCGTGCTGGCGTCGGTTCCGGTGCGTGCGTTACCCGAGGACACCGGCCCTGCCTACGCGGCGCACCTGCGCGAGGCCGGGCTCGAGGCTCTCAGCTGGAGCGAGGGTGCGACCGGGCTCCGCGCGCGTCTCGCGCTCCTGCACCGCGAGCTCGGCAGCCCCTGGCCCGACGTCGGCGACGAGGTGCTGCTCGCACACCTCGAGGACTGGCTGGTTCCGGATCTGTCCAAGCTGCGCCCCGATGCCTCGCTCTCGGGGCTCGGGATCTCGCAGGCTCTCAGACGACTGCTCCCCTGGCCAGAGGCGACGCGCTTCGACGACCTCGTGCCTGAGTCCCTCGCGGTGCCGTCGGGCTCGCGGGTGCGCATCGACTACGCCACGGGCGAGCGCCCGGTCGTCGCGGTCAAGCTGCAGGAGCTGTTTGGCCTCGCCGAGACGCCCCGGCTCGTGGACGGGCGCGTGCCGGTGCTGTTTCACCTGCTGTCGCCCGCACGCAAGCCGCTCGCCATCACCGACGACCTGCGCTCCTTTTGGGATGGACCGTACCAGCAGGTGCGACGCGAGATGCGGGGAAAGTATCCCAGGCATCCGTGGCCAGAGGATCCCTGGACCGCTCCAGCGACCGCGCGCACAAAGCGTGCGAGCGGCCAATAGTGGGTTGAGACCTGGGCCAGAATCCGGTCGTGCAGTAGGTTGATTCCTGACAGCACTGTCGCTGTTCGACGAGGAGCCTAGGGGATGAAGCTGTGGGGTCGACAGAATCTTCGATGAATCTCGATTCGCTCCGGGCCAGGGTCGCTGAGCTCGAGGCACAGAACCGAGAACTGACCGAGTCCGCGCAGCACGATTCGGTCGGCCCCCCACGCGTAGATGGTCCCCGCAAGCAGAGATGGCGCGCGGTGGTCTCGGGCCTACTCATCGTCGTCGGGCTCATCCTGGCTCCCCTGGCGGTGCTGGGCCCCTGGGTGCGCGCAGAGCTCGTCGACACCGATCAGTTTGTCGCGACGTTCGCGCCCCTGGTCGAACACGCCGAGGTACAGGGGTTCATAGCCGATCAGGCGATGACCGCGTTCGATGACAACGTTCCTGTCAAGGCACTCGTTGGTGAACTCTTTGACGGGCTCACCGCGCTCGATCTCCCCCCGAAAGCGAGCGCAGCGCTCAGCCTGTTGGAGGGCCCCGCAGCCGCGGGGGTGAGATCGATCGTTGAATCAGGGGTTTCAACAGTAGTCGCCTCTCCGCAGTTCTCCACGGTGTGGGAGAACGCGCTCCGCGAAACGCACAGCCGCACGATCACAGTGTTGCAGGGGCACCCTGGCGCGCTGGTGTCGCTCTCGCACGAGGGCGTGCTTTCCCTCAACGTTGGCGAGGTGACGGGCCAGATTAAGTCTGAGCTGCAGTCACGTGGGATCGGGGTCGCCGATGCGATTCCTACCATCGACCGCACGATCATCATCGTCAGCTCCGACGCGCTGGCAACGGTACGTTCCCTGTACCTCGTCGCCGTGAGCATCGGGTTCTGGATCCCGTACGTGGTGCTGGGGCTCCTCGTCGTCGGGGTCGCTATCGCGCGAAAGCGTGCGCGCACCATCGCGTGGACGGCGGCCGGAACTGCGGCGTCTCTGCTAATCCTCGCGTCTGGGGTCGGCATCGGTCGCGCAGTGTTCGTGTCGTCGCTGAGCCCGTCGATCATGTCGGCTGAGGCGGCCCGGGCCATATACGAGCAGGTCATCTCCCGCCTGGTGCCCACCATTGCGGCCCTCGTGCTGGTGGCCCTCATCGTAATGGTTGCCGCTTGGCTCGCGGGTGGATCGCGGCGCGCGCGTGCGCTTCGCGGCATAGCGGCCTCGGCGTCCGATCGCGCGCACCGCTTCCTCGACGCGCACGGGCTGGACACCCGCAAGGTCGGCCACGCTGTCGAACGATGGCACAGTGGGCTCGTCGTGCTTGTGTGCACGGCCGCCATGCTCGTGGTGCTCTTTGCGCGCCCTCTCAGCGTCGGCCTCGTCGCGTGGACGGTGGCGATCATGTGCCTGCTGCTGGTCGTCGTCGAGCTAGTGCGCAGGCCCGCGGGTGCCGAGGCTGATGCCACTGTTGAGCCTGTTGAGCCTGTTGAGCCTATTGGGTCCCAGCAGCAGCGCCCATAGCAAAGGGCCCCCGAAGCGAGTGCTTCGGGGGCCCTGGGCGTCACTACTTCAGAATGAGGCAGCTGTGCTGGCTACTTAGCGAGCGGCCGAGCCGTCGACGTAGTCGGCGTCGGTCTGCTGCCACGCGAAGAGGCTGCGCAGCTCGAGACCGGTCTTCTCGATGGGGTGCTGCTCTTCCTTGGCACGCATGGCCTGGAACTCAACGCCACCGTTGTCCATGTCCTCGATGAAGCGCGTTGCGAATGCACCCGACTGAATGTCAGCGAGCACCTCCTGCATGCGCTGCTTCACACCGGCATCGATGACGCGGGGGCCCGAAACGTAGTCACCGAACTCAGCGGTGTCAGAGATCGACCAGCGCTGCTTGGCAATGCCGCCCTCCCACATCAGGTCCACGATGAGCTTGAGCTCGTGCAGCACCTCGAAGTAGGCGATCTCAGGCTGGTAGCCAGCCTCGGTGAGCGTCTCGAAGCCTGCCTGCACGAGGTGGCTCATGCCACCGCAGAGCACAGCCTGCTCGCCGAACAGGTCGGTCTCGGTCTCCTCGGTGAAGGTCGTCTTGATGACGCCTGCGCGGGTGCCGCCGATTGCCTTCGCGTACGACAGCGCGATGTCCCACGCCTTGCCCGTTGCGTCGACCTCGACAGCAATGATGTCGGGGATGCCACGGCCAGCCTCGAACTCGCGGCGCACGGTGTGGCCGGGAGCCTTCGGGGCGATGAGGATCACGTCGACGCCCTCGGGCGCCTCGATGTAGCCGAAACGGATGTTGAAGCCGTGAGCAAACGCGAGCGTCTTGCCTGCGGTCAGCTTGTCCTTGATCTGCTCGTTGTAGATCGCACGCTGGTGCTGATCGGGAGCAAGGATCATAATGAGGTCTGCCCACTCAGCAGCGTCGGCAACGGTCTTCACCGTGAAGCCGGCCTCTTCGGCCTTAGCAATCGACTTCGAGCCCTCCTTGAGGGCGATAACTACGTCGACACCTGAGTCGCGCAGGTTCATTGCGTGCGCGTGACCCTGCGAGCCGTAGCCGACAACAGCTACCTTCTTGCCCTGGATGATCGACAGGTCGGCGTCGGCGTCGTAGTACATCTCTGCCACGGGGTTCTCCTTTGTTGGTGGTGAAAGAAAATCAGTTTGGTTTGGTGGATCCTGCGGCTCGTACCGGCGCTGTAGCGCCGGGACGAGCCGCCCGCGGGCCCCCCCCCCCCCCCCCCCCCCCGGCGCCCCTCCCCCCCCCCCGCCGCGGCGCCCCCGCGCCCCGCCCTACGAGCCGCAGGATGACACTGCGCTCCGCGCGGTGTCAGTTCTTAAAGACGCGCTCGGTAATCGACTTCGAACCGCGGCCCATTGCAATGAGCCCCGACTGCGCGATTTCCTTAATGCCGTACTGATCGAGCACCTTGAGGAATGCTTCGATCTTGCTACTGTCACCCGTGACCTCGATGGTCAGGGCGTCGGGCACCACGTCGACGACGCGGGCACGGAACAGGTTGACGGCCTCAAGCACGTGCGAGCGCGACTGATTGTCGGCGCGCACCTTGATGAGCACGTGTTCGCGCTGCACCGAGCTGGAGGTATCGAGCTCGACGACCTTGATCACATTGATCAGCTTGTTGAGCTGCTTCGTGACCTGCTCGAGCAGGGTCTCGTCTTCATCAACGACAACCGTGATGCGTGAGAGCCCCTTCATCTCGGTGGGTCCCACTGCAAGCGACTCGATGTTAAAACCGCGTCGGGCAAAGAGCCCCGCTACACGGGTCAACAGGCCGGGCTTGTCCTCTACGAGGAGGCTGAGTACGTGACGTGCCATGGTTTACTCGTCCTCCCACTCGGGGCTGTGTTCAAGGGCGTACTGAATGTCGCTGTTCGACGTACCCTGGCGCACCATCGGCCACACCATTGCGTCGGCGCTCACAACGAAATCGATCACGACGGGGCGATCATTCGTCTCGAGGGCCAGCTTGATTGCGGCATCGACGTCTTCCTCGCGCTCGACGCGAATGGCCAGGCAGCCATACGCCTCGCCGAGCTTCACGAAGTCGGGCACGCGAGGCGAACCGTGGCCCGTGTTCAGCTCGGTATTCGAGTAGCGACCATCGTAAATGAGGGTCTGCCACTGGCGCACCATGCCGAGCGACGAGTTATTGATGATCGCAACCTTGATGGGAATGTTATTCACCACGCAGGTGGCGAGCTCCTGGTTCGTCATCTGGAAGCAGCCGTCTCCGTCGATCGCCCAGACAACGCGATCCGGTTCTGCGACCTTGGCACCCATTGCGGCCGGCACCGAGTAGCCCATGGTGCCAGCGCCGCCCGAGTTGAGCCAGGCGTGCGGGCGCTCGTACTTGATGAACTGTGCGGCCCACATCTGGTGCTGACCCACGCCCGCGGCGTAGATTCCCTCGGGGCCGGTGAGCTCACCGATGCGCTGGATCACATGCTGCGGCGACATCAGGCCGTCCGTCGTGCCCTGGTAGCCGAGCGGGTACGTCTTGACGAGGCCGTTGAGCCGCTCCCACCAGGCCGACATGTCAGCGAACTCGCGTGACAGCTTTGCGGTCGACACCGCAGCAATGAGGTCAGAAATCACCTCGGCGGCATCGCCCACGATCGGCACATCGGCCGCGCGGATCTTGCCGATCTCGGCGGGGTCGATATCTGCGTGGATCACCTTGGCATCGGGAGCGAACAGCGCCGATTTGCCGGTAACACGGTCGTCAAACCGTGCACCGAGCGTAATCAGCAGGTCTGACTCCTGCAGCGCGAGCACGGCCGGTACAGTGCCGTGCATGCCGGGCATACCCATGTGCTGGGGGTGCGAATCCGGGAACACGCCGCGCGCCATGAGCGTGGTCACGACGGGCGCGCCCACGAGCTCGGCGAGCTGCTTGAGTTCCTCTGCAGCGCCAGCGCGAACCACGCCGCCGCCCACGTAGAACACGGGGCGCTCAGCCTGAGCGATCAGGTCTGCTGCGGCCTGGATCTGTTTGCTGTTCGCCTTCGTGATCGGGCGGTAGCCCGCAAGATCGACGCGGGGGTCCCACACGAAATCGAGCGGGCCCTCCTGCGCGTCCTTCGTAATGTCGACGAGCACCGGACCGGGGCGGCCCGACGAGGCGAGGTGGTATGCCGCAGCGAGCGCACCGGGGATGTCTTCGGCCTTCTTCACCAGGAAGGAATGCTTGGTGATCGGCATCGTGATTCCCACGATGTCGGCCTCCTGGAACGCATCCGTTCCCATGAGGTGCGAGAACACCTGGCCCGTGATGGCCAGCATGGGCACCGAGTCCATGTAGGCGTCGGCAATTGCCGTCACGAGGTTCGTGGCGCCGGGGCCGGAGGTCGCGATGCATACGCCGACGCGACCACTCGAGCTCGCGAAGCCTTCTGCCGCGTGGCCGCCGCCCTGCTCGTGGCGCACCAGCACGTGGCGAAGCTTCTTCGCGTCCATGAGTGCATCGTAGAGGGGCAGCACTGCGCCACCGGGGAGTCCAAATACATCGGTGACGCCGAGTGCTTCAAGGCTGCGCACGACAGCTTCAGCACCGTTCATGCGCTCACCGCGCCGATCAGGTATGGGTGGAGTTGCACTCGAATCCGAGGTCATTGCTTTCTTTCGTCTGGATGGTGGCTGACGCGTCAGATGCGTCGCGATCGTGCATTCGAGCAGCGATCGCGACGCACAAGAGAGTTAGCCGGTGATGGCGCCCTCTGACGCGGAGTGCACGAGCTTGGCGTACTTTGCGAGAACGCCGCGCGTGTACCGCGGGGGAAGCGGGGCCCAGTTGTCTCTGCGGGCCTCAAGCTCAGCGGGGTCTACCAGCAAGTCGAGCGTTCGTTGGGCGATGTCGACCCGAATCAGGTCACCGTCACGCACCAGTGCAATCGGACCGCCATCGGCGGATTCCGGTGCAATATGGCCGATGCACAGGCCGGTTGTGCCGCCTGAGAATCGTCCGTCCGTTAATAGTAGTACATCTTTTCCGAGCCCGGCGCCCTTGATGGCGGCGGTGATGGCCAGCATCTCGCGCATGCCCGGGCCACCCTTGGGTCCCTCGTAGCGAATTACTACGATGTCACCCTTACTAATAGCACCCTCTTCGAGGGCGTCCATCGCGGCGCGCTCACGCTCGAACACGCGCGCGGGACCCTCAAAGAACTCGGCGTCGAAGCCGGCGGTCTTGACGACTGCGCCCTCGGGTGCGAGCGTTCCGTTGAGGATGGTGAGTCCACCGGCCTCGTGGAGGGGATCATCGAGCTGACGAATCACCTTGCCATCGATGGGTGCCGGATCAAGATCGGCAATGTTCTCAGCCATGGTCTTGCCGGTCACGGTCATGACGTCGCCATGCAGGAGGCCTGCGTCGAGCAGCGCCTTGAAGACGACGGGCATGCCGCCTACGCGGTCAAAGTCCTCGGCCACGTACTGACCGAAGGGCTTCATGTCTGCCAGGTGCGGGGTCACCGCACCAATGCGCGTGAAGTCCTCGAGCGTCAGATCGACCTCGGCCTCGCGGGCGATTGCGAGCAGGTGGAGCACGGCGTTCGTTGAACCGCCGAGCACCATGGCGACCGTGATGGCGTTTTCAAACGCCTTCTTGGTCAGGATGTCGCGGGTCGTGATGCCCTTACGCAGCAGGTTGACGACGGCCTCACCGGCGCGGTGCGAGAAGTAGTCGCGGCGGCGATCAGCGCTGGGCGGTGCCGCCGATCCGGGCAGGCTCATGCCGAGCGCCTCAGCAACACACGCCATGGTGTTGGCGGTGTACATGCCGCCGCAGGCGCCCTCGCCGGGAGCGATCGCGCACTCGACGCGCTTGAGGTCTTCCTCGCTGAGCGTGCCCGCGACGCAGGCACCGACGGCCTCGAAGGCGTCAATGATGGTGACCTGCTTCTCGGTTCCGTCAGAGAGCTTCACCCAGCCCGGAGCAATCGATCCGGCGTACAGGAACACGGACGCGAGGTCGAGACGCGCCGCGGCCATCAGCATGCCGGGGAGCGACTTGTCGCAGCCCGCAAGCAGTACCGAGCCATCAAGGCGTTCGGCCATCATGACCGTCTCGACCGAGTCGGCGATGACCTCGCGCGACACGAGCGAGAAGTGCATTCCCTCGTGACCCATCGAGATGCCATCGGACACCGAAACGGTGCCGAACTGCATCGGGAAGCCGCCGCCCGCGTGTACGCCTTCTTTGGCGCCCTGTGCAAGTCGGTTAAGGCTGAGGTTGCAGGGGGTGATCTCGTTCCAAGAGCTGGCGATGCCGATCTGCGGCTTCTCCCAGTCCTCGTCGCCCATTCCCACCGCACGAAGCATTCCTCGCGCTGCAGCCTTCTCAATTCCATCAGTGACGTCGCGACTCCGCGGCTTAATGTCAATCTCTGCCATGCGGCCAGTCTATGCCCTCGCACATGCCGCAGGCCGCCCTCGGGGCCGTGCGCCGAAGTTTCGTCGGCGATTCAGCGCAGCGGTCCGAGAAACAACAATGCCGGGGCCCAAAGGGCTCCCGGCATCGTCACGCACTAGCGCGCGTCTACATACGTTCGCGTCCGCTACTTACCCAGTGCGGGAAGCACGGTGAACGGCAGAGCGAATCCGATGGTGCTCGCAGCGAGGCCGCCAACGAACAGCCACAGCTCGGTCACTGCACCGACGGTGATGTTAAAGCCGTAGCTCATTAGCACGATACCGCCCAGGGACAGCACGATTGACAGCACGAAGAAGACCGCTGTAATTGCGCTCACTCCACCGCGCGAGCTCTCCTCGAACAGCGCCTCGGTGTTCTCTTTCGCCATGTTCCGGCATCTCCTTAAATTCAGGCGGCCGCTCGTTCGGCCATATCTAAGACTGCGCCCGCATGCGGGACTTTCTCCTAAGACTATCGCACCCGTGCACGGTCCTGAGACATACCGACTCGCATCGTCGATAGGATTGCGACACGCGCCGCAACCGGCCCCTTAAGAGGAGGAATCGTGGAGATTGGTAAGTACGTCACCAGCCCCGCAGTGATTGGCGCCGCACTCGGCGCAATCGGTGTGGCACGAAAGTCAGCGACAATGCGCAAGGACTGGCGCAGGTATCTCGTATGGGGCACCTGGCTCGCGGGCGTCGCACTTGCGGTCGCCAGCGTCGCTATGCAAGAGCAGGATCAAGAGTTTGATGGCACGAAGTAGCCACAAGTGGTTCCACTGGGCCAGCCTCGTTCGCTAGGCTATTGCGTGGTGTGTCGGGAAGCCTGGTCGACAATTTTGTTCGGCTACCCGAAATCGAAGGTGTTCAATGAACAACCCAGCCCACACCCCCAACACACACAGCACCCGCGGCCGCAAGCGCCGCATCCTGTCGCTCGTCAATAAGCGCGAGGCAGCACGAGTCAGTCGACTTCTGCGTGCCGAGCTTGTCGGCGGCATCATCATCATGGTCGCGGCAGCTCTGGGATTCATCGCCGCCAACAGCCCCCTCGCCGACGGATACTTCGCCCTGCGCGACACCCGCATTGGCCCTGAGGCCCTGCACCTCAACCTCACGCTCGGCCAGTGGGCTGCCGACGGCCTGCTCGCGATCTTCTTCTTCATGGTCGGCCTCGAGCTCAAGCGCGAGTTTGTCGCCGGCGCATTGCGTAAGTTCTCGACAGCCGTAGTGCCCGTCGCCGCCGCGGTTGGCGGCGTCGCAGTGCCCGCCCTCATTTACTTCGCCATCAACAATGGCGGCCCCGGCAGCCACGGCTGGGCGATTCCCACCGCAACGGATATCGCGTTTGCCGTGGCGGTACTGGGCCTGCTCGCGCCCCGCATCCCCCCCGCGCTGCGCATGTTCCTACTGACGCTCGCGGTGGTCGACGATCTCTTCGCAATCACCATCATCGCGATTTTTTACACCGCAGAGATCAATTTCCTGCCGCTGGCGCTCTCGATCGTGCCGCTGGCGCTCTACGCGTTCATCGCGCACCGCTTCCCCGCTCGCCTCGCTCGCGGCATGTGGGGCCCCTGGCTCATCATGTTGCCCCTCGGCATCGTCGTGTGGGCCCTGTTCCACGCCTCGGGCATCCACGCGACGATCGCAGGCGTGCTGCTCGCGTTCATGATTCCCGTCTCGGGCCGCCGCGGAACCCCGCTCGCCGAGGTGTTCGAGCACCGGTTCAGCCCGCTGTCAACAGGCATTGCCGTGCCAATCTTTGCGTTCTTCGCGGCGGGCGTCGCCGTGGGCGGCGACTCCAACTTCCCGTTCGACCCCATTGCAATCGGTGTACTCGTCGGCTTGGTGGTGGGCAAACCCATCGGCATCACCCTGACCACCTGGGCAATCACCAAGTTCACGCGCGCAGAGCTTGATCCGGCAGTGAAGTGGCGGGAGATCATCGGAGTGGGCGCACTCGCCGGCGTTGGGTTCACTGTGTCGCTCCTGGTCACCGAGTTGAGCTTCTCCAACGAGGCCGACGCAGACACTGCCCGCCTCGCTGTCATGGTCGCTTCACTCGTTGCCGTGGCTGTTGCCGCGTGCTTCCTCGTACGCAAGCCCAAAGCCCACGCGCTCTCCCAACCTCCTCGCCCGTAGCCGGTCGCACACCGCGCCACGCCCGGAGTTGCCAGTCGAATTTAGGGCAGCTCCGGGGCCGTGCTAAAGTAGTTCTTGTTGCCGCGGCAGTGAGAAACACACTGACAAGGCAGCGGTAAGCACCTCTAGCTCAATGGCAGAGCAATTGACTCTTAATCAATGGGTTCCCGGTTCGAGTCCGGGGGGGTGTACAGGAAACGAAAGGCCTGACTAATTTAGTCGGGCCTTTCGTGTATCCAGAACGTATTTCTCGCCGACTATGGAAAGCGTGGCCGATGACCGCCCAGCCCTTCACCCACTCGGAAGATCTCAAGTTTGCGCTTGAGCTCGCAGATCTGGCCGACTCAGTTGCGCTCCCCCGCTTCCGAGCCGCCGACCTCACGATCGAAACCAAGCCCGATCGCACGTTTGTCACCGACGCGGATCAGGCGGTCGAGGCCGCGATCCGGCGCCGGATCGAGGAGCAGCGTCCCGAAGACAGTTTCTTTGGCGAGGAATCCGGTCGTGCCGACCGCGGCTCGCGCCGCTGGGTCATCGATCCAATCGATGGCACCTCAAATTTCTTGCGCGGCGTACCCAACTGGGCCGCACTCATCTCCCTCGAGGTCGACGGCGTACCCACCGTGGGAGTCGTGTCCGCGCCCGCCTTTGGCGCCCGCTGGTGGGCAGAGCTGGGCGGCGGGGCCTGGGGCCAGCAGCAGGGTGAAGAACCGCGCAGGCTGCAGGTGTCGGGCGTCAAGGACCTCGAGCACGCCTCACTCAGCTTCCAGAGCATTCAGCAGTGGGATCTCGCTGGCTACTTGAACCCACTCATCGCACTGTCGCGTGCGGTGTGGCGCGATCGGGCCTATGGTGACATGTGGTCGTACATGCTGCTCGCCGAGGGGCTGGTGGACATCGTCGCCGAGTTTGATGTGAAGCCCTACGATCTGAGCGCACTCGTGCCGATCGTGCGTGAGGCCGGCGGACGGTTCACCGACATCGACGGGGCAGAGAGCGCCTGGAACGGCAGCTCACTCGCCACCAATGGCGCCCTGCACGACGCCGTCCGAGCGGTGATCGACGCCGCGACCGAGGGCAGCTAAGCCCTCAGCCGCAGGGATTCAGCGCCTCACGGGGTCGCCCGCAATAGACTGGCACCGATGACTTCGCAACGCTCACCCCAGGTTTCCTCGCTCACCATCGCACTTGCATTTGTGTGCGACGCCGCGCTGGTGACGCTCTTTGCCGGCCTCGGTCGCTCCGAGCACGCGCGCGAAGCCACGCTTGTAGGGCTCCTCGAGACGGCCTGGCCGTTTCTCGCAGGCCTCGCGGTGATGTGGCTCGCCACCCTCGCGTACCGTCGCCCACTCGAGATCGTGCGCACGGGAATTCCCGTCTGGATCGGTACGGTCGCGATCGGCATGGGGTTGCGTCTACTCACCGGATCCGGCGCAGCATTGCCCTTCGTGCTGGTGGCGACGATCACCCTGGCGGTGTTTCTGCTGGGCTGGCGCGCGATCGCCGTGCTCGCAGCACGCCTGCGACGCCGTACTCGGTAGTTTGCTACTGCTGGCCGACGCTTAACCCGCGCCGCACGAGCACAGAAGAGCCGCCCCGACGAATCGTCGAGGCGGCTCTTCAGGTTGCAACGGGGCTATGCCGCGAGCATCTCGAGCGCCTGCGCGGCGCGGTTCGAGAAACCCCACTCGTTGTCGTACCAGGCGACAACCTTCACCATCTTGCCCGAGACGCGGGTGAGTTCTGAGTCGAAGATCGAGGAGTGCGCGTTACCGACGATGTCGCTCGACACCAGCGGCTCCTCCGAGTACTCGAGCACTCCGTTCAAGGGGCCGCCTGCGGCCGCACGGTAGGCTGCGAGCACCTCATCACGAGTCACCTCTCGCGCGACGATCGCGTTGAGCTCGACAATTGATCCGACGGGCACGGGCACGCGCAGCGAGTCGCCCGAAAGCTTGCCGTCGAGGTTGGGCAGCACGAGCCCAATCGCCGCGGCGGCGCCGGTGGAACTGGGAACGATGTTGAGCGCGGCGGAGCGTGCGCGGCGGAGGTCGGAGTGCGGCGCATCGACCAGCCGCTGGTCGTGCGTGTACGCGTGCACCGTGGTCATGAAGCCCTGCTCGATGCCGGCCAGGTCGTCGAGGACCTTGGCGAGCGGCGCGAGGGCGTTCGTCGTGCACGAGGCATTGGAGACGATCGTGTGCGTCGCGGCGTCGAACTTGTCGTCGTTGACTCCGAGCACGACCGTGAGGTCTGCTCCCTTGGCGGGAGCGCTGACGAGCACTCGCCGAGCCCCTGCCTCGAGGTGCTTAGAGGCGCCCTTACGCGAGGTAAAGTGGCCGGTCGACTCAAGCACGACGTCGACCTTTAGCTCACCCCAGGGCAGCTGGGACGGGTCTTGCTCGGCAAAGATCTTGATGCGACGCTCCCCCACGATGAGCACATCGCCGTCGACCGAGACGTCAAAGGGTGCCTTGCCGTACACGCTGTCGCGCGCAAGCAGATGGGCGAGCGTGGCGGCATCGGTCAAGTCATTGATCGCAACCACTTCAAGGTCGCTCCCCTGCTCCATGATCGCGCGCAGTACGCCGCGACCGATTCGTCCGAACCCGTTAATTGCCACTCGAGCGGTCATGAATCTGTTCCCTTTCAACGGAGACATTGTTACCTGATTCAAGAATGGCGAACACGGTGCGACGCGGCCAGTGGCAGTTATGCCACAGTTCGAACGAATACTGCCAACACGCCGCTTCGGGCTGCGCAGTCAGCTCCGGCCGGGGCCGTCCCCGCCCGAATCGTTCTGCACTTCACGCGAGAAAGCCCTGCGGTACTCAGAAGGGGTTGTGCCGAGCACGCGACGAAAATGGCGCCGCAGATTCGTGGCGGTGCCAAGCCCTACCAGGTCGCCAATTGCGTCGACGCCCAGCTCAGTTTCCTCCAGCAGCTCGCGTGCACGATCCACGCGCGCGCGCATCACCCACTGCATGGGGGTGTATCCCGTCTCGTCGCGAAACCGGCGCGCAAATGTGCGCGGCGAGACGACCGCGTTCTCGGCAAGCTTCTCGATCGAGATGGGTTCATCGAGGCGCTCCAGCGCCCACTGGCGGGTGCGAGTGAACCGCTCGCCGTACGGCTCGGGCACGCTCTGCGGAACGTACTGGGCCTGGCCGCCGCTGCGGTACGGCGCCGCCACCAGGCGTCTAGCCGCGTGATTGGCCACCGCCATTCCCGCTTCCTGGCGCAAGATGTGCAGGCACAGGTCGATCCCCGAGGCCGCGCCGGCCGAGGTGAGCACCGAGCCCTCGTCGACAAACAGCACGCGCTCATCGACCCGAATCTCAGGGAACTGCTCCGCCAGGGTGCGGGAGTAGTGCCAGTGAGTCGTGGCACGACGCCCGTTGAGCAGCCCCGTGGCTGCCAATGCGAACGCGCCGGTCGATATGGCCGCGATGCGCGCGCCACGGGCGTGAGCGGCGCGAAGCGCCTCCAGGAGCTCCACAGGGGGCGCGTCCAGCTGAGGAGTGCGATACCCCGGAATAAAGACGAGGTCGACGCCCTCAAGCGCTTCCAGTCCATGTTCGACGTGATAGCTCAGCCCGTCGCCGCCAGCAATCAGTCCGGGACGCACCCCGCACACTTCGACGGTGTACGGCATGCTGGAGCGCCGCGAAAACACCTGCGCGGGAATGCCCACGTCGAGGGGCTTGGCGCCCTCCAGGACCACCACGGCTACGCGCTTCATAGTGCATCAGCCTACCGGGTGCCGTACGCGACGAGAGGCGACAACGCCACAGTGCATAATATGAATTCCGGTGGAGCCGCGGGGAATTGAACCCCGGTCCACTTCGACGATTCCGTGCCTTCTACGGGTGTATTTCGTGAAGACGTTCTACTCGGCCCCGTTCTTTGCCACGAACAGCTAGTACGACAGGCCCAGCCTCAGCAAAAGTCCCGGCACGCCCTGAGACGCAACGTGCCAGCAAGCCTCCTAAATGACGTCAGGAAACCGGGGCGGAGGCACACCCGGCCTGACGGACTCGGTCTCGTGCTTAGGCAGCGAGAGCGAAGTCGGTGCGCTTAACGTTTGCACCTATTGTTTTGCGAAGGGCGTTAACGAGATAACTCCGCATCCTCGACCCGCTTCTCACAGTCTCCAATCGACGTGTCGAAACCGATCGGCCCCTGAATCAACGCCGTGAACGGCGAAGCCTAGGGCATTCACATTATGCACTGTGGAGTTATCAAATCCGGCACGAGGCCGGATCTTTATGGTAGCACCACTTACCCCGGCCAGCATTCAGCTTCAACAATCAGCCGAGGCAGGCGCGGGCTAGTCCCCGGTCTGGTTGCGCTGCCGCATCGCCCGCTCGGCCTCGCGGGTGTCCTGCCGCTCGCGCAGCACCTGCCGCTTGTCGTACTCCTTCTTACCCTTCGCGAGTGCGATCTCAACCTTGGCGCGACCGTTTAAGAAGTACAGGCGCAGTGGCACGATCGTCATGCCACCCTCGCGAGTCTTTTGGTACAGCTTGTCAATCTGCTGCCGGTGCAGCAGCAGTTTGCGCTTGCGCCTGGGCGCGTGGTTCGTCCAGGAACCATTCAGGTACTCGGGAATGTAGGCGGTATCGAGCCACGCCTCGCCGCGCTCGATGAAAACGTAGCCGTCCACGAGCGATGCGCGGCCCATGCGCAGCGACTTAACCTCGCTGCCGGTAAGCACCATGCCCGCCTCGTAGGTGTCGATGATGTGGTACTCATGCCGAGCCTTCTTGTTCGAAGCGATCAGCTTCTCACCGGTCTCCTTGGGCATGGTCACGTCCTTCCTTGCGAGGCATGTCGTTTGCGGCACATGCCGCAAGTTCCGGATCCGGTGCGTGCGGTGCCACCGCACGCACCGGATCCGGCAGAGGTCTCCCAGCCTATCGCGGGCCGGTCTGCGCTACACGCGCAGGTATCTCGCGATCGCGATCTTGGCGGCAATTGCAGAGAGCACCGCACCCAGGATCAGCAAAATCGGGGGCACGATGAGCGATTGCTCGACCGTAATGTAGCTGGTGAAGGGCACCTCTGTCACCAAGAAGTCCTGCACAAAGAACTTGACGATGGCGACCGAGGCCGCGCCCGCGAGCACCGCCCCGATGAGGGCGGCGATGATGCCCTCCAATATGAAGGGTGTTTGAATGAAGCGGTTCGAGGCACCGACCAGTCGCATGATGCCGATCTCGCGCCGACGGGAGAAAGCCGACAGCCTGATCGTCGTCGAGATGAGCAGCATGGCCGCCACCAGCATGAGGCCAGCGATCGCGATCGCGGTGTAACTCGCAACCCCCAGGAACAGGAAGATGCGATCAAGCAGACTGCGCTGGTCAGACACGCTTTGCACACCGGGAATGCCAGCAAAGGTCTCCTGAATAATCTCGGAGCGCGACGGATCCTTGAGCTTCACCCAGAAGGTCTGGTTGAGCTGATCCGGCTTCGTGATGTCCAGGATCGGGTTGCCCTTGAACTGTTCCTTGAACTCTTCGTACGCCTGTTCGTGCGTCACGAAGAAGTAGTCATCGACATACGGGGCGAGGATGTCAGACTTCAGCGCGTCTTCGACCGCGTTGATCTCTTCTTCCCCGGCGTCCGTGCCCGCGCAGGTGGCGGTTTCGTCGTAGTCGGTGCACAGATAGATCGCAACCTGAGCGCGATCAAACCAAAAGGTCTTCATCTGCTGGATCTGCAGCTGCATCAGAATCGCGGTGCCCACAAATGTGAGCGACACGAACGTCACCAAGATCACCGAAATGACTACGGAGAGGTTGCGGCGCAGGCCGCTCCCGACCTCACCGAGTACGAGCCCAAATCTCATCGCACAGGCCCCACATCTGTCTGGTCATCGTTCGTAGGTTTGAGTCCGAGGTGCTCGGCCAGGCTGCCCGTTTCAGACATCCGCACGGCATCCATCGGCCGGTCGGGGTCAAGGAAGCTCGGAATGCGCTTCGCCTGCGGGCCCGCATCGTGCGTATCGGTAAAGTCGTCGTCAATCTCGCTATCGGGGTCACCGAAGGGAGCCGGCTCACGATATACCGATGCCTCGCGCGGGGGCTCGGGCAGCTCGATTGCTGCGGGCACCTGGGCCTCGACCGCCTGAGCGTCAACGCCCTGCGGCTCGGCGGGTGGCAGATCGGTGTTCTGCAGCTCGGTGTTCTGCGATTCAGGCCCCTGGGCCACGGTGGGCTCTGGATCCTGCACTGCGGGAGCGGCATCGACCGCTGCCGCCTGGGGAATAGCAGCGCCCTGATCGTCAACTTCACCTGTTGCCGGGGCGACTTCCTCGGGAGCGAGTGCGGCACGCACCACTGCTTCTGTCGTGCGCAGCGCCTGCATGCTCTCGGCCGACAGGTCTGCGACCGGGATCGACGCCGTCTCGCCGTAGCCGCCGCCGACCTCGTCGCGCACGACGATACCGTTCGACAGCTCGACCACACGCTGCTGCATGATGTCAACAAAGGTTGCCTCGTGGGTCGCCATCACCACGGTGGTGCCCGACGCGTTGATCGCACGCAGCAGCTGCATAATGCCCAGGCTGGTAGCCGGGTCGAGGTTACCCGTGGGCTCATCGGCCAGAAGGATTGCGGGCTTGTTCACGATCGCTCGCGCGATCGCGACGCGCTGCTGCTCGCCGCCCGAGAGCTCGTGTGGAAAGCGCTTAGCTTTGTTCGCTAGGCCGACCATCTCAAGCGTGTCGGGCACTGCCTCCTGAATGAAGCCGCGCGACTTGCCGATCACCTGAAGGGTGAAAGCTACGTTGTCGTAGACGGTCTTGTTCTGCAGCAGCCGGAAGTCTTGAAACACGGTGCCGAGGTTGCGCCGAAAGTAGGGAACCTTCCGCGACGAAATCTTACTGAGGTCTTGCCCCAGCACATGAATTTCGCCGCTCGACTGCTGATCCTCGCGCAAAATCAGGCGCAGGCAGCTCGACTTGCCGGAACCGGAGGCACCCACAATAAACACGAACTCGCCACGGTCGACCTTGAGGTCGATGCCGTCGAGCGCGGGCTTTTGTGTTCCCCGGTACTTCTTGGTGACGTTTTCGAAGAGAATCATGACAGGTTGACCCTATGCCCCACGGCTGACAACTGGTCGCAGGCGCGCTGCAACTAGTCGTTCTTTGTCAGCGAGCGCCAGCGAATACCGGCCGCGATGAAGCCGTCGATCTCACCGTCGAAGACCGCATCAGGCTGCGTGGATTCAAAGCCCGTGCGCAGGTCCTTGACGAGCTGCTGTCCGTAGAGGAAGTACGAGCGAATCTGGTCGCCCCAGCTCGCGGTGACCGAGCCAGCGAGCTCCTTCTTCTTGGCCGCTTCCTGTTCCTTTTGCAGCAGCAGCAGGCGCGTCTGCAGCAGGCGCATTGCGGCGGCGCGGTTCTGGATCTGCGACTTCTCGTTCTGCATCGAGATCACGATGCCCGTGGGCAGGTGGCTGATACGCACGGCGGAGTCGGTCGTGTTGACCGACTGCCCGCCGGGGCCGCTTGAGCGGTACACGTCGACGCGAATGTCGGTTTCGGGAATATCGACCTCGGTGGCCTCTTCCAAGAGCGGAATGACCTCGACACCCGCAAAACTTGTCTGGCGTTTATCGGCCGAGCCGAACGGGCTGATGCGAGCCAGGCGGTGCGTGCCCGCCTCGACCGAGAGCTTGCCGAATGCGTAGGGAGCATTGAGCTCAAACGTCGCCGATTTGATGCCCGCGCCCTCAGCGTAGGAGGTGTCGAGCACCTTTGCCGGCACGTCGTGGTCCTCTGCCCAGCGCAGGTACATGCGCAGCAGCATCTCGGCGAAGTCGGTGGCGTCGTCACCACCGGCTCCCGAACGGATCGTCACGACGGCGGCCCGCTCGTCGTACTCCCCGGAAAGCATGGTCTGTACCTCAAGATCTTGCATGGCAAGTTCGAGTGCGTCGAGTTCGGCCATGGCCTCCTGCTCGGAGTCCCCATCCTCCATCTCCACGGCAAGCTCTGCGAGCACCTCGAGGTCGTCGATGCGCCCCTCCATGCCGCGCAGCTTCTTGACCCGGGCCTGGCGGTGCGACAGGCCGCTCGTCACTTTCTGCGCGGCGGCGGGGTCGTCCCAGAGTCCCGGGGCGGCCGCCTGCTCCTCGAGCTCGACAATTTCGCGGTCGAGCTTCGGCAGATCAGTCACCGCCGCAATGTCGGCGTAGGTGGACCGGATCGCGCGGATGCGTGCACTGAAATCGATATCGAGCATGATGTCACGATTCTATCGCGATGCGGCCGGGCCCGACGCGACGCTAGAGCAGCGAATCTTCTCGCACCGGCATCGTGGAGGCCGAGCCGCGCACACGCCATGCATCGGCAAGCCGCCCCACGACGTCGGAGATGTCGGCGAGCGGCAGCGTAAAGGGTACGCGCAGGAACCGTTCAAAGACGCCCGGGCTGCCAAATCTGGGTCCCGGGGTGAGCCTGACGCCTCGGACTGCGGCCTCCCGCGCGAGCGCAGTGCTACGTTGGGCCCCCAGGTCAACCCAGGCACATGCCCCGCCCTCGACGAGGGAGGGGCGCCACTCGGGCAGCTGCGTCGCCAGCTCGTCGATGAGCAGCCGGTGCTTGCGGGTGAGCTCCTGGCATCGGTCCTGCAGGATCTCGTCATAGCGTTCAAGTGCATACGTCGCGAGCACTTGTTCCCAGACCCCCGTGCCGAGATCCCCCACCCGCCGCTCCGTCTCGAAGCGATCAATCAGCTCGGGTGCAGCCCGGATCCATCCGATGCGCAGCCCTCCCCACACCGTCTTGCCCAACGACCCAACCGTAATGATCGCGTCCTGCTGATAGGCGTGTTCGGCCGCCGCGGCGAACGGCAGCACAGTTCGCACGTTTCCCAACGTGAGCTCGGCCGTGGTCTCGTCGACGAGCATGTGACTCCCCTGCGCAGCCAGGGTAGATATGAGTGCGGGGCGCAGCGCACTCGGCATGCTTGTGCCGGTCGGGTTCTGGTGATCCGGGATCAAATAGGCCAGCCTCGGCCCCACCCGCGATGCGATCTCTAGGGCTCCCGCACGATCGCGTGTCGTCACTTCGACCGGCAACTCGGCGATGAGCGCGCCGGTCGAAGCCAGAGCGGCGCGCGCGTGGGGGTAGCTGGGTGACTCGATGAGCGCCCGATCGCCGCGGGACAACAGTGTGCGAGCAACGAGGAAGATCGCATGCTGCGCCCCGAGCGTCACCATGATCTGCTCGGGGGTCGTCGACAGCCCGCGCCGGGTGTACCGCTCGGCGATGGCCTGCCGCAGCACGGGATCGCCGATCGTGTCATAGCCCGGCAGGGCAAACGCGTCGGGGCGTTCAGCAAATGCCCGCTGCCCCAGTGCAGCCATTCCCGACCAGGCCTGCGGGGTGGCCTGCGTGAGATCGAAGACCTCCTCTCCTTGGCCACCGGTTGACGAGGCGTTGAACGGCCGTGGCGCGCGGAGCACGGTGCCGGAGCCCTGCCGCGACACCGCCACCGCGCGCTCACGCAACCGCTGGTAAGCCGCAGTGACCGTCGTGCGACTCACCCCGAGGGCTTCTGCGAGGCCCCGTTCTGCCGGCAACGCCGTGCCGGGTGCGACCGCGCCGTCGCGCGCGAGCAGCTCGATCGAATCCGCCAACTCCAGGTAGCTGTGGCCAGCACCGCGCCACTCGCCGAGTAGCTGGAGCAGGCGTCGGGCGGTGAGGCGCTGGGCGATCATGAGGCCAGCATACGCCGATTGGCACCTTGCCGACCAGGCCAGTTTGCGGTGAACTGGCTTCATGCTCATCCGAATCCCGCGTCTCATCATCGGCCTGCTCCTCTTTGGCATCGCCGACGCATTCATGATGCGCGCGGGCCTTGGCGTAGGTCCGTGGCTCGTGTTTGCCCAGGGCCTTTCGCACGCCACGGGCATCGGCATTGGGCTTCTCACGAACATCATTGGCCTGGTCGTCCTCCTCGCCTGGATTCCGCTGCGCCAGCGCCCGGGCATCGGCACCGTGCTCAACATTCTGCTCGTGGGCCCCGGGCTCGAACTGGGGCTCTGGATGTTCCCTACTCCCGAGCTTCTCGCCGTACGCATCGGCTACTTTGCGTTCGGCCTCGCCCTGCTCGCCGTAGCGAGCGGAATCTACATTGGCTCGCACCTGGGCCCCGGTCCGCGCGACGGCCTCATGACGGGTCTGCATTCCAGGTTCAACGTTCCCCTCTGGGCGGGGCGCACCGCGATTGAGGTGACCGTACTGATTGTCGGATGGGCCCTCGGCGGCGATGCGTGGATCGGCACCGTCGTCTTCGCGGTGCTGATCGGCCCACTGTGCGGCATCACACTGCCGCTCTTTGATCCGGATCTCAGGCGTTCCGCCAAGACGCCAAAACCCCGCCCGGAAGCGGGCGGGGTTCTGACTTCAGGCGATCCGGATCAGGATCAGGATCAGGCCAAGGGGGATCCTGAGGAGGCTATTCTGCGATCTCAGGAACCTTGTTGAAGCCGGTCACGGGCTGATCCTCGTCGAACGCGGCGACCTTCTTCTTGAAGCCCTTCGTGAGGTACAGCAGGTAGGCCAGGCCGATCAGGGTCCAGATGACGCCGCCGATCAGGGCATCGAGGTGCAGGTTGACCCACAGGATCACCGTCATGCCGAAGCCAATGACCGGCATCACGATGTACTTGAAGATGTCGCGCGGAGTCTTGCGGCGGCCCTGGCGGATCGCAAACCAGGCGATCACCGAGATGTTCACAAACGAGAACGCGATGAGCGCGCCGTAGTTAATGAACGCGGCGATCATCTCGAGCGTGAACGCAATGGCCAGCATGCAGATGGCACCGGTGAGCACGATGTTGAACGTGGGCGTGTGCGTCTTGGCATTAATGAAGCCGAAGTACTTCTTGGGGAGCACGTTGTTGCGGCCCATCACGAGCAGCATGCGCGACACCGAGGCGTGCGAGGCGAGGCCCGACGCGAGAGTCGCGGCGAAGCCCGCGGCGGTGAGCACGGCCATGAGCACGGGGCCACCAACGGCTTCACCCATGAGGGGCAGCGTGGAGTCCTCAATGAACTGCATGTCTCCGCCAGGTGCGAACTCCTCCCAGGCGGGGAAACGCAGCTGAGCAAAGTAACCGGCGATCAAGAAGATCGCGCCACCGATCAGCACGGTGAGCATCAGCGCGCGCGGCACGAGCTTGGGGCTGCGCGCCTCTTCGACATACATGGTCACGGCGTCGAAGCCGATGAACGAGAAGCAGACTATGGTCGCGCCCATGAGCACGGCCCCAGCGGTCACGCCGTCGTGGAAGAAGGGCTGCATGTCTGCGACCGAGCCGACGCCTTCGCCGCCCGCAAGCTGCGCCCACACCATCACGATAAACACGGCCATCACGATGATCGAGAACACGAGCAGAATGCCGTTGAGGTTCGACGTGCCGCGCATCGTGAGGTAGATCACGCTCGTCGTGAGTACGCAGTAACCCACCACCCAGATCCACCCCGGGACTCCGGGGAAGATTGCCTCGAGGTAGCTGCGAATGATGAGACAGTTCACCATCGGCAGCAGCATGTAGTCAATGAGCGAGGTCCAGCCGACCAGGAACCCAACGTTGGGGTGCATCGACTCACGCACGTACGTGTAAGCAGAACCAGCGCTCGGAATCGCGCCCGCCATCTTGCCGTAGCTGACCGCGGTGAAGACCATCACGATCAACGCTACGAGGTACGCAAGCGGCACCACGTTGTCGGTATCGCGGGCCACCATGCCGAACGTGTCAAACACCACCGTTGGCGTCATGTAACCGAGGCCCAGGCCCACGATGGCCCACAGGCCAAGATTTCGCTTGAGGGAGGCGCCCTTGGCGACTCCGGGTATTGCCGTTTTGGACATCTTTGTTCCTCACGATCGTCGTGATCGCGATGGAGACGCTCGCCCCATCGCGTAGTGGTGTCGCGAGATCGCATCTCGCACATTCTCTATTTTTTCGGTTCGCGCCCCGAGACGCAAAAGCGACACGTGCTAACCGAACGATGTTCATTATCGGGCCGCTATTCAACGAGAATTCCGCAACATCAGCGAAGGAGGCGGGAATGGTTCCCGCCTCCTTCGCTCTTGTCACGGCATCGACTACTGCCGCGCGAGCCGCTTCTGCTTATTAATGTTGAGCACCTGCACAACGACTACGAGCACCAGCGCACCGACGAACACGATCGAGGCGAGCACGTTGGCCTGCGCAGGAACGCCCTTGAGCGCCGAGACGTAGATGAACTTCGGGAAGGTCGTTGCAGTGCCAGAGTTGAAGTTCGTGATGAT
The DNA here is from genome assembly GCF_000350525.1 of Leucobacter salsicius M1-8. Taxonomy (GTDB): domain Bacteria; phylum Actinomycetota; class Actinomycetes; order Actinomycetales; family Microbacteriaceae; genus Leucobacter; species Leucobacter salsicius. Next base: position 219,028 of record NZ_AOCN01000022.1, on the reverse strand, counting down.
GAAGTCATCGAACGACAGCGCGAAGCTCAGCAGCGCGGCTCCGATGATGCCGGGCGTCAGCATTGGCAGCGTGATGCGCCAGAAAACCTGACCAGGTGAGGCGTAGAGGTCACGCCCTGCTTCCTCGATAGCCGGGTTCAGGCTGGCCACGCGGGCCTTCACCGCGACCACCACGTACGAGATACAGAACATGGTGTGCGCGAGGATGATCGTGCCAATCCCCTTCTCAACACCCGCGAGCAGAAACTGCGACGCGAGACCGGCACCAAGCACCACTTCCGGTGTGGCCATCGGGGTGAACAGCAGCAGGCTGATCGTGGAGCGAAACTTGAAGCGATAACGCACGAGCGCCAGCGCGATCAGTGTGCCCAGGATCGTGGCCGCAACGGTGGCAACGATACCCACCAGGATGCTGTTGCTGAAAGCGGTACACACCTGAGGTGCACCACACGGGTTCATCCAGTTGTCGAGGGTAAACCCGCGCCAGAGAATATTGCTGCGTCGCGAATCATTGAACGAAAACACGATGACGTGCACGATAGGAGTGAGCAAGAAAATAAGCGTGATCGCGCTAACGACCGGCACAAACGCTTTTCCGAGGCTAAACGACTTCACAGCAGATCCTCCGCCCCACTCTTCTTCACGTACGTCGCGACAATGACCAGGATGATCACCATCAGCACAATCGACAGCGACGCTGCCATCGGGTAATTCTGGGTCTGTAGGAAGTTCGATTCGATGACGTTACCGACCATCGTCGTTTCGGTACCACCCAGGAACTCACGAGACGCGCTCACGTAGTCACCGGCCATCGGAATGAAGCTGAGCAGCGTGCCCGACACCACACCCGGCAGCGACAGCGGCAGCGTGACCTTGCGGAACACCGTGAGCGGTGATGCGTACAGATCGGTGCCGGCCTCCACCAGACGCAAATCCAATGCCTGCAGGGACGCAAACATTGGCAGCACCATGAACGGGATGAAGTTGTAGACGAGGCCGAGGATCACTGAGAAGTGCGTGCCGACGAGCTCGCTCGGCAGCAGTGACTTCCAGGCCAGGGTACGCAGCAAGAAGCTGATGAAGAACGGAGCAACCACGAGAATCAACAGGATGCCCTGCAGCATCGGGCGCGACCGCACCTTCACGCCGATCAGGTAGGCCAGCGGGTAGCTAATCAGAAGCCCGATGATCGTCGCCGTGAGGGCGTAGATAAACGAGCGCAGAATCTGCGGCCAGTACTCCTGGATCGCCGCAACGTAGTTCGAGAACTGCAGCGCCGAGACGTACTGCCCGATACCGCCACTGGTATCGGGTGCCTGCAGCGACGTGATGATGAGCTGAATAAAGGGGGCCACAAAGAACAGCAGCATGTACAAAATGCCGGGTGCCAAAAGCGCGAGAACGATCTTGCCGTTCTTCCTTGGCACTTGGTCCACGCTTTTCGCGTTCGCCGAGAAGGCGGTCATTGCCATCTTGCTCTCCCCTCTACTCGGCGAGCGCGGCTTGGGACGCGATAGCTCGCGTCGACAGGTCCGCGGTGAGCGCGCCGGTGTCGAGCCGGTCGTCGGCAAGCCCAAAGGTGTGCTCAGCGAGCCAGCTCAGCCACACCTCGTCGCCCTCGCGAGCGGCGGGACCAGCTTCGACGTTCTGCGCGAAGACCTGCACATCGTCCGACCCGGGAATGGAGACCGTGTACTGCGTGCTCACGCCGATAAAGGAGACGTCCGTGATGCGGCCGGGGCCCACGACGTTGACGCCCGCATCGACTGCAGGTGGCTCGCGATGCAGGCGCAGCTTCTCGGGGCGAACGCCCACCGTAATCTCCCCCGCATTGCGCTCGGTGCGCGAGCGCAAAAGCGAGATCCGACTGCCGTTGAAGTCCGTGTGCAGCACCGTCTCAGTGCCACCCGCGACCGTTACCGAGAACAGGTTGGACTGCCCCAGGAAGTTCGCGACGAACACCGTGCGTGGCAGCTCGTACAGCTCTGCGGGTGCACCCATCTGCTCGATGCGTCCCTTGTTCATCACCGCCACAGTATCGGCCATGGTCATGGCCTCTTCCTGGTCGTGGGTGACGTGCAGGAACGTGAGCCCCACCTCCTGCTGAATCTGCTTCAGCTCCTGCTGCATCTGGCGACGCAGCTTGAGATCGAGCGCGCCCAGCGGCTCATCGAGCAGCAGCAGTGCGGGGCGGTTCACGACCGCGCGAGCGAGTGCCACGCGCTGCTGCTGACCACCCGAAAGCTGTGCGGGCTTGCGATCCGAAATGTGATCGAGTTCAACGAGCCGAAGCGCCTCGTGTGCCTTCTCCGTCGCGCCATCGATCTTGCGGCGCCGCAGTCCGAATGCCACATTCTCAAGAATCGACATGTGCGGAAACAGCGCGTAGGACTGGAACACTGTGTTGACCGGCCGCTTGTGCGGCTTCAGGTCGGTTACGTCCCGTCCGCCAATCAAGATGCGCCCCTCCGTGGGGTCCTCGAGACCGGCAACGAGACGCAGGGTCGTCGTCTTGCCGCAGCCCGAGGGTCCCAACAGCGCGAAAAAAGATCCGGCGGGGATCGTGAGATCCACATTCTCAATTGCCGTAAACCCGGGGAATCGCTTCTGAATGCCCACGAGCTCGAGGTCGGCGCCAGACTCGGCGAAGGAATTAAGGTTTGCCATGTCTTACAGCCCCAGTACGTTTTGAAATTCGGTCGAGTACTTCTTATCCTCGGCGGGCGACAGCGTGCGGAAGGTGAGCAGGTGCTCCCAGTCCTTGTCGCTCGGGAAGATCAGCGGGTTGTCCGCGTTCTCAGGGTTGAGCTTCTTCATCGCTTCCTGGGTGCCCTTCACCGGCGGCACAAAGGTGGCATAGTCAGCGACCTGCGCCATGACCTCAGGGTCGTAGTAGTAGTCGATCATTTCCTCGACCTTGGCCTTATTCTCCTTCGACGTACCGTTGGGCACGGTGAAGGAGTCAGCCGCGATCATGCCGCCAGACTCGGGGACCTCCATGGTCCACTGGTTGTCATTCTCGGCGTTCAACATGATGACATCACCTGTCCAGGCCATCGCCGCGAGCGTGTCGCCGCGCTGCAGATCCTGAGTGTACGAGTTGCCCTTGATGTTCTTGATCTGGCCGCTCTGGATGCCGTCATCGAGCCAGGCCAGCGCCTCGTCGAATTCCTTGTCGCCCCACTGCCCCGCCGGGTCGTAGCCCAGGCCAGCGAGGATCATACCCATGGTGTCGCGCATCTCCGAGAGCACGCCCACCTTGCCCTTGAGCTCGGGGCGCAGGAAGTCGTCGAGCGTTTTGATGCCCTTGGGGACTTCCTTCGTGTTCCAGACCCAGCCCGAAGCCGGGAGCTGCCACGGCACCGAGAACTTGCGGCCAGGGTCGACGTCGAGCGCGTCCCACTGGCTGTCGACCATGTTCTTCGTGACGTTGGGCAGGTTGGCGTAGTCGAACTCCTGCACCTGGTTCGCTTCGATGATGCGCGCATTCATCCAGTCGGTGAACGTGATCGTGTCGTACCCGGTGAACTGGCCGAGCTTCAGCTGATCTTTGATCTTGCCGTAAAAGGTGTTGTTGTCATCGATGTCCTCGATGTACTGGACCTCAAAGCCCGCCTGTTCCATGAAAGCTTCAAGCGTTGGATTGGTGTCGGTGTCGGAGTCGTAGTCGAGGTAGTAGGTCCAGTTGCCCCACACAATTCCGTCGCCACCACCTCCTCCGCCACCTGCACAGGAGGCGAGGCCAAGCGCACCGATGCCGGCCGCGCCTGCGGCCGCACCGCGGAGGAGCTGACGACGGTTGAACTGCGCACCGCGAATCATCTGCACAATATTGCGTACGATCGGGTCTTCAGGAAGCGGACGATTCATGAGATATCTCCCTTGGTTCTCACTGGCGAAATCCGCATTTCGCGTGAATCGGCAACGTTGCCGATTCGTGCCTCGAATATGTCACAGAGTGTGACATCTTGCAAAGCGGCACCCGGTGCGGCGACAATTCTTCACGAAACAGTTACATTTGAGCCACTGAGTATGGTGGTTTCTGCCGAGTATCGTGAAGACCACGACGACTTCCGAAGCCGAACCCCGCAGCAACTTCAGAGGTGCACGGTGTCGCATTTGACTGCCCGCAGACACCCCGAGCACCGAGATCGTCATAAATTCGATGCCGAATCTTCGGATTCCTTTGCGTTTTCAGCTTTTGACTGCAAGAATCAGTAGCGTGAGCACCAAACGCATATCGGCAGCTCTCGACGACACGTCGAAGGCGATCATCGAGCAACTACAGCGAGATGGCCGTCGTTCGTACGCGGAGATCGGGAAGGCGGTCGGCCTCAGCGAGGCCGCCGTGCGCCAACGCGTGCAGAAGCTCACGGATGCCGGCGTTATGCAGATTGTCGCTGTTACCGATCCCATGAGGCTCGGGTTCAGCAGGCAAGCCATGCTCGGCATTCGCGTTTCAGGCGATACCCGAATCGTCGCAGACCTCCTCGCGGAGATGTCAGAGATCAGCTATGTCGTGCTTAGCGCGGGCTCCTTTGACATCATCGCCGAAGTTGTTTGTGAAGACGACGACGGTCTCATCGAACTTCTCAACGAGAAAATCCGTGGAATTGAGGGAGTCTCTTCAACCGAGAGCTTCCTTTACCTCCAACTCACCAAACAGAAATACGACTGGGGAACACGATAACCATGTCATTTGATCCGACTGCCGCGGTCGACACCGCTGCGCTTCAGGCTTCGGCCAAGAAGCACATGTGGCCGCACTTCACCAACCGCAAGGTGCTCAATGACGGTATCCCCGTCATCACGCGTGGCGAGGGCCACCACATCTACGACTCGCACGGCAAGCAGTACATCGATGGCCTTGCAGGTCTCTTTGTTGTGAACGCTGGCCACGGCCGCGATCGCATCGTCGAGGCTGCCGCCAAGCAGATGAAGCAGCTTGACTTCATGCCGCTCTGGTCGTACGCGCACCCCGCAGCCATTGAGCTGTCGGAGCGCCTCTCGAGCTACGCCCCCGGCCAGATGAATAAGGTCTTCTTCACCACTGGTGGTGGCGAGGCCGTTGAGTCCGCTTTCAAGCTTGCCAAGCACTACTGGAAGATCCAGGGCAAGCCCATGAAGCACAAGGTCATCTCGCGTTCGGTTGCCTACCACGGCACCCCGCAGGGCGCACTTGCGATCACCGGTATTCCCGACATGAAGAAGTTCTACGAGCCGCTGACCCCCGGTGGTCACCGTGTTCCGAACACGAACTTCTACCGCGCAGATGAGATGGGCGCACCCTCGAACGACATCGAGGCGTTCGGCCAGTGGGCTGCAAACCGCATCGAAGAGGCAATCCTGTTCGAGGGCGAAGACACCGTTGCGGCCGTCTTCCTCGAGCCGGTACAGAACTCGGGCGGCTGCTTCCCCCCGCCCCCCGGCTACTTCAAGCGCGTGCGCGAGATCTGCGACCAGTACGACGTACTGCTCGTCTCGGATGAGGTCATCTGTGCTTACGGCCGCGTTGGCGATTTCTTCGCTTCGAAGGCACTCGGCTACGAGCCCGACATCATCACCTCGGCAAAGGGAATTACCTCGGGCTACGTGCCCCTCGGTGCAATGATTGTCTCGGACAAGGTTTCTGAGCCCTTCAACTCGGTTGAGAACACGTTCTACCACGGCTTCACGTTCGCAGGTCACCCTGCAGCTGCTGCTGCGGCGCTCGCGAACCTCGACATCTTCGAAGAAGAGGACCTCAACGGCCGCGTGCGCGAGAACAGCCCGCTGTTCCGCGCCGAGCTCGAGAAGCTCCTCGACATCGACGTTGTCGGTGACGTTCGTGGTGAGGGCTACTTCTTCGGTATCGAGCTTGTCAAGGACAAGGCAACCAAGGAGACCTTCAACGAGGAAGAGTCGGATCGCCTCCTGCGCGATTACCTCTCGCCCGCACTGTGGGACGCCGGCCTGTACTGCCGCGCCGATGACCGTGGAGACCCCGTCATCCAGCTCGCTCCGCCGCTGACCATTGGTCCGGCTGAGTTCGCTGAGATCGGCGGCATTCTGCGCAGCGTCCTGAAGGACGCTTCGTCGAAGATCTAAGGATCTAGCAAGTGATGGCCCCCTCGCGACTGCGAGGGGGCCATCACTCGTTAATGGGCAAGTACCGGATCGGGATCAACGACTACCAGCGTGGGCCAAGTGCAGACCCTGGGCGACCGCCTGCAGGATGAGGTCTTGGACCTCGGGCCACCGAGCCATGACGTGCTCGTAGCTCACTCGAATGACGTGAAAGCCATTCAGGGTAAGCAGAGCATCGTGCTCGATGTCTCGTGAACGCTGCTCGCCCACGTGCGTGCCACCGTCGATCTGCACCACCAGGCGTTCCCCGATGAGCAAATCCACGCAGTGGCCCAGCAGCCACGCTTGGGCGCAGATCTTGAGGCGGAAGCGCTTCAGACGCAGCTTCACAAAAGACTCCAGGCCAGAGTCCGAGTAGGGCGTAACCTCTCGCACGAGTTGCCTCGCGACCCCGCTCAGCGGAAACCGTTGTAGCTCTGTCAGCTGAATCAGCTTCTTATTGATGGCCGAGTCCCACACGGCCAGGGCGTCTTCGAACGCGAGGCAGCGAGCCACCATCGCGAGCACGTTGATGAGCGGATCCTCGACCAGGTAAGGGTCGCGCGGCATGATCGGCGCGTGCCAGTGCAACCGCAACCCTCTCACAGCGGGGCGTTTGGCCCCGTGGTCGAGGCCGAGGTGCACGGCCCGATCCGGAGCCGTGGTCCATAGCCCCAGGCGCCGCGCCTGAGTCACGCACGTGAGCACCCCCGCGTTTTGCGCCGCAAGCACCAGCTCGGGCGCTGCTCTCGGCGCCGCCAACCAGCCCCGCCGCACACGCACGAGCCGCTTCTCCGCACACAGCTGCTGCAGCCGCGCGTAGCTATAGCCCGCGTCGCGCAGCACGCGCGTCGGCAGCACTCCGTTGTACTGCCTCAAGGCCGTTTCTAGGTACATACCCCAACTCTTGCGAGAGTTACTCGATCGTCCGAGTAATCCCCCGTTTGGGGCCCGGCAAGATTGCCCTGTGCGTTTGCGCTTCGTGTGAGCGGAGCTCACGGGCTCAGTAACTCCGGCAGATTGAGTAACTCCGGATCAATTCGGCCCCAATCTGCCGGAACTGGTGAAAGTTCCGGAGTTCGTGTCCGCAGCGCACAACAAAAAGCGCCCCCCACCAAAGGTGACGGGCGCTTCGCTCTTCCGTGCGAACGGAGGAGAAACTCAGCGACGCAGGCCGAGGCGCTCGATGAGCGTACGGTAACGTGCAATGTCGAGCTGCTGGAGGTAAGCCAGCAGGCGGCGGCGCTGACCGACGAGCAGCAGCAGGCCACGGCGCGAGTGGTGATCGTGCTTGTGATCCTTGAGGTGCTCGGTCAGGTCCTTGATGCGACGCGTGAGCATTGCAACCTGAACCTCGGGGGAACCGGTGTCACCGGGCTTGGTCGCGAACTCTTCCATGATGGCCTTCTTGACTGCTGATTCCAGTGCCATTGGGGACCCCTTTCAATTGCTGCGCGGCGCCTTCAGCAGGATGCTGGGGCTCTCTTTATCCGCGGCCGTTCACACGGCAACCTTGTTATCTTATCACCCTCTGGCGCAGGCACGAACACTGGGCACTCGACTCGCACCGGAAACACAATTGTGACGCTCGCGAGACGCAGACGAGACGGTCCCGAAACACCGCTCCCGCACACTGATTGCACCTCAACAATCCCAGTAGAAAGCAGATGCAACATGACCCTCACCCCGCAAGATGTGTGGATGCTCGCGAGCACCGCCCTCGTACTTGTCATGACTCCGGGGCTCGCGCTCTTCTATGGGGGCCTCGTACGCGTGCGGTCAGTCGTCAACATGATGCTTTTCAGTGTCAGCGCCATGGGGGTGGTTGGCGTGCTCTGGATTCTCTTTGGTTACAGCATGAATTACTTCGCGCCCGGCGAGAGTGGTTTCGCTGGCAGCCCGTTCAAGGACTTCGGCCTCCTCAACACCGACCCCAGCCAGTTCATTGCAGTCGGATTCGGTGCGGTGTTCGCGATGATCAGCACCGCCCTCATCTCGGGCGCGATCGCCGACCGTGTCGGACTCGGCTCCTGGGTGCTGTTTGCTGGCGTCTGGGCGACGCTGGTGTACTTCCCGGTATCGGCGTGGGTGTGGGGCGACGGCTGGATTCAGCGACTGGGCACCACCCTCGGACTCCCCGAGGTCATCGACCTGGCCGGCGGCACGGTGATCCACATCAACGCGGGTGCCGCCGCGCTCGCGCTGGCACTCGTGGCCGGCAAGCGCATCGGGTTTGGTCCCGGATCGCATAAACCCCACAGCGTTCCGCTTGTCACCATCGGCGCCGCGCTGCTGTGGTTTGGGTGGATCGGATTCAACTCGGGCCTCGCCACCGAGACCGGCGAGGCGGGCCTGATCCTCATCAACACGCTCGGCACTCCCGCGGCAGGCATTATCGGCTGGCTGCTGGTCGACGTGCTGCGCGGCAAGAAGCCCGGCGTCATTGGCGCAGCCTCGGGCGCCGTTGCTGGCCTCGTCGCGATCACTCCGGCCGCCGCAGATCTTTCCCCACTCTGGGCGCTCCTGCTTGGCATTGTCGCCGGTGCCGCCTGCGCGTTTGCGATCGACTGGAAGTACCGTCTGGGCTACGACGATTCACTCGACGTCGTGGGGCTACACCTCGTGGCTGGTGTGCTGGGCTCGCTTTATCTGGGGCTCTTCGCCTTTGACAACGGGCTATTTGTGGGTGGAGGCGTCGGGCTCCTCGTCGTGCAGTCCATCTCGGTCATTGCGGTCATGGCGTACTCCTTCACGGTCTCTCTCACCATCGCGCTCGCGGTCAAAGCGATCACCGGGCTCCGTGTGCCGGCCGAGGTGGAGGAGTCGGGCATCGACACCGCAGCGCACGGGGAAGCAGCGTACGCCTACGATTCAGACCAGGCTGCGGCGAGCGCCAGCTAGGCTCGAAGCATGACTTCATCGGCCCCGCTCTCACCCGCCCTGCTCGCCCAGATTGCCACCCGAGTGGCCAGGCTGGCTGGCGACCGCATCCGCGAGCTGCGCGAGCAGGGGGTCGACGTGGCCGCCGCGAAGTCAAGCGCGGTCGACATCGTCACCGAGGCCGATCGTGAAGCTGAACGAATCGTCACGGCCGCCCTGCGCGAGGCGCGCCCCGACGACGGTGTCCTGGGCGAGGAGGGCACCGGCATCACCGGTACCAGCGGTATCACCTGGGTCATCGACCCGATCGATGGCACGGTCAACTACCTCTACAACCTGCCGATGTACACCGTGAGCATCGCAGCCACGGTGCCGTCGCCGGCATACGCCGACGGCAGGCGCGCCATCGCGGGGGCCGTCTACAACCCGAACTCCAACGAGATGTTCGAGGCGGTTGACGGCGGCGGGGCACGACTCAACGGGATCCGTATCGCTCCCACCGGCAACACCGAGCTCGCGACCTCGCTGGTCGCGACGGGATTTGGATACACCGCGGCCCGTCGCACCGTGCAGGCCGAGATGGCGGCGCGCATGCTGCCCGGCGTGCGCGATATTCGCCGCTTTGGATCTGCCGCGAACGATCTTTGCATGGTCGCGTGCGGCCGCGTCGACGCGTTCTATGAGATCGGTCTGCAGCCCTGGGACTATGCAGCGGGGGCTCTCATTGCCACGGAGGCGGGCTGCGCCATCATCGGCGAGCACGATCAACAGGCCCCCGGGGAGCCGTTCATGTTCGTCGGCGCACCAGGCTTGGTACACAAGCTGCGTACCGCAGTGCTCGGAATGTAACGCTTCAGCCAGCCTCCCGACCTTTGATCAGCGAATGTGTCATGATGATTGACAACATCGTCGTTATTGGTTTCCAAGGGAGGAAACATGTCACCACGTTCAGAAGATCCCATTGTTCTTGAGATCGTCAACCGCATTCGCTCGACTCAGCTGGGCCGCCGCCAGCTGTTGCGTGGCGGGGCTGCGGGAGCTGCGCTTTTGGGCGCCGGTGCCCTCAGCGCATGCGCTGGCCCCTCGGGCCCGGGTGACGGTTCGGGCGGCAACCTGCGATGGGCGAACTGGACGTACTACCTCGACTACGACGAGGAGACCGGCGCCAACCCCAGCCTCGATGAGTTCATGGCGCAGACCAACATCACGGTCGAGTACTTCGAAGACATCGATGACAACAAGACCTTCATCGCCAAGATCAAGGACCAGCTGAAGCTCGAGCAAGATACGGGCTATGACGTGTTCTGCCTCACGGACTCGTCGCTCGTGCGCCTGTTTGAACAGGATCAGCTGCAAAAGTTCGACCGCTCGCTGCTCCCCAACGTGGATGGCCAGATGATCGATATGGTGCAGCACGCCACGTTCGATCCGGATCGCCAGTCGTCAATCCCTTACCAGGCCGGTATGACCGGCCTGTGCTACAACGCGCAGCTCTACCCGCAGGGCATCGAGTCGGTTGACGACCTGTGGCGCCCCGATCTCAAGGGCAAGGTGAACCTGCTGAGCGAGCAGGACGATACGCTCGCACTCGTCATGCTGCAGCAAGGCGTCGACATCACGGGCGACTGGGGCGACGACGAGTTCTATGCCGCTCTCGACGTGGTCGAGAAGCAGCTGCGCTCGGGCCAGGTATTTAACGTCAAGGGCAACTCGTACACGCAGGACCTCCAAAAGGGTGACGTGCTTGCGGGCATGTGCTGGTCGGGTGACATTGCAATGCTGAACGAGGAGGAGGGCGAGGAGGTCTGGAAGTTTGTGGTCCCCGAGGCGGGCGCCGCACTCTTCATCGACTCATTCTGCATGCCCGTCGCGACGGAGTCCGCCAAGCAGGTGCACGAGCTCATCAACTACTACTACGAGCCCGAGGTGGCGGCCCAGGTCGCCGAGTACGTGCAGTATGTGACGCCGGTGAAGGGCACACGCGAGGCCATGGAGACGGTGAACCCCGAGCTCGCGAACAACACCCTCATCTTCCCTGACGAGGATATGTCGAGCCGCATCTACGACATGCGCTCACTCACGTCAGAGGAAGACAACCGCTACGCGCAGGCGTTCCAGAAGGTGCTGGGGAACTAGCGCAGGCTTGCCCCGACGCACCATCAGTGCTAAGCAAGGAACGTGTCAAGAATCGCAGCTCGCCGCAAAGTCACCCGCCTCACCGTAGGGGCTGATTCGTCGCGCCGCACAGATTTCCTCGCGGTCGAGGAGCCGCTCGAGATTCGTCTCGGCGGTTCCTCGTTCGTGGTGACGATGCGCTCCCCCGGCCACGACGTCGAACTCGCGGCAGGGTTTCTCGTGTCCGAGGGCGTGATCGCGGCCGCTGACGAGCTCACGACGGCACGGTATTGCGCGGGCGCAACGGCCGACGACGGCAACACGTACAACGTGCTCGATCTGCAGCTCGCCCCCGGGGTGAAGCAGCCTGACCCAAGCCTCGCTCGCAACTTCACGACGACGAGCGCGTGCGGGCTCTGCGGCAAATCGTCCATCGAGGACGTACACACGAACTCCCGCTTTGAGGTCGCGAGCGATACGCTGCGCCTTGATGCTTCGCAGCTGATCACGTTTCCCGATGCCCTTCGGGCTCAGCAGGCGGTGTTCGACCGTACGGGCGGGCTGCACGCGGCGGCCCTGTTCGACGGCAACACGGGCGAACTACTCGTGATCCGCGAGGACGTGGGCCGACACAACGCCGTCGACAAGGTCATCGGCTGGGCACTCATGCACGAGAAGCTTCCTGCCCGCTCCTGCGTGCTCATGGTGTCGGGTCGCGCAAGCTTTGAGCTCACGCAAAAGGCCATCATGGCGGGCATACCGATGCTCGCGGCGGTGTCGGCACCCTCGTCGCTCGCGGCGGATCTCGCGGAGGAATCTGGCCTCACGCTCGTGGGGTTCTTGCGCGGCCAGTCCATGGTGATCTATTCACGGCCGGATCGCATCACGAACGACACCCCGGCACCAGCAATGACTGAAAAGGCTCCCTCCCTAGGCATTTCGGCACAGAAGTAAAACCGACTGCTCGGGGAGCTCAACCTCTTCCAAGTTCATGCGCCCGGGCGTCGCCCACCGCGAACAACCAGTACACCTCGTCCCAGGCCGCGGCAATCTCGGGCGTCACCGCATCACCCTGCACCAACTTCACCGCGGCGATCAGGTGGTGACCGACGACCGTGTACGAGCTGGCCTTCATGCCCAGGGACACGTGCTTGTGCGCGATCCGGCGCATCACGGGCGAGAAATCGGGTGCCTCCGGATCAAGCAGCTGCACCGCGAACGCCATGACCGAGGCGGCCAGGGCCCGCGGCGGCTCACCGACGGTCTGATTGGCCTGGGTGAAGACGTTGAGCAGTTCGGGGTGAGCCTCGAACATCGTCGGGTAGAACACGCCCGTAATGGCATTCGCGTGCTCAGCGACTACGGCCGCGGAGGCCTCGACGAGGACGTATGGCTGGGGTGAAAGGTGCATGGGTGTCTCCTGTGCTTTCTGAGGTTGAAGTACCCACCACCGATCTTTGCCCAGCGCTGAATTGTTCGGATCCGGATCGACCGTGCTTACTCGCACCGCCTGATTTCCCTATGCACGCAGAAAGCCCCCGGCCGCAGCCGGGGGCTTTCAAGACACTACGAGCTAGCCATTTGCGCGCGGTGCGCCGATCCCCGGATCGATCTGTGCCGGACCGGAGGCCGACGGTCGAATGTCGATGTCGAACATCGCGGTCGGAAGGTACACGGTGGAACACGAGTTGGGAATGTCCACCACGCCCGAGAGCCGACCCTCGATCGGAGCGGCTCCGAGCAGTAGGTAGGCCTGCTCGGGGCTGTAGCCGAACTTGGTGAGGTAGTCGATGGCGTGCAGGCACGCGCGCTGGTACGACAGGTGCGAGTCGAGGTAGCGCTGCTCGCCTTCGAGTGTCACCGACGTACCCGAGAATGCGAGCCACTCACTGTACTGCGGCTCCACGTTGCCCGGCATGAAGATCGCATTTTCGGAGACGCCATAGGTCTCCATACCGCCGCGGATGATGTCGACACGCAGGTCGATAAACCCGCCCATCTCGATACCGCCACAGAACGTGATCTCACCATCGCCCTGCGAGAAGTGCAGGTCGCCGACCGAGAAGTTCGCCCCGTCGAGGAAGACGGGGTAGAAGATGCGCGTGCCCTTGGACAGATTCTTGATGTCCTGGTTACCGCCGTTCTCTCGCGGCGGCGCGGTGCGCGCAGCTTCGGAGCCGACCCGAGCCCACTCGCCTCGGTCGAGCCCACCGAGAATCGCATGCTCTGCCTCGGGGGGCAGCGCCAGCGGCGGTACGCGCAGCGGATCGGTCGCGATGAGGTCGCCCTCACGCTTGTTCCACTTGGCGAGCAGCTCGGGCGAGGGTGCGGTGCCCATGAGCCCCGGGTGAATGATGCCGGTGAAGGAGACGCCGGGCACGTGACGCGACGTCGCAGTCTGGCCGTTGAAGTCCCACACGGCCTTGTAGGCGTCGGGGAACTGGTCGGTCAGAAAGCTGCCACCGTTGCGCTTGGCAAAGATACCGGTGTAGCCCCAACCCTGGCCGGCCAGCGGACCACTGTCCTCCTGCGGAATCGGGCCGACGTCGAGAATGTCGACGACCAGCAGGTCGCCCGGGCGGGCGCCTTCGACCGCAAACGGGCCGCTCAACGTGTGCACGGTGAGTAGCGGTGCGTCCAGGATGTCTTGCGCCGAATCATCGTTCTTGATGGCGCCGTCAAACCACTCGCGGCAGTCGACGCGGAAGGTATCGCCGGGTTTCACCGTTGCGACCGGGGGAATCTCAGGGTGCCACCGGTTGTGGCCGAGCTTCTCCTGGTCGACGAATCGTTTGTTGGAATCCAGCTTGAAAATGTGTTCGGGCATGACTTCTACCTTTCGTTATTCATACTTGTTCCTGCGGGTTTCGGGGGCCTCGATGCCACCGAAAGTGGGGAGAGCGAAGGCGTCGCGGCGCTATGACCTAGGAAGCTTCGCATGCAGCGGGTTATGCGTCACAGGCTGTCGTTTAGTGGGCCCGCCTGGGCCGCGGTTACTGGGCAAGCTCGAGACGACCTCGGGCTCGTGGGCGCTACGCGCAGCGCGATCCACGAGACCAAACGCACTCGTTCCCGAGTTCGACAGGTGCGGCGCGGTCATCGCGCGCTTCGCCTGTGCGCCGCAGACGCGACACTCGGCCGAGAGCGGCACGTCCTGCATCGAATACATGGCGTCGAACTCGCATCCTTGCGCGCATCTGAATCTGTAGTTGGGCACGGGCGCCGCCTTTCTGAGGGTGGGGTTGGGAAAGATAGAGTGTTACGCGCCAGCCACGTTGGCGGGTGCCGGAGCCGCGGATCCGGCACCGCGTGGCTTGCCGAGGACCCAGGACAGCGCCAGGAGGATCACCGCAATGACCGCGGCCACGGCGCCTTCCATGGGGCCGGTGACATAGGTGCCGGTGAGCATCATAAGCGCGGGGATGGCGCCCGTGAAAATACCCAGCCAGAGCGTGAACCAGCCGGTGAAGCGGCCCAGGTGACTCTTGCCGAGTCCGAGGACGAGGAAGAAGAGGAACCAGAGCACGGCCCACGAGAACCAGATCACACCGAACACGGGATCGGCGGCCATCGTGTATTGCACGATGCCGTAGACCACCGCGCACGCCGCCACAAAGAGCGAGAACCAGCCAAGCCCCTCCCCCGTGGCGCCTGTGAGCGTATTCCAGGCGACATACAGGTACGTAAAACCAAACAGGTACAGACCTGAGGCGCCCAGAATGGTAGCCGGGTCACCACCAGACTGCGCGATGATAATCGTGGGGAAGATGACCTGCATGCCTCCCACGAACAGGTTCATTGCGGCGGCGGCCTTGGCCGGCACAATATCGATCAGCATGAGACCGTTGATAAACAGCACGGCTCCCACGTACAGCAGACCTACACTACTCATACGAATTCTCTCCTTCGCGACGCTGCGGTGAAGAGCGGCCGAGCAATTAACTCGGCCCGCCTCGGTGCCCCTGTTCCTTCGGGGTGAACCTAACTGCGACGCTATCTGGACGGCGGTGCGGCTGTCAATGAATCGTTCCAAAATTTCGCACAATGTACAACAAGGGCCCAGAATCTTGGATCCCGGGCCCTACATTGGTGGGTCTTCCCACAGCTGGCTACGTATTAAGCGCCGATGAGACTTTCGAGCGGACCACGCGCGAAGAACGCCACAAAGCCCGCGGCGACGATCCACAACAGCCAGTGCACCTGCTTGGCGCGGCCGCTGAATGCGTGCAGCAGCACCCAGGCTACGAATCCCGCACCGATGCCGTTGGCGATCGAGTAGGTCATGGGCATGACCGACACCGTGAGGAACACGGGCAGCAGCACCCGGAAGTCGCTGAGGTCGATGTGCTTGATCTGCGCCATCATCATCGCACCCACCACGACGAGGGCCGCGGCGGCAACCTCGGTCGGCACGATCTGGGTCAGCGGAGTGAAGAACATGGCGAGCAAGAACATGCCGCCCGTAATCATGTTGGCGAAGCCGGTACGCGCCCCCTCGCCGATGCCCGCGCCCGACTCCACAAACACGGTACTCGAGGAGGACGAGGTCATGCCGCCCGCGATGGCGCCGACGCCCTCGATGATCAGTGCCGACTTCAGACGCGGAAAGTTGCCCTTCTTGTCGGCCAGCCCGGCTTCGCGCGAGAGCCCCGTCATCGTGCCCATGGCGTCAAAGAAATTCGTGAAGAGCAGCGTGAATACGAGCATGACAAGCGTCACAATGCCGACTCGGCCGAGGTCGAAGCTGACGGCACCCACCAGGCTCAGATCGGGCACGCTGAAGGGTGCCGAACTCAGCTCGGGTACGGTGAGGCCCCAGCCGCCCGCGTTCGCGATCTCGCCGTCGGCGCCGGTGCGTGGGCCGAGCTGCGCGACAGCCTCAACGATGACGGCACCCACGGTGCCGGCGACGAGGCCAATGAGGAGTCCACCCTTGACGCGTGCGGCCACAAGAATTCCAGTGACCAGCAGCGTCAGCACGAACATCAGGGTGGGGATGGTGACGATTGAGCCGCCGCCGCCGAGGCCTACGGGCGGTGAGCCCTGGCCGGTAGCCGTGACGAAGCCCGCGTTCACGAAACCAATGAACGCGATGAACAGGCCGATACCAACCGTGATGGCGAGCTTCAGCTCGACGGGCACGGCGTCAAAGATCATGCGGCGCAGGCCGGTGGCGGAGAGCAGCACAATCAGCACACCGTTGATGACGACGATCGCCATGGCCTCGGGCCAGGTCACTTGTCCGACCACTGAGAACGCAACAAAGGCGTTGATTCCCAGGCCTGCAGCAAACCCAAATGGAAGCTTGGAGACGAGTCCGAACAGAATCGTCATGACGCCCGCGGTGAGGGCGGTGACGGCACTCACGGCGGGGAATGAGAGCGTGTTGCCCTCAACGTCCACCCCGCTCGTGAGGATAATCGGGTTGAGGATCACGATGTACGCCATCGTGACGAATGTCACGAGCCCCCCACGGATCTCGGTGCCAAAGGTCGAGCCTCGCTCGCTGATCAGGAAGAACCTGTCGAGGCGATTCTTGGGCTCCCGTGGTTCGGCGCTGCCCTGCGCCTCTTGCTGCTGGTCGATTGCGGTCACCGACGGCTCCGTTTCGTGCTGTGTGTTAGCTGAACGAAGCTACGTTACCACTCGGGTGTTTGCTACGGAGCCAGATCTCCAACCGCGTCCACAACGTCCGGCCACCGCACCAACGGCAAACGACAAAGGGCGGGACCGGCTTCGCGCCGATCCCGCCCTCGGCGGAACAACTGTCTAGACCGCCAGGTGAGTGGTTAGCTCACGCCGAGCAGGTCGATCACGAAGATCAGCGTCTTGCCCGAGAGCGGGTGTCCGCCCGAGGTGCCGTACGCCTGTGCCGGGGGCACGATGAGCTTGCGGCGGCCGCCGACCTTCATGCCGGGGATGCCGTCCTGCCAGCCCTTGATGAGCGCGCGCAGCGGGAAGTTGATGGACTCGCCACGGCTCCACGACGAGTCAAACTCATCACCGGAGTCGAACTCGACGCCCAGGTAGTGCACGTCAACGGTCGAGCCGGCAAGCGCCTCAGCGCCGGTGCCCACCTCAATGTCAACGATCTCCAGAGCGGCGGGGGCTGGTCCGTCAGGAAATTCGATCTCGGGCTTGGTCTTCGCGTTCTCGGTCATGCCTCCCATTCTTCCCGAATCCATCACCCGTCGCCTCCGAGTTCGCTCAGAGGAAACTCCTTAGGGTACCTATCACACAAAAAATGAGGTCCGACACTTCACACATGCTCCTGTGTCCCTGGATTCCCTCGTGTCAGATAGCCTGGAGGGGTGAAACTCGCGCACTTGATCTTCTCCCCCGATTCCGCTCCTGAGCTTGCAGTAGTTCGTGGAGAGGCGTGCGTTCCCGTTCGACGCCTCGGTAGCGACGCCCGCACTCTGCAGCAGCACATTGAGGCCGGCCCGGCTGCCCAGCGTGCGCTGAGCAAGGCTGTCACGACGCTGCCCGCTACCGAATGGACACCGCTCGCTGGCGTCTCGTACGCGCCCGCCGTGATCGGCGCGCCCATCACCCTCGCGGTGGGGCTCAATTACGACGAACACGCGAGTGAGCTCAGCCTCGACAACGACTCTGGCCCCGTGCTGTTCTCGCTCTTCCCCAATTCATTGGGCGCGCACCTCGGCGAGGTACCGATTCCGCTGCATCTGAGCGACGAGGTCGACTACGAGGGTGAGCTCGCGGTCATTATCGGCAAGGCCGCAAAGAACGTCTCGGCCGAAGAGGCCCTCGACTATGTCTACGGCTACTCCGTCATCAACGACATCACCGCGCGCAACATTCAGTTCATGGAACCCCAGTGGTCCAGGTGTAAGTCGTTCGATGGCTTCACTCCGGTGGGCCCGGTGGTCACGACGGCCGATGAGATTCCGGATCCGCAGGTGCTCGGCATTACGACCGATGTCGATGGTCTGCGCGTGCAGGACTCGAGCACATCGTTCATGATTCGCACCGTCGCCGAGCTGATTGCCACGATTTCGCAGTCGCTTACGCTGCTTCCCGGTACGGTCATCTCGACCGGCTCCCCCGGTGGCGCCGGCCGCTCACGGAAGCCCCCGCTCTACCTCATGCCCGGCACCGAGGTGACCGTGACGATCGAGAAGATCGGCGCGATCACGTCCTACTGCACGAAGGCATAACCACGCCCGAAGGCCAGCCCAGCGCTGACTTCAGCGCAATACAAAACGGCGGTGAGATCCGAGGATCTCACCGCCGTTTTGTATGACTGGAGGCCAGCTTGCCAGAGATTACTCCGCGGCAGCCTCAGCCGGGACGATGTCAATCGCGCCGGTCTCGGGGTGCAGACCCGCGAGCTTGGACGGCTGCAGAATGTCGTCGAGCTCGGCCTGGCTCAGCAGACCGCGCGCAACCACCAGGTCGCCGACGCGCTCGTTCGTCGCGAGAGCTTCTTTTGCGAGGCTTGCGGCCTCGTAGTAGCCGATGACGGGTGCGAGAGCGGTGATGACGGTCACCGAGCGCGCCATCATGTTCTCGATGTGGTCGACGTTGGCGGTGATTCCATCAACGCAGTTCTCGCGCAGCGTCTTGCACGCGCGCTCGAGCCAGGTGATCGACTGGAACAGCGAGTGAGCCATGATGGGCTCGAACGCGTTCAGCTGCAGCTGACCGGCCTCGACCGCCATCGTCACGGTGACGTCCGAGCCAGCAACGGCGTAGGCCACCTGCGAGACGGCCTCGGGGATCACGGGGTTGACCTTACCGGGCATGATCGACGAGCCTGCCTGGCGTGCGGGCAGGTTGATCTCGCCCAGGCCAGCCTGCGGGCCCGAGGACAGCAGGCGAAGGTCGTTCGAGATCTTCGAGAGCTTGATCGCACTACGCTTGAGGGCACCCGAGAACGTGATGAACACGCCGGTGTCGCTCGTCGACTCGACGAGGTCACCCGCGGTTACGAGGTTGAGGTCGGTGATCTCGCGCAGGTGCTTGACGACCGCTTCGCGGTAGCCCTTCGGTGCGTTGATGCCGGTGCCGATGGCGGTGGCGCCCATGTTGATCTCGCGCAGCAGGGTGACTGCCTCGCGGAGGCGATCGATGTCTTCGCGCAGG
This sequence comes from Leucobacter salsicius M1-8, assembly GCF_000350525.1. Classification (GTDB taxonomy): domain Bacteria; phylum Actinomycetota; class Actinomycetes; order Actinomycetales; family Microbacteriaceae; genus Leucobacter; species Leucobacter salsicius. The sequence continues at coordinate 199,822 of NZ_AOCN01000022.1, read as the reverse complement.
GTCACAGCGAACGCGTTGAACTCCTGGCCCAGGGTCATCGGAACGGCGTCCTGCAGCTGCGTGCGGCCAACCTTCACGATGTCCTTGAACTCGCGGCCCTTGTTCGCGAACGAGTCGGAGAGGAGCGCGAGCTCGTCGAGCAGGCTCTCGAGCGAGAACGCGAGCGCAATCTTGATAGCGGTCGGGTACGTGTCGTTGGTCGACTGGCTGTGGTTCGTGTGGTCGTTCGGGTGGATGTAGGAGTAGTCACCCTTTTCGTGGCCTGCCAGCTCGAGCGCGCGGTTCGTGATGACCTCGTTCGCGTTCATGTTGGTCGAGGTGCCAGCGCCACCCTGCACGACGCCCACAACGAACTGATCGTGCAGCATGCCCGTCTTGATCTCTTCACAGGCGCGGTCGATGAGCGTTGCGCGGGGCTCGTCCAGCGCACCAATCTCGAGGTTTGCGCGAGCCGCGGCCTGCTTCACGCAAGCAAATGCACGCACGAAGTCGGGGTAGACCGAAATTGGGCGGCGCGCGATCGGAAAGTTCTCGTGGGCGCGGAACGTGTGCACGCCCCAATACGCGGCCGCAGGCACCTCGACGCTGCCGATCGAGTCCGTTTCAGTGCGGGTTTGTGCCGACAGGAAGTCACTCACCGGTATCTTGGCTCCATCTAAGTTGAAGAAAGCGGACGAGTCCGCGTGAACCCCTCCAGCCTACTCCTCCGGATCGTCCTTTGCGACGTGGCCCGGCAACCGAATTCGGCCGGTCGCGAGCGGAACGGTCGGGGACTCCTGCGGCACCGAACTCTCAACGGGAATCGGTGCAGCCTCGCGCCGCAAAACTTCGAGCGGAGCAGTGAGCGATTCGACCTGTTCACGGGGGTCATCCCCCAGTCCGGGCCGCCCCGCATGCGTGATCTGCAAGCGCCAACCAACACCACGATGAAACCGAAGTTTGCGCGCGGTCACGAGCCAAACGGCGCCCACCAGAAACGCCACAAAACCCGCGAGCGCGCTGATCACAAGCGTCGACCGCGCCCCCAGGCCGTCGGCAGCGGCGCCGACCAGCGGGGCCCCGAGCGGGGTGCCACCCATCAACACTGCAATGTAGAGCGCGATGACCCGGCCGCGCACCTGCGGCGCCGCGGTGGTCTGCACAAAACCATTCGCGGTGGTGAGCAGTGTCGCCGTCGAAAAGCCGAGAAACACGAACGAACCACCGAAGGCCCAGAAGCTAGGCATGAACGCGCTCACGAGGCTCACCACGCCGATACCCCCGGCGGCCGCAATCACCGCGCGCATTCGCGGGACCGGTCGCCGAGCCACGAGCAGCGCACCGGTCAGTGAACCAATCGCGAGCATCGAGTACAGCAGCCCGTAGTCGGTGGCGTCACGCCCAAACTCCACGGCCATCGTCGACGCGATGATCGGAAAATTCATACTGAACGCGCCAAGCACGAACACCATCAAAAAGATGACAAGCAGATCCTGGCGGTGCCGCACGTATCGAAACCCAGCGGCGAGCTGGGCCAATTGGCCCTCCCTCTCCTGCGTGGTGTCGGGCACCCTGTGGGCAGGTCGAATGAAACTCAGCGCCACGAGCACCGCGAGAAACGACACCGCGTTGATAATGAACACCCAGCCCGAGCCGACGGCGGCAATCAGAATGCCCGCGACGGCTGGCCCAACAAGGCGAGCGGAGTTAAACGAGGCTGAGTTCAACGCAATCGCGTTCGAAAGCTGGTCACCCGCCACCAGGTCAGACACGAAGGCCTGCCGCGAGGTCGCGTCAAAGGCGTTGATGACCCCGAGCGCGAGCGCGAACCCGTACACGTGCCACAGCTCGGCAACCCCGGTGACGAGCAGCACTCCAAGTGCTGCGGCGCAGAGCATCAACAGGCTCTGCGTAACCATGAGCACTTTACGTCGGTCGAATTTATCGGCGACTGCCCCGCTGAACGGCACGAGCAGCAGCTGGGGCCCAAACTGGAGCGCCATCGTCACGCCGACCGCCGAGGCGTTGTTGTCGCTCAGCTCGGTGAGGACCACCCAGTTTTGGGCGGTCGATTGCATCCATCCGCCCACGTTTGACAGGAGCGCTCCCGCGAACCAGATGCGGTAGTTGCGCCCTGTGAGCGAACGAAACATGGTGGACACGACGGTGAGCGACCTCCTGAGGTAATTCCCTCAGCCTACCGCCGCCCGGCCACGACACTTCACACCGCGCTAGAACTTACCGCCCATGTCGAGCAGCCGCCTGATGCGATCCGGAATCGGCGGGTGGGTCGCGAACAGTCGCTGCACGATGCCCGGCTTCAGCGGGTCTGCGATCCACAGGTGCGCCATGCTCGACTGCTGCTTCTGCATCGGCTGACCGTAGGTGGACAGCTTGTGCAGCGCGCTCGCCAAGGCCTCCGGGTGGCGCGTCGTGAGTGCACCGGTCGCGTCGGCGAGGTACTCGCGCTGCCGCGACACTGCGAGCTGCACGATCGTGGCAACCAGCGGCGCCACGAGCATTGCCACGAGTCCAAACACGAGCACGATTGGGTTGCCGTTGTTATTGTTGCGGCCGAAGAAGGCCATGCGCATCATCATGTCGGCGAGCATTCCGATGGCGACCACCAGGCCGTAGACGATCATTGACACACGAATGTCGTAGTTGCGCACGTGCCCCAGTTCGTGGGCCATTACGCCCTCGAGCTCGGAATCCGTCATGATGTCGAGGAGGCCCGTGGTCGCCGCCACCATCGCGTGTGCGGGGTCACGCCCCGTCGCGAATGCGTTGGGCGCCGGATCATGCACGATATACACTTCGGGCATCGGCGTGCCGGTGGTGATCGCAAGATTCTCGACAATCCGGTACAGCCGCGGGTTATCGGCTTCTGTGATGCGCTGAGCCCCGCTCATGGAGATGGCTTGGCGGCCTGCCATGAAGTACTGGAACAGGGCGAACCCCAGCGAGAACACGACCACCGTGACCACGATGCCCGGGGAGTTGTAGATGTAGCCGGCGAGCCACCCGAGCCCGCCCACGATGGCGAGAAATAGCAGGATGATCAGAACGCTGTTGACCTTGTTGCGGCGTATCGCGCTGTACACGGCCGACCTCGGTTAGAACTGGATGCGCGGCGGCTCCGAGATCGACGCAACATCGTCAACCTCGAAGAACTGGCGCTCTGCGAAGCCCATGCCCCGCGAGAACAGGGTGTTGGGGAACAGCTGAATCTTGGTGTTGTACTCGCGCACGCCACCGTTGTAGAACCGGCGCGACGCCTGGATCTTGTTCTCGGTGTCGACCAGCTCGCCCTGCAGCTGCAGAAAGTTCTGGCTGGCCTGCAGCTGCGGGTACGCCTCAGCGACCGCGAAGATGCTCTTAAGCGCTTCCTGCATATGGCCTTCTGCGACCGATGCCGCAGCCGGGTTGTCGGCCGAAATTGTCTCGGCGCGGGCCTTCGTTACGGCCTCGAACACACCAGATTCGTGGGCTGCGTAGCCCTTCACCGACTCAACGAGCGATGGAATCAAGTCTGCACGGCGCTTGAGCTGCACCGTAATATCGCTCCAGGCCTCGTCGACGCGCACACGCAGCGTCACGAGGGAGTTGTAGGTGATCCAGACGTAGCCGATCAGAAGAACAAGGACACCTACACCGACAAGCGCGGCAATCAATCCACCAGACATGTTCGAATCCTATCGACCCAGTTCACTAGGCAGCTGTGGATTAGCCGTCTGGATCCTGCGATTCACAAGTGCCGAGGCACTTCAGAGTCGCAGAACTCACTCACTCCCCTAGCACGCGAGTCAGGTACGGGTTCGTGAACACCCGATCCGGATCGAGCCGGTCGCGCGCCGCGCCGAAGTCGTCGAAGCGCGGATACCGCGCCCGCAATTGTTCGGCCCCCAGCGTGTGCATCTTGCCCCAGTGCGGCCGCCCGTCGTGCGCTGCGAGGATGGCTTCGGCCTCGCGAAAGTAGGTCGTGTCGCGCTCGCGCCAGTAGCGGTGCACGGCAACGTACCCTGAGTCGCGCCCGGAGGCCGTCGAGAGCATCAGCTCATCGGCAGCGGCCGCGCGCACTTCGATAGGAAAGGAGACGTTGAAGCCCTTCCGCTCGATGAGAGACCCGAGTTCACGCACGACTTCGGGAACCGCCCCGAGTGGCACCCCGTATTCCATCTCGCGAAACCGCACCCGGCGGTTCGTAATCAGCACCTTGTGTGATTCGTCAGCGTAGCTGCGTCGGCTCGACACGGATTCGACCACGCGGTTGATGCGCGGCACGATGCCTGGGACGGCGGCGCCGAGCGCGGTGCACGCCCCGAACGCGAGGTTGTTCGCGAGCTCCTCATCGAGGAACCTGGCCGCAATGCCCAGGGGGCGGCGCGGCGCGTCAAGCGGGAGGTGCGTGTTCGTCTTCGTGCGCACCGAGCGAGTGTGAGGAAACCAGAAAAACTCGAAGTGGTCGACGCTGCGTACCCGGTCTTCCCAGTTCGACAGCACCTCGTCGAGCTGGGCCGGCGCCTCTTCGGCGTGCAACAGAAAGCGGGGCACACACTGCAGCGTGACCGTCAGCACAATGCCCAGCGCACCGAGGCCCAGGGCGACAGCTGGCAACAGGTCCGCGTTGTTGTGCTCGTCGATGTGCAGAATCTCGCCCGTTCCGGTGACGATCTGGGCGCCAACGACCCCGGTGGAAATACCGCCGAAGCCCCCTCCGGTACCGTGAGTCCCGGTCTGCGTGGCGCCGGTGATCGTTTGCTTGTCAATGTCGCCGAGATTGGGCATTGCCAGGCCGAGTGGTTCGAGCAGGGTCGGAATCTCCCACAGGTGGGTGCCGCCCCATACCGTGGCGCGCATCCGTGCGGTGTCGGCCCCCACGAGCCCGCGCATGCGGCTCATGTCGATGCGAATCCCGTCGGTCGCCCCGATGCCGGTGAAGCTGTGTGAGGCACCAATCGGCTTCACGGTGTGCCCCGTGTCACGCGCCCGTTGCACCGCAGCAACGACCTGTTCGGCCGTGCGAGGCGCGACAACGGTAGCGGGAACCGAAGACTCGGTGCGCGCCCAGTTCACCCATTTGGTCATAGAAAGCACTGCCCTTCGCCTCGGTAGGTTGTGATCGGTTCGAGCGCTTGGTCGGCCGCGCTAATGGGCACGATGTGCGTCACATGCTCCATGATCTCGCCGGCCTTCGCGTGCCGCAGCCACACGCGATCGCCCACCTCAAGGGAGCGCGCGGCGGCTCCCCGCAGCGGGGTCTGTACCTCGCCGGCGCCCTCGCGCGGCTCGTAGGAGAGCCCCGCGGGCCAGACGGGCAGCGGGGAGCGGTCGGGCGCCGTGGGCCCCGAGGCGATCCACCCGCCACCGAACAGAGTGGCCCGGTCGGGGGAAGACTTACGCACCACATCGAGCCCGAATCCGACCGCCGGAGCCACGTCGAAGGCCTCGTAGCGGTCGAAGATATGGGGGCCGTAGAGTCCGCTGCCCGCGGCCACCTCGGTGACAGCGGCCTCGGCGGCGGTGCGTTCAACAGATCCGGTGCCGCCACCATTGACGAACTCAAGCTCGGTTACGCCGCGCACACGAGCGATCGCTTCGGCCCGCCGTTCGGCGAGCTCGCTGCCGCTCGCGCGTTGCACCGCGCGCATCAGCGCGCCGGCGGCCGGTTTACCCGCCGGGCGGTCGGCAACCCCGGCGATCTGGGCCTCATAGGCCATCACACCCACGAGCGTAAACCCGGCACGCCCCGCAATGTGCGCCGCGAGCCACTCCGCCTGCTCCGGGTCGTGCACGGGCGAGCGATGCACGCCGATGTGGCCAAGGAGGGGTGACTTCCACGAGCAGTCCAGGTCGATACAGACGCGGAGACGCGCGCGATTATGGGGGCGCACGACCTCGTCGATCAGATCCAGCTGCCGCGGGTCATCAATCATCACGGTCACCCGTGCCGCGAGATCTTCGCTGGTGGCAAGCCGCGCGAGGGCCGCACGGTCGACACTCGGGTACGCGACGACGACGTCGTCGACGCCAGTCTCGCCCTGCGCGAGCCAGAGCGCCTCGGGCAGGGAGTATGCCAGTACGCCGCGGTACCCCGGCAGCCCGAGCACTGCGTCGAGCACTGCTCGCGAACGCACTGATTTGCTCGCGACGCGAATGGGAATCCCACCGGCCCGCCTGGTCAGGTCGTGGGCGTTGCGGGTGAGTGCCGGGAGCGACAACGCGACCACGGGGCCAGAATGCTCGCGCACTGCGTCATGTATGGAACGCCAGTAGCGATCCGGATCGAGCCAGGCCTCGCGCGTTGCTGCGGCAAGCAGCTCCTCTTCGGTGAGGTCGAATGACATAGTCGCAGTCTATGCGAGCGGAGCTTGGCGGCGCAGCAAGGATGCCTCAGAGGTCGCGCAGATCGCGCGCGAGCTCGGCGTTCCATCGCGCCCGCTCAGCTTGTTTACGCCTGCGCCACGCACGCACGCGCATGAACACCCCGAGGGCGGCCGCGAGCACAATCGCGATGATGAGAATGACTTTGGCGAACAGCACGCGCCAAGTCTATGTGGTGCGGTTGGTCCCCCCACTGGGACTCGAACCCAGACTGTGCTGATTTTAAGTCAGCTGCCTCTGCCAATTGGGCTATAGGGGGTGGTTTCTCGCCTCGTCTATCGTGCCACATATCGCGCGCACCAAAAACGAGTAAGCCCCGCCGTTGGGCAGAACGGCGGGGCTTACGGTCTCGCGCCTGCGTTGCAGGCAAACTTATTACTCGGCGCTCAGGCGGCCACGCAGGCCATCGAGCTGGGCCGACATGGCCGTGGGCAGGCGGTCACCGAACTGAGCAAAGAACTCCTCGGTGAGGTCCGCCTCGGCGAGCCACGAGGTGGCGTCGATCGCGAAGAGCTCGGCGAGGTCGGCCTCGGGAACCTCGATGCCGTCGAGGTTGAGCTCGCCCGCAGCGGGTACCGTACCGATCGCGGTGAGCTCGCCGGTGACATCGCCCTCGACGCTGCGAATGACCCAGTCAATCACGCGTGAGTTGTCACCAAAGCCGGGCCACAGGAAACGGCCGTCTGCACCCTTACGGAACCAGTTGACCTGGAAGATCTTGGGAGCCTTGTCGCCCATCTTCTCGCCGATCTCGAGCCAGTGGCCCCAGTAGTCGGCCATGTTGTAGCCGCAGAACGGCAGCATTGCGAAGGGATCGCGGCGCAGTTCACCTACGGTGCCCTCCTGAGCAGCGGTCTTCTCAGACGAGACGGTCGCGCCCATGAACACGCCGTGCTCCCACGAGAGCGACTTGGCGACAAGCGGGATGTTGGTGGCGCGGCGGCCACCGAACAGGATCGCGTCGAGCGGCACGCCGTTCTGCTCGTACCAGTCCTGCGCGAGCGTGGGCGTCTGCTGGATCGGCACGGTGAAGCGCGAGTTGGGGTGAGCGGCGACGCGGCCGGACTCGGGAGTCCAGTCGTTGCCCTGCCAGTCGATGAGGTGATCGGGCACCTCATCGGTCTTGCCCTCCCACCACACGTCGCCCTCGTCGGTCAGCGCGACGTTCGTGAAGATGGTGTTGCCCCACATGGTGTCGACCGCGACGGGGTTGGTGGTTTCACCGGTGCCGGGTGCGACGCCAAAGAAGCCAGCCTCGGGGTTGATCGCGTAGAGCCGCCCGTCGGTACCGGGGCGCAGCCAAGCGATGTCGTCACCGATCGTCTCGACCTTCCAGCCGGGGATCGTCGGCTGGAGCATGGCGAGGTTCGTCTTGCCACAGGCCGAGGGGAACGCTGCCGACAGGTGGTAGGCCTTGTTCGTCGCAGTGTTCGTGAGCTTGAGGAGCAGCATGTGCTCTGCGAGCCAGCCTTCGTTCTTGCCCATGACGCTAGCAATGCGCAGCGCGAAGCACTTCTTCGAGAGCAGTGCGTTTCCGCCGTAGCCCGAGCCGTACGACCATACCTCGAGGGTCTCGGGGAAGTGCGTGATGTACTTGGTGTCGCTGCAGGGCCAGGCGACGTCGCTCTGGCCAGCTTCGAGGGGCATGCCGACCGAGTGCACGGTGCGCACCCACTCGCTTCCCGAGGAAATACCGTCGAGGGCAGCCTGACCCATGCGGGTCATGATGCGCATGTTGAGCACGGCGTAGGGCGAGTCGGTGATCTCGATGCCGAGCTGCGTGATGGCTCCGCCGACGGGGCCCATGGAGAAGGGCACCACGTACATGGTGCGGCCGCGCATCGAACCCGCGAAGAACGGCATGAGCTCGGCCTTCATCGCGTCGGGGGCAACCCAGTTGTTCGTGGGGCCAGCATCGGACTCATTCTCCGAGCAGATGAAGGTGCGATCCTCAACGCGGGCCACATCGGCCGGGTGAGAGCGAGCGAGGAAGCTCCCGGGGCGCAGGTCCTTGTTCAGGCGGATCAGCGTGCCAGCTTCGACCATCTCGGTCGTGAGGTGGTTCCACTCGTCCTGCGAACCATCGCACCAGACGACCGCGTCGGGCTGGGTCAATTCGGCTACCTCAGTCACCCAGGCGAGCACCTCGGTGTTAGAAGTCGTCGCTTGCGCTCGAACGAGCTCCGCGATCGTCATTGTTGCCTCGGCTGTTTCGCTACTGCCCATAACGGTTTATCTCCTAGTGAGTCACACCCTGCGGTGAAGAATCGGTGACATCTCTATTTTCACGCCTTAATTCACCCCCCATTCACCAAACCGGCTGGCAATTTTCTAGATTATTGCCGTATAGTCAAAAACATGATGCAAGACCCGGCTCCCGGCCAGAACCCCGCAGCGCTCGATCGCCTCGTCATGGGTAAACGCATTCGACACCTTCGATCGAAAGCGGGGCTCACCCTGGGCCAGCTCGGCGAACGCGTTGGCGTCGTCGCCAGCCAGCTCTCTCTGATCGAGAATGGCCGCCGCGAACCGAAGCTCACGCTGCTCCAGGCAATCGCACGCGAGCTGGGGGTCGACCCGGCTGAGCTGCTGCGCCGCGAAGCTCCGGATCCGCGCAGCGCCCTCGAAATCGAACTCGAGCGCGCGCAATCGGCCCCGGGGTACCTACGCCTCGGACTCCCCCATGTGCGCGCGCCCCGCACCCTGGGCGACGACGCTTTGAAGTCCCTTGTCGGCATGCACCGCGAGCTGGCGAGGCGCTCACGCGCCGCCGCGGCGTCGAGCGAGGAAGCCCGCCGCGCCAACACCGAGATCCGACTCCAAATGACGGCGCGCGACAACTACGTGCATGACATCGAGCTCGTGGCCTCTGACCTCATGCGACGCATTGGGCACGGCGCCGGGGCCGTTACGCACCGCGAGGTGGCGATGCTCGCCGAGCTGCTCGGCTTCACCCTCACTTTTGTTGACGAGCTCCCCTCAAATACCCGCAGCATCACCGATCTCGAGAACGGGCGTATTTACCTGCCGCCCACATCGATTCCGGGCGGGCATGGGCTGCGATCGCTCGCCCTCCAGGCGATGGGACACCGGGTGCTGGGGCACACGGAGCCCGCGAGCTATGCAGAGTTTCTCGAACAGCGGCTGCAGATCAACTACTTCGCTGCGGCTTGCCTTATTCCCGAGGCGCGTGCCGTGGAGTTCCTGCAGTCCGCCAAGCGCAATCGCAACCTGGCCATCGAGGACTTTCGAGATGCCTTTGGGGTCACACACGAGGCAGCCGCGCACCGGTTCACGAATATCGCGACGCGCCACCTGGGGCTCCAGGTGCACCACTATCGCGCTGACGGATCGGGCACCCTCGTGCGTGGCTACGAAAACGACGGCCTTCCATTCCCCAGTGACGATTCGGGCTCGATCGAGGGCGAGGTGCTGTGCCACAAGTGGGGCGGGCGCAGCGCATTCGATCGCAAGAACCGCACGAGCGAGTTTTACCAGTACACCGATACCCCCGAGGGAACGTTTTGGACGAGCGTGCAGACCGGTGATGCCGAGCTGGGACCGTTCGCGATCGCCTGTGGGGTGCGGTTCGACGACGCAAAGTGGTTTCGCGGGCGCGACACGAATGGCCGCATGGTCTCGACCTGTCCCGATGACGAGTGCTGCCGCACCCCCGCCGACAACCAGCTGGAGCGCTGGCGAGGCAAGGCGTGGCCCAGCGCCCGCATGCACCAGCACGTGCTCTCACCGCTTCCGACGGGCACGTTCCCCGGAGTGGATGACACCGAGATGTACGAGTTTCTCTCAAAGCACGCCCCCGAGAAGGCGTAGACGCGCGGCAAACGAATCAGGCCCCACAAGCATCGAGCTTGTGGGGCCTGAGTCGTTGACCTACATCGGTCCACGGGAGCTGATCTCGCGATCAGCCCCGGGAACGATTACGCCTTGGGGCGTGAAGCGAACTCTTCGAAGATCTCGCGGGGGTTCTGCGTCGCCTCAATGTTGACGATGTCGCGACCGAGGAAGAAGTGGCCAACCCAGCCACCAAATACGCGCCACTTGCGCTCCCACGTGGGGATCGCCATGCCGTGGTAGAAGCGGTGTGCAAGCCACGCAATGTAGCCCTTCAGCGCGATTCCGCCGCCACCCGACTTGAACACGCCGTTGTTTACGCCGAGGCCAGCAACTGCGCCCTGGTTCTTGTGGTTGTACTCGCGCACACCCTCGCCGCGCAGGTCAGCAACGATGTTCTTCGCGAGCAGACGCCCCTGGCGCACTGCGTGCTGTGCGTTGGGAACGCAGAAGCCGCCGGGGCCGGGGGTCGAGGAGATATCGGGAGTCTGCGACGTGTCGCCAGCGGTCCACGCACCCTCGAGAGCTTCGCCCTCTTCGGTGGTGATGCGCAGCGAGGGGCTGCCAATCACGTGGCCACGGGGGCCGATCGGAAGGTCGGTGCCGCGCAGGAAGGGACGGGGCATGACGCCAGCGGTCCAGACGATGAGGTCGCTCTCGAACTTCTCACCGGTGGAGAGCTCGATGTTGCCACCCTCAGCCGACTGCAGCTGGGTGTTGAGGTGGATGTCGACGCCGCGACGGGTCTGGTCTGCAACCACCCAGTCAGCGAGCTTCTCGGTAACCTCGGGCATGATGCGGCCCATTGCCTCAACGAGGTGGAACTTCGTCTCGTCAAACGTGATCTCGGGGTAGCGACGCAGCATCGAGGTTGCGAACGAGCGCAGCTCGGAAACCGTCTCGATGCCAGCGAAGCCGCCGCCAACGACGGTGACCGTCAGCAGGCGCGCGCGCTCAGCCGAGCCAGCGGGCAGCGAGGCTGCGCGCTCGAAGTTGCCGACCATGCGATCACGCACGGCCACGGCCTCTTCAATGGTCTTCATGCCGATTGCGTTGTCAGCGATGCCCGCGATGGGGAACGTGCGCGAGACCGAACCAGTCGTGATGACGATCTGGTCGTACGCGAAGTCGTACGCCTCGCCCACGTTGGGCGTGATCGTGACGGACTTCGTAGCGTGCGAGATGCCCGTCACCTTGCCAGCAATGTTGGCCGTCTTCGTCAGGTGACGACGACGCGCAACAACCGCGTGACGCGGCTCGATCGAGCCTGCAGCAACCTCGGGCAGGAACGGCAGGTAGGCCATGTAAGGGAGCGGATCAACGATCGTCACCTCTGCCTCGCCTGCGCGCAGCAGCTTCTCGAGCTTCCATGCGGTGTAGAAGCCGGCGTAGCCGCCGCCAACGATCAGAATCTTCTTCGCCACGAAGCAGTCTCCTTGAACCAGTGTGCCTATGAATTGCGCCGTGCGTGTGCACTGGGCGCGGATGGCCCACGGAGTGCGGGCGCAGAAAAAATGGGCGAAACCGCCCAGAGGATTACTCTACCCGCATTTTCAGCCTCTACGGGCCACTTCAGCGGAAAATGCGGGCAAAACGCACGAATCAACACAATTTCTATGTCGAGACGAAATAATTAGCTTGCGTTGGGGCTCCAACCGCAGCGCTCGAGTGCCAGATCCCCGATCGGGTTCACTCCTGGGCCGGCCGCGAGGGCGTGCCCCATAAGCGCGTGCAGGCACTTTACGCGAGTGGGCATGCCGCCCGCACTGATACCCGCAAGCTCGGGCACCTCGCCGACGCTGTCGCGGTCGGCAATGTATGCCTCGTGCGCCAGCTGATACTGCGCGCGCATGTCTTCGTCCTCGGCCAACATGTCATTGAACTCGTTCATGACACCAACTGCTTCGAGACGTGACGCCGCAGCTACGGCCTCGGGGTGGCTCAGGTAGTAGAACGTGGGGAACGGCGATCCGTCGGGCAGGCGCGGCGCCGTGGCCACAACGGTCGGCTCGCCAGCCGAGGTGCGTGCGGCAATGCCCACGACTCCGCGGGCCTCGCGGGCGAGCTGTGCGCTGACCGCTTCAATGTCTGCGGGAGTGGGGGCGTCATACGGTGGGCGGCTCATTGCTGCGGATCCTTCGGTGTTGATTCTGGGTCTGGGGTGGGGGCGACGCCCGCGGCGACAAACGACGCGGCGAGCGAGCGAGCCCAGTTGGTTTCGGTGCGCGAGAGCTCAGCGTTCGTTTCTTCATTGGGCTCGACGGGCATCACGATGTCGTCGATCACGTTGAGCTGGGTCTCCCCCGGAAGCACGTAGTACAGCCGGTCGCGGGCCTGCGACCTGATGTACACCGGATCCTTCCACTTTGCGCGCTCGGCATCAATCTCGTCGACTGCCTCGCGATGTTCGGCGACGCTCTGGCGCAGCTCAGCGATCTCGCGCTGCTGCGCCACAAACGTCGACAGGCTCGGGCTCACAATGATCCCGCCGCCGATCACCAACACGACAACGAGCACGGTGAAACCACTGATCTTCAGACTCGAGGCCCAGGCCCTAATGTCTTCAGTCCAGCGCTTCACCGTGCTCCTGTCGTGTGTGCGTGCTAGGTGTGCTTAGGCGATTACGCGGTGAAGCGCGGGAACGCGGCGCGGCCAGCGTACTTCGCGGCACCACCGAGCTCTTCTTCGATGCGCAGCAGCTGGTTGTACTTGGCGACACGGTCGCTACGAGCCGGCGCACCGGTCTTGATCTGACCGCAGTCGGTTGCAACTGCGAGGTCGGCAATCGTGACGTCCTCGGTCTCACCCGAGCGGTGCGACATGACGGCGGTGTAGCCAGCGCGCTGCGCCATCTGCACGGCGTCGAGCGTCTCGGTGAGCGTGCCGATCTGGTTGACCTTCACCAGGATCGAGTTCGCCGTGCCCTGTGCGATGCCGTCGGCAAGGCGCGCGGGGTTGGTCACGAATAGGTCGTCACCGACGAGCTGCACCTTGTCGCCGAGCTCTGCAGTGAGCTGGTTCCAGCCCGCCCAGTCGTCCTCTGCGAGGGGATCCTCGATCGACACGAGCGGGTACTTCGCCATGAGGTCGGCGTAGTAGGCCGTCATCTCGGCCGCCGTGCGTTCCTGGCCCTCAAACGTGTACACGCCGTTCTCGTAGAACTCGGTCGACGCCACGTCAAGCGCGAGTGCGATGTCACGGCCGGGCTCGTAACCCGCACGCTTGATCGCCTCGACGATCAGCTCAAGAGCCGTCGCGTTGTTCGGCAGGTCGGGGGCGAAGCCACCCTCATCGCCGAGTGCCGTGTTCAGGCCCTTCTCCTTGAGGAGTGCCTTCAGTGCGTGGTAAACCTCAACGCCCCAGCGCAGACCCTCGGAGAAGGTCTCGGCGCCCAGCGGCACTGCCATGAACTCCTGGATATCAACGCCGGTGTCGGCGTGCGCGCCACCGTTGATGATGTTCATCAGCGGCACGGGCAGCGTCGACGCGTTGGGGCCACCGAGGTAACGGTAGAGGGGCAGCTCGGCTGCAGCTGCGGCGGCGTGTGCGACCGCAAGGCTCACGCCGAGGATCGAGTTTGCACCCACGCGCTGCTTGTTGTCGGTGCCGTCGGTCTCCTTGAGCACCTCGTCGATGATGCGCTGGTCGTCAGCGGCAAAACCTTCGATGGCCGGGCCGAGCTCGTCGAACACCGCGTCAACGGCCTTCATGACGCCCTTGCCCAGGTACCGGTCGTTGTCGCCGTCGCGCAGTTCGTACGCTTCAAACGCGCCTGTCGACGCGCCTGAGGGAACCGCAGCGCGTCCCACCGATTCGTCTGTGAGGCCAACCTCAACCTCTACGGTCGGGTTGCCACGCGAATCGAGAATCTCGCGTGCGATCACCGCGTCGATAAATGCCACCATGCGCTCCTTGGGGTCTGTTGGGATGCTCCGGATCGCGCCGCCCCGATCGGGGTCGGCGCAGGTGTGCGGAGGCGATATTGCCGCCGCACACTAAGTTTAGGGTGTCGCGCCCGAGAGCCTGAGGCGTGGCACACAAATTGGCGGGATCCCGCGTACTTTTGCGCGGTTTGTGATCGCTTCTAGGCCATGTCGGGCGGGCCGTCTGCGGCAGCTGCCGGGTCCATATAGACGAACTCGAGCACGTTGCCGTCGGGATCTTCGAGATCGCGTGAGTACATGAATCCGAGTTCCTGCGCGGGAACCGGCTCGGCTCCGCCAGCCGCGAGCCCGGCCGCGAGCACCTTGTCCACCTCGTCCCGCGAATCCAGCGAAAGTGCGACGAGCACCTGCGCCACTTCGCGGGCGTTGGGCACCTGCTTCTTGGTGAAGGTGGAAAAGAACTCGCGCGTCAGCAGCATGAAGAAGATTTCCTCGCTCCAAACTGCACACTTAGCGTTGTCATCGCTAAACAGTGGGTTAATCTCGCAGCCAATTGCGACATAGAACGCCTCGGATCGCTCGAGGTCATCGGTAGCGAAATTGACGAACACTTGCTTGGTCATGGTGTCCTCCGTAGTCGGGTCGTGCCAACGCCCCCAGAATTCCACCAAGACCTTGCAACGTCAACGCCTGTTCGCTGCGAATCCCCCGCGCTATGATCAGCGCCGATCTGTGTCGGCTAGTTCTCGAGGGCTCGAATCTCGATGTCGTCCACCGAACGCATGCCACCGCGCACGTTGGCGACGCTCGCGAAGCCCTCAGCCGTGACGCGTGCGAGGAGCGCCTTCATGTTCTTCTGACGCTTCTCGAGCCGCACTCGGTGCCCCTTCTCGACGAGCGCACGCTTGAGCGAGAGCAGATCGGCAAACTCCACGTCCGTGTCATACACGAGCGCGACCGACTCGGGGCCCGTCGACTCGGGCAGCGAGATGAGGTCAACGACTCGCTCAAAGCCGATGGAGAAGCCGACCGCCGGCACGTCCTGGCCGAGGAATCGACCGACCATGCCGTCGTAGCGGCCGCCGCCACCCACCGAGCTGCCCGATCCCGGGTGCGCGACCTCAAAAATCGTGCCGGTGTAATAGCCCATGCCGCGCACGAGCGTCGGGTCGAAGCGCACCTCGACGCCCTCGGGCAGCGCGCCCTCGAGCGCTGCGCCGAGATCGGCGAGGTTCGTGACGCCCTCCTCGGCTGCCCCCTCGGGCAGCACAGCCGCGATGGCGTCACGCGTGAGCGCGATGCCATCACCGGCGAGCAGCGGCTCGACGTGTGCAAGTACGGAGCCAATCTTCTCGGCGGCGTCGGCATCGATCTCACGCAGCTCCTCTACGACGCCCGAGGCCCCGATCTTGTCGAGCTTGTCGATCGTGATGAGTGCGCGATCGTGCGTCTCGGGGGCAAAACCGCAGTGGGCCAGGAGCCCGAAGAGGATGCGGCGGTCGTTGATCCGGATCACGCAGCCGGTGAGCCCCAGGGCCGCGAGCGCCTGTGACGTCGCGGTGACGAGCTCGATCTCGGCGATCAGGCCGGACTCGCCGATGATGTCGATGTCGGCCTGTACGAACTGGCGGTAGCGCCCCTTCTGCGGGCGCTCGGCGCGCCACACGGGTGCGATCTGGATCGCGCGGAAGACGGGCGGCAGCTCGGCCCGGTTGGTGGCGTAGAACCGGGTGAGCGGCACCGTCAGGTCGAAGCGCAGGCCGAGGTCGGCCAGCAGCTCGGCGTCGCCGGCTTCCGTAGCCTTCGCGAGCTGCTCGGGGCGGATGCCGCGCTTCAGGATAGAGAATGACAGCTTCTCGTTGTCGCCACCGAGCCCCGCGTGGAGCCGTGCGTGATCCTCGACCACGGGGGTCTCAATCTCGTCAAACCCGTGAGCGCGGTACACGCCCTTGATGACCGAGAGCGCGTGCTCGCGGCGGGCCTTGTCAGCGGGAAGGAAATCGCGCATGCCGCGCGGCGAGTTCACTGGAGATGCCATGGCCCTATTCTTTCATCATCCGTGAGCACCAGCTGCACGGGGTCGTGACCGCGCACCGAGCGCGGCCACGACAACCCCTAGATCGAGAAGGACCATTCCTTGGTGAACAGGTTGAGGCGCACGCCCAGTGCGAACACTTTGAGGTTCACCAGCTCCCACTTAATGAGGGTCAACTTCACCATGCCTTCAAGCCCCAGTGCGAGGTATACCTCCACCTTCGCATCATAGGGACCCGCAATAGGACCGGTGATTTCGCCACCCACACCTGCCTTCGCACTCAATGCCAGGTCTGGGCCTGCGAACGAATAAATACGGCTACGGAAGCTCACTTCCGGGCCCACCGAAATGCCGCCGGTGAAACTGACGGTCGCCGAATCCTTCAGCTTCGTGAACTTGGGCACCACATACTTAGTCGGGGTGTCATTCTTAATTCGGCTGAGCCCCTGCCCCGTTTTCCAGGTAAACCCAAAGGTATCGACACGTTCGACCCCGACCGCGGGCAGCGCGACCTCCGCCATCACTTCCCCACCCATTGCAATGGCAAAGTTCAGCCGGTTCGTGATGGCGACCGGGACCGGGCCGACCATAAACATCGTGGTTGGAAGCGCGACCTCCGCGACGTCAAGCTTAAAATTCAGTTTGCCCGATGCTTTGAAGGACGCCTTGAGCGCCGCGCTGGCCTTGAGCGTCGTCGTCACCTTAGTGGTGAACTCCTGCACGGTGATTCCTGCGGGAACAACTTTCCACTTCCACTTCATTTTCACGTTGAGCACGAAATCGAGGCTGAACTCTGCCTCCCCCGAGGCCTGCACTCCGATGGCCGCCTCGGTCGCGAGTTCACGTTTTTCAGCGCGATCGAACTCCCACGGATCCAGCTTTGTGGTGTTGAGCACCTTCGGCTTGCCGTTTCTGAGGCCGACGATGAAAGAAGCGTCCATACCAATCGACCACGTGCCGTGAAGGTCGACCCCGAGTCGCTGCTGGGCGCAGGCAGGGGCCGCGGGAGCACCCGTTTGCGCTGGATGCCATTCACCGTTCTCATCGATCTGGTCGCCCGTGGGCTCCTGACCGTCGCTCCCGGCAGCCCGGCACGCGAGCGCAAAATCGTCGGGGTTCGCGGGGTCGAGCCCCGCTTCGGCCAGATTGAAGTCGTCTGCGCCGAGCGTGAGGTCTACGTCGTCGTCGCGCACGAGCGCGGCGTGTGCGTGACCCGGTAGCTCCCCCGGCCATGCGACCGGGGCCGCGCCGGGCCCGTTGCCCAGTGCGTCGGGGACGGCCACAGAATACTCTTCGAGCGGCACCGGGGTGCCCTCTTTGCCGGTCGCACGATCTACCGGCACAAACGAACCCTCGGTGAATTCGGAGGGGTCAGCACCGCTCGCGGGAGTGTCTTCGACGGCGATCTGGTCGACGATTTCATCAGCTTGATAGTCGATGGTCTCGGCGACGTCCACTTGAAAGAACACCTCCGAGAGCTCAACCGCGACCGTGGTCACCAGCCACTCGCCCGCGACCAGGTTCATCTGCGATACTCGCCCCAAGAAACCGCTCGCGGCCCCGGGTAGCGGGCCGGTGACAATGATCTGCCCGGGCTCGAGGTCTGGTTGCTCCGCAAACGCAACGGTGTCAGCGTCCACGACACGAGGCACCGCCTCGCCAGGCCGCAGCCCAAAGGTGCGTACTTCTGGCGAGGTCACCGTGTCGGTGGCGTCAGCAGCGTTAATGTCGAGCGTGATCTCATCACTCGCGCGAGCCACGCCTCGATTCGACCGATCAAACACGGTAGCCGTGTAGTCAAATTCACCATCGTCTGGAGCAAGCACCCGCATGCTCCAGACGGTTTGAGTCGGCGTCTCAGTGAGTTCGGCCGTGCCGATAAACACCTGTGTTCCAGCGTCGTTCGCAGAAACCTCGACCCGGTCAACCGCGTTCGCACCGCCGTCGACCACACCCTCCAACGTGAAGTAGCCGCTTTCGCTGAGGTCAATGGATGCGAGATCTCGCGGTGCCGTGATCTCGATAGTGGCCGGATCGGCTGCGTCGTACTGTTGCGCCTCGCCCAGAAAGGCGCCCAGCGATTGAACCTGAACGGTCGCGGCCCCGCGCCGCACCGAGAGCTGTCCTGATCCGGAATCGACAGGAACGAGTGCGAGCTGTGGCGCGGCCCCAGCCGTGCCGTCGAGCGCAACCCCGGCAGCTCGGCCGGTTACGGGCGATCGCCAGTCGAGCGTCGTCTCTCCCGGGGCACCAGCCACCGATGCGACGAGCGCGAGCGCATAGTCCGCGTCGGAGTAGGTCGTGAGGTCGAGGGCTCGCGGAGCCTTCCCTCCCCGAATCTTGACAACAGATTCGGGAAGGGCGTCAGCGACGTAGCTACCGGTCACGTTTGCACTTGAGAGGTCTGCGCTGGCTTCTGCAACCCAGCCCAGCACGCTCGCCCGCAGCGAGCCCGTGGCTGCGCTTGAGCGCAGCGTGACGCCGCCAAGTTCGTCGGGCGTCACAACCGTAGTGACGATGCTGCGACCCGCTGGCAATTTGAGCTGCTGGCCGTCCGAGAGCGAAACGGTGTCAGCGCGGTCAAGGGAGATGTCAAAGGTCAGGTATACGCTGCGCACCAAGTCGCTCGGGACACCACCGGCGCCATTGAGCCCAACCCAGATACCAGTCTGATCGATCCCGGCCCCGCCCAGCCCCTGGGCGGTGTCGGCGCGCAGCTCGGGCGCAGCGAGCGCGACTGTCGCCCCGGGTGCGTTCGCGCCGCCAGCAAAGAACGCCAGCGCTTCGACCCTCACGGGTGCTTCGTCACGGTCGGCATACAGGGGCACGGCTCCGTTGACTATTGGAAGCAGCACCGTGGTTGACACGGTCTTCCCGGCTGCCGCGTACAGAATCGGCGTCGGCCCCGGTACAGCGTCAAGCGACTGAGTCAGCTGCGTGCCGCTGAGATCATCGAGCGGAGTGCTCGCTCCGGAGGCGGAGCTTCCCGCCTGGGTCGTGAACACCGAGGTTTCGGCCGTAGGAGCAAGCAGTGTGACCCGCACAAGCGCGGCTGTCGAGCCGCTCGCAGCGTCGCCGAGTGCCACACGGCCCCTCGTGGAGTCGGCCTGGGTGATGGGAACAGTGGTGAGTGCCGCACCTCGCCCCACCGCGGATTCGAGCGCCGGAACCTGGGGCGGGGCTGGCGTAAATCCGACTGCCTCCGCCTTGCGCACAAACGATTGGTTCTCAATCGAATCGATCGACACAGCGATGCTGGGCGAGGGCGCCACCATCAGGACCAGTGCGCTCGCGGTTACCGCAGCGAGCACGCTCAGGGAGAACTTCGTGAAAGCTTGACGGTTCATAGTGCCTCCCCCTCCGTATCCGCGGCGCGGGTGCGACGCGTGCGAGTCGCACGACGCGCAAGAAGCCCGAGACCCGCCACAGCCAAGACTGCACCGGCCCCCAAAAAGGGCATCGCATCGGATCCCGTGCGCGAAAGCTGAGCATCGCTAGCGGTACCGTCGTTGGCTGCGTCAGTATTTCCCGCCGCCGTCGAGTCTGCATCGGAGCGGCCGCCTGGCCCCTCGCCTGCCTCTTCGTCTCCGTTGTCGTCACTCTCTGCACCGTCTTGCGTGCCCGCGAGAGTGGCCCAGTCGACCCAACCGCCGTCGCCACTGACGGCGACGTTGCGCAGTAGTCGTTCGGAGAGGATATTGCCGCGGGCATCAACGAACGTGACCGAGAAATCAGCATGCACCTGGCTCGCCACCCGCCATCGGGCATCGACCTTGCCCGGCTGCACCGTGGCCACTGCCGTGCTTCCGAAAGGTGTGAGAGAAACCAGCGCGTCTTGCCAGCCACCAGTGCCGCTGCGGGTCTGTGCAGCGGCGATGACCTTTCCGCCACCCTCGGCATCGAGCCAGACCTCAGTCGCGCCCGCGGGCGCGGTAAGCTCTGGGGCCGCTTGGCGCTCAGTGGTAACAGCCGGGTGGAGGGGCTGGGTCGATGCGGCCAGCACGGGCGAGACGCCCAGGAGCGATATCACCACGCCGACCCCAATACCCACTGCCGCTCGCCGCCAGCGCAAATCGGGGCGGCCACAATGATTCACATTCACGCGCCAATCATACTGGACCGAGTCCAATCAAGGAGTGAATGCCACACTTCAGGGGCGGGTAGAAAACGAAAAACTCCCCGGTCGAATGACCGGGGAGTTACTTGGCTGGGATACCAGGACTCGAACCTAGAATGTCGGTACCAGAAACCGATGTGTTGCCAATTACACCATATCCCAAGGGGAACTACTCGCCGCGCAACCGGAGCGGCGCAACAAGATTTAACTCTACACGAGCCCCCGCTCCAACTCAAAACGGGCCCCGCGGAGGCGGTTGCCCGGGCGTGCCGCCACTGCAATACTGGCGGGGTCCCCCCGATAAACCGTTGCTTTCAAGGAGGCCCACATGATCGATCAGTTCGGCAAAGTCATGGTGTACGTCAACGACCCCGAGCGCGTGGCCGCGTTCTGGGAGCGCGAGATCGGGTTCTCCCGGCGCGACACCCAGCGCGTAGACGGTCGCGTGCTGTCGATCGAGCTCGCCGCGTCTCCCGACGACACCACGGCCCTCGTACTTTTTGATCGTGCGACAGTCGCCCGCATGGCACCCGAGCTCGATCTCGCGACCCCGTCGATCCTGTTTGGCAGCAAGGACGCCGCCGGCATGCGTGCGAGCCTCGATGCGGCGGGCGTGACGGTCGGAGAACTCGCCACCATGGGCGGCCGCACGACGTTCAACTTTGCTGACCCCGAAGACAATTACTTCGCGGTCGAGCAGCTCTAGTCTCGATCCGGGCTCGTTTGATCCGGATCAAACGACACAGGCCCCAGCGCATGCGCTGGGGCCTGTGTCGTTTCAAGAGCGTGCGTTACGCATCGATCGCCGGAACGTGGGTCGCGAGCAGATCGTCATAGGTCTCGCGGCGCGCGACGAGTCGGGCAGCACCGTCCTTCACGAACACGATGGCCGGCTTAAGCGCTCCATTGTAGTTGTTCGCAAGCGTGTAGCCGTAGGCGCCGGTGGTAGCGAGCACCACAAGGTCACCGACCTCGGGCGCGGGCAGCGGGGCGCGGTCGACGAGTAGGTCGCCCGATTCGCACTGACGGCCCACGAGCTGCACCGTCTCGGTCCAGGGATCGAGCACCCGGTTCGCCAGAACCGCCTCGAAGCGCTGGTCGGTGAGTGCTGCATCGAGCTGGTCGGCCATGCCGCCGTCGACGGCCGCAAACACGCGTCCCGTATGCTTCACCGAGGTCACCCGGTAGAGCGTCACACCCGAGCGCGCGACGAGCGACCTGCCGGGCTCAATGAGCAGCTTCGCATCAGCCGGCAGGTGCGCGCGCGCCGCATTCACGATCGCGTCAAGGTAGTCGTCAATCTTGGGCGCCGTCTCGTCATACGTGTACTTCACGCCGAGCCCGCCGCCCACATCGTAGGTGGCGAACGTGCCGGCCGTCGAGATCTTCGTGACGGCCTCTGCGAACTGGTCGACGTCGAGAATCTGCGATCCAATGTGCAGGTGCACACCCTCGAACTGCATCAGCGGGTGCGCACGCATACGCTCGATCGCTGCCAGGGCCTGATCCATGGGAAGCCCGAACTTGGAGTCATCCCCGCCCGTGGCCTGCGAGGCATGCGTCTTCGCCTCGACGCCGGGAATCACGCGCAGCAGCAGTTTCTGCGGCTTCGTAAGCAGCCGCTCGAGACGATCAAGCTCGTCCTCGTTGTCGACGATGATCGTGTCGATACCCACCTCGAGTGCGAGCGACAACTCGAAATCGGTCTTGGCGTTGCCGTGAAAGTGCAGCCGCTCGGGCGGCACGCCGGCCGCGAGCGCGAGCTTGAGCTCACCCGCACCCGCAATGTCGACCGAGAGACCCTCCTCAGCCGCCAGCTTGTACATGCCCACCGCCGGGAACGACTTCGAGGCAAACAACACCTCGGAGTTGGGCCAGCGCTCGCGAAGTCCGTCTTGCAGACGTCGTGCCTGACGGCGCAGCCCGGCCTCGTCGTAGACGTAGAGTGGGGTGCCGTACTGCTCAGCGAGCTGCTCAACAGAGACGCCGCCGATGTGCAGCACGCCGGCCTCGTCGACAGCCGATTCCTCGGGCAAGATCGACCACAGTTCATCCACCCGTGTTGCTTCGGGACTGGGCTGGTTCAGGTGTGACATGAGGACTCCTTTGCTGGTGATTCTGCGCTTTGGTTTCGATGAGCCGTTCCCGCAGAATGACGGGGAACGAGAAACTCTCACTCGCGGTACAGGCGTGTGAATTCTATGCGTGCTTCGCCTGGGCGACGTAGTCACTCGTGGCACGACGCGGCACTACGACGACCGGCACCGGCGAATGGCGCACGATCTTGGCGGCGTGCGACCCCAGAGAGACGCGCGCGATCGGCCCGAGGCTGGTCGACCCCACGAGCAGCACCTCGCCGGGCAGCCAATCGACTGCTCGCAGCGCCTCGTGCCACTGTCGACCGACGCCGACCGCGGCATCGATGACCTCGGGCGGGGCAGCGAACCCTTCGATATCCCCGAGGAGCTGGGTAACATGCTGCCGAATCACGGCACCCCATTCCGCGATGACCTCGTCCTCGACGTCGAGCCCTACCCCTGATTCCATAAAGCCGCGAGGGCGGGTGTGGAACGATGCAACACGAATGCCGCAGCCAAACTTGGCAGCGGTCGCCGCCGCGCCCAGCACCAGCTCCCCCGAGGTCTCGGACCCCGAGTAAGAGGCGGTCACCCGCGAAACCAGCGCGTCATCGGCGACCTCGTAGTCGTGCGGAGCGATCGCGATGGGCAGGTGCGCGCTCTGCATCAGGCTCGACGCGACCGAGCCAAGCTCGATCTCGTGGTGTGCGCCCTCGGCGCGGGCGCCGACGACGAGCCGCACCGCTGCCTGCTCCTCGCAGACCTCCAGCAGCCCTCGGCGAGCGCTTGAGGCACCCTTCACCAACTCGGCAACGTGCATTCCCTCGGGCAGCCAGGCACGAGCCTCTGCCAGGGCCCGCTCGGCCTGGCGGGTCGCGAACTCGCGAAAGTCGCTGTCGGCGCCACGATTCGAAGGCAGTGGCGGCCAGGCCGCTGACGTCACGGCGACCAGCACGAGGTGGGCGCGGTGTGAGCGTGCGAGCAGTGCGCCGAGGCGCACCGCCGCGCGCGACGGGTGCGCGGGCGAAACGCCTACGACAACGGATCCCGAAAGGTCACTCATGATTGTTCTCCATCGCGTGCGCTGGTGGCTTGGCCATGATCCGGATCAACATCTGCCGCATCAACCGCAAGATCTGCAGGCTCCGTGAGCTCGTACCGGCCCGGGCCAACGAGCACGATCTTGCCGGTCTCGATCTGCTGACCGAGCACCGAGTTCTTGCGGCCCGTGAACCAGTACCAGGTGAGCACGAGGGCCGTCCAGATCGCAAACACGATGATGGTGATGGGCCGCAGATCCTTGATGATCCAGAGGCAGCCAATGATCGACAGGATCGGCACGACCGGGTAGAGCGGGACGCGGAACTTGCGCTCGAGGTCGGGCTCGCGCTTGCGCAGCACCATAACCGCGATCGAGACGACGAGGAACGCTGCGAGCGTTCCAATTGAGGTCATTTCGGCGAGGAAGTTGATCGGCAGCACACCAGCGAGAATCGCCACGATGATCGACACGATGATCGTGTTGGCGACGGGGGTCTGCGTACGGGGGTTGACCTTCTGGAAGATCTTGGGCGCCATGCCGTCGCGCGACATTGCAAACAGGATGCGGGTCTGGCCGTACAGCACCACGAGCGTGACGCTGAAGATTGAAATCACGGCGCCGGCGGCTACCACGGTGCCTGGCCAAGTTGCGCCCACTATGTTCTCGAGGATTGCCGAGAGGCCCGCGCTCTGGCCCGCGAAGTCTTCGCTCGCCTGTGCTCCCAGTCCGACAACCGCGACGAGCACGTACACGGTCGTCACGATGACGAGTGCCGAGATCAGAGCGATCGGGAGGTTGCGGCGCGGGTTCTTGGCTTCGTCGCCCGCGGTCGCGACTGCGTCGAGGCCTACGAAGGAGAAGAAGATGAGACCGGCGCCGGTCATGACGCCCGCGAATCCGAAGGGTGCGAAGTCTGCGAAGTGGTCGACGTTCCACCCGGTGATGCCCACAGCGACGAAGAACAGCAGCACGGCGATCTTAATGAGCACCATGATGGTGTTCGCCACGATCGATTCCGAGGTGCCGCGAATCAGCAGGAACATGCACAAGCCGATGAGGATCACGGCCGGGAGGTTGATGATACCGCCCTCTTCGGGGGCATACAGCAGCTGATCGGGCAGCTGGAATCCAAAGAGATTATTGATGAGCTGGTTCACATACTGCGACCATCCCACCGCGACGGCGGCGGTTGAGACACCATACTCAAGCAGCAGACAGGCGGCCACCCCCATCGCGGGCAGCTCTCCCAGGGTGCTGTACGCATACGAGTAAGAGGAGCCCGACACTGGCACCGCGCTCGCAAGCTCGGCGTAGCACAGCACCGACAGCCCCGCGACGGTGCCCGCGATGATGAACGACCAGATCACGGCGGGGCCAGCAATCGGCACCGCCTCAGACAGGATGAAGAAGATACCGGTACCGATTGTGCCACCGACACCGATCATGGTGAGTTGGAAGAGCCCGATGCTGCGTTTGAGCTCGCTCTTCCCTTCACCACCTGCCTTGGGCACGGGTTTCACTCGAAAGAGCTGCTGTCGCAGGGTCATGGTCATCGCTATTGCTGTCTTTCTCTAGACGTCGTTGTCTGAAGCCTGCGGGCTCCGACGGAACGCTGTCGCCTGTTGCGGCTACGTTCCATTATCCCTGTGCCGGTAGGCACAGGGAAACGGCCGAGGCACGGGGCCCCGGCCGAAGCTTTGTGTGTGAGCGGGTTAGCCTTCCACGACCACGCGCATGTGTGCCACGTCGGCGTCGATTGCCCCGCGCACGTACCCCGACGGCGAGGCACCTACCGCGGTCAGAAACGCGACAGTCTCTGCCGTGATCTCCTCGCCGGGCATGACGTTGGGGATGCCGGGCGGGTAGGCCGCAAGGGTGTCCGCTGACACCCGGCCAATAGCCTCACGCGTGGGTACGACTTCGGTCTGCGCGAAGAAGCCGGCGCGGGGCAGCATGCGCAGCTCACCCGGTGCGGGCAGCGCGGGGAATGCTTCAGACCGGGCGTGGTGCGCCCGCTCGATCTCGGCCTCGGGTGATTCGACGGCCGCGACGAGTGCGCGATAGACCCGGTCCAGGTCGGGCGCCTTGCCTGCCCCGATGACGGCTACGACGACGGTCGCGGTCGACATTTCGAGGTAGATTCCTTCTGCGTCAACTAGGCGCTGGCGCACCCAGTGTCCACTCACCCCAGCAGCCGAAACATCGATGGGAACGCGCAGCAGGTCGGTCTCCACGATGTCCTCGAACCGCTCGAAGTCATCACTCACGACGCTGAAGCGGTCATCCGCGCGCAACTGATCGCGAAAGCCCTGGGCAGCATCGATCGACTGTCCGATCGCTTCCTGGCCTGTGGCGAGCGCGTGCCGCGCAATGTCGAGCGAGGCTCGCAGCAGCGCGCTCGTCGAGGTCGAGGCGGTCATCGCAAACGCGCGTTCGACGAGCGGCTCGAGCTGTTCCGCGAACGGGCCGTCACCCAGGTGCAGCATCGCCGACTGGGTCAGCGACCCGGCAAGCTTGTGGGTGCTCGAGATCACCAGGTCAGCGCCGAGTCGGGCCGGTGACTCTGGCAGCGCGGGGTGGAACCCGAAGTGCGGGCCCCAGGCACCGTCGACGATGAGGGGTGCACCGTGGGCGTGGGCCACCTCCGAGAGGGCACGCACGTCGGCGACCGAACCGAAGTAGCTCGGCGAGACGATGTAGACGGCTGCCGCGGACTGCCCGGCTTCGGAGGCTGCGGTGAGCGCGGTATCGAGTGCGGCAGGCGAGACGCCGTGGGCCATTCCGTTGTCCTCATCGACCGACGGAAACACGAACGTGGGGGTGAGTCCTGCGAGCAGCACGCCGTCGCTGAAGCTGGAGTGTGCGCTGCGCTGCGAGAGCACGTTTTCGCCGAGACCCCGTACCGCGAGCGCGACGGTGCGGTTGGCTTGCGAGGCACCGTTCGTGAGAAACCAGGTGCGCTTAGCGCCCCAGGCGTCGGCGGCGAGCGCGAGTGCCTGGTCGAGCGGGCTGTCGTCGCCGAGGTCGATGTCGTCAATCAGCATCGGCACGTCGAGGCGTAGGGTGCGTTCGCCGAAGAACTCCGAGAGGCGTCGGCTAATGCCGAAGTCGCTCCCGCCGTGGCCCGGCACCATCAGCTGCAGCGGGTCGCGCGCGATGTAGCGGTCGAGAGCGTCGGCGTAGGGCGTGGCCTCGTGGGGGTTGGTGTGCACCGCAGCGTGGACATCAACGTCCAGTTCGGGAACGTCGGTGAGTTCGGGGGCATCTGTGAGTGCAGAGACGGCGTACAGCATGTGTCCATCGTGGCCCGATGCCATTGCACGGGGAATCCCCTACACTTCTCGGATGCCACATACTATGTATGTGGCTCTTGCGACGCAAAGCACGCTATGTCATATATGGAGTAGGTGACCCCGGTGATTGATTTACGCCAGTTCGAGGCACTCAGCGCGGTGCGAGACGAGGGTTCGGTGACCCGCGCCGCCCGCGCGCTGGGGTGGAGCCAGCCCACGGTCGACTACCACCTGAAGAATCTCGAGCGCCTGGTGGGCGCTCCTGTACTGCAGCGCTCGACCCGGGGTAGCACGCTCACCCAGGTGGGGGCGCTGCTGCTCGACCGGGGCGACCAGATCCTCACCCTCACCGAGCGCGCGCTGCAGGATGCGCGCGAGCTCACCGAGCACGGACGGGTGCGGCTGCGTTTTGGCACGTTTCCCACCGCCGCGGCCAAGCTGCTGCCGCAGATCGTGTCCCGAGTCGCGGCGCAGGGCATCGAGGTCGATGCGCACCTCGAGGAGTCGGTGCCGCTTGTCGCCGACCTCAACCTGCGCAAGCTCGATGCCGCCCTGGTCTACACGGTGGTCGGCTACGACCTGCCGTTTCGGCCCGGCACCGCCACTACCGAGGTGCTGCGTGACCCGCTCATGCTCGCGCTCCCCGAGGGAAATGCGCTTGCCTCACGCGACGTCATCGACCTCGAGACGCTCGTCACGCTTGCCGACGAACGCTGGCTGTTCGGCTCCACCCAGGGCGATCCGATGGACACGGTGCTCATCGACACGTTTGCGGCGGCCGGCCACACCCTCAACGTCGCCATCCGCACGGACGACGTGCAGGTGATGCTCGGCATGGTCGCGGCGGGCATGGTCATCGGGCTCTTCCCGAAGCTCGCCATCGGCTCGCATCACCCGGGCGTCGAGCTGCGCCCCATCGATGCCCCCGAGTTCGCGCGCTCGATCGTGCTCGCGGCTCCCGGCGAGGGCCCCAAGCTGCAACCGGGCCCCGCGGCCCGGCAGCTCGCGGCCGCCGTACGCGCGGCGATCGAGGAGCTCGGGTAAGGGCCGATCCGGATCAGCTACGCGTTGACGGGATCGGCGCCGCGCCCATCAAGCGCGTCGATGTAACGCAGCACGATGCCCTCGCGCAGGGCCCACGGTGAGATCGTGAGCGTCGATACGTCGAACACCTTCATAGCCGTGCGCAGCACGACGGCTCCGGCCATGATCTGGTAGCCGCGCTCGGGCGTGATTCCCGGCAGATACTCCCGCACCGATCCTGGCATATCTCGCAGCGAGGGCTCCCACTCGCGCAGGCCCGTGTAGTGCAGTGGGGCGAGGTCGCCGGTCACCGGATCAGCCGGGCCACCCACGAGGCGGGCAAGCGACCGGATCGTCTTGGAGGTGCCCACGACGCGCTTGGGGCGTGGCCGCCCCGCGAACAGCTCATCGCGCACACGCGTGAACTCGGTGCGGGCGTGCTCACGCAGCACGGACACGGCCTCGCGCGACGGTGGATCCTCTGCGAGGTACTGAATCGTCGACCGGCCGGCTCCGAGCGGCAAGGACACCTGGACATCCGGGTACTCGTCGGAGCCCTGCGCGATCTCGAACGATCCGCCGCCGATGTCGAACAGTAGGATCTCGCCCGCCGACCACCCGAGCCAGCGGCGCACCGCCAGCATCGTGATCCGGGCCTCGTCTTCGCCCGACAGTACATCGGGGACGATGCCCCCGGCCTCAGCGATGCGCCGGAGCACGTCCTCACCGTTTGTGGCCTCGCGCACCGCGCTGGTGGCGGTGCAAATCAGATCATCGACCCCGATCTCATTCGCGGTCACCACCGCCTCGCGCACCGCCTCGATGATGAGCTGCACGCCCTCTTCGAGAATCTCGCCACTGGGGCCCAGGTAGCGCATCAAGCGCACTACCGAACGCTGCGAGTGATACGGCACGGGGCTTGCGCCCGCGTGCGCATCAACGATCAGCAGGTGAACAGTGTTTGACCCAACGTCGATGACTCCGAGGCGCATGCGTTGAGTCTAGTGGTTGCGGGGAGTTCCTCGACCCGTCACTCCCCCACGAACGGGCCGACTCGCTTGACGCGCACCGCGGGCTCGCCCTCCAACTCCGACTCAGCCAGGTCGACGATGCCCTCGATTGCCCAGTCGCGGTCACCCGCGGGGTCGAGCAGCACCTGGCGAAAGCTCCAGCTGCCGTCAGCCTCGCTCTCCCGGTCGAGCTCGAGCAGCCCGGCGGCGCGGGCATCTGCGGTGATCAGCATGTCGTCGTACTCCGTGAAGTAGCCGGCGAGCGCGTCTCGCCACTTCTGCTCACCGAAGCCGTGCGCGCCGTCAAGCTCCGCCAGCACCCCGTACTGTTCGAGGGCCGCGGCCTGCACCCGGCGGAACAATGCGTTGCGCAGCATCACCATAAAGGCGCGTTCGTTGCGCAGCACCGAACGCGTCGGCGGCGCGATCGACTCGCCCCGCTCGGCGGCCTGAGCGACCCGCGCCGCGTGCTCGGCCGCGGCCTCTGGGTTGGCGAGCTCTTCCCATTCGTCGACGAGACTCGAATCCACCTGGCGCACGAGCTCGCCGAGCCAGTCGATGAGTTCCTCAAGCTCGGGGGTCTTCGCCTGCTCGGGAATGGTGCGCTCGAGCGCACGGAATGCATCGCTGAGGTAGCGCAGCACGCCGCCCTCAGCACGACCCAGCTGGTAGAAGGAGACGATGTCGCGAAACCCGAAGGCACGCTCGATCATGTCGCGCACGACGGTCTTGGGCTTGAGCTCGTAATCGCGCGCCCAGGGCACCTCCTTCGTGTACTCATGAAACGCCTCGTCAAGCAGCTCTTTAAGGGGCTGCGGGTAGGTAATCTCCTCGAGCAGCTCCATGCGCTCCTCGTACTCGATACCCTCGGCCTTCATCGCCCCGATCGCCTCGCCCCGGGCCTTGTGTTCCTGGGCGCGCAGGATCGCGCGCGGGTTCTCGAGCGTCGCCTCAATAATGGAGATGACGTCGAGCGCGTAGGTACTCGACTCAGGGTCGAGCAGCTCGATGGCGGCGAGCGCGAACGGCGACAGCGGCTGGTTCAACGCAAAGTTTGCCTGCAGGTCGACCGTCAGCCGCAAGAGCTTCTGCCCGCGGTCGTCAATGTGAATCTCAACGATGTTGCCGTTGCGCAACGTGCGGAAGATCTCGATGGCGGTGCGGGCGTGCGCGAACTGGTTCGCCTTCGGCTCGTGGCTGTCGAAGATCAGCATCTGCATCGTATTGAGGGCCTCGCCCTCCCACTCCTCACCGCGTCCGATCACGCCGAGCACCATCGAGTGGGTGACGCGCATGCGGCTGACTAGCGGCTCGGGTTCTGAGGCGACCAACTTGTCGAGCGTCTGCGCGCTCCACGCGACGAAGCCCTGGGGCGCCGACTTCTTGCGCACCGGCTTCGCCTTCTTGCCGCCCTTTGCGGTTGCCGCTTTGGCTGCCGCCTTCGCCTCGGCCTTCGCGTTCTCAATCTCGTGCTCGGGGGCGAGCGCGATCACGTCGCCCTCGGTGTCGAAGCCGGCGCGGCCCGCACGGCCCGCGATCTGGTGAAATTCACGGGCGCTCAGGCGACGCATCTTCTCGCCATCGAATTTCGTGAGCGCGGTGATCACCACGGTCCGGATCGGCACGTTGATGCCGACGCCCAGGGTGTCCGTGCCACAAATCACCTTGAGCAGTCCGCGCTGGGCGAGCTGCTCGACGAGGCGGCGGTAGCGCGGCAGCATACCGGCGTGGTGCACGCCGATGCCCGAGCGCACGAGGCGAGACAAAGTGGTGCCGAAGCCTGTCGAGAAGCGGAAGTCACCGAGCGCCTCAGCAATCTCGTCACGGCCCGCGCGGTCAACAATCTTGATGCTCGCAAGTGCCTGAGCCTGCTCAACCGCGTGCGACTGGTTGAAGTGCACGAGGTAGGCGGGAGTCTGGCGGTCCGCCACGAGCTCCTCGACGACCTCGTGGGCCGGGGACACCGCATAGCTGAAGTGCAGAGGCACCGGGCGTTCCACGCCTGTGACGAGCGCGGTGTCGCGGCCCGTCGCGTCGCTCAGGTCGGCCGCGAGATCGGTGACGTCACCGAGGGTCGCCGACATGAGCAGAAACTGCGCGTCGTGCATCAGCAGCAGCGGCACCTGCCAGGCCCAGCCGCGTTCGGAGTCGGCGTAGTAGTGAAACTCGTCCATAATGACCTGCGTGATGCCGCCGGTCTCGGGGTTGTCGACGTTCTTGTCTCGAATCGCGAGATTCGCGAGGATCTCGGCGGTGCAGCACAGCACCGGCGCGTCGGCGTTGATCGCAGAGTCCCCCGTGACCATGCCGACGTTCTCGGCTCCAAATACGTTGACCAGTTCAAAAAACTTTTCGCTCACGAGCGCCTTGATGGGTGCGGTGTACACCGTGCGGCGCCCCTCGGTCAGCGCCGCAAAGTGGGCGCCGAGCGCCACGAGCGATTTGCCCGTGCCTGTGGGGGTCGCCAGCACGACGTTGCTGCCGAGCGTCATGCCGAGGATGGCCTCCTCCTGCGCGGGGTAGAGCTGCAGCCCGCGCTCTTCCGACACCCACTCCTCGAACGCGGCAAACGCGTCATCAGGGCTCACACCATCGCTCCCCGCGGCACGCGCATCTGCCCGCAGTTTTTCGACCGTCGTCGCAAGGCTCATCGTTTCTCGTTCCTGTCACGCTCGGCCAACCCTGCTCTAAGGGTAGCGACCGGCGGGGGCGCGCGGCTCACCTCCTGCGCGCCGGGTAGTGTTTTGACTCATATGAGTTCCTTTTCACTGCAGCGCGTACCCGCCAGCGTGCTCGCGATCGCCGCCATTTTTAGCGTGCAATTTGGCAACGCCGTGGTCGGCGGCATGTTCGAGTCGGTGGGACCGCTCGGAGCAGCGACCGCCCGGCTCTCATTTGCCGCCCTCATCTTGCTCGCACTCGTGCGGCCGCGGGTGCGCGGCTGGTCTCGGCGCACCTGGCTCACTGTCACCGCGCTGGGCCTTGCGCTGGCTGGCATGAACACCTGCATCTACCTCGCCTTTGACGAGATTCCGCTCGGCATCGCGGTGACCATCGAGCTCCTCGGTCCGCTCGCGGTCGCGGCCTTCGGCTCGCGCCGCCTGCTCGATCTCGGCTGGGTCGCGCTCGCGCTCGCCGGAGTGCTACTCCTCGGAGTGGCTCCCGGGTCAGATCTCGCACTTCGCGGCGTGCTGTTCGCCGCGGCCGCCGCCGCATTCTGGGCGCTGTACATTGTGAGCTCGTCGAGGCTCGGATCCGGCACCCGCGGCATCGACCCGCTCGCGGTCGCGATGTGCATCGCGGCCGTTGCCGGGCTGCCGCTGGGAGCCGCGCAGGCGACCGCGGCCTTCGTCGAGCGCCCCGAGCTCGTGCTCGTCTTCATCGGGGCAGCATTGCTTACGTCGGTGATTCCGTACGCCCTCGAGTTCGTTGCGCTGCGGCGCATGCCCGTGCGCGTGTTTGGGGTGCTGTCGAGCCTCGGGCCCGCCGTCGCGGCCCTCGCCGGCTTCGTCGTGCTCGCGCAGCACCTGTCTGCGGTTCAGGTCGCGGCGATCGCGCTCGTGGTCGCGGCCTGCGCCGGCGTCGTCGCCTTCGCGCGACGCCGGTAGTGTTCCTCGGTTCCCACGCCGATCGCGGCGTCACCCCCATAAACTAGAACCTCCTAACGCCGACCCGAAAGTGACGTGGCCGCCATGGAATACGGACTCCTGCTCGTGATCGGTGTCGTCGTGCTGGTCGGCACTTCCATCCTCGGCAGCCGCATTGGCATTGCAGCGCCGCTGCTGCTCGTGGTCGTGGGCATCGTCGCGGGCTATCTCCCGTTCGTGCCGCTCGTGGAGGTCACTCCCGAGCTGATCCTGCTCGGGGTCCTTCCCCCGCTGCTGTATGCGGCGGCGGTCAACGTGCCGCTTATTGATTTTCGTCGCAACCTCAAGCCCGTCGTGGGCCTGTCGGTGGTGCTCGTAATTATTTCGGCGGTCGTCGTGGGCGTTGTGCTGCACATGATCGTGCCCGATATTCCGCTACCCGCCGCCATTGCTTTGGGAGCGGTCGTGAGTCCCACCGATGCCGTGGCCGCAACCTCAATCGGCAAGCGGCTCGGCATGCCCGACCGGGTCGTCGCGATCCTCGAGGGCGAAAGCCTCGTCAACGACGCTACCTCGCTCGTGCTCCTCAAGACCGCCATCGCCGCGGTGGCAGGCAGCTTTCTGTTTTGGGAGGCCGCCGGATCGTTCGCGTACTCGGTCACCGTCGCGCTGATCGTCGGTGGCTTGATGGGCGTCGTCACAGTGTGGATCCGGTCGAAGCTCAACAACCCTGTCTACGACACGATGGTGTCGTTCGTCGTGCCCTTCGTCGCCTTCATTCCCGCCGAGGAGCTCGGTGCCTCGGGAGTGCTCGCGGTCGTCGTCACCGGCCTCTACACCGGCCACCACGCCGCGCGCAGGTTTAACGCCACGGCCCGCATGAACGAGCGCCTCAATTGGCGCACGGTGCAGTTCGTGCTCGAGAACGGCGTCTTTCTACTCATGGGGTTGCAGCTCCACGGCCTCGTCGAGCAGGTACACGACAGCAATTTTGTGCTCGCCCACGTCCCCTTCATCGCGCTCGCGGTGGTCGGGGTGCTCATCGTATGCCGTGCGCTCTTTATGGTGCCGCTGATTTGGTCGATGCGAGGTACGGTGCGGTCCTATCAGCGCCGCAAGCGCAGCTTCACGCGCGCGGTTGATCGATCTTCGACCGTGCCCAGTGCGCGCAAGCAGCGTCGCCGCGACCTCCTCGAACAGCGCATGCACGCGGACATCGCTCACGAACGCGATCAGCAGCTCGGGTGGCGTGAGGGCGCGGTACTCAGCTGGAGCGGCATGCGCGGTGTGGTTACCCTCGCCGCGGCGCAATCGATTCCGATCACGATTCCGTACCGCCCGCAGCTCATCATGGTCGCGTTCGCGGTCGCAGTACTCACGCTGCTGCTGCACGGGCTGACACTGCCCGCGCTGATTCACCGGCTCTGGCCTCGCGGCGCCGGTGCTGGGGCCAGCGCAGCCGAGCTCGCGGCGCTCAGCGGCGATCTAATCGAAGCAGCCAACGGCGCGATCGACGATGCGCTCGCGAATGAAACGCCGGATCGCGATGTCTCCGATCGGGTAGCCGAGCGGGCGCGTGCCAGCGCCAAGAACGCCCTCGCCCCCATCGCATTCGCGCTGCCCGAGACCGACGCGCTCGCGCTCGCGCCCCACCTTGAGTCGCCGGCCCATGCCTATCTCAAGCTCGCGCGCACCGCGCTGGAGGCGCAGCGAGCGGCCCTCCTAGAGGAGCGGGCCATCGGGCGCTACAGCTCGCATGCGCTGCGCGCGGCGGAGCTCGCACTGGACGCGCACGAGGCGCGGCTGGCTCCACCTCCGGGCCACTAGACCGTTCAGCAGTGCTGCCGTTGCTTCGCTAAGCCGCGCTCACCGGGTTCTGGTGGTGGCTGAATACGATGCTCGTGCGCGTCGAAGACACCGCCGGATGTGCCGACAAGTGCTCCGTCACAAAATCACGCACGTGGTCGGAGTCACGCGCGGCCAGGTGAATGATGAAGTCCTCGACACCGCCGAGGAAGAACAGCTGAGTCACCTCGGGCAGCGCCTTGAGCTGGTCGCTCATCTCAGTAATGAGCTGCCGTGCACCCGAGCGCACGGTTACGCTGATGAGCACCTGCAAGTCGAGGCCGATCATGCGTGGGTCGACCGTCGCGGTGAATCCCGTGATGACCCGGCGGCTCACGAGGCTGCGCACCCGCGCAATGCAGGTCGAGGCAGCCACGCCGACGCGCTCAGCGAGCTCGGCATTCGTAATGCGACCGTTGGCCTGCAGTTCAGCGAGGATCTTGCGGTCTACGTCGTCAAGCTCGACTTCGTGCCGCAGAATCTTCATTCCATCCGCCATGTGTGTGACCTCTCCGGGGTTCAATTTTCCATCAGACAACGAATTCCGAAGAGAATTCACCATTTCGCTACCGATATCGAATATACTGCACTATAAGCTGGCGCCACGGCCATGAACGACGCTACCACGCAACGTTCACCACGCAGTGCGAGCTAATAAGACCCAATCCAATCGCTGAATTCTTTGGAGCACATCATGCGCGTCGGTATTCCCACCGAAATCAAGAACAATGAGAACCGCGTCGCCATCACGGAGGCCGGCGTATTCGAGCTGACCCGTCGTGGCCACGAGGTCCTGGTACAGGCTGGCGCCGGCCTCGGCTCGGCTATCACCGATGCTGAGTACGCCGCTGCAGGCGCAAAGGTCATTGAGGGCGCGGACCAGATCTGGGCCGAGTCGGACATGATCCTGAAGGTCAAGGAGCCCATCGCTTCGGAGTACGCGAAGATGCGCAAGGGCCAGGTGCTCTTCACCTACCTGCACCTCGCTGCTGACCGCACCCTGACCGACGCAGTGCTCGCTTCGGGCACCACCGCGATCGCGTACGAGACCGTTCAGCTCCCCAGCCGCGGCCTCCCCCTCCTCGCCCCCATGTCCGAGGTCGCTGGTCGCCTCTCGGTTCAGGTTGGCGCTTACTCGCTGATGAAGGCAAACGGCGGTCGTGGCATTCTCCTCGGTGGCGTTACCGCTACCCGTCGCGGCAAGGTCGTCGTCATCGGCGGCGGCGCAGCAGGCGAGCAGGCTGCACGCATCGCGTTCGGCATGGGCGCTGAGGTTACGGTCATCGACATCGCTGTGCCCCGCCTCAAGCAGCTTGAGGACGAGTTCAACGGTCGTATCCAGACCCGCACCTCGAACGCACACAACATCACCGAGGCTCTCAAGGAAGCCGATCTCGTGATCGGCTCGGTCCTGATCCCCGGTAAGAAGGCACCCAAGCTCGTCACCGACGAGATGGTTTCTCAGATGAAGGTTGGCTCGGTTCTCGTCGACATCGCGATCGACCAGGGCGGCTGCTTCGAGAACTCACGCCCCACCACGCACGACGATCCCACCTACCAGGTGCACAACTCGATCTACTACTGCGTGGCGAACATGCCCGGTGCGGTCCCCGAGACCTCAACCGCTGCACTCACCAACTCGACGCTCCCCTACGTGGTTGCGCTCGCAGACAAGGGCTGGGTCAAGGCACTGAACGACGACGCGTCGCTCGCTAAGGGCCTCAACGCACACGACGGCGTGGTCACCTACAAGGGTGTCGCCGACGCATTCGACGGCGTTCCGTTCTCGTCGGTTGAGGACGTGCTCGCAGCACAGGCATAATTTGCCAGAGTACGCTTAGGTCTTATGGATCTTAAGTTCTCATTCGGAGGGGCGTCACCTGACCATCACGGTCACGGTGACGCCCCTTCGGGCTTTTCACTGCCCCTCACCCCCGCTACCAACGCGAGCGATTTGTTGGTCGTCATCACACGCGACTCTGAAGGGGTGCGCGGTGAGGTACGCACGGGTGCTGGTGTCGTCTATACGAGCTCAGACGTCGCCTGCGCTGACGACGAGGCGCTGCCCCGCGCCACGCGCTCGGCGGTTGCGCGCTCGGTCGCGGCGCTCGAGGGGCCCCTCGCCGAACAGGTCTCGGCCATCGTGCTCGAGCTCGGTGAGCATGCCCCCGCGGTGATCACGGCACTGGATCTCGACGCCGAAGCGCCCGCGGTGACCGAGGCGCTCAAGACCCGCGTTGGCGTCGCGGTGGGCGTTCCGATCCGGGTCTCCTAGCTCTTTTTGGGCCCGCTCCCCCTCGCGGCTCGCGGCCAGATTTACAGGCGCGGTGCCATTCGCTTATGTATGTTCATTGGCGAATGACACCGCGCTTTTTCTGTCGGCCCGGTGGGCCTAGCATGGGGTGGTGTCACTCAGCCTGCGCAAACTCCTCCAGAACCCGTCGCTCCGCCTGCGTCTCGTCGTTGGGGCGGAGGACGGCGCCCCCGACGATCAGGCATTCGACCGCGAGTTCGAATGGCTCCACGCCACCGACATCATCGATCCCACCCCGTTCCTCGGCCCGGCCGAGGTAATCCTGACGCTGGGGTGGCAGTTTCCGGTCGTCAACCCCGCAGACGCTGTCGTCGAAATTGCGCGGGTCTCCCCTGACCGCCTCGAGCGCATCTACGACGACTATGCGGCTCTCGTTGCGGCGCACGGTGTCATCGGCATCGGTTTTGGCAGTGACATGGTGCACCGCGGTGTGCCCGTCGAGTTGGCGCGCGCCTGCCTGCGGCACGGGCTCATCCTCTTTGAAGTTCCCTACGAGATCTCCTTCATGGACCTGCTGCAGGAGGCAGCTCGGGTGCTCCAGCGCGATCAGACCGAACGATACGGCAGGTCGCTGCGGGCGCAGAAGGCCATCGCCAATGCCGCGACCCGGCGCGACGGCCTCAATGCGACGCTGAATGAAACGGCGCGTCAGCTCGGCTGCGGCGTCGCACTGTACGACCCTGTCGGCCGCCCGGTCACCGTCATCGCCTCACCCGACGGTCGACGGGTGGCGGAGACCGAGCTCACTGAGATCGTGCGCGGCGCCCTTGCGGGTGGCCAACGATTCAGGTCGGTGCAGGTGTCCGTCGAAACGGAGGCGGTGCTGCAGCTCCTCGGTGAGTCAGACAACCCGAGCGGCATGCTCGTGCTCACGCTCAGCAAGGCGTTTGACGACGTGTCACGCAACGTGCTCTCGAGCGTGCTCGCCCTCGTGAGCGTCTCGCTCGAACAAAACCAGGCGCTCGAACGCGTGCACACGACCCTCCGGGACGCGCTCCTGCAACTCGTGCTTTCCGGAAACGTGGCCGTCACCTCGCACATTGCGTCGAGTGTGTGGCGGCCTCTCCCCTCCCCGCCGCTCGTGACAATCATCGGGATCCCCCAGCATTTCGATGCCGCACGGGTGATGCCCGCCCTCGAATCAATGCAGGCTCAGGAGGACTTGCCGTTCTTCTTCGCCCAGTACCACGGGGACGCCGCGATTCTGTGCAACGAGCGCGACGCCTCCCAAATCATCGAGCAGCTGCGCCCGTTCGAGCTCGCGCTCGGGCAGTCCCGGTGCGACCGCTGGGAGGGTCTTGAACTCGCCCTCGAGGAGGCGAAAAAGGCCGCCGAGTTTGGGCTGCGTCGCCAGGAGACCACGGTGGTCTCATTCCTCGATGTGTGGCGCGAGGGCATCTCCGACCTCATCGACTCCTCGGATGCCGTGCACGTCGCGCGGCGTCTGCTTGGCCCCCTCAAGAACTACGACGCCGAAAACGACGGGCAGCTCACGCACACGCTTCGCGTCTGGCTGCAACACCATGGCAGGCCCCTGCCGTCCTCACGCGAACTGGATGTCCATCGCCACACGCTCACCCACCGGCTTCAGCAGATCTCGCAGCTCACCGGGCGCGACCTCGACGACTTTCAGGTCAGGGCCGAGTTTGCCCTGGCGTTCCGCTACTCCCTAGATTTACAAAACGTCTAAATTGAGGCGAACAAGTGGACACTTCGCTCACTTTTCATTGATCCACATTCCGACGAAACGTTTATTTGCCCGCCACTCTGTGCCCGATTGGCCAATGCGCCACGCCGGGGCAACAGAGCACACTGGTGAGCGGTCCACACTTCATGTCGTGTGCAAAGGAGCTCAACCATGACAAAACTCAAGAGGAGCCTTGGCTTTGGAGCCGCATACGCGGCCTCCACCGGCCTCGTCGTTTCCGGCACCGCCATGGTGTCACTCGGCAACGGCTTTGGAACCGGTGGCCTCGCATTCGCGATCCCAGCGTTCATCGGTCTCATCATCATCACCATGGTCGCCATCTCATACGGAGAGCTCGCGGCGATGATGCCCGGTGGCGGCATGGTCGGCGAGTACACGATGCCCGCCCTCGGTCGCCTGATGGCAATTATCGCCGTGCTCGGCGGCTACCTGGTGTTGGTCTCCGCTGACGGCGGCACGCAGCTGCTCGTGGCGGGCGACTCGTTCGAGTCGCTGACCGGGTTCCCGGCACCGCTGTTCTCGTTCATCCTGCTCGGGGTACTGCTCACGCTCAACATCTCAGGCGTCGACATTTTTGCCCGGTTCCAGATCCCCGTGGTCTTTGGCATGATGAGCATTCTCGCCATCATGGGCCTCGCTGGCGTCTTCGGCTTCGCCACCGGCGAGCGCGTCGACAACCCGCTCCTCGCCACCGACTGGAGCACTCTCGCCTCGATGGGTGCCGTGGCCATTTGGCTCTACATTGGCATGGAGTTCGTGGCTCCCCTCGCGGAAGAAATCAAGAAGCCCTGGAAGATTATTCCGATGGCCATGATCATCGGCGTCTGCACTATCTTCCTCGTCGACGTGCTCTTCGGCTGGGGCGCTACCCGCTACGCCGATCTCGCCGAGATGGCCGCGTCCTCGATCCCGCATGTCGTCGGCGCCACCGCGATCTTCGGCGCGACCGGCGGCCTCATCATGACGGTCGTCACGATTCTCGCCTCGTTCTCCACCGGCAACTCGTACCTCGCGGCCATCCCCCGCATGCTCTACGGCCTCTCGAACGAGGGACTCCTGCCGAAGTGGCTCTCGAAGGTCAGCCGCCGCAGCCGTGTGCCGTGGGCGGGCATGCTCGTCACGGCCGGTTGCATGGCTTCGGTTCTGCTCTACTCGACCTTCGCCCAGGGCGGCATCGACATGATCCTGAACCTGATCAGTATTGCCTGCACCACCTGGCTCCTCAGCTACATCATTGCCCAGGTCGACGTCGTTGTGCTGCGTCGCCGCTACCCGGCTGCCCGCCGTCCGTTCAAGACGCCGCTCTACCCGATTCCGCAGATCTTCGGTATTGCTTCATGTGTCTACCTCATCGTGTTCATCGTGCCGGAGATGTCTCAGCGCCTCGTGATCTGGGGCAGCGCAGGCATCGTCATCGCCGCCATCGCGATCTTCGCGATCATCTGGCTCAAGCTCAATCGCCTGCCGCTGTTCACCCCGACCGACCTCGTTGACACGCAAGCGAACATCGTGATCCGGTCGGAAGATCTCGGGGATGACCAGGCTGAAGGCGGAGATGACGGTCTCGACGGCCGATTCCATTCGGAGGAGCTCGAGGGGTCGAACAAGTGACCCGCGCAATCTCAAGGACGGGTTCCTTCGGCGGCGCACCCCTCACGCCCAAACCGAAACGCTCGCGCCGCGATCCCCTCGCTCGAGAGGGTGTCATCGTCAACCGTGCACGCGCCGCCCTCAAGTTCACGGCACAGCAGTTTGGTACGGTGATCGATTCGGACCAGACGAGCGTCACCGTGCGCACCGAGGATGGGCTGCGCCTCACACTCAGCTACGACGGGGGAAACTACATCTTCTCCCGGGTGTACAACCTTCGGATCTCTACGACGTTGCCGGCCGACAGCCTGGTGCCGACCGACCTCGAGGTCACGCACCGGGGCAAGGCCGGAATCCGATTCGCGCGCAAGTCGGCGGCCACGGGTGCCTCCGGGTCGCTTGCAGAAGCAACCTCACCCGCGGTGAACGAGCTCAACCAACGCGTGCAGCCTCTGCTGCGGAGTATCGACATCGTGAGCGGCCGGGTAACTGGCCCGAAGCACAAGCGCGAGATCAGCCTCGTGCCCATGGGTGGCTCGTTCGTGTGGGTGCTCATTCCCCCGGTGTTCAAGGCCACAGCATTCCCCTCGGGTGAGCCCGGCCGCATCATCGAGCTGCTGAAAGCGCTGCACGACTGGTGCCCGAGCGGCGCAGCAGCCGCGTAACTCCCCCAACGACTCTGTAAGGAAACTCAATGATCAACGTCAAAGCCGCAGTCTTCATCGGCCCCAACCAGCCCCTCGAGGTGCGAGAGCTTCAGATCCCGGCCGCTCCCGGCCCCAACGAGGTGCTCGTCAAGCTGGCAGCATCGGGCGTCTGCCACTCGGATCTGCACGCCCTCGATGGTGATTGGGAGACCCCCGCACCGCTCGTGCTCGGGCACGAGGGCGCTGGTGTCGTGATCGCTGTCGGTTCCGAGGTCACCGAACTCGAGGTCGACGACCACGTGATCCTGTCGTGGACGCCTTCGTGCCAGAAGTGCGAATTCTGTGTCTCAGGTAACCCGGTGCTGTGCCAGCTCGCCAACGACACTGCCTACCAGCACGTCTTCTTCGACGGGAAGACCCGCCTGAGCGACGGCGACGAGGACGTCAAAAGCTTCCTCGCTGTTGGCTCATTCGGCGACCACGCGATGGTTCCCGCTTCTGCCGCCATCAGGATTCGCAAGGACGCCCCGCTCGCACAAGCAGCCCTCGTCGGCTGTGCCGTGACCACGGGCATCGGCGCCGTCGTCAATACTGCCAAGGTCGAGCCCGGTTCCACCGTGCTCGTCGTGGGCTGCGGCGGTGTGGGCCTCAATGTGGTCCAGGGCGCACGCCTGGCCGGCGCGAAGCAGATCATCGTGGCAGACGTCAGCGCTGAGAAGCTTGAGCTCGGGCTCAAATTTGGTGCGACCCACACCATCAACAGCCGCGAGGTCGACCTGGTGGAGACGGTGCGTGAGCTCACCGGGGGCCGCGGCGTCGACTACGCGTTCGAGGCGATCGGCCTTCCGTTCACGATCGAGGCCTGCTATGAGGCGATCCGCCGTGGCGGTACTGCCGTCGTGGTTGGCCAGGTAGCCGACGGAGTGAAGATCTCGATCGACCCGTTCGTGATGAGCGATCAGGAGAAGAAGCTGATCGGCTCGAACTACGGCTCCAGCCGGCAGTCGATCGATTTTCCCCGCATCATCGACCTCTACATGGAGGGTCGCGTCGACCTCGACTCGATGGTCACTGACCGTATCAAGCTCGACGACGTGAACGAGGCGTTCGCCGAGATGCGTCAGGGCCGCGGTATCCGCAGCGTCATCGAGTACGCAAACTCGCGCCCAGGCGAGTAAAAACGCGCCGAGTGTTCCGCTTATGAGCCAGTCATAGGCGGAACACTCCGCGCATTCTCTGGTGCGGGGCTACGCCTGGAAGCGCAGGATTCGTTCGAGTGCCTCGGCCACGGCCTTTTCCCCCGCTGCGTATGACAGCCGCACCGCGCGGTGCCCGGCGACCGGGTCGAAGTCGACGCCCGGCACGACCGCCACGTCTGCGCCCTCAAGCAGCGCCTTCGCGTAGCCGACCGAGTCGCCGTACTTTGCGAGCTGCGTTTCGCCAAGCTCAGAGTAGAAGTAGAACGCACCGTCTGAGGGTGCGGCATCGCCCCAGTTCAGGCTCGGGGCGGCCTCCAGGATCAGCGCGCGAGCCTTCGCAAAGTCCTCGACGACCGCGTTGCGCTTCGCGTAGGTCTCGGGGGTGAACGCGGTGAGCGCGAGCTCCTGTGCGGGTGCCGGCGGCGACAGCGCGAAGTTAGATGCGAGCGCTTCAAACGCTGCGACCAGTGATTCGGGCAGGATCGCCCAGCCCAGCCGCCATCCGGTCATGCCCCAATACTTCGAGAATGAGTTGATTACGATTGCCTCGCTCGAAAGCTCGCGGGCACTGACGCCGCGCGGATCCGGAGCCCCGGGCTCGGGGAACGTGATGCCGTGGTAGATCTCGTCACTGATGAGCCGGGTGTCGTTGGCGTCGCTCCAGTCGACGAGCGCCTGCAGCTCGGCGCGCGTGAGCATGGTGCCGGTGGGGTTGGCGGGCGAGGCGACGATGAGGCCCGCAAGCGGGCCGCCGTCGGCGACCACGGCGTCGAGCAGCTCGGGCGTGGGCTGGTAACGAGTCTCGGGGCCCGTGGGGATCTCAACGACCTCGACGCCGAGGGCCGCGAGAATGTTGCGGTAGGCGGGGTAGCCGGGGCTCGCGAGGGCGACGCGATCGCCCGGGTCGAACACGGTGAGAAACACGAGCTGGAAGGCGCCCGACGAGCCCGTGGTCACCGCGACGGTGCCCGGATCGACGTCGACGCTGTGCCAGTGGCGGTAGTGCCCCGCGATCGCCTCGCGCAGCGGCCTCGTGCCGAGCGGGCCAGTGTATCCGGCAGGCTTCAGCGTGCCAGGGGCGGGCATCGCGTCGGGCTCGCCCGCGCAGAGCGATACAACGTGGTGTCCGGCCGCGCGACGCCGCGCGATCTCCTCAGTGATACGCATGACCTCGA
Source organism: Leucobacter salsicius M1-8 (assembly GCF_000350525.1). Lineage (GTDB taxonomy): Bacteria > Actinomycetota > Actinomycetes > Actinomycetales > Microbacteriaceae > Leucobacter > Leucobacter salsicius. Next base: position 157,060 of record NZ_AOCN01000022.1, on the reverse strand, counting down.
ACGCGGGAATCTGCGAGCGCCGCGATGGCGGGGTGGATGCGGAACCTCCGTTATTCATCATGACTCCACCGTAGCGCCTGGGGCGACGGGGCTACGTCTCCAGGCAAGACCATCTCATGCGCCGAACCTATCCAGAGAAGCCGCCCGATCCCCAGGTGCGGGTTTAGCCCAGCGGAACAATAGTGACGGGTTCACCGAGATCGTAGAACTCCTGCCCGTTGGTGCTGCGCATGCCCATCATTTCGACGGTGGCCTGTGTGCTGAGCGGAACCCAGTCTTCCCCAAACCATACAATCAGTTCACTCACGGGTATTTCGTGCCAGCTGAAGGCTCCTCCGCTCACAATCTTGTATGCTTCAACGGCTTCACCATCACGCAGTTCAACCGTTGCGAAGTCCCCCGCAACTTGCCAGACCGGTTGTGCCTGAATAAGTTGCACAGTCTGTTCGATGTCAGCATACATTCTGGTCAGTTCACCGGCCACGGCAGCGAGTTGTTCTTCGAGCACTTCTGACTCGGCATCACCCTTCACCGGGCCTGATCCCGAATCAATCCACATTTCACCACCCACGTATGCGAGCTTCACGGGACCGGCCGGTGACTGCAGCTCTCCTTGCACGTTGAATTCGGGATCATAAGAAAACTCAACCAAACCAGTGGTTTCGCCTGATATTTCCATTTTCCCGGTGCCATAGCTCGAGAGGGCTTGCCCCACACATTCGCCAAGCGCGCCACCTTCCAGCTGCGCCCCCAACGTCAGCTCAAGCTCCGCACACGCCTCCGGCACCTCCCTCGATTTCGGTGCAACAAACTCCGTCGATGTCTCTTCAGCGCCCTCGGTTTCTGCAGACTGTGCAGGCTGTGGTTGGGGTGCTTCGTCTGCGTTGCAACCGACCAGTCCCAGAGTGGCAGCGGCAATAGCTGCCATGCTGAAAAGCATTGTCCGGCGTGGCTTCATGTGAGTATCTCCCTTGATGAATTCCCCCTCGGGTAATTTGGATGCGCTTGGGCACCAACTTTACTGAAACGTCACGTGTTGAACGAGCGTGACGGGGTGCACCCGAGCCGTTGCCACAACTCCTGATGCCAGGCGGCGAGTTGCGCGCTGCTCGACGCGCACACAATACGGCCGAGCCCGACCCAGGCATGCGCTGCGGCGCACATCGGACAGTGTTCACCCGAGGTGTAAACCGTTGCCGTTCGGCGCTGGTCAGGGCTGAGATGCGATGCCGCCCACCGTGCGATCTCAAATTCGGGGTGCCTCGTGTGGTCGCCTCCCGCTACGCGGTTGCGGTCGGCAAACAGCTCGTGGCCTTGGTCGTCGACGAGCACCGAACCGAACGGCTCGTCGCCGTCTTCCAGCGCTTCTGTTGCCAAGGCAATGCAGCGTCGCAGAAAATGCTGGTCTTGTTCACTCAGTTCGTGTGCTGCGCTCATGCCCACTACCCAATCACGCATTTCCGCTGCTGGGAATGGCACTGACACAACACACCACGGAGTATTCCCTAATGCGCGCGCTCCAATAGCCGCAGGTAGCCCGACAGCGCAGTCAGTCCTTCCACGTTGCCGGGCAATCCAGAGCCCAGCTGCGCCGACGACACCAGGTGTGCCGCCCACTGTGCGCGACTGATTCCTACGTTGAGGCGATTGCGCATCAACAGAAAGTCGAGTCCTCGCGGTACGTCTTCGGGGCTCGAGGCCGCGAGCGTCACGATTGCAAACACCGCTTCCTGTCCCTGGAACTTATCGACGGTGCCCACACGAACATCACCGAGGCCAGCGGCGGCGAGCGCGTCGCTCACACACTCGACCTGCGCGTTGTAGGGGGCGACCACGATGATGTCGTCTTGGGTGATTGACCGGCCCAACCCCGCGCCCTCGTGCAGGGTGCCGGCAAGCGCGAGCCTGGTCACGCGAACCACCTCGTTCGCCTCCTCCTCAGAGCGCGTCGCATTACCCGCGTGCTGAACAGGGTGCCAGCTGAGACCCGCTGGCCCAGCACCGGTGACTTCGCGCGAGGCCGCGCTCGGGTGCGCGCGGAGGCGCCCTTCATACGACAACTCGGACACGACGTCTGCGAGCTCGGCCCGCATACGGCGCGTGTCGGCGAGGAAGTAGCCTAGCTCCGGACTGAGCGTGTCATGCCCACCGATCAGCCAGCCGAGCGCCGACGTGTCTACTGGCTCGGGGTGTGACCCCTGCGACACCTGTGGCAGCTGCTGTGGGTCACCGAGCAGCAGCAGCCGGTCGGCTGCGACTGATGCCGCGATTGTGGGGGCAAGAGAGAATTGCCCGGCTTCGTCGATCACGAGCAGGTCGAGACCGCCCCGTTCAAAGCGCTTGTCATTGCTGAAATCCCACGCTGTGCCCCCGATCACAAACCCCGTCGATGCACGCTCGCTCATAAACCCGAGGTGCCCGTTCTGGACGAGCACGGTGTACTCAGGCTGCGGCGCGTCTTCGGCGAGCTTGCCCCCCTGTGGCACCTTAGCGACGAGCTCGGCAGGCACGCCCGCCCCCACTGCAGCAGCGAGCACATTCTCGACCACCTTGTGTGATTGGGCAACAACGCCGATGCGCCAGCGGCGCTGTTCAATCAGGTTGCGGATCACGCGCGACGCGAGATAGGTCTTGCCAGTGCCGGGAGGCCCCTGCACAGCAAGGGCTGAACTCTGCATGCTGACGAGGCTCGCGATCACGGCGTCAATCGCGCCCTCGTCGGTGTGCTGAACTGGCGCGAGCCCCCCGGCCGCCGCCGGAGGCACTCGACGCAGTAGCTCGAATACAGCATTGTTGAACGGCGCTCCAGTTGAGCGTGCGGCAGCAAGTTCGCGCCCCCACTCCTCGATCGCGCCCTTCTGAGCCCCGGCCGGGGGCGGTGGGCCGGGCACAATAGCGAGCGGCAGTTCGTCGAACGGGTCCACCCCGGCCTGCAGCGTTTCTTCGACAAGCACGCTGCCGTCGTCCAGCCGCTCGAGCACCTTGGCGCGGCGCGCCCCGCGAGCACCGGGCGCAGCCCCGTACTGCGGAAACGGTGCGGGGTAGGCGTACAGCAGAAACACATCGCCGCCGCGCAGCGAACTACCGGGCGCAATCGTGCCGCGCAGCAGCAAGTGGCGGCGGTCGGTGCGCGCCCGCGCTGGCCGATGCCACAGCTCGGACACGCGGCTCTGAGTCGGATCCACGACGAGCACGTCGCGCGTATCTGCCCAGTCCTCGATGGGGTCGACGAGCCGCGCAAAGTGCGCCCACCAGAACGACTTCTGCTCGCGCTGGTGGTAGTCGATCGCGCTGGCCGCGAGCCTGAGCGCCTGCGCCTCATCGTCTTCGCCGGCTGCCGCGGCCAGCTCAGCGAGCCGCAGCAGTTCTTCGCCTGTCGCGCTCGCGGCGAGATCCGGCCCCGCTCCAGTATCGAGGTCGGCGAGCCCCTCGGGCGCATAGGGCACGACGCCGTGCTCGCGAGCAATCGCGAGCAACCAGTCTCGCAGTCGCAGAGTCGAGACGCAGTCGTAGCGGTTGTAGTTGGCGATCGCCTCGAGTCGGCGGTGCCCCTCTGCCTGCACTTCAGCATCGGGCGACGCGAGCTGCGCAGTCGCCTCGGCGTATTCAGTGACTGATTCGGCCCCGTTCACCACTCCGGTCTCGTCGCGCAGTTCGTCGCCCATATAGAGCGGCTCGAGCTTCTTAATGGAGTACGACCGTGAGCCCACGCGCAGGGCGCTGCGTACGATCGGATAGAGGTCGACGAGTACGTGCTCGCGCAGAAGCTGGTCGACCTCGGCTTCGCCCACTCCGTGCCGTGCCGCGATGCTCGTGAGGTGCGCCCGCTCGTACGCTGCATAGTGGTAAATGCGCAGCCCGGGGAATCGAGCCCTGCGTTCTCGCACGAGCGCCAGAAAGTCGAGCAGGGCCTGTTTTTCGGCCTCGAGGTCGTGCGCCCACAACGTCGTGAACGTCTCAGACACATCGACCATGCCAAAGAGGTAGTCGAGACCCCAGCGCGTGCTGCTGCCCCGGCCCTGCTCGCGGTACATCGGGTCGCCCTCAAAATCGAAAAAGAGGTCGCCCGGATTTGGCTCGGGCAGGGCCGCCAGCGCGAGCGGGTCAGACACTTCGACGGGCGGGGCCTGCCCAGATTCGGCGCGCACCTGAACGTCGGCCTGCGCGACTATCCGCTCGAGCACGCGCTCAGAGATGCCGTCGACCTCAACAGCGTCGGTAGCCGCTGATTCCATGCGGCCTTTGAGCGCGGCAACACGGTCGATCGTGTCAAGCCCAGCGGCGATCAGCCGATCGCGGTGCGCGCGCCGCATCCCCGCAATGAGCAGCGGGTCGCGGTACGTCGTGAGCTCTGGCTCGCACACTTCGCAACGGCCACAGGCCCAAACGCCTGGGGCGCCCCAGGCCACCGGCGCGGCCGACGCTACTCGGCCGTCGGATCCCACGGCGGTCGCCCGCTCAAGCAGGATCTCGTGCAATCTCGCCCGCCGCGATCGAAACACGGGCGCGACGTCGGCCACCCTGTGCACCGAGCGTGACCCGTCTCCGAGGATCAGTACAGCCTCAGGCGCGGGATCAATGCCAACTCGTTCAAGCTGTTCGGCGTATGCCGCGAGCTGCATCAGCGCGGTCACCTTGGCCCGGCGAGCAAGTTTTGTGTCTTGCACCTCATACGCACCATCGGGGGTCAAGCGCAGAAAATCTGCGAACCCCACGAATCCAATCGCTGGCATGCCATCAGCCCCAGCTGCCAGCTGTTCTGGGTCAAAGAAGGTTGCCTGGAACACGACCTCGGCGCGAGCCTGCAGCGCCCGCACCGTCTCCTGCTGCCGCTCCATCAGCGCGTCCTCGCGCATCGACTCAGGGCGGTCGATTTCAGCGACCCCGCCCGGCCTACCCGGCACCGCAGGTCCGAGCTCAGCCCGGTACGCCTCGAGCGTGCGCTCCTCGTGCGCGTCGCCCAGCTTCGCCGCACGCGCCAGCATGGCGTCATCGTCTGGCGGCACATCGACATCGCGGCCAACCTTCACGTCAACACGACGCAGGAAGGCGAACTCACACGCACTGGCGGCCGATAGGTCACTCGCGCTCGTGACGAGGCGGGTGCCCCCTTCGGCACGCTGCTGCACAAACACGCGGTGTTCCTCCTAGAGATTTGATCCGGATCATGCCCTGTAGCCGCGACGCGGCGGCTCACAAGGTCGGGCCTACAGCTTCGACCTTAGGACCCACCACCGACACGGCCGCGAACGTACCCCGCGTTACAGCCTCGCGAGGGTCTCAATATCGTCAAGGAACGACGACTGCTGCTCGTCAGACACCGTCGCCCGCGTGTGGCTGAGCGCCTCCAAGTAGTCGGCGGTGGACAGGTCGGTGGGCTGCGCAGACGCGCGCCTCCCTTCGCCGGCCTGCTGTGCACGGAGCGCACGGGCCAGGGCGTCTTGGGAGGCTCGCCGTGCGGCGTACTCAATGTCGGCCGGAGTGAGCCCGGCGCTGCGCCCTACGAGCTCGGTGAAGTCCACCGCTACAGCGACCTCGCTCGGCACGTACCGGCGCCAGATTGCTTCACGAGCCTCCGCGTCGGGCAGCCCGATTGGCAGCACGTAGTCGAATCGGCCGTGCCGCATAAATGCCGCGTCGAGGCCGCGCACGAAGTTCGTGGCACAGATCAGCAGCATGCCCTCACGGTCACGAAAGTCGGCCACAATCTTGAGCAGCTCGTTCGTGACGCCCTGCGTGGGAGTCGGCGGGTCACTGCGCTGCGACGCGATCTCCTCCACCTCGTCGATGAAGACCACCCCATGCTCCAGCTCCCCGATCCGCTCAAACACGCTGCGCAGCGTCGCAGCCATCGAGCTTTTGCCGTCGCCTAACCGCGAAGGAAAGACCTCGACGAACGGCCAGTCGAGCCGCGACGCGACCGCCTTCGCAAACGTGGTTTTTCCCGTGCCGGGAGGCCCAAACAGCATCACCGCTCGTGGCGGCACCACCCCGTAGCGATCGGCGAGATCCGGCTCCGCAAGCGGAGCAACCAGCCGCTCCTCGAGGAGCTGCTTCTCACGGCGCATGCCCGACACGTTCTCCCACAGGTGCCGGGGCAGAATGCGCCCGCCGACATCTTTGAGCAGGTCGAGCTCTCGGCGCTGCACAGGCATCTGACGTTCGAGATAGCGCAGTGCATCTCGCGACTGAAAGCCGTTTGAGGTGAGCAGGTCGAGCCGGCCCCCCTCGGGAATGAGCACGCTCAGAGTACTCAATCCGAGCGGCGCCATTTTGCGCTCGAGTGCGTCGAGCAGCTGCCCCGCCACGTCTTCGGTGCGGGTGCGTTCACTCACGCCGAAAAACACGATCCAGCCCTGTGCGTGCGCAGCACGACCCACCGCGGCCGCGATCACTTCGCCGTCGTGTACCGCGACTACCGCATGGTCCTCGCGGCACGAGGCCGTGACCTCGGCGAGCGAATACACCGGTCGCTCGGCAGAAGCTCGCGCCTCCCACCACAGCTTCACGACTGCGTCGAGGTCATCATCATAAAATTCACGGATCGAGATGCGTCCCATGCACCGATCATGCCATGCACCCCGGACAGTGAGATACTTCCGTGCCAAACACTGACATCGGCCCAAAGCGGTTCTCGTGCAATCGAGCTCTTTCGGGTAAGCTTAGAAGGTTGGCGTTTTTGCGCCACGCGTCGCACTCACCGCACCGCCCGCTTCCGTGGATAGAACCGCATCTGAGCCTGGGCGCCGTTCGGCCCGATCCGCGGCGAACGGATGCGCGATCCCGCGCACTCGACATTTCTGCAGCGACGCGTGATTCAACAGCTTTGGTGCGCCCTCACGGCGTCGCCCAGGTTCGAGACACGGTGCTGCCACAGCAGGAAAGGTCCCAGTGACCGACACAACCAACACTCCCTCGTTTATTGACCTCGGCGTCCCCGAGGCAATCGCCGAGGCACTCGCCAAAAACGGCAAGACCGCACCGTTCCCCATTCAGCGCGACACCCTCGTCGATACCCTCGCGGGCCGCGACGTGCTCGGCCGCGGGCGCACCGGATCCGGCAAGTCGATTGCGTTCGGCATTCCGCTCGTCGCAAACCTGATGCAAGATGCGGCAAAGAAGCGCCGCCCAAGCCGCCCCCGCGGAATCGTGCTCGCCCCCACCCGCGAGCTCGTCACGCAGCTCGCCGAGACCATCAAGATGATCGCTGACCCGGTCGGCATCAAGGTCACCACCATCTTCGGTGGCGTGCCGCAGCGCCGCCAGGAGGCTGCCCTCGAGGCCGGCGTCGACATTGTAGTAGCCGCCCCCGGCCGACTTGACGACCTCATGAAGCAGGGCGTCATCAGCCTCGATGGGGTTGAGATCACGGTACTCGACGAAGCCGATCACATGGCAGACATGGGGTTCCTCCCCGTTGTCACGCGCATCATGAACAAGACCCCCAAGCAGGGCCAGCGGCTTCTCTTCAGCGCGACGCTCGATAACGGGGTCGACAACCTCGTCAAGAAATACCTTCACTCGCCGATTATGCACTCGGTCGACTCGGCCGAGTCGGTCGTGCCGCAGCTCACGCACCACGTGTTCGAGGTTTCGGGCAAGGGCGCGAAGGACTCACTCATCGAGGCCCTCGCCTCGGGCACCGCACGCCGCATCTTCTTCACGCGCATGAAGCACCAGGCGAAGAAGCTTGCGAAGCAGCTCACCGCCGCGGGCATTCCCGCCGTCGAGCTGCAGGGCAACCTGTCGCAGAACGCGCGCGACCGCAACCTCGCCGAGTTCGTAGCGGGCGATTCCAAGGTGCTCGTTGCCACCGATGTCGCGGCCCGGGGCGTGCACGTTGACGGCGTCGACTTGGTCGTTCACATCGATCCACCTGTCGAACACAAGGCCTACCTGCACCGTTCGGGCCGCACCGCCCGCGCTGGCAACGAGGGCGATGTCATCACCATCGTGCTGCCCGAGCAGCGCGGCGAAATGCGCCAGATCATGCGCGCGGCAAAGATCAACGTCACCCCGCAGCAGGTCAACCCGTCAGCAGCAAAGATCGACCCCGCCGTGCTCGCGCTGATCGGCGAGGTCGCTCCCCGCGTCGACCCCCGCGAGACCGAGCGCAAGCGCAACGAAGCCCAGGCAGCACAGCAGCGCGCGGCAGGCCACAGCCCCGCCGGCCAGGGCAAGAGTGAGGGCGCCAACGCGAAGCGCAAGCGGTCGCGTGGCGGTCGCGGCGCAGCGGGCGGTCAGGGCGGCAGCGCCGAGCGCGGCAAGGGTTCAGGCCGCAGCGGACAGGGTCGCGGCGGCGAAGGTCGCGGTCAGCGCAGCAGCGAAGGGCGCGGCGGCCAAAACCGTGGCCAGGGCGGTCAGGGAAGCCACGGAGGCGGACAGGGCGGTGGCCAGCGCCGCCAGGGCCGTCGCGCCCAGGGCGGTGGCACCAGCTACTCGACGTCAACCCCCGAGTAACGGCTCGTGTGGCTGCGCTCATCGCGCAGCCACACGCTACCGCAGCGTACCGTCAGCTTGCCCACCGCTGGCGAAGTCCCCGAACACCGAGGTCTCGTCACACGCGTCAAGCACACTCTCTATTGCCGCTCGATCCTGCATATTGATACCGAGCTTGTACGCGTGCACTACATCTGTGAATCGCTGGACGTAGCGGCATCTGGAGGCCTCATTCGCTGGTAGCCACTCGGACGGGCCTGAATCACTCTTTTGCTGGTTCTGGTCGTCTGTAGTGGCTACCAAGTTGAATGGATCATTGGCGAACGCCAACAGCTGTCCGTCATTCCAGTACTCAGCACCGTGTTTCCAGGCCCAAGACAACGGCACCATGTGATCGACCTGCACCAGGTACGACGTCTGACTTCCAGATACAAATTGCTCCGTCGTGCCGCTGTACCAATCCTCAAGCGTTCCGCCGAGCACTTTACAATTCCCTGTCCGTTCTTTGAACGTTGCATTCACGATGTCGCGTCCTAGGACATCGTTGCGAGTGTCGCAACCGTTCCCGTCGACGTCGTACCATGGCGGCCCGAATAAGTCACGGTCGTAGCTCGCAGCGCTGTGCCCACTCACAATCTGCAGAGATTCTAGTCGCTCACGTATGTCGTCCCCGACCGATGCGTACCCCGCCGGGTCGGGCTGGTCATCAGTTACTTCAAGGGCTGCAGCACCGCCGGGTTCTACTATTGGTTCAGCAGGCTGCTCGATTTCCTGGAGCTCTTCTTCGCTCTCTGACGGAGCCGGAATATCGGAAATCTGGGCGCTTTGGCCTTCGATATCGCTCGACGAGGCAGTGCCGCCGATCGGCTCGGCAGCGCCGAGGAGTATCAACGCGACCCCAACTGCAACCGTCCCCAGTGCAACCAGGATCCAGGTACGCTGCACTCGTATTCGATCGTTCCGTCGACGTCGGCCCCGGAGCAGTTCGTCCCTTAGGCTCGTGTGTTTCATGCACCACTCTCATATTCACATGGCGGGGTAACCACGGGCAATTGTCCTTATGCGTGGAATCATCTCGCAGGCCGCGCCTGGCATTCGGGCAACGTCCCAAAGGCTAGAGCGGGTGCTCGCGCTGGAAGGGCGTGCGCCTTCCAGCAAGCCCGTTCCGGTTGAGTGGATAGTGCTCACGGAACAATCGGAACCCAACACCGTACTCATCGGTGCGCTGTTCAACATAGGCTTCTTGTCGATCAGCAAACTCAAACTCTTTGATGCACAGGAGATACTGGATCTGCGCCCACGAGGCCATACCCTCGAAGATTAGAAGCCGCTTATCGGCACCGTAGCGGGTCTTGATCATCTCAGGATGCCACTGTGAAAACTGCCAAATGTGCGTCAACTCATGCGCGATCGTCGAAACAGCGGCGAGGGCAGGCGCACCGTTTTCGATATGAAGTGAGTAGCCGGCATCAGATCGCTCTGCGAATCCCAACACTCGAGCATCCACGCCAGGGGTCGGCTCAAACGACTCCCCCGTGCGGCGAGCGATTTCACGTGCGTTGACCATGTGCACGTTCATGCTGACTTCGATATTGATGTCGAAGGCAAGTTCTAAGAGTCGGCGCGTCGTGGTAAACAGCTCCACAAACTCTTCCTTCGTGCGTACTACGCTGCGCGAACAACGCACACAGCGTTCCCGCCCGTCTTCGAGTCGATCAAATTCACCCCCCATGAGCTTCGAAAAACAAAAGTCGCAGTAGTTTGCGCCGATCGCTTCAAAAGCAAAGGGTTTGCGGTGCGCACTGGCAAGGCCCTTGCGCGCTTGCCTGAGCGGCCCATCGCCAAAGCCTGATCTACTCAGAAAATCGCGTGTGGCAATCAAGCTCAATGCCTGCCCCTCTGGGGCACCTCCGTAGTTCGTATAGCTACTTCTCATTGGACTCAACTCCTTCGCTTGGCGAAAATTCGTCTGCGCTCTGCTCAACTGGCGAAGCTGCCGTATCCTGATCGCTCGGTTCACTGGCGACAGGGTCCTCTGCGTCCGAGGTGCTCAGCTCATCGACAGCGCTAACACTCAGGCCTTCGTCGAGATCGTGCTCAGGGTCAGAGGATGACCCAGATTCGAGTGAATGCTCAGAGTGCGCCTCGGCGTTCGTAGACACGGTTCCCAGCGCGTCTAGCTCCGTAACGATTTCTGGCGCGCCCCAGTCCTCGCCAACGGCCTCCAAATCAACGTCGTGTGGCGCTCGTTGAGTTGACCCCAGACCCGTCTGCTGATCTGCAGACTCGTCAGCGAATTGCGGATAATCGACAAATGATCCGCTGAAGTCAACCGTTGGTGTTCCGTCTGCCGCAGGAATCGTCGGCGAGATGGCGTCGTGCGTTTCCCCTGTTTCGTCAGCTGGGGCCGTCACCTCATCGGAGTCTTCCGCCCTACGCTTCCGCGGCTTCCTGGTGAACCAGCCCGCCACTCGGCGCCAGATTCTCTGCCACAACGAGGGCTCCTCGATACTGTCATATCCGCCATTGGCTGCGACTTCAGCGACGCGGCGCTCGCGTTCCGCAATGTCGGCTTCCGTCTCACCAGGAAAGGTAAGGGGAATGTCAACTTCGACGGGTTCTGCCGAAGCTGGAGTCGTAACCCAATCCAGATAATCGGTGATCGTTTCAAGGAGCCGACGCCAATGACGCTCGACGGCTACGGTGAGGCCAAGGTCGACCAAACTATCTTCCAGAATATAGATTGCCTCGTCATCTGACGCTACGCCGTGCAGCTCTGGCAGCAACTCTCCGAACGACCGCTCCGAGTCTTCGGTAACCGCCGAAATGAATGGGTGCCCTGCAGGAAACACCGTAACGAAGATCTCGTTTAGAAGGAGCGCAATCGTGCGGCGCACCTCTGGTGAAGCACCGGGGATCGTAAGTCTCAGTGCCTCTTTAGATACGTAGGTCCGAGGTGTGAGGTTGGGCACCGTCACTACTCTTGCCTCGGGTAACCGTGATCGTTGTGGTAGATCGAGGTATCCGCGTGTCTGGGCCTCGAGCGACACCACAAGTCGTTCTACGATGACCTGCGCATCTTCCTCTCGGGGTGCCGAGGCGTCAGCGGCCCGCTGAGTGTGGAGAGTAAAGGTGCGCAACTGACGATATGCGGGGCGCCGAGTAATGTGTTCCGCGGCACGACGCAACACGACTTCTTCCCTGCGGCCCACGGATTCGATCTGCTGAACCTCGTAGTACTTGCCACCAACGGTGAGAAATTGGCCGGGAAGCACCGTCTGCTGCACGTGGTTGTGCATGCAGGAACCGATGAAGTCTCGACCTTCCGCCTCATCTTCCACGAGGTAATAAGCCGCACCCAACTCGGCAATGACCTGATCGAGCTCAGTGCCTTGTTCCAGACGGAAACTTACTTCGCCTCGTTCCTCTCGCAGACCGACTCGCGGAATATTGCGCTTAATCGAGACTTCTCGCACACCAAGATAGGTGTCAATTAGCTCCTTCAAAAGCCTAACGACCGGTGCCTCAAGATACTCGGCGTCAAGTTCCTCGTGGTCAACGGGAACACAGCCCACGAGTTCAAGCTCTCGTAGCAATAGGCTTTCTTCAACATTAAACGCAGAGAGCATCACGAGGAGACGCAACACGGTGTTGCGTCGGGTGCGTGCATAGTCCGGCACGATCGATGGAATCGCTTTGGGGTCGGCCGCGAACAGATCACGGTTTCCGATCATGTAATCCCGCAGCAAGTAGTCCTCGCTGATGAGATTAATAAACCCGTTTTCTGTGGAACGAGTTGCGTACAGCCGGATCGATTCGTACACATTTGACAGTTCGTCCTCGACGATCAGAAATCGATGAGGAGCTCGCTCAAGGCTCAGCGGATTCGATCGAGCATGGAGCGCAGTCTCGAGGCTCCTCTGAGATAGTTCCATTTCAGCAAAAGCGTTAATTTTGCTGAAATACTGCCCAGCAATCCATGACATATCAGTGACAGGAAATTTATCTCCACCGACCCACTCCACCGCTGACACGTGGTACTTCAAAGCCACGGCCGCAATCTCGGTCCCTACACCCAAATACCGTGCTACTCCAGGCACAATTTCAGCTGCGAGATGTGGCCCTTCAGCGGCCCACACCATTTCAGAGCTCGCTCCCAGTACCTGGCTGGTCGCGATCACATCGGTGATGTTAACTTTCAACAAGTGAGAGAGTGCATCGACCAGCCCATCATGGTTGCGATCGATCGCAACGTAGACCGGTGTCACACCGCGTGAAAGTCGTGAAACGACGACGCTCATGCCGAGTTGTCCGGTTGCGAGGAGCCGTGACGGCTCGACTAAAAGTACCGTTTCCACCTCGCGGAAGAATGCATCGTACTCTGCCAACAAAGCATGATTGTGGACGTCAGCGAGCCGCAATACCCCCACGTCAAGGTCATCGCTCTGCCCCGGAGCCAACAGGCCCACGTTCCAAAGATCTGGCACTCCAGTGAGGTTTTCCAGTCCTTGTTCGAACCACGAGGCAACGTCAGCAGCACCTGAATCACGTCCCATAACGACGAGACACTTCCCGCCATTTAACAAGCGAATATAGCTGGGAAGAGCGAGATACTCAGTGAGGTCTGCATAGAACGGCGTGCTGATCAAGGTGCTCGTCCCTCGAAGCACACTGAGTGAGGCATGAACCAGGTTTTCGTCTACATGCAACCCTGCGCGCTTCGCATGATCGAAGTACACCCCAAACAACTGTTCGATATTGTCTTCGGACTGGTTCAGCTCGGAGAGGGCTTGCTGTGTTCCCAGCGAATAGGGATTAGAGAGATCGATTCCCTCCTGAATAACTCGTCGACCAAACCGCTGACGGAAGACCTCCCGCAGAGCTGCGTAGTTGACGACTCTGGTCGACGTGTCATCTTCCCCAGTGAGAGAGTCAGCCGCCTCATCCCGGGTGTACCCTCTCAACGCGTACACAACCTCACCGATCACCAGCGCCGCGAGTGACGGAAATACGATCGCTGCGAATGCAGGCGCAGCGGGCGCTACATTCATAGCAAAAACGAGCGCCGCCGTAATGAACAGCGACACAATAAACATCGCGATGAAGAGCTGTCTCAACAAGCTCAGTCGGGTCTTGACGTTCCAACGACCTGACGCAAAGTCATAGTCATAAAAGTGCTCTACGATTCCGCTTCCGATGAATCGCTCGCCGCTAAACAGCACCGTTGCCAGGTAGCGGTACGCAAATTTTAGAATCAGAAACAGGGCAATGATTGCAACGTTTTCAATTGCGAACAGCCAGCGTGTTTGGTAGATACCGCTCAGGAACGGGATGAGTTGAAAGACCCCAGCAAGAATTCGGTCGAACCAGTCATTGAACAGGTACAGGACTGTCGCGGCAGCAATCGAATAGACAAGGGCCACTGCAGGCAGCGCAAATTGTTGGTGGCGCCGTTCCCTGGGCACGTTGGCGACTTTCACCGCGAGCAGTGCCACGATAATGATCGCTGCCGAGGTTACAGCTTGGATCCCTTCGATCGTGTTCACGCGAGTTCACCACCGTCATGTTCGACTGCTGTCTCATACACGGGCAGTCGCTCAAGCGTAAGTTTGGTCATGAAATCGTAAGGAGCATCTATGAATTCTCCTGAACGGTTAAATGGCATGACTGTTTCTCCCGGTGGAAACCCGAACAGCTGCATCTCGATGTCATCAGCAGTGGGATCGAAGTAGTATGCGCTATCAGCGACAAGGTGCATTTGAACTGGCACACCGATGCCACGCACAATTTCCTTCTCCTCAAGAATCTTTTCCCCCACTCGCTCGCGAAGCACCCGAAGCCGTCGGCGATGTGCCGCCTGAGAAGCACGCTGGCGCTCTGAACTACGCAACCGTTCGGCACCGCGCCGGTAGGTAACAAACTCGGCAAGGAACCCTGCGAACGCATCGGCTCCCGACTTCACTGCATAGACTTCGGCTGTGAGGCCATCGTTAAAAGCGCGCACTCTTGCCTGCAGTCTCATCTTCATCGATGCAAGCACCCCGACGGCGGTAATACCTACCAGGGCGAGCACCAGTATCAAAATGCCGGTGACTTGGGCGATTGAGGAGGATCCGTGGTTCCATGCCTGCAGCAGGTACGGAACGAAGACAATGAGCCACACTCCAACGGTGATGCTGAGCGCAGCCCGAATTGTCACCGTGCGCATTCGCTGCTCAATAAATTTGCGCACTTGCAGGTCGCCCTCGCGAATTACATCCGACATGCGCCGCTGGTCGAGAATGTCAGCGGTGGTCGGCACTACGAGGTCGCCCAAACGTTTCGCAAGCTCATCTTGCATTTCTTCTCGCGCAATGTCACTGAGGGGATTTTCTCCGTCTGGAGCCATCCTCGCAAGCTGCCGGGCGTTGCCCACTCCCCGAGCAACCGCGCGCTTGGGCTTGCGCATAAACAACGCAGCCGTAGCCGACACCGTCCGTACGTCGCTGACCCACCGCGAGTGTTCTTCCCGAGGCTTGTCTCCGGCCAGCCCGTAGCCTGTTGTGGATACCTTGAGTTCATCGCCGCCGAGATCCTCGAAAATTACAGGAGTTTCAACTCCGCGCAGCAAATCTTTCGGCTTGTGTTCTGGATCGAGCGAGGGTGAACGCATGATCCGGTCTAGCCGTTCGCGCACGCTTCCCAGCCGAGACAGGTGCTCGTTGAGCATCTCGCCCAGACCCTCCTTGGCGAGCTCTACGTCGATCCGGTACAGTCGGTCGGCTTGGAATCCGCCCGGAGGCAGCTGGTTAATTGCAGTGGCAAGCGCGCTCAACCAAAACTTCAGCTGATCCTGTTCATATGCAGAGTTCTCGGGTTCGACGAGGTCAAACACCGCGAACCGGCTCATGGGCGGATAATCGTTGCGTTCAACGAATCGTGTCGGTACATGGGAACCGTCAGTGCGCCATGCGCGCCTCAGCTCGGCACGTTCATCCTGGGTAACCGGCGCTCGCGTCGATAGAAAAACCACCTCAGACGGCCTGATCTCGCGCATGTCATAGCGTTGGACGAGGTCTGCATGGATTTGCTGTGCTTCGATTCCGTAGGGAACTTCCCGGAACAGCCGACGCACATGGTGGTGAGATTGACCAATGGTCGTTGCCGCCAGGGCAAACCACTCACTGTCGTCGGGAGACTCCGGCATGCCGTGTAGATCCAAAGAGACGTTATTGGCCTCCATAAAATCTACGAGCAGCTGGCGCGGGTGCCCACTCACTGCTTCACCGGTCTCGCCGTCTTCGTATTGGAGGTAGGGCTCGAAGTATTGAGCCGAGATTTGCGGATACCCGAGCAACATATGTGCGATCCGGATGAGAGCGTATGGCGATTCTTCAAGGCTCAACGACGGGTCGGTGTTTGAAACGAAATCAAATGGATTTTCAGGGTCACGTGCACCCCCGGAAGCTGCGGGAATGTAGTTCCGGGGATGGTCAATAACCACCGCACGCCAGGCCGGCTTTCCTTTAATAAGATCTGGGAGCCCCGGCACCGCTTCGCGCAGGTTTCTTGCTTTGTGCGACTGGTCCCAGTCGCACAAAGCAATTTGCCCAGATTCAATAAAGGGTTCGAAATACACCCGCGCCGGCTCAAAGATGGACTTAGCTGCGTCGCTGAGCAGAATAACGGTGAACACGAATGTACGCCTCGGCTGTTCTAGCCGCGCAGCTTATCGTCTACCGCAACGGCAAGGTCGGCGAGATCAAAGTAGTCGTACTTTTCAGCGAATGCCTTTAGCGGACGAACCACTGTGCGCAACTTTCGCATAAACGACTTACTCGTCTCGGCCTGGTACCCGTCGAGGTTCTTCACGAAGTTCGTAAACTGCGACTGCACGACCGCGTTCACCTTTGCGGCGGCTTCATCGATATCAGTCACGCGGTAAATCTCATCGCGCAGCACATCGAGGAAGTCGCGCACCATCGCGAACAGGAGCGCTTCAACGTATTCTTCAGAGGGCATCGACAGTGCGCTGTAAGCGGCAATATCAAATATCGAGAATGTCGCATCTGCGAACTGAGCGAATTCACTGCGCAGCTGGTCAAGGCGGATTCCGCGAGCGAGCGCCTTACCGAGAGTGCTCTCCTCAAACGACTCGATGCGCATCAGTTCGCGTTCTTTCGCGCTCTTACGTGAGACCGCCGCCAAGATGTCATCTACCGCCACGGGGTTAATCGTTAGCGCATCAACAACTTCATAGAACTGGTCACAAGGGGTGCCGTTCGACACGACAAAGTCCTCGTCACGGCTGTTCGATGACTCGTAGCGGTACACACGATTGCTGCCGGCAGCCGCGTCAGTCCAATCGATCCTCCGGTAGGCGAGACCAAGAACAAGGGCACGGTGAATTCGTTGCAGTTGCTGCGTCTGGTTCGTGTCATCGAGATCCGGCAGCTCAGAAATTGAGTGCCAGCGACGATCTACATGTGGGGTAATGACCTTGGTTTCACCGACCGTCGGCTTAATCCCTGACACCAGGTTGTAGTAAGCGGTGAAATACTCCCCGGCCCCGCGGTGATCCGTCTCTTCGGTCCGCTCGGGCGCAAACTTCGACAAATCGCGCGCGCGAATGCCATAGATCGCGTTGTAGAAGAGGATTTCCTGACTGCTAATCTCACGATCCTGTTCGCCCCCATAATTACCGAGATGCTCCGAGATCAAACTCTTACGTCGGGGATCGGCCTCACCCTCGATGTCAGGGTTATACGCGCAGGCAACAATCGGGTGTCGCTCTTCTCCTAGCGGCTGTTCGATAAACGGTGCCGCAAGCTTCTTCGCCTTCTCGATCTCGTTGACCACGTAGTGCCGTGCATTGTCTTCAGCGGAATCGTGGAACAAGACGCGATACTCGCGCTCAAGCGCTTGGATGATATCCATCTTGATGTGTTCGCCGTAGCTACCCATCACCTGATTCGAGAAGTAACCAAGGATGGTCTGGTTGTAGAGATCTTTAAAGAACCCCTCATCCTTTTCATCCGTGAGCATATGGTAGGCCCGAACACGGTTATAGATGTTTTCAGATAGCTTCGAATCGAGTGAAGAAACTCGCCCCTGATAGGGCATCGACTCATACAGGCTGTCGAGGCACTTCGACGATGCCAACACGTAACGTGTTGTGGAGCCGTTGAGGTCGTCAAACTTTGTGCGCTCTTGCTCAATTCGCGAGTGCAGCCGTTTCAGATTACCGTCGAGCGAAACAAAGAACCGTTCGAAGGACTCCGTGAGGCCGCTCACGTACTCCATGGCGTCGCCCAAAACTGCCTGGTACACGATCTGCTGACCGTACTTTTCAGTGTTCGAGAGGTACTTGTAGAAGTCCTCGACCATCTCTCGCTTTTCTTTGCCGGGCTTCTTCGTGAGTTTTTCCTTGAAGGACAACTTACGTGTGGCAAACATGTCGGCGTCTTCGATTTCTTCGGTCGAAGGATCGTCAAAGTGTTGTTCTTCGAAGTCACGGAAATAGTTGCGGCTCGTCTCAATCTCTGACTCAAGACGCGTCTTTTCGAGCACCAGCATTCGCGCAGTCTGGTACAAGAAGTATCGAGCCGAGACCGGGTGAATAAATGTGCTGGTGATGCGATCACGCAGATAGGTTTCGAGCCGGTGCGAGTCGCGCTGCTGCGTTACCGCGACATTGTCGGCTTTGAACAGGGTGTATCCGAGAACACCCGCCTGCTCTTCTGCATTTCGCTCAACCTTCAACAGGTGGCGCTCGAGGTCATCAAACAGCGCTGCATACGGCACGTTCTCGACCTCACGGTCGAGCCCTTGAATGTTGCCCTTGATCGCGAGGGCCGAGTCTTCGTGGCCTAGGCTTGCGCCTTCATTCTCGACGAAGGACTTGAGGTTACCAATGTACGTCTCCCACTGATTACCGGTAACGCTGATGCGTTCTTCATCAAACGTGAGGCACTGTTCCTTGACCGCCCGCGCAAACGGCTCTTTTGCATCAGCTGCGCTGTCGACAGACTTAATGAACGTCTCGCCGCGATCAAGGTCACGGACCCTGATTCCTTGTTCACGCTGTTTCGTGTGCCCCGCAAGCATGTCCTTGAACGTGTTGTCGAACTGGAGCCACTGGTTCGAGAGTGCCTCGTTTGCCCAACGCAATCCGGTCACATCGCGCAGGTGCTGCCAGGGGTAAACGAGCCGTGAGGCTCCGGCGCCGGCGTAGCGATTGCGGCCGTCATTCTTGATGACCTCTCGCAGCACGTTGTCTTCACGCGAGTTCGACTTCTTCGACATCGGGCCAATTGACTGCGTGTAAATGCAGGTTGCCGCATGGTCGAGGTACGAGGCGAACGAATCGAGACTGCCACCGTCTTTATTGTTCGCGTCGAACAGGAAGCAGAAGTCGTAGGGCATGCCAGTGACTTCCTCAACGCCCTCTGCACCCATGCGCGGAAACTCGAATTTAAGGTTGCGATACTGCTCAGTGAGCGTGTTGTCGCCCTTCATCAGAAACGCATCCAGCTCACGCACCGCCGCGTAGGCATTGACTTGAAGGTTTTGCTGTTCTTCCGACCCAGGGATCACCTTGTAGAAGACGTCTGGCTGGACAAAGAACCCTCGGGTGATGGCCTTAGCCTTGGGGAACTTGGCCTTCAGGTAGTTCGTGAGGTACATCGCAACCGACAAAATAATGCCGGATCCGGTGCCACCCGCGAGCGAGCTCGTGATGATCACCCGTAGCGACTGCTCTTCCTGGTCTTTGTCAATGCGGAACAGTTGCTCGATCGCCTGATGGAGCGCAGTGAGTTTGCCGCCCTTGAGCGTGGTGTCGAATGCGAGCCGTGAGATCGCCCGCACCTGAGCCGCGCCCTCCGTCAACGTCTTACGATTCATCATCTCGTTGACGGGGAACCAGTTGTCACGGGCATTCGTGTTGATCCCGAGATACTCGCCAACAGTATTGCGCGTCGACGTTTGCACCGTGAAGATCTCAGGGCTCTCCTGGCGGATCCGTCCCAGGTCATTGATATCCGTATCAAAGACCACGAAGGCGATGCGGTCAGACTGCCCTGTCTCAGACTCCTTTACCTTCTGGTAAACGCGCTCGACAATCTTTGAACCTGTGCCGCCAAGGCCAAGGATCAAGGTGGGTGCGATGGGCATTTCATGTCCTTTCGGAACGGTTGGCGCCGGAGCGCGATGAAAATGAGATGCGCGATACTGCGCAACAAACAGTGAAGAGAGCGGTACTAGCGTCGTCCGCTGCTGCGGGATTGACTGAGTTGCATGTCGTAGCTTCCCTCAGCCGTCGTCACGATGATGCTGCTACTGCCCCGGAGCGGCCGAACCTTTTCCGTGGTTTTCGTGAGCAGTTCCCCATCGAACGACACGCGTCCTGATCGCGCGAGAGAGGTCCAATTCTTCACTTCGAACCGGCCTCCGCCGACGGCTTTGATTTTGAGAGCGGGGATGCCGCGTACCGATGCCGGGGGCCGGATCGACCCTGTTTCAGCGGTGTATGGGATCAACAGCTTGCCGCGGTTCTTCTCAAAGCGTGCATCAAACTGTGCGCGCTTACCGCCCAGCGCTTTGGGGCGATAGTCCACCAACGGGCGCTGCCGCAACTTCTTTGGCAGACGACGACGGAACACATACCCGAGGCACCAAATAATCAGTAGGAGGAGTAGGAGCATCCACCAGCCGACCTGCCAGAACCAGTTCGAGATCCTGTCCCAAAGCGCCAGATCGTCAGTGACCTCAATGGTCGATTTGAACGTGGACTCATTGAGCTGCTCATCGTACACATGCGAGGCTTCTACGGTGATGGGAAGCGTTCCCGTTACGGCCGCGTACACGTCTCCCCCGGGGGCGCGTGGCACGAGAAAGACTTGCCCCGGCTTATCGCCCACCGCGATCTCAAACTCAATGTCAGGTTCTGACGACGTCGCTGTGAACGAGTCTGCGGTGAACGATGCCCACTCCTCGGCGCCGAACTCTATCGTCTTGCCGTTCTCCTGAATCGCATAGTGCAGCTCAACAGCATCGTCAGGGAGTTTCAGGTCATTTAACGTACTGACGGGAAAAGCTTTCTCGCCCATTTCAAACTTCGTTGGTTTGGCGGGCCGCAAAACCTTGAGATCGATGACCGCTTCTGAGGTCTTGCCCCCCAGGTACTCGGCCTTCACCGAGAATTGTGCATCGCCCCGGGCGAGCGCCACAGTGTCACCAGGCGTCAGCATCTCAGCGGTGATCTCGCCATTCTGCGTGACCTTGGCGGAGTACTGGATGTCGCCAAAGAGTTCTGACTCGATGAAATTGCAGCTAGCATCCATGAATCCGTAATTTACGGTGTAGTCGCCGCCCACAATCTTGTCTGCGTCGACTCGCTCGCCCTCGGAGTCCTGGAGCTCGATGCCGAACGCGGCGTGCGGGGTGTAGAACACGTCAACCGTTTGCGCGCCCTTGATGTCGATGACACTTGAGCCAGACGGTACATCCGCGAAGCTCGCGAGTGTGCCGCGCAGTTCTTTATTGGGTACTGCAGGCACGAGAGAACCACCCACGCTCGCGTCAGAATTCTCTGCCCAGGCAACCTCTACCGCGGAACCCGGCTTGATCGTCTCACCGCCAACGGAAAGTTCACCAATTTTGACGTCCTCGCCCTGTGCGAATACCAGGAGCTGGTCCATATCTACGTCGGGGTTCGTGTGCCCCGGAGTGGACTGCGGCAATACACTGCGTGCGAAGATGCGGTTCGAGAACTCGGTCATTTTGCCGACCAGGTCGGCGGTCTCTGGAGCACGATCGAAATGAACTCCCGCTACGGGGTTATCCGTAAGTTGCGGGGCCTCATGTCCGATCGCGAGGAATGCGACTTGGAGTCGGCTTACTTCGTTCGTGTTCTCGGACGCAAATCGCAGCAAATCAGATTCGACATCTTTCGTTGCGCGATCATTGAACTCCCCGTCCGAGAGGATGACGAGCCATTTGTCCGGTGCTGCGCTGATCGCCAGATCTGCAACCGCGGTTGTGACAGGAGCGTATGGCGTGCCGCCGCCCTGTAGCTGCATTTGATGAATCTTGGCGACGCGGTCGCTCGTTGATTCTTTGCCTTTCATTGACACCAAGGGGCCCGCTGTGGCCCCGTCCCGAAAGTCACTCATGCGGTAGACGTTTAGCGTGTCGTCTCCGCCCATCATCGCGGCAAACACCTCGAGTGAGTACTTCGCGTTCGACCATCGGTCCAGCGACGAGCTCCCGTCATAGAACATGGAGCCCGAATCGTCCAGCACGAGGTTGACCTGTCGCGGCTGCTCAGGTTGAGCATTGATGCCGGTCGAGCACGCGTTAGGATCCGGCTTTTCGAGCTTCACGGCGGGCATTGCCGCAGCCGAAGAAGCCGCCCCAACCGGGGTGATCCCAGATACTGCAATTGTGCACAGAAACAATGCACTCAGCACCTTGCTGCTGAGACTTCTCGCTTTCAGTCCTCGCGAAACCAACTAGACCCCCTTTGTTGTCACCGCAACATCTCATCCAGCGGCCACAACAAGGTCCACCTTTTGAGATCAGTGTATGAATGCGATTGACTCGATGTCAACTCACAGCGAATACACATCCGGCATTAATCTACACAGAGAGCTTTTCAAGGCCCACGACTGCAGAAATTGGCAGCAAAGGGCCCCTCAGCCGAAGAAATTCGTGGCCTCCGCACGCAAAGCCCGGCCGTTTCGTCATCAACCAGAACAACCCTTCCCCTGAGTTCACCACTAGACTCGACTGGTGAGCATCTATGGCGACCTGAGCAAGAATCCAGGAGTTCTTCGAGTCCTTTTTTCGCAGCTCATGGCGCGATTCCCATTTGGGATGCTCTCGATTATTCTGCTGCTGCACATTCAGTTGGCGTACGGCGACTACACGTCGGCCGGTCTCGTGCTCGCGACGCAGAGCGTGGGGCAGGCCATTTCTGGCCCACTCAGCAGCCGGTTCATGGGGCGCTGGGGCATGCGCCCTGTACTCTCCGCGACTTCGATCCTGTGTGCGCTCCTGCTGGCCGTCATCGCCCTCACTCAGCTGCCCTTGATATTCGTGGCGGTCCTCGCGTTCGGTGTTGGCATCGCCACCCCTCCCGTCACCCCCGCAGTGCGCACCATGTACCCCAAGCTCGTTCCGGGAAACCAGCTGTCGGCACTGTTCTCGCTTGACGCTGCCGCTCAGGAGCTCATCTGGGTGCTCGGCCCCGTCGTCGCGGTCTTCGTATCTTCGCAGTTCGGCACCACGGTGGGCCTGCTCGTAGCGGCGGGCATCATGGTCTTCGGTGGCGCCTGGTTCATCATGAGCCCCACGCTGGGCACCCTCACGCTTCCGCCATCGCGGCGCAGGTTTGGTGCCGTGCTGCGCTACCCCACGGTCGTCATCTCCACGGTCATCGGGTTCTTCTTCGTCGCGTCGTTCGCCGCAATCGAGACGGGAGTCGTCGCCGCCTTTCGCGGCCCCACGGGCGAAGATCAGGGCAGCATGGAGTCGGGCATCGTGCTCGCGCTCTTTGCCGGCGGCTCATTGGTGGGCGGCCTGCTCATTGGTCACCGCGACATGCGGCCGTGGTCGTTGGCTTTACGGATGACGATCGTGCTCGCGGGCACGCTCGCTTGCCTTGTCAGCCTGAATATATGGTGGCTCGGCACCGTGCTGTTCCTCGGCGGCATCGGCACCGCTCCCGCGTTCGCAGCAATTTCTAACATCGTCAGTGCTTCGGTGCGCTTCTCAGAGACGGCCGAGGCATTTGGCTGGGTCGGCACGGGGCAGCTTGTTGGCGTCGCCATCGGATCGGCGCTGGGCGGCATTTCGATTGATGCGGCTGGCCCCCACGGCGCGATTATGGTGTCGGCTGCGATGCTCATGTGCGGCACCATCTGCGCGCTCGCTACGATGCGCTGGATCCCAGATCTCAAGGGCCGAATCATCGAGCCTCAGGCTGATACGGGGACGCTGACGATCCCGCTGCCCTAACCGTCCCACCCGGTCACGATTTGGCGACGGATCTGGGCTCCTAGTTGCTCGTCGCCGTATGGTGTGAGCATGCACCGGATCAGCTTCGCTCCACTAGCGGTCGCCGCCGCGCTCGCGCTTAGTCTGCTTTCGGGGTGCGCTGCCGGATCAGGCGACGCCTCGGGATCAGACGGCTCGAGTAGCACCTCGACCGATCTGGGTGAGACGCTCGATAGCGCCAGTTCCGGCGGCGCTGAACCCTTCGCGCAGGAGCCAAAGCCCATGTCTCCCGAGGTCACTGCCGAGCAGCAGGTCGTCAAAACGGGTGAAGTCACACTCCAAGCCAATAATCCTGAGTCGGCCGCAACCGAGGTGACGAAGGTCGTGCAGGGCCTTGGTGGCTCAGTTGAATCGTTGTCGGTGTATCAAGCATCGGCTGATGCCCCCGCTGGGGCAAGCCTGACTGTCCGAATTCCATCCGCCAAGCTCGACGAGGCCTTCAAACAGTTCGGCACCGCTGGTGAGATCGTGTCACAATCCCGCTCAACCCAGGACGTGACCACCGAGTACGTTGACTTAGAAGCTCGCATCAAGGCGCTTGAAACCTCAGTCAAGCGGCTCAACGACCTCATGAGCGGCGCCGCGACAACGTCAGAGCTCATCGAGGCAGAGGCCGCGCTTACCCAGCGCCAACAGGAGCTTGATGGCCTCCGTGCGCAGTTCAAGGCCTTAGACGGACAGGTGACCGAGGCCACGATCTGGGTCTCGATCACTGCCCCGAGTGTGCTCCCTGGCGGCGGGCCTGGCACGTTCTGGGAAGGGCTCATTGCGGGGTTCAATTCTCTGGGTACTGCCGGCGCAGGGGCGCTCGTCGTCCTCGGCATCGCCCTCCCCTGGCTCGTGATTGCGGCGGCCGTTGCCGCCGCAATCACGGCTATCGTGCGGGTGCGTCGTGCCCGAAGAGCACGCGCTGCGCGGCCCGTCGACCAGACTCCAGCGCCGCTGTGACGGTCGCCGGATCGTCTTGCCAGGTGGCTTCCCCGGCAAGTTGTAACACGCCACCGATGGGCGTTGCGAGTATCGTGTGGGCCTCGGGCGGGGTGCCCGGCTTCGCAAACGCGTACGACCCTTGGGCCCACGGGTCATCGCGCCACCGGGTAATCCTGGCGGACTCCGGATCCGGAACAGCGGCCCCATAGATCTCACGCAGTGAGCTCATGACGGACGCGACGATTTCATCGTCGCTCCAGTCCCTAGTGGCGCGGGCCGCGGGGCCAGCGGCGAACGTGAGCAGCGTGGGCGTGCCCACGGCCTGTGTGAGGTCGTACCAGGAGTGCCACCATTGGGCCGCGCTCCCCTGACGCTTGATCGCGTACACACCATCGTCCCAGAACGGGGCGTCGAAGCGCAGAAACACCTTCTCGAACTCGTTCATGGCGAAGCCCTCGAGGGCCCGTGCAACCGGCTCGGGCAGGGCGGGGGCGAACTCAATCTGACCGGACTGCAGCACGCCGACCGGTGCGGTTACAATCACATGGTCCGCGGTAAATACGGTCTCGCCTGCAGCGACCGCGACACCGCCGCCGCTCCAGGCGATGCGGTTCACGGGCGTCTCTAGCCGCACATCGAGCCCCGCGGCCAGTGCCCGCGGCAGCGCGTCATAGCCGTCAGGGAACACGACCTCGTCCCCCTCGATCTGGTCATCGTCGAGGCCGTGCGCATCGAGGTCATCCCACCACGCGCCGTACTGCTCCTCAGCTCGGTGCCGATGGTACTCGAGCACGCGCTCAGCACGATCCTCATCCCAGCTCCGGTTGGCTACGAAGCTCGCGACCGCGGACTGCACGGCATCCGCATATGAGGCCCCCTCGGGCGCGCGCGCGATCGCGCGCTCGAGCTCCGGATCCAGCGCGGCCACATCGGCGATAAAACCGTCGGCTGCTACTGCCGAGAGGCGCTCATTGCCTGGCCCAAAGTAAACCATTGGGCGGCCTCCGGCCTGAAAGCTCCCTACGGTAAATTCGGCTTCCCTCATGCCGAGGGCGCGGGTAGCGTCGTGCAGCGAGCTGTCATCAATGCCGTGAATCCAAGAGGCGCCCACGTCGGTGGTGTGCCCGCCGACGCGTTCGGTGTGCACGCGGCCACCGACGCGGCCTCGTGCCTCCAGCACGACGACCCGCTTCCCGGCCCGGGTGAGGTCGGACGCGGCGGCGAGGCCCGAGACGCCCGCGCCAATAACCAAAACGTCGTAGTCGTTCGGTTTACTCATCGGGCACCAGCACAGGCGTGTCGCGGTTCAGGCTCTCGCCGCGGAAGAACGGGCGCGAGCCGGGACGCAGCCACCACACGGCCATCAGCACGAAGCCAAGCAGAATCGCCCCGACCCCGATCACGAATGCGCCACCAATGCCGAAGATTACGGTGTAGCCGTAGTCGACGTTGATCATGTCGATCGCCGACTGCACGAATGCGTAGCTGAGC
Organism: Leucobacter salsicius M1-8; assembly: GCF_000350525.1. Classification (GTDB taxonomy): domain Bacteria; phylum Actinomycetota; class Actinomycetes; order Actinomycetales; family Microbacteriaceae; genus Leucobacter; species Leucobacter salsicius. The sequence goes on along the minus strand of NZ_AOCN01000022.1, from coordinate 131,161 downwards.
ATGAGGCCGCCCAGACCGGGCAGGATGCCGCGTAGCCACAGGTTACGAGCACTGTCACGCAGGGTGTCACGGAAGTACCAGACGCAGCCGAACGAGGTGATGGCGTAGTACAGTGCGACGGCGAGCCCCATTGAGGTGAGCGAGTCGGCGAGCATGTCTTCCGACAGGATCGACATACCGACGTAGTACACGATCGACGCGATGCCCATGACCGTGGTCGAGAACCACGGGGTCTTGAACCGGGGGTGCAGCTCGGCGAACTTCGCGGGCAGCGCACGGTAGACGGCCATCGACAGGGTACCGCGTGCGGTGGGAAGAATGGTCGTCTGCGTGGAGGATGCCGCAGAGAGCATCACACCGAGAATCAAAAACCAGCCCCAGGGGCCGAAGAGCGCCCCGCTGAGCACGGTGAAGACGTCGTCAAGGTTGGCCTCGTTGGTAAGCCCGAATCCGGTGTCTCCGAAGCCCGCGAACATCATGACCGCTACCGAGATACCGACGTACAGCACGATGAGAATGACGATGCTCAGCAGCGCAGCCCGGCCCGGCGTCTTACGCGGGTTCTTGGTCTCCTCGTTCAGCGCGAGGCAGCTATCCCATCCCCAGTAGATGAAGAGTGCGAGGAGTACCGCCTGCATGAAGCCCGACCAGGAGGTTAGTTCTGCGGGGTTGAACCAGTTCCAATCAAACGCGATCGAACCCGGGTTCGTTCCATCTGCGACCTGCATCAACGCGAGCACACCAAATGCGAGCATGGCGGCGAGCTGAATGACCATCAGCACCATCTGCATCCGCTCACCGATCTGCACGCCAACGGTGCTGATGAAGGTCATGAGAGCCATAAACAGGACGGAGGTGATGATCACGATGACGCGGTTGTTCGCGAACTCTTCGTTGCCGATCAAGAGCCAGAAATACTGACCGGTAATCTCGCCCACGTTTGCGAGCACCATGACGCCCGCGACGGCCACTGCCCAGCCGCCGATCCACCCGGTCACGGGCCCGAACGCTTTCGCACCCCACACGAACGTGGTGCCACAGTCAGGCATCTCACGGTTCAGCTCCTGGTAGGCCAGCGCCGCGAAGATCATTGGCACGCACGCGACAATGAACACGAGCGGTGCCTGAGCACCGACCGCAACGATGACGTAGCCGAGCGTAGCCGCGAGGGAATACAGCGGCGCGGTCGAGGCGAGCCCGATGACGGTCGAACCGACAACCCCGAGGGCTCCCTGATTGAGACCTTTGCCCACGTGAATGTGGCCCGTCTCTGTTGCGTTGGGCAGAGTAAGTTTCGTCATTGGCACTTCTTTTCCGGCGGCGTCGCCGATTTCGTCTCGTAGCTGTAGGAGGCGGCTTCATTGCGTCCTACACAATGTCATTCTCGCAGACATTGACGTTGACATTTGCCTCTTTAAGCCTCCAGCTGCGGATTTCGTTGCAAACCACGAATGTTGCACAGGAATTCGAAGCTGTGATGTAGCAGATACACGAAAAAATGCGGCGATGCGAGGTAGTGCCCAGGATGCGGGTGTGGGAGACTATGCAGTGTCATCTACCCGATCGACGTTACTAAGGAGTAAGTCAGATGAGCACGTTTGCCGTCATTAACCCGGCCACGGGCGAGACTGTTGCCGAGTACCCCGACGCAACCGCAGCCGACATCGAGGCATCGCTTGCCTCGGCACACAAGGCATACAAGGAGTGGGCTCGCAAGACCAGCGTTGCCGAGCGTGCCGCGCTCGCTAAGCGCGCAGCAGAGCTGTTCGACGAGCGCAAGGACGAGCTCGGCGCCATCATCAACCGCGAGATGGGCAAGCCCCTCGAGCAGGCAATCGGTGAAGCCGAGTTCTCGGGCGCCATCACTGCTGCATTCGCAGACAACGCCGAGAAGTGGCTCGCAGACGAGGTACTCGAGGTCGAAGACGGCCTCAAGACCTTCGTGCGCCACCAGGGCACGGGCGTCATCCTCGGCATTATGCCGTGGAACTACCCCTACTACCAGGTCGCACGCTTCGCAGTGCCTAACCTGATTCTGGGCAACACGATCGTCCTCAAGCACGCAGCACAGTGCCCCGAGTCGGCACTCGCCCTCGAGCAGCTGTTCCTCGACGCAGGCTTCCCCGAGGGTGCCTACGTCAACGTGTTCGCCACGCACGACCAGATCGCCGACATCATTGCCGACGACCGCATCCAGGGCATCTCGCTGACCGGCTCGGAGCGCGCAGGCGCCATTGTTGCCGAGCAGGCAGGCCGCGCACTCAAGAAGTGCGTGCTGGAGCTCGGTGGCTCGGACGTCTTCCTCGTGCTCGACACCAACGATCTCGACCACGCGGTCGAGCACGCAGTTGGCGGCCGCATGGAGAACACCGGCCAGGCATGCAACGGCTCGAAGCGCATCGTCGTCATGGACAAGTACTTCGATGAGTTCGCTGAGAAGTTCAAGGCAGCTATTGCTGGCCAGTCGTACGAGGCGGGCGACTTCGGTCCCATGTCGTCGGAGGCAGCCACCAAGAACCTCACCGCACAGGTGCAGGGCGCCATCGATCAGGGTGCAGACATTGCCGTGGGCAACAACGCCCCCGAGGGCAACGTCTTCACCCCCACGGTGATCACCAACATCACCCCTGAGATGGACGTCTACAGCCAGGAGCTGTTCGGCCCCGTCGCGCAGCTGTACAAGGTATCGAGCGACGAAGAGGCGATTGAACTCGCTAACTCTTCGCCCTACGGCCTCGGCTCGGTTGTGATCTGTGACGACCTCGAGCGTGCCGAGGAAATCGGCAACCAGCTCGACGTCGGCATGGTCTTCATCGGTGGCGCAGGCCTCGAGGGTGCTGACGTGCCCTTCGGTGGCGTCAAGAAGTCGGGCTACGGCCGCGAGCTCGGCAAGGGCGGCATGCTGGAGTTCGCCAACAAGAAGCTTTTCCGCTTCGCTGGCTAAGTTCTAGCTCCGCTTCAACAGCTCAGGCCCCAGGATCTTGAGATCCTGGGGCCTGAGCTGTTTGATCCGGGTCGAAACCCGGCCGCGCAGCCTACGCCTGCGGCAGGAACGAACGCCCCAGCAGCTCGGCGAGCTCCTCGGTGTCGTCGAGACCGAAGATGCCGGCCACGTAGTGGTCGGGGCGCACGACAATCACTGCGCCGTCGCGGCTTACCCCGCGCTCGTCGAAGATGTCATTACCCGGGATCGCGGCGTAGATCTTCTCGTAGTCCGTGAGGCCGAAGGGTCCCGAGGCCGGCAAAAACAGCTTCGACGCACGCGAGATGTCGACGTCGTGGTGCGGCTGCTGGTGCACGGCCTTAACGTCGAACACGCTGTCGAGATCGGCACCCGCGGGTGTGAAACGGCGCACAGGGGCGTCGTCGCGCAGCATCCACTCGGCCCACTGCGCCAGCTTCTCGCCGCTCGCGTCGGCGAACGCGTACACGCGGTAACGGCCGTCGGCTCGGTGGTGGTGACCCAAGTGCACGGTGACGGCGTCGGCAACGCGTACTGTCTCCACGGACTTGAAACGCTTGCCGATCGGGAACCCGGGCGCGAGCGCCTGCTGCGACCCTGCCGCCGTGAGCATTGATTCGGTGTACTCCGTCATGAACCCGGCGGGGAACTCGGCCGTCTGCAGGTAGAAGTCCTCAAGCTCCGAGGGCGAGTCAAACTCCTCGGGCTTCTTCGCCATGAGCGATGACCACTCGTGATCGAAGTCGATGAGGTTCTTCGAGGTCACCCAGCGCTCGTCGGAATAGGTCTCGAGCAGCGATTCCGGGCTGCGGCCCTCGAGCACGTACCCCAGCTTCCAGCCCAGGTTCCAGCCGTCCTGCATCGACACATTCATGCCCTGCCCGGCCTTTGCGCTGTGCGTATGGCACGCATCGCCCATCAGAAAGACGCGCGGCTTGCCATCGGGTGAGGTCGCAGCGTCATCGAAGCGATCCGTGAGCCGGTGAGCAACCTCGTACACGCTGTGCCAGGGCACGTCGCGCACATCGACCGAGTAGGGGTGCATAATCTTGTTCGCCTGCGCGACAACGTCCTCGAGTGGCGTCTTGCGAACTCGACCGCCATCACCCTCGTTGACCTCACCAAGGTCAACGTAAATGCGGCACAGATGGTTACCCTCGCGCGGAATGTGCAGAATGCTGCCCGCCTCGGAGTGAATGATGCACTTCTTGCGAATGTCGGGGAAGTCGGTGACTGCAAGCACGTCCATCACGCCCCAGGCATGCAGAGACGTCGAGCCCGAGAGCGACCCACCGATGGACCGGCGCACGCTGGAGCGCGCGCCGTCGGCACCGACGACGTACTTGGCGCGAACGACACGGGTTTCCCCCGCCGTGGCTGCCTCGGCGGCGGCATTGATGCCGGCGCCGCTGTGTCCGCTGACGTGACGCAGCGTGACCTCGACCGGGTACTCACCCTCGCCCACCTTCAGATCGACGAACTCGTATCCGTAGTCGACCTTGCCGCGTGCGGGTGCTCGGGTCGCGTACTCGGCGAAGTAGTCGATGACGCGCGCCTGGTTGACGATGAGGTGCGGAAACTCGCTGATGCCCTTGGCATCATCGGGGGTGATGGACGAGCGCACGATGGAGTTACGGTCGTTCGGGTCGGGAGTCCAGAATACGGTTTCAGTGATCTGGTAGGCCTCCTGGATGATCTGCGGTGCAAAGCCAAATGCCTGAAAGGTCTCAACACTGCGAGCCTGAATGCCATCGGCCTGACCGAGCACGAGCCGCCCATCGCGCCGTTCAACGATGCGCGTGACGACCCCGGGAAACTGCGCGAGTTGGGCCGCAGCAACGATGCCCGCGGGGCCCGAGCCGACGATCAACACATCAATCTCGTCGGGCAGCTCTTCGGGCCGATCAAGCCCGACGCCCGCGGCGGGAAGCACCCGCGGGTCACCCGAGACATATCCGTGATGGTGAAACTGCACTGTAACTCCTCGTAAGCATCGTTGCCAATTGTTCACATAGTGAATAAGCTTTATGAATATCGCACACTGATCATACGCCTTTTCTAATACCACCTCAATCAACTCGTCGCATGCCCGAGAATGGAACCATGACCTCCACGTACCAGGCCGCCACGCAGGCCCCTCCCGCTGGCTCGCAAACCCTGGCGCGCGGGCTTCGGGCCCTCGAAATCCTGGGCGACGCAAAGCAGCCGATCTCAATTGCCCAGCTCGCGGAGCAGCTTGGGGTGCACCGCTCGAACGCATACCGGCTCCTGCGCACTCTCGAGGAACACCGTTTTGCCCTGCGCGACGACGCGGGCCTGATCCGACTCGGACCGCGCATGGCTGCCCTCGCCCGCGGCGTGGCACCGGGCCTCATGACCTCAGCCACCCCCGAACTCACTCGGCTCGCTCAGCAAACCGGCATGACCGCGTTTCTCACCGTGCTCGACGGCGAAGACATCATCACCCTCACGTCGGTCGAGCCGGTCGGTGTGGCCGCCGCGATTGCCCGGCGCCCCGGCGACCGGCACGCGTGGAACCTCGGAGCCCCGGGTCACGCGATCGAAGCATCACTCGGCCCCGCCGAACGCATCTCCCTGCTGGGGTTGTCAGCATCCACCCCCGAGTCCATCATTGCGGCCGAGTGCGGTTACGCAATCAGCGAGAGCGAAGTCATCGATGGCGTCACCTCGATTGCGGTGCCCCTTCGCGTGGCCGGGGAGGCTCCCGCAGCCATCGCGGTCGTGCACTTCCGAATGCCGGATCAACTGTCCGGGGTTGTGGCCGAGCTGCAGCAAACGGCCGAGCGCGTAGCCCGCAACTACCGCTAGCACCGGGCCACTCGCGCTGGCCCTGGGGACCGCCGGACTGTACTGATCGACCAGCCACTCGACCGTTTCAGCGTTTATTTGTTATGTCGAGAACAAAACCTCTTCACACAACCGATATGCTTTCACTGTCCAGCCCGGTCACCATTCGGCCCGGCCGGCAAGGCGCTCGAAAAAGGGGCGCTGCTGCCGGGTGCGCCATCGTCGCCCCTCCCGGCGAGACATACACGGTCACCCTTCACCTCGCTTATTTCGCGAAAGGCACTGTGATGTCCCTCGATACCTCCACGTCACCCCTTCCCACTTCGGAACCATCTTCGGCTCCAGCGGTGACGCTCACCCGCGCGCTGGCTCGCGCCCTTGCAGTGCACGCCTCGGCAAGCTTCGGCCTGATGGGCAACGGTAACGCCCATCTCATCGAAGACCTCGCCGCCGAGGGCGTCAGCTTCACGGCAGTGCGCCACGAAGCCGGCACCGTCGCAGCGGCCGATGCCTACACTCGCGTGTGCGGCAAGATCGCCATCGCAACCACGACGTACGGTGCCGGGTTCACCAATACCCTCACCGCTCTCGCCGAGGCCGCCCAGGCCCGCACCCCCATGCTCGTCGTCGTCGGCGATGCCCCCAGCACGGGCCTTCGCCCGTGGGACGTCGATCAGGAGATGCTTGCGGCAGCCATGGGCGTGCGCACCCACTCGCTCTCGGTGACCAATATCGAGCGCACGGTCGAGCGCGCTGCCTCGTACGCCGCTCGGCTGCGTCGCCCAGTGGTGCTCGCGATTCCGTATGACATCGTAAGCGCCACGGCGGTACCACCGGTCGCCCCTGCACCCAAGCCCGAGGGCATCGACCTGTCGGATCCCGAAGTGCTCGCGGCTCTCACCGCTTCGGTGGCGCAGCAGGAGCCCGCCCCCTCGGCCGACACCCTCGCCCCGGTCAACGCCGCCCTGGCACACCAGATCGAGTCCGCGGCCCACCTGCTCATGGATGCGGAACGGCCGCTCATTATTGCGGGCCACGGCGCCCACCTCTCGGGGGCGAGTGCGCAATTGGGGGCGCTTGCAGGTTGCCTCGGCGCGCTCACGTCGACGACCGCCCTCGGCCGCGGCATCTTCCCGAACGGCCAGTACGATCTCGGCATCACGGGCGGGTTTGGCCAGGCCGCCGCAATGGAGATCGTGGCGCAGGCCGACGTGGTCGTCGTGGTCGGCGCGAGCCTCAACCAGTTCACCATGCGGTTCGGGGATCTCCTGGGCCCGGGCACCACCGTGATCCGGATCGACACTGAACAGGTCTCAGCGCCGAAGACCAAGCAGCCCATCACGCATCAACTACTGCAGGGCGATGCCCGAGAAATCGTGGCATCGCTGGCGCACGTGATCGAGCGCGATCGGGCACGCGCCCAGTTGGAGCATGAACGGCACGGGGACTGGGCGCTCCCGCGCGGCACGACCCCGTGGCGCGAGACAATCACTGGGCTCGAGCCTGGCGGCGCACTCCGCGTGCGCGACGGCGGCGCCGAGATCTGCGCCGACGGCCGCCTCGACCCGCGCGCCGTGGCCCAGCGCATCGGCGAGATGTTGCCGCAGGACCGACATGTGACCTCCGACGGCGGGCACTTTCTGGGATGGGCCAACATGTATTGGCCGGTCGCGTCGCCCGAGCGTATGGTGATGGTGGGAACGGCGTTCCAGACGATCGGGCTCGGGTTCTCGACCGTAGCCGGTGTTGCGACCGCCGCACCGGGCACCACGACGGTGCTCACCACCGGAGACGGTGGCGGGCTGATGGCGCTTGCAGATCTCGAGACCGCCATCCGCACCTCCGCCAGCAGCGTGATCGTGGTCTGGAATGACGCCGCCTACGGCGCCGAAGTGCACCTGTATGGCGAAATGGGGCTCGATCAGGGCCCCATGCTGATCCCCGATGTCGACTTTGCGGGGGTCGCCTCGGCGCTGGGAGCGCAGGGCGTGCGCGTCTCGCAGCTCTCCGACCTCGACGCGCTTGCCTCGTGGGTGACGAGCGGCGCACGTGGCACGATCCTGCTCGATTGCCGGGTCTCGCGGAGCGTGGTCGCCGAGTATCAGCGCGAGATTCAGCGCGTCAACGGGCTCAACGTCTAGGCCCGCCTATCGTTCACGGTTCGGCCGTTGCCTCAACGCGTGGGGCAACGGCCGTACCTCGTGTTGCCTCACGCGCGAGCGTAGAATGAGCGCACGATCACCCGCGGGAGCAGCAATGACGCAGCCCCCTCGCTCAGGTGATGCGCTGATCGCGGGAGCAACCCATGCAGCAAGATCTCATCATCACCGCGTACCTCGTGATCATGGGCGGGCTCATCGTCACCGTTGAGGTGTTGTTTCTGCGCGACCAGTTTTGGGCTCGTCTCGCCACGAACATATCGATCGTTGCGGTCTTCGCTCTGATCTACTTCTTCGTGCTGCGCCACGCCCTCAAGTAGCTGAGTGCGGCCGCGGTCAGGCGGCGCGCGCCCCCGCGAGGCCCCGTGCCAGGCGAGCGAACGCACGCACGGCACGATCCGGATCCAGTGCCCCGGCGGCCACTTCGGTCGCGGCCTCGCGCAGCGCCCCTACGAGCAACAGCGCGATCACCTCGGCGTCAATGTCGCTTTCCACGTCACCGCGAGCGGCGGCGAGTTCGAACGCGTCACGGATCATCTCGACGCTTGCCCCCGATCCGATGCCGCGCTCGTCCCCCACCGAGATCAATGCGGGGCCAGACACGTTGTAGAAGTGGCCGACGCGTTCGTCGCTGGCGAGCTCGAACATCGCCTGCGCGAGCGCCGAGAGCTGCCCCTCCCACCCAGACTCGACCGAAAGCGCGGCGCGCGTCCGCGCGACGAGGTCGTGGCCGAGCTGCGCATACGCCGCCCGCAGCAGTTCGTCGCGCCCGCCCGGGAAGTAGGCGTACACCGTGCCGCGCGAGATTCCCGAGGCCGCAGACACCTGATCGATAGTGGCACCGGCTACCCCATCTTCACCGATCACGGCCAGCACGGCTGCCACGAGATCGGCGCGGGTCTGCTGCTGGCGGCGCTGTCGCAGGCTCGTGGGGGCGGGGGCTTGCTCGGTCATGCTCACCAGTCTAGGAGCAATAGCTCCCGCTTGTGTACGTGAAATATAATTCCTATACTCTGCGTATAGGTTTATGTTTGCGGTCGTGCTCCCACGCAATCGCACGCCCCCTCGAAAGGATGCCAACGGTGGCTATCGATTCCCCACAAGACTTGCGCGACCCGGCTGATTCAACTGATGCTGTGCTGAGCCTCGCCGACGCTACCGAGCTCGCGCGGGAGGCCCTCGGCCAGTTCGGGTTCGCCCCCACGGCCGAACTCACCCTGCTCAAGCAGCGCGAGAACGTCGTGTTTGCGCTGCGCCACGGCGACAGCGACTATGTGTTGCGCGTGCACCGCCAGGGGTACCACAGCGATGCCGAGCTGGCCTGCGAGCTCGACTTCGTGCGGGCGCTACAGGTCGAGGGCGTCGCGGTGCCCAATTTTGTGGAGGCACCCGACGGGCGCGGGTTTTGCGTGGTCGGTGACAGCCACCAGGCCGGCCGCCACCAGGTTGACCTGCAGCGCCTCATCGCGAACCTCGGAAACTTTGGCGATGAACGCACGGGCGTCGCCGGCACCGCAGCGCTCGAGCCGGGCGAGTTCGAGGCGCTGGGCCGTCTCATCGCTCAGGTCCACGACGCCACGGAGCGCTCGGGCTACGAGATGGTCGTACCCCGCGACGACTGGGATCTCGATGGCCTCGTCGGAGAGACCCCCGCCTGGGGCGACCCATTGCGCCTCACCGAGCTTGCGGGGAGCGACCGCGCCGCCGTTGTTACCGCTATCTCCCGCATCCGCGACGTGCTCGGTGCCTATGGCACACCCACCGGCCGCTTCGGCGCGATCCACGCCGACCTCACTCCCGAGAATGTCCTGCGCACCGACGGCGGGCTCGTGCTCATCGACTTCGACGACTTCGCGGCCGGGTGGCACCTGTTCGATCTCGCCACGGCGCTCTACTTCTACACCCCGCATCCCCGGTACGCCGAGTACCGCGCGGCCCTCTTCGCCGGGTACGAATCGGTACGCCCGCTCGACCCCGCGGACCACACCGCGTTCCCGGCCATGCTGCTCGCGCGCGGCCTGACCTACCTGGGCTGGGCCGCAGATCGCCGCGGCGAGCCCACCGCCGAATGGCACGCCGTCACCGTGCTACCCCACGTGGTGCAGCTCGCCCGCGAACTCGTTCAGTAACCCTCCACACGCTTCGACAGGAACCCGCGCACACATGAACACGACTCCCGCCACCGCCGCCCTCATTGAGCGCCGCAATCGCACGATCGGCCCCTACTCCCCCCTGTTCTACAACGAACCGCTGCAGTTTGTCTCGGCGAAGGGCGTGTGGTTTACCGAGGCTTCGGGCGACCGCTACCTCGATGGCTACAACAACGTGCCGCACGTCGGCCACTGCAACGATCGGGTCGTGCGCGCGCTCGCTGAGCAGGCGGCAACGCTCAACATCCACACGCGGTACCTCAACAACCGCGTCGTCGATTATTCCGAACGCCTTCTCGCCACGTTCAGGCCCGAGCTCGACCGGGTACTGTTTGGCAATTCGGGATCTGAGGCCAACGAACTCGCGATCCGGATCGCACGCCAGCTCACGGGCAGCACCGGCATGATCGTTTCTGATTACAGCTACCACGGCACCACAATCACGCTCGCCGAAATGACCACGGGCCTCACGACACGCGAGCCGCTCGGTGCTCACGTGCGCACACTCCGGATCCCGGATCTCGATACCGACCCGCGCCCCGCGGCGGAGGTCCTCGCCACCACGCTTGCCGAACTTGATGCCGCGATCGCCTCGCTGCAGGAGGCGGGCTTCGGTCTCGCGGCATGCCTGTTCGACCCGCTGTTCTCGACCGAGGGCATGCCGCGCGTGCCCGCGGGCCTCGTCGCCGGCATCGCAGGGCGGGTGCGGCGCGCTGGCGGAATGGTCATCGCCGACGAAGTGCAGAGTGGGTTTGGTCGCACTGGCAGCCACATGTGGGGCCACGACTATGCGGGGCTCGACCCCGATCTCGTCACGATGGGCAAGCCCATGGGCAACGGCCACCCCATGTCGGCGGTGGTCACCAGTGAACGCGTGCTCAACGACTTCGGCTCCCGCAATGAGTACTTCAACACGTTTGCGGGCAACCCGGTCTCCGCCGCGGTGGGCGAGGCTGTGCTCACCGAAATGGCCGAAGAGGGCCTCATGGATCGCGCGAGCCAGCTCGGCGCTGCGGCCCTGGCGCGTTTTCAGGAATTCGCGGGATCCCATGAGTTCGTGCGCGCCGCGAAGGGCACCGGGCTGTTCCTCGGGCTCGACTTTGCCATCGACGGCACTCCCGCTCCCCAGATCGCGAAGCAGGTGGTCGAGTCCATGAAGTCCAAGAAGGTGCTCATCTCACGCATCGGGCGCGACGAGAGTGTCCTTAAGGTGCGACCGCCCCTCGCATTCAGCGGCGCCGAGCTACCGATCCTGCTCGACGCGCTCGAATCTGCACTTCAAGAGGTTTCGGTGTAGTCTCTCGGCATCGGCTGCGATAATTGTCAATGCCACTGATTCCGAAGACGCAATGAGGTGACTGTCGAGTGGAGAAAACACCTGAGACGCCCTCACGCGGGCATGTCACCGCTTCATCTCGGGCTGACAGCCTCGGCAGCTTTAGCTCAATCGCGTCCAACTCATTCGTCCCGTTGCGCATCACGGCCGAGGGCAGCGGTCCATTCGCTGGCAAACTCAGCACCGCCGATGCCGACGATGTGATCTTCACCGAGGTGGTTGCCAAGCCTCACCTGGTCGAACGCACCCCCGAGCTCATCGCAGACGGGGGCAGCGGCTACTACAAGGTGAGCCTGCTGCTTGCGGGGTCGAGCATCCTGGTGCAGGACGGGCGCGAGGTGGTCATGCAGCCGGGCGACCTGTCGGTGTACGACACCTCGCGCCCGTACTCGCTCCTCTTCGGCGAAGATATTCGCAACCTCATCATGATGTTTCCGAAGAACCGCCTCGACCTCCCCGTGCCCGTTACCGAGCAGCTCACGGCCGTCTCCCTCAGCAAAGAACACAGCGGTCTCGCCCCGGTCATCTCGGCATTCTTGTCGCAGTTTCCGGCCCAGCTCGCCCCGCTCCCCGAACGGATTCGCGCCAAGCTCGCGCACACGAGCCTCGACCTGATTGCGACCCTGTTCTCGAGCATCCTCGACTCCGATGCGGCGGGCCGCGACCCGCACCAGTTGTTGCTGCAGCGCATCTACGCCTATATCGACGACAACCTGGCCTCGCCCGAACTCTCCCCGGGCACGATCGCCCACGCACACTACGTGTCCACCCGACACCTGCACTCCCTGTTTCGACAGGTCGACACCACGGTGTCGACCTGGATCCGCGAACGCCGCCTCGAGCGGTGTCGTCAAGATTTACTTGACCCGGTCTTGTCCGACCGCCCGGTGGCAGCCATTGCCATGAGCTGGGGGTTCACCGACGCGGCCCACTTTAGCCGCGTGTTCAAGTCCGCTTACGGGGTCACCCCGAGCGAGCTGCGCTTCAGCTAACGCAGTTTATTCCACGCGCGGTCCGCCTGCTGTGATCGTGCTGTGACCTTCTTTGCCTGTGCGCGCCCGGCCGTTGACTCGTCGTGCACAGCCGCGTTTGAGGCGATCCGTTTGCACTATCCGCTGCGTACAGTGAGGATCAGCGGGCACTGTGGCCTTCGGTCGAGGGTCCGCGCTCGTGTTTTCACGTCACGCAAAGGAGCGGATCCAGTCATGACCAGCGCAGCCCCGGCCCCCACGCAACAGGTGCCCCGGCCATTTCAGGACATCAAGGTCGCACCTGATTCACTCGCCGCCGACGCCAACGAGTGGCGCAGCTACGATGAGTTTGCGGCGGGCATCGACACGTACCGACTGCCCGGTGTCACCCTCGAGGGGACCACACTTGCCGTCGCTCTCGACGATGGCGGCACCATCGCACTGGCATTTGGCACCGATCGAGTGCAGTGGACCGCCACTGGCACGTTCGCAACGGTCGGCGAGCTGAGCGACCCCTACGATGCCGTGCGCGTGCGCGAGGACGTCGTGTTCGTGAATCTGCCCATCGAATCGCGTGAGCGCGAGCAGATCACGGTCGTCTTCTCCGAATCCACGCACCGCGCGCTCGTCACCCGCTCGGTGATCGGAGAGGAAGACGTCGACGGCGAGCCTCGCGTCGGCCAGACCTTCTGGGCTGGCACCACCGACCGAGGCGAGGCCACCGGCGAGGTTCCCGGGCCGTCGCGCTACCTTGTCGGCAAGCGCAACCTCTACCGCTACAGCCCCCATCACCTGTACGAGCACGTATACCTGTCGAGCGAGCGCTACGCCTGGCAGTGCGTGCAGGGCGTGCAGCGCGGCCACGGCGATGTTGACATGTCGACGGTGTGGAAGTTCGCAGACGGCCTCTACCTGTTCTGCTTCCGCGAATTTCGTATCTCCGTGGCGAGTGTCTGGCTGCACGACCTCGGCTACCAGCTGCGCACCACGGGAGTTTTCCTCGGCATTGCGGCGAACGGCCAAGCCGAACACTCGCGCGCCGGCGGCCACATCTACCCGGGCGGCGGGCTTGAGTACCCCGACGTTCAACCTGTTTAACCCAGCTCACTCCACACGTAGGAATGTGAAAGGACACACCATGAAGAAACGAATTCTCAGTGCTGCCGCACTCACCGCGGTCGCGGCGCTCGCGCTCAGCGGCTGCGCTGGCGGTGGCGAAGGAGGCGGTGGCGAAGGTTCCCCCATCAAGCTCGGCTCCGTCAACACGATCAGCGGCCCGGCGACCTTCCCCGAGGCGTCTGCGGCCGCGGCTGCCGTGTTCGACAAGGTCAACGCCGCAGGCGGCATCAACGGTCACATGATCGAGTACAAGGCCACCGACGACAAGGCCGACCCCGCCACCGCGACGGCATCAGCTCGCGAGCTGGTCGGCAGCGACGAGGTCGTCGCACTCGTGGGCAGTGCCTCACTGCTCGACTGCGAGATCAACGCGAAGTATTACGAGCAGGAGGGCATCAGCTCCGTACCCGGCATCGGTGTTGACCCTGGCTGCTTTAGCTCGAGCAACATCGCGCCCGTCAACATCGGCCCGTTCAATGACACCACCCTCACCATGCTCTACGGGTCAGAGGAGCTCGGGCTCGAGAACCTCTGCGTGTTCACGAGCGTCATCGGCTCGACCGGCCCCGCATACCAGGCCGCAATCGACCGCTGGAGCGACATCACCGGCAAGAAGCCCCTGCTCGTGGACGACACCGTGCCCTACGGTGGCGCCGACTACACGCCCTACATCGTGAAGGCCAAGAAGGCCGGCTGCGATGCGATCGTCTCAAACGCGGTCGAGCCCGATGGCATCGGCCAGATCAAGGCCGCCAACCAGCAGGGTTGGGACGACGTCTCCTTCCTGTTCCTCACCTCGACATACAGCGAGAGCTTCGCTGCAGCCGTCGACAACTCGGCCGCGGGCGTATTCGTACCCGCCGAGTTCTACCCCTTCACCGAGGACAGCGACATCAACGCCGACTGGAAGTCGCTGATGTCCGAGAACGACATCACGCTGACTTCGTTCAGCCAGGGCGGCTACCTCGCCGCCACGTTCATGGTCGAGGTGCTGGAGGGCATCGAGGGCGACGTCACACGCGACAGCGTCAACGAGGCCCTCGCGAACATGGCTCCGATCGACAATGACATGATCGCGTACCCCTACGAGTTCTCCAAGGTGGCGGCTCAGGACTTCGAGCCCGGCGGCTGGCCCGTCGTGCTGAAGTCGGGCACGAATGCCTGGGAGAAGTCGGCCGAGGACTGGCTCCTCATCCCCGCGAGCTAATCGCGCTCACGAATTCGATCCGGTGCGGCAGCACATTCCTGCTGCACCGGGTCCCCCGTTTTCTCCCCGAAGATCTGAAGGATCCTCATGAACTACACAACCCCCACCTCGCTCCGGGGGCAGGCGTGAACGGCGGTGCCCTGCTCCAGGGCGCCCTTTCGGGCCTGGCCGCCGGAGGCGTGTACGCGGTGCTCGCGGTCACGCTCACCCTCATGTCGCGTCTCGTGCGCGTCGTTAACTTTGCCCAGGCCGCCACCGGCATGTTCGCCGCGTTTACGGCCGTGTGGCTCGCCGACAAGCTCGGACTCCCCGTGTGGCTCGCGACCATCGCCGGCGTCATCGTTGGCGCCCTGCTGAGCGCGCTGATCGGCTGGATCGCGGCCGTCTGGCTCGCCGAGGCCGACCTTTCCAAGCGCTCGGCCATGACCGTGGCGCCGTTGCTGCTGCTCATGTCGCTGTCGTACATTCTCTTTGGCAACAAGCCGCAGCCCTTCGCCCCACTCCTCAACGGGCCCGCTTTCGAGGTCGCGGGGGTGGTGGTGAGCTGGGTCACGATTATCACGGTCTCGCTCGCAACACTCGTGGCGATCGCTGCGGCCATCGTGTTGCGCAAGACCACCATCGGCACGAAGCTGCGGGCGCTGTCCGACCGCCCGACGACGGCCGAGCTCATCGGCATCGCGTCGCGGCCGCTCTCCATTGGCGTGTGGGCCGTCACCGGCGCCATCAGCGCCGTCACGATTCTCATCATTGCGCCGACCCAGTCGAACGACGCTGTGAGCCTGTCAATGCTCATCATCCCCGCGGCCGCGGCCGCACTCCTGGGCGGATTCAAGCGCCTCGACCTGGCCGTCGTGGGCGGGCTCCTGCTCGGGCTCATCGGCGGCATGGTCGCACAGGTGCCCGAGTTGGCGCTCGTGCGCAGTTTCGTACCGCTCGTGTTCATCGTCGTGCTGCTGCTCTGGTCGCAGCGAAAGGAAGTGTGGGATGCTGCGCGCTAATTCACGTCTCAAGGTGGTACTCCCCCTCGCCATCGCCGTCGCGTCTGTCGCCATCGGATTCGCGCTGAGCATCGGGCTCTCGGGCTACGTCGTCTACCTCGCCATCAGCATGATCACCGCGTCGATCGCAATTCTCGGCCTCGGCATCGTCACCGGTTCTGCGGGCATCATCGCGCTCTGCCAGTTGTCATTTGGCGCTATTGGCGCCTGGGTCGTGACCTGGATGAATGCGAATGAGGCGCCGGGCGGGTTCATCGTCTGGCTCATCGCGGGCGGTGTCGCCGCGAGCATCGCCGGTGTCATCATCGGGCTGCCCGCGCTGAGGCTTCGCGGCGTCAACCTCGCCGTCGTCACCCTCGGGTTTGCCGCTGCACTCGATGTGCTCATCGTGCAGACCCAGTTTCCCGGGCAGAAGGACGGGCTCTCGGTCGCCCGCCCCGAGATGTTTTCGAGCGATCGCGAGTACTTCTTCTTCGCGATAATCGTGCTCGCCGTCTGCGCCTACGGCGTGTTCTTGCTGCAACGCAGCCGCGTGGGCAGCAGCTGGAAGGCCGTCGCATTCTCTGAGCGCGGCACCGCCGCGGTGGGGCAGAGCGTACGCCTCGCAAAGCTTTCGGCGTTTGCCGTGAGCGCCGCGCTCGGTGGCGTCGCAGGCGGACTGCTCGCGGGCCAGGTGGGCATCCCCTACGCTTCGAGCTTCACGCCCATCCAGTCGCTCGCGCTCTACATTCTCGCCGTCATGAGCGGCGCGTACCTCATCGATATGGCCATCTTCGGTGGCATCCTCTGGGTACTCGTCCCCGAGCTCTTGAAGCGCTGGGGCGTGCCTCAGGATTGGGGCTTCGTCGTGTTCGGCGTGCTCGGCATTCAGGCGCTCACGAGTGGTTCGAACCTGGGCGAGGCGATCCGGAGCCTGATCAGCAAGCGATTTGCGCGTCGCACCCTGCCCGCCACCGCGGGCGACGTGTCGACGAGCGTGCTCGACGTGTTCGCGGTGCCCGAGGCTTCAGAGCCGATCCCGGTGGACGCCCCGCCCGTGCTCAAGGTGCAGGGCCTCGGCGTGCAGTTTGGCGCGCTCAAGGCGCTCGATGATGTGTCGTTCGAGGTGAAGCCCCGCTCGATCATGGGGTTGATCGGACCCAACGGCGCGGGCAAGTCCACGTTCGTGGACGCGGTGAGCGGCTTTCTGCCCCAGCACACCGGCACGGTGTCGCTCGACGGCGTGGATATCACGCGGCTCGATCCGGTGGCTCGCGCACGCAAGGGGCTCAGGCGCACGTTCCAGCAGGATCGGGTGCCGCCGCAGCTCACCGTCGAGGCGTACGTGCGCTTTGTCGCACGCAAGCGCCTCGATATTGAGGAGTTGCGTGACGCACTCGCGTTCATGGGGTGCCCGCCACCCGAGGAGAAGCTATCGAACGTCGACGTTGGCACGCGCCGCCTCATCGAAGTCGCAGCCGCGGTGCTCTCGGGCCCCCAGGTGCTGATTCTCGACGAGCCCGCCGCCGGCCTCTCGCACGAGGAGCACATCCAGTTTGGGCACCGACTCACTCGTATCCCGTCACGGTTCGACACCGCGATCGTGATCATTGAGCACGACCTCGACCTGGTGCGCAGCGTCTGCACCGAGCTGACCGTGCTCGATTTCGGCCGTGTGCTCGCGCAGGGCGAGGCCACGCGGGTGTTGGAGGATCCGGCCGTGATCGCGGCCTACATGGGAGATGCGGAGGTCACATCATGAGCGAATTGCAGCTCACCGGGGTTACGGTGCGACGCGGGGCTGGCCCCGTCATCTCAGACGTGGACCTCACGCTGCGGTCGGGCGAGGTGCTCGCGCTGGTCGGCCCGAACGGGGCGGGCAAGACGAGCCTCCTCGAATCGGTCTCGGGGGTCATCGAACACGCTGCGGGCGACATGCTCGTCGACGGGGTCTCGATCGGCAACCGCAACCGGGTGCAGCGTTCCCGGCTCGGCATCGCTCACATCGAGCAGGGGCGCGCGATCTTCCCGTCGCTCACCGTGCGCGAGAACATCATGCTCACCGCGAAGACGCCGCGGGCGCTCGAAGAGGTGCTCGTTTCGTTCCCCGAGCTTGAGAAGCGCATCGACTCGCTGTCGGTGCTGCTGTCGGGGGGCGAGCAGCAGATGGTGGTGCTCGCCCGGGCCTTCGCTTCGAAGCCGCGCTTTCTGCTGATCGACGAGATGTCGCTCGGACTCGCACCCGTCGTGTTCATGCGATTGCTGCCGCTGATTCAGCAGATCGCCGCGTCGGGGGTGGGCGTGCTCCTCGTCGAGCAGTTCACGCATCTCGCGCTCGGCCTCGCTGACGAGGCGATGGTGGTCGCGAGCGGACGAGTGAGCGAACCGCAGGGGCCCGCTGCTCGGCTCGCGGAGGACGCGGAGCTGCTGCGCCGCGCCTACCTCGGCGGGTAGCCCGGGGCGCCGCCGACTGTGGCCCTGGCCCTCCAGCGGCGCCCGGGCCCGCGGGTGGGCTCGACTCGCGTCTCCGAAAAGCACGAGTGCCTACGGTTTGGCCGCGCTAGATGCGTGCGAAACCGTAGGCACTCGTGCTTTGGATAGACATCAGTCGGCAGGCCCGGGTCCAGTCCGGGCCGGATCTGGGAAGGCGGGGTTGGCCCGGGGCCACCCGGCCACCCCGCTGGCTACATCCCCGCGTGCTCGAACGCCAGCGTGGGCAGGTCGACGATGTGGGCGCCACCGTCGGCCACAATGACGGCCCCCGTAATGTACGACGACTGGCTCGACCCCAGGAATCGCACGATCGACGCAATCTCGGCGGGTTCCGCCGGGCGTCCGATCGGCACGTCGGCGGTGACCGCGGCATAGCCCGCCTCGCGGCCCTCGATCTCGGCCGCGTGCGACGCGAATTCGTCCATCTCAGCGTCGGCCATGGGCGTCCGCACCCAGCCGGGGCATACGGCGTTGGTGCGCACCCCGCGCCGCGAGTAGTCGCGGGCGAGGCTGCGCGTGAGCCCGATGAGGGCGTGCTTGCCGACGGTGTATCCCGCGACCGAGGGGCCCGAGTAGAGCCCGGCGAGGGAGGACACGATCACGATCTGGGCCGTGCCGTGCTGCGCGGCGGTGCGCTCAAGCACTGGCAGCGCCTCGCGCGTCAAGACGAACGCGGTCGACAGGTTCGCGCGAATCGCCGCATCCCAGTCGGTGTCACTCGTCTCCCCCACCGACGCGAAGCCGTGCCCACCCGCGTTAGCGACGACCACGTCGATGCGGCCGTACTTCTCGACGACCTGGGCCACGGCAGCACGCGCCGATGCACCGTCGGCCGCGTCGGCGACGATGGGCCATGCCCCGGTGCGGGCGGCGGTTTCCTCAAGCGGCGCGAGGCGCCGACCCAGCACCACCACGCGCGCCCCCTCGGAGGCGTAGCGTTCGGCGATGGCCGCACCAATACCGGTGCCGCCGCCGGTAATCACGACGACGCGGTCGGCAACGTCGTTGCCTTGCTGGTGTTCGTACTGGGTCATGTGGTGTCCTCACTCGCGGGCGACAGGTGCGCCGATATGCACCATCTTTTCGCCCATTCCCCGGCACGGCGGCAACCGGGCGCTCTGAGCCCAGCGGTGTTCACGCAGAGTCAACGCCACCGAGCGAGAATGGGACTGGGACGCGCGACGAACTACTCTGCAGAGTTGGTCAACATGCGTAGAATAACACGAGCGGGGTACACACCCCGGCCCAGCGAACGGAGTCAACGTTGACCACCCACCCCGAGATCATTCTCACGAACGCACGTATCTACACCCTCGATCCGGAGCAGCCCTGGGCCGAGGCGCTCGCGGCCCGATCCGGGCGCATCACCGCAGTCGGAACGTTCGCCGAGGTATCGGCGGGCGCGGGCCCCGGCACCGTGATCCGAGACCTCGATGGCGCGTTCGTGATGCCCGGCCTCGTCGATGTGCACAACCACCACTTCCTCGCGGGCAAGGAAGACTTGTTTGAGCTGCGGGTGCCGATCGGCGCAACGCTCGACGGCATCATCGAGGCCGTCACCGGCTACGCCGCGGGACTCCCCGCAGACGCATGGGTGGTAGGCGGGCCGTGGATGAGTGACCGCCTGGGCGACATCGATACCCCCGAGGCGCTCGCGCGGCTCGACGAGGCTGCGGGCGGGCGCCCCGTCATGCTCATCGACGATTCCCACCACAACCGCTGGGCATCCACCCGCGCCATGCAGCTCGCGGGCGTCGACCACCCCACCGGCGTGCTCTTCGAAGCCGCGGGTCTGCCCGTTGCCGCCGTCGGCGACGCAGCCTCGGCTCTCAGCCCCGACCAGGAGCGCGCCGCCGCCCGCCGCGGCGTCGAGATCCTCAACTCGTTTGGCATTACCGCGTTTCAAGATGCCGGCGTCTCCACCCACATCCTCGAAGCGCTGCGTTCGGTTGACGAGTCGACGGGCTTGAACGCCTGGGTGGTCAGTTCAATGCTCATCAACGACGAGATCTTCGGCTTCTCCGAGATCGGCGAGGACCTCGTGTTCGGCGGCGAGCGCTTTCGCACCGCACATCACCGCCCCGACTTCGTGAAGATCTTCCTCGACGGGGTGCCGCCCACGCGCACCGGCGCGTTTCTCGAACCGTATCTGCCCGATGACGTCCACGGTGATCACTTTCACGGCTCGACCCTGCTGGCCCACGAAGAGCTGGTGGACTGGCTGCGTCGCACGGCGCAGGCTGGACTCTCGGCCAAGATCCACTGCACGGGTGATGCGTCAGTGCACGAGGTGCTCAACGCGGTCGAGGTGATTCGCGGCGAGGGCTTCACCGCCCCGCGGTACCAGGTCGCCCACGGCCAGTTCGTGCACCCCGACGACATCGCACGCTTCGGTCCGCTCGGCGTCGCGGCAGACATCTCACCCTTCATCTGGGTGCCCGGCCCCATCGTCGAAGCGATCCGCGAGGTGCTGCCGCGCGAGCGCGCCGATCAGATGCAGCCCAACCGCGCACTCATCGACGCGGGTGCGATCGTGGCGGGCGGCTCGGACTGGCCCGTTTCCCCCTCCCCCAACGCGTGGGAGGGCATCCACGGCCTCGTCACCCGCGAGGATCCGAGCGGCCAGTACCCGGGCACCCTGTGGCCTGAGCAGGCCATCACCCTCGAAGAAGCCATCGCGGCGTTCACCATTCGCGGCGCCGAGGCGATCGGCCTGGCCGACGAAACCGGCTCGCTCAAGGCAGGCAAGTCCGCCGACTTTGTCGTGCTCGACCGCGACCCGTTCGCACACCCCGCAAACGAACTCGTGCAAACCCAAGTCGACGAGACCTGGTTTGCGGGCCGCTGCGTGTTCACCCGCAATGATTCACCTGAGGCATAAGGAAGGCCAGCATGCACAAGCTCATCGTGCTCTACCCCGAGCCCACCGATCGCACCGTGTTCGAGGCGTACTACCGCGAGACGCACCTCCCGCTGTGCGCGAAGCTGCCCGGCGTGCAAGGCATTTCGTTCTCGATCGGGATCGGGGCGCCCGGCGCTGCCCCGTTCTTTGCGGTGTTTGAGGCGACGTTTGCCGACGAGGCGGCGCTTGGCGCCGCGATGTCGTCGCCCGAGGGCCAGGCCGTCGAGGCTGATGTGCCGAACTATGCGACGGGCGGGGCGACCGTGGTCACGTTCCCCGTGGAGCGGCTGCCGCTGTAGCGTTCGACGACACAATCACCTACCGTGAGGAACACACCGCACGGTCACACTTCGAGGGGCAAGGGAGCCACCATGTCATCCGATCGCACTAGTCATACCCACGGCCAACGGGTCACCGAGCCGACCTTCGTGGCGCACCCGCTCGATCCGCTGATCGCCAGCGAGATCGCGCGCGCCCGGGAGCTCCTCGTCGGTGCAGGCCACATGGGCGAAGCTGTGCGCGTGGCTCAGCTGCTGCCGCTCGATCCCAGTAAGGAATGGCTCGCCCAGTGGGCGCCCGAGGACCCGATCGAACGCCGCCTCGAGATCGTGCTGCTCGACACGTCCGACGGCACCTCCCGGGTCGCCGTGGTCGCCGTGCACGGAGCTGGGGAGGTCGAGAGCATCCGCGACATCGACACCGCGGTCGAGGGCCAACCGCAGTACATCTTCGAGGAGTACGACCGGGCCGCGAGCATCGCGAAGGCCTCCGAGGGCTGGCAGGCCGCCATGCACCGCCGCGGGCTCGCCGACCGCATGGAGCTCGCGTTCTGCGCACCCCTGGCGCCCGGCTTCTTTGGCCGCGCAGACGAGGCCAACAAACGCGTCGTGCGTTCCCTCACCTTCTTGCGCGACGACCCGAGCGATAGCCCGTGGGCGCACCCGGTCGAGGGGCTAATTGTGCACATCGACCTCTCGAGCGGCACCGTAATCCGAGTCGAGGACGAGGGCGACGTGCCAGTGCCCAAAGGCCACGGAAACTACTCAGCCGCGGCCCAGGGCCCCGCCCGCACGAGCCTCAAACCCATCGAGATCACACAGCCCGAGGGCCCGAGTTTCGAGGTCGACGGATCGCTTGTGACGTGGGAGAACTGGAGCTTTCGTGTCGGGTTCAACCAGCGCGAGGGGCTCGTGCTCAACCAGGTCAGCTTTCGCGATGGCGATGAGGAGCGCGAGGTGCTGCACCGCGCCAGCGTCCCCGAGATGGTCGTGCCCTACGGCGATACTGCCCCGGGCCGATTCTGGATCAGCTACTTCGACGCGGGCGAGTACCTGCTCGGCAAGAATGCCAACACGCTCAGCCTCGGCTGCGACTGCCTCGGGGTGATCCACTACTTCGATGGCTTCGTGCCCGACGATCACGGCCACCCCGTCAAGATTCCGCAGGTCGTCTGCATGCACGAGGAGGACTACGGGATCCTGTGGAAGCACACGGATCTCGACGGTCACACCGAGGTGCGCCGGTCGCGCCGCCTCGTGGTCTCGTACTTCTCGACCATCGGCAACTACGATTACGGATTCTTCTGGTACTTCTATCTCGATGGCACGATCCAGCTCGAGGCGAAGGCCACGGGAATCGTGTTTGCGAGCGCGGGGATGCCCGGATCGGCCAACCCTCACGCGCCCGAGATCGCTCCCGGCATCTTCGCGCCGGTGCACCAACACCTCTTCTGCGCGCGCCTCGACACCGCGCTCGACGGCGAGGCGAACACGCTGCACGAGGTCGAGGTCGCCGGGATTCCGATCGGACCCGAGAACCCGCACGGCAACGCCTTCACCTGGAACTCGCGCCAGCTCACGAGCGAGTCCGAGGCGCGGCGCCGGGCCAACCCCGCGGCCGGCCGTGTCTGGGAGGTGCGCAGCGCTGAACGCACGAACAGGCTCGGCCACCCCACCGCGTTCCGCCTACTGCCCCAGGGCCAGCCCACGCTCATGGCGCAGCCCGAATCGACCGTGCACAGCCGCGCCGAGTTTGCGACCGAGCATCTGTGGGCCACACAGTACGCGGCACACGAGCGGTTTCCCGCCGGCGACTTTCCGAACGCCAACCCGGGCGGCGCGGGGCTGCCGGCCTGGACACAAGCGAACCGCTCACTCGACGGCGAGGACATCGTGCTCTGGCACGTGTTTGGCCCGACCCACGTGCCGCGCCCCGAGGACTGGCCCATCATGCCCGTCGACTACTCGGGGTTCCTGTTCAAGCCCCACGGATTCCTCGACGAGAACCCCGCGATGAACCTGCCCGACGGTGCTGTGTCGCGCGACGGCATGACGGGCGCGTGCTGCGCGGGCGGCGGCTGTGGCTGCTGCGCGGGCGACGCCTGCCGCTGCGGCAACCCCGGCTGCGCCTGCGGTAAGTAGCCCTCACGCAACGCCCAAATGCAAAGTGGGTGGCCACTCCTTTCGGAGTAGCCACCCACTTCAGTTTGCGCACCGCCTGCGCCCTGCAAGCGTGCTCAGGCTAGTCGGCGATGGCCGCGACGGCTTCGCCGATCCGGCGCAGCACCGTGTGATCATGTTGCGATCTGGCGCCGGGCACGTAACACAGGCGTGCGATCTCGCCGCCCGTGAACCGGTAGCTGCGATGCGCCTCGTGCAGCTCCCAATCGACCGGGCCGCCGTAGTCGTACCCGACGCTAATCCCGGTGAACGGGGCCATGCCGAGCAGCATGGGCACCTGCGCAATCTCGGCGACGGTCACGCCATCGATCTCGAGCCGCAACCGCCACCGCAGCTCGGGCAACTCGTCGACCCGCAGCACCCACTTGTGCAACCCGTGCTCGAGCTGGGCCCCGCGGGCGCGATGCATGTCGCCGTATGCGTTGTACGAGAGCAGCGGGGCGCCGTCGTCGAGAGCGACGAGGTACCCGCCCCCCTGGTCGCCGTGGGCCACGATCACACCGGCGGCGTGTCCCTCCGTGAAGATCTCGGCCTCGACCGTGAATGATTTCAGCACCGTCAGCTGCGCAGCGCGGTAGCGCTCGAGCGGCGGGCGAAACGGGACGAGCGTGACGGGGTCGGCCAGCATGCCCTCGGTTTCGGGCCGGTTTGCGTGCAGCGAGCCGTCGTCATCGAGCGGGAACACCGTGTTCTGCCAGGCCGCAGTGCGCCACTTCTCGGCGAGCTCGGCTATACGCGCGGGGTGTTCGCGCGCGAGGTCGCGGGTCTCTGTGGGGTCGCTTGCCAGGTGGTACAGCTCCCAGTCTCCGCCCGCGGCCCCCTCTGCTTTCGTGGGGGGCACCGCAGACAGCGCCTTCCACTCCCCCTCGACCAAGGCCCGTCGCCCAATCACTTCGAAGTACTGCGCCTCGCGCCCCTCGGCCTCGGGATCACCGAGCACGTCGACGACGCTGCGACCATCGGGCAGTTGGGTGGGGCGCCCCGCCAACTCTGCCAGCGGCGTCACGCCCGCAAGGTCCAGGAGGGTCGGGGTGAGGTCCGAGACGAACACAAATTGGTCGCGCAAACCGCGCCCGCTCACGGGGGCCGCCGGCCATGACACGATGAGCGGCGCGTGCACGCCACCCTCGTAGGTCGTCGACTTGAAAGAGCGGAAGGGGGTGTTCGAGACGCGCGCCCAGCCCGTGGGGTACTGGCTGAACAGCTTCGGGCCGCCGATGTCCGCGACGTCGCGGGGCACATCGCGCACCCAATCTGCGGGGAGCTCCCCGCTCGTGCCGAACTGGGCAAAGTAGCTGCGGGTGCCGCTCGGGCCGCCCTCGGCGGTGCCGCCATTGTCGCTCGCGAGCACGATGATGGTGTTGTCGAGTTCACCGAGCCGGTCGAGCCGCGCGGTCAGCTTGCCGACGCTGTCATCGATCGACTGGACCGCGGCCGCGTAGACCTCCATGTGCCGGGCGAACAGCGCGCGATCGGCGTCGCTGAGCCCCGCCCATTCGGGGATCTTGTCTCCGTCCGCGATGGCGTCGGCCGGGAGCTCCGCGTGATCCGGCACAATGCCGAGCTCGCGCTGGCGCGCGAACCGCGCCTCGCGCATCGCGTTCCAGCCGGCCTCGTAGCGGCCGCGGTGCCGCTCGATGTCGGCCTCCTTGGCCTGAATCGGCCCGTGCACGGAGGTGTGAGCGTAGTAGAGCAGAAACGGCTTGGTCGCATCGTTCACCCGAAGCTCGTCAATCATCGCGATCGCTTCGCCAGTGAGCTCATCGGTGAGGAAGTAGCCATCGGCGAACTCCTGTACGTCGACGACCGAGTTGTCACGTACGAGGCGGTGCGGGTGGTGCAGTGACGTGAAGCCATCCATGCTGCCGAAGTAGCGATCGAAGCCGCGCTGCAGCGGCCAGCTCGACTTGTCGGCCGCGTCGTGCAGCCGCGATTCGCCGGTGAGGTGCCACTTGCCGACCATGAAGGTTGCGTAGCCCCCTGCCCGCAGCGACTCGGCGAGCGTCGCCGAGTCGCGCGGCAGCTCGCACGTGAACCCGGGGTACCCCGGGTCAGTGTGTGCGACGAACCCGAAGCCCGCTCGGTGCGGGTTGAGCCCGGTCAGGAGCGCGGCCCGCGCGGGCGAGCACATGGGCGCCGTGCGGTAGTTCGTGAATACCCAGCCGTCGCCCGCGATCCGGTCGATATGCGGGGTGGGGATCTCACTACCAAACGGCCCGAGGTCACTGAACCCCAGGTCGTCCACGAGCATGACGACGACGTTGGGTGCCTCGGCGTGAGCCCGCTGGGCTTCGGGCCACCAAGGCGTGGAATCAGAGGTGAACTCGCGCGCGATCCCCCCGAACCCCTCATACCCCCGCGTGGTCACGCTAACCGGCCTTTCTGATGAGCCCGAGGATCTCGGTACGCAGCTCGGCGAACTCGGGCATGACACGGGTGCGCAGCTGGTCGCGCGGGGCACCGAAGTCGATGTCGATGATCTCGGTGACGCGGGCGGGCCGTTCACCCAGTACAACAACGGTGTCTGACAGGTACACGGCCTCATCGATGTCGTGTGTGACGATCACGATCGTCATGCCGAACTCTTCGCGAATCTTGAGGCAGAGGTCCTCGAGTTCGAATCGCGTCTGCGCATCGACAGAGGCAAACGGCTCGTCCATCACGAGCACCTCGGGGCGGTAAGCGATGGCGCGAGCAATGGCGACGCGCTGCTGCATGCCGCCCGAGAGCTGCCACGGGTACTTCGTTTCGGCCCCCGAGAGCCCAACGGCGGCAAGCGCCGAGGCGATCCGCTCCTCGCGCTCCGCCACGGGGAGGCGCAGGTGCTTCAGTGGGAGGCGCACGTTCTTCTCGACCGTGAGCCACGGCATGAGCGAGCGCGTGTACTCCTGGAAAACGAGCGCCATCTCCTCGGGCGGGCCGTCAATCAGGTTGCCGTCAATGCGCGCCGCACCCGACGTCACTGACTGCAGGCCCGTGAGGCATTTGAGGAGCGTCGTCTTGCCGATGCCCGAGGGGCCCACGATGCAGGCGATCTCGCCGACGCGGACGTCGAAGGTGAGGTCGGCGATGACCGGGACGGCGCCCTTCTTCGTCTCGTAGGTCTTGGCGAGGCCCTGCACGCTCAGGCGCACGGGCGCGTCCACGAGGTGCGCGGGGGTGGAACGGGTCATGATTTCTTCTCCTGCTGTTGCGAGGCGATGTACCAGCGCAGCACGCGGCGCCGGAAGAGTACGAAGAGGGCGGTGGTTGCATAGCCGAGCACCCCAAGGGTGAGCACGCCGGCCCACATGTCATCGATGGCGAACGACTGCTGCGCGAGCAGGGTCATGGCGCCGAGGCCGTTGGACGAACCGAGCATCTCGCTCGCGATCATCACGACGAACGCGGTGATGAGGCTGACCTGCATGCCCGACAGGATGCGGGGGCTGGCTGCGGGCAGTGTGATCGAGAACAGTCGATCGACGCCACCGATGCGGTACACGCGGCTGACCATTTCGAGGGTCGGCTCCGACCCTCGGATGCCGTCCATCGTCGAGATCAGTACGGGAAACACGGAGGCGATCGTGATCGACAGGATGCGGGTCTCGTTGCCGAACCCGATGAGTGACACGAAGATCGGCACGAGGGCGACGGGCGGGATCGCACGGAAGAAGTGGATCGTCGGCTCGACGAGCCACGACAGCGGCCGGATGAGGCCGAGGGCGGCTCCCAGGAACACGCCAATCACGCAGGCGAGCACGAACGAGAGCAGCAGGTTGCCGGCTGAGAGCCCCACGTTCGTCCAGAACACCGGCGTTGCTGCCAGTTGGCCCAGGCGAGCGAGGATGCGCTGCAGCGGCGGGAAGAACGTATTGGTGGACCCGGCTGAGGCGACCCACCAAGCGGCGAGTAGCAATACCGGCACTGCGGCTTCGACGCTGATGAGCGCCCAGCGAGGCAGGCTACTGCGGCGCTGCTTGCGGGCAACGCGCGTGCGCACCTGAATGGAGGAGGTAAACGCCATTAGAGGGCCGCCTTTCGGTATTGCGGGTGCCAGTGCAGCAGACGCTGCTCACCCCACTGGCTCAGCCCCTGGATGATGAGCCCCAGGATGCCAAGAATCAGCACGTAGGCAAACAGGTCGTTCTGGTTTCCCGAGATCTGGGCCAGCTGGAGGCTCTGGCCGAGGCCCGGGCCGCCGCCCAAGAGGCCCGCCACGACCGCCACAATGAGCGAGGTCGGGGCCGCCACCCGGATCGCGGTGCCGATGTACGGCAGGGAGCTCGGCAGCACGATGTTCATGAGAATCTCGCCGCGTACCATTCCGTAGGATCGTCCGGTCGCACTGGCGACCGGGTCCGTGTCGAAGACGCCGGCCGAGGTCTGCACTGCGATCGCCACGAAACAGCCGAAGAACACCAGGAAGATTCCCATGTTCATCGTCGGCCCAAGCACAAGGGCAACGATCGGCAGGATCACGATGGGAGGGATGGGCTTGAGGAACTCGAGGGGCACGCGGGTGGCGTGCATCGCGAGTGGGGAGACACCGATGCCGACGCCAACCACGACACCGACGACGGCGGCGAGAATGAGTCCAGTCATCGCCATGACCACGGTGTCGCCGGTGGCCTGCCACATTTCAGAGGTGCCCAGCAGCGTGACCAGCGAGGAGATCGCTTCACCCGCGGTCGGCAACGGCGACTCGGCGAGGGGCCCCACCGACGCCGCGACCTGCCAGATCCCCAGCGTGGCCGCGGCGCCGACAAGGCCTACGCCGGTTCGAAGGAGTCGTGATTCAGTCATGGCTAGTTGGAGAGGATGACGCCGTCGAGCTTGACGGACTCTGCCAGGAACCCGAGCTTGACCATCTTCTCGTTCGGGCGCTCGAGGTCTTCCAGGTTGACGACGGTGGGCCAGACTGGCACCTTCACCTCGTCGACGGTGAGGGTCGACTTCGTGTAGTCAAGACCGGCCTGGATGGCGACCTCGGGGTTTTCCGTGGCGTACTCGTTCGACTTCACGATGGCACGCTGGAACGCCGCGATCGCGTCACCCTTCTTTTCGATGGTGCTCACACCCGCGGTCCACAGGCCCGTGGCGCCGGTTTCAAAGAACGCGATGGAGGGGGCCGAGAGCTGTACGGCTCCCACTTCGAGCGCCTCCGATGTGAAGGGGCTTACGAGCGCCGCCGCGTCTACGGTGCCGCTCTTCAGCCCGGCCACAGCCGAGGTGAAGTCGAGGACGACCCAGTTGACACCCGTCGCGGGGTCGATGCCTTCCTTCTTCAGGGCCTCGGCGATCACCACCTCAAGCTGCGCCTTGCGGGCGGGGACCGCAATGGTTTTGCCCTCGAGCTGGTCGATCGAGGTGATGCCGCTTTGCGAGCTGGCGAAGAAACCGGTGTCATCGAATGCCGCGGGGTCTTCCGCGCTCACCGAGACCTCGGGGTAGCCGTCAGCGGCACCGATCACTTTGAGCGGCACGCCCTGGCTAAGCGCATTGAGCAGCGGGATGCTGGGCGAGTAGGCGATGTCGACCTGGCCGCTCTGGGCAGCGGCAAGGCCGGCGGGTGGGTTTGCGACGATAGAGGTCTTGATCTCAAGACCCTCATCCTCGAAGAAGCCCTGCTCGATTCCGGTGAGCAGCGACCCGTCAGAGGTAAGGCCGATGGTCGCGACCGAGAGCGTCGTGAGTCCTCCCCCGTCACCGTTCGAGGTCTCGCCACCGGATCCTGATGAACAGGCGCTGAGCACAAGCGCCGCGGCGGGGATCAGCGCGAGCGCTGCGATTAGGCGGTTAGTTTTCTTCATGAGCGACTCCTTCGTCGTCGTATGCATTCAGTACCAGGTGAAGATTTGCGTCACCGTCCGGTGATTAACAAGGTTAATCTCCAACTGGTGATCAAAGATAACATGCCGATAACGTTTCGTCACCAACTGGTGACGAAACGCCGGAAAGTCTCGATTCTGGTAGTCCAATCCCTAGGATTGAGGGAGCAAGGGAGCCCATATGCCAAAAATTGTCGACCACGAAGAGCGCCGTGCGCATATTGCCGACGCCGTTACGCAGATCATTGTGCGCGACGGCTTCGACCGCGTCACGATGCGCGGTATCGCAGCCGAGGCCGGGTACGCCCACGGCGCGATCGCCCGATACTTTCCAGACAAACAAAGCCTGTTGACCGCCGCATTTTTGCAGGTCTTCAATGCCTCACACGAGCGCATCATCACGCGCGTAGGCAGTCTCCGTGGCCTCGCTGCGCTGCGCATTTTGTCACGCGAGCTGCTTCCCTTTGAAGACATCGGGGCCGACAAATCTCGCCTGGTCCTGTCATTCTGGGACCGTGCGGCACAGGACGCTGGGCTCTGGGACGTGCACGATGCCAACATCACGCGCCGCCGCGGCCTCATTCGCCGCTTCATCGAGGAGGCGCGGGCCGATGGCGAACTCCACTCGGGCGTTGACACTGAGGAGGCAGTCAACCGAGTGTCCGTGTACAACGCCGGGTGGCAAATGCTTGCGGTTCTCGTCCCCGACGCCGCATCAGACGATGACCTATCCAGCAGTCTGGACGCAATGATCGCCGGGCTCGGCACCGAGCGCTCTCGCATGCAGGCCACGGGTTAGGCAGCCCCCACGAAAGCGCGTGTCTCGTGAATCCCACTCGCTAATCGCGGAAGTGCGAGGTGACCGCGTAGCGCAGTCACCTCGCACTTTCCATGAACCCTCGCGATCGGCTAGCGCTCCCCCGCAAGCACAAGCTTCGCGCCCAGCTCTCCAATGAGCACGGCCGGCGCGTTTGTATTACCTGTGGTCACGCGCGGCATCACCGAAGCGTCGATCACTCGGAGCCCGTCGACGCCGTGCACCGCGAGCCTCGGCGAGACCACTGCGAGGTCGTCGACGCCCATCTTGCAGGTGCCGACCTGGTGGTGGTACGTCGCCACAGTGTCGCGCACGTACTCGACCAGGTCGTCACCATCGCCGACTTCCGGTCCGGGGTAGACCTCGGTCGCGCCCCACTGCCCTGCCAGGGCCGGCTGCTGGCCGATGCGGCGACACTGCTGCACCGACGCCACGAGCGAGGCAACGTCGTCATCATGACCCAGCGCATCGATATCGACGAGCAGCGGGTCGGTGGCGGCGGGCCCCGACAGCTTGATTGAGCCGCGCGCCTGCGGCGTCACGAGCCCGGCCATGAGCGAGAAGCCATCGCCTGAGCGCGGCTCGAGTGATTCCCCGTACATCGGCACCGAGAAATTGATCGGCTGGGTATCGGGCCGATCCAGCTCCTCCCGACTCTTCCAAAACAGGTGCGTCTGGGTGACGGAGGCGCCGGGCAGCGGCGGGCCCACGGGAGTCTCGGTTTCGAAGATCACGGGCGCAAGCACGTGGTCGTGCAGATTCTTGCCCACCCCGGGCAAGTCGACGCGCGAGGCGATGCCGTGCTCGGCGAGCTCATCGGCGGGGCCGATGCCGGATCGCAGCAGCACACGCGGTGAGTCAATGGCGCCCGCCGCGAGAATCACCTCGTCCGCGAGCAGCTCACGCAGCTCGCCGTCCTGCTCGTATCGCACGCCGATGACCCGCGGGCGATCGGCGTCGCCCGCCACCGATCCGGCACCAGCGTGCGCGGCCTCGTCGGCAAAGATCAGCTCGTGCACATGGCAGCCGACCTCCACCCGCACGCGATCGCGCACGGGCTTGAGGTACGCCATGTACGTGTTGAAGCGCGCGCCGTCCCGCACGTTGACCTGCTGCTGCGAGACACCCTCGATCTCGGCACCGTTGTAGTCGAGGTTGTGCGCGAGCCCCTCTTCCACGGCAGCATCGATGATTGCCTGCTGAATCGGGGCGAGCTCGTACTCGCTCGTAACGTCGAGCAGGCCGTCCTCGCCGTGCAGCTCGGGGTCGCCCGCACCGTGGAAGTTCTCGATCGCGCGGTAGACGGGCAGCACGTCATCCCAGGCCCAGCCGTCGTTACCAAGGGCAGCCCAGTGGTCGAAGTCCTGCGGCACGCAGCGCACCCAAATCATGGCGTTGAGCGAGTGAGAACCGCCAAGCACCTTGCCGCGGGGCAGGTGGAGCCGACGGTCAGCGGCGCCACGCTGGGGCACCGTGTAGTAGTCCCAGTCGTCTGCGCTGTGCCACAGCTCCCCCATGCGGCTCGGGTCGTGAATCGCGGGGTTCGTGTCCTCGCCGCCCCCCTCGAGCACCGTCACCTGCACGCCCGCGTCAGCGAGGCGTCGGGCCACTACCGAGCCGGCAGAGCCAGCCCCCACCACAATGACGCTACGAGGTGCCTGTTCAAATTCTGAGACCGCCATGGTCGTTCCTTTCCTTGCGCGGCTCCATCGCCGCCCGCTCCACTGAGCGTTTCAGGTTGAGCGGCGTTTGACGAGCCCGGGCGCGCAGGAGTGCTCTCACAGTCAAGACGTTTACCGCACGGGTCAACCGGCCAGGTTCTCGCGGGACCCTTTCGGCGCGCCAGGTTTTTCGTCTACAATGGAGGATAAAACACGCCGCTGGCGCGTGCCCTCTGGGCCGCACCCACCGCGGCATGCCAGTGACGCCAAGCCAGCAAGGACGCCATGCCAAAAATCATCGACCACGATCAGCGGCGCAAGGAAATCGTCGACGTCACCTGGCAGCTCATCGTCGAGGGCGGGATCGAAGCCGCCACGATGCGCGAGATCGCCACCCGTGCCGGCTTTGCCAACGGGGCACTCAAGCACTATTTCTCGGGCAAGGACGCGATCGTCGAGGGCGCATACGAGCGTTCGCTCACGAGCCTCGGAGCCCGAGTGGAAGCGCACGTCGAGGGGAAGCGCGGGATTGAGGCGCTCGAGATGTTTATGCGCTTCACGCTGCCGGTCGAGCAGGAGGATGCGACGGCAGCGCGGGTGCTGTTGTCGTTCTGGGAGCGCTGCGCCTTCAGCCCCGAGGTTCGAGGCGGCTACGACGCACACCTCGACAGCTGGAAGGCGGGGTGCCTGCGCTACCTCGCAGAGGGCCGCGAGGACGGCGACATTGTCACCTCCACCCCGGACTCCCAGCTCGCCGACGAGGTCATCATGATGAATATCGGCGCCACCGTGATCCGCGTGGTGAGCCCCGAACGGATCCACGTTCCCGGGCTGGAAGCCCAAGTCACCGACTTCATCGCGCGGCTGCGCCGCCGCGACTAGCGGGGCCGGGAGGCGAGCGGGGCGGGGCGGCGAGCGGGGCCGGCTATCCCCGCTTCGGCGCCCGAAACGCGAGCACTCGTGCCGGGTTGTCGATCATCATCGCGTCAAGCGCCGCCTCGCTCACCCCGAACTCGGCGAGCGTCGGCAGAAAGTGCTCCTCAATATAGCCGTACCCGTGCCCGCCGTAACGGCGCAGCTGCACCCTTTGACACACATCGCCTCCGAGCACGAGTTGGGCGCCCCAGCCGTCGGCGACCAGCTCCGCGAAGCCGCGCGCGACTCCGCGGTCGGTGAACGGAAATAGGGTGCCCCACGGGCTCCCCGTCGTGCCGAGAAAATCGGCCTCAACGGTGACGCCCCGAGCGAGCAGCCTACGGGCAAGCGACATGTCGTCGGCGATCGTACCCGCGTGGCCGAACACCACCGAGCGGGGGTCTCCCCCCTCCTCTTCGATCGCGTCGAGCACGCGTAGCTTCGCCTCGCCGAAGCCGCCCATGTGCAGTGTGATGGGCGCTCCGGTCAGTGCTGAAGCGCGACCGGCGGCCCGCACGCTGCGCATCTCCTCGGGGTGCACGGGGTCGCCTTCGGCCCCCACCTCACCGATAATTCCCGCGCGCACTCGCTGGCCCGGGCCCACCGAAACGCCCGTCACCACGTCGCGCACGATGATCTCGGTGAGCGCCTCGAGCGAGGTGGTCGCAAAGTCGACCGGGTGCAGATCCTTCTGGTACCAACCGGCACCCATCACCACGTTCAGCCCGGCCGCGCGGCTGAGCTGCGAGAGCCCACGCGGGTCGCGGCCCACGCCGCGCGGCGTCACCTCGACCATCGTGCCACCGCCCTGCTTCACAAAATCGCCGACCTCACCGAGCATTTCGTCAAAGTCACCGAGCACGTCGTTGTCCGCAGCCGGCATCCCCTGGCGCACGGCGGCGAGGTTCTCGAGCGCGAGCGGGCGCTCGGCCGCTTTGTCCCATTCCCCGGGACGCGGGCCGGCGGAGTGCAGCGGCCGGGGGATGTCGAGAAAGATGTGTTCGTGCATGAGCGTGCGCCCAAGCAGCTCGGGGCGTACGAGCCCCAGCACGGTCTGCACGAGCCCCTCGCGATTGGGAACAAACAGGTCGTCATTCATCGGGCGGGCTCCTCGACCGCGGCGGGGTGGCGCGCAATGATCCGGGCCGCGTTGCCCCCTGCGATCGCGCGTAGCGTCTCCTCGTTCGCCCCCAGCATCCGCAGGTAGGGCACGAATTGCTGCGGCAGGAAATGCAGCCCGTTGCCGCCATGGCTCGCGAGCCGATGTTTGTTCCGGATCCCGCTACTGACGATCACGCGCGCCCCGGCCCCTTGCTCGACCAGTCCCAGAATGGAAACGGCGACATCGTGATCGGACACGACGGTGGAGGTGTTGGGGATCCGGCCCAGATCGTCAAAGCAGATCGCGGTGCCGAGGTCCTCGAGCTTGCTCACCCGTGCCGCGTCGACGCCCGCTCCAGGGTGTCCGTTTGACTGCCGCGCCCCGATGAGCGCAGCGGCCCCCGTCACGATCACCCGGGAACGGTCGAGCCCCGCGCGGTCAACCGCGGCGAGCCCGGCGTGCAATTCTCCGAGGCGCTCGGCTGGCGCAAGCACCAGTGCCGCACCGTGGGTGCGGGCGGCGTGAGCTGCCGCCTCGACCGCTGCCGCTGCCGCGGCATCGCGGGGCAAGTCCACGAAGCCGACGATTCCCGCGGGGTGATCCGCGCACGCCAGCTCTGCCGAGATGGCTGCGGCAAATTCTTCCGGCGCGAGGCGAGAACCGAGATCCGGATCGCGCCGCACAGCACGCCCCCGACCGTTCGTGCCGCGCACGATCGAAACGCCGCTGGCCGCGCTGAGCGCACCGAGCTGATCGGGCGTGGCCTGCGAACCCAGCCCGGCCAGCGCCGTCACCGCGATAGCGGGAGATGCCGCTGCCGACCGCGTCACACAGAGTGCGGCCAGCGCATCGAGCGCCACCTCCGCATCGATGGGATCGAGCGTCTCGTCGTCTCGATTCGGAGCCCCCATGAGCAACTTACCCAGGGAACCCATCGTGACCAAAGCTCGTTCAAACGCGGCCTCCGTTGCGGGCAGGCCTGCGTTGCCAGGCCTGCGTGGCGGCGCACACAGCAGGGTTTCCGCAGCGAGAACAAGGTCAAGCGTTGCAGGGTCGACCGGGCCACTCACCGTCATCATTTTGGGGGTCAAATTCGCTCCTCACAGGGTTCGGGCCAGCGATCACGCAGCGGTGGTGCGTGATCGCCGGCCCGGGGCGGTGGGCTCGGCGGTTAGACCGCGGTGGCGACGAGCACGCGGGGGCTGCCGGGAAGCGCGACGAGGCGATCAAACTTCCAGCCCGAAGCGGCGAGCCACTCGGTGACCTGCTCGATGGGGTACACGAGCGTGCCATCGATGTTGAAGTACTCGCCCGCGTGCAGCGCGTCGATCGAGCGCTGCGTAGCATCCTGGTCCAGGAAGAAGTCGAGCAGCATTAGGGTGGCGCCGTCAGCGGCGGCGTCGCGGGCAGCCTGCAGGATCGACTCGTTCTGCTCGGCCGAGAAGCGATGGAGCACGTGGGGGAGCAGGAGCAGGTCGTGCTCTCCCCCGGGTTTGGTGGTCTCAGTATCGCCCTCTTCTACCGTGATGCGCCCCTCGACGCC
The DNA here is from genome assembly GCF_000350525.1 of Leucobacter salsicius M1-8. Classification (GTDB taxonomy): domain Bacteria; phylum Actinomycetota; class Actinomycetes; order Actinomycetales; family Microbacteriaceae; genus Leucobacter; species Leucobacter salsicius. The sequence continues at coordinate 95,767 of NZ_AOCN01000022.1, read as the reverse complement.
TGCGGCCTGCGCGGCCTCGACGATGCCGTCGGTAAAGCCGGGGGCGTACACGAACCGGGTGGTGAGCTCGGGGTTCTGCGCCATGGCGACCACGGAGAATCCCGCCGCCAGGCCGCCAAAGTCGAGCGCATTGCGGTAGCCCGAGAAATCGAAGGCCTCACCGAACTGCTCGGCATGCAGCGCGTTGTACGTCATTACGCCGTTCATGAACTCGCCCCACCCTGCCTCGTCGAGGTCCAGCGTGCCGGCCTCATCGGTGTCGACCGTGTGGTCGTAGCCGAGCCACTGCTTGTAGCTGATGTCGCCGAGGAACCCAATGAATGGGGTCAGGTCGATCTCACCCTGTCCCGAGAGGTACTTCGCGGAGTCTGCGGCGAGGGAGTACTGACCCGCGGTGCGCTCAAGCAGGCCCAGCGAGCTCATGGAGTCAGCGAGCGTGCGCACCTGGCGCTCCGAACGCTTCGTTTTCTGAGCGATCTCGGCCACGTTTTTCTCACCGTCGGCCAGCGCCTTGAACAGGCCGATGCGACTGGCAGCGTCGAGCTGCTTAGCGCTCATGAAACCAATGGCGATATCAACGATGCGTTCGGGTGTAGCGGTCATGAGGATTCCTTGCGTGTCAGGTCCTGCCGACGGGCGGGACAGCGGTGTCCAAGAGTTGGTCTGCGGGAAACTCTACAAGCGTAGACAGATAATGTCCAGCGAGTAACTGGCTTATTTTCTACTAGCATAGAAAAACAAACCGCTTCATCGTCGAAAGGTACCGCTCCATGCCCCTCGCAACGCACCACCTCGGAACCGAACAGTCCATGCTCCCCCCAATCGTGCTCATCCACGGCTTTGCCTCGAGCGCCGCCGAAGACTTCATCAACACGGGCTGGGGCGAGGCGCTCGCCGCAGCCGGACGTACGGCAATTGCCGTCGACCTCCCCGGCCACGGCGACAGCCCGGCGATCGCGAGTGCCGCTAACGCCACCGCGTCCGCCGTGATCGCAGCCATCCTGAGTGCCGCGGCGGCCGAGTTCCCCGCGGGCGAACTCGACGTCATCGGCTACTCCCTGGGCGGACGCCTGGGCTGGGAGCTGCCCGGCGCAGACGCGCGCGTGCGGCGCGTGGTGCTCGGAGGCACGAGCCCCTTCGAACCATTCGCCGCGGTTGACCCCGCAGAGCTTTCGGCAGCACTGAGCGGTGCAGCCCCCGGCAATCCGCTCGTCGGCATAATGGCCGGCATGATTTCGGCGCCCGGCCGCGATACCGCCTCGCTCGCGCAGCTGATCCCCGGACTTGCCTCGGAGCCCTTCACCCCCGCAACCGGCGGCCCCGAGGTGCCCACACTGCTCGTGGCGGGCTCCGAGGACCACATGACTCAGGGCATCGAATCTCTCGTGGAGGCACTACCACAGGCCACACTCACCCGAGTGCCCGGCGACCACCGCGGCGCCCTGGACAGCCCGGAGTTTCGAGCAGCGGCGCTCGAGTTCCTCGCCCAATAGATCCGGATCATCACCCCGGGCCACGGCCCGGGGCAACCACACTGTGGGCACGTGCCGCGACTCAACAACAGCCGCCGCACGTGCCCACTGCTCTCCACACTCAGAGACGCACCCCTAAGCAGCCGGCGACTCCCACAGGCCGTCCGCCCGCACCTCGCGGTCGAGCCACAGCTCGGCGGTGGCCTCGCGGATCGCATCGGCCCCGTCGGACTCGAGCAGAGTAATCGCACCCAGGTTGTCGTTCAGCTGCGCCTCACTCGAGGCACCGAACAACACGTTTGCGGTCGCCGGGTTGGCGAGGCAAAATGCGAGCCCCAGCTGCGCGGGGGTGGCGCCGAAGGACTCTGCGATGCGCAGCACTTCGGGGTAGGCTCCTACGATGCGCTCGCGGATCCCACCGACGTCGGCACCGATCTTGCGCTTCGGGTTGAGCTTGCCGACGAGGATGCCGCCCTCGAATGCGTCCGAGGCCTGCAGCGCCAACGTGCCCTCACCAAACCAGCGGCCATAGTAATTTCCCTCGGCCATACTCCGTCGCACGAGACCGTACTTGAGCTGCGCAAAGCTGGGCGGCGTGAGCCCCTCAACCCGGGCGGTGTCGAGCGCGAGCTGCAGCGCCTCGGCTGGCCAGTTGTTGACCCCCCAGCTGGCGAAGCTGCCGCGCGCAATCTCGGCCTGCACGTCTCGCACCACCTGGGCGATGTCGATGTCGCCAAAGAAGTCTCCGACAACGACCGTGTCGAACGATTCGGGCCCACCAGCACCCGCACCGATGCGCGCAAGCGACTCGTCCATTTGTGCCGCAAACCCTGTGGCCGGATACTCCCAGAGCCACAGCTTGCCGCAGAGCTGATAGTCGGAGCGCGCCAGGCTCAGCTCGCGCAGCGTCTCACCAAAGAGCAGGTCGGTGCGCGATGCCTCCGCGTGCGGACCCATGTTGTAGTAGGCGACATCAAAGAACGCGGCCCCCGCCTCGACCGCGCGCGACATGAGCGCGCGACGCCCGCCAGCGTCCATGCGGTCCCAGATGTTCCACGATCCGAGTGCGAATACCGGAACTTCAGGGCCGCCCGGGCCAAGTGTTCGCGTGGGTACCTTGCCGTCAAACTCCACAACCGCCTCCTTGCAGCACGCGGGGTACGAGTTCGCACTCCCGTTATTTTCTACGATCGTATAATATAAACACGGTGGCCGCCATCACACCCCTGGCAGCGGTCGGCAATCCTTGGCAATTCTTGACAACCTCGACAAAGGAGTCCCATGTCTTCACCCACCCCTCGCACAGTGCTCATCACGGGCGGCGCCGGCGGTATTGGCCAGGGCATCGCCCGCGCCTTCATCGCAGCGGGCGATCACGTTGTGCTCGCGGATCGCGACGCGGACGCCGTGACTTCCGCCGCCTCAGAGCTGGGGGCGACCCCGCTCCCCCTCGACATCACTGATGCCGCCGCGGTCGCTAGTGCGTTCTCATCGCTCTCCGAGCCAAGCGGCGTCGACGTGCTCGTCAACAACGCGGGCATCCTCTCGGTGCACGGTGCCGTCACCGAGCTCACCCCCGAGGCGTACCGCTCAATCCTCGACGTCAATGTGGTCGGCACCTTCACCGTGACCCAGGCCTTCGCGCGGCACCGGATCGCCGCGGGCGGGGGCGGGGCCATCGTCAACATCTCGTCGATCGGTGGCCGCCAGCCCACCCCCGGGATGGGTGCCTACGAGTCGAGCAAGGCGGCCGTCGACTCCGTCACCCGCTGGTCAGCCATCGAGCTTGCCGCCCACGGTATCCGTGTCAACGCGGTCGCCCCGGGACCCGTGCTTACCCCGATGCTCGAGATGGGCATGCCCGAGGGATCACCCGCACGCGAGGCCTGGTCGAGCCGGATCCCCCTCGGCGACCTCGCCAAGATCTCGGACATCGCCCCGGCCGTCGTGTTTCTCGCGGGCGCCTCGCACATCACGGGGGTGAGCTTGGCCGTCGATGGGGGTCAGCTGCTGACGTAGCGCTTTTGCGGGGCGTGGGCGCGGGGGCGCCGGTCCCCGCCACGTCGCGCGTTGGGCGATTGGGCGATTGGGCGATTGGGGCAGGGTGGCGGCCGTGCGCGCTGCCCGCCCCGGGTCGCAGTGACGAAGGCCTAGGTTTGGCACCAGGCGCTACGAATTGCGCGCCTCGATGGGCGACCATCCCCTAGGCCGTCGTCCCATCCATAGAGGTTCGTCACGCTTCGGTCGCGTCGGGTTCAGGGCGTTGCGCCACCGCCGTTCAGGCCCAGCCGAAGCCAGGCAACCGTAAACACAGGTAGACCGTAAACACAGGTAGACACGGACGCGAATGGGCGCGGGTGGGCGCCAACCCGCCCACGACTACCGCTCAAACACCACCCGACCGTCGAGCACCGTCATGTCCACTGCAACACCGGGCAGGCCGGCCGCGCCCACATCGAAGGGATCCCGCTCAAGCACCACGAGGTCGGCAACCTTGCCCACCTCAACCGTGCCCTTCCAGGCGTCGGCACGATCCTGCGCCGCGGGTACCGCGGTGTAGGCGCGCAGCAGGGCGTGCAGCCGCGCATCCGCGTCGCCCGTGGGACCCGATCCGGATCCCTCCTCACCGCCACCAGAACCAGCCTGCGTCGCAAGAATCCTTGCATCGGCGTCGGCGACACCCACGCGCCAGTCGAACCCGAGCACCGGGGAGTCCGAGGAGAGCACGAGCACGCCCGCATCGATCGCGGCGGCGAGCGGCCAGGCCTGGGCCGCGACCTGCTCGCCCAGCATGCCCGCGAGCCAACCGTTGGTCTGCGCAGCGATGCCCGCCTGCGTATTGAGCCACACGCCCAGTTCGGCCATGCGCTTGAGCTGCGCGGGGGTGACGAGGTCACCGTGAATAATGACGTGCCCGAGGTCTCGGGCCGCGGGTGCCCCGGGCTCCCGCTCGGCCACCGCAATCGCATCGAGTGCGAGGTCGATCGTGAGGTCGCCGGTCGCATGGAGCCCCACTTGCAGGCCGGCGAGATGCGCCTCGCGCACCATCGCCGCTAGCCCCTCGGCCCTTTCTTCGATCGAGTCGCCGTTCACAAGCAGGGTGCCGTGGGTGCCGTCATCGTATGCGTGCGAGGTCCAGGCCTGACGCGAGAGTGGAATGAGATCGCCAAAGATCTTTACTCCGGGAATGGCAAACCACCGGGGGTCGCGCTCCTCGCCCTGCGCCACGCACGACCGGATCCCATCCACGACGACATCCACATCGCTGGGTCCGTCGAGCACGCCGTACAGCGCGAGCAGGGTGACGCGCTGGCTCAGTTTGCCCGCATCAGCGAGCTCTCGGTAAATGTCGATCACTTCGCTGTGGAAGCAACCGGTCTCGCCACTGTCCTCGCCGGGGCCAATCCCGGGCTCGGTGTAGCTCGTGATGCCGAGCTCGGTCAGCAGCTGGCCCGCCTTCCCAATCGCGGCGCGGCGCTCGGCACGGGTCGACACGAGCGCGCCCGTCGGCTGCTCGACCGCCGGGTCACCACCAAAGAAGGTGTGCGGCCAGCGCGCTCCGAGCCAGGATCCATGCAGGTGCGAGTCATTAATACCGGGCAGCACGGCCCGACCGGCAAGGTCAATGACGCGCGTCGTTTCGCCCACCAGGTGATCGACCTCGGCGTCTGAGCCGACGGCAATAATGTGACCAGCGCGCACGGCGACGGAACTGGCCCGACTCGCCGCCGCATCCATGACGAGCACGGCACCTCCACGCATCACCAGATCAGCATTGCCCGTGCTTTCTGCAGCGTCCATTCGCGTCATCGCTCCTCCTGCAGCCATCTTCGGCTGCGTTATGGCCAACGTGCGGCCTTTATTCGGGACACCCAACTTTGGGCTTCCCGTTAAGTTCAACGTATGTAGAATAAAACCACATGATCGGCATGCGAGCAAAGGCGCCATGTCGACGACAGACGAATTTGGAGCACTCGATGACGATTCCCACGTCCACCCGCGCAGCCGTTCTCACCGAGCACGGCGCCCCGCTGACCATGCAAACCCTGCCCCTCCCCGAGGCCATCGAGCCCGGAGCCGCCCTCGTACAGATCACCTGCACCACGCTCTGCGGTACCGACATCGAAATCTGGGCGGGCAAGATGACCTTCCCCGGCATGCTCCCCATGGTGCTCGGCCACGAGATGGTCGGCGAGGTCATCGCGGTCGGCGACGGCACCGTCGATGCGCTCGGCGAGCCGCTGCATGTCGGTGACCGCATCGGCTGGTCGGAGTCGGTCTGCGGCGAGTGCTACGGCTGCACCGTGCTGCGCCAGCCCGTCGCCTGCGCCAAACGCGGCTACGGATTTCTCCAGCGCTCGGACGCCGCCCCGTTCGCGACAGCCGGCCTCGCGGAGTACGCCTACGTCGTGCCTGGTGCGCAGAAACTCAAGCTGCCCGCCGAGGTCAAGGACACCTGGGCCTCGGCCGCAGGCTGCGCGGCCAAGACCGTGCTGCGCGCCTTCGATCGCGCGGGCGGCGTTCGTGCCGGATCGCGCGTCGTCGTGCAGGGGTCGGGCGCTCTGGGCATCTTCGCGACGGCGGTCGCCAGCATTTCGGGCGCGGCCCAGGTCATCACGGTTGGCGCCCCCGCGGCCCGCCTCGAGCTTGCCAAGCGCTTCGGGGCCGACGCGGTCGTCGACATCGCTGCCGGATCTGAAGCGACGATCGCTCGGGTGATGGAACTCACTGGGGGGCACGGCGCCGACCTGGTGCTCGATTTCGCGGGCGCCCCCTCCATCGGCCCGGAGGCCGTCGCGATTGCGGCCCAGCGCGCCACCTTCGCTGTCGTGGGCTCGACCGGCCCCGTCGGCGATGCGTTCCCGCTGTCGGCGATCATGGGCAAGGAACTCACCGTCGTCGGTTCGCTCAACGGGGACGTGTCTGACTATTTCCGTTCGATCGAGTTCTTCAAGTCGTTCGCTGATCGCTTCCCCTGGGATGAGCTGTTCTCGGCCCCCTGCGGGCTCGCCCACGCCTCCGCGCGCATCGCAAACATGCACGAGCTCGGCGAGGTCAAGGCAGTCATCGACCCGCGTATTGACGCCGCCGGTTAGCCAGCTGACTCACCCCAACCATTCCACCCCGTGAGAGGACAACGATGACCCCCACCGCCCAGATCCCCCGCCGCAAGCTCGGCACGAGCGGCCTCGAAACCTCGCTCTTCGCGCTCGGCTCCTGGCACGTCTACGATCGCATGCACTTCGAGGACACCGTGCAGCTGCTGCGCACCGCCGTCGACCGCGGCATCAATCTGTTCGACGTGGGCGTTTACAGCGCCCCCGGCTTCCCGCCTGCGTTCACAGACATCATCTTTTCGGCCGCGGTCCGCGCCGCGCAGATCAAGCGCGACGACTACCTGCTTTCAGCCAAGCTCTGGCTCGAGGGCTTCGACCCCGAGCACGGCTTCCGCCCTCAGCTTGAGGGCGCGCTCTTTCGCGTGGGCAGCGAGCACGCCGACCTCGTCGTGCTCGGCGACCTGCGCCGCGACGACCTCGAGCTGCGCGACCTCGTGCTCAGCCTCGCTGAGCTCCAGCGCGACGGCCTGATTCGCGCCTGGGGCGTCAACAACTGGTCGGCTTCGAACGTGCAGCAGCTCATCGACATCGCCGCTGCCGAGGGCGTCGACGCCCCCTGCATGGCGCAGCTCAAGTACAGCGTCTCGCGACGTTCCATTCCCGACGGTGCCCCGTTCCAGAAGCTCTGGGATCAGGGGCTCGCGATGCAGGCGTCAGATGTGATGGAGGGCGGCTACCTGGCAGGCAAGGTCGCGACCGACCGCGAGGTCGGCCGCGACCCGGGCGGCATTCGCCAGCGCATCATCAATGACGTGCCCGGCTTCGTGCGGGTCGCTGAGCAGCTCGGTGCAACGCCCGCCCAGCTCGCGATCGCGTTCACGCTGACCCACGAGGTGACCGCGAACACCCTCTTCGGTGCGTCAAGCGTGGCCCAGCTTGAGGCGAACCTCGACAGCCTGAAGCTGCTCGAGCGCTCGGGCGCCGCCACCATTCGCGAGCTCGTGACCCCGTTCTGGGCCGACCGCGACGTCGTCAACCCCGAAGGGCCGTAATCGTGACGAACCAGACCCCCCTTGCGGCGGGCAGCCCGCAGCTGGCACCCGTGCCGTTCGATCCCGAGATCGCACCCGTGCTGGAGGCCATGGCGGCCAATCCGCAGCCACCCATGAGCCTCGAGACGCTGCCGCACATGCGCGGCGCGGGCCCGGCTTTTCCGGGTGCCGCCGAGGTAGCCGCGCAGTTCACTGTGTCATACGAGGAGCTCACGATCGCGGGGCCCGCCGGCGCCCCGGAGCTGGAGATTACGGTGTTCACGCCCACCGGTCGCGCCCCCGGTACGGAGACGCCCGCTGAGCAACAGCTCCTTCCCATCCTCGTGAATTTCCACGGCGGCGGCATGATCGTGGGCCACCGCTCGTGGGAGCACGCGCGCGTGGCCGACCTCGTCGCTCGCCACACCGTCATCGGCATCAACGTTGAGTACCGGCTCGCCCCTGAGGATCCCTTCCCCGCGGGCGTCGAGGACAACTACGCCGCCACCAGCTGGGTCGCGCAGCACGCGGCCCAGCTGGGCGGCGATCCGGATCGCCTCATCGTTATGGGCGGCAGCGCCGGTGGCGGGTTCGCGGCCGCGGTGTCACTCATGGCGCGCGACCGCGGCGGCCCGCGCATCGCGGGGCAACTGCTGCTGTGCCCCATGATCGACAACACCAACTCCACGCCGTCGAGCCTGCAGTACGACGGCATCGGCACCTGGCCGCGCGACGCAAACCTGCTCGCGTGGCGGTGCGTGCTCGGCGAGGACCTCGCGTTCTCGGAGCAGGCGCCCGCCTACGCGGCACCGTCGCGCGCCACCGACCTGTCGGGTCTCCCGCCCGCCCTCATCGAGGTCGGCGCGGCCGAGATGTTCCGCGACGAAAACACCGACTACGCCAGCCGCATCTGGGCGACCGGCGGCCAGGCCGAGCTGCACGTCTGGTCGGGCGGGTGTCACGGCTTCGACATGTACGCCCCCGAGAGCGAGATCGCGCGGGCCGCGCTCGCCAGCCGCGACTCTTGGCTGCGCCGCGTCGTCGGCACGGTCGTGACCAGCCCCACGGAAAGCGAGCTCCAGCATGCCTGATCAGGCCATCACCCCGTTCCGCCCCGTGGCCCCCGAGCCGCGGCCGACCCCCGTGCCCTACGACTCCGAGCTCGAAGCGGGCCTCGCCTTCTTCATGGATCTCGTCGAGCGCATCCCGCTGCGGGAGCACACGATTCTCGAGAATCGCGCCCACTTTCTCACCGTCATTCCGCCCATGGAGGCGCAGGCGGCCGGTCGCGCCGTAACCTGGGAACACCGCGTGATCCCGGGGCCCGCGGGCGCTCCCGAGGTCGAGATCACGATCGTGCGGCCCGCGAGCTTTGATCCGGATCAGAAACCGCAGGCCCCGGGCGTGCTCAGCATTCACGGCGGCGGTTACGTGCTCGGCACCAGGTTTTTTGCGACCGGCGACCTGATCGATCTCGCTGAACGCTACGGGGTCGTGGGCGTCGCGGTCGAGTACCGTCTCGCGCCCGAGCACCGGGCCCCGGCCGCTGCCGAGGACTGCTACGCGGCGCTCGTGTGGATGGCCGAGCACGCCGCAGAGCTGGGCATCGACCCAGCGCGCCTCGTGGTCACGGGAGCTTCAGCGGGCGGCGGACTCTCGGCCGCGGTGGCGCTCATGGCCCGAGACCGGGGCGAGGTCCCGCTCGCCGGCCAGCTCGTCGTCTGCCCCATGATCAACGACCGCAACGACACGGTTTCGGCGTGGCAGTACGACGGGATCGGGGCCTGGGACCGCAACAACAACGACACCGGTTGGGACGCATACGTCGGCGCCGACCGCGGCACCGACCGGGTCACCGCCAACCAAGCGCCGATCCATGCGACCGACCTTGCGGGGCTCGCCCCCGCATACTTCGAGGTGGGGGCCGCTGACGTGTTTCGCGACGAGACCGTAGCGTATGCGAGCCGCATCTGGGCGGCGGGCGGATCAGCCGAGCTGCACGTCTGGGCTGGCGGCTATCACGGGTTCAACGGCTTCTCCCCCGACGCTGTCGTGTCACAGGCCGCAAACACTGCGCGCGACAGCCGGTGGCGCCGGATCCTCGCGCTGTGAGCGTCCGTCGCGGGCGCACGCGCCGGGCAGCCGGTGCAGTGCGGCCCGGATCCGGATCCGCGCGCCCCATGGGCCTCCTGCGCATCACGCTCGTGCTCGGGCTGCTCGAGGCCTTCGGGCCGCTATCGATGGACCTGTACTTGCCGCAGCTGCCACAGCTCGCGCGTACGCTCGGCACCACTGACGCGCTCGCGCAGGCGACGATGTCGGTGTGCATGATCGGGCTGGGCGTCGGGCAGCTCATCGCGGGGCCGCTGTCCGATCGGTATGGGTGCAAAAAGCCGCTCGTGACCGGGGTGGTGCTGTTCGCGGTGCTGTCTGCCGCGTGCGCGATGGCGCCCACGATCGAGGTGTTACTGGTGGCCCGATTCTTCCAGGGCCTCGCCGGTGCGGCGGGAGTCGTCATCAGCATGGCCGTCGCGCGCGACCTGTTTGAGGGCGTCGAGCTCTCGCGCATGCTCTCGCTGCTCGCGCTGGTGACCTCGCTTACGCCGATCATTGCGCCCGTGATCGGCGGGCAGCTCGCTCGATTCATGGACTGGCGCGGCATCTTCTTCGTGCTCGCCGGAGTGGGAGCGGTGCTCGTGCCGGTGGCCACGCTCGGGCTCCGAGAAACGCTGCACGACGGGCGGCATTCGGGTGGTGTGGTGCGCACCACCGCCGGTCACATTGGCACAGTCATGCGCGACCCGCTGTTCGTCGCGTTCATGACCGCGTCGTGCCTGGGCGGCGTCGCGTTCTTCTCCTACCTGTCGATGTCGAGCTTCGTGCTGCAGGATCAGTTGGGGCTCACCCCGCAGCTGTTCAGCCTCATTTTCGCGATGAACGCGCTCGCGCAACTCGGTGGCGCGCAGCTGAGCCGGCTGTTCGTGCGGCGCCTCGGCACCGCACGCATGTATATGACCGGGCAGATCGCGGGCGCCATCGCCGCGATCCTGCTGCTCGTCGCTACGCTGCTGGGCGCCCACACGATCGCGTTCATCGCGCTGCTGGCAATCTTTATCGGAGCGGCCGGGCTCGGCGGCCCCAACGGCACGACCCTCGCCCTTGGGGCGCACGGTTCCCGTGCGGGAACGGCCTCGGCTTTGCTCGGCATGGGTATGTTCACGGCCGGGGCCGTGGCCGCGCCCCTCGTCTCGGCCGGGTTTGGAACATCCACGCTCACCATGGCGAGCACGATCGCGGCCGGAGCGACCCTGGCCGCGTGCATCGCGATCTTCGCGATCCGGCGCGTACTGCCGCGCCAGCTCGCCGCGCAGAGTGCCGCGCCAAGCGCAGCGTCGAGCACAGTGTCCAGCGCAGTGCGCACCGAAACGGTCACGCAAACGCAAACGCAGGTCCCCTGAAGACAACCCCCAATCGCCCCGACCGGTTTACGCTGAAGACACTGACCGGTCTCAAAGTGGAGGAACCATGAATACATACGACAGCTTGCTGGCCACAGTTTCGGCGCAGAGCGGCGAGACCCGCGAGGTCTTCGATCCGGCCACGGGCGAGCTCATTGCCGAGGCCCCGGTCAACGACGTCGCGACGCTCGAGGCCGCAATCGACAAGGCCGAGGCGACGCAGCCTTCGTGGGCCGCGCTCTCCGATGAGGAGCGCATCGCGTACCTGCACAAGGCCGCAGACGCGATTGAGGCTGCGGCTGAGCCGCTCGCCGAGCTGCTCTCGCGCGAGCAGGGCAAGCCGCTCAACGGCCCCAACGCCCGCTTCGAGGTGGGCGGATGCGTCGCTTGGACGCGGGCCGCCGCAGACACCCCGCTGCCCGTCGAGGTAATCGTCGACGACGAGTCGGGTTACGCCGAGATGCACTACCGCCCGCTCGGCGTGGTCGGCGCGATCTCGCCGTGGAACTGGCCCATGATGATCTCGATCTGGCAGATTGCGCCGTCGCTGCGCATGGGCAACACCGTCGTCATCAAGCCCGCAGAGACCACCACGCTGTCGGTGCTCGCACTCGTGGCCGTTATGAACGAGGTGCTCCCCGAGGGCGTGCTCAACATCGTGCCCGGCCCCGGCAGCACCGTGGGCGACGCGCTCACGCGTAGCCCCAAGATCTCGAAGATCATGTTCACGGGTTCAACCCCCGTGGGCAAGCGCATCATCGAGGCCTCGGCACCCAACGTCACGCGTCTTACGCTCGAGCTCGGCGGCAATGACGCCGGCATCGTGCTGCCCGACGTCGACCCCGCCGCGATCGCCGAGGACCTGTTCTGGGGCGCATTCATCAACACGGGCCAGACCTGCGCGGCGCTCAAGCGCCTCTACGTGCACGATTCGGTCTACGACGCCGTGGTCTCGGAGCTTGCCAAGGTCGCGGCTGCGGTGCCGATGGGTGTGGGCCTCGAGGAGCAGAACGTGCTCGGCCCGCTGCAGAACCGGCCCCAGTTCGACATCGTCGACCGGCTCGTCGAGTCGGCTAAGGCCTCGGGTGCCCGGGTCGTGCTCGGTGGCGATCCGGATCGCGAAGCCGCAGGCAATTTCTACCCCACCACGCTGGTCGCCGATATCGACCCGCAGCAGGATCTGGTGCTCGAGGAGCAGTTTGGCCCCGCTCTGCCGATCATTCGCTACACGGACGTCGATGAGGCCGTGCGCCTCGCGAATGCACTCGAGGTCGGCCTCGGTGCGTCGGTGTGGTCCGCGGATCGCGACGCCGCCCGCAAGGTCGCGGCCCGCCTCGAGGCTGGCACCGTGTGGATCAACTCGCACGGTGGCCTCCACCCGATGATCCCCTTCGGCGGCGCGAAGCAGTCGGGGTACGGCCGCGAGTTTGGCGTGATGGGCCTCAAATCCGTCGCCGAGCCGCAGGTCATCAGCGGCTAGCACGCACAAAGGCTGCACCCCCTCGTCATCCTGCGCGAGCGGAGCGAGTCGCAGGATCCACACTCGAAAGGAACCCACTATGCAAGATCAGGTACGCGCGGCCGTGCAGAAGTATGTTGACGGATGCAAGGCCGCTGACGCTGCCGTGGTCGCCGACGCGTTCGACGAGAACGCGATCATGTGGGGCTATCTCGGCCCGACCTACGTGACGCAGTCGGGGGCAGATTTTGCCGCCAATGTGATCGCGGCGGCCGAGCCCGCGGGCGCCGACTACGGCTCCGAGATCCACGGCATCGAGGTCACCGGAGAGGTTGCACACGCAATCCTCGACGAGCAGAACTTCCTGGGCGCGAACTTCCGCAACCACTTCGGGCTCGTGCGCCGCGATGGCGTGTGGCGCATCGCGAGCAAGGTGTTCACCACGGTGTAGTGAGTCTCTCGGACTTCGGCCGCGGCCCCCTCTCACTGGGAGCCGCGGCCGTTTCTGGTTTGGGCTCCTGACCTGGCACTCGCCCTGCCCGCACTGATGTCTATCCCGCGTACAAGCGCATATGGTTTGGTCGTTCAGAAAGTGGGACAAACCGTATCCACCCGTACCGCGGATAGGCACCAGTCGCGCCGTCCACAGGGCTTGAATTCACACCTTCGCCGCCGATGTATCCACAAATTCGCGTTTACTGCCCCACTCTGCGCACCGCCGACCGACACTCGTTGGTATGGGTAACAACGATTTCATCCCTGCGGCGCGACGTTTGCTACTCACTGCGGCCGAGGTCCAGGCCGAGGGCGTGTCACGCAGATCGTTCCGCACCCTGGTCGAGCGGGGCGACCTGCGACGCATTCGTCCGGGGTACTATGTCGCGGGCGACCAGTGGCGCGAGCTGAGGATCGATCAACAGCACGTCGTTGCGATACTCGCAGCTCAAACTGCCGCGTCCAGTCCCCCGGTGTTCTCACATCGAAGTGCTGCGACTCTCCTGGGGGCACCGGTATGGTCGTCGTGGCTCGCGAGGTTGGCGATAAGCGCTCAGTCTTCCAAGCTGGCTCCACGAACCCACAATTCCCCCGATCCGCTCGTGCCACATATTTCCGTAACCAGCCCAAACACTGCTCCAACCTCCCGCTCGCTTGTGCGCCATCGTGCACTGTCAGTGCCTGCGGTGTTCCTCCCTCACTCGGCAATCTCGTGCACCACGCTGGCCCGTACCGCTGCGGATCTTGCCCGAAGCGAACCATTTGTAATCGCACTCGCGTGCGTCGATGCGCTCTTGCACCGTGCGTTCGCCGTCGGCAATGAGGTTGATGTCGCTTCGGTGCAACAATGGCGCGCCCAGGTACACGGAACCCTCGAGTCTGCTCCTCGAGCGCCGGGCAACGTCTCACTGCGCGCGATCCTGGCATTCGCAGACCCCGGGGCCAGCTCACCACTTGAGTCAGTGAGCAGACTGCGCATGCTGCAGTTAGGGGTCGAGTTCGAGTCCCAATGGCGCGTGCGGGGCCGCGAAGGTCGGTGGTGGTATGTCGACTTCTGGTTTCCATCAGCTGGAATGTTTGGCGAGTGTGACGGCCGGGTCAAATACACCGATAGGAAAATGCGCGGTGACCGAACTGTCGAAGAGGTGCTCTACGCCGAAAAACGCCGGCAAGAGTGGATCGAGGGATCGACGAGATCGCGAGGCGTGCGCTGGGGAGCCATGGAGCCCTCATCTCGGGAATCATTTGCGCGTATGTGCCGCGATTTCAGTATCCCCTACCTGGGCCGACCGCTTCCAGGTCTCGATGATCGGGTCAATCAGCTTCTCCTCCAGCGGCTCTAAATTGAAGCTGCCCTGCTTCGGCCAGGCCAGGCCAGGCCAGGCCACTATTGACCACGAGTTGCACGAATGTCTACGGTCTGGCCGCTGACCAGAGCGACCAAACCGTAGACATTCGTATCAAAGATAGACATTAGTCACGATGCGAGCAGCAGCCAGCTCCCCGGCTACGCCGAAGCAGCCTGCCGCTCCCGCAGCGCCAGCCACTCGTCACGACGCGCAGCCTGCAAGATCGGGTCGGCCACCGGCGACGCCGCGAGCAGCCGCTGGCTGTACGGATGCTGCGGGCTACGCGTTACCGCGTCGCCATCTCCGACCTCGACCAGGTTGCCGCGGTACATCACGGCCACGCGGTGGCAGATGCTGCGCACCACGCCCAGGTCGTGCGACACGAACAGGTACGACACCCCCGTCTCGCGCTGCAGGTCGATCAGCAGGTCAAGCACCGTGGCCTGCGTCGTGAGGTCGAGCGCGCTCACCGGCTCATCACAGATGATGAGCCGAGGCTTGCGCACGAGCGCCCGCGCGATCGCGATCCGCTGCCGCTGCCCGCCCGAAAACTCGCTCGGGTACCGGTCGATCACACTCGCGGGCATGCTCACGCGCTCGAGCATCTCGCCCACGATCCCGCGCGCCGTGGCTCGGTCGGTCCCAGCGGTCGACAGCGGCTCCGACAGGATCTCGCCCACGGTCATCTTTGGATTAAGTGAGCCGTACGGGTCCTGAAACACGACCTGAATATCCGACGCTAGATCCCGCCGCGCCTGGCCCTTCAGGTGCGTGATATCACGCCCGTCGAACGTGATCTTGCCGCCCGCGACCGGCACGAGGCCGAGCACGGCCTTGCCGAGCGTGGATTTGCCCGATCCGGACTCCCCGACCAGCCCGACGCACTCGCCGGCACCCACCTCGAGCGACACCTCGTGCAGCACACGGTTCGGATTACGCTTCGTGCCGTACTCGACGATCACGTTCTCGGCCCGCAGCAGCGGTTCGTTCGCGGTCATGCGACTTCCTCCTTCGCGCGGGCGTCCGCGATGTTGCGTGCGGCTGCGGCGTCGAGCTCGGCCCGGCTCGCCGCGCCATCGAGCGATGCCGCGATCAGCTCGCGGGTGTAATCGTTCTCGGGGTCCGCGAAGATTGGGCCGACGTCATCAATCTCGACGATCGATCCGGATCGCATCACGACGACGCGGTCGCAGATGTCTGCCACTACGCCGAAGTTGTGGGTGACGATGATGAGCGCCATTTCGTACTCGGTCTGCAGCTCGCGCAGCAGTTCGAGCACCTCGGCCTGCACCGTCACGTCGAGGGCGGTCGTGGGCTCGTCGGCGACGAGCACCGAGGGCTTACCTGCGATCGCACCGGCGATCAGCACGCGCTGTGCCATGCCCCCCGAGAGTTCGTGCGGGTACGACTTCATGACGCGCTCGGGGTCGACGATGCCGACCCGATCCAGCATGGCGAGCGCTCGCTCGCGGGCCTCCGCCTTGGACATGCCGTGCACGGCACGCAGCGGTTCAATCAGCTGGTAGCCGATCGAGTACGAGGGGTCGAGGTTCGACATCGGCTCCTGCGGAATGTAGCCGATTTCGTGACCGAGGAGCTGGGCACGGTCCCGCTTCGACAGGGTCGTCACGTCCTCACCGCCGATCCAGATCGCGTCAGCGGTGTAGTAGCCCGACTTGGGCAACAGGTCGAGCATCGAGAACACCGTCTGCGACTTACCCGATCCGGATTCGCCTACAATTCCCAACACCTCCCCGGGGGCCACGTCGAGCGTAATGCCGTGCACGACCTCGATCGGGCCCGCCGGGGTTTCGTAGTTGACGCGCAGATTCTCGAGCCGCACTGCCGAGTCGACCGCGGCGACCGAGATGGTTCCCGTCGTGGTCGTGGTCGCCCCGATGGGCAGCTTCTGCGCATTCTGCTTTGCGATGTTGCGGCGCTCTCGCGGGGACAGCGCAACCGTCTTGACGCTGATCACGTCGGCGAGGGTCGAACCGAGGATCGCGAGCGCCGCGATCGTGATGCCGAGCGCGAGCGACGGCCAGAGCAGCAGCAGCGGGTCCGTGCGCATGACGCGGAAGCCCTCGTTCATGGCAGCGCCCCAACCGGGGGTGGTGCCGCCGCCGATGCCGAGAAACTGGAGGCCGGCCTGCATGCCCATGGCCATGCCGGCGGTGAGGGCCGACTGGATCACGATGGGGGCGGTGACCTGCTTGATCACGTGGCGCGTCATGATGCGCGCGTCAGAGAGCCCCGACACGCGTGCCGCGTCGATGTAGGCTTCGCCGCGCACCGCAAGCACGGTCGAGCGGGTGAGCCTGAAGTAGCCGGGGGCCATGAAGACACCGACCGTCACCATCAGAATGTTGAAGTCGTTGCCGGTGTTCGCTCCCACGATGAGCAGGATGATCATGCCGGGAATCGACTGGAGCCCGTCGCTCACCCAGGTGGCGACGCGATCGAACTTGCCTCCGTAGTAACCGGCGGCGAGGCCCGACGGGACGCCGATCACCAGCGAAGTGACGATCGCCACGAGCGCACCCCAGAGGGTGATCTGAGCGCCCCAAATAAGGCGGCTGGCGACGTCGCGACCGGTCGTGTCGCCGCCCATCCAGTGCTCAGCGCTGGGTGCGGCCCGGGTGAGGGCAAGGTCGACGAAGTTGGGGTCGTAGGGTGCAATCCAGGGGGCGAGGACCCCCACGAGCACGACGAGCAGCAGCACTCCCAGCGAGATCGCTCCCGCGGGCTTGCGCAGCAGGCGAACGAACAGCGAGCCGCGCTTGACGGCCCGAGAGTCAATGTTGTCGGTGAGTGGTGAGGTCATTTCACACGCGCCTTCGGGTTGATCCAGCCGAGCAACACGTCGAGCAGGAAGTTAATGATGACGACGAAGATCACGGTGATGACGGTGATCCCGAGCAGCATCGGAATATCGCCGTTTTGCGATGAAGACTGTGTCATCGGGCCGATACCGGGCAGCGCGAAGATCTGCTCAACAATGATGGCGCCCGAGAGCAGCCCCACGAACATGAGCGCGAGAATCGTGAGCGAGGCCGGTGCGGCGTTGCGCAGCAGGTGCATCACGATGCGAGGCGCGGGGAGCCCGCGGCTACGCAGTGTGCGCACGTAGTCCTGATTGTCCGCTTGGATGATGGCGTTGCGCAGCTGTTCTGCGATCATCACGACGGCGCCGAGCGCCAGCGCGATGGCGGGGAGGGCGATGGACTGTAGCCAACCGCCCAGGGACTCGGTGGGGGGAACATATCCGACGGCTGGAAACCATCGCAGCTGCACCGCAAAGGTCATGACGAGCACGAGTGCCACCCAGAACCCGGGCAGTGCGAAGAGAATCACCGAGCTCGCTTTCACGAGCTTGTCGATCCAGGTGCCCGGGCGCAGGCCAGCTGCCACCCCGAACACGGCACCGAGCAGGGCCGACAGCAGGATCGCGACGGTCACTACGGAGAGCGTCACGGGGAGCTTCAGGGCAAGCTGACTACCCACGGGCTGAAAGTTCTTCCACGAGTCGCCGAAGTCGCCCCGCAGCAAATTCATGAACCACTCGCCGAACTGCACAAGGATCGGTCGGTCGGTGCCAATCTTCTGGGCAAGTAGCGCCTGCGACTCCGGAGTCGCGGCGCTCCCCAGAAGACCGAGGGTAGGATCGGGGATCGCGGCGTGCGCGAGGAAGAACGTGCCAGTCGCCACGACGAACAGCAGGATCACTCCCGAGAGCAACCGTTTGAGGGTGAAGGTGATCATCAAGACTCCGGTGTCGGATCAGAGGTGGAATGAAGAAGTGGGGATCCCCGAGAGTCGGGGATCCCCACTACTACTAGCTCGCCAGTTCGACCTGGCGCAGCGTCGGGAACATCATGCCCGTAACCGGTGTGACCGTGAAGTCAGCGGTCGAGATGTACATGTTGGTTGACTGCGACCACACCGAGAAGAATGCGTTCTGGGTGACCAGCTCGTTGAGCTTCTCGATCGCTTTGGTCTGCTCGTCGCCCGGCGCCGCGGTATTGACGATCTCGAGCTGCGCGGCAACGTCAGGGAAGGCCTCGATGCCCGGGTTCGGGTTGTACCACTGGGGCTTCGAGATCTGACGTTCGATCGTGGCCATGGGGTTCGAGTCCATCGCAATCACGCCGACAAACATCGGGTACTCGGGGGCGACCGACATGTACTGCATGAAGTCGGTTTCCTTCCAGGTGACCTTGATCTTCAGGTCGGCGAGCGTCTGCTCGACGATGGCCTGCCACGGCTGGAACTGCGGCGACATGGGCATGGTGATGTCAAAACCATCGGCGTATCCGGCTTCTGCGAGCAGTGCCTTCGCCTTGTCCATGTTCGGAGCGTACAGGTCGGTCAGCGACGCGACATAGCCCGGGGTGTCGATGGGGAACACCTGGTTCGTGCCTTCACCCACACCCTGCGCGATCGTGTCGACCATTTCCTGGCCGTTGAACGCGTAGTTGAGCGCCTGGCGCACCTTAAGGTCGCCGATCGGCTTGCCCATTTCGCTCTGCCCGACGCGATCCGCAAACTGCAGCCCCACCCACATGGACAGGCCGCTCGAGACGTTCCAGTCGTAGTCTGGTGCCATGTCGGCAGCCGTCTTGTCGCCATAGATCAGCTGGAACTGGCCGCTTTCCATGCCGTTGAGCATGGCCGTAGCGTCAGACAGCGGGCTGACGGTCAGCGGGTCAAACGGGAAGTCTGCGGCAGCCCAGTGGTCGGCGACCTTGTCGAAGTGGTACTCGGCACCGGGAATCGACGAGTCGCCCAGCGTGTACGGCCCCGAGCCCACGGGGGTCTCCGCGAGCGTGCCCGCGGCGATCGCGTCGGGCGCCATCATGTAGCTGCGACCGAGCGCCATGAAGTACAGGATCGTGTCGTCGCGCTGGGTGAGATTGATCTCGATGGTGTCTTCGTCCGTGGCAGTGAAGCTCTCAACATTGAGGTAGGCCTCCTGCGAACGCACGCCGGCCTTGAGGTAGTCCAGGCTCTTGACTGCTACGTCGGCGTCGAACGCCGTCCCGTCCGAGAACTTCGCGTCCGTGCGCAGGTTCATAGTGATCTTCTTGAAGTCGTCTGACACCTCCCAGTCGGTTGCGAGGGCGGGCTGCGGTTCGCCCTTCTCGTCGATGGCGAGCAGCGGGTCATAGATCGCCGACAGGTAGGGCCCGTCGAATCCGACGTCAGCAAGCGAGGGGTCCCAAGACGTGACGTCTAGGAAGTTTCCGATGCTGAGTGGCTTTGCGCTCGAGGTGGCTTCTTCGCCACCCGCGGCGTTTCCACCTCCGCCCGAGCAGGCGGTCAAAGCGAGCGCGGCCGCGGCGAGTGCCGCGAGGCCCGTAAGTGTTTTCTTCATGTCTTCTTCTCTCGGTTCCAGGACATGGGGGTGTAGGTAGAGGACTCCGTTGTGTCAGTGCCACCATGCGCCGAACGATCGCTGTTCGAGTGCGAGATGGACGGCACTTCCACGTGTCGTCGCGTTTCATTCTACGCATGTTGACAATAAGCACAACTCCGCTTTTCGTAACAAATCGGAAACGAAGAAAGATGACACCCGAGCCCCAAATCGTATACGATCTGATCACGCCCCCATCGAAGTGGAGAACACGTGCTCGAACAATCACAGATCATCGCGATCGCCGACGAACTGGTCCAGGCAGACAAGGATCGCACGATCCTCCCCAAGCTCACCTCCCGCTACCCCGACATGCAGATCGAGGATTCGTACGCGATCCAGAAGGAGTGGTCAGATCGCCGCATCGCGAACGGTGCACGCCTCGTGGGCCACAAGATCGGTCTCACCTCGAAGGTGATGCAGGTCGCGACCGGCATTTCTGAGCCCGACTACGGCGTAATCCATGACGACATGGTGCACGAATCGGGCGCGGTGCTCGAATTCGATCGCTTCTCAAACGTTCGCATCGAGGTCGAGCTCGCCTTCGTGCTCGCCAAGCCCCTCTCGGGCCCCAACGTGACACTGTTCGACGTGCTCGACGCCACCGCCTACGTGGTGCCCGCGCTCGAGATCCTGAACTCGCACCTCGAGCTCGAGGGCCGCACGATTGTCGACACGATCAGCGACAACGCCGCGATGGGCGCCATGGTCGTGGGCGGCCGCCCCATGAAGGTCAACGACGTCGACCTCACCTGGGCCAAGGCGCTGCTCTACCGCAACGAGACCATCGAGGACTCGGGCGTTGCGGGCGCAATCCTCGGCCACCCCGCCCTCGGCGTGGCCTGGCTCGCCAACAAGCTTGCACAGCACGGCCAGTCGCTCGAGGCGGGCGAGATCATCCTCGCGGGCTCGTTCACCAAGCCCATGTGGGTCGAGCGCGGCGACACCGTACACGCCGACTACAACGAGTTCGGGAGCGTCACGTGCCGGTTCATCTAACCCTGCCCCCCACGCTGCGCGACCGGATCCAGGCGAGCGACCGCCCGCTGGTCGGCCTGTGGGCCTGCGCTGGCAGCGCGGTCACCGCCGAGATCGTGGCCGGCAGCGGCTGCGATTGGGTGCTCCTCGACGCCGAACACTCCCCCAACGGCCTCGAGTCGATCCTCGCGCAGTTGCACGCGATGGCTGCCTACCCTGTCGCACCGGTCGTGCGCCCGCCCTTCGGTGACACCGTCACGATCAAGCAGTACCTCGACATCGGCGCACAGAATCTGCTGATTCCCATGGTCGACACCGCTGAGCAGGCCGTGCAGGTCGCGCGCGCGGTGCGCTACCCCGACGGTCAGGGCGGCGGCGTGCGCGGGGTCGGCTCGGCGCTCGCACGCTCGGCCCGCTGGAACCGCGTCGAGGGCTACCTCGGTCGGGCCCGCGACACGATCTCACTCACGGTGCAGATCGAGTCAGCCGAGGCCGTGAGCAATGTCGAGGCGATCGTGGGCACGGAGGGCATCGACGCGATCTTCGTCGGCCCCTCCGATCTCGCGGCCTCGATGGGTTTGCTGGGCCAGCAGAATCACCCCGATGTCATCGCAAACGTGATGCGCGCCATCCAGGCGGGCCGCGACGCGGGCAAGCCCGTGGGCGTCAACACGTTCGTGCACGAGGATGCCGATCGCTATCTGGTCGCCGGCGCCTCGTTCGTCGCGGTCGGCGCCGATGTTGCGATCCTTGCGCGCCAAACGGAGGCGATCGTCGATCGCTTCCTGGGCAGCTCCGGATCAGCCACTCCCCGCGCCAGCTACTAGCTGGCGGCTGGATCCTGCGCCTCTTTTCTCACGGTCACCCCGGGCGACCGGACACAGCGCGCGCGTGACAAACAATTTCAGATCGTATATCATTTGAAATACAACGACGAAGCGAGGTAGCTATGACGTACGGCATCGAGACTCCCGGCAAGATTATTGCGGTCCATCTCAACTATCCTTCCCGCATTCAGCAGCGCGGGCGCACGCCGGAGTTCCCGTCGTACTTCTTCAAGCCAGCGTCCTCGCTCGCCCCCACGGGTGGCACGATCGAGCGCCCCGCCGGCACCGAACTCCTCGCGTTCGAGGGTGAGATCGCTCTCGTTATTGGCGAGCCGGCCCGCTGGGTCTCCCCCGACGAGGGCTGGAAGCACGTCGCCAGCGTCACCGCCGCCAACGACTTCGGCCTCTATGACCTGCGCGCAGCCGACAAGGGCTCAAACGTGCGCAACAAGGGCGGCGACGGCTTTACCCCGATCGGCCCCAAGGCCATTGACACCGCAGGCATCGGCGAGGGCGACTGGCGCGTGCGCACCTGGGTCAACGGCGATATCGTCCAAGACGACACCACCGACACGCTCAAGTTCACGTTCGGGCAGCTCGTCGCAGACCTCTCGCAGCACATGACGCTCGAGACGGGCGATGTGATTCTCACCGGCACCCCCGCGGGGTCTTCCGTAATCGTCCCCGGCGACGTCGTCGAGGTCGAGGTCGATGCCCCGAACGCCCCCGGCGCTCCCACGACCGGCCGCCTCGTGACCACCGTCACGCAGGGCAGCCACGCATTCGGCGATTTTGGCAACAAGCCCCAGGCCACTGACCTGCAGCGCATCGAGGCGTGGGGCAGCGAGGCCGAACACGCAGCGGCGGTTGCAGCCGGCCGCGCCAACCCGCTCGATGAGCCTGCCACGGCCGAAGAGCCCCACCCGCTGAACGACGAGATCCGCGCGCTACTCAAGAACGTCGCGGTCGCCACTGTTTCGGCTTCGTTGCGCAAGCGCGGCTACGTCGATATCTTCATCGATGGTGTCCACCCGAACCACGAGGGCGACCAGATCCTCGGCGTCGCCAAGACGCTGCGCATGATCCCGTTCCGCCCCGACCTCTTCAAGAGCCACGCGGGCGGCTTCAACGCCCAGAAGCGTGCGTTCGACACGGTCAACCCCGGCGAGGTCATCGTCGTCGAGGCGCGAGGCGTGCGCGGCACCGGCACTGTGGGCGACGTGCTCGCTCTGCGCGCTCAGGTGCGCGGCGCGGTCGGAATCGTGACCGACGGCGGCGTGCGCGACTACTCGGCCGTCACCGAGTTCGACATTCCCGTGTTCTCGCAGGGCGCCCACCCGAGCGTGCTCGGCCGCAAGCACGTGCCGTGGGAGACCGACGTCACGATCGCCTGTGGCGGCGCCGCGGTACAGCCGGGCGACGTCATCATGGGCGACCGCGACGGCGTCATCGTGATCCCGCCGTTCCTGCTCGACGAGGTGGCCCGCGAGGCCGCCGCGCAAGAGCAGCAGGACGAGTGGGTCGCCGCCCGCGTCGCCGAGGGCGAGGCCGTCGATGGCCTCTTCCCTATGAACGCCGGGTGGCGCGCTCGCTACGACGCGGACATCGCGGCACAGGCAATTCAGGCAGGCCAGGGCTAATCATGGCCGCCGAGTCCAAGTCGGAACGGGCATACAACCTGATCCGGAGCCGCATCGACAGCGGCCAGTACGTGCCGGGCTATCGGCTCGTGCTGGCCCCGATCGCGGCCGAGCTCGACATGTCGGTCGTGCCGGTACGCGAGGCGATTCGTCGCCTCGAGGCCGAGCAGTTCGTAACGTTCGAACGCAATGTGGGGGCGCAGGTCTCGCTGGTCAAGGAGACCGAGTACCTGCACACGATGCAGACCCTCGCGCTCGTGGAGGGCTCGGCGACGGGGCTTGCCGCCCCGCACATTACGCCGGATCAGATTCGTCGCGCCCGCGCGATCAATCAGACCATGCGAGAGTCACTCACCGCGTTTGACCCGCAGTCATTCACCGCCCTGAACCTTGAGTTTCACAGCGTGCTCTTCGAGACATGCCCCAACCCGCATATTCTCGATCTCGTGCACCGCGGCTGGAACCGCATGAAGGTGCTGCGAAACTCCTCGTTCAGCTTCGTACCAGGCCGCGCGAACGAATCGGTGAATGAACACGACCGCCTGCTTGATCTCATTGAGCAGGGCGCCGAGCCGCTCGAGGTCGAGCTCATGGCCCGCGAGCATCGCATCGCCACGCTCGACGCGGTGCTCGCCCACCAGGCCGAGCAAGACGCGTTCGCGCCACACTAGCCAACAACTTTTCATACTTTCACGATTCATTTTCCAACGAAGGAGACATCATGACCCACATCAAGCCCGAGGGCCTGCCCGAAAAGATCCAGCACTTCATCGACGGCAAGTTCGTCGACTCGATCGGCGGCGCCGAGTTTGAGGTCATCGAGCCCGTATCGAACGAGGTTTACATCATGTCGGCGTCGGCGCAGAAGGAGGACGTCGATCTGGCCGTCGCTTCGGCTAAGCGCGCGTTTGACGAGGGCCCCTGGCCCAAGATGCTGCCCCGGGAGCGCTCGCGCATTCTGCACAAGATCGCCGACATCGTCGAGTCGCGCGACGAGCAGCTCGCGCTCATCGAGAGCTGGGACTCGGGCCTGCCGATCACGCAAGCCAAGGGCCAGGCACGTCGTGCCGCCGAGAACTTCCGCTTCTTCGCCGACCTGATCGTCGCGCAGGAGGACAACACGTTCAAGGTACCCGGCCGCCAAATCAACTACGTCAACCGCAAGCCCATCGGCGTTGCAGGCCTCATCACCCCCTGGAACGTGCCGTTCATGCAGGAGTCGTGGAAGCTCGCTCCGGCCATCGCGACCGGCAACACGGTCGTCATGAAGCCCGCCAGCTACACGCCGCTCTCAGCTGCTCTGTGGCCCGAGATCTTCCGCGAGGCCGGCCTCCCCGAGGGCGTCTTCAACCTGATCCTCGGCTCAGGAGGCGTCGCCGGCGACGCTCTCGTCAAGCACCCCGACGTTCCCCTCATCTCGTTCACGGGCGACAGCTCGACCGGCGCGATGATCTCGACAAACGCCGCTCCCCAGCTCAAGAGCCTGTCGCTCGAGCTCGGCGGCAAGAGCCCTTCGGTCGTCTTCGCCGACGCCGATCTCGAGGAGGCGCTCGACGCCACCGTCTTCAGCGTGTTCAGCCTGAACGGCGAGCGCTGCACCGCGGGCAGCCGCGTGCTCGTGCACCGCGACATCTACGACGACTTTGTCGAGCGCTACGCCGAGCGCGCGAAGAACATCGTGGTGGGCCTGCCCAGCGATCCGGCCACCGAGGTCGGCGCACTCGTGCACCCGAGCCACTTCGAGAAGGTTATGAGCTACGTCGAGATCGGCAAGGGCGAGGGTCGCCTCGTCGCCGGCGGCGGCCGCCCCGAGGGCTTCCCCGAGGGCAACTACGTCGCCCCGACTGTCTTCGCTGACGTCGCACCCGACGCCCGTATCTTCCAGGAGGAGATCTTCGGCCCCGTCGTCGCGATCACCCCCTTCGACACCGACGAAGAGGCACTCGAGCTCGCGAACAACACGAAGTACGGCCTCGCAGCCTACGTCTGGACTTCGAACCTGAAGCGCGCGCACAACTTCGCGCACGGCATCGAGTCGGGCATGGTCTGGCTGAACTCGAACAACGTGCGCGACCTGCGCACCCCGTTCGGTGGCGTCAAGGCCTCGGGTCTCGGCCGCGAGGGCGGCTACCGCTCGGTGGACTTCTACACGACGCAGCAGTCGATCCAGATCACGCTCAACGAGGCCCACTCGCCCCGCTTCGGCGCAGGCTCGGCCAAGTAACTCGACAGACACACGACACCACACGCAAGGAAGCGAAATTATGTCAAAGCTCAACGAAAGCGACAAGCAGTCGTCAGGATTCTGGGTCACCAAGGAGGCCCCCATCTCGGCTCCCAACCCGATCCCCACGGCCACCTCTGAGGCGCCCGACATCCTGCGCTGCGCGTACATGGAGCTCATCGTCACCGACCTCGCCGCATCGCGTGAGTTCTACGTCGACGTGCTCGGCCTGTACGTCACGACCGAGGACGACGAGGCGATCTACCTCCGCTCGACCGAGGAGTTCATCCACCACAATCTCGTGCTGCGCAAGGGGCCGGTCGCAGCCGTCGCCGTGTTCTCGTACCGTGTGCGCACCCCCGAGGACCTCGACAAGGCCGTGGCCTTCTTCGAAGAGCTCGGCTGCGAGGTACGCCGCAACCCGAACGGCTTCGTAAAGGGCATCGGTGACTCGGTGCGCGTCATCGACCCGCTCGGCTTCCCGTACGAGTTCTTCTACCAGACGGAGCACACCGAGCGGATGTCGTGGCGCTACGACCTGCACATCCCCGGCGAGCTCGTGCGTCTCGATCACTTCAACCAGATCACCCCCGATGTGCCCCGCGCCGTGGGCTACATGCAGAACCTGGGCTTCCGCGTCACCGAGGACATTCAGGACAACGAGGGCACCGTCTACGCCGCGTGGATGCGCCGCAAGCCGACCGTGCACGACACCGCCATGACGGGCGGCGACGGCCCGCGCATGCACCACGTCTGCTTCGCGACGCACGAGAAGCACAACATTCTCGCGATCTGCGACAAGCTGGGGGCACTGCGCCGCTCCGACAGCATCGAGCGTGGCCCGGGCCGCCACGGCGTCTCGAACGCGTTCTACCTGTACCTGCGCGATCCCGACGGCCACCGCGTCGAGGTTTACACCCAGGACTACTACACGGGTGACCCCGACAACCCGGTCGTCACCTGGGACGTGCACGACAACCAGCGCCGCGACTGGTGGGGCAACCCCGTCGTTCCTTCTTGGTACACGGACGGCTCGCTCGTGCTCGACCTCGACGGTAACCCGCAGCCCGTCATCGCCCGCGAGCACGACTCCGAGATGGCCGTGACCATCGGTGCCGACGGTTTCTCGTACACGCGTGACGAAGACGGCGAGAAGGGCTTCAAGCTCGGCAACACGCTCTAGGTCTCGGGCGGCTGCTGGCCGCTTCTGATCCGGATCAATCCCCGGGGTGCATGCGCACCCCGGGGATTTTGCTGTGTATGGGCGAGGGTTCTGCCACAAAAAAGAACGCCTCGGAGAAGGGGGTCTCCGAGGCGTTCTAGCGTAACTCTGTTGCCGCTATGCGACCCAGGCGGGCTTGGGCACCGAGTCGATCAGCGTGCGCGTGTACTCGTGCTGCGGATTGGCGAGCAGCGACTCGGTCTCCCCCGCTTCGACGATCTCGCCGCGCCGCATCACGACCGTCTCGTCACACACGCGGCGCACGACACCGAGGTCATGGCTGATGAACAGAATAGTGGGACCGCGTTCCTCACGCACCCGGTCGATGAGGTCGAGCACCTGCGCCTGAACCGACACGTCGAGCGCACTCGTCGCCTCGTCCATGACCAGCAGGTCAGGCTCCACCGCGATCGCGCGGGCGAGTGCTACGCGCTGGCGCTGCCCACCCGAAAGGGTGCGCGGCAGCGCCTGCGCGTGCTCCTCCTGCAGCCCAACTGCTTCCAGCATCTCGATCGCACGGCGCCGCGCGCCATCGCGATCAAGCTTCGTGTGGAGACGCAGCGCGTCCTCGACGGTGCGTCCCGCTGCGATGCGCGGGTCCAGTGACAGGTACGGATCCTGGAACACCATTTGCACGCTGCGTGCCCGCGCGATCCGCTCGGCTCGGTTCTTGGGCGGAGCGACTCGCGAGGCGCCCGCGATGAGGATCTCCCCCGCGTCGGGCTGCTCGAGCCCCACGATCATGCGGGCGAGCGTGGACTTGCCCGATCCGGATTCGCCCACGACCCCGAGCGAACCACCGCGCGGGATCACAAGATCGGCCCCGATCACGGCCTTGACGGATTCGCGGCCGCGCGGGTGATAGGTCTTTGACAGCTCCTTCACGAACACCATGGGCTTCGCGTCGGGGTTCACCGCCAGCGCGTCAGCGGGCGCAATACCGCCCGCTGCTCGAGCAGCCGCAAGCTCCGCGGCTTCCTCGGGCGACACGTCGATGCTCGGCGTGGCCGCAATGAGCTTCTTCGTGTAGTCGGTTGACGGGCTCAGGAAGATGCGCCTGGCCGTGCCCTCTTCCTCGACCTGGCCCGCGCTCATGACGTACACGCGGTCACAGATCGATGCCGCCAGATGCAGGTCGTGCGTGATGAACAGCATGCCCATCTGACGCGCCTCGCGCTGCTCCTGGAGCACCTGGATGATCTCGGCCTGGGTGGTCACGTCGAGCGCGGTGGTCGGCTCATCACAGATGAGCAGCTCAGGCGAGCTCGTGAGCGCGCTCGCGATCATGACGCGCTGCAGCATGCCGCCCGAGAACTCGTGCGGGTGCTGCGACATGTGATCCTCGGGCCGCGGCAGCCGCACCGCGCGCAGCAGCTCGATGGCCTGCTCGCGGGCCTTCGCCGCCGGTACGCCCATGCACAGCCTGAGCGACTCGGTCATGTGGTCGCCGATTGTGCGCATCGGGTTGATGCCCGCGCGGGGATCCTGGAAGATCATCGACGCGCGCGTGCGGCGAATCCCCAGCAGCTCGCTCTTGCTCGCGCCGAGCACTTCCTGACCCGCGATGCGTACCGATCCGTCGACCTCGGCGCGATCGGGCAGCAGGCCGAGCACGGAGCGGGCCGTGAGGGATTTGCCGGATCCGGACTCCCCCACGAGCCCCACGGTTTCGCCCGCGGCCACCTTGATGGTGATGTCGTCTAGAAGTCGCTTGCCCGTGGGCAGGTCGAGTGTAAATGATGAGATATCGAGCAGGGTCATGCTGATGCACCTCCGCCAATGCGGTCTGAGAGTTCTTCACCGATGATGTTGACGACGACCACGACGATCACGACTGCGACGGCAGGCACGACGGCGGGGAGGAAATGCCCGCCCACGAGGCCGGCCTGCGCCTGGTTGATCATCGAACCCCAGTCAGACGCGGGCGCCTGCACGCCCAGTCCCAGGAACGACAGGCCCGCGAGCTCGGCGAGCACGTACCCGAAGTTCAGAGTCGACTGCGCACCCACGATGGGCACGATGTTGGGGAGTACCCGGCGCAGGGCGATCCACGGTCCGCCGAAGCCCTGTACCCGGTAGGCCGAAACATAGGGGCGAGTCTTCTCGGCCGCCACGAGCGACCGGGTGAGACGAGCCACGTACGGGATGTAGGCGAGGCTCATGGCGATGATCGGAGCGGTGAGGCCCTTGCCAAACAGTGCGACGGCCATGATGGCGATCAGCAGCGCGGGGAACGAGAAGATCACGTCGAACACGCGGCTCAGGATCGCGTCGATCCATCCGCCCCGCCAGCCGGCGAGGAGGCCGAGCAGGATGCCAAAGACGGTCGACGAGGCGACCACGAGTAGTGGCCCGAGGAGGGCGGTGCGAGCGCCAAAGATCATGCGGCTCAGCAGGTCACGGCCGAGGCCGTCGGTTCCGAGCCAGTGCGCGGCGCTGGGGCCGGCGTTGAAGGCGAGAAAGTCGACCTCGTCGGGGTCGTAGGGTGCGATCCACGGCGCGAGTGCCGCAGCGAGCACGACGACGAACAGCACTCCGACGCTGATGGTGAACAGGACGCTCGAGCGACGTTTGCGGGGGGCGCGCATAACGCGCACCGCGGTAGTGGGAGTAGTGAGAGAGGTCATCGTGCTTCAGCTCCTGCCGCTGCGCGTGGGTCAATCAAGGGTTCGAAGAGGTCGATGATCGCGTTCACTACGACGAACGCTGCCACGACGAACAGCACGATGGCCTGCACGACCGGGAAGTCGAGACGGTCGACCGACTGCACGAGCAGTGAGCCAAGCCCCGAAATGCCGAACGCGGCCTCGACGATGGTGCTCGCGACGAGCAGTCCTGCGACAAGCACGCCCGAGACCGTCACGATGGGGCTAATGGAGTTGCGGAACACGTGGCGGCGAATCACGGTTGCGCGCGGCAGCCCGCGGCTCGTCGCGACCTCGACGTGCTCCCGGCCGATCTGCTCGACCATGGAGGAGCGGGTCACCTTGCCCACGAGCACGATGAACACGATGCCGAGGGCGAGGGACGGGAGGAAGAGGTGGTAAATCGTGTCCCAAAATCCGTCGCCGGATCCGAAGGTGGGGAACCATCCGAGCGACACCGAGAACACTGCGATCAGCACAATCGAGCCAACGAATGAGGGAATTGCACCCAGGATCGTCAAGAAGATCAGGATCGCGCGGTCCGCGAGCTTGCCGCGGTTGAGGGCGGCTATGACACCCGAGGCCAGCCCGATAATACCGATGATGAGTCCGGCCATCACCACGAGGCCCAAAGTCACGGGGAGCCTGTCACCGATCACGGTAGCCACATCCTGGCGAAACTGTAGTGAGCGGCCCAGGTCACCCTGGAAGATGCCCATAATCCAGTTCCAGTACTGTTCCCAAGGCGGAAGGTCGAGTCCGTACTGCTCCTTCACTGCGGCCACGGCCCCTTCGCTCGGCTTACGTCCGCGCAGCAAGAACCGGACCGGATCACCGGGAACGATAAAGCGCGAGAAAAAGACGAGCAGTGAGGCGAGGAACAGCGTGAGAAAGAGCGCACCGAGCTTCGAGGCAATGCGTCGCGCGTATGTCATCGTCGGATCTCCGAGTTAGGCGAGGGGCCGGGCAGCTTTACCCGGCCCCTCAAAGGGGGGGTTAGCGGGCGCCGAGCTGAGCGGCCCAGGGGAAGTACATGAAGTTGATCGAGGGCGACATACCCGTCACTCGGTCGCTCATGTAGGCCGCATTCGGAATCTCGAACAGCGGCAACCAGGGAAGTTCTTCATTGGTGAGCTGCTGCGCCTGAGCGGTCAGCTTGCTGCGCTCGATCGGATCCATCGTCGACACTGCTTCGGTGATGAGTGCGTCGTACTCTGGGTTTGACCACTCTCCGTAGTTGCTGAACTCACCGGTGCGCAGCACGCTGTACATTTCGAGCGGGTCGGGGCTCGACAGGTACCAGATCGTAAAGAACAGGTCCGAGCCCTCTCGTGCGCTCGGGTCAGCGAAGAGCGTCGTGTACGCGGCGGGGGTCACGGTCTCGATCTTGGCGTCGAGTCCAATCGCCTTGGCGGCCGCAGCCGTAGCCTGGGAGATCACGGCAAACTCTTGGCCGATGGGGGCGGTGACGATCGTGATTTCTTCACCGGCAACACCCGCTTCGTCCACGAGCTTCTTCGCGGCTTCGATGTCGAAGTCGTACTGCTGAATATCGTTGAACGCAGCTTCCTTCGCGGACGGGTCGGCGTCGAGCCACACGGCGTCGGTGGTCAGGACGTCAGAGACGGTACCGACGCCGCTGTAGGCAGCGTCAAGAATGCCCTGACGGTCGATTGCCATGAGCAGGGCCTGGCGGACACGCACGTCACCGAGTGGGCCGTCCAGGTTCGAGACGATGAGGTCGGCCACCGACGTGTTGAGACCAAACAACACTTCGCCCGGGGCCTCGGCTTCGATGCTGCGTACGGCGTCCATCGGCAGCAACCAGCTACCGTCCACCTCACCGGCCTTGATGGCATTGATACGCGCGTTGGCGTCGGTCATGAAGACGAACTTGAAGGTATCGCTCTTGGCGGCGAGATCTTTGTCCCAGTACTCGTCGAAGCGCTTCATCGTGAGCGCTTCGCCCGACTTCCACGAGTCAAATGCGAACGGACCGGTGCAGTTGACACCGCCCGAGGAGTTACCGTAATCAGCTCCGAGCTCGGTCAGGGTTGCGGCTGACTCGACCACACCCGCGACCCCGCCCATTCCAAGGTTGAACTGCGAGTCGGGGATCGTCGTCGTTACGGTGACCTCAAGGTCGCCTGTCTTTTCGATCGATGCCACGTTCTGGTACACGCTGAACCATGACGAACCAACCTCGGGGTCGAGGTGGCGACTCATCGAGGCGACCACATCGTCTGCGGTCATGACGGTCCCGTCATGGAACTTCACGCCATCGCGAATCTGATAAACCCACTTCGTCGGCTCAGGGTTCGTAAACGATTCTGCGAGGCCGGGCGACAGCGAGAAGTCGGGGTTGAGGCGCAGCAGCGACTCACACATGTTTGCGAGCACCTGATTGTCCGAGTAGTCGAACGCGTAGGCGTAGTCGAGGGAGAAGGGCTCAGCGTAGCTCGCCCAGTCAATAGATTCGATGTCCCCCGACGGCGCGGCCGTCTGATCAGTGAGCTTCCATTCAAAGGGTGCACTCGCCTCGGGGGCAGATTGTGCCGAGCAGCCGGTGAGCGCGAGCGCGAGGGCGGCAGTGCCCGCGGCGATCGCTACACCGCTGCGGCGGAGTGTGCGTTTCGTGAAGACAGACATTGTTGTGTGCTCCTATTCGGATTCGGGACGGGTGTAGACGGGCTCCCCCTCGATCCAGGTCGAGGTGACCTGGGCCTGGTGGATCTCGTCTGAGGGGATAGCGAAGGGGTTAGGTTCCACGACGACAAGGTTGGCGAGGTAGCCCTCACGAATGTGACCGGTGTCGTGATCCCGGTGATTCACGTACGCACTACCCGAGGTGTAAGCGGCGAACGCGGTGGCGAGGTCGAGTTGCTGGTGGGTGCCACCAAGCGGTTCAGCGTCGTAGCCCGGCGCGACCCGGGTGACAGCAATGTGTATTGCGGCGAGCGGATCCGCACTCGATACGGGCCAGTCGCTCCCGGCGGCGAGGCGAGTGCCCGCGGCGTGGAGGTCACCAAATGGGTACTGGCGGTTCACCGCGCCCTCCTGCAGGAACGGCAGAGTCAGGGTGTCAAGCTGGTCCTCGTGCGTGGCCCACAGGGCCTGGAGGTTCGCCGTGGCATCCACGTCGACGAATCGCTTCGCATCGGCTTCGGTGACGACCTGCAGGTGAGCGAGGTGGTGCCGTCCATTGCTCGGGCCATTGGCTGCGCGGGCGGCCTCGACTGCGTCGAGCGCGTCGCGCACCGCTTTGTCGCCCAGTGCGTGGAAGTGCACCTGCATGCCGGCAGCGTCGAGGCGCTTCACCGCTTCGAACATGGTGTCGCGATCGAGAAATGAGATGCCGTGATTGCAGGTGTCGTGGCCGTCTGCGTCGCGGTACGGTTCGATCATCGAGGCGGTGTAGTTCTCGGCGACACCATCGACCATGATCTTGACGGTGCCGAGTTCGAAACGATCATTCGAACCGCTTGAGAGGCGCTCTTCGCGCAGTTCAAGGATTCGGTCGAGCTGTTCGATGCCCCGATCGCGTTCCCACCACTGTGCGCCCACGACGTGCACCTTCAGTGTGCCCTCTTCGACGGCGCGCAGGTAGGCCGCGCGGCCGCCCGTGCCGGGGCCGCCGTCGCCGACCCACGCGTCCTGCCAGGCCGTAATTCCGAGAGGCAGGAGTTCATCCTGCGCGCGTAGGAGGCCGCGGTAAGCGAGTTCGGGCGTGGTCTCGGGCCGAACGTCAGCAAACAGGTCGCCTGCACCCTCGTGAAAGGTTCCGGCGGGGAAGCCATCGGCTTCGCGCTCGATACGTCCGTCTTCGGGATCGGGGGTCGTGGCGTCGAGGCCCGCGAGCCGAATCGCGGCGGTGTTTGCCCACCCGCTGTGGTGATCTCGGCTCGAGAGGTACACGGGGCGGTCGGGTAGCACTGCGTCGATGAGCTCCCGCGTCGGGGCGCCTCCCGGGTAGTGGTCCATGGACCAGCCGGCACCTAGGATCCAGGGCTCGTTGGGGTTCGCAGCAGCGTAGGCCGCGATGGCCGCGACCGCTTCCTCGGCGCTCTCGGTTTCGGTGAGGTTGCACTGCAATAGTTCAACGCCTGCGCTGATTGGGTGCGCGTGGGCGTCTTGGAACCCGGGAGAAAGCAGGGCCCCTTCCAACTCGACGCGTCGGGTCTGCTCACCGGCCAAGGCTTCTGCCTCGGCATCGGGTACGAGCGCAGTGATGCGGTCTCCCGTTACAGCGACGGAATAGCCGGTGAGGGGTTCGCCAGAGCCCGTAAATACGGCGCCTCCGGTAAATAGCAGATCGACGGTCATTGTCGGGCCTCTCATCTTCTTTGAATGCGGTGAGCCGAGCGTAACCAGTTTGCAACGCACTTGTCAACCGAGTTGACAAGTGCGTTGCCAAGACGTGATCATTGGTCACAGCGGTTCAACAACCACAGATGCCACACCGGTGTGGCACGATTGAGACCGGTCAAGGAAGGACTGCGTCGATGACTCAAATCAGTAAGCGGGCCGGAGGTAGCTCTGGTCGCCGCTCAGGGAAAGTGCGCCTCGATCAAGAGCTCATCATCGAAGCGGCTCTCGAAGTCGCGCAGGAGACGCGCGGTGCCACCCTTCACGCAAAGGAACTGGGGGTGCGCCTCGGTGCAGACCCCACCTCGATTTATCGGCATTTCCGCAACAAGCAGCACCTCATGGAGGCCCTCCTTGACGAGCTGAATGCGCGCGCTGTGCGAGCCGTTACTGCCCCACCCGAACACTGGCAGGAACGGCTGCGTCAGCTGGCTCAGTTCACGCTCGTGGAGTACCGCACGCACCCCGCGATCGCGGCAGAGGCAATGGTCCTCACGACTCACGGACCCGGCGAGCACGATGCGATCGAGCTCATGCTCGATGCGTTCACCCGTGCAGGGCTGGACGCAGAAGGTGCAGTGCAGCATTACGCGCTGCTCTCCACACACATCCTCTCTGTGGCCTCTGGTATCGCTATCGCGCATGCTGAGTCAGACCCCAAGAGCAGCGATGACGCACCAAGCCCATGGTATGACGGCCCCATTTTGGCCGACCCACGCACGCACCCGCGCATCGCGCAGTGCAGCCTGCAGCTCGCAGCGCTCGAGGACCGGGAGCTGTTTATGCGCGGAGTTGACTCGGTGATCCAGTCAGCCGAGCGCATCGTGACTGCACGCACAGCCTAGGTGCGGCTACTGGGGCTGGGGCAGTGCGACCCCGAGGGCCAACTCGGCATAACTGCGCACTGAGGCGCGACACTCTTCACGCGGGGTCATGTCCCCCACGAGCGGGTACAAGTCGTACGCGTCTTCAAGGGCGACGAGGTTGCGCGCGATGACTCCTGGTGGCGAGGCCAGGGTGAACTCTCCCGTGCCGGCACCGATTTCGATGAGCGCCCGGTAGAGCATGATTTGCCGTTCGGTGAGCCCCCGGTGGGCAGGCCGATACTGGGGATGCTCGGCGAGGATTGCGACACTCTCGTAGACGTGACGCACCTCGTCGGTAATTTCGTCGGGCACACCCGCATGAATCATGGCCGCCACGCGCGCACCGGCAGTGTCGGAGCGGTCGAGGATGCGCTGCCGCTGTTCGTAGAACTGTTCCATAGCGCCCGCGATGGCCGTCATTTGCAGCTCGTCAAGGGTGTCAAAGTAGTGCAGCACGTTTGCCGGGCTCATCGCGGCCTCGGCCGCGACCGCGCGCACGTTGACCGATCGACGCGGGCGCGACCGCGCGACCCGCCAGAATGCCTTGATGATGTCATCACGGCGTTCGAGGCGGCGTCGCGCGGTCGCATTCATGCCCTCAGCCTATTACTCCCGGTGCACTCCTCCGATTACCGAGCCACGAGTTCGTCTTCGAGCGCGCCCCCCGTTACCTTGTTCGTAGCCCTTTCCAGCATCACACTGGAAGGGCGGCGGCCAGTCAGACCCGGCATGGTTATTGCCCCCAGTCATCCATGATCCGGGGGGTGTTGCCACCGGGTCTGACCGGTATTGAGTGATCGCTAATAGGGGCTCGGCCAGGAACTCGTTCCAGGGCCGTCCGTAACGTGGATGCCGGGACTCAATACCAGGAGCTGACCGCCGAAATCTCAACGGACGGAGCAGTCATGATCGAGAACTACGACAACGTCGACGTGTTCGTCGGCATCGACGTCGGCAAAGGCGAACACCACGCCGTCGCCCTCAACCGAGCCGGTAAAAGTCTCTACGACAAACCGCTCCCTAACGATGAAGCCAAAATGCGTGACGTCCTGCAGCACCTCAAACACCATGGCAACGTGCTCGTCGTCGTGGACCAGCCAGCCACCATCGGAGCACTCCCGATCGCGGTCGCTCAAGCCGAAGGGGTGCTCGTCGGCTACCTGCCGGGATTAGCGATGCGTCGCATCGCAGACCTCCACCCCGGCGAAGCAAAAACCGATGCCCGAGACGCCGCAATCATTGCGCAAGCCGCCAGAACTCTGCCCCACGCGCTGCGATCCATCCAGGTCGCTGACGAATCCGTTGCTGAGCTCTCGATGCTGTGCGGGTTTGATGATGACGTCCTCGGGCAGATCACTGCGACGAGTAACCGGGTACGGGGGCTCCTCACTCAGATCCATCCCGCACTCGAACGCGTGATCGGCCCACACCTGGACCATCCTGCGGTCCTTGATCTATTGCAGCGCTACCCATCGCCCGCAGTGATGCAGCAGGCCGGCCCTCAACGGTTAGCTACACGCCTCAGAAGGCTTGCTCCGCGTATGGGACATCGTCTTGCGTCCGAGATCATGGACGCGCTGGCTGCTCAAACGGTCGTGGTGGTTGGCACGAATGCCGCAGCTGTCGTCCTTCCGCGCCTCGCGGAACAACTCGCAGCGCTGCGGCGGCAACGGGCTGAGATAGCGGTCCTGGTTGAAGAGATCGTTGAGGCGCACCCTCTTTCGATCGTCCTGATGAGCATGCCGGGAGTCGGCGTTAGGACGGCCGCCAGGCTCCTCACCGAAGTGGCGGGCAAACACTTCGAGTCCGCTGGCCACTTGGCTTCCTACGCCGGTCTAGCTCCCGTGACCCGAAGATCCGGGTCATCGATCCGCGGCGAACATTCGTCTAGGCGCGGAAACCGGGTGTTGAAACGAGCCCTGTTCCTCTCGGCCTTCGCCGCGCTCAGAGATCCCGTCTCACGCGCCTATTACGACCGGAAGATCGCGCAGGGCAAACGGCACAACCAGGCTCTCATCGCCCTGGCCAGACGACGCTGTGATGTCCTCTTCGCGATGCTCCGAGACGGGTCGCTATATCAAGCTGATCATGCGCTTGCGGCTTGACAAAAGTAATAGGGGCAACCCCCCCGGCGTGACCGTGACGGTCTCCGTGAGCCCTGCGTAGTAGGCGGGCCTGCGGGCTTTGATCACGAGCCCCGCGATAATGCCTCCGACAAACAGGATTGGCGTGGGCAGCAAGAGCAGTTGATTGATGGGTCCCTCGAGACCGGTCACCACTTCGAAGTTTGTGGCGATCAGGAAGAATCCCACGATCAACCCGATGGCCCCGAGAATGGGCGCGACGGTGACCCGCCACACACTGTATCCCCGGCGGTCCTTAAGGAAGTACCACACGACCGCGATCGCGGTAATGGCCTGGGCAAACACGAGCCCCTGCACACCCGTCGCATAGGTCCACAGGGCGAGCCCGAGGAACGGGTCGGCCTGCAGCACGATTGCGACAAGCACGCCAAGGGCTGAGAAGGCACTCAGCGTGAGACTTGCCGCGGCGGGCGACTGGCTACGCTTGCTGGTGCGTCCCAGCGCACGCGGCAGGAGCCCCTCTCGCCCGAGCGAGAACAGGTAGCGCGTGCAGGCGTTGTGGAAGGACAGCACACAGGCGAAGAAGCTGGTGACGATCAGAATCTTCATCACAAACGCGGCCCCGGCTCCCGCCAGGTCACCCGTACCCTCAATCACCATGGTTTCGAAGGCATCACTGCGTGCCAGCTCAACCACGCCTTCAACCCCGAAGGCCACCGTCAAAATCCAGAACGTGAACGCGTAGAAGACGCCCAAAAACGCAATCGAGATGATGGTCGCCCGCGGCACCGTACGATCGGGGTTCTTCGCCTCCTCCGCATAGATTGCCGTGCTTTCGAACCCGAGGTACGCACCAAACCCCATCACGAAGAGTGCACCCGCGCCGCTCGCAAAGAACACATTCTGCGGGTCGAAGGAGGCGAGACTCCATGGCTCGGGCCCACCGTCCGCGATCGCGGCAACGGCGAACACGAGCAAGATCCCAACCTCGAGGGTGAGCAGGATTGCCAGCACTTTGGCCCCAACGTCGATCTTTCGGTACCCCAGAAAGGCCACGATGGCGACGGCGAGCAACGACCAGACGCCCCACGGCAGGTCGAGCCCAAAGAGTTCGGCGAACGTGAACTGCGCGAAGAACCCGATGAATCCGAAGAACGAGACAACAAGCGAGATGTATGCAAACACCGTCACCGTGGAAACCCCGATGCCAAAGGGTTTGCCGAGACCGCGTGACACGTAGGCATAGAACGCCCCCGCGTTCCGCACGCTCTTGGACATCGCAGTAAACCCGAGGGCGAAGAAAATCAGCACGATGGCACAGAATAGGATCGCGCCGGGGGCCCAACCCCTCCCATGCGAAACGAGGTGATCGCGCCGCTCAGAATCACGGTGAGCGGCGCGGCCGCCGAGATCACAAAGAACACGATGTCCCAGGTGCCAAGGCGCCCCTTCGCGAGGGTCGTCGTACCATCTGGGACGGCGTTCCCTCGGTCTGACATTCCGGGCGATGAGCGTGTTGCATTCATACTGGACTCCTTTGTTGCGGGCCGTAATTTTACTGAACAAGCGTCAACGTCTTCCACCACGAGGTTGAGCGTGAGTAATATAACCATAGACGAAAGGATTAAACAATGTTCAATGTTGAGCACACCAAGGCCGAGGCCCCCAAGACTGACCCCCGCACCGAGGCTGGCGACCGCACGCGAGCACGCGAGCTCGGTATTGGGTTCGACGGCGAGCCCGGCACGCTGAATGCGATCACCGATGTGCCTGGTCTCGAAGTGGGCCTCGTGACGCTGATCGGTGACGCCCCGGGCGCCCCAGGCTCCGCGAGAACCGGCGTGACCGCCATTCTGCCGCGCGGCAAGCATCTTGCCGGCTCCGCATGCGCGGCAGGAGTCGCGGTGCTCAACGGCAACGGCGAGCTGACGGGCCGCAGCTGGATCGAGGAGTCGGGGCAGCTCCAGGCGCCGATCGCCATCACGAATTCACACGCGGTGGGGGCGGTGCATTCTGGAGTGGACCGCTGGATGGCAGAGCACCACCCCGCCACCGCTGCGGCGTGGATGCTGCCGGTCGTGGGTGAAACCTGGGACGGCTACCTCAATGCCATCAACGCGCCGACGGTGACCCCCGCGCACGCGATTGAGGCGCTCAACCGAGCATCCTCGGGCCCCGTCGATGAGGGCAGTGTCGGTGGCGGCACCGGCATGAACTGCTACGGATTCAAGGGCGGTACGGGCACCGCGTCGCGGGTGGTGCGTTCTGGCGACCGCTCGTGGACCGTCGGGGTGTTGTTGCAGGCGAACTTTGGCTCACGGAAAGAACTTCGCGTCTCAGGGCACGCCCTCGGCAGGCAGTCCCAGGCCCCCAACCCCATGGAGACGAGCGGCTGGTTCGAACGCGAGGCCGGCGCGGGTGCGCAGGCCGTGGGCGGCGCGGGCAGCGTGATTGTGGTCGTCGCCACCGACGCCCCACTACTCCCGGCCCAGTGCGACGCGCTCGCACGCCGCGTGCCGCTGGGGCTCGCGCGCACAGGCACCACCGGCAGCCATTTCTCGGGCGACATCTTTCTCGCGTTCTCCACCGCCAACGAGGGAGCCCTCGGCTCCCAGATGGCGGGAGACGAGATCCGGATCGAGTCACTCGATCACGTCGCTTGGGGCTCGATCGACCCATTCTTTGAGGCCGTGGTTGAGGCCACCGAGGAGGCCGTCATGAACGCGCTCGTCGCGGCCCGCAACATGACGGGCCGCGACGGCCACATCAGCTACGCGCTCCCCCACGCAGAAGTGCGCGCCGCGTTTGGCGGCGCGCACTGAAGGGGCGCTAGCTGATCCGGTGCTCGTGGACCTCGGTGGAGAACGCAGCGTCGCCGACCTCGAGGAAGAGGTGCCCCTCGGTGCGCGACACCGACAGCGTGTTACGCCGTCCGACCGCCGCAGCGACCTGTTCCACAAATCCGGGGTCGAAGGAGCGCACCACGATGTCTGCGGACTGATGAATGGTCTTCCCCGCCCACGACGCCAGCAGCTTCGCCGGGTCACGGTGCGTATACACCGCGACCCGGTCGGCAAGCTTGCTGCCAAAATGCAGCCGGGCTGCATCGGGTGCACCGATCTCGATCCAGGCGGTGATGTGACCGGTGAGATCGCGCACCAGCACGGCGGGCTCGTCGGTCGACGAGACGCCCCCGGCCGCAAAGCCGATGCCTTCCTCGTACTCGAGGCAGTAGGCCAACAACCGGGTCACCATATAGGTGTCGGTCTCTGAGGGGTGGCGGGCGACCCGCAGCGAGAAGTCCTCGTACACCCCACGATCCACGTCTGCCAGTTGTACATCGAAGGTGTGGATCGTTGCGCCTATTGCCATGTGTTCAGCCTAGTGGTCGACGGTTTCGTGTTCCCGCTGCGCAGCGATCAAGGCCGCGCGCTCAGGCTCCCGTTCGGGGTGCATGAGCCCCGCGACGAACACGAGAACGAGCGCGCCACCCCAGATGAGTGAGGCGGTGAGGCCGCCCACCAGCACGGGCAGGTTCCACACCGAGATTGCGAGCACGGCGAGCAATCCGAGACCGCCGAGCACGCTCGCGATGACCACCGCGAGAGGCGCTGCCTCGTGAGCTGCGCGACCGCGCCGCCCGTACGCGAGCACCGCAACGCTCGTGAGGGCCATCATGAAGATCACACCCACCGCACCGGCACCCGAGTACCAGGTGTAGATCTGCGTCACGGGATCCAGCTGCCCCAGCGCCGATACGACAACCACGGCGGACGTGACGATGCTCACCCACAGCGATGCCTGTGAGGGCGCGCGGTGCTTCGTGTGCACCGCCGCGAGCGCGCCGGGCAGCACGCCGCGCTGGCCGAGCGTGAAGAGGTACCGGGTGACAATGTTGTGGAACGACAGCATGCACGCAAACATGCTGGTTACGACGAGCACCTGCACGATGTCTGCCACGATGGGCGCCACGACCGCTCCCGCGAGCTGAATCACGATGCTGTCGGGGGCCTCGTTCGAGAGCGCAACAGCTTCATCCGCCCCCAGCCCCGAGATCACGAGCCACGATGACACGAAGTACAGGGCGCCGATCGTGATCACGGCAATGTACGTGGCGCGCGGCACCGTGCGATCCGGATCCTTGGCCTCATTGCGGAACACGGCCGTGGCCTCGAACCCAAAGAACCCCAGAAACGCGAAGAGCAGCCCGAGACCCGGTGCGCCCACGAGCGCCTCGGCCGGGTTGAGCGGTGCAGTCGAGAGGCTGCCGCCGTTGAACAGCACGCCCAGATCGATCGCGAGCACCGCCACGACCTCCAGCACGAGCACCGCACCCAGTACCTTGGCCGAGAGCTCGATGTCGCGGTAGCCGAGCAGCCCGACGATGAGCAGCATGATGGCCGAGATGAGCCACCAGGGGGGTGTGAAGCCGAGCCACAGCTGGATCAAGTTACCGGTCTGCACGCCGAGGTAGCAGGTCATCGAGACCGTGAGCAGCACGTAGCTGAACAGCGCGACGGCGGCCGTGCCGTGGCCCGCGCGGCGGCCCAGCCCCCGCTGCACGTACGAGTAGAAGGCTCCCGCATCGGGGACGCGGGGCGTCATCCAGGTGTAGCCGACTGCGAACAGCAGCAGGATTGCGGTCGTGGCGAGCACCATGGTCGGCACACCGATCGAGCCCGAGATGCTGATGATGATGGGAAAGTTGGCGGCGACGACGGTGATCGGCGCGGCCGCCGCAACCACCATAAACACGATGCCGGGCACGCCAAGCGTGCGGTTGAGCGTGGGTTTCACGTGGGTCTCCTGTTGCGAGGCTTGTCTCTGAATGATTCGAGGCATGCCAGAGCCTGCAAGCGCGCGGTGGCGCGGCGAGTGTGCTCGTGACTCAACAGCGAAGAAGGGGTGGCAACGCTGCGCTTCTTCATCGAAATGCTGGTTAGGCACCGCCAGCTTACCGCGCCAGCGGCGGTATCGAGGACCGCCGCTGGCTAGTCCTTTGCAGCGCGCTCGGCCACCCGCACGTCGAGCGGAAAGTCGACGGGGCTTTGGCCAAACAACAGCCGTCCCGCAGCGGCGGCCGATTCGGTCACGGCTGCCGTCACTTGCTCGGCCAACGCGATTGGGGTGTGGACGATGATCTCGTCGTGCAGAAAGAAGGCGAGGTGTGGGCGTCGCGCGAAGGCCGGGCCCGACGCGCGCGCGGGCGTCGCTCCGACATCCCCTGCCTCGTCCCAGACGATCTCGTTGAGTCGCAGCCGCAGATCGGCGAGCCACGCGAGCGCCCACTCGGCGGCGGTGCCCTGCACGATAAAGTTGCGCGTGAACCTCCCGAAGTCGCGCGCCACCCGTTTGGCCTCACGCTCGTCGCGCGCGGAAGCTCCGGGCAGGGTCGCCCGAGCCTGCAGCTCAAGCCACTCGTCCCCGGGCAGCGGCGACGACCTGCCAAGCCAGGTCGTCACGATGCCGCCGCGCTCCCCCGTCTCGGCAGCCTGGTCCACGAGCCGCATCGCGTCGGGAAATCCACGTCGCAGTCGCGGCACGAGCCGCCCGCTGTCACCCGTGGTGGCGCCGTACATCGCGCCCAGCACGGCAATCTTGGCGTCTTGACGCGTCGCGACCACTCCGCTGTCCACGACCCCGGCGTACAGGTCGGTTCCCGCTCCTGCGGCAGCCATCGCGCGGTCGCCGGACATGGCTGCGAGGACGCGCGGCTCGAGCTGCGCGACATCGGCCGATACGAAGGTCCAGCCGGGGTCGGCGCGCAGCGCGGGCCGCAGCAGCCGGGGCAGCTGGAGCGCGCCGCCGCCGCTGGACGCCCAACGGCCGGTCACCACGCCGCCAGGAACATACACGGGGTGATACCTGCCGTCGCGCACCCACTCGTCGATCCAGTTCCATCCGTTGGCGGTGAGCAGCCGGGACAGCTTCTTGTAGTGCAGCAGCGGCGGGATCACCGGGTGCTCGACCTCGGCGATCTCCCACTGAGAGGTGGACTGCACGTCGAGGCCCGCGTCGCGCATCGCACGCAGCAACTTGGGCGGTGAATCGACGCTCACGCGAGGGTTGCCCAGCGCACGCGCAATCTCCTCGGCGAGCCGCGCCATGATCTCGGGCCGGGCTCCCGTGGCGGGCCTCGGACCGAGCGCGTCGGTTAGGATC
Source organism: Leucobacter salsicius M1-8 (assembly GCF_000350525.1). Taxonomy (GTDB): domain Bacteria; phylum Actinomycetota; class Actinomycetes; order Actinomycetales; family Microbacteriaceae; genus Leucobacter; species Leucobacter salsicius. The sequence continues at coordinate 53,020 of NZ_AOCN01000022.1, read as the reverse complement.
CGGTCGTGCTCGGTCGCGTCCCAGGGCACGCCGGCCTCTCGGAGCTCCGCTGCGATGAGCGCGCCCGCCGACTCCGCCGCGACCAATAGTGCGAGCTGGCCCGGGGCTGACGCGAGGGCCGCACGCTGCCGCGCGAACTCCGCGAGCGTTTCCTCGATACCGCCCGGCACGGCGGTCAATCGGGGTGCATCGAGCTCAAAGAGCGTCGTCTGCTGGGGCTCCGGATCCGGATCCTCGTGCCCGACGGCCCAGGCGGCCGCGGCCCGCAACGGGCCGGGATCCGGCACGAGAGCCGAGCGCGCGAGGATCGCGTGCGCGAGCCGCAGATCGTGGCAGCGGGTGACCCGCACGCCGAACTTCAGCAGGCCCGGCAGCCATTTCGCGGTGTCGTTCCAGACCCAGCGGGGCGCCTGGGCCGCCTCGGTCGCGCGCACGAAGTCGACGAGTTCGGCCGGAGCCAGTTCGGTGCGCTCGCCCAAATCGCCGAGCTCATTGAGCCCAAACGCAGTGATGCGCCCGTCGGCATTTCTGCCGAGGGCGCACCAACGCATCGTCACCTGGGGTGTCGAGGTTCTACTGTGTGTTGGGTGACCGGAGACCGGTTACCAGCGGGGCTTACGCTTGCCATCGGCGCTGTTGCCGCCGAAGTCGTTGCCACCGTCGCGGTTACCACCGTAGCCACCACGGCCACCGCGGTCGCCGCCGCCGTCACGGTTGCCACCGTAACCGCCGCGCGAACCGCCACGGTCGCCGCCGTAGCCACCACGGTCGCCGCCGCCGTCACGGTTGCCACCGTAACCACCGCGCGAACCGCCACGGTCGCCGCCGTAGCCACCACGGTCGCCGCCGCGATCATTACGGTCGCCGTAGCCACCGCGCGAGCCGCCACGGTCGCCACCGCGGTCGTAGCCGCCGCGTCCACCACGGTCGCCGCCGCGATCGCCGCCGCGATCGCCGCCGCTGTAACCGCCGCGCGATCCTCCGCCGCCACGGTCTTCCTTCAGCTCGATAGCCTTGCCACCGATACGCGTGTCCTGCAGCGCCGCGCGGGTCGCCTCAGACAGGTTGTTCGGGAGCTCGACGAGCGAGAAGTCGTCGCGCACCTGGATGCGGCCGAAGTCGTCGCGGGTGAGGCCACCCTCGTTGGCAATTGCGCCAATGATCTGGCCGGGCTGCACGCGATCGCGGCGGCCCACCTCGATGCGGTACATCTTGAGGTCGTCACGGCGCGGGCCACGCTCGGCGCGCTCGCGCACCGGGCGGTCGTTGCTGTCGTCGAGGAAGCTCGCGGCCTGCTTGCGGTCGCGATCAAACTTGCGATCGTCGTCAGCCGAGAGCAGCAGCGGCGTAGCGCCCTGTGCGACGACGGCGAGTGCAGCGGCCACGTCGATCTCGGGAACGTCGTGGTGCTCGACGTAGTGCTGGATAACCTCGCGGAAGCGATCGATGCGACCGGTGCGGCCGAGGGCCGCCGTGATCTCATCGTCGAAGCGTGACAGACGGGTCGCGTTGACCTCTTCGATGCCGGGCAGCGGCATCTGGGTCAGGGTCTGCTTCGTGGTCTTTTCGATCTGCTTCAGCAGGCGACGCTCGCGCGGCGTGACGAAGCTGATCGCGTCGCCCGTGCGGCCAGCGCGGCCGGTACGGCCGATGCGGTGCACGTACGACTCGACGTCGATCGGCAGGTCGTAGTTGATGACGTGGCTGATGCGCTCAACGTCGAGGCCACGGGCCGCGACGTCGGTGGCAACGAGGATGTCAAGCTTGCCATCCTTCAGTGCCTGCACGGTGCGCTCGCGCTGCGCCTGCTGGATGTCACCGTTGATCGCTGCGGCCGAGTAGCCACGAGCGCGCAGCTTCTCAGCAACCTGCTCCGAGTCACCGCGGGTACGCGTGAAGACGATGACGCCATCGAACTTCTCGACCTCGAGCACGCGGGTAAGCGCGTCGAGCTTCTGCGTGTAAGAGACAACGATGTAACGCTGCGTGATGGTCGAGCTCGTCTGGGTCTTCCCAGCGATCTTGATCTCCTGCGGATCCTTCAGGTACTGCTGCGAGATGCGGCGGATCTGAGCGGGCATCGTCGCAGAGAACAGTGCGACCTGCTTGTCGGCGGGAGTGTCAGCAAGGATCGTCTCGACGTCCTCAGCGAAGCCCATCTTGAGCATCTCGTCGGCCTCATCAAGCACGAGGTACTTGATCTGCGTGAGGTCGAGCGAACCACGCTTGAGGTGATCCATGATGCGGCCGGGGGTACCGACAACAACATCGACGCCTCGGCGCAGGGCCGACAGCTGCTGGCCGTAGGCCTGGCCACCGTAAACGGGCAGCAAGTTCACCTTGGGAAGGTGCACGGCGTAGCTCTCAAACGCCTCGCACACCTGGAGCGCGAGCTCACGGGTGGGGGCGAGAACGAGAGCCTGGGGCGCGCCAGCGCCCGGGATCATGCGTGAAAGGACCGGCAGCGCGAAGGCTGCGGTCTTGCCGGTGCCGGTCTGGGCGAGGCCGACGACGTCGCGCCCCTCGAGCAGAACGGGAATAGTAGCGGCCTGAATTGCCGACGGGGTTTCGTATCCCACGTCGGTTACGGCCTTAAGAACTTCAGCAGAGAGACCGAGATCGGCGAATGTGATGCGCTCGCCCTCGGATTCTGAAGAGACTGCGGATTCGCCTGATGTGGCGTTCTCGGAAGAGGTCATCATACTAGTCTACCCCGGGATAGCTCGAACACCTGACTAGATCGTGATAATTCACATTCGCGACACCCTTCACCGCCGCCACGCGGGCCGTAATCCGCGCCATCATGCGCATTCCCTGCACTAAAAATCAGGCCCCGTGCACGCTGAGCCAAACACAATCCACCCGACCGGCCATACGCTCAAACTCATAGCGTGGGCTGTGTTCTGCATCGCAGCAGTCCCGGTCGAGTACTTCGACCCTCACGCGGCAATGTTGCCAAATGAAAGGATCCCCCAATGAGTGAGTCAATCCCTCCTCAACAGTCAGGTCTGAGCAGGCGCACCCTTGGCGCACCAGCGATTACCCTCATGATCATCGCGGCCTCGGCGCCGCTGACGGTAGTCGCTGGTGGCGTCACCACCTCATTCGCGGTGACCGAGTCGTTGGGCGTGCCGCTCGGCTTCCTACTGATCGCCGCAATTCTGACCGTGTTTGCCGTCGGATACACGGCCATGAGCCGGTTCATCACGAACGCCGGTGCGTTTTATGCCTACGTCGCGCAGGGCCTCGGCCGTCCACTCGGCGTGGGAGCTTCGCTCATCGCTCTTGTGTCGTACAACGCAATGCAGGTCGGCATTTACGGTCTCTTCGGATTCCAGATGTCGATGTTCCTCGAGGCGAAGCTTGGCTTTGCTTCGCCCTGGTGGATCTGGGTGCTGCTGTGCATCGTGCTCGTCGGAGTGCTCGGCGTGAACCGCGTCGATCTCTCGGCGAAGGTGCTCGGCGCACTCGTCGCGCTCGAGTTCCTCGTCGTCATCATCTTTGACATCGTCTCGTTCTCGGTCGCCCCCGAGGGCATCACCACGACCACGCTGAACCCCACCGAACTCTTCGGCCCCGCGCTCGGCATCGTGCTCGTCTTTGGCGTCGCAGCGTTCATGGGATTCGAGGGCGCCGCTATCTACGGCGAGGAGGCCAAGGACCCGAAGCGCACCGTAGCCCGCGCCACCTACGCGGCCGTCGCGATCATCGGCTTGTTCTACGCATTCAGCGCGTGGGCGTTCTCGGTGGGCATCGGCCCGTCGAACATCATTGGGGCATCGCAGGAGTTTGGCCCCGACCTGATGTTCGTGTTTATGGGCGAGCACACGAGCGTGATCTTTGCAGACGTCATGACGCTGCTGTTCATTACCAGCCTGTTCGCGGCACTGCAGTCGTTCCACAACTCGGTCGCCCGGTACTTCTACTCGCTCGGTCGTGAAGGGGTGCTTCCCCGCGCCTTCGCTCGCACCTCGCGGGCGGGCGCTCCCTGGGCCGGTTCAGTCGCACAGACCGTCATCGCCTTCGTTGCGGTGATCGGCTTTGCTCTTGCGGGTGACGCGTTTGGTGGGGCGGCAGCGCTCGGCGACATGTCATTCCTGTACCCCGTGCTGACGATGTTTACGTGGCTCACCAACACGGGCGCCGCTGGCTTGGTGCTCCTCATGGCGGTCATCGCTGCCGCGGTAATTGGGTTCTTCCACAAGAACCAGCGCGGCCTCGGCGTGTGGACGCGCATCGTGGCTCCCGTGATCTCGGGGCTCGCGCTGCTGTGGGTGTTCATCATGATTCTGATGAACTTCCAGTTGATGCTCGACCAGGCAGAGCCCGATGCCACGACCTACATCTTGCCCGGTTTGATCTTTGCCGCGGGCATCGTGGGCATCGTGTGGGGGCTCGTGCTCAAGGCCACGAAGCCCACCATCTATCGCCAGATTGGGCACGGCACCGAGCCCGGCGCGTACGACACCGAGCTCGTGTCGGTGCCCGAGCAGTAACGACTCGATCCGGGATCCCAGACAGAGAGAGCCCGAAACGCATGGCCCCGGCGGCGGTGACGCGGTGAGATGGAATCACCCGCGGCACCGTCGCCGCTTTGTTTCGAAAGGGCCCCACCATGGCACTCCCCGGCGCACGTCCCGTCAAAGCCCCCCGCGGCACCGAAATCTCAGCGAAGAGTTGGCAGACCGAGGCACCGCTTCGCATGCTCATGAACAACCTCGACCCCGAGGTGGCCGAGCGCCCTGACGACCTCGTCGTCTACGGCGGCACCGGCCGCGCGGCCCGCAGCTGGGCGGCGTACGACGCGATCGTCGACACCCTGCGCGACCTCGAAGACGACGAGACGCTGCTCGTGCAGTCGGGCAAGCCCGTGGGCGTCTTCCGCACGAACGTGTGGGCACCCCGCGTGCTTATCGCCAACTCGAACCTCGTGGGTGACTGGGCCACGTGGCCCGAGTTTCGCAAGCTCGAGGCCGAGGGCCTCATCATGTACGGCCAGATGACGGCCGGCTCGTGGATCTACATCGGCACCCAGGGCATTCTGCAGGGCACGTTCGAGACCTTCGCGGCGATCGGCGTCAAGCGCTTCGGCGGCACCCTCGCCGGTACGATCACGCTCACCGGCGGCTGCGGCGGCATGGGCGGCGCGCAGCCGCTCGCCGTCACGCTCAACGACGGCGCCTGCCTCATCGTTGACGTCGACGAAAGCCGCCTGCAGCGCCGCGTCGGCAAGCGCTACCTTGACGAGGTCGTCACCGATCTCGATGAGGCGCTCGCGAAGGTGCAGCTGGCCAAGGACGAGAAGCGCGGCTGGTCCGTCGGGCTCGTCGGCAACGCCGCAGAGGTGTTCCCCGAGATCCTGCGCCGTCACCAGGCCGGCGAGATCACGATCGACATCGTCACCGACCAGACCAGCGCCCACGACCCGCTGTCGTATCTACCCATCGGCTACACGGTCGATGAGTGGCCGGATCGCGCAGCGGCCGATCCCGAGCAGTTCACCCGCGACGCACAGGCTGCGATGGCTGCGCACGTCAAGGCCATGGTCGAGTTCCAGGATGCCGGCGCAGAGACCTTTGACTACGGCAACTCGATCCGCGATGAGGCCCGCAAGGGCGGCTACGACCGCGCCTTCGAGTTTCCCGGCTTCGTCCCGGCCTACATCCGCCCGCTGTTTTGCGAGGGGCTCGGGCCGTTCCGCTGGGCCGCACTGTCGGGTGACCCCGAGGACATCCGCGTCACCGACGAGGCCATCCTCGAGCTGTTCCCCGAGAACGCGCACCTACACCGCTGGATCCGCGCCGCACAGGAGCGCGTCGAATTCGAGGGTCTGCCCGCCCGCATCTGCTGGCTTGGCTACGGCGAGCGCCAGCGCGCCGCGCTGCGCTTCAACGAGCTGGTCGCCGAGGGCAAGCTCTCGGCTCCGGTCGTGATTGGCCGCGACCACCTCGATTCCGGATCGGTCGCATCCCCGTACCGCGAGACCGAGGCGATGGCCGACGGCTCTGATGCGATCGCCGATTGGCCCCTGCTCAATGCCCTGACCGCAGCCTCATCGGGCGCGACCTGGGTGTCACTGCACCACGGTGGTGGCGTCGGCATCGGCCGCTCAATCCACTCGGGCCAGGTCTCGGTGGCAGACGGCACCCCGCTCGCGGCAGAGAAGCTCGAGCGTCTGCTCACGAACGACCCCGGCATGGGCGTCATTCGCCACGTCGACGCCGGCTACCAGCGCGCGGTCGATGTGGCCGCGGAGCGCGGCGTGCGTGTGCCGATGGAGCCCACCATTCGTCACGACTAGGCTGCTGCCCGCTGCACCTCTCACCCGTCATTCTGCGCGAGCTTGCGAGTCGCAGAATCCACCCACCAACGAAACGAGTCCCCTATGGCTTCACTGCTGATCGACAACATCGGTGAACTCACCACGAACGATGACGAGCTCGGTCGTCTGAGCGATGCAGCGGTCGTCGTTGAAACGTCGGGGCCAGACGCTGGCCGCATCGCTTGGGTCGGCCCTGCTGACCAGGCCCCCGCGGCGGACGACCGTTTCGATGCCGCGGGACGGGCCGTGCTGCCCGGATGGGTCGACTCCCACACCCACATGGTGTTCGCGGGAGACCGCACCGCCGAGTTCGAGGCGCGCATGGCGGGTGAGTCGTACGCGGCGGGTGGCATCAATGTCACGGTGAACGCGACCCGGGAGGCCTCCGATGAGGCACTCGAGGCCAACCTCGTGCGCCTCATCGACGAGGCGCGGCGCGGCGGCACGACCACCCTTGAGACGAAGACGGGCTACGGGTTGACGGTGGCCGACGAGGTGCGCTCGGCACAGATCGCGGGCCGCCACGTCGACGCCGTCACCTTCCTCGGCGCGCACCTCGTACCCGCCGATACTGATCCCAGCGAATACCTAGACCTCGTCACCGGCCCCATGCTCGAGGCGGTCGCCCCGTTCGTGAGCGCGGTCGACGTGTTCTGCGAGACCGGCGCGTTTGACAAGGCTGCGTCGCACCGTGTGCTCGAGGCCGCGGCTCGCGTGGGCCTCGCCACCCGCGTCCATGGAAACCAACTCGGCCACGGGCCCGGCGTGCAGCTCGCCGTCGAACACGGCTCGCTCAGCGTTGACCATGTGGCGTTCTTGAGCGACGAGGACGTCGAGGCGCTTGCGGCATCTTGGTCCGGATCCGGAGCCGCGGGCGCAGCAGCCACCAGCGCAGGTGCTCCCAGGGGCACCGTCGCGACGGTGCTGCCCGCATGCGATCTGTCGACTCGCATGCCGCTCGCGCCGGCGCGCAGGCTGCTCGACGCGGGGGCGCAGATCGCGATCGCGTCGAACTGCAACCCGGGTACCTCGTACACCAGCTCGATGGCGTTCTGCGTCGCGACCGCGGTGTTGCAGATGGGCCTCACGATCCAGGAGGCGGTGCGCGCCGCGACGCTCGGCGGGGCGGTTGCGCTCGGCATGCGTGACGTCGGCGTGATCCGGCCCGGCGCGCGTGCCGATCTGCAGCTACTCGAGGCCCCCTCGGTCACGCACCTCGCGTACCGGCCCGGCATGCCGCTGACGTCAGCGGTCTGGCGGGCCGGGTTGCGCGAGTTCTAAACGTTTCGTTCCACAGTCGTTGCCCCCTCGCTCAGAAACCACCGCCCCCTAGCTGCTGGGGCCACAAGTGGGGATTACGGCTAGGCATAACCCCAACTCATGGCCCCAACTCAAGCATTGAATCAGGCGAAGCCCTACAGCGCCGGGAATGGGCATTCTGCGAACAGCCGCGAGAGTGCGGGAGCGAGCAGTCGCGGGTCTCGCCCCAATCTCTCAGTGAGCGTCTTGCGGGTCTGCGCAAGGTTTTCTGCAAAGAAGTCTTCGTAGTGCAGACGCAGCACCTCATACCCCGCTTCTCGAGCGCGCTGCAGCCTGATCTCATCGTGAAGGTACTGATCCCGGTCCGTGCGATGCTGCTCTCCGTCGTATTCCAGAATCAGTTTTTTGGAGTAATCAACAAGGTCAAACCGGCCAATCAGCTTGCCGTGAGCGTCAAACACCTCAGACTGCATTTCCAAATCGTCGAGACCCATGCGTGCCAGTTCGAAGTGCAGCAGCGTTTCCATACGCGACTCTGCACCGACGCGAGACACTGACAATGCCATTCTCAGCCGCTTCGCCTGCAGAATACTTCCCGAAGAAAGTGCAGCCGTAATTGCCGCCTTCGTTGAAATCGAATACTGACGCCACGGTGGTCCCTGCAGTTTCAGCATGTGGTCAAATGCAACTACAAGGTCACAAAACGTGAGCAAGGGTACCGCTTGAAGTACCGCGTCGAGGATGGGGATGCAAGGTAGCCCCGTGTGGTCGTACACGGTGCGAAACGATGCTCGTTTTCGGTGCCCAATCACGCTCTCATCACGAGTGCGGTTGTTGTGGTGGGGTGATGTGACGTGTACCTCGAGCGGAGCCCGGATCGGTACTTTCAGTAGCAACAGCGCTGTCGTGTGGCTGAACACTTCACCCGCCCGCAAGGCCGGATACACCCCTTGTGCAAGGACGCGAGTCGCCTCGTCCACATGCATGCGAGGGAGCTTTTGTCGCAAGCGGTAGACCCCCCACCGCACTCGCGCAAATCTCTCGTGTCGAAGCATGTCACGAGTGACGCCGAGTCTGGCCCACTCTGCGGTGGTGTGTGCTGTACCTGGCGCATACGCGACTGGTGTGGGTGTGCGAGTCATGCACTCCAGTGTGAACATCTGCGGAGCCCCTATTAAGTTCTCCACAGCACGGGCCAAGAAAAATGAGTCCGCCCGCACAATCGCCCCCTGTGGACGAAGCACTTTCCTCACGCAAGCCCCTCGCTGGGGCCGCACGTGGGGGTTATGCCCGCCTATTACGCCCGCACGTGGCCCCAGCAGGTGAGGTTTGCTGGTGCGGCCTGCGGGTGTAGCATCCGCGGCACGGCCGTTGTTAAGCCCGGGCCCGCCCATGAATGCGCGTGGACAGGGTCTGCGCGGTCGTGCGTACGTCTTGGGCCATGCCTGCGAATTGATCCGGATCTATCCCGTCCTCGGCGAAGGTCACCGCAATCGCGGCCACCGGCCAGCCGCGGTGATCGAGAACCGGCACCCCGATCGACGCGAGACCGGCGGTCACTGAACCACGTTCGAGTGCATAGCCACGCGTGAGTGTGTCGTCAAGCACGGAACGTAGCTTGGAGTAGCGGTCGATGTGTTCGGCCCCCTCGGGGTCCTCATGTCGATGGACAAAGGCCTCGCGGTCGGGAAACAGGGCGCACACCTGGGCTTTAGGCAATGCGGCAAGGATCGCGCGACCACTCGCCGTGAGTTGCATCGGCAAACGCACATCGACATCGGTGATGAGTCGGCGGGCCCCCGGGGCTCGCTCCTCCACGACGTAGAGCACGTCGCGGCCGTGAGGCACTGCAAGGTGGCAGCTCTCACCCAGCCGGTCGACCAATTGGGCGATCAGTGGCCGACCAAGGCGGCTGAGTGGCTCTTGACGTTCATATGCACTCGACAGTTCGACTGCTGCAATGCCGAGCCCGTAGCGTTTCTCCTCGGGCAAGTGCATCACAAAGCCGTGCTGCTGCAGCGTGGTGAGCAGGTGGTAGACGGTCGAGCGCGGCAGCTCGAGCTGCGTGGCGATCATGCTCGCGGCCATCGGCCCGCGTGAGCGCGCCAGCAGGCTTAGGATACGCAACGTCTGATCGGCGGCGGGCACCTTGGTCGCGGGGGGCACGGTCATGCTGGCACTGTACCCCGTACCGGCGCCCCATCCGGGCGCGCTAGCGGAGCTGTGCGCCAAGGGCGGCTTCGACCTGCGCGCGCACCGCACCGCTCACGACGAACTCGTGCGCCGCCGTAATAGTCGGCGACAGGAACGAATCGGTGTCGGGCGCCGAGATTCGTGTGCGAAATAGCTCGTGCACGGCACTGGTCGCGGGCGAGGGCGTCTGAGTATCAGCGTCACTTGCCTGCGCACGGAAATCGAGGGCGCGGGTCGACGCCAACAGTTCGATCGCCAGCACGCGCGACAGCCCGTCGACGGCGCGGCGTAGCTTGCGGCCGGCGTGCCAGCCCATCGACACGTGGTCCTCCTGCATCGCCGAAGACGGAATGGAGTCGACCGAGGCGGGGGCCGCCAGGCGCTTGAGCTCAGAGACAATGCCCGCGGCGGTGTACTGGGCGATCATGAGCCCCGAGTCGAGACCCGCGTCGGCCGCAAGAAACGGCGGCAGCCCGTGATTGCGGGCCACGTCGAGGAAGCGGTCGGTGCGGCGCTCCGAGATACTCGCGAGATCGGCGACCGCGATCGCGAGAAAGTCGAGCGCGTACGCCACGGGGGCGCCGTGAAAGTTACCGTTCGATTCGACCCGGCCATCGGGCAGCACCACGGGGTTGTCGATCGCCGAGGCAAGCTCGTACCCGGCGACCGTTGCGGCGTGCGCCGCAGTATCGCGGGCAGCGCCGTGCACCTGGGGTGCGCAGCGCAGCGAATACGCGTCCTGCACGCGAGTGAACTCGCCCTCGCGGGGGCGCTGAATTAGGTGGGACCCCTCGAGCACCGCGCGCATGTTGGCAGCTGCCGCGGCCTGGCCGGGGTGCGGGCGCAACGCCTGCAGGTCTGCCGCGAACACGGCGTCGGTGCCAGCGAGTCCCTCGACAGAGGCCGCGGCGGCAACATCGGCCACGGCGAACAGATCGGCGAGGTCGGTGAGCGCGAGGCACAGCATGCCCAGCATGCCGTCGGTGCCGTTGATAAGGGCGAGACCCTCCTTCTCGGCGAGCACGAGCGGTTCGATGCCCGCTGCGGCGAGCGCCTCGGCGGCATCAATCGGCGCGGTGTGCGGGTCGAGGCTCACGCGCACCTGGCCCTCGCCCATGAGCGTGAGGGCGCAGTGGGCGAGCGGGCTGAGATCCCCTGAGCACCCCAGCGAACCGTACTCGTGCACCACCGGGGTGATCCCCGCATTAATGATCGCGGTATAGGTCTCCACCACGACCGGACGCACACCCGTACGTCCGGTGGCGAGCGTGGCAAGCCGCAGCAGCATCAGCGCTCGCACGACCTCACGCTCAACCTCGGCGCCGGTGCCTGCGGCGTGCGAGCGGATCAGGCTGCGCTGCAGCTGCTGACGCTTGGGCGCCGGGATCTGCACCTTGGCGAGCGCCCCAAATCCGGTCGAGATGCCGTAGTGGGGCTGAGTGTCGTTCGCGAGGTCCTCGACGATCTGGCGGCTCGCGGCAACACGGTCGTACGAGGCAGCCGATACGGCAATGGCCGCATCGTGGCGGGCGACCGCGACGACCTCGGCGATCGTGAGCGGTGTGGCGCCGAGCGTGACGGTTGCGTGAGTGTTCATAGTTTGATTCCATCGCACTCGCGGGCCGCACGACACAGCCAACCGACCTTCGCTGTCTGAAATCCCAGACAATCACGAGACGTGATGTTTCAGAAGCCGCCGCGAAGTTGTTACGGTCAAGACATGAGCAGCGATCACAGTCCCCGCAATGAAGCGCAGACCGGCCCCGTCCTATCGTCAGATCCCGCTTGGCCACGCACGGGCGGTTGGGGGCCGCTGCCCGAAGCGGGCGTGCACGTCGACATGGCACTCGTGGGCATCCCCACGTCGCGCACCTCGCTCTCCCCCACCAACGCGCATGAGACTCCCGCCGCCGTGCGGGCGGCGCTGCGCCGGTACTCGGGCCACGTCGTCGCCCCGGGCTTCCCTGGCCGCCGTCGACTCGAGAACGAGCTGGTGCTCGACGAGGCGCTCACCATCATCGATGCGGGCGACGCCATCGACCCCGACACCGAGGTGGGCGAGGCAGCAGCGCGCGCGCTCGTCGCAAGCCTCGCGGCTCGCGCAGACCTTGTCGTGTCTCTCGGCGGCGACAACTCCCTCACCGTTCCCGCGGCGCTGGGGGTTTACGGTGACGATCTCGAAACGGCCGGGCTCATTACGCTCGACGCACACCACGATCTGCGCGACGGCCGCTCGAACGGGTCCCCCGTGCGCCGGCTGATCGAGGCGGGGCTCAACCCGCGTCGCATTGTGCAGATCGGCATCGCCGACTTTGCCAACTCCGCCGAGTACCGCCGCCGGGCGAAGGAGTACGGCATCACCGTGATTCACCGCGATGAGCTCCACACCCGCACGATGCACGACGTGATCGAGGAGGCGCTGCACATTGCGGGGTCGGGCGGCGGCCCGCTGCATGTCGATCTCGACGTCGACGTCTGCGATCGCTCCGTCGCCCCCGGCTGCCCCGCATCGATTCCCGGTGGCATCCAGGCGCACGAGCTCCGGCTCGCGGCCCGGCTGCTCGCGGCAGATTCGCGCGTGCGCGGCATCGACATCGCCGAGGTCGATGTCACCGTCGATACCCCGGATCAGCGCACCGTGCGGCTCGCGGCGCTGTGCGTGCTCGAGGCCGCGGCGGGACTCGCGAGCCGCCCGGGGCGCTAACACGCAGCGCGATTCTCTGAAACTCAGGCGCTCGGGTTACAGTGTTTCGGTGCGGGAGATCCCGCCGAGAGGGATCGCGCAATGAATTCGACGGACGGCCTGCCCCCGAAGGCACCAGCCTCAGAGGTACCCGATCCGGCCCAAATGACCACGCGGTCACACGCGCGCGATGCAGATGCATCGCGGCCCCACACTGAGCTGAAGCGAGGGCTCACCGCCCGCCACATTCGTTTCATGGCGCTCGGTTCAGCGATCGGCACGGGCCTCTTCATGGGCTCGGCGGGTGCGATTCAGACCGCGGGCCCCTCGGTGCTCCTCGCGTACATCATCGGCGGCGCAGCCGTCTTTATGGTGATGCGTGCGCTCGGCGAGCTCGCGGTGCGCAATCCCGTGTCCGGCTCCTTTTCGGCCTACGCCTCGCGTTATATCGGCCCGTTCGCGGGGTTCCTCGTGGGCTGGACGTACACCTTCGAGATGTTCGTGGTCGCCCTCGCCGATGTCACCGCGTTCGGCATCTACATGGGATTCTGGTTCCCCGACGTCGACCGCTGGATCTGGGTACTTGCAGCCGTGTTCTTCATCGCGGCGCTCAATCTCATCAGCGTGAAGGCCTTTGGTGAGCTCGAATTCTGGTTCTCGCTCATCAAGATCTCGGCCATCGTGCTGATGATCGCGGGCGGCATCGCCGTCATCGTGTTCGGCTTCGGCAACCAGAGCGAAGGCGCCGCGGGCCTCGCGAACCTCTTCAGCCACGGCGGCTTCATGCCCAACGGACTGTGGGGCTTCCTCGCCTCATTCACCATCGTCATGTTTGCGTTCGGCGGCATTGAGATCATCGGCATCACGGCGGGCGAGGCGCAGGACCCGGGCCGTGTGATCCCCAAGGCCATCAACTCGGTGCCGGTGCGCATCCTGCTGTTCTACGTCCTTACGCTCGGCGTCATCATGATGCTGCAGCCCTGGACCGCCATCGACGGTTCGTCGAGCCCGTTCGTGTCGGTGTTCGACTCGATCGGCATTCCGGCGGCCGCCCACGTGCTCAACTTCGTGATCATCACGGCGGCGCTCTCGGCAATCAACGCCGATATCTTTGGCGCGGGCCGTATGCTCCACGGCCTCGCTCTCAAGGGCCAGGCACCCAAGGCGTTCACGCGCACGAGCCGCGGCGGCGTGCCCTATATGCCGGTCGTGGCGATGGTGGGTGCGCTGCTAGTGGGCGTCGTCATCAACGCACTGTTCCCGGATCAGGTCTTCTTCCTCATCGCCGCGCTCGCGACCTTCGCCACGGTACTCGTCTGGCTCGTCATTCTGATCGCCCACGTACGCATGAAGCGTGAAGTGGCCCGCGAGGGCCTCACGCCGAGCACGTTCCCCGTGCCGCTGTGGCCGGCGGCCTCCTATGTCACGATCACGTTTGTCATCGCGGTGCTCGCACTCATTGCGATCGTGCCCGACACCCGGCCCGCCATCTACGTCGGGGCCGGCTGGGTGCTGCTGCTCTCGGGCTGGTACTGGTTCTTCCTTCGCGGCCGCCGGGCCGCGCCGATTGCGCCGTAGCGGAGACCGGAGCCGACCTCGGCTCGTACCCGGCTAAGCCACCCGCCAATCGATCGGGGCCGCCCCCTGCGCCTCGAGTGCCGCGTTGGCCCGGCTGAACGGGCGCGACCCGAAGAACCCGCGCCGTGCCGACAGCGGCGACGGATGGGCGCTCTCGATGACCGTCGTTGCGGCAAGGCGGGGCGCGAGTGCCCGCGCATCATTGCCCCACAGGATCGCCACGAGCGGCCCGCCCCGAGCTGCGAGCGCATCGATGGCACAGTCGGTGACCCGCTCCCAGCCCATGCGGCGATGGGCCCCGGCCTCCCCCGCGCGCACCGTCAGCACGCGGTTGAGCAGCAGCACTCCCTGGTCGGCCCACGCGCTGATATCGGGGTGGGGTGCCGGATCAATCCCCAGGTCGTCATGTAGCTCGCGGTACAGGTTCGCGAGGCTTCGTGGCAGCGGCCGGACATCGCGAGCGGCCGCAAACGCGTACCCCATCGCATGCCCGGGGGTGGGGTACGGATCCTGCCCCACGACAAGCACCCTCACCCGTGCGAGCGGCCGTTCGAATGCCCGATAAACATCGGCCTCGGGAGGAAGTACCTCAACGCCCGCGGCGCGCTCGGCCGCGCGCGCGGCGTCAAGCGCTGCGAGTTCAGCCGCCACGGGAGTGAGCGCTGCCGCCCAATCGTCCGCGATGCGCCCCGCCTCGGCGAGACCCTCGAGGTATGCCAGCCCCTCGGCCTCAGTTTTCCCTGCCACGCGAGATACCACGCGCCCGCCTTTCGTTCGACGGCCCCAGCCCCCCTGTTCCGAAGACCGTGTACGCCGTAAGGATGCAGTGTACCGGGCGATAAGTTACGCCTCGTGTCGGCACGTGTTGCCGCCCCGGCGAGCATTTCGTAGTCTCAATACAGCGTCACTGCGAGCCTAATTGCGGCGGCCCCCTCCACTTCCACTCACCGAGGAGTTTCCAATGACTGACACCACCGCATGGGGCTTTGAAACCCAGCAGATTCATGCTGGTCAGGTACCCGATCCCACCACCGGATCGCGCGCCCTGCCCATTCACCAGACCACCGCTTTCGTGTTCGAGGACACGGCGCAGGCGGCGGGGCGTTTCGCGCTGACCGAGTTCGGTCCCATTTACACGCGCCTCAACAACCCGACGCAGGACGTCGCCGAGCAGCGCATCGCGGCCATCGAGGGTGGCACTGCTGCACTGCTGCTCGCTAGTGGCCAATCGGCATCGACGTTCGCTGTGCTCAACATCGCTGGCGCGGGCGACCACATTGTGTCGTCCTCCTCGATTTACGGCGGCACGTACAACCTCTTCAAGTACACGCTCGCCAAGCTGGGCATCGAAGTCACCTTTGTGGAGGATCAGGACGATCCGGCAGCATGGCAGCGCGCTGTGCGCCCCAACACGAAGCTGTTCTTTGCCGAGAGCATCGCGAACCCCCGCTCAAACGTGCTCGACATTCGTGCCGTCGCCGACGTCGCGCACGAGAACAATGTGCCGCTGATCGTCGATAACACCGTCGCAAGCCCCTACCTCGTGCGTCCCTTCGAGCACGGCGCAGACATCGTGCTGCACTCGGCCACCAAGTTCCTCGGCGGCCACGGCACGACCCTCGGCGGAGTCATCGTCGACGGCGGCAAGTTCCCGTGGTCCGAGCACGCCGACCGCTTCCCCGGCCTCACGGAGCCCGACGAGTCATACAACGGCGTCAGCTACACCGGTGCGGTGGGCGACGGGATCGCCTACATCATCAAGGCTCGCGTGCAGCTGCTGCGCGACCTCGGCGCATCGATCGCTCCGCTCAGCGCGTGGCTGCTGCTGCAGGGCATCGAGACGCTGTCGCTGCGCATGGAGCGCCACGTGCAGAACACGCAGGAGGTCGCGGAGTGGCTCGATAACCACCCCGACGTCGCGACCGTCTACTACTCGGGTCTCCCCACAAGCCCCTGGTACGCCGCGGCCAACAAGTACGCCCCCAAGGGTGTCGGCGCGGTCGTTTCCTTCGAGCTCAAGGGCGGAGTGGAGGCTGGCCGCGCGGTCGTCGAGAACGTCGAGCTGTTCAGCCACGTCGCCAACATTGGCGACGTGCGCAGCCTGATCATTCACCCCGCATCAACCACGCACTCGCAGCTCAGCCCCGAGCAGCAGCTCACTGCGGGCGTCACCCCTGGCCTCGTGCGCCTATCGGTGGGCCTCGAGCACATTGATGACATCAAGGCGGATCTCGAGAAGGGCTTCGCTGCCGCTCGCAAGGTTGTCGCCGACGCTGAGGCCAACGCCTAGCAGCACGCGCGCATCGAGTTGCCCCACATGCGTCTTCGCTCTGAAGGCGCATGTGGGGCAACTCGCGTAATACCGCCACGCCGCCGCCGCGTCACGCAGCGCGGCCCCCGCCCGCAGGGCAGAATGGAGCACCATGGACTGGCAGACCCCCGAGGACTCGTTTCCCACCGATTTCATCACCGACGCCCAGCTGCGCGCGCTGATGGGTCGGCCGCCCATTTCGGGCGGGTGGCGCGACGGCGACCCGGTGGGGCAGCGTCAGTTCGCGGCGATCGGAACGCTTGCTACCGAGGCTGGCCAGGAGATCCCCAACGTTCGCATCGCGTACGAGACCTTCGGCGAGCTCAATGCGGCGCGTGACAACGCAATTCTCGTGTTCCACGCGCTCACGGGCGACAGCCACCTCATGGGCGCCGCGGGCCCGGGCCACCCCACCGATGGCTGGTGGTCCGAAATCGTGGGCCCGGGACGCCCCCTTGATACCGAGAAGTACTGCATCGTGGCTCCCAATGTGTTGGGCGGCTGCCAGGGCTCGACGGGGCCCGGATCCCTCGATCCCGAGCACCGTGAGTGGGGTGGCAGGTTTCCGTTTCTCACGATCCGTGACCAGGTCGCTGCGGCGGCCCGCTTCGCCGACTCGATCGGGATCGAAGAGTTTCATACCGTCATTGGCGGATCGATGGGGGGCATGCATGCCCTCGAGTGGGCGCTCACCCAGCCGGGTCGCGCACATCGGCTCGCAGTTATCGCGGCTCCTCCCGTCACGACCGCCGACCAGATCGGTCTCAACCTCGTGCAGCTCGAAGCGATCAGGTCTGATCCGGCCTACCACGGCGGCGACTACTACGATGCTCCCGACGGGGTCGGCCCGCACCACGGGCTCGCGACCGCCCGTCGACTCGCGCTGCTGAACTACCGCAGCAACACCGAGCTCGACGAGCGCTTCGGGCGCGCCTGGCAATCGGCGGTCAGCCCGCTCGGCGGCGGCGGGCGATTTGCGGTCGAGTCCTACCTCGACTTCCATGGCAACAAGTTCACGCGCCGGTTCGACGCCAACAGTTACCTCACCCTCGTGCAGGCCATGAACTCGCACGACGTGGGGCGCGGCCGTGGCGGCGTGCGCGCGGCGCTCTCCACGATTGAGATTCCCACGCTCGTGCTGGGCATTCCCAGCGATCGCCTGTTCACGCTTGAAGGGCAAGATGAGATTGCCCGGCACACCCCGGGCAGCCTCGACGGACCGCAAGCCACCCGCATTGACTCCCCGTTCGGCCACGACGCCTTCCTGATCGAGTTTGAGCGAGTGGGCACCGAGCTGACGCGGCTGCTCTGTCAGTAACCGCTCGGGCGCGCGGACGCTCGGGCACCGGCGAGGACGCTCCAGTCTCAAGGGATCATTTCAGCTGAGACTCGTTGTCGTCCCACTACAGTTGTAATTTCACCGGTGAAATTTGTGGCCCCCGCGCCCACTACCAAACGAGGTCTCGATGAACCGCCAAGTTCGTTTTCCCCGCACCGCACGTCTCGTGCTGCCCGCCGTGCTTGCAGCAGGCGCACTGCTGCTGACCGCCTGTAGCGGTGGCGACGCCGGCGATAAGGAGCCCGCGCAGGGACCGCTCACGAAGTACATGAATGCCCTCTTCGAAGGCGAAGAGTACACGCAGGAGACTTTCGACAAGCAACAGCTCGAGGTAGAAGAACTCGTCGCGGCGTGCATGACCAAGGAGGGGTTCGAGTACATCCCGAATCCCTCGAACGGCGGCATGGTGATGGCATCGGAGGGTGAATCTGAAGGCCCAGAGTGGGGTACCGAGGAGTTCGCAAAGCAGTACGGTTACGGCATCATCGATTGGCCCGGGAGCGAGGACGTGGAGGCGCAGCCCGATGAAGACGAGTACGTCGACCTCAACGCGGACTACGTGAACTCACTCAGCGAGTCAGAGTCGGCTGCCTACTATGAGGCACTGCACGGCCCGCAGCCCACCGAAGAAGAAATGCTCGCACAGCAGGAAGACGAGAACTACGAGTACAACTGGGAGGAGGCCGGCTGCTACGGTGCTGCAAATAACAAGGTGCAGCAGGAGTCCAACAGTTACCAGGCAGCCAGCGAGGACCCCCAGTTTGCCGACCTGTTCACTGCAATGAACGAGGTGTTCAGTGTCGTCTATGACGAAGAGAACCCGCACGAAGACGTCGCCAAGCTCAACCGCGACTGGGCAGATTGTGTAGCCGAGGCGGGCCTCAGTGAGTTCACCTCTCCCAACCAGGCGCAGCAGGCGTTGTTCGATGAGTACAACGAGCTGCAGTCGGCTGGCGGCGACAACGAGGAGTACGTCGAACCGAGCAAGGCAGATAAGAAGAAGTTTCAGGAGCGCGAGGTCGAAGTTGCAGTGGCTGACCTCGCCTGCAAGAAGAAGCTCTCCTACGACGACAAGCTCGAGAAGCTGCAATTCGAACTCGAACAAAAGTTTGTCGACGAGCACAAGGCTGAGCTCGACGCGATGATCGCTCAGTACGGCACCGCCGCGAAGAAGGACTAGCCGCATGGCAGCATTCTCGCGTCGCGGTCGGCGCGCAGCTTCCGCGCCGTCGGTCGACGCCAGCGAGGCGACCGCGGACGCCTTAAAGGAAGCGACGGAGGCCGAAGCGGCAGAATCGGTGAGCGATGCCGGATCAGCTGCTGCGGCACCCGATGCAGTCGCTGTTCCCGGGCGCCGCGGCTGGTCTGGCCCACGTCTTGTCGCGCTGGTGGCGGGCGTCGCCGTCGGTTCCCTCCTGATCGGGGTCGCCGCAATGCAGTTCATCGTGTCGCCGGCGGAGATGGCCGCAAAGTCGAAGCCGCCCGAGCCCGGCCCCATCACGACCCCGGTCGAGCTGCGCACGATCGAGAACACGGTCATCACCCGCGGTGAGGTGAACTACGCCGACGCGGTCGATGTCACCATTGACACGGCCGGCGGCGAAGATCGCCCGGTGGTCACGGGTCACGTGCCCACAATTGGCACCGAGTTGAAGGCCGGCAACATTGCCCTCGAAGTGGCAGGCCGGCCGGTAATAGTGCTGCCTGGCGGGCTCCCCGCCTACCGTTCGCTGAGCATCGGCATGCGCGGGCCCGACGTGGTGCAGCTCAAGACCGCGCTCACGGGTCTGGGTTTCGCCGCCGGCGACGCCTCAAACGACACGTTTGAGTGGGATACCGCGTCGGCGCTCGGCGCGCTGTACGAGCAGATCGGATACTCGGCCGCGACCGGCGGCGAGGCGACCCAGGAGGGGCTGCGGGGTGCAGAACGCTCGGTGCGCGATGCCAATGTGATGCTCGCTCAGGCCCAGGCGAGCCTCGAGCAGGCGCGCGCCGACAAGATGCCCTCGCTCGTTGGCGAGCAGGCAGCCGTCGATTCCGCCTACACCGCACTGTCAGACGCGCAAGAGCAGCTGGCGCAGGCCCAGCAGGCCGTACTCCCCACCATGCCTGCGAGCGAGGTGCTCTTTCTCGAGAGCTTGCCTCGCCGCGTCGATGCAATTTCGGTGGCCCGCGGCGACATCCTTTCGGGCAGCCCCATGAGCGTTTCCGGTGCGACCCTCACTATCATCGGCAGCGTCTCGAAGCAGGACGCCGAGCTGCTCGCCGACGGCACGGTCGCGTACTTTCCCGGCCCCGATGGCGAAGAGCTCACCGCCACCGTGCAGAAGATCATTGCACCGAAGAAGAGCGGCACCGGCAGCGGTGCCGGGGGCGACACCGCACAAGAGGGCGGGGGGAACTCGGGAGGTAACGCCGGTGGTTCAGCTGGTTCCCGCTACGAGGTGCACCTCACGCCGGGCAAGCTCACCCCCGAACAGCTGGAGGCCGTGCGCGGCACGAACGTGCGCGTTCGCATTCCCGTAGCCTCCACCGAGGGCGAGGTGCTCGCGGTACCGATCGCGGCGCTGTCTGCCGGTTCGGGCGGTGAGGACCGCGTCGAGCTGCTCGTCGATCTCAAGGACGGCCCCAACGCCGTCACCGAGATCGTCACGGTCACGGCGGGCCTCGCGGCCGACGGCTACGTCGAGGTCACCAGCGAGGACCCCCGCATCAAGGCGGGTGCCAAGGTCGTGGTCGGCAAGTGACGGCCCTTGAGGCGATTCTCGACGCTACGCCCGCATCCCCCACTCGCCCTCCGAGCGACCGCGAGGTGGTGCGCCGGGCCAAACGCCGGGCGCGCGAGCACGCGCGAGCGGCGAGCATGATCGCGGCCGCTCCCATCGGCGATCCGGGTCACGCGGGCCCCATCGTCACCCTCGAGGACGTCACACGCTACTTCCCGGGGCCGCCAGCCGTCAACGCGCTGCGCGGCATCGATCTCATAATCGAGCGTGGCGACTATCTTGCGATTGTGGGTCCATCGGGATCGGGCAAATCCACGATGCTCAACACGCTGGGGCTGCTCGACCGGCCCAGCACGGGCACATTTCTCTTCGAGGGCGTCGACGTCGGCAAGCTCACCGAGGACGAGCGTGCGGCGCTGCGCGCGACCGCGATCGGCTTCGTGTTTCAGTCATTTCATCTGCTGCCGACCCGCAGCGTGCTCGAAAACGTGATGCTTGCGGGCACCTACGAGGGGGTGCCCCGCGATCAGCGCGAGGACCGCGCCCGCGCAGCACTCGAGAGGGTCGGGCTCACACACCGCGTCGACTTCTCCCCCGCCCACCTCTCGGGCGGTGAACGACAGCGCGTCGCGATCGCTCGCGCCGTCAGCGGCGAGCCACGGCTGCTGCTCGCCGACGAGCCCACCGGCAACCTCGACCGCAAGAACTCGGACTCGATCATGCAGCTGTTCGCCGACCTCGGTGCCGATGGGCTCACGATCGTCATGATCACGCATGACGAATCGGTGGCCGAGGCCGCGGCCCGTCGCGTGCGCATGCACGACGGTGAGCTGACGGAGATCGCATGATCCGGCGTAACTCTCGACCTATCACCCGCAAAATCTCCAGCCGCGATCTCGTGCGCGAGGCCTTTGAGGGCATCGGGTCGCGCCCGTCGCGACTCCTGATCACCATGATCGGCACGGTGCTCGGCATCGCTGCGCTCGTCGCCACGATCGGTTTTGCGCAGACTGCGGCCGGTCAGATCGCCCAACAGTTCGATGCCCTTGCGGCCACGCGCGTGACCGTGGAACCCGGCACCACCAATGGCCCGGGCGGCAGCGACCGTGCCAAGGTGAGCCTGCCGTGGGATGCGGTCGATCGGGTGTCTACCCTGGCCGGGGTCGAGCACGCTGCGCTCTATGCGAAGGTGCCCGGGGACCTTCCCGTCACCGCGGTGCGGGTGCAGGATCCGTCGGCCCCAGCCCAAGCGTCTCCCCCGGTCGTCGCCGCGTCACCCGATCTCCTCAGCGTGGTCGAAGGCGAGGTGCAGACCGGCCGGTTCTTCGACGCGGGCCATGATCGCCGCGCTGACCGCGTGGTGGTACTGGGAGCAGAGGCCGCGAAGCGGCTTGGGATCAACCGCGTCACGGGCTCACCGGCCGTCTTTATTGATGACCGCGCCTACACAGTGATCGGCATCCTCGACAAGGTCGGCACCCGTTCGGCGCTCCTCGATGCCGTCATCGTGCCGGTCGAAACGGCCCGCGCTGAGCTCGGCTTGAGTCGGGCCGAGAGCCTCGACATTCGTATCGCGGTCGGGGCTGGCTCAGTTGTCGCCCATCAGGCGCCCATCGCCCTCGACCCAAACTCCCCCGACCTGTACAAGGTGACCGCACCGCGCAGCGGCAACCAGCTGCAAGAAGGCGTGGAGGCTGACGTCAACGTCTTGTTCCTGGCCGTGGGAATAGTGGCGCTGCTGGCGGGCGGCATTGGTATCGCCAACGTCACATTGCTGTCGGTGTCAGAGCGTCGCGGCGAGATTGGGCTGCGGCGCGCGCTCGGGGCCCGGACCCGGGACATCGCCGCTCAGTTCATGCTCGAATCCCTGACAAGCGGTGTGCTGGGCGGGTTGATGGGTGTCGTCGTGGGCATCTTCGCGATCATTGGGGTGTGCCTCGTACAGCAGTGGACGCCGGTGATCGCGCCCTGGGCTGCGCCGCTCGGGGTCGCCGTCGGCGCGCTCGTGGGGCTTGCCGCAGGTGGCTATCCGGCGATCAAGGCCGCGCGTATTGAGCCGGTCGACGCCCTGCGCGACGCGTAAGAGCTCGAGTGATTGTGGGACCCCGAGCGTAAGGGGCGGGGGGTGCTCGGGGCCTCACGGCGCATATTTCGAGCGGTTGCCCGATCAAGAGGAGCTCTTGTCTGTCCGAGAAAAGGAAGTGTTCGCACTTCTCGCGCTTGGAAAGCCCCGCCCTGAGATCGCTGAGATCGCTGAAATCGCTGAAATCGCTGAAATCGCTGAGACGCTCTACGTCTCTCTCATCACCCTCAAGACGCAGTTGCGTTCGATCTATCGCAAGCTCGGGGGGAGTCGCGTGCAGATGCGCTCCAGCAGGCAAGCAGTCGCGGTCTCCTGTAGTTTTCAGGCTGAGGCTCAGATCGCTCACACCTGCCTTTCGGAACCCTCACACCTTGCCCGTCTAGGCTCAAGTTCGGCAAGCGAGTCGTAGACGGAAGGACCCTGGTGAGCCTCACTAAACCGCACCGCGCGGGTCGCAGAACCCAGGCAATCGTGCTGGCAGGAGTCGCTATTTCGACGGGACTCGTCGGCTGTTCTCAGGCAACCGACCTCACCGCCCATTCCTCCAGCTTAAGTGCGGCACAGGGATCCGACATTCTTGCGCCACCATCTGAGCGCGTGTACGAGGTGACCGACATTGATGTGTCGGCCGCCGACGGTGCCACCAGCCTTACGCTGCCCGACACAATCACCCCCACCGGATACTTCGTGGTGGGCGATGGGGTCATCACCGATGCCTGGTTCGAAACCAGTTTTGGTAGTTCACCCGATGACCAGTCCGCCGCTTCATTCCGACTGACTGAGCCCACCGTGCTACGCCGCCTTCAGAGCGACGACGGATCTCTCACCGCAGTGGGAACGCTGACCTACGGTGGAGTCGACCGGCCCGACACACCCGTCCAGTTTTCCATCGTCTCACTCGATGACACGAGCGCCGAGGTCGACGTGCTCGTCAGTCCTCCCGCCAGTGTGCTGACCTCGGGCGACGAGCCCGCGATCGCCGCCCGCATCACGTTCGACGCGCAGTAGCTCTCGACGCGCAATAGCGTTCGTTACTCGAAGCGGTTGCGCTTCGTCGCGTCGTGCACCTCGCCGACGAGCTCCTCGATCACGTCTTCCAGAAAGACGACGCCGAGCTCCAGCCCCTCCGAGTCGTGAATGCGCGCGAGGTGGATACCGCGCGCCTGCATGCGTGCCAGCACGTCCTCGAGTTCGGTCTCGGCGTGCATTGCAATCATCTCGCGCACCCGCTTGTCGGGGATCGGCTCGTGAATGCGATCCTCACCCAACCGCACCAGGTCCTTAATGTGCACGTAGCCGCGCAGTTCGCCGGCAGCATCAGCCAGCAGGTAACGCGAGAAGCCATGCCGAGCGACCGCTGCCTCGACGTCGGCGGGCGTCGCTCTCGCCGGCAAGACAACGAGCTTTTCGCGCGGCACCAACAGATCGCTTGCGTGCTTGGTGGTGAACTCGAACGCTGCCGTGAGCGCCCCGCTCCGATCCTCGAGCACGCCTTCCCGCGTCGAATGGCTCACGATGCTCGCGACTTCTTCGAGCGTGTAGGTGCTGTTCGTCTCAGATTTCGGTTCCACCCCGAACAGGCGCAGCACACTGTTCGCGATCGCGTTCAACGCGGCAATGATGTGACGCAGCAGCCGCGACACCGCCACAAGCGGCGGCGCGAGCAGCAGCACGGCCTGATCCGGCATTGAGAACGCCGCATTCTTCGGCACCATTTCGCCAAACACGACGTGCAGATAGGACACGATCAGCAGTGTAATCACGAACGCGGTAATCGATACGACCTCGACGGAGAGCCCCGTCCAAGACAGTGGGCCAACCAGCAGATGGTGGATCGCGGGCTCAGACACATTCAGGATCATGAGCGAGCAGACAGTGATACCCAGCTGGCTCGTGGCCAGCATGAGCGTCGCGTGCTCCATCGCGTAGAGCGCGGTCTTCGCGCGCTTCGATCCGGCCTCGGCCTTGGGTTCGATCTGTGACCGGCGCGCCGAAATCACCGCAAACTCGGCCCCCACGAAGAACGCGTTGGCGATCAGCAGCACCACGAGCCAAAAGATTCCCATCCAGTCGCTCATGATGCCTTCCCTGGGGTCTTGTCGTCTGGGTCGGTCGCCGCTACTTCAGCGGCCCCCGGGGGCAGCGGGTCGCTCGTGAACCGCAGCCGAGAGATGCGGCGCCCCTCGAGTCGTTCCACGCGCAGCGTGCCGCCGTCGTCGAGCCGCACCTCGTCGCCGACCTCGGGCATGCGGCCGAGTTGGCTCAGCACGAAGCCAGCAACGGTGTCATACTCGTCGTCCTCGGGCACGTCGATGCCCGTCTGCTCGAGTAGTTCGTCGGGGCGAAGATCGGCGGGGAAGGTCATTTCCTGGGCGGTGCCCAGAACGCCGGCCGCGGCCCGGTCGTGCTCGTCAGAGACCTCGCCGACAATTTCCTCGACCAGATCTTCGAGCGTCACGATGCCGGCGGTGCCGCCGTACTCGTCGACCACGATCGCGAGCTGGAATCCGTTGCCACGCAGGTCCTCGAGGAGCTGATCGAGCCGGATCGTCTCGGGGACGCGCACGGCCTCTTCGGCGAGTGCAGCAACCGGCACCTCGTTTCGCTTCGCGCGCGGAACGGTGACGGCCTGCTTCACATGCACGACTCCGACCACGTCGTCACGGTCCTCGTCGATAACGGGAAAACGGGAGAAGCCAGAGCGACCCGACAGCTCGAGCACGTCCTGGGCGGTATCGAGCCGGTGCATGCTCTCGACCTTGAGTCGCGGGGTCATAACGTCGCCCGCGGTCAGCTCGGCGAAGCGCAGGGTACGGCCGAGCAGGGTGGCCGTGTCTGCTTCAAGCAGCCCGGCGCTGGCGGAGTGACGCACGAGCGAGGTGAGTTCCTCGGCCGAACGTGCGCCCGAGATCTCTTCCTTGGGTTCGATGCCAATGCTGCGCAGAATGCCGTTTGCGCTGCCATTGAGCAAGAGCACCGCGGGTTTAAACGTGGCGGTGAACGCCGCTTGGGCGGGCATCACAAATCGGGCGGTGGCGAGCGGCTTTGCGAGGGCAAAGTTTTTGGGAACGAGCTCACCGGCGATCATCGAGAACACCGTAGCCAGTGCCACCGCGACGGGAGCACTGATCGTGCGACGCAGCTCTGCCGGCACCCCGAGGGCGCCGAGCGGGCCGTCAAGGAACGAGCTGATTGCGGGTTCTAGGGTGTACCCGGCCAGCAACGTCGTAAGGGTGATGCCCAACTGCGCACTCGACAGGTGCGTCGAAGTTCGCGACAGCCCACGAATCACCCGATCGAGGCCACGCTCGCCGCCCGCGCGCCGACGCTCCAGGTCTTGCCGGTCGAGCGCAACGAGCGCGAACTCGGCCGCGACGAATACACCGGTACCTATCGTGAGGACGATACCGATTGCGAGGAGTGTCCATTCGCTCATGCGATGGCTCCCGCGAGTCTAGGTTGCCGCGCCAGTGCGCGGCAGGTACTCGGAGGGTCTGAAGGTCTTCGAGAGTCTGAGTCCATAGCGCGAACGACCCTATCATTCCGCGCTGGAGAAACAGCCGAACGATATGCATCAAGCACCAAGGAAAGGGCGTAGGCTTGAGCTGTACGGCTGTGGCGCCGAGACCCGGGGCTGCATTTTGCTGTGAGAATCACAAAATGAGAGGACGTCGCTTTGGCGGAGCGCACGGAGACCACCACAGAGGCTGGTCCCGCAGGAGATTTCGGTGCAAATGCTTGGCTAGTTGACGACATGTGGAAGAAATTCCAGGTCGACAAGAACTCGGTTGACCAGTCTTGGTGGCCGGTGCTCGAGCGCTATGGTGCGGCGCAGGCCGCAGGTCAGACTGGTGGCAGCGCTGCCGCGCCTGTTTCGGCGACAAGCCCCATTACGATTCCCGCACAGCCAGCGCGCACCACCAACGCCGCTCCCCGAGTGGCCCCGATCCCGGCTGATGCGCCGCGCGCGAAGGACACCGTTCGCTCGGCTATGTCTGCGAAGGCACCCGCTGATGTTGAGCCGCAGGACGAGATCACGCCGTTGCGCGGCATGGCGCGCTCGCTCTCCAAGAACATGGAGCTGAGCATCCAGGTTCCCACGGCGACCAGCGTGCGCACGGTTCCGGCCAAGCTGTTGATCGACAACCGGATCGTCATCAATAACCACCTGCGTCGCAGCCGCGGCGGCAAGGTGTCGTTCACACACCTCATCGGGTGGGCACTCATTCAGTCGCTCAAGGAGTTCCCGAGCCAGAACGTTGCCTACGCAGAGGTTGACGGGAAGCCGTCGGTCGTCGCCCCCGCACACGTGGGATTGGGCATCGCTATCGATCTGCCCAAGCCAGACGGCAGCCGCGCGTTGATGGTGCCCGCTATCAAGCGCGCCGAAACGCTCGACTTCAACGAGTTTCTTGCTGCGTACGAAGACCTTGTGAAGCGGGCGCGTGGCGGCAAGCTCACCGCCGAGGACTTCTCGGGGGCCACCGCGTCACTCACCAACCCTGGCGGAATCGGCACCGAGCACTCGGTGCCCCGCCTCATGCAGGGCCAGGGATGCATCATCGGCGCGGGTGCACTCGAGTACCCGGCCGAGTTCCAGGGCGCTTCTCCCGAGATCCTCACCGATCTGGGCATCTCAAAGACCATTACGCTCACGAGCACGTATGACCACCGCGTCATTCAGGGTGCAGGGTCGGGCGAATTCTTGAAGCTCGTGCACCAGCGCCTCATCGGCGGGCACAACTTCTACGAAGACATCTTCGCCGCGCTGCGTATTCCTTACAAGCCTGTGCAGTGGGCGTCTGACATTCACGTCGATGTGTCGGGCGCGGTCGACAAGTCGGCTCGCGTGCAGGAGCTCATCAACTCGTTCCGCGTGCGCGGGCATCTCATGGCTGACACCGATCCACTCGAGTATGTGCAGCGTTCGCACCCCGACCTCGAGATCGAATCGCACGGGCTCACCTTCTGGGATCTTGATCGCGAGTTCGTCACCGGCGGCATTGGCGGCAAGCGCACGATGCTGCTGCGTGACATTCTCGGGGTGCTGCGTGACTCGTACTGCCGCAAGATCGGCATCGAGTACATGCACATTCAGGATCCGGCACAGCGGCTGTGGCTGCGCGCCCAGCTCGAGGTGCCGTATGCGAAGCCCAGCCGCGACGATCAGATGCGTATCCTCGGCAAGCTCAACGAGGCCGAGGCATTCGAGACGTTCCTGCAGACGAAGTACGTCGGTCAGAAGCGTTTCAGCCTCGAGGGCGGCGAATCGGTTATCCCGCTGCTCGACGCCATGTTGATCGATGCCGCAGAAGACGGCGTCGACAGTGTTGACGTCGGCATGGCGCACCGAGGTCGCCTCAACGTTCTTTCGAACATTGCGGGCAAGACCTACGGGCAGATCTTCCGCGAGTTCGAGGGTGCCCAGACCGCAAACAAGGGCGGCTCGGGCGACGTCAAGTACCACCTCGGTACCTCGGGTGTGTTCACCGCCCCCAACGGCACCCAGGTTCCCATTCACCTCGCGGCAAACCCGTCGCACCTGGAGACCGTCAACGGCGTACTCGAGGGCATCGTGCGCGCCAAGCAAGATCTGAAGCCCATTGGCTCGTTTACCACCCTGCCGATCCTGATTCACGGCGATGCCGCGATGGCCGGCCAGGGCGTCGTGTACGAGACGATGCAGATGTCGCAGCTGCGCGGCTACCGCACGGGCGGCACGATTCACATCATCATCAACAACCAGGTGGGCTTCACCACGTTGCCCTCCGACTCACGTTCGGCGATTTACTCCTCCGATGTGGGCAAGGTTGTTCAGTCCCCCATCTTCCATGTGAACGGTGACGACCCGGAGTCGGTCGTGCGCGTGGCAAAGCTGGCATACGAGTTCCGCCAGCGGTTCCACGTCGACGTGATCGTTGACCTCATTTGTTACCGCCGCCGCGGCCACAATGAGGGCGATGACCCGTCGATGACGCAGCCGCTCATGACCGATCTGATTGAGGCAAAGCGTTCAACCCGACGCCTCTACACGAGCGCCCTCGTCGGCCGCGGTGATCTCACCGAAGAGGAATACGAGAAGTCGAAGCAGGACTTCCAGGATCGTCTGGAACTGGCGTTCCAGGAGACGCACGCTGCCCAGACCGGTTCGATTCCGATCATCGACACAAGCGGCATTGCCCCGGTCGCCACCGTTGGTGGGCCCGGGCCGGCTCCCCTCGAAACCGCTGTGGATCAGAGCGTTGTCGAGCGGATCGGCGATGCACACGCCAACAAGCCCGAGGGCTTCACTGTGCACCGCAAGCTGCAGCAGCTGCTCGACAAGCGCGTGCAGATGAGCCGCGAGGGTGGCATTGACTGGGGTTTCGGTGAGCTGCTCGCCCTCGGATCGCTGCTCATGGAGGGCACCGCCGTTCGCTTTGCTGGCCAGGACGCCCGCCGCGGCACCTTTGCTCAGCGACACGCGGTGTTCCACGATCGCGCGAATGGACAGGAGTGGATCCCACTCCTCAACCTCGCAGAGGAGCAGGCTCGATTCTGGATCTATGACTCGTTCCTGTCTGAGTATGCGGCCCTCGCCTACGAGTACGGCTACTCCCTGCAGCGCGAGGATGCGCTCGTGCTGTGGGAGGCCCAGTTTGGCGACTTTGCCAACACCGCTCAGGCCGTCATCGACGAGTACGTGGCAGCTGCGGAACAGAAGTGGGGCCAGCAGTCCTCCGTGGTGATGCTGCTGCCGCACGGCTACGAGGGTCAGGGCCCCGATCACTCGTCGGCGCGTATTGAGCGGTACCTGCAGCTCTGTGCCGAGGACAACATGATCGTGGCACAGCCGTCGACCCCCGCGAGCTACTTCCACCTGCTGCGTCGTCAGGCGTATGCCCGGCCGCGCAAGCCCCTCGTGGTGTTCACGCCGAAGTCGATGCTGCGTTTGCGCGGCGCCTCTTCGAGCGTCGAGGACTTCACCAACGGCACCTTCCAGCCCGTCATCGACGACCCCAACATCGCAGATGCCGCGGCGGTGGAGCGCGTGCTCCTCGTGTCGGGCAAGGTCTACTACGACCTGCGCAACGCGCTCGACAAGAACCCCGATCCGCGAATCGCGCTGGTGCGCGTCGAGCAGTACTACCCGGTGCCGGCCCCGCAGCTCGGGCGCGTGCTCGCGCAGTATGCAGAGGCCAGCCTCGTGTGGGTCCAGGAGGAGCCCGAGAACCAGGGCGCGTGGCCGTTCATCTCGCTCGAGCTCTCGAAGCACCTCGCAAACGACCGCATCTCGCTCGTGTCCCGTTCGGCCTCGGCTGCTCCGTCGACGGGCTCCGCGAAGGTGCACGCTGCCGAGCAGGAAGCGATCATCGCCAAGGCTCTGAAGTTCGACGAGTAGTTCAGGTCATTTCGTAGTGCAACAGCCACCTCTTGGCAGCCCGGTCGCGGGCGAGGGCGATTCCGCTGGCCCACAGGTCAGCGGAATCGCCCGTCGCATCGTCTCAGCCATCTCCCTGGGCATGCTGACCGTAGGCGAGCGGCTCCCCACCGAGGCCGAACTCGCTAGCCAATTCGGAGTCGCCGTCGCGACCCTGCGGAAGGCACTCGCCACGCTGCGCGATCAGGGCGTGGTCGAGACCCGACGCGGCCGCAACGGCGGCACCTTCATCGTGGCGTCCCCCTACCCGTCACCAGAGCTGTTGCAGTCGTCACTGAAGTTCACGAGCCTCGTGGCACTGCGAGACTTCTTTGACGAGCAGGCCGCCGTGTCTGGGATGGCAGCCAAGCTGGCGGCCGAACGCATCGCGCCGCACTCACGCACGCGCCTCGCCGAGTTCGCGTTTCAGGCCCGGGAGGCCCGCAGCGCTCGTGACCGATCGATGGCAGATAGCCGATTTCACTTTGAGGTGGCGGTGCTCAGCCAGTCCCCCCGGCTCCTCGCCTCCGAACGCAGGCTGCAGTCTGAGCTGTCGCCGTTTCTGTGGTGCGAGGAAATCTGCCGTGCTTCGGTGCAGACGTCATTCACCGACCACCTCGCGCTTGTCATGGCGGTTGAACAGCGCCAGCCAGAAGAGGCGCAGCGACTCGCCGTCGCACACGTGCACAGCAACATGCGCCTCATTATCGAGGGCAAACTCGCCCTCACCGGCAGCGACGTGATCCAGCTGTCTCCCTCCGAAGAGAAACAGGCCCCATGACCGAGAACACCGCCGTGCAGCGGGTGCGGGAGCAGCTCGAGGCCTGGTTCCATGAACGACTCGCGCGCGTGGAAGCCCTCGCCGGCGAGCTCCTTGGTGGGCTTCGCCTTGATGACGCGGGCTACCTAGATCTGAGCGAGTCGGTCAGGCGCCGACTCAAGACGGTTGCCGGCAGGTTCTTGATCGCCAACGAGTTCATTGACGGGTGCGGTCTCATCGTTGCCCACTCCGCCCTCGGCACGGAGAACGGCCACCTCGAGTGGTGGGTACGGGAAGACGACGCCCGGTTTGCACGGTACTCATTTGGTGTGGTTCCCGGGGCAGATCGCTACTACGACTACGAACAGCACGAGTGGTTCGTGCGCTCGTTTACCGACGGCGAATCAGCGCTCGTTGGCCCCTACATCGACTACCTCGGCGTCGAGTCGTACGTGCTCACACTCACGGTTCCCGCAGTGGTCAGCGGTAAACGCGTGGGTGCCGTAGGCAACGATATTCAGGTGCAGGATCTCGAACGGGCGCTGCTGCCGCTGCTCGTAGAGCAAGAGCAGCCGTTCGCGCTCCTCAGCCAGAGCAGCAACGTGCTGTTGAGTAATAGCGCCGGGTTCTTGCCCGGTGACCTCGTCACGGGGCAAGAACCCGGTTATGTGCGGCTCCAGCTTGAACCCAAAGCGATGGGTTTGCAGCTGCTTTATGCTGACGCGGGAATGGCCTGATCCGAGAGGGTCTGTGCCCCGAGCACGACGCTCGCAAACCGATCAGTGACCGCACCCCAGAGCGAGATCAGCTTCGGTTCTGCGGCTCGCAGATCGCTCACGAGCTCGTTCTCTTCAATACCGAGCAGCGCGAGATTCTCTCGATCCTCTTCCGCCCAGTCGATGACCGTTCGGGTGAGCGCCTCGGGGTGAAACTGCACTCCCCAAGCTCGCGTCCCCAGACGAAACGCCTGGTTGCGGCACGCGTCGCTCGACGCGAGCACCGTCGAATCAGCAGGCAGTGAATCGGCCTCGAGCCAGTGCCACTGCACAGCCGACACGGTCACACCGGCGAGCCCACCGAACACTGGATCCGGTGCAGCGTCACTCGCGAACTCGACGTCGCAGAGCCCGACCTCGGGGCCCGCCGGCATATCGCGCACGTGCCCGCCTGCAGCCGTGGCGAGCAGCTGCGCGCCCAAGCAGATTCCCAGCATCGGCACCTCGCGCTCGATCCCCTCAGCAAGCAGCTGGCGGGTGGCGGGCAGCCACGGCGCGGTGTCGTCCTCAGTCGGGCCCATCGTGCCGCCGAGCACCACCAGCGCGTCGTACCCTGCGAGCGAGTCGGGCACGGGACGCCCGGCGTCGGGGCCGACCAAAACGAGTTCGAGATCGTGCGATCGGAGACGATCGCCGACCAGCCCAAGCCCGGCATTGTCCTGGTGTTCTACCACCAGCACCCGCGGTGTCGTCATGCCTGCTTCTCCTTTGAATGTCGCGCCCGATCCACCAGCCAGCCAAAAATCGCTTGCTGCTGCGCATCGGTTTCAGACGTGTCTTCTGGGTGCCACTGCACCGCAATCAGGTCGGCACTGTCGTGCTCGATGGCTTCAACGATACCGTCGGATGCGCGGCCCACAACATGCAGGCCCGCACCAATCTTGTCGACCGCCTGGTGGTGGTATGACGAGACCGGCAGGTCGGTTGCGCCGACCGCGGCCGCGAGCGCAGAGCCGGCGTCGAGGGTCACAGCGTGCACCGAGTCACGGTGTGGGCTGTCGGCGGGCAGATCCTGCACCATCGTGCCCCCGTGCTCGACGTTCAACAGTTGGAACCCGCGGCAGATGGCGAGCACGGGAATGCCCAGTTTGATGGCGGCCGCGAGCATGTCGGCCTCAAACTGATCCTGTACTTCGAAGTCGGCGGTCACCGTTGTCGCATCGCGATCCTGGCCATAGCGTGCGGGATCGATGTCGTAGCCGCCGGGGACCACGAGGCCATCTAGGCCGCGCAGCCGGTCCTCGGCAGACGAGACCCCTTCAGCAAACAGCGTGAACGGCTCGCCGCCCGCGCGCACGACGGATCGGAGCACAGCCGCGGCCACGACACTGCCCTCAAACCGGAGCCCGTGGATCTGGTTCGAGAGCATGCCCGTCACCCCGACCCGCGGGGCGGCAGCCGTGTGCACGGCTGCCGCCTGCGCGGGGGCCACTACGCGGCCTCTGCGGCAAACGGGAACGGGAGGAGCGGCATCCACTTCGCCCAGACGGCTTCGAGCGAGCCATCTGACACGACCTCAGTGAGCGTCTCGTTGATGCGCTCGCGCAGCTCGATGTTCCCCGGCGCGACTCCGATGCCCCAACGGTTGTTCGTGTTCACCGTAAAGGCGAGCGCGAAGTCAGGGTCTTCTTCGGCGAGCGGAATCATCACGACATCGTCATCGACGAAACCGTCGATATCACCCGATCGGGTGGCCTCGATCATGTCCCCGAACACGTCATCGCTTGCGCCAAAGCTCACGAGCTCGACCCCCGGGAACGTCTCAGCGAGCTTCATGTTGGTCGAGTTCTCAATCGCCCCGATGCGGTAGCCCTTGAGGTCCTCGGCCGTGCGGGCGGGGTCGCCCGCACGCACGACCACAGACTCGTTAAACACGGCGTAGGGCGAGGTGAAGTCAACGAGAGCGGCGCGCTCTGCGGTCATCCCCTGCCCGCACCACACGGCATCGGCGTCGCCGCGGCGCACCGCGGGAATCATGTCCTCCCACGGCAGCATGACCCACTCGATGTCGGCGCCGAGGCGCTGCAGCACGAGTGCCGCGGCCTCGGGCTCATAGCCTGTGCGGGTCTTGCCGTCAGGGCTCTTGTCGAACAGCGGCGCCGCATCGGAGTCGATGCAGGCCAGCCGAATCGTCTGGGTCGCGGTAGCGACGGGTGCTTGTGTTTCGTTTGTGTGGCTCACGGAATTGCCTCCCAGTACTGATCGAACTCCCACTGTGTGATCTGGCCGCAGTAGCGTGCCCATTCGTCGCGCTTCAGCTGCAAGTAGATGCGGGTGAGCTCCTCGGGGATCGCGCCCATCAGGTACTCATCGGCTTCGAGCGCCTCGATCGCGCTCCCGAGCGTGTTCGGCACGACCACGTCGCGAATCAGCGCGCTCGGCTGGCCCGGGTCACCGGGCTCCAGCTGGGCCTCGATGCCGTGCTCGATCGCGGCGAGCAAGAACAGGTGCGACAGGTAGGGGTTCACGCTTGCGTCGGGCAGGCGGTACTCCATGCGACCGTTTGCCGAGATCCGGATCGCCACACCGCGAGTATCCAGGCCCCAGTCGGCTCCCGAGGGTGCGAACTGGCCAGCGTCCCAGAATCGCTTGTAGGAGTTCACGGTCGAGGCCATGACGACCATCGAGCCCGGGGTGTGCAGCAGCATGCCCGCGATCGCGTGGCGCGCGGTGTCGGTGACGTGCAGCTCGACGCGGCCGTCCTCGACCACGTTGACATCGCCGCCCTCGGTCGTCTTCCACAGGCTCAGATTATGGTGGCAGCCGTTACCCATCTTGCCGTTGTACGGCTTCGCCATGAAACTGGCCTCGAGGCCGAGCTCACGCGCCACCTGCTTGCAGATCTGGCGGTAGGTGGTCAGGCGCTCTGCGCTAAGTTCGGCGCGGTCGTACTCCCAGTTGAGCTCGATCTGGCCGGCATCCTCGTAGTCACCCTGGATCATGTCGAAGCCGAGCGCCTGGGCGTAGGAGTAGAGCTTCTTGTAGACGGGGCGCATCTTTTCCAGGTTTTCGACCTGGTACGCGGGGCTCTGGTCCTGCTTGGAAATCGCTTCGATGCCCGGTCCGGTCCAGGTCATCTCGGGCTCGAGGCCCGAACGCAGCTCGAGACCGGTGCGCTCCGTGAAGCCCTTGTGGGCGGCTTTGAACAGCGAGCGAGTGTCGAGCGGAATCATGCGGCCGCCCTCCTCACCCAGGTGGGGCGGATCGTAGGCGGTGCAGAAGACGCGGCCGACCTCAGTGTCCCAGGGCAGCACCTGGAAGGTCTCGGGATCGGGCAGACCCCAGAACTCATGGGCGTCGACGCCGCCGCCGATGAGCTCGCCCTCGCGGCTGGTCTGCAGGTCGGTGAGGGCCGTACGGTGAAACGCGATGCCCTTGCGCAGCATGCGCTCGAAGTGCTCGGCGGGCACAACCTTGGCGACCGTGCGAGCACCCAGCGTCGGCAGCATGAAGTAGATGTACTTCACACCATTGGTGCGAATCTTTTCGGCGAAGGCCTCGATGACCTCGGGGCGCAGGTTCGCCTCCTGGTGCCGGGCAAACGCGGTGGTGTCGGCGAGAATCTCGCGCAGGGCAGCGCCAAAGCGGCCCCCGGTTGAGAGGTCTGAGGTAAGCAGGCCGGCCAGCTCGGTCTCTAACCGATCAACGGCAATTGTGTTCGACACAGTGGTCCTTTCGTCATTGGAAGGTGATGTTTGGGTAAATCGTGGTCTGTGGATGAGCTTTGGTGCCCGGTGGCCCCGGCGCGAACCGAGGGCCACCGGTCCCGGATTATGAGCGCAGCTCGAAGGTAATAGGAAGCCGGATCGGGCCGTGGTTGCCCGAGTCGGGCAACCACTCGTCGCCACCCGGGCAGGAGATGTTGGTGAAACTCTCCGCCAGCATCGGCAGGGCTACGCTCATGTCGGCGCGCGCGATGTAGTGGCCGAGGCAGTGGTGTACGCCGCCGCCAAAGGTGTGGTGCTGCTTACGCGCTTCCGACTGAATGTTGATCTCGGGGTCGGGGTAAGCCTCGGGGTCGGTGCCGCTCGACATGGTGAAGAGGTGCACGGTGGTGCCCTTTTCGATGAACAGGCCCTTGAAATCGAAGTCCTCGTTCGCCTCACGCGTCACCCATCGGGTAGTCGGGTTGACTCGCAGACCCTCCTCGAGTGCCGGCTTCGTGTAGGTTGCAGGGTCAGCTGCGAGCAGCTCCCACTGTGCGGGATTGCGCATGAAGGTCTGCAGCAACAGCCCCAGCTGATTACGCGTCGTGTCCATGCCGCCGAACAACATCAGCACGAGCGCATTGCGCAGCTCGGCGTCGCTCAGCTTGTCGCCCGACTCCGAGAACTGCACCAGGCGCGACACAACGTCTTCGCCCGGCTGCTCGCGACGCTCCGCGATGAGGCGTTCCACGAAGTCGTACAGTTCCTGAACGGCCACGTCGACCTCTTCAATGTCGTCTTTGATGGAGACGCTCAGTGCGAGCCCGACAGTGTTGGCGCGAGAGGCGATGAACTCCCAGTGCTCGTGGGGCAGGCCCATCATGGCGCAGAGCGCCCGGGTGGCGAAGGGCTCGGCAAAGTCAGCGACGAATTCGACCTGCTCGCCAGCATTGTGCTTGCGCTTCATCTCATCGATGAGTTCGCGTGAAATCGCTTCGAACTCGGGGACGAGGCGACGTGCGACCGTGGGAGAGAACGCGGGGTTAAGCAGCCGGCGAATACGGTGGTGCTCCTCCCCCTCAAGCACGAGCAGGTTCTTCGCCCACCACTCGTGAAAGATGCCGGAGTGCACGCCGTGATGGTCAGGCCATTTTGCGCTGCCCTGATTCAGGCTTGGGTGCTTCAGCAGCTCCGTGACCTCCTGGTACCGCAGCACACCGTACCCGTAGTTGGTCTTCGCGTACCAGCTGCGGTCCCGGGCCTCGCGCACGGCTTCCGAGTTCATGGCGAACTCGGGGGCCGAGATATCGAGGTAGGGCGCAGTCTCTTGAAACGTCTGTCCGGTCATTCGTACTCCCTTGTCGAACTCGTGTCCGCTCTGTCGTTGAGCGGCCGGTTAGCAAATAAACTATCCATGAATGTTTTGTTTCGCAAGTGGAATCAACAAATTGATGATTTTCATAGATTCATTAGGGATTAAATCATTCACAAATGAAATCTTTACGGTTACACTGGAGCCAACCTCCATCCCGGCGCGACGAAGCGCCTCAAGGATCCTCACGCAAAGGAGCTGTGATTGATGCCAACTCCCCCAACCCTGCACGTCGCGATTATCGGCAGCGGCCCTGCCGGCTGCTACCTTGCACAATCCCTGCTGCGAGCTCTTCCCGGGGCTACGTTGACGCTGTTCGACCGGCTCGTATCGCCGTTTGGCCTGATCCGGTACGGCATCGCCGCCGATCACCAGCACACGAAAGCGATTACCCGCCAGTTTGAACGTCTGTTCCAATCGGGCGCCGTGCGATTCGCTGGCGACATCGAGGTGGGCCGTGACGTTTCCCTCGAGGAGCTTCGCGCGCAGTTCGATGCGGTCGTGCTCGCCACGGGGCTCAGCGCGGATCGCAGCCTGGGGGTACCCGGGTCAGAGCTCACGGGCGTGGTCGGTTCAGGTGAGGTGACCCGCATTCTGAATGCCCACCCTGATGAACCCGCCCAGCTGCCCGAGCTCGGTTCAGACATCGTGATCGTGGGTGCCGGCAACGTCGCGCTCGACCTGCTGCGCTTCCTCGTCAAGTCCGCAGACGACTTCACTGACAGCGACGTCGCTGAAATCGCACTGCATGAATACGCTTCTGCCCCGGCCTCACGCATCACGCTAGTGAGTCGCTCGAGTGCCGCGAGTTCCAAGGGTGACCCGCAAATGATCAAGGAACTCGCCGCGCTCGAACGCGCGAGCTATGCAACACCCGATCCGGTATCCCCCGACCCCACCACCGGGCTGGATCGCACCGCGACCAGCCGGGTCGTCGCGATCGGTGAGCTTGTGTCGCCGCTTCGCCCCCAGCACCCCGGCCCCCGCGTGACACTGCGGTTTGGGCTCACGCCGCAGCGCGTGCTGGGCTCTGACCGGGTCGAGGCAGTCGAATTTTCCGACGAGCGAGGCACCGTCACTGTGCCGGCAACGGCCGTCCTCACCGCCATTGGCTTTGACGAGTCGGTAACCGAGGGCGTTACGGGCACGGCGTTCTCCCCGAGCAGCGATACCGGCCGCGTGGCCCCTGGGCTGTACCGCACCGGCTGGGCCAAGCGGGGCCCTCGCGGTGCGATCCCCGAGAATCGTGCCTGCGCAAAATCAGTAGCCGAAGAGCTCGTTGCCGACCTCGACAGCGGCGCAATCGATCCGACCTCGACCAAGCTCGGGTTTGACGGCCTCTCACAGCAGCTGCGCGACCGCGCGATTAGCTATGCCGAGTGGCTCGTGCTCGATGCCCACGAACGCGAGCAAGCCCCCGCGCACCGGGTGCGACGCAAGCTTCCCAACCACACACACATGGCCAATATTGCCCGCGGGCTGGCCGCAACCTATTCAGCATGACCACCCCCGAGAGGAACTCAGCCATGAAGTTTACCGTCCTATACGGCACCGAATCAGGCAACTCAGAGCTCATCGCCGAAGACCTCGGCGAGAAGCTGCGCGAGACGCACGATGACGTCGAGGTACACGACCTCCAAGCCTTCGACCCCGCAAGCCTCACCGCAGAGCGCTTCACCGTCGTCGTCTGCTCGACCCACGGCGAGGGCGACCTCCCCAATACCGCGATCCCGTTCGTTGAGGCATTCGACGAAGTACTGCCCGACCTCACCGGGCTGCGCTACGCCATGTTCGGCCTGGGCGACACCTTCTACGAGGACACCTACAGCCAGGGCAGCGAGCACATTGACCGCCGCTTCACTGCGCAGGGCGGGGAACGCGTCGGCGACTATGGCCGCCACGATGCCTCATCCTGGGACCTCGGCAGCGACGTCGCGATCGAGTGGATTGACGGCGTACTCGCGCAGCTCTCGGCCACGGTCTAGCCACCACGGGGCGTGACTTCGCTCACGAAACGATTCAGCCCCCGGGCGCACCGCGTGTGCACCCGGGGGCTGTGCTGTAGACACTAGACGCGGGCCGCGAGGCGCGCTTGCTCAACGAACGAGCCAAATAGCCGTGACCGATCCTCAAGATCTGCATCCACTTCCTCGGGATGCCACTGGACGCCGACGACCCAGCGAGCGTCTCGATGCTCGGTCCCCTCGACGATTCCGTCGTGGGCGCGAGCCGTCGCGCGCAACGCCGGGGCAACAGCGTCGACTGCCTGGTGGTGACCGTTGCGCACCGTGACGCTCGTGCGGCCGAGCGCGTGGGCGATCTTGGAGTCGGCCTCGAGCACGACCTCCTCGTCGACGAACAGGGGTGACCCGTTGCCACGGTGCATCGCCCATTCCGAGATGTCAGGGATCAGCGTGCCGCCGAACGCGACATTGAGTTGTTGCGAGCCGCGACAGATCGCGAGCGTGGGGAGGTCGCGCTCCACTGCATCCCGGATCAACCCGATGCAGAAATCGTCGGCACGGCGGTCCACCCCGTATTCATTGGCCGGGGGCGGGCCCTCGTAGCCGTAGCAGGCCCCATCGACGTCGCCGCCGCCCAGGATCATGATGGCGTCGGCGTCGGCGAACACGTCTTCAGCGGAAGAGAGCTGCGCGTCGGCGGCGTCCACGAGGCGGGGTCGACCACCGGCCGCACGCACCGCGTCAAATGCCGCACGCGTGAGTTCGTCTTGCAGGTCGCGGGCAGCCTCGTTCATACCGGGAAAGCTCAACGACACCACCATGGGAATCAGCGGTCCGTTGAGGTTCTCCTCCCCCGGGGTGAGAAACGGCGTGGGGTC
The DNA here is from genome assembly GCF_000350525.1 of Leucobacter salsicius M1-8. Lineage (GTDB taxonomy): Bacteria > Actinomycetota > Actinomycetes > Actinomycetales > Microbacteriaceae > Leucobacter > Leucobacter salsicius. The sequence continues at coordinate 13,729 of NZ_AOCN01000022.1, read as the reverse complement.
GACGACGTAGTCAGTCATCAGGGTTCCTTTCGTGAGCTGCCGCGACTCCCAGTGGCTGGAGGCGGCCTGTGGTGAGCGTGAGTGTGCCCCCGCTTCGTCTGAAGCGGGGGCACACTCACGCGGGGCGTATTTAGACGAGCACCTTGATGGGGCCGCTGGCATCTGCCGCCGGCGTATCACCGCGCTGGTAGGCCTTCGACACGAGCATGTAGATCCATCCGATCGCCACCACGCCCACGGTGGTCATGATCAGCAGGTAGTCCTCGGCCCAGCCCCCACCGGTGGGGCGTGGCCACAGAATGTTGGCCACGGCCGCAATTCCCCAGACGAGCGCCACAATGTTGACGGGGTACGCCCAGGCGCCGAGGGTGAACTTACCGGCGGGCTTCCACCCGAGGATACGGGCACGCAGCGCCGCGAGGACGACCATCTGAAAGCCCATGTAGATACCGACGGTACCGAACCCGACCATTGCCGTGAGGGCGTTCTCCAGGAGAAGCGAGAGCACGACGACCGCTGCGGGGAAGAACGCTGCGACGAGGAGCGCGTTGTGGGGCACGTGGCGCTTTTCGTTGAATGAGGCGAGGAACTTCGAGGCCGGCAGGATTCCGTCGCGTCCCATCGAGTACACGAGGCGGCTTGCCGCGGCCTGCAGACTCGTAATGCATGAGAGGAAGGCGACGACGATGACGAACATGACGACGGGGAAGACCGGGCCAAAGGCGGTGTGCAGGATCTCACCGATCGGGTCGACCACTTCACCGCTCGCAACGGCCTGGAAGTCAGGAACCGCGAGTACGAGCGAGAAGGCGAGCAGGTTCGCCGCGAATCCGCCGATGTACATCGTCATGCGCATGGCCTTCGGCACGCGTGAGCTGGGGTTCTTGATCTCCTCGGCGACGTCGCCGTTGGCCTCAAAGCCGTAGTACGCGAACATGCCGATGAGAGCCGCCGCGGCGAAAGCGCCGAGATAACCGCCGGGGGCGTCGGTGCCGATGCCCTGGTTGTCGAACAGCACGGAGAAGTCGTGATGACGGTTGAAGATGAGCAGGTAGCCACCGATCACGACGGCACCGATCATTTCGGCGATTAGGCCGATGGTTGCTGCGAGACTCAGGATCTTGGTGCCCGAGAAGTTCAGCACCGTTGCAAGCACCAGCGTGCCGAGCGCAATCAAGACGGTGCCGGTGGCGTCGAGTTCCTCACCGAACACCGAAGCGATAAACGGTGCTGCGCCGTATGACACCGCCGCGATCGTGCCGATCAGGGCGACAACGTAGATCCAGCCGTTCATCCAGGCCCACTTGCGTCCCCAGAGACGTCGCGACCAGGGGTACACGCCGCCGGCTACCGGGTAGTTCGAGACGACCTCGCCGAAGATCAGCGCGACGAAGAACTGGCCGATGAGCGCGATCACGAGCGCCCACGCCATTGGCGGGCCCGCCTGCCCGAGCGAGATCGCGAACATCGAGTACACACCCGCGATTGGAGATAGGTAGGTAAACCCGAGCGAGACGTTGCCCCAGAAGGTCATATCGCGCTTAAACGTCGTTTCGTAGGTGTATCCGAGAGACGCGAGGTGGGCCGCGTCTTCGTCGTGATGCACGACGGTATCTTGCTGTGTCATGGTCGCTGGTACTCCCTTGTACGTCACCAAATAACTCCGCCACCCCTCGGTGACGACTTCATACAATCTAGGTGTAGATGATTAATTACGCAAGCAAATACTGGCCTGATCGATCAAGATCGCCAGAATCTCGCATATTTCATCCATTCATGAATGAATAACGAAGACTCGAGTTCTCGCCCATTCGGGGTAGACTGAAAAAGATTTCAATTTCTTCGCGCACGTCTCGTGTGCGAACCGATCTATCGAGGAGCAACATGACGACGTGGCGCATGCCCATCGAGGGACACGAGCAGGAGCGTCTGTGGCTGGCTTGGCCCACCACCGGCTACACGCTTGGTGACACGGAAGCAGAGGCCCTCGAGGCCCGCACCACCTGGGCCGCCGTGGCTAACGCCGCGAGCGAGCACCAGCCCGTCACCGTCGTCGTGAGCCCCGGCGACGAGGCAATCGCGGCAAAGTTCCTCTCGGCACAGATCGACACCATCGTCGCGCCCCTCAACGATGCCTGGATGCGCGATATCGGCCCCAGCTTCGTCATCGGTGATGACGGACGCCTCGGCGCCGTGAACTACGTATTCAACGGCTGGGGCGGCCAGGACTGGGCCCAGTGGGATCACGACCAGCACATCGGTCGCATCGTGGCCGAGGCCGCCGGCGCGGAACTCATCAACTCCGAGATGGTCAACGAGGGCGGCGGCATACAGGTCGACGGCACCGGTCGCGTCGTACTCACCGAGACCGTGCAGCTCGATCCGGGCCGCAACCCGGGTTGGACGAAGGAGCAGGTCGAGGCCGAGCTCACCCGCACCATCGGCACCACGAGTGCCCTGTGGCTCCCCCGCGGGCTCACGCGCGACCACGACACCTTTGGCACGCGCGGTCACTCCGATATTCTTGCGGCGTTCACGACGCCCGACGTGCTCCTGATGCACAGCCAGAACTCGCAGTCCCACCCCGACCACGTCATCGCGACGACCAACCGCGCCGTGGCCGAGGAATACCGCACCGCCAACTCGGCCGGCTTCGAGATCCTCGACCTGCCCGCACCCGAGACGCTGCGCGACGAAGAAGGCTTCGTCGATTACAGCTACATCAACCACGTCGTGATCAACGGCGCCGTGCTCGCGTGCTCGTACGACGACCCGGCCGACGATAAGGCGCTCAGCATCCTGCGCGACGTCTACCCCGGCCGCGAGGTCATCGGCATCGATGCGCGCCCGCTGTTCGCACGCGGCGGCGGCATCCACTGCATCACGCAGCAGCAGCCGAAGGTCGCGCAGTAACGCAGAAGCCTTCACGAGAGAAGTTCACCCACGCGCAACCGCGCTCGCGTAGACTCATCTCGAATCAATGACGCCTGGGCGTCCGGAATGTTCCGGGCACCCAGGCGTTGTAGTTGAAGCATCGTTTTTGGCGCCACCACTACCCCGCGTAGCGCCCTCCCGCAGCCCACACACCCAGATGAGGTAGCACCCGACTTGTCCACGCTCATGCGCATTCTGCGTTTCACTCGTTCGCTCACGCCTTACTACGTCGGCATCATGATCGCCGCTGCAGTCATCACCGGCGCGGGCATCGCGGTGCCGTTCATCACGGGCGCCGCCACTGACGTGGTCGTGGGCGCGGTCGGTGCGGTCGCCAACGGCGAGGCAGTGCCCGAGGGTGCGATCCGGTCGGTCGTGTTGCTCGCGCTCGCGTTGCTCGCCGCGAGCCTGGTTGAGACCTTTGTGAGCAACATCGGTGGCTACTGGGGCGATGTGATGAGCGCCAAGATGCGCACAATTCTCTCGACCCGCTACTACGAGCAGCTCCTCGCGCTACCGCAGCGCTACTTCGACAACGAGCTCAGCGGCACCATCGTGGCGCGCCTCAATCGTTCGATCACCGAAGTCACCAACTTCATGAAGTCGTTCTCAAATATGTTCGTGACGATGCTCATGACCACGGTCGCCGTGCTCGCGATTAGCGCCTGGCACTACTGGCCGCTCGCGGTGCTGCTCGCGATTGCTTACCCCACCTATCTCTGGCTGACCGCGCTCACGAGCCGCAAGTGGCAGCGCCTCGAGAATCAGAAGAACGAGCATGTCGATCTCGCCTCGGGCCGCTTCGCCGAGGTCGTGGGCCAGATGCGCGTCGTGAAGTCGTTTGCGCGCGAGGACAGCGAACTCGACGAGTTCGGCAACCACTTCGACCGGACCATTGCGCTGACGGGAGCGCAATCGCGCCACTGGCACATGATGGACGGCATTCGTCGCGCCGTGCTCAACGTCATCTTCTTCGGGCTGTACCTCATCATCTTCATTCGCACTGTGATGGGCTTCTTCACCCCCGGCGAGATGGTGATGCTGATCCAGCTCATGGCGATGGCCAAGCAGCCCGTGCAGAACCTCAGCTGGGTCGTCGACTCCGCGCAGCGCGCGTCGGCTGGCTCCCGCTCATACTTCGAGGTCATGGATCTCGATCCCGCGGCCACCGGCGGCACCGGATCGCTGCCCCGCGATCCGGATCATGCCCCCGAGGCCACTCGGGCACCCGGCACCCAGCCAGCAGCCGGGCGCCCCGCGGTCTCGTTTGACGGGGTGACATTCGGGTACGAGGACCACGCCCCCGTGCTGAACGACATCACCTTTGACGCGCACCCGGGTGAGCGCATCGCCTTCGTGGGCGAATCGGGCGGTGGCAAGTCGACCATCGTGAGCTTGCTGCTGGGGTTCTACGCATCGCGCGACGGCAGCATCGAGGTGCGCGGTGCGGGCCCTGATATGTCGTCGCTGCGCCGCAACATCGGCGTCGTGTTTCAGGACCCCTCACTGTTCTCTGGCACGATCGCTGAGAACATCGCCTACGGTCGCCCCGAGGCGACCCAGGCGGAGATCGAGGCGGTTGCACAGCGGGCTGCGGTCGCGGAGTTCGTGGCGAAGCTGCCCCAGGGCTACGACACCATGATTGGTGAGCGCGGAATGAAGCTCTCGGGCGGACAAAAGCAGCGCATCGCCGTGGCTCGGGCCATGCTCAAGGATGCGCCGATCCTGGTGCTCGACGAGGCCACGAGCGCGCTCGACACGAAGTCCGAGCGGCTGGTACAGCAGGGTCTTGACGACCTCATGCGCGACCGCACGAGCTTCATCATCGCGCACCGGCTATCGACGATTGCTGAGGTGGACCGCATCGTGACGCTCAAGGATGGCCGCATTGACGAGATCGGCTCCCCCGACGAGCTCGCGGCATCGGGCGGCATCTACGCCGAGCTGCTGTCGCTGCAGAACTCGGCGTCGAAGGCCGACCGCAAGCGCCTCAAGCAGTTCGACGTCGTCGGCTAACCCTCTTGAGCCTCGCGGGCTTATCGGTGTAGCGGTGTACCGGACTAACGTCCGATGAGCCGGTGCGCCGCGAGCATGATGTGGCAGTCGAGCCCGTGCTGCCCGTAGGCCCAGCCGTCGCCGAGCAGCTTGGAGATCCGGTCGAGTCGCTGGCGCACCGTATTTTCGTGCACGCGTAGATCGATCGCGGTCTGCGGCACCGAGTGCCCCGCATCGAGAAACGCGCCGGCCGTCTCCGTCAGCGCGGAGCCGTGATCGCGGTCGTACTCAAGCACGGGCCCGATCACCTCGACGATACCCAGACGCGTGGGCTCGAGCGTCACCTTCGTGAGGAACGCTCCGATCGCGCCGTAGGTCTTCAGCGAGACGAGCGTGTCGGTGTAGCCGGAGCGTCTGGCCGCGTCGAGCACCCGCTCCACGAGCGCGAACTCGTCGGGCACCACCTCGAACATGTGCAGGGCGGGCGAGTGCGCCACCAGCATCGCGCCCCAGCGGCGAGCCCCGCGCTCCTCAAGCTCGTCACGAATCCGCTCAAAGGCCGCCTCCGGCACCACCGCGATGATCTGCTCGCCGAGCTTCGCGTGCAGCAGCGACGGCCCGAAATCCACCTCGAGTCGGTGCCCGAAATCCCGCAGCGACGACTCCGAGCCGTCGACCACCAGGATCCGGAACGGCTTACCCGTCTCAATTCCGAGCTCCCGCAGCTGCGTGATGACCGCGAACCCCAGGCCGCTGGGCGCTGGGGCGAGCACCTGCTCGATGAGTTCGCGCCGTCGTCTGGCAATGTCGCCGCGCTCACGATCCTGCGCGCTCAGAAACACGCCCAGCACCCGGGCGCATCGGCGCAGCACGAGGTCGTCGCTGGCCGATAGCTCCCCCTCGAGCATCACGGCCCCGACGAGGTCAACGCCGCGCGTCGCGGCCATGATCGCGTGCACGGAGCCGTCCTCGCGCGTGTGCAGCTGGGCGGTGCCCGTGCGGGCGGAGAGCGCAAACAGCGGCCGTTCGGCGTCACCCACCTCGGCCGCGGCCGCGCGCATGTCGAACCGAACCGTGAGGTCGACGAGCTGCACCGGGCGGCCGAGGGCCCGCTGCATGCCGTCTCGCAGCGACCCGAGCCCGCCGCCGCCCGCGATCGCGTCCATCAGGGCCTCATCGGCGCTCGTGACCCGACGCTCGGTCGCCAGTTCGCCCTGCGTGTGCTGTTGCCCCGTACGCAACGCGACGACCTCGGCGTCGAAAGCGGCCACCTGGTTCGTGTTGTCGATCGCGACCGCGGCGAGGTTTGCCAGCGTCTGCGCGATGTACACCTGCTCGGCCGAGAACCTTCGCGCAAACCGGTTGGCGGCGAGCAGCGCGCCGATGACCTGCCCCCCAGAGCGAATTGGAGCGCCCAGAATCGCCTTCACTCCTTCGGCCGCCACGATCCGGTCGACGTGTTCGTCGTGCGCGAGCGTGTCATCGTCCGCGTAGTCCGAGGTCTGCACGGGCCCGCCTGCCTGCGCCACCCGCCCGAGCACCCCGCTGCCGAGCGGCATCCTGAGGGTACGGTATTCCTCCGTCCACACCCCCGAAGTCTCCGTGATGTGCGTGTACCCCGAGCCGTCGGTGCCGTTCAGGCTGATGTAGGCCATGTCGACATCGAGCAGGGTGCGCGCACGCGTGACGAGCTGTTGCAACGCGGCGGCGCTGTCGCGAATCGACGTGATCGCAATCGCAAACTCAGAGATGGAGCTCGTTAGGCGCTGCTGCCTGCGCGCCCACTCCACGAGCTCCTCATGGTCTCCGGTCGGCACAATCAGATTCTGCATGTGGGTAATTCTATGTTGAGTTTGTAAATGTAGAGAACTCTCCACATAGTTGCTCGCGAGCGGCAGGCATGCTCATAGTCAAGGCCATTCCCCGAGGCAGGGCCTCGATTCATCCCAACACCCACGATCCGCTTCCCCGCAACGGAGATGACATGAGCACCACCGCCACCCCCCGCACCATTCGCGGCGCGGTTCTGAACACGCTTGGCGCCCAGGCACCCTACGCTTCGAGCCGCCCCATCAGCGTTGACACCCTGACGCTCGGCGACCCGGGCGCACAGGAGCTGCTCGTGCGCATCGAGGCCGCCAGCATCTGCCATTCAGACCTCTCGGTCGTGAACGGCTCACGTCCCCGCCCGGTCCCCATGCTGCTCGGCCACGAGGCCGCGGGCATCGTGGAGCAGCTCGGCGAGGGCGTCACCGACCTCAAGCTCGGCCAGCGCGTTGTGCTCACCTTCCTTCCACGCTGCGGCGAGTGCGCGCAGTGCGGCACCGACGGCCGGCTCCCCTGCTCCGAGGGCAGCCGCACGAACGAGGCCGGCACGCTACTCGAGGGCAGCCGCCACCTCACCCGCGACGGCGAGAGCATTCACCACCACCTCGGCTGCTCGGGCTTCGCGGAGTACGCGGTCGTCGACCGCCGCTCGGTCGTGGCAGTGGGCGACGACGTGCCCGCCGACATCGCCGCCGTACTCGGCTGCGCGGTACTCACGGGCGGCGGAGCGGTGCTCAACGCGGCGAAGCTGCAGGCAAGCAACACGATTGCGGTTGTCGGCCTCGGCGGCGTGGGCATGGCCGCCCTGCTCACCGCTCTCGGCATCGGCCCGCGTGAGGTCTACGCGGTCGACGCCAACGAGGCCAAGCTTGAACTCGCACGCGAGTGGGGCGTCACCTCCGCGTTCACCCCGCAGCAGGCCGTCGAGCAGGGCATCACTGCAGACGTCGTGATCGAAGCGGTCGGGCACCCCCGCGCATTCGAGACCGCCTACCAGCTCATTGGTTTCGGCGGCACGCTCGTCACGGTCGGCCTCCCGGCCCCCGGTGCCATGAGCGAGATCGAGCCGCTCAAGCTCACCGCCCGCGCGCAGCAGGTCATCGGTTCCTACCTCGGCTCGGCCGTGCCCAGCCGCGACATCCCCAAGTTCGAGCAGCTGTGGCGCGAGGGCAAGCTTCCCCTCGAGCGCCTCATCAGCGGCACCATCGACCTCGACGACATCAACGAGGGCATGGATGCGCTCGCATCGGGCACCGTGCTGCGCCAGATCATCCGTATGCCGCAGGCTGCTGCGGATCCGGCACCCGAGACAGCACCCGCAGCGGTCCTTGCCGCGGCGAGCGCCTAACCTCCATCCTCATCGCTTTCCAATACATTCGCACCAAACCTAGAAGGACACTCTCATGACTACTCCCCAGCACTTCCGCGTCGCGGTTCTCGGCTCCGGCTTCGGCGGCCTCGGCATGGCTGCACAGCTCGTGCGCGCGGGCGAAGAGAACTTCGCTGTCTTCGAGAAGGCAGACGCTGTCGGCGGCGTGTGGCGCGACAACACCTACCCCGGTGCAGCGTGCGACACCCAGGCACACGTCTACAACTACACCTTCTTCCCGCACCTGCGCGTCTCGAAGATGTTCGCGGGCCAGGACGAGATGCTCGGTTACCAGCAGCAGCTGCGCGACGCCTTCGGCATCGAGAAGCACATGCACTACAACGCCGAGATCGTCGAGGCCCGCTGGGTCGAGGAAGAGGCGCACTGGCTGATCTCGCTGGCGAACGGCGAGCAGTACACCTCTGACTTCTTCATCCCCGCCTGGGGCCAGCTCAGCGAGGTCAAGATCCCCGCGTGGGAGGGTCGCGACAAGTTCAAGGGCGAGCAGTTCCACTCGGCTCACTGGCGTCACGACGTCGACCTCAAGGGCAAGAAGGTCATCTCGATCGGTTCGGCCGCTTCGGCCGTGCAGTACGTGCCCTTTGTCGCAGAGGAGGCGGGCAGCCTCGAGGTGTTCCAGCGCTCGGCAAACTACATCCTGCCCCGCGAGCAGATCGAATTCACTCAGGAGCAGCTCGACACCTTCGAGCAGCACCCCGAGACGTTCGAGGAGTCGCGTCGCGCGATCCACGAGCTGCGTGAGGCCGGCTTCGAGCGCACCCGCCTCAACACGGGCGGCCAGGCAGAGGGCGCCAAGGAGTCGATCGACTACCTGCACTCGGTCATCGAAGACGCGGACCTGCGCGAGAAGCTGACCCCCACCTACGAGTTCGGCTGCAAGCGCATCCTGCGCACCTCGGCCTACTACCCCACGTTCCTGCGCGACAACGTCTCGCTCGTGACCGAGGGTGTCTCGCACTTCACCGAGAACGGCATCGTGACCGCCGATGGCGTGGAGCACGAGGCAGATGTCATCATCTACGCCACCGGCTTCTACTCGCAGAACTTCCAGGGCAACCTGAACATCATCGGTCGCGACGGCGTCACGCTCGCCGAGCGCTGGGGCACCGAGGATGCCGAGGCATTCGTGGGCATGTCGGTCGACGGCTTCCCGAACATGTTCCTCATGTACGGCCCCAACACCAACCTGAATCACAACTCGGTCGTCACGATGCTCGAGATCCAGCAGTCCTACGTCAAGGACGTGCTCGCGAAGACCGCTGACCTCGAGAAGGTTTCAGTCGATGTGCGCCGCGAACGCCTCGACGCGTTCAACGAGGTGCTTCAGGCCGAGATGCGTGGTTCGGCCTTCTCGAGCGACTGCTCGAGCTGGTACAAGAACTCGAAGGGCAAGGTCATCAACAACTGGTCGGGCACCGTCGAGGAGTACCGCGACTGGGCTCGCGAGTTCAACGCTGACGACTACGTCGTCAAGTCGCTCTCGCTGGTAGAGGCCTAACCCCATGACTGCCCTTCCCCTCGAGGCCGTCGCGGCCGACCAGCGCGAGATGATCGCCGCGTTTCGTGCAGCTGGGTCGCGTTCCTTTCAAGATGCCGGATCAATGGCCGCATCGCGTGAGGGATACGAACGCTCCAGCGCCGCAAACGGCTTGCCGCGCGACGAGGTCGCCCTCGTTGAGGACGTCTCGATCGGGGAGGGCAGTGAGCGCTTCGGGGTGCGGGTCTACGACCCGCGCCCCGGGGGCGCTCGGGTAGCCACTGACGCCGTCATCCTGTTTGCGCACGGCGGTGGGTGGATCATCGGATCGCTCGAAACCCACGATCCTGTCTGCCGCAGGCTGGCAACCCTCACGGGGTTGCCCGTCGTCGCGGTCGGCTACCGGCTCGGCCCCGAGCACCAGTTCCCTGCCGCGCACGACGACTCGCGCAGCGCGGTCGAGTGGCTGCGTGACGAGGCCGCGGCCCGCGCGTGGGATGCGTCACGCATCGTCACCGTGGGCGATAGTGCGGGCGGCGGCATCGCCACGGCCCTCGCGTTCGAGCCCTCACTGCAGGTCGACGGCACTTCGGTGGTTGCCCAGGTACTGCTCTACCCCGTCGTTGACGTGTCGGCCGAATCGACCGGGTACGCGCGTCTCGAGGAGGGCTTTCCGCTCACCGCAGACACCATGCGCTGGTTTGCCCGCGAGTTTCTCGCCAACGCCGAGGACGGGCACGACCACCGCGTCTCCCCGTTGCTCGCCGCACGGGATCAAAATGCGGCCCCGCAGCCCCCCGCCTGGATCATCACGCTGGGGCTCGACCCGCTCGCTGAGGAGGGCCTCGAGTACGCCCGCCTGCTGGCCGAACGCGGCACACACGTCGAACTCACGCACCTCCCGGGCAATGCCCACGGCATCTTCACGTCGGCCGGCAAGATTCGCGCGGGCGAGACGCAGCTCGTGCGTGCCGCCGAGTTCATTACCCGCACGGTCTCGTAGTCTCCAGCCCTCACCAGACGCCGTTGAACGGGGCGGGTTTCGCATGATCGAAGCCCGCCCCGTTCTTTCGTGTGGGCTCCAGAAATTGTCTGCTGTCGGCAGACCAGCTTGAACTGACAGTATGGGATCATGACACAGATGTCTACACTCACCGCACCCCTCGAATCCATCGTCGCCGCAGCCTCGGCAGCAGCCCCCGCATTCGCCGCCACGACAGCGCAATCCCGGGCACAGGCCCTCGTAGCAGTCGCCAACGCGCTCGAAGGCGAGAAGCCCCGGCTCGTCGAGATTGCCATGCGTGAGACCGGTCTCACCGAAGCCCGGCTCACGGGTGAGGTCACCCGCACGGCCGTCCAGTTGCGCCTCATGGCCGACGCCATCGTCGACGGCGGCTACCTCGATGCGCGTATCGACCAGGCCGACGCTGACTTCGTACTGGGGGCTCGCCCCGACATTCGCCGCAGCCTCACGCCGCTCGGCCCCGTCATCAACTTTTCGGCCTCCAACTTTCCGTTCGCGTTCTCGGTCATGGGCGGCGACTCGGCCGCGATCCTGGCGGCGGGCTGCCCGCTCATCGTCAAGGCCCACTCGGGGCACCCCGAACTGTCGGACGCGACCGCCGAGGTCGCGACCCGGGCCCTCGCAGGCGCGGGGATGCCGGCCGGCATCTTCCATCTCATTCACGGACGCGACGCCGGCATCGCGGTGCTCCAGGACGCGCGGGTGAAGGCTGGATCATTCACCGGATCGATCCGGGTGGGCAGGCTGCTCGCCGACATCGCGGCCAGCCGTCCCGCTCCCATTCCATTCTTTGGCGAGCTCGGCAGCGTCAACCCAGTGTTCATCACGGCCGACGCAATCGCGGAGCGCGCGGGCGAAATTGCGGCCGGCTATCTGACCAGCGTGACCGGCTCAGCCGGTCAGCTCTGCACCAAGCCGGGCTTCGTGTTTGCCCCCGAGGGCTCCACGCTGCCTGCCGCCATCAAGTCTGTTGCAGGCCATCCCGGCGAGCACCGGCTCCTCGACCCGCGCATCGCGACCGGGTTTGCGACGCGGCGTGACGAGGTGCTCGGCTCCCCCGGCGTAACGCCCATCGTCGAGGGTGGCGTGCGGTTTGACGAGCAGGGCCATGGTTGGGCGACCCCGACGGTCGTTGCGGTGTCGCTCGAGAACTTCCGCGCGGGCCACGACGCGCTCGTCGAGGAGTCCTTCGGGCCGCTCTCGATCATCGTGGAGACTCCCGAGGGCACCGACCTCGCGTCGCTCATGCCCGAGTTCTACGAGGGCAACCTCACCGGCACCCTGCACCTGAGCGCCCAGGAGGCCACCGGCACGACCGCGAATGCGGCTGAGCTGCAGTCGTTGGTCACCGCAATGAGCCACCAGGTGGGGCGGGTGCTATTTAATGGCTGGCCGACCGGTGTTGCAGTGACCCCCGCCCAGCAGCACGGCGGCCCGTGGCCAGCCACCACCAACGATTCGAGCACGTCGGTGGGCACCGCGGCTATCACCCGCTTCCTGCGCCCCGTCGCATTCCAGAATGCGCCGCAGGCGTTTCTCCCCGATGCATTGCGCGACGACAACCCGCTGGGTGTGCCCCAGGAGATCGCCGCTGCTGGGCTCTCCCAGGAGTGGGGTGCACGCTGGGAGTAACCGGCCAATACGCGTCGCAGTGAGGAAATTGTCCGGTATACACGGGGCCCGCGCTGTTACGCTGGCGCCATGACTCCCTCACGTTTGCGCCTCCTTGCCGCCGCGGCCGCAGTCGCCGCGCTCGCTCTCACTGGGTGCTCGTCTGCCGCCCCATCCGCCGTCGGCAGTTGGGGCGACGCGGCCCAGACCAACCAGCCCTCGCTGGAGCTGTCAAAGGACGGCAAGGTCACCGGCACCGACGGCTGCAACCGACTCATGGGCGGTTACAGCGAGGAGGGTGGCACCGTGCAGTTCAAGCAGCTCGCATCAACCATGATGTTCTGCGAGGGCGTCGACACGTGGCTGAGCAAGGCCTCCACCGCCACGGTGTCGGGCGATACGCTCACCATTAACGACGAGGCGGGTGCCGAGATTGGCACGCTGAAGCGGGCGACGAGCTAACGCTCGCCGGATCACGCAGAACGCAGAAGGGCCCGGATCATATGATCCGGGCCCTTCTGCGTTGACGAGGTGAGGGGCTTAGCTCCAGAGCACCGCGAGCGCGACGTTGACGGCCGACAGGCCGGCGATCGCGCCAATGACGCCGCCCGAAACCTGGGGCTTCTTGCGGTTGATGAGCACGAGCGCGATGATCACGAGCAGCACGACGAGCTTAACGCCGATCTTCGCGTTGTTCGGCTGGCCGCCGAGCGCGTAGATCATGCCGACCAGCAGCAGACCGGTCGCGAACAGCAGCGAAGAGCCGTGCAGAATGCCAGCCGAGATCTTGGCCGTACCCTTCTTGATGTTGGGCAGCTGAGCGAGAGCTCCGCCAAAGACCACGCCAAAGCCGATGATGTGCAGGACTACAAGGATGCCCTTAACGATTTCCATAGACTCTATGGTAGCTTGCCGCGCTGCGCGTCAGCTGTCGCGAGACTCAACTGCGGAAGGAAAGCCGTGATACCGAGCAAGACCCCGGGCATCGTCAGCCGCAGTTCCGGCGCGATCACCGTCGCCATTCGTGTGGCACTGCTGCTCGCCTGGATGGTCGCCATCTTCGCGTTCTCGGCGCAGTCGGGCTCCGAGTCGGAGGTGTCGAGTGACGCACTGGCCGACTTCGTGCGGGGCCTCGGGCTCCCGCTTCCCGTTGAGGCACTCACGTTTGTCATCAGAAAGGGAGCGCACGCCTTTGCCTACTTTGGGCTCGCGGTTCTGGCGTTCCGAGTTGCGATACTGACCCGGCTTTCGCTTCGGGGCGCCGCGGTCTGCGCGCTGGTCTTCGTGCTCGTGTACGCCGCTTCCGACGAACTACACCAGCTCATCGTGCCCGGCCGCTCGGGCGAGATCCGCGACGTGCTGATCGACACGGCGGCGGGGGCGGTCGGCATTCTTGTGACCGCGCTCGTGTACCGATATGCCGCCCCTCGGCGGTCGGCGTAGCGGGCGGCACGGCCCGGCACCACCCCAC